>CAKPYH010000009.1 GCA_934202735.1 uncultured Alphaproteobacteria bacterium | reverse complement strand
TAATTATTATGGTCCGCGGTGTGAGACGGCCCCCTTGAACTGCGGGGCTCACGGGACATGGAACCAGGCGACAAAAGTCTGTGATTGTTCGGACGGCTATACCGGAACGACCTGTCAAACCGTCCCGGTTGTGGATAAATGTGAAAACATAAACTGCGGGGCCCATGGGACATGTTCGGACGGGATGTGTGTATGTGATGACGGTTATACACTCGTTGGTAATGAATGCCTTATAACTATAGAGAATTGTGCCAGTTATAATCCGACCAATGGTCAATGTAGTGCATGCAATAAAGGTTTTTTCTTAACATCCAAGGGAACTTGTAAATCCGGCAGTATTTTTATAGGGGCAGTCACGGCCGCCGTCTTTTTCAAAGGAGAGGGGCAAAACAGAGATCTAACTATCTCTCATGAAACAGAGATTCATGAAGGTCTTTACCCCTTAGAAGGCGATGAAGATGGTGTTTTGTTACCTATGATAGCGGCATGGGGAGTTCCCAAGTCAGATATATATGCCGACATAACGATTGAAAATACAGCCACATTAAAGAACACTGAAAAAGGTGGATTACTGGCTTATCTAAATCATGCTAACCTGACAAATAATGGAATTTTGGAAGGGAATATTATCCTGGAAGATTGGGGAACCATTACAAATCGCGAAAATGGTAAAATGACCGGAGATATTACTTCGGAAGGATATATGTCTAACGCCGGGGAAGTGAATGGAAATATATTTTTAGAGATCAATAAAGTGTACACAAATGGAAACATTTTTGCAAATTTTGAAACCGGTAAAATAACGGGCTCTCTTTCCATTATCAACAGGTCCAATTCACAATTGAGTGTTCAAAATTACGGTGAAATCCTTTCTTCTGATGGGACGACGGATACAATAACACTCTCCGGTAATGAAGCGAGAAGTATTATTTTTACAAATAATGAAAGTGGAAACATTGAAAATTCCTTTGATATAACACAAGGAATTTTAATCAATAAAGGTAAAATCAAAGGTGATATTACCTTGGACGGTGATATGACGAACTATGGCGAAATAGAAGGGGATATCATCTCATCTGCTACTTCGGTCATCCATAATACAGAGTCTGGAATAATTAAGTACAAGAACGATGTTGTTTTAGATAAAGGAACACTTAAAAATGAAGGAACATTATTAAGTGATACAGGAAACTTCATCATTAAAGAAGGTGTATTTGAAAATATGGGCACTTTAACTCTTCCTTTACCTGAAAATCCAGAGACGGCACCCAAATTTTATTCCACTGGGACAATTAATAATTCAGGCACATTGAGTGGGTATATTTATTCGGCAGGAGCGTTTTCTAACTCAGGAATATATAATGGTTTGATTTTTGCCGGTGGTGAATTTTCAGGGAATGAATATTTTCCTGCCGGAAATTATTCAGCCGGCTCAATATCCAATACAGGAACGATTAACGGCTCCTGGAAAGATATGGGGGAAGGTTTAAAGTGGCGTATTGCAACTGCAATGTTTGGTGATGGTACATTGACCAATCATACATCCGGCGTTATAAGCGGGATTTCTTTATTTGATAGTGGTACATCAACACGCTTGTCCATACAAAATTCTGGAAAAATGGGTACACTGTTTCTTACTGGATCAAATGATTCATCTATTTCATTTGTGAATGAACCAAATGGAATCATAGAACATGAAGTCATACAAATTGGTGGCACGATGGTAAATAACGGAACAATATATGGTCCGCTGTGGCTCATGGATGAGATAGATGACGAAGAAGGCGATTACGCTGAAAAAACGATATTTCAAAATTATGGGTTAATTAGTGTTGATATGCATGAAGCATACACGGACCATGATGGTCTAATTCTAGATAAAGGAGATGATACTTATATCGGAAACGCGGTAAACGTAGTCGCTCTACACGACTTTGTTGGATTTTATAATTATGGAACAATACGGGTCTCCAATGGGGAGTTTGTACATACTATTGATGAAGATAGTGAAGCCATGTCTGGAAGTGTTATTTTTGCAGCAGGGGATTTTGCACATGTTTACAATGCTGGGACCCTTGAAATTGTTGATTCCACTTTAATAACTGACAATTTTACAACTGGAACAAAAACGACAGAGAATTTAACAGCTACAAGTACCTCAAATGAAGTTAATAACGCTGGTTATTTTATTCAATTATGGAACTCTGCATCGTTTCAAAATAGCGGAGTTATCAACACAAATTTGCTTGCGTTAGATCTGGCAAAATTTACCCCGGACGGGACCGGTAAAACCATTGCATTGCCCGGTGCGCAGTTTGCTTCTAAAAAATCTATTTCGGGTAATTTGTATTTATCCAGTGCCTTTCTCACCGATAATTTTGACAATATAGTGGTGGTAAAGGATATGTTTGAAACACCGGATACCAGTGGATTGAATTTGATTTCGCAATCGGCCCTTTTTGATGCGAAATTAGCAGAAAACGGCACAGATGTGATTATGACTAAAAAATCCTTTGCCACCTTGACGGGGAACGGGAGTTTGGCATCGTTTTTAGAGAAGAACTATACGGCGGGACGGAACGAAGGGTTCTTTAATACCTTAAAGTCCCTGGGCACTGTGTCTGAGTTTAACGGGGCGTTGCGGTCTATGACGGGCCTGGACAATCTCACGCGGTTTGCCCATGAAGATCTGACGGCTCTGCGTGATATGAACCTGACCATGAACGCGGCAATGTTCGCCAATGACGATAAGCCGTTGTTTCAGACGCAAGGCAGTCTTACGGCGTTTTCGTTCAAGAATGATCGGGCGTCCGGCGGACAGTATGCGTTGGCCAATCGGCGGATTTCTCCGTCCGTTAAAGTGGGATACGCCCTGTCTATGACCCGCCTGAACACGGGCAAAGATACGACAGACACACGCAACAGCACGGTGTTCCAAGTGGCTACACCGGTAAGCTTGACACACGGTCGGGTCCGGGCGATTATGACCCCGACCATCGGGTTTGCACGGGGCCATTATAATCGGTCTGGCTTTAACGGGACGACATACAAAGGGACGTTGGAGAAGCGTTTTGCGGGCGTGATGAACGAAGCGCGCGTGCCGATGACTGTGGCCGGTTGGGAAGTATCTCCGACAATGGAGTTAAATGCGGTGGCATATAACCAACGGGGCAACGAAGAAGACAAAGCATTCAGCCTGACGATACCGTCCGACAACCGGATGTCTGTGGAAGGCGGTATGGGGTTGCATGTAGCGCGGACTTACACCTGGGGTCGTCAAGCACGGTTGAACCTGACGGCGGGGATCATGGGGTACCGCGAGTTCGCGAACCCGTACAACATCAAGATGGGTATGTCCGGCATGGATGGGACGTTTGACCTATACGATGACCGTGTGAGTGCGTATCGGGGAGTAGCGAACTTGGGGTTGGACTTCACGGCCGGAGAGTGGCAGGTGTTCGGAACGCTGCGTCATTACATGGAACGCGAAACGCACACCTACATGACCGCCGGCCTGAAATATCGGTTCTAGAACCCGCAACAAAAAAGGCCCATCGTCTATCCCGATGGGTCTTTTGTTGTAAAAAAACATTGTCAAGCCGGACCTGCACCGGGGGCTTTTACCCTTGTGTTTATCCTTTTGTCCGCCGCCGATGCGGTATCACCCGCTTGATATACTTTAACGCCTGCTGCATGGTTGTTATAACAAAAAAACCCCACAAAAGTGAGGTTTTATTTACTTGTCTGAACTTTATTTGAACAGAGATTTGATCGCTTGTGCTAAACGAGAAACATGACGGGAAGCAGTTTTCTTATGCATTGTTCCCTTGCCGGCGGCACGAGCCAAAGCCGACTCGGCACCCTGAAAAGCAGCCTTAGCGGCTTCTTTATCACCGGCCGCAACGGCTTTACGAGTTTTCTTTTCGGCCGTCCGAACGGCGTTCAGACGATCCAAATTGATCTTTTCCCGTCTTTTGTTGCGTTTGATACGCGTTTTAGCAGATTTAATATTGGCCATTTTTTTCCCCAATTAAGTAATTAAATAACGTTTTAGGATTTAACTTATATACCATAAAAGATGAAAAGTCAAGTATTTTTTGAATTATGTTGACTTTTTATCCGAAAAAGGCTAAACAAGACTCATCAACGATGAAAGGATAAAAAATATGACAACAGGAATTATGGCAGGCAAACGGGGTTTAATTATGGGCGTGGCAAATGATCACTCTATTGCGTGGGGGATTGCTAAAGCTCTGGCCGATCAAGGGGCCGAATTAGCTTTTACCTATCAGGGGGACGCTTTGGCCCGCCGGGTTAAACCTTTGGCTGAATCGGTCGGGTCAGACATGATTATCCCCTGCGATGTGCTGGATTCTGTATCCATGGATGTGGCGTTTCAAACTCTGAAAGAACGTTGGGGGCGTTTGGATTTTGTGGTGCACGCGATTGCTTTTGCGGACAAAAATGAATTGAAGGGTCGGTATGTGGATACAACGGCCGGTAATTTCTCTAATGCGTTGCGTATTTCCTGCTTTTCTTTTACCGATGTGTGTCGGCGTGCGGCCGAACTCATGCCTGATGGCGGGGCCTGCTTGACCTTAACCTACCTGGGGGCAGAACGGTATGTACCCAACTATAATGTCATGGGTGTCGCTAAAGCCGCTTTGGAAGCATCGGTGCGCTATATCGCCTTTGATCTGGGGGCACAAAATATTCGCGTGAATGCTATTTCGGCCGGTCCGGTGCGGACTTTGGCCGCTTCCGGTATCGGGGACTTTCGGCAGATTTTAGGGTGGGTGGAAAACAACTCGGCCTTGGAACGTAATATCACGACACAGGACGTGGGACAAGCCGGTTTGTTCTTGTGCAGCGACCTGTCATCCGGAATCACGGGGGAGATTGTTCATGTGGATGCCGGCTATAGCCTGAACGGTATGATGAACCTGAAAAATGCGCATCGCTCGGCCGAACTATTGGCGACTTTCAAACAGGAATAAAATGTAAAACTAAAACTGCCCCGCCATTCGGACGGGGCTTTTTTGTTGTACAATCAGACGGCCGATTGTCAAAAAAGAAAATTCTTGCCAAAAATTAAAAACTGTGGTATACTGATAAAACCTAATGAAAGGAAATAAAATATGCCGACCAAAATTGAATCTTACAAAAATGGTGTGATAAAGTCTGTGTCTTACTTTGACGAAGTAGGATTGCAACAAGGGGACTGCGAACGTAATGACGAAAAAGGACACTTGATTGAAAAAAGTGTCTATAAAGACGGCCAAAGACATGGGGCCTATCACACGTATTATCCGAATGGTCAATACCGGGAAGTCGGGGTCTATCAAAACGGACAAGCCAGCGGCCGATATACAACCTATTATGAAAATGGCCAGGTTCAATGCCGGTGTACTTATCGCAACGGTAAAGCCTCCGGTTCTTTTGAGTGGTATGCCGAAGATGGACATGTGATAGAACTGTCTTTTTATCAAAACGGGCAATTACAAGGTCCTTGTGAACTGTATCACGATAACGGACAGATTGCCTTGCGTTGCTCTTACCGGGCCGGTAAAAAGCACGGTATGTCGGAATGGTTCTATGATAACGGACGCTTGGGTGGCAAATGCTTGTATCGGAATGGTCAGATGGAAGGTCCCGCTGAAATGTATTACCCGAACGGACAACTGTTCAAAAAATGTACCTATAAAGATGGTAAAGAAGACGGCTTGATGTGGGTGTATACCAACAATGGTCAATTAAAAGAACGGAGTATGATGAAACAAGGTGCCCGGGATGCTGAACGTGTGGGGGTCAATTTCCGGTTGACGCGCCTGAATCGTGAGATGGGACCGGTGGCCAAACGGCAATCGGACAAACGCGCGATTGTGGCGTGTTATCGCATGCGTCATCCGCGGGAACGACAGAATTAAAGCTATTTTCTCAATCACGGTGCCGGTGCCGCCGGTATGGGTGGCATGTATTAAGGCCCAATCCGTTATCCGAAACGCCGGGGGATTTCACCGGCGTTTTTATGTACGTTCATCAAGAAATTGTGGCATTTTCAGAACGGGCCACAAAATGGTTAGGTTGTCAACAACGCCGAGAGAATGTCGCCCATAGGGACGTTGTCGCACACCTTTTGAGTGTTGTCATTCGCGTGTTTTTTGTGTCATTCCCGATTTCTCTCTATTACTTTGTCCAATTCCGCCTAGATTTCAAACGGCGGACAAAGGGTTGTCCTTGTTTTCAATAAGGCTTATTGCTTTGCGCATAAAAACTTGCCACCGGCAACTTTTTATTTGCGCAGTCCCGCGGAAGCGGGGGCAGAAGGCAACGCCGACAGGCGGCCCCGAACGCAGTGAGCGGGTAAGCGTAGCGCATAATCCAAAATGCCGGGACGCACAGGATTACAAGGACTGTTCTTTCCCCTGGATCTCCGGGTCAAGCCCGAAGATGACGGGGGAGAGTAAATACTCCGGGCCCATCAAACGGTGATAAAACGGTATTTTCACGTGATTCTTTTACAATTAGTCAATGGGAACCATAGCCACACAACTAAGGATTTTCACAATGATTTTCCACCCATTTACCGAGATTTGCTTCACAACAACCTTTGTCGTGTTTATCGGGATCTTTACCCCAGCCATTCACCCAGCCATCACAACATTTACCCTCAAAAAATGTATTTGATCCCAAACAACAGGCAGGTTTACCATCGGCATCTCGTCCATAACCACCGTTGATCGCTTTACAACATTTTTCGGTTATTTCCTCTTTCCATAGATTCCATTGACCATCACAGCATTGACCGTCTATTATGCCTTGTTCTGTAGCACAACAGGCTCCATCTGCAGTACACGTCCAACAGTCTTTCTTAGCCTTGGCACCGCTACTGGTGTCCCATGTTCCATTGAGTTCGTTTGTACAGTACCATCTCGCACAACTGGTATCATTTGCTTGTGTCCACCAATTCTTCTGGTTATCGCAACATGAATTGATATCTTCATTCCAAAAGTTTTTCGGACAACACTGTCCTGCTACTGATTGTTGTAGGCGAACACCATTGTAGTAGTTCTTGGCTTCATTGGATGCGTCCCAATG
>CAKPYH010000008.1 GCA_934202735.1 uncultured Alphaproteobacteria bacterium | reverse complement strand
CCATCTTCTAAAGAACAGCCGTCCGTACATCCGTTTCCTATCCCTATTCACTCTCTCTAACAACTGCCCCCGGCTCATCGGAAGCAAAACGAATTCTACACTATTACCCGCCCTTTGTCAAGCACTTTTTTGAAATTGATACAGAAAATTTTACGGCGTATGAATGCAACTATATGTTTTTCATTGATTTTTATATGTGAAAAATTTATAAAAAAATGTAGGGTGATATGATTTTTTTGTGGACATACAGATAAAAGGATACTATGATAAAAGGGAAATCAGAGTTGGGGGGGATAAAGTATGCGCTTAAAAAACACAACGACCGGAGAAAAAGGCAAAACTTTATTTGAAATCATCAGATTGTTGATGATTATCGCCATGATTGCCTTTACCATATTTTTCATCGGGCGGTGGTTATACCGCATCGCTATAGAGGATTCGGTTGTTGAAGACACCATTAAAGAGTTGTCCGGTCGGGCCATTACGGCTTCGGGTCAACTGATAATCGGAAACACATTGACTCCGGGTGATATGGGGAATGAAACACGACAGGGGTACACGGTCTCTCTCTATACAACAGCGGATAATTTTTTTGAAATTGCCCTGCATGATGTCCCGAGAAAAATTTGCCGGCGCATGGTCAAAAGGCAATGGGGAATCCCGACTTCTGTATACATCAACGGCCGATTAAGTCAACAAAATCAAGATATTTGCCGTTCCACTAACGTCATGGCGTTTGAGTTCAGTCGCGACTTGGGACCGGCCGACAACGCCGACAAACCTTATCGGCAGGCCTGCCAAGATGATACGGCCTGTTCACCCTGTCAAAAATGTCAAAACGGCCTGTGCAAAAATGCGTGTCCGGCCGGCGAATCGTGTGCTAAAACAGTACAAGGGGAAGAAATATGTTGTGCCAACGCGAATCGGGCCGGGGATATTTGCTGTCCCTACATAGATCATGATATGTGCTGTTGGGGACGGGGGACTTGCTGTCCTATGGACACACCGATTCGCCTGGCCGACGGCACATGCGTCAATTGCTATGATCGGCGAGTATTTGAAGTCGGCACACCCCCCCGTTTAGAAAAATGTTTAGCCCTGTGTCCCAATCGGGTTGTCTTTGGAGACGGTGCTTTATGCCAAATGCCCTTATGCGCCGAAAATCACTTCACGAATCGGCAAGGGGATTGTATCCCGTGCGCACAAGCCGGCGGATTTGAAACTTCCCCAAGTGAATGCGCCAAATGTCCCCACCGCATCTGGCAAAAGGGACTGTGTTTGGCCCCTTGTAGCACCGGTCAAATCATGGATTCAGACGGCAGGTGTCGGTCTTGCGATGATTCTCAAAGCATTATTCCCTTCACCCACACAAAATGCGATTCGGCCTGCGGCAATCGGCATACAACAGAAGAAAGATGCGTTTTGAACGATTGCCCCATTGGGACCATACCGGACTCTTTGGGAAACTGTGTGGCCTGCACCACGCCCCAAAACATAGCCACAACGGCCGAAAAATGTGCTTTATGTCCGAATCGTATTTTTCAGAACGGCTTGTGCCGCATACCCTGCCCCGCCGGTCAGTTCCCGACCGCCAAAGGAATTTGCGTCTCTTGCAATACACCCGAAGCCGTCCCGGTAGAACCCCATGCCGGTTCTTGCCAACGCTGTCCCAATCGGTTGGCACTCAGCCATGTTTGCTTTGCCACATGCAATCCGCACCAATTTCGGGATGCTTTCGGCACGTGCCACGATTGTACGGATTTGATGAGTGCGCCCATTTTACAAACGGCGGTTTGTGCAACATGTCCCAACCGTTCGGTTTTGTTCCGTATCCAAAACAATCAAAAACGTCTGTTATGCAAATGGCATGATTGTCCGCCACATACCTTTATGGATGAAACGGGAACTTGTCATGATTGTCTGACTACGGTGGCTGTCGGTTTGGTTGACGAAAAAGATTGTCTGACCTGTCCCAATCGTATGTGGTCAATAGCCGGAAAAACATGCCGGATACGACCGACCTGTCCCCCCGATGAAGTGATCGCTTCAGACGGCACCTGTCAATCCTGCACCGGCCCAAACATTGCCTTTAATGTCCAAGGACGACCGGAAGTGTGTGATACCTGTTCCGACAGATATATGTTCGGATTTTGGTGTCGAATCTGCCCGACGAATATCGGCACGCTGACCGACAAGGCCGGTTGCCATAAATGTAAAGGCAGATGGGACAATCGGCTCCGGCGGTGTCTCAAACCCGCGCCAACCGCCGGGAATCGCCTTTTCTAGATTAGTTGCAACGGGTATTCGGCTACTTCTTTGTAGTACTTGCCCTCGCCATTCTCGCGTGCGATACTTTGATATAAAGTAAAAGAGGACACTTCAAACGGTTCGGTTTTGAACAGGTTGTTGGCCTGAATATACTTGAACACTTCCCCCATATCCGCCCCAAACAATTTACCAAGCGTGACATGCGGTGTGAATTTGAACTTGTCTTCCTGACCGGCTCCGGCTTTACGAACGGCCGAATCCACTTTGGCCTGCAACTCACGCACGGCTTTATCTTCATCAACGCCGGCCCAAATGTGATGTGGCACATCGCTGCGCGTAAAGTAGCCTATTCCTCGCAAAGCCAAATAAAATGCCGGAAATCGTACATAACGCAATTCTTTTAAGACATCTTCGGCCGTTGGTTCGGACAAATTTCCGATAAAGCGTAAAGTTAAATGCATTTTCTCACGCGGTCGCCATAAAGCCGACGGCATACCGCGCTGAATTTCAGACAATTCCGTTTTAACCTTTTCGGGCAAGCCTAAACCGACAAACAAACGTATCATAAAAAATCTCCTTTTCAAATCGCTTTTTTTAGTGTATAATAAATCATCAAAAAAGGAAAGTAAAAAATGGCAAAGTTAGATATTTTAGAAGTCCCTCACCCGATACTGCGCGAAACGGCGGTGCGTGTTCCGGCCGTGACACCCGACATTCAACGTTTGTTGGCGGATATGTTGGAAACCATGTATATGGCCAACGGCGTCGGTTTAGCCGGCAATCAGGTGGGAAAATTACTGCGTGTTGTCGTTGTGGATTGCGGTGGTGAAAATCCGGATCCTATTAAAATGATCAACCCGGAAATCGTGGACCACTCGGATACGATGGTCCTGCATAGTGAAGGATGTCTGTCCGTTCCCCGTGAATATGCCGATGTGGAACGCTTTGAAACCGTTACGGTCCGCTATTGGGATGAAAACGGACACGAGCAAACCCGTACAACAGACGGATTATTGTCCATAGCCTTTCAACATGAAATTGACCATTTGGACGGTCATTTGTTTATTGATCGTCTGTCTCAATTAAAACGGAGTCGCCTGTTGAAACACTTGGAAAAACGGCGTAAAAAAGCCGCGCGTCAAGCCGAAAAAGACAATGAAACGGAGGCATAGCATGAAAATTATCTTTATGGGAACACCGGAAATTGCGGCTTTTATCTTGCAAGCTCTGGCACAAGAACATCAGGTCGTCTGTGCCTATACACAACCCCCGCGACCGGCCGGGCGGGATATGAAACTACGCCCTTCACCGGTACAGGTCATGGCCGAATCGTTGGGTATTCCGGTGCGTTCGCCCAAAACTTTACGTACACCGGAGGTCCAGGCCGAGTTTGCCGCGTGGGGAGCCGATGTCGGGGTTGTATGCGCTTATGGCTTGATTTTACCCCAGGCTGTGCTAGATGCCCCCGCACGGGGCTGTATCAACATACATGCGTCTTTATTACCCCGGTGGCGGGGGGCAGCCCCCATTCAACGGGCTATTCAGGCCGGTGATGCCGAATCGGGAATCACCATTATGCAAATGAATGCCGGCTTGGATACCGGGGATATGTTGTTGCGCGGTATTGTGCCGATTACACCCGACACAACGGCCGGCGAACTGCATGACGCTTTGATGAAAACAGGGGCCGATTTAATTTTGCGTACGTTGCGTGAAAATCCGTCTCCTATGCCGCAACCGACAGAAGGAATCACCTATGCCGAGAAAATAGCCAAAGAAGAAGCCCGTATTGATTGGTCTCTGCCTGCCCGGCAAATTGAGCGTAATATCCGCGCCTTTAATCCTTTTCCGGTAGCTTATTTTCAGGTCGGTGATGAGCGTATTCGTGTCTTTCGGGCCGAAGTCGGATCGGAAACCACCGTTCAGCCCGCCGGCACTGTTTTAGATGATCGGCTTTTGATTGCCTGCGGGGGTGGCAGTACCCTGCGCCTGCTGGTCATTCAGCGGGCCGGGAAAAAAGCCATGGCGGCCGAAACGGCTTTGCAAGGTTGGACACTGCCCCGGGGGACGTTTCTTGCGGTATAAACTTACGGTTGAATACGATGGCACCCCTTTCGCCGGGTGGCAAAAACAGCAAGGGCAACTGACGGTCCAACATGTATTAGAGCAAGCCCTGACCACCGCTTTACGCACGCCGATTGACTTACAAGGCAGCGGGCGGACGGACACCGGCGTGCACGCCCTGGGCCAAGTGGCACATTTTGACGCACCCTGTGCAACCGATACGGCACGCCTGAGAGAATCCCTTAATGCGTTGGTTCGCCCCCACCCGATCAGCGTTCATGCCATAGATCCGGTTCCCGATACATTTCACGCGCGTTTTTCGGCCTGTCAACGGTCTTACCTGTACCGTATTTTGAATACCCGCTTTCCGCCGGCACTGGATAAAAATCGCGTCTGGTGGTTTGTACACCCGCTGAATGAACATAAAATGCAACAAGCGGCCGACATGCTGATCGGCCGACACGATTTAAGTACGTTTCGTGCCGCGGGGTGCCAAGCCAAATCGCCGGTTAAAACAATAGACACCCTCACCGTTGTACGCCAAGGCAATGAAGTGCAAATCAACATCGCGGCACGGTCTTTCCTGTATCATCAGGTGCGCAACATTACGGGCAGTTTGGTACGGGTGGGGTGTGGCAAGTGGTCGCTGAATGATTTTCAGGCAGCCTTTGCCGCCCGCGATCGTGCGCGGGGGGGTGAAACGGCCCCTGCCCAAGGCTTGTATTTTCTAAATGTCATCTATCCGACTGACATAAGATAATGTGCTTTTTTTGATCATCTTACGGCTTGATCTGAAAATCTGAAAAATTTAAGGCTTTTTTTGCGGATACCTGGCTTTGCGGGACGGCACCTGTAAACGTTTCCGGTGTCCGGTTTTTAGGGGTCGTCATTTGCTATTGAAAGAGCAAATTACGCTTTATCCGCCGGTTGAGATGAAGCGGAAGCGTATACAAAAAAAGGACGGACACGGCCAAGAGACTTTTATACCCGCATTACATCACGCCGGTTAAGGGGTTAAAGCGCAGAGAAATATCTTTCCAATCACTGTAATGATCCGCATATTTTTCCGCCAAAATTCGGAACGGTGATTCGGGACCTTTCTTATCACAAATCCAAACAGCCCGTTTAGCACTTTCCGCCACAGATTGCATCACGCGATTCCGAATATGACTGACGATTTTCACTTCCCGAACCGATCCGTCTTTGCTGATTTTCGCCCGAATTTCAATCACCATATCTTCAATCCCCGCTTTCCCGGCATCCAAATTCCAACATGCGGTCAGTTGACTGGCAATCAGGTCCCGTTCGCTGATACTCAAGACTTGGGATAAACTGCCACCGGTACCACCGTCTATGCCGTCATTCAAATGCATCTCATCGGGCGGGTCTTCCGGGGTCGGCACAGGGGCCGAACGGCGGACTTTTTCCACAGATGCCAATAACGTTTTCAAATCCGGCTTGGCGGGTGATTTGGATTTGGGTTGTGTCGGCTTGGCCGATTTCGGTGTTTCTTTTTGTTTTTTCGGTGTCGGTTTCGGGGCGGGCGGTTCTATCACCGGAGCCGCATTTGGAGTCGGAATCTGTGGTTTGGGTTTCGGGGGCGGAGCCGATACGATCGGTTCCTGACGTGTCGGTCGTACCGTTTCCGGTTTCGGGGCCGGTTTAGGGGCTGCGGTTGCTTTGGGCTTTTGTTTGACCTGTTTAGGGGGCAAATTTGTTTTATCTGATATCTTGACTTTGGATAAATCCACCATAATCATCTGAACCGGCGGGGGCGTGTGATCAAACCGGGCAAAGGAAAAGTCCATTGCCATCAGGGTTAAAATCACCCCATGTAAAACCGCTGACGAAATGAAAGATTTTGATGACACTTATTTTCCTTTACGTCCCGATGCATTTTGGGATACTTGCATCACTTTGGCATCTGTTTTCAGGCCGACCTGCGTAAAACCCGCCGACCGCAACAAAGCCATCACTTCAATAACCGTCCCGTAATTGGCACGGGAATCACCACTGATAACCATTTGCATGTTGGGATTTTCCGCTATGATCGCCGATACTTTCGGCACCAACGCATTCAAGGCAATTTTGTTTTGTCCGATATAGATGTTATCCTTGGAATCCACACTGATATCCAGGGTCTTGTCCTGCCCTTCAATCTGCCGGCCGTCACCTTTGGGCAAGTTCAAAGGTATACCGCTGGTCAACAGGGGGGCCGTAATCATAAAAATGGCCAACAAAGATGTCATAATATCTATCAAGGGAGTCAAATTGACTTCGGCCTTGATTTTGCTGCGGCGACGTGCATGCTGCATTTATTCCTCCGTTTGTTCCATTTGACGAGATAAAATAGCCCCCAGTTCACCGGAAAAGGTCTCCATACGCTGAGTCATGCGTTCAATATCATTGGTCAACTTGTTATACGCAATCACGGCCGGAATGGCGGCAATCAAGCCCACCGCCGTAGTGAACAACGCTTCGGCCACACCCGGAGCCACGGCCGCAATGTTCGTACTCTGCGTAGCACCGATAGAATTAAAGGCATCCATGATACCCCACACCGTCCCGAATAATCCCAATAAAGGGGCGACCGACCCCGTTGAGGCCAAAAACGTCATACGCGTTTCCATTTTATCTACTTGCCGATCTATCGCAATTTGCATGACTTTATCAATGCGTTCGGACACTTTAATGGTGGCTTTTTTTGACCGTCCTTCCGATGTAGACCGCCGCCATTCTTGAATCGCCCCCACAAAAATCATGGCCAAGGGATTTTTGGCATCCTTGGCGTATGTATTATACAGGGCTTCCAAAGATCCGCCGGACCAAAACTTGCGTTCAAAATCTTTCATATTCTGACGCAACCGCTTGAATGTCATCACCTTGTCAAAAATGATGGTCCAACACCATACAGAGGTAAACAACAACCCCAGAATCAAGGCTTTCATAAACAAGTCTGAATCCATGAACATACCATACATGGACAAAGAATGATGAGCTACTTCTGTTTGCATTTTAATTTTCTCCTTGCGTTAATTGATAAGTCGTAAACAGTTTTTTCATATCGTCCGGCATGCGCATCGGCCGTAAAGTCGCCGTAGATAAAAAAGCCAACTGCATACCTATTTGAGCCACCACCCGATCGCCACACGTGATCGTCTGGGTTAACGTCATACTGGCATGCTTCATTTCGTTGATTTTAACATCTATCGTCAAAATATCATCCAATCGGGCCGGTGATACAAAATCCATGTCCAGGTGTCGCAAAACCAACATCATCCCACCCGCCATAATATCCCGATTATTCAATCCCATATCGGATATCCAAGCCGTCCGAGCCCGTTCGGCGTATTTCAGGTAGTTGGCATGATACACAATCCCTTCGGCATCGGTATCTTGAAAACACATGCGTATTTGCCACGTATAAGGCATTAAAAATCCTCCGACAATAAAGGCTGCATATCCTGCGCCGGTGCATGTAATCCCAAATGTTTGAAACCCGCCGCCGACAACATACGCCCCCGCGGTGTCCGCATCACAAGCCCTAACTGCATCAAATACGGTTCAATAACTTCTTCTATGGTATCCCGCTCTTCCGATAAAGCCGCCGATAATGTGTCCGCCCCCACCGGTCCCCCGGCATACTTTTCGGCAATACAGGTTAAATACCGCCGATCCATGGCATCCAAACCCGCTTTGTCCACATCTAACCGCGTCAAAGCCCGGTCTGCCAGAATATCATCTACCGGCTGATCCCCCGCAAAATCCCGCACACGACGCAACAACCGCCCCGCCACACGCGGCGTTCCCCGCGATCGTTTGGCAATTTCATGCGCGCCGGCTTCGGTCATGTTCAGATTCAACAGGTGCGCCCCGCGTTTAACAATACGCATCAAATCATCGGTGGAATAAAACTCTAACCGCAAGGGAATCCCAAACCGATCCCGTAAAGGCGTAGACAATAATCCCGATCGCGTGGTGGCCCCCACCAAAGTAAACGGCGGAATGTCAATACGCACCGAACGTGCCGCCGGTCCTTCACCGATGATAATATCTAACTGAAAGTCTTCCATAGCCGAATACAAGACTTCTTCCACAGTCGGATTCAAACGATGAATTTCATCAATGAACAAAACATCACGAGGTTCCAAGTTGGTTAAAATAGCGGCCAAATCACCGGCTTTGGAAATCATTGGCCCTGCCGTCGGCCGAAAACCGACACCCAATTCCTTGGATATAATCTGCGCCAATGTCGTTTTACCTAGTCCCGGCGGACCGAACAACAAGGTATGATCCAACGCATCGCCCCGCTTTTTGGCCGCCCCGATAAAGACGCGCAGATTTTCACACAAGCCCCGCTGCCCCACAAAATCATCCAGTGTTTGCGGACGCAATCCAGTGTATAACTCTTCATCTCCCGTTATCTTTTGCGGTGTAATGATCCTGTTTTCCATTTACAGACTTCCTTTTCCCAATTCTTTCAAGGACAGGCGAATCAAATCCGCAACCGGTATATCCGGGTTTGCACGCAACACCGTTGCCACAGTCATACCGGCCTCTGTCCGACCATACCCCAAGTTTACCAACGCCGAGACGGCTTCCGTCATCACATGGCTGTTTCCCGCCGGAGTATTTCCTATCACCGTCATTGTTTCATTACATCCCAAAGCACCCGTTTTTCCTTTTAATTCCGTAGCAATACGCAGACCCAGTTTCGGCCCGACACCGGTGGCCCGCGTGAAAGCCTTGGCATCACCGGTCATTACGGCCATTTGAACGTCATTAGGAGACAAGGCCGATAAAATAGCCAACGCAACCCGCGATCCAACCCCCTGTACAGAACTCAACAACCCGAAAGCCTGTTGTTCCGTGGCATCGGCGAATCCGATCAGGTGAATATGATCTTCCCGCACCTGCGTTTCAATCAACAAAGACATCACTTCCCCCCGGGCGGGCAGCTTGCCGATTGTATTCGCCGAACAAAACACGCGATACCCCACACCATTCACATCTAAAATCAAAAAGCCGTCACAGACGGAATCCACCAAACCGGTCAATTTCGCAATCATAAAACTCTCCTTGTCGGGTATTTTAACCGAAACAATTTCAAAATGCAAATAAATCCGACAAAAAAACAGAAAATTTCAGGCTATGTCTTTTCAAAGGCACAGAGCGGATACGCATATCCGCTCTGCTTTCCCCCCTCTTGCCGGTCAGGTTGTCTCCCCCGATAAAACCCGCCGACACACATGATATGTGTTTACAGGTACCAAAAATCAAGTCAACAGGCCTAAAATTTTTCAATATCTTCGGCTAAAATAGACATATTCCAATCATAGGAAATTTCGCCATCATCATCGTTTTTGTAAATGACACCGATAAATTCTTTACCGATATACACTTCGGACGGTGCGTCCTGTCCTTCGCCCGGGCGGACGGTAATTTCCGGATTCCAAAACAGTTGCTGCAAGTAGGTTTGTACCTTTTCCAATTCAACAGGTGTTAAAATCATGCGGTTTCTCCTTTCTTTTTGTTTCGTTTTATGGTAATATAGCAAAACCATGGACAAGATACAAGAAAAAAACACACCTGATGATAAAATATCCGTAGCCCCAATGTTGGATTGGACGGATAAGCATTTCCGCTACTTTATGCGCCTGATTTGCAAACACGCCGTTTTATATACGGAAATGGTGGCTTGTCCGGCTTTGATTCTGGGGGATCGGCATAAGTTGTTAGATTTTAACGCATCGGAATCCCCCGTTGTTTTGCAGGTCGGCGGATATGATCCGCGTCTGATGAAGGAATGTGCCAAAATGGCCGCCGATTATGGATACAGCGGAATCAACATCAACGCCGGTTGTCCTTCGGGACGTGTGCAATCGGGACGGTTCGGGGCCTGCCTGATGCGAACCCCCGAAGTGGTGGCCGATTGTGTGGCCGCTATGCGTGCCGCCGGCCCTTTACCCGTATCGGTCAAAACCCGAATCGCCTTGTCCGATGATCCACGCCACGGATTTGAAGCCCTGCTTTCCTTTGCCGATATGGTCGCCAAAGCAGGCTGTCAACACCTGATTATTCATGCACGCCGGGCCAAATTAAACCTGTCGCCCCGGGATAATCGCCAAAAATTACCGCTGGATTATGATACCGTTTATCGTTTGAAACAAAGTTTTCCCGATATGTTTATCACCATCAACGGCAATATACTGTCTTGGGAACAAGCGGATGTACATTTGCAACGCGTAGACGGGGTTATGATCGGCCGTTGGGCGTATGGGAATCCTTATGCATTAGCCACGGCAGACGAACGCTATTACGGCGACACACACGCTATCCCCGGCCGGCGGAACGTATTGGAACGCATGATCCCATATTTGGAACGGAACGCGGATAAACTTGCGGTGATCGGCCCGCACCTGGCCGGCCTCTTTCACGGCTGTCCTAACGCCAAAGCCTGGCGGCAGGTGGCCACGGGACGGGACTTGAATGCCATCAAGGCTTTTTGCGCGGCGCTTGAATAACGCCGGCCACCTTGCGGCCAAAGGCTTTTTTACGGGCCGGTTTGTCGTCAGGGTTGATAATCCCCATGGACAGAATGATTTTCAAGGCTTCATCTACCCCAATATTCAAGGGTACAATATCTTTTTTCGGAATATAGATTAAAAAACCTGATGTCGGATTCGGTGTCGTCGGTACATAAATGCTCACCAAGGCTTCATCGGACTGATCCTGAACTTCGCGATAGACCGGACCGGTTAAAAAAGCAATCGTTTTCATACCCTTGCGCGGGTATTCCACCAAAACGGGTTGCCGGAAAGCCGCACTCTTACCCGATCCTAACAATGTTTCAAAGATCTTGCGGAATGCATTGTAAATCCCGGATATAATCGGCATTTTATCAATCAGACTACGACCAAAGCGCATCAGGCTGCGCCCGACAAAATTAGCCGTCAACATACCCACCAAAATCAAAAAAAGCAATAATAACAGGACCCCTAACCCCGGCAACCCGTAAGGCAGATAATTTCCGGGGTTATAGCGTGCGGGGATCAAAGCCGTAACATTCTTGTCAATATAGGTAAATAACTCTATGGCCAAATAAAAAGTAATCGCAACAGGGGCCGTCACCAAAATGCCCGTAAAAATGTAAGTTTTAATTTTGCGTCCCGCCGTTTGTGCCATCCATGACCTCACTTTCAAAAGGTTATTTTACTTCTCTTTCCCGATTTTGTCCAGAAAAAAATGAATAATGCCGAAAAAGAACCGACCCATGTGATTTTTTACTTGACAAGCACGAAAAAATAAGGTATAAGTAAGCCCTATTTCGTATCAGTAAAGGATGAAAAACACATGTTTGCAGTAATTAAAACGGGCGGAAAACAATATAAAGTTCAAAAAGATTCCGTTATCGTAATTGAAAAATTGGCCGGAGAAGCCGGAACAAAGGTTTCTTTTGATGAAGTTTTAATGGCCGGGGACAAAGTGGGTACACCTGTGGTTCAGGGTGCTTGTGTGGCCGGCGAAATCGTAAAACAAACCCGCGGGGAAAAAGTAATCGTGTTCAAAAAAATCCGTCGGCACGGCTATCGTCGGAAGCAAGGACACAAGCAATTCTTGACCGTCGTAAAAATCACGGATATCAAGGCTTAGTTTTCAGGTAGAAGGAGAATCAGAAAATGGCACATAAAAAAGCAGGTGGTAGTACACGGAACGGCCGGGACTCGGAAGGACGGCGTTTGGGCTTGAAAAAATCCGGCGGACAAGCCGTTGTGGCCGGAAACATTATTGTGCGTCAACGCGGAACCGTCTATTGCGCCGGGGATAATGTCGGTATGGGGACGGATCACACATTGTTTGCAACATGCGATGGTGTTGTGGAATTCAAACGCAAAAAAGACGACAAGGTTTTCGTTTCCGTTATTGCAGGTGAATAATCACCCGATGTCATTAAAGCCCCGCTTTGGCGGGGTTTTTTGCGGCGGTTTTTTTTGCGATTGTATCAGACATGCCCCCTTTCCCTATCTTTTCGCTGTTGAATATTGATTCTAACGATTTCTATTTCTTATCATCTTCGGCCCCGACCCAGGCGTTCTCTCACCTTATCATTTGCGACCCCCTATTTTTAAGAATTGTCATATTCGGACAGTTTTTAGCACTGTCATCTTCAGGCAATTTTTAGCATTGTCATCTTTGTGCCTGACCCGGGTACTTACTCTCCCCCGTCATCTTTGTGCCTGACCCGGGTACTCACTCTCCCCCGTCATCTTCGGGCCTAGCCCGGAGATCATTTTCCTTTGTCATCTTCGGGCCTGACCCGGAGATCCAGGGAAGAAAGAAGTCCTTGTAATTCTGCAGGTCCCGGCATTTTGGATTCCCGTTTTCACGGGAATGACAAGGATGGTGTAGTCCTGCATTTTGGATTTATGCGCTACGCTTACCCACTCACTGCCTTCGGGGCCGCCTGTCGGCGTTGCCTTCGGCCCCCGTTTTCACGGGACTGCACAAATAAAAAGTTGCCGGTGGCAAGTTTTTATGCTTCGCCATTCACCTTATTGAAAACAATGACAACCCTTTGTCCGCCGTTTGAAATGAAGTGGAATTGAACAAAGTAATAGAGAGAAAAAGCGGGAATAACAAGACAGAAGTAATCCCTAACACTCACTCTTCATGCCGTACTTCCATAAAAAAACATCCCCCACCATAGTAGGGGATGCTTTTCAAGCTACAACAGACTACCCACCGGAAGCAGAATCTTGCAACATTGTATCGTTGAAGTTATCTGCGCCTACATCAACATAGGTGTTGGAATTCTTATCCCGTGTTACATAGTCCACGACCTGACCCGCAACGGCCACAATCGCCAAACCACAAGCCAACGCCGCCAACCATTTCCATTGCACTTTACCGAAGATAGCCGCAAAGCCCAAGCCAATCAAGCCGAACCCGCCAACGATAAAGATCACGGAACGTGAGTTTTGGAACGTTTCCAACATACGAGTGGTTATCGTTGCAAACACATTTGTGTTAGCAAATGCTCCACCGGCCGTAAACGCCACCGCAATGGCCAACGCATACGCCACATATTTGAATAATTTTGTCATTTTCTAGTCTCCTTATATTTAATGTATCAGATAGAGTATCTCCCTATCCTTACTTTCAGTTTACACCTTTTCGGTATCTTGTCAAGACTTTTTTTATTGTTTTTACATCTTTTTTAATATTTTTGATATGGTTCCGGGGCTGATACAGTTTTGTGATTTGTCCCAAAATCAATGTAAGCGTAAAGGGTTATCTTCATTGTGTCATCACCGTGGACAAGATTTGTTTTTCCTGGATCTCCGGTGAGGCCCGGGGATGACAGGGAAGCGTAAGTGTGTGGGTCAAGCCCGAAGATGACACCCCTACTCCTACCTTGTCCAATTCTGCTTCATTTCAAACGGAGGACAAAGAAGTGTATCATATCCCCACAGAAATAAAGCGGGCACCGTTGGTGTCCGCTTTATCTGTACGATACAGACCTATTTCAGCCGTCGTCCTTGGATATTCGTATCAATCCGTGCGGGCCGAATATTTGGATCCGATGGAACGGCACGGATATTGGTATCCATACGTTTCCCGGTAAACCGACCGGCATCTTCACGCCGGAAATCATTTTCCAAAGTCTGACCACTTAAATATACCGCGTCTTCATCTGTGAACGTCCCTAGTTTGGATCCGGAACCCGTCGCACCCGTAGCCTCACTGCCGGTCAGACCGTCCAGTTTAGTACCGGCACCCATCGCACCTGTTGCATCTTCATCTGTGAAACCGTCCAGTTTAGAACCCGTACCGGTTGCACCCGTGGCCTCACTACCGGTCAGACCATCCAGTTTAGAGCCTGTACCGGTTGCACCCTTTGCACCACTACCGGTCAGATCATCCAGTTTAGTACCGGAACCGGTCGCACCCGTCGCGTCTTCATCCGTAAACGCACCCAGTTTGGCTCCTGTACCG
>CAKPYH010000007.1 GCA_934202735.1 uncultured Alphaproteobacteria bacterium | reverse complement strand
TCAGAAACGATTGTAGGCACTTGTGTGCAAAAGGACGATTATGAAAAATGCGATTGTGAAGAAAATCAGAAAGGCACGTGGACGGGGACAACCTGTTGTTCCACCGCCAAGGACGGCAAGGATATTCAAGGCACGTTCACGGAAGCGTGTTGTAAAGCCGCTAACGGTACATGGGAAGACAATAAATGCTCATTCAACATGTGCGCCGATGGGGAATATTGGGACACATCCAATGAAGCGAAAAACTATGCGTCTGCAACTGTGCCAGGTGTTGGATCATGTTGCCCAAATGGTTATTGGAAAGGTACCGAATGTTGTGGTAAGTGGGGTAATTATTGGACAAGAGAACAAACTCCCGTTTGTGCAAAGGCAAAGTGTGAAAGAACGGCCGGCGCTCATTGGGACACTTCAGATGAAGCGAAAGCCTATACTGGAAATGCGACACATGTACCAGGTGTAGGTGCCTGTTGCCCAAATGGTTATTGGAACGATACCGAGTGTTGTAGTGGTCAGAATAATAATTGGACACAAAAAGGTAGTCCGGGTTGTTGTGCCCGCAGTGATGGTACTTGGGACACGACCGAAGCAGCGAAAAATTATCAATATTCAAATGGCGAAGGTATGTGTTGTCCGAATGGTAATTGGACAGGTACCGAGTGTTGTGGCAGGTCTGGAGAAGAATGGCTTGACTGGAATTATTGGAAATGGCGACTTTCTCCTGGTTGTTGTGCAATGCGGGGGGGGCATATTGAGACTGATGATGGAGACACATATTGTCGCACCTGGTAGCCGTGTTTTAATTGACCCGGATTTCATGAGACATATAATAGAAAAACGTATTGTTCTACTCACAATGTCTTGTTAGTGGGGTTCATTCCAAATATTATATGGGCTTTAGTACCCAATGGATTATGCGCCGCCATTTCCCTTATTGAAAACAAGGACAACCCTTTGTCCGCCGTTTGAAATGAAGTGGAATTGAACAAGGTATGAGTAGACCTGTCATCTTCGGGCGGTTTTTTAGAATTGTCATTCCCGCGGAAGCGAGAATCCATAAAGAATAAAGACTTTTATGTTCCCTGGGTCTCCGGGTCAAGCCCGAAAATGACGAAAGAAAAATAGCGTCCGAAGATGACAAAGGGGGCAGAACAGGGGTGTTGTGGCTTTCTGAAAATAGCACCCGAAAAGACAAGAAAAAAACGCGCCCGATTTAAGATACAACAAAAGGGCCGCCAGATGGCAGCCCGTTTTGAAAACGTAAGGGAGACTAGCCCTGACGCGCCTTCAATTTCGGCTTTTTCTTGTTGATGACGTAAACACGCCCTTTACGGCGGACGACTTTACAATCTTTATCACGCGCTTTGGCGGACTTCAAAGAACAACGTACTTTCATAACAAAACCCTTTCCATGCTAAAATGATACGCTATCATACAGAAAAAAAATGTATTTGTCAAGTGTTATTTTCGTTTTATCCCTAAAAAAGCCAAAAGCAAAACACAAAACCCGACCGGTAATGTTGCCCCGAAACGACTGTACAGCGTGGGGGCCAGGGGTAAGGGCAGGCGTGTATCCAGCACGCCGGATGTGCCTAGGGCCAAAGAATCCGTGACCCGACCATAGGGATCAATCGCCGCACTGATACCCGTGTTGGCCGCCCGCATGACGGGCAAGCCTTCTTCCACCGCCCGCATACGGGCCATGCCCAGGTGTTGATACGGACCGGCGGACAGACCATACCATCCGTCATTCGTGATGTTGATCAGCCAATCGGGGCGATCTTTTCGGTTGGCCACTTGCCCGGAAAAGATGACTTCATAGCAAATCAACGGTCCGAACGCCGGTGTGCCGGCGGGGTGCAACGTACCGACACGGGGGCCGGCTTGAATATCATAGGGAATCGGCACAATTTTATTGAATGGCAGCCAAGACCGCAAAGGCATATACTCCCCGAAAGGAACCAAATGTGCTTTGTCGTAAAAGCCGATAATGTCCGCCATATCGTTCAAGATAAACAGGCTGTTCGCAACGGGGGAACGGGGATTCTGAGTCAGGCGCAACCCGCCGGTAATCAAGGTACCGCCTTGTCGGACGGATCGCATCAACAAAGCGCGTCCGGTGTCATCCCCGTTTAACGGAAACGGAACGGCTGTTTCGGGCCAAATGACATGAGAAATAGAGTCATTATCGGTGCGGGATAATGTAATCAGGCGTAAGACGGATTGCTCGGCTTGGGTCGGATCCCACTTTAGGGTTTGTGGGATATTCGGTTGCACCAAGCGGATACGGATACCGGCGGCAACGGCATCGGCGGCCCCCGCCAAGCGCAGAGTCCCCCCGATGAAAACCGCCACCATCAAGGCCGCCACCATCAGTGCCGGGCCTTTACGAGGCCACAGGGATAAGGAACCAAAAGCCAAAACGGTCAGGCACGTCAGGCCGTAAACACCCCAGACGGAAGCTGATTGCAATATGGCCGGCGTGTTTTCCCACACGGATCCCGTCAGATTCCAGGGAAAGCCGGTTAAAAACCACGATCGTATCCATTCGCTGATTGTGAGTGTGGCGGCCAGAGCCAAGACACGGCGATAACCCGCGGGATAGAAGCCGGCCCCCCAAGTGGCCAGACCCCAAAACAAGCCGAATAGCAGACCCATGCCCAGCCAACACAACGGAACAAGCGCCGCATAAGTGCCCCCGTCAATCATTAAAGCATGGGCCAGCCATCCTGTACCGAAAGCCCCCAAGCCGAACCCAAACCAAAAACCGGTGCCGAATAAGGCTTTTTGAGTGGTGGTGCGATTGAGAATCCAGGCCAAGTATGTTAAAGCCAAGCCGGCCCCCCAGCAATAATACGGGGCAAAGGCCAAGGTCAACAACCCGCCCGCCAGAATCAAAAGGCTCTGCCGAACCCACCGCCGATGAAACCAGCCTGATATGAAAGAAATGTCGTGCATGGTTCCCCCTATTGACTCACCCAAATGACGCGAGCCATCCACAGGACGTTTCCGGCATCTAAAACCACATCTCCATGAGCGGGGTTCAGAGATTTCAGATGTACTTGTCGCGCGGATCTGTGTTCTAATTCTTTGACCATCACTTCCCCGGCACGAGTCTTGACGACCACCCGATCGCCACGGCGTGTTTCGGAGTCGGGCGAGACAACCAATTTGTCGCCATCACGATAGGCCGGTTCCATGCTGTTGCCCGAAACTTCCAATGCATACACACGATTTTCTAAGGCAAAGGGAAACTCTATGCCGTCCCAATTTTCGGTCCCCAAAGGATAACCGTCCGAATCAAAATAGCCCTCCCGTCCGGCTTTGGCCAAGCCCAACAGGGGAATAATATGTGGTTTGGGACGATAGGGCTCACCGGCTAACTCCATAAATTCAAAAATAGTCGTATTGGTGGCTTGCAGGACTTTATTCATGCTTTCGGTGGAAGGCCACCGCCGTCGGCCGCCTTCGCCGATTCGTTTTGATTTGTTGAAACTGGTGGGGTCCAGTCCTGCTTTGGTGGCCAATGCCGACAAGGATAATCCTTTACTTTGTGCCAAGTTTTCAATGCCTTGCCATATTTCGGAGTATGTGAGTTGCATGGTACTTTTCCTTTCTGTTGGTGCGCTAAAAGTGCGCTTTTTAGTTGTGTTTATCTATACCATATCCTTTTTATCCTGTCAATAGGTTTTTTTTCATATTTTAGGATTGACAATTTTCAAAAAATGTTTTAGTTCTTATTTTGTTCTTGTTTTTATAACGAAAGGATAGATTATGAAGAATAAATACCTAAAATATACGGATACGCGGGAATGTGTGCCGTTTGAAACGTCTGAAGAGGCCTGGTTTTGGTGCTGTTTATGTGAACAACTGGGGCATGAACGGGCCCGGGGCGGTGAGGCAAAAACGGCGCGTCCCTGCGAATCGTCTGATATTGTGATAGCCTTGAAACGCTTGGGTCGGGAAGGGCGATTAAAGCCTGAACATATCCGGGTATTACGCCGCTATGGGCTGGAACAGGCTCCGCCACATCCGAATTTTGGTGCTTCGCAACGTATCTGTCAGTTATGGCAGGAAGGAATCCGATTCCTGGATACCTTGTTAAAGCAGAAAGGAATCGTGGCGGCCTGTTTTATTTAATCCATTGAAAGAAAAGGAGATTTTGATGAAGAATATAACTCTGTCCGGGTATCGGTACCCGTTTGCATATGTCGCTTTCGGCGGCCGACAGACGCGGTGGTGGATGCGTTTTTTGAAAAAAGGTTTTTGTCATTGCGCTTTGGTTTTGGGGGACGGACGTGAATGGGTGTTGATTGATCCGTTGGTCCACTTTACGGATTTAATTGTCTTGAAAAACGGCTCGGCCTTGCGTACATTGGCCCGTCAGGGTTATCGTATGGTACGCACGACACCCGCCATTCCCCGGTTGCAAGGTGTGCGTTTGCGGCCGTTGACATGTGTGGAAACGGTCAAGCGTTTTTTAGGGATAAATCAGCCATTTATTTGGACACCGTATCAACTTTTCAGATTTTTAACCTAAAAAAGGAAAATAATCCTTGACATTTGAAAAAAAATGTGCTATAAAGGATATCAGTTAGCAGGCAGAAGTCTATTTAAAGCCAAGCGGCGGGTGTTTCCGAATCATCGGACCTCGCCGTTTTTTTTGCCTGGAAACTGAGATATCAACCTATGACAAAGGAGATTTTATGACGGACATTCAAAACCTGTATCGGCGGTTCGCCCGGGCTCGGCGGGCCCGAGATGTGTGGGAACCGGTGTGGCAGGAATGTTATGAATATGCACTGCCGCAACGCGAAAGTTCTTTTAACCCTACCCGTTCCCCGATCGGGCACTTGTTTGATGGTACGGCACCGGATTGTGTTGATCAACTGGCCGCCGTCATTCTGTCGGAAATGACACCGCCTTGGATGAGGTGGTTTCGTTTAACGGCAGGAACGGATCTGAACGGCTTGCCCGATGAAAAATTGGCAACGGATTTGGACCTGATGTCTGAAATGTTGCAAACGCATCTGGACCGGTCTAATTTTGCCACGGAAGTGCATCAATGTTATTTTGACCTGATTACGGCGGGGACGGCATGCCTGTTGTTTGAAGAAGCCCCTGTCGGTGCCGCATCGGCGTTTCATTTTACGGCTATTCCGTTGTCCGAAGTGTATTTGACAGAAGGCCCCGGCGGACGATTGGATACGACATTTCGTCAAAGTCGTCTGGATTTGGAAACAGTGCAGGCACGCTTTCCGAATGCCGTGTTGTCGGTGTCCGAAGATACCGATGCACCTGTGGATGTTATTGAAGCGGTTGTACCCGAAGCACGGGGCGGATACCGCTATGTGGCTTTTATCAATCCCGATAGCCAGCATGATTCCCAAAACGGCACTGAACAAGTGTTAAAAGAGGCTTTTTATGATACCTCACCGTTTATTTCGTTTCGCTGGCTGAAAGCTCCCGGTGAGGCCTATGGCCGATCTCCCGTTATGAAGACATTGCCGGACATTAAAACCGCCAATAAAGTGGTGGAATTGATTTTGAAAAATGCGTCCGTGTCCGTGACGGGTATTTGGTTGGCCGAAGATGATGGTGTGTTAAATCCCGCCAACATTCGCCTGACACCGGGGGCGATTATTCCCAAGGCTGTCGGATCCAAAGGATTGACCCCGTTGGAAGCACCGGGTAAGTTTGATGTATCCCAGTTGATGATTGAAGACTTGCGCAAGCGGATTCAACATGCCTTGCTAGGGGACCGATTAGGCAATATTACGGCTCCCAATATGACGGCAACGGAAGTATTGGAACGATCGGACGAGATGATTCGAATCTTGGGGGCAACCTATGGCCGCTTGCAAAGTGAATTATTGACTCCTTTAATTGATCGCGCCTTGTCTTTATTACGCCGGCGGGGTGAAATTCCCGACCTCTTTTTGGATGGGCGGTTGGTGAAGGTTGCCTATAAATCCACCCGAGCCGAGCGGCAGGCACAACTGGATGCCGATAAAGCGTTGCTTTGGTTGACATCGGTGTCAAAAATGGGACAAGACGGATTGAATCATGTGGATATCGGAGCCTTCGTGCGCTGGTTGGGGGATAAATTAGGGGTCCCCGAAACCGTCTTGCGCCTGATGCCCGAATCGGTTGTCTCGCCTGTGCCGGCCGTTGCGGCCTCTGTGGGCGAAACGAAGGCCGTCCCATGACGATGAGCCCTGCCGTAGCGTGTGCTCGCCTGTTTTCGCGTCCTGAAGGAACCGTGGTTTTATCCCATCTGATTCATTTGACGCAACAACGGGTTGTTCCGCCGGAGGCTCCGGATTCAGTCTTACGCTTTATTGAAGGACAGCGGGCATTGGTCGCCCTGATTTTATCCCTGATACAACAAGGTCAACATGAAAGGAACTTACCATGACCAAACAAGAAAATAAACCGGAAATACCGGCAACAAACGTATCCGATAAACCGATAGAAAACAGCTCATCGGTTGCCAAAACAGAAACACCTCTGTTTGTTGTGCCGGACAAGTTCAAGAATGCAGACGGCAGCTTGAATGTTGCGGCCTTGATGCAATCTTACCTGGCGTTGGAAAAGAAGTTGAATGAACGCCTGACCGTGCCGACAGGTACGCGTCCGGCTACACCGGAAGAGTATACCGTTGATATTAAAAGCAACTTGATGACAAACGACCCGGAAATCAACAAGCGGTTGTTTGATTTGGGTTTCACAAATGAACAAGTTCAGGCCGTATATGATATAGCGGCGGAAAAAGTTGTGCCGGTCATTTTGTCGTTATCGGAAACTTTCCAAACCGATCGGGATTTAAGTGATTTGGCGCAGACTTTTGGCGGTGTGGAACGATTTAACACGATTGCCCGTCAGATATCATCTTGGGGCGAAAAGAATCTGGATCGTTCGGTGTTTGAAACATTGGCGGCCAGTAAGGACGGTATTATGACCCTGTATAAAATGATGTGCGGCGATCGGGAAAATACGGTGTTGCCCCGCACGGAGTCATCTGCCCGCAACGACAGTGAAGAAGACCTGAAACGCCTGATGCAAAACCCCAAGTATTGGAAGCAACAAGATCCCGAATGGGTCAAGCGCGTGGAAGACGGTTTCAAACGTCTCTACGGGGATCGGGATTCGTGACGGATAACCGCGCCGTGCGGCCCGTCAGAAACGGGGGAAACCCCAACCATACCGGGACGGCATTAAAGCCGGACCGGTTTTTATGATAACAAAACCATGAAAGGAATATTATTATTATGTCTACAACGACTATTGATGCCTCTTTTATCAAACATTTTGAAGCGGATGTGCATACGGCATATCAGCAACAAGGATCTAAATTAAAAAATACGGTTCGTTCTAAAAATAATGTGGCGGGAGCTTCTACCACATTTCAAATCATCGGATCCATGACGGCCACCACCAAGACACGGAACGGACAAATTACGGCTTCCCATGTAACGCATGCGCCGGTGGTATGCTCGTTGACCGATTATTATGCGGGGGAATGGGTGGACCATTTGGACGAATTAAAAGTCGGCCATGATGAACGTAAAGCCTTGGCTTTGGCCGGTGCGTATGCCTTGGGACGTAAAACAGATGATTTGATTATTACGGCCTTGAAAACCGCTACGCAAACGGTGGGGGCGAACACGGAAGGATTGACAAAAGATCGCATTTTGAAGGCCTTTACCACTTTGAACCAAAACGATGTCCCCGATGATGGTGAACGGTATGCGTTGGTCAGCCCAGCCCAGTGGAATCAGTTATTATCGTTGGAAGAATTTTCTTCTGCGAATTATGTAGGGGACGCGTATCCGATGTTAAACGGGTCCGAAAGTCGCAAATGGATGGGCATTGTGTGGATTATGCATAACGGTTTGCCCAAAACGACAACGACACACACCTGCTTTATTTACCACAAATCCGCTGTCGGTCATGCCAGCGGCCAGGATATTAAAACGGATATTACCTGGCACGGAGATTATGCGGCCCACTTTGTCAATAATATGATGAGTCAAGGGGCGTGCCTGATCGATCCCAAAGGTGTGGTTAAAATGGAATGCTTGGACACCGTTTCGGCGGGCGGCTAGGTTTTTTCCTGTGATTTTTCTTTCCGGAAGGGGGCCTGACGGGTCCCCTTTTTTTTACCAAGGAGTCTTTGATTATGACATTATCTGCACTTGATATATGCTCGCGGGCGTTGGTTCAGTTGGGGGCTAATCCGATTGCCTCTTTTAATGAAGAAACCACCGAAGCCCATGTGGCGGCACAACTGTATTCATTGACCATGCGGACGTTGCTGTCTTCTTACCCGTGGCGGTTTGCATTAAAGCAGGTGGCATTGGCCCGTTTATTGACACCGCCCGCATCGGATTATCGGTATGCGTATGCACTACCCGCCGATTGTGTGCGGGTTTTGTCTGCCGGTCCAATCGGACGGGGGCGGGGTTTGAACTATCGGATTGCGGGAGGGACGTTGCACACAGATGAAGAAACGGTCATGTTGACCTATATCACGCAGCCTGATGAAGCCGATTTTCCGGCCTTTTTTGTATCGGCCCTGACGGCACGCTTGGCGGCGGCGTTTGCATTGCCCTTAACCGAAAGTACAACACGAACGGACTATTTACGCAAAGTGGCGGCCGAAGAAGTTCAAACGGCTCGCTTGATTGACAGTCAACAATCCGTGCCATCTGCTTTTCAGGATTTTTCTTTGATTGAGGTGCGCGGATGACAAACCTGTTTACCACCAAAACCAACTTTACCGCCGGCGAATTATCGGCAGATTTACTGGGACGTGTGGATTTGAAAGCCTATGATAACGGGGCGGCCATGTTGCAAAATGTATTTATTCAACCGACCGGCGGTGTGTACCGGCGACCGGGCTTGCGGTATGTGGATACCCTGGCCCAAACGGGGCGATTGATAACTTTTGAAAAAAACGCAACAGAAACATATTTAATGGTTGTTCAGGCCGGCCAAACGCAGGTCTACCTGAATGATGAACTTGTCGCAACGGTGTCAACGCCCTGGACCGCGGCACAATTACCGGCGATCAGGTGGTGTCAGGGGGCCGATGCTTTGTATTTAACGCATCCGGATGTTGCGCCGCAAAAATTGATTGTAAAAGAAGGCGTATGGACTTTGGTTCCTTTTGCCTTTTTGACAGACGGAGAAAGCATTTTACAACCGTATCACAAGTATTGTGAAGACGGGATTACGCTGGCGGCTTCGGCTTTGACGGGGACGATTACCTTGACGGCATCCGCAGACGTGTTCACCGATAGATTTGTGGGCATGATGTTAAAACTTGCCCAAGGCTATGTGAAAATAACGGCCGTGACGGATGCCACTCATGCCACCGGAACGGTGCTTAAAAAATTGATTACCGATGAAACCGAGACCGTTCCGTTGGAAGCGACCCGCAGTTGGGGGGAACCGGTCTTTTCCGATCTTCACGGATGGCCCCGGACGGTAGCATTTTACCAATCACGTTTGGTATTCGGCGGCAGTCGGGCTTTGCCCAATTGTTTGTGGTTCAGTCAAAGCGGTGATTTGACTAATTTTGAATTAGGAGAAGGCTATGATGCCGAAGGGATTGAGTTCAGTATCTTGTCCGATCAGGCGAATGTGATTTGTGCTTTATTTGCCGGCCGTCATTTACAAATCTTTACCACCAATGCCGAATGGATGGTATCGGGGGATCCTTTGACCCCGACGAATATCCAACTAAAGCGGCAAACACAGGTGGGATCGCCCGGGAATCGCTATGTTCCGCCGATCGGTATTGACGGGGCTACGATTTTTCCGGCGGCTAACGGGTTGGAAATCCGCGAATTTTTATTTGCCGATGTAGAGCAGGCTTATCAAGCGACAGACTTGTCTTTAATGGCGGGGCATTTAATTGATGAACCGCAAGATTTAGCCTATGACAAGCATCATCGGCAGGCCTATGTTATTATGCGTGACGGTCGGTTGTGTGTCTTGACCAGTTTCAGGTCCGAAGAAATCCAAAGTTGGACCGCCCAAAAAACAGAAGGCTCTTTTGTGTCCGTGGCGGTAGCGGGAAAGCATACCTTTTTTATTGTTCACCGTGGGGATCAATGGATTCTGGAACGATTGGACGATACTTGCCACACGGATTGTGCTTTTTTACGGCAATCTGACACCGCCCGGAAGGATTGGTCGGATTTAGAGGCTTTGAATAATCGGACGGTTAAAGTGGTAGCCGATGGTATTGTGATGCCTGATACCGTGATTCAAAACGGGTGTTTGTCTTTGGAGTATCCGGCCCGCGAGATAGAAGTCGGTCTGGGCTTTACCCATCGGGTCGTGCCGTTGCCCCCCGTTGTCGGGGCCAGTAATGGCGGAGCCCCCGTGGCGTGTGCCCGGCTGGTCAAGGCTACCTTGCGTGTGGTGGATACGATATCGGTTGAAATGGACACCGGATCGGGCCTGACGCAAGTGATGACGCGTCCCTTGGGCGGATATTGCCTGAACACCATACCCAAGCCCAAGACCGCCGATATTGTCGTGCGGGCGTTGGGATGGTCGCGTGTTCCGACCAAGCCGTTGTGGGCCGTGCAAGGGGATCTGCCCCGGGCTTTTAAGTTGGTCAGTGTCACCAGTGATATACAAATAGGAGGTTAAATATGGAAGCTACACCGATTATCGCCGTGGCTGCGGCGGCCGCTTCGGCGGTTTATACCAAAAAAAGTTATAATGAACAAAAACATCAAATTAAGGCCGATAATGCGGCGGCCCAAAAACAATATGAATTGGACGTGGCACAACGCAAGTTGACGTTGGCGGAAGAACAACGCAAAAATCGCAATCTGCTGCGTCAGCAACAATCAGCGTATCGGGCTCGGTTAGGGGCGGCGGGTATGAGTGCTAAATCCGGATCGGGGCGGGCGGTTTTGGATTCGCTGGAAAACGAACACGATGCCGAAGATAAGTACCTGGTCAATCAGGCTAACATTTCTTTGGAAGCCTTGTTGAACGGAATCAATGCGCGTAATACCCGCAACTTGTTGACAACATCGTCCTTGAACCGTCAAGCCCGTCTGGGAACGTGGAATGCGATCGGTTCCTTGTCGGCCGGTGCGGGCCGAACGTTGCTGAAATAAGGGGGAACAGGCGTATGTCGGATAATACCAAACAACTAACCGAACCGTTTCGGGGCGGCCTGCGGCGGGCGGTAGCGTCTTATCGGGCATTTGAACAAACGAATGCGCCTTTGGAACCCAAAGAATTTGCCGCCCACCATAACGCCTGTAAAGCAGCCCTGATGCATATTGCATTGTTGCTGAAATTATTGGGATCGGATACGGAACAAACAACCGATTCTGATCCGGATTGGGTTGCGATGGCTCGTGCCGATTTGGCTCAACAGACAGATAAGGATAATGAAGATGTGTTCTTTGATTGAATTTATCTGGATTTGGGACAAAGTACAAGGTTTGACCTTACCGCGTCATCACCGAAAAATGGCGGCTTTTTTGAATGAGTTATATCGGGCCCCGGACAACCGGCGCGGACTGCTCATGGCGTTTCGGGCCTCGGGTAAATCTACGTTGGTCGGCTTGTTCGGGGCTTGGGTGTTGTTGCAAAACCCGAATACACGGGTGCTGGTTGTTTCTGCCGATGAGGCATTGGCCAGAAAAATGGTTCGTCATATTCGGCAAGTTCTGGAACGTCATCCGTTGACCCGGTCCTTGATTCCGATTCCGGCCGAAGAATGGGCCGCGGACCGGTTGACCATTTGTCGGTCGGGCGGGTTGCGTGATCCGTCCGTTTTAGCCCGCGGCTTGAACGGTAATTTGACAGGGTGTCGGGCCGATGTCATTATTTGTGATGATGTGGAAGTACCCAATACCTGTGCAACGGCGGGCAAGCGGTCTGATTTGAGACGGCGGTTGGGCGAGTTGGATTATATTTTAACGCCGGGCGGATTGACACTGTATGTCGGAACGCCCCATACCCATGAGACGATTTATCAAACCGATGCGGCGGGCTTTTTGGCGGATTATCGGTGCCTGAAAGTCCCTATCGTATCGCCCGAAGGACGGTCGGCATGGCCCGAACGGTACGGGTCGGCCGATATTGAAGCGTTGCGCCGTCGTGCCGGACCGAATACTTTTGCCGGACAAATGATGCTAACACCGGTGGCCCCGAAGGACAGTCGTCTGTCCCCCGACAGGATACGATGGTATGACGGGGAGATAGCCTATCACGAAAGCAACGGCCGGGGTGTCCTGATGATCGGCGACAGGCAAATGCGCAGTGCGGCGTGTTGGTGGGACCCGGCTTTCGGATCGGCCCGGGGGGATAGCAGTGTGTTGGCCTGTGTGTTTTTTGACAGTATCGGTAATGCGTATTTGCACCGCTTGGAATATCTGATTGTACCGCCGGACAGAGAGGCTACCGCCTATCAATGCGCCCGCGTGCGGCAGATTGTGACGGATCAGATGATTCCGGCCGTGCATTTGGAAACAAACGGGATAGGTAAATTCCTGCCGGCTTTATTGCGTCAGGAATTTGCCCGTCATCGGGTACCTTGTGCCGTTTTGGAAGAAGTATCCCGCCGCAACAAGGGCGAACGAATCTTATCGGCACTGGACCCGGTGTTGATGAACGGGGCGTTATGGGTACACAATCGGGTTCGTCAAACACCTTTGGTGCGGGAAATGCGCGATTTTACACCGGACGGGACGGCACATGATGACGGACTGGATGCGGTGGCGGGGTGTTTATTGTGCGAACCGGTACGTTTGCAACGACCGCCCCGATACGGATTACAATATAAAACAGAATGGAGATTTTGAACAATGGATAAAGAAACGGAAATCTTAGCCAAAACAATTTACGGTGAAGCCCGTGGCGAAAACTTGTCCGGTATGGAAGCGGTGGCCTGTGTGATTCTTAATCGTGTCAAGCGGGCCCAAACGACCGGTCCTTTTTGGTGGGGTAAAACGGTATCAGACGTGTGTTTGAAACCGCGCCAGTTTTCCTGCTGGAATCCGGATGATGTGAATCAGGCCCGCCTGAGCGGTGATTTGACCGCGGATAACATCTTTCAAATTTGTCGGCGGGTGGCGGTGCGTGCTTTGCGGGGATTGTTGTGTGATAAAACCAAAGGATCTACGCATTATCACACCTTGGACACACATCCGGCGTGGGCCAGTGCGTTGGTTCCGAATGCGCAAATCGGTAATCACTTGTTTTACACATGTGTTTAGGGGGGGACTATGCCGACACTTTCTATGGAAATCGGGCGGTTGATGGCTCAAGTGGACGCGTTGCAAAAGCAACTGGCCGATATTAAAAAAGATATCGGACAAACCAAAAATCAGGTGGCCGATGTCCACAATGAACTGTTGAATTTTATGACAACGGTGCAGGAAAAATCCGCTTGTCAACGCTTTCGCGATAAGATGGCGCAAGAGTATGTTCCCCGATCGGAAATTGCACCGTTGAAAACCATGGCCGGGATGATTGCCCTGACCACGATAACGGCTATCGGAGCCGCTTTTTTTAACTTGATATTAAAATGAAAGGAGAAAACAATGTTGAACTTTATTATGACTTATTGGGATCAGTTGTTGATTGCCATTTCGTCCGTTATCAGCGGCGCAAGTGCCGTGGCGGCCTTGACCCCGGGACAAAAGGACGATGCCGTCTGGGCGAAAGTGCGCCGGGTGGTAGATGTGTTGGCCTTGAACGTGAAAAATGCCAAAGTTGCCTGATACAATCACGCGAAAAACGGCGGGTGTCGGTGCAAGGGGGCTTGATTTTTATCGGAAACTCTGATACAATGCCCGCCAACAAAGGAATACCATGACAACAGATTTATCCCATATTCGTAATTTTTCCATCGTGGCGCACATTGATCACGGTAAAAGCACATTGGCCGACCGCTTGATTCAAAAATGCGGGGCCGTATCCGATCGGGAAATGAAAGCGCAACTGCTGGACAATATGGATATTGAACGGGAACGCGGTATTACCATTAAAGCACAAACGGTACGGTTGACGTACAAAGATTACATTTTGAACTTGATTGATACGCCGGGGCATGTGGATTTCGGGTACGAAGTCAGTCGTTCTTTGGCGGCGTGTGAAGGGTCTTTGTTGGTTGTAGATGCCAGTCAGGGTGTAGAAGCCCAAACGTTGGCGAATGTCTATAAAGCTTTGGATGCCAACCATGAAATTGTCCCGGTCATCAACAAGATTGATTTACCGGCGGCCGACCCGGATCGGGTAAAAGCGCAAATAGAAGATGTGATCGGCATTGATGCCACGGATGCCCCCTTGATTTCGGCCAAAACCGGTGTCGGCATTGAAACGGTGTTGGACGCGATTGTGAATCGCTTGCCTCCACCCCGGGGCGATGCCGATGCGCCCTTGAAAGCCATGTTGGTAGATTCGTGGTATGATCCCTATTTGGGTATTGTGGTGTTGGCCCGTGTGGTGGACGGGGCATTGAAAAAGGGAATGACCATTCGGATGATGGCAACCCGGGCGGCGTATAAGGTGGAACGATGCGGCTACTTTACCCCCAAGATGATTGATACCGATGCCATTCAAACCGGCGAGTTGGGCTTTATTATTTGTGGCATTAAATCTATCGGAGAAACCCGAGTCGGAGATACCATGACCGATGATAAAAATCCGACAGCTCAGGCTCTGCCGGGGTTCAAGCCCAGTTTGTCCGTTGTGTTTTGTTCTTTGTTCCCCGTGGATATGTCGGATTATGAAGTCCTGAAAGAATCTTTGGCCAAGTTGCAGTTAAACGATGCCAGTTTTGAGTTTACACCCGATAAGTCTATGGCTTTAGGACAGGGGTTCCGGTGTGGCTTTTTGGGCCTGTTGCACATGGAGATTATTCAAGAACGCTTGTCGCGTGAATTTAACCTGGACCTGATTACAACGGCTCCGTCCGTGGCATACAAGGTCTATTTGACCAACGGCGACATGATGGTTATGCATAACCCCGCCGATATGCCGGATATCAGCCGGATTGCCAAGATTGAAGAACCGTGGGTCCGGGCCACTATTCTCACCCCGGATACATATTTGGGGGGAATCCTGCAATTATGTACGGAACGGCGCGGTATCCAAAGGGATTTAACCTATGTAGGGGATCGGGCAATGGCGGTGTATGACTTACCGCTGAACGAAATCGTCTTTGATTTTTACGATCGCCTAAAGTCTTTATCCCGCGGATATGCCAGTTTTGATTATGAATTGGCCGACTATGCGGCCAGCGACCTGGTCCGTGTGAACATTATGGTACATGGGGAACAGGTGGACGCGTTGGCCTTTTTGGCCCATCGGTCGCAGGCCGAACGGCGCGGAAGACAAATCTGTGAACGGTTAAAAGACCTGATACCGCGGCATCAGTTCAAGATTCCCATTCAGGCCAGTATCGGCGGCAAAATTATCGCCCGGGAAGATATTGCCGCTTTCCGTAAGGATGTAACGGCCAAGTGCTACGGCGGTGATATTACCCGGAAACGCAAGTTGTTGGAAAAGCAAAAAGAAGGGAAAAAACGCATGCGCCAGTTCGGTGAAGTGGAAATCCCGCAAAACGCATTTATTCAGGCTTTGAAAATCGGAGATTCGTAAGATCGCCGGCATGAAAAACGGTTCGCAACGGGGCCGGAAATGTCCCTTCCGTTATCCGAAAAACTGAATCCCGAAATCCGAATCGGAAAAACTGATTTAATCTTGTAAAAAGAAAGACTTGCATAAAATCGTGTTTTGGGCTTTCCGTCTGTGTAAAAAACGTAATCCCCCGATAAATCGGTCCGAAAGGACAATAAAACAAGATGTAGTTTTTTGAATACTAAATGTTGCGTCAAGCAAAAAAAGTGCAAAAATCAGAAAAAAAGGTTTGTTTTTTTCAAATATTTTTGTTTAAGTGGATTCAAAAGCAAGCGATCGGTAAAGGGGCCGGCGCGTTAAAAATGAACCAAGACCGGTGGTGCCGTCAGGTACCCGGCCGTCAATCAAAGAGGACTGTGGACATGGAATTGTCGCAAGAAACGATTAAAAGTCAATGGGATAAAGTCTGCTCCCGGATTCAAAAGACGGAATCAACCCAGTTTGCGTTTCGGTGGTTGTCTAAAATCAAACCGGGGGAGATGTGCGGGAATCGTGTCAGTTTATTGGTTCCCTCACGCTGCATCCACGAATTGGTCCAAAAAGAATATGCCGATCGTATTTTATCGTTGTGGCGGCAGGAAAATGCCGATATTGACGGTTTGGACCTGAAATTGGTGCAACAACAACCCGAACTGCCTTTGGCATCGCCGGCCGTGTTAAAACCGATTCGGCCCATGCCGGTCATGTCCCGGGCGGCCGATCCCGAAGACTCGGATGATATGCCGCAATCTTTGTTGGATGCTACGCATACTTTTGATACATTTGTGGTGGGGCCGTCTAATCAATTCGCTTGTGCCGCGGCGCGTAAAGTGGCGGAAGAAGCGTTGGTTTCCTTTAATCCCTTGTACATTCATGGCGGGGTCGGACTGGGTAAAACACACCTGATGCATGCGATTGCGTGGCGAATCAAAGAATTAAATCCCGATAAGACGGTGCTGTACCTGTCATCGGAACAATTTATGTTGCGGTTTATTTGGGCGATGCGTCAGGATAAAACGAATCGTTTTGAAGGCACGCAACGCTTCCGTGATATTGTGCGTTCGGTGGATGTCTTGATGATTGATGATATTCAATTTCTCTGCAATAAAAAGGCAACGCAAGAAGAGTTCTTTAATACATTCAATGACTTGGTGGTCCGCGGGAAAAAAGTTATTTTGTCGGCGGATTCGTCGCCTCAGGAGATTCGTGATATTGCCGATCGGTTGAAAACCCGAATCGCCCAAGGCTTGGTTGTGGATATTCACCCGACATCGTATGAATTGCGACTGGGGATTTTGCAAGAGAAAATTAAATCCTTGACAACGCCCGTTCCAGCCGATGTGTTGGACTTTTTGGCCAAAAACATTACGTCTAACGTGCGGGAGTTGGAAGGGGCCTTGAAACGAATCGTGGCACATGCCGAATTGGTCGGGGGACAGATCAATGTACAAACGACACATGCGGTGTTGCGCGACTTGTTGCAAATTCCCGAAAAGGAAATCACGGTCAAGGAAATTCAATACGCGGTATGCGGGCATTATCAGATCGGCCTGACAGACCTGAAATCGGCTCGGCGGGAACGGCGGTTGGCTCGGCCCCGGCAATTGGCCATGTATTTGGCTAAAGTATTGACTCCGCAATCTTTGCCGGACATCGGCAAAGCGTTTGAACGCGATCATACGACTGTCATGCATGCCGTAAAAACAATTGAAGATTTAATCCGGCGGGATAAAACATTGTCGGCCGATACGGATATTTTGATTCGTCGCCTGAAAGGGGAAAACGCTTGACGATGTTCAATCATCCGTTTTTGTTGGGGTTTGACGAACTGGACGATATGTTGGACCGCCTGACCAAAGGGGCCGATGGGTTTCCGCCGTATAATCTGGAACAAACCGATGCAGGCACGTTGCGGATTTCGCTGGCAGTGGCCGGCTATGTTGAATCGGACTTGACCATTACGGTGGAAGATAATCGCTTGACGATTCGCGGGCGGCAAAGTCAGGAACCCGAACGGTGCTATCTGCATCATGGGATTGCGGCACGGGCATTTGTGAAAACGTTTGTTTTGGCAGACGGCATGACGATTCTGGGAGCGTGCTTGGAAAACGGATTGCTGCACATTGATCTGCAAAAGCCGATTCGTAAAACGCAGGTGCAAACTATTGCTATTCAAACAAAATCTAAACCGGTGCTGTTGGATGCGGGGAAGAAGAAAAAATGACGCTTAAATTTCATATTTCTGAGTTAGATCTGTCTTCTTTTTTATTGGTTTCGGACGATTGGGGCGATGATATGGTGGCTTATGCCAAACGTGAAGTATCCGATCAACATGCCGTGTGGGGTGTCTATGACGGATTCGGCAATCGGTTAGGTACGGCGGCATCGCGGGAAAAAGCCTTGACTTTGATTGAACATAACGATCTGATTGCACAAAGTGTTCACTAAATAATTTTTGGAAAAAGGCTTGCTTTTCGCCCCGAAACAGGCTATATTAAAATCGTCTTCGGTCAGCGTTCTTATCGGATGGGGCACAGAAGAAAGTAGGGAAACCGAAACCTTCTTGATTTTTTCCGCTTCAAATGTTTATCGAATTTTTGCCGATGACAAGGTATATTATATAAGGAGTCCTAAAATGCAATCTGGCACAGTCAAATGGTTTAATTATAAAAGCGGCTACGGGTTTATCGTCCCGGAAGACGGGGGCAAAGATGTGTTCGTCCATGTGACGGCCGTCCACGATTCCAACTTGCGCCGTTTGGAAGAAAATCAAGCCGTTTCGTTTGACTTAAAGGAAGAAAACGGCAAAATGTGCGCCGTCAACTTGAAATTGAAATAAGCGAACGGTTTCAAAGCAGCGTCAGTCCGGTTCGGGCTGACGTTTTTTTGTCGGGAATCCCGATAAAAACGGTCGTATCAGGCATAATCCCCGGCAAAAGTGAATTTTTTTTACGCCAAAAAATGTCAATAAAACAAGCGGTTGTTCGGTTAGGCTTAAAAAAAAGATCTAAATTTCAAAAAAGTGCTTGACAAAGGGTGGGTAATAGTGTAGAATTCGTTTTGCTTCCGGTGAGCCGGGGGCAGTTGTTAGAGAGAGTGAATAGGGATAGGAAACGGATGTACGGACGGCTGTTCTTTAGAAGATGG
>CAKPYH010000006.1 GCA_934202735.1 uncultured Alphaproteobacteria bacterium | reverse complement strand
GATAACCGTGTCAAATCCATCATATTATATGTTAGGCTAGGCCCGCCCCCGCCAAATGTCAAGCAAAAAATGGATAACGGAATGTTTTTTTGAAAAAGTGTATCGGTTGGCGTTGCCTTCGGCCCCACCGGAGATCCAGGAAAGAAGTCAATTAAAATAAGCCACCGCGCAAAAAAAATCAAAATTGTTCAAAATAACTGTTGCAGAAAAACAGAGATAGTGATACACTCCGGGTCAAAGAGAAAACTCAATCAAGAAAGGGAAAGCAAAATGAGAAACAATGAATCCGGTCGCAGTATGGTGGAAATGCTGGGGGTCTTGGCCGTGATCGGCGTGTTATCTATCGGCGGGATTGCCGGGTATATGATGGCGATGAACCGGCATCACTCCAATAATGTGTTGGAGGGTGTATCGGCCCGCGCCGTTATTATCAGTACGCAAAAAATGATGGGCCAACCGGCCGCTCAACCGGCGGATATGGCGGAAGAAATAGACGATTATGCCGTTGCGGTAGTAGAAGAACCGGGGGTCTGTGCCGAGTGTTTTGGTATAGAAGTTTCGGGCATTCCACAAGGGGTGTGTCGGTATATTTTGAATCAAAAGTGGACTACACCGGCAGGGGTCTACTTGAATGATGATGAGTACCCGACTGAAGACGGGACGAATTGTAATGAAGCAGATAATGTGATAGAGTTTGTGTTTTCGCCGTCCATGGGTGATGAGAGTCATACCTGCGGTTATTGTCAGCATGATGAAAACGGGACCTGTGTCGCCGATGAAACCTGCGACAACGAGTGCCCGGGGGATAAGCCGATAAAAGATGTGAATGGTAATTGCAAAGCTTGTAGTAATGGTAGTAAAACTTATGCAGTTCACACAGATGCGGCAGAATGTGCGAAATGTCCCGATAATTTTAGAAGTACCAGCGGCTGGTGCCCGTCTTGTAGCTCTCCTGATACGTGGTCTGCTGATGCAATAGAATGTGCCAGATGCCCGGAACGAGAGATAGTGAATGGGAACAAATGTGTCCTGAAAGAATGTCCAGATGGATATTTGAAACCTACGTGGGAATGTATATCTTGTGACTATATCAATGCACTAACTCTTAAGAATGCAACGGAATGTGCCAAGTGTCCCAATCGTTACATAGGTAACTCTGGTCAATGTTATTCTTGTGATCATAGTGATCCCGAGGTTGCCTCTGAAACGGAATGCACCAAGTGTTCTAATCGTTTTAGAGGTACTCGTGGTTATTGTTATATTTGTAGCACAAGTTCTGCTCCCACCGCAGATGCATCTGAATGTGCGAAGTGTTCCAATCGTAAAATGACAGACGATGGGAAGTGTGTCTTGAAATAATATCCCGGCATGCCTAAGTGTGCAAGGGGGCTCCGGTTGGGGCCCCTTTGTGGTATGGGGGATGGTGTTGGAAATAAGGCTATTCTGTCATTCATGTTTTTTTCTATGACCTTGTTCAATTCCGATTTTTTTCTTTTGTCATTCCCGCGCACATTTTTAGTTTTGCCATTCCCGCTTTTTTTCTTTTGTCATTCTCGCGGAAGCGGGAATCCAGGATAAAAGAAGACCTTATGTTTCCTGGATCTCCGGGTCAAGCCCGAAGATGACAAAAAAAGTTGCGGGGTGGGGCCCGAAGATGACAATACTAAAAAAAGGAGCCGGAAGATGACAAAGGGGGGGGGCTGACGGGGGCCGAAGATGACAGTAAGAGTGAGTGTCTGGGTCAAGCCCGAAGATGACAGGGGAAAGTGAGTGTCTGGGTCAAGCCCGAAGATGACAATACTAAAAAAAGGAGCCGGAAGATGACAAGGGGGGCTGACGGGGGCCGAAGATGACAAAAGAACAAACGCCCCGATGACGGGGGATCGTGGGAGTAGGGGCGTGCGAACATGAAAAACAATGACCCGGCAATCAGGTAGGGTCAAGCCGAGATAATAAAAATCGGTTTATCCGGTGAAAAAAGGGCAACTTATTTTCGTTTTGCCTGAAAAAAGCGAGTCATCAGGGCACCGCAGGTTTGGGCTTCAATTCCCCCTTGGATGGTGATTTTATGATGTGTTTGCGGGTGCGTAAATACGCACGGTCCTTGACATACGCCACCGGTTTTAGGATCATAGGCCCCGAAATACAACGCGTCCAATCGGGCCCAGGCAATCGCGCCGGCACACATGGTGCAAGGCTCTAGGGTGACAAACAGGGAATATCCCGTTAATCGTTTAAGCCCCAGGCGTGTACAGGCCGCTTGGATCGCCAATATCTCGGCGTGAGCCACGGGAGAGCCATCGTGTTCGGTACGGTTGCAGGCTTCGGCGACAATTTCGCCGGTTGTGGTGTTAAAAATAACGGCTCCGACAGGGACTTCATCGCTATCAAAGGCTTGTGAAGCCAGGGCCAAAGCCCGATTGACAATCTCTTGATTCATTTTTCGCTTTCCTTTTTGTTCATTTTGCTATAATATACCAATTATGACAGAAAAGAAAGAGCGAATTGCAAAAATGATGGCGGCGGCGGGATTATGCTCCCGGCGTGAAGCCGAACGATGGATTGCGGCCGGGCGTGTGGTCGTCAACGGTATCCCCTTGACAACGCCGGCCTGTGTGGTCGGACCGGAGGATACGGTTGTGGTGGACGGCGTGCCCTTGGGCCGACGGCAAGAACGGCGAGTGTGGTGCTATCACAAGCCCGCCGGTGTTATGACAACAAACCGAGATCCGCAGGGGCGCCCGACTGTCTTTGAAAACTTGCCCGATACCATGCCGCGGGTGGTGAGTGTCGGTCGCTTGGATTTTAATTCGGAAGGCCTGTTATTATTGACGACTGACGGCGAATTGGCCCGTGAATTGGAATTGCCCAAACGCGGGTGGAAGCGTAAGTATCGCGTGCGGATTCACGGTCGTATGACACCGGAAATCGTGGCCCGCTTGGCCCAAGGTGTTAGGGTGGCGGGGGTATCCTATGCCCCGTGTGTGGTGGAAGTAGAACGCGAACAGGGCAGTAATACCTGGATCCTGATGACTTTAACGGAAGGTAAAAATCGGGAAATTCGGCGATTGATGGACTTCTTCGGTATGCCGGTGACGCGTTTAATTCGGGTCTCTTACGGCCCGTTTCAGCTGGGCAACCTGCCCGCGGGGGCGGTGCGGGAAGTGCCTCAGGCCGTTTTGCGGGGGCTGATATGAGAGTCATTGCCGGGACTTTTCGGGGCAAAAAATTGAATGCTCCTGAGGGTGAAACAACGCGGCCGACCAGCGATCGGGCGCGGGAAATGGTCTTTGATATTTTGGCGGCGCGATTGTTAAAACAAGGGCGATTATGGCGTGATGTCTCGTTGGCAGATGTGTTCGCGGGCAGCGGAGCCGTGGCCGCCGAAGCCTTGTCGCGGGGGGCACGGGAAGTGTTTTGTTTTGAAACGGATCATCGGGCCGTTCAATGCTTGAACGAAAACATGCGGGGATGGGCCGGTGTTCATCTGATGGGAGATGCCTTGACACCGCCCCAACATGCCCCTATATCCGTTTTGTTTATGGATGCGCCGTACGGGCGAGGCCTGTGGCAACGGGCCTTACCGGCGTTTTTACGGGCGGGATGGATTGATGATAAGACCGTGATTATCATAGAAACCGATGCCGCCTTGAATGAAACTTTGCCGGCGGATTTTACCTGTACGCAAACGCGTGCCGCCGGACGCAATACATTTTTATTCGGATATTGGAACGGAAAGGAGCCTTAACATGACTTATTCGGAACAAACTTTGCGGGAACGTATGGCAACGGCCCTACGCCTGTTGTCGGTGGACATGATTGAACAGGCTCGTTCCGGCCACCCCGGTGCGCCGTTGGGATTGGCCGATGTGATGACGGTCCTGTGGCGGGAGTATTTGCGCTTTGATGCCTCTGCCCCGAATTGGTATGATCGGGATCGCTTGGTCCTGTCGGGCGGGCATGCGTCTGCCTTGCTGTATGCCTTGCTGTATTTGACGGGCTACACGGCGGCGACATTGGACGAACTGCGCCGGTTTCGGCAGTTAGGCAGTAAAACCGCCGGTCATCCGGAACGGGGCTTGATGCCCGGTGTGGATTATACAACGGGACCGTTGGGGCAAGGCTTGGCCGGTGCGGTCGGTATGGCCTTGGCCGAACGGATGATGAATGCGCGGTTCGGGGACGCGTTGGTCAATCACTATACGTATGTCACCTGTGGCGATGGTGATTTGATGGAAGGCATTTCGGAAGAAGCCTTGTCTTTGGCCGGACATTGGCGGCTCAATCGCTTGATAGTGATGTGGGACGATAACCGGATTACCATTGACGGTACCACCGACTTGGCGACCGATACGAATATGAAAAAGCGGTTTGAAGCCAACGGATGGCGTGTGTTGACGTGCGATGGGCATGATTATGAGTCTGTCTCCCGCGCGTTGGCAAAGGCTCATCAATCGGATCGTCCGGTGATGATTGATTGTAAAACCGTTATCGGATACGGGGCTCCGACCAAAAGCGGCACACCGAAATGTCATGGGTCTCCCTTGGGCCCCGAAGAAGTGGCAGGGCTGCGCCGAAACCTGAATTGGCCTTACGAACCTTTTGACATACCCGAAGATATTTTAGAGGCTTGGCGGGCGGTCGGTGCGCAAGGAGAAGGCGATCGCAAACAATGGGAAATGCGTGTGGCTCATGATGCCAATCGCGAGATTTTTCTGGCCATGATCCAAGGGGAATTGCCGGGGGATTTATCGGAGACGCTGATGCGTGTGAAGAAACAAATCATTACCGAAGCCCCCACCGTGGCGACCCGCAAGTCTTCACAAAGGGTCCTGACGGCTTTGGCGGAAAGCCTGCCGAACCTGATTGGCGGATCGGCCGATTTATCGGCGGCCTGTTTTACCGATACGCCCCAATCGGTGGCCATCACACGGTTGGATTACAGTGGCAATTACCTGAATTACGGTGTGCGGGAAATGGTTATGGCCGGGATCATGGACGGCTTGGCGGCGCATGGCGGATTTATCCCGTATGCGGGGACCTTTTTGTCGTTCCTGGATTACATGAAGCCGGGGGTGCGTTTAGCGGCTTTGATGGGCCTGCGTGTTGTGTTTGTGTATACACATGATTCCATCGGCGTGGGGGAAGACGGTCCGACGCATCAGCCGATTGCACAACTGGCCAATATGCGGGCAACACCGAATTTGTACGTCTTCCGACCGGCGGACGGTGTGGAAACGGCGGAATGCTATGAACTGGCTTTACGGCGGACCGCGGGGCCTTCGGCGATGGTATTGTCGCGTCAAGGTTTGCCCACCGTGCGGACCACGGCCGATGAAAACCTGTCGGCCCGCGGGGGGTATATCCTGGCCCCGGCGGACGGCGCGAGTCAAATCACGTTGATTGCGACAGGATCCGAAGTGGCTTTGGCCCTGCAAGCGCGCGACATGTTGCAAGCGCAAGGGGTGGGGACAACGGTAGTATCCTTGCCGTGTGTGGAATTATTTGAAGCACAAGATTCGGCGTATCAAAGTCAAGTCTTGGGAACCGCCCCACGGTTGGTGATAGAAGCGGCCGCAACCTGGGGATGGGAACGGTTTGTGGGATCCTCCGGCGGTGCCGTGATCGGGATAGATACCTTTGGAGCATCGGGTAAAGGTCCTGATGTGATGGCTCATTTCGGCTTTACCCCCGAAAATGTGGTGGCGCGTGCTTTACAACTGATACCTTGAGGGCCTATATGCTTTACAAGGGGGAGTAAAGCATGACGGATTCAAAACTGAACAAATGGGCGCAGCAAGGGTTGTTGACACCGGCACAAAAAGAAAAAATTGCCGCTTTTGAAGATCGGGAAAATCGGCCGTTTCGGTTGTTGGCGGTGATGTGGCTGGGGATCTTTATTTGTTGTTTAGGGGGTACGGCTCTGATGACCGCCGGACAAAATATAATGCCGGATTGGGCCAAATTGAGTGCGGCGGGTATAGCCGTCCTGATCGGTATCGGAGCCACGATTTACGGCTTTCGGCGGGAAAGGCACTTGTTGTTTGAAAGTGCTTTGTTCTTTTGCTTTTTGGCGGTTGGAGGCGGTATCGGTCTGATCGCCCAAGTCTTTAACCTGCCGGTGGGGACGGGAACGGGTTTATTGGCCTGGGCCGGTCTTTCCCTGATTATTGTGTTGTTCAGTGAACGCGAATTATTGGGCCTCTTGTGGGTCCCCTTGTTTTTAGGGGGTATTTTGGGCTATGTGCGATTGGAGTTCTTGTTTTTGTTTCTAGCCCAGGCACCGGCCTTGACTGTCGCGGTTTCGGCGGCAGTCCTGCTGATGTCTATTGCGTTGACGGATGGAACGCGGTTGCCGTTTTTGCGGGCCTTGAATCGGTGGTTGATTGTCTTATTTTATGGCATTTTGGTGTTGGGCGAAATGAGCCAGGCCGCTGCCGCCGTACGTCTTATTTTGACGGTGGGGGCCTTGGCAGCGTTGGCCGGGTATGCCTTGTATCGGCATCGGACACGCCTGTATAATTTGACCTTGTTTCTGATTGCGTTGCGGTTTGTGTGGTTGACGGGACATGTCTTTCAATATTGGCCCGCCGCCGGCGGATGGTTGTTGGGTTTGGGCGTTTTGATCCTGGCGGGAACGGGGGTACTACACTTTATGCCACCGGCAGATAAACCGTGAAAGTTGTTCCGTCTTCCGGGGTACTGACGACCCGAATAATACCGTGGTGTGCCTGAACAATCTGTTGTGCGATTCCCAGGCCTAAACCGGTGCCTTCTACGGCCCGTGTGGCCATGGACGGTACCCGATAAAACCGATTAAATAACTTGTCCACATAATCCGGTGCAATCGGTGTCCCGATATTATGAACCGCCACCGCCACCACCGGACCGGATAGAGATGAATCTGCGGGAGACGTATTTTCGGCAGTTGCGGAAACGGTAATGGTGGACCGTCCCGCCCCGTATTTTAGGGCATTGTCTATCAGGTTTTGGAACACGCACCGCAGGTCGTCCGTTCGTCCCGTAATGTTCGGGATTGTACCGATGTTCAGGCGAATGCGTTGTCGGCGACCGGCGGCTTTGACCCGAAAGGTTTGAATCAGATCTTGTAAAAGCGGTTTTAAGGCAACGGTATCCGTGGGCAGGGCTTGTTGAAAAGCTTGCGGTCGGGCCAGTTTAAGCAGGTCTTGAACCAATCCGGTCATGCGTTCTACCTGATCGGCCATCATGGATAAAAACTGATCGCGGGCGTGTTCATCATTGCGGGCGGGTCCTTGCAAGGTCTCAATAAAGCCCGAAATAATGGATAAAGGTGTTTTCAGTTCATGACTGGCGTTGGCAAAAAATTCTTCCTGCTGTTCACGGAATCGCTTGAACGGAGTCACATCGTGCAAGATAATCACCGCCACGGCCCCGCCGCGGGACGGTGCGGGCAAGCGTTCTATACGGGCCTGAAACGTATACTGTTCGGGGTTGGCCGTATAGTCCCACATCACATGTTCGGTGGCTTGGGTACCGTTCAAAACCGCCGTTAAAGCATCGCCGGCCGCTTGCCCGGTAAACAGGTCTGTCCCTGTCCGTCCGACTAAATCTTTCCCGAATGTCTTTTCGGCCCGCAGATTCGCAAAGACGACTTGACCGGCCGGATCCACCATCAATAACGGATCGGGCAGATTTTTCAAAATTTGAGAATCGGATAAACTTTGACTGAGCCACCGATTTTTGACGGATTGAAATGTATCGGCCAGGCGAAAAGAACTGAACACACCTTTGTTAAAGTGGGGCGGTTCAATTTCTAACCCTTGGGCCAGATTCCGCAAATACACGATAAAATTTTCCAATTCTTTGAAAACCAAGCCGATGATAATGCCCGCAAAAATCACGGTCAACAGCAATAAAATCAAAGCACTTTGGATTGAAATTTCACCCAATAACAATAAGATAGATAAAATCAACGCGGTGGGGATACTGACAATCCATACCCGGGCCGATAAACGAAAAAAACGTAAAAACAGATTTGACTCTTTCTTTTTTCTCATAAATCAAGTATAATACAAAAAAACATAAAAGGAAAGTAAAAATGTCAGAACCGAAACAGACCCCTATGGTCAAACAGTACTTTGAAGTGAAACGGCAATATCCGGATTGCTTGTTGTTTTATCGGATGGGGGATTTTTATGAATTGTTTTATGAGGATGCTAAAACGGCATCACGGGTATTGGATATTGTCTTGACCGACAAGAACCGAAACAAGCCCGGCGATCCGCTGCCGATGTGCGGCGTTCCCTTTCACGCGTACGAAAGTTATTTGGTAAAATTGGTTAAAGCCGGTTATAAGGTGGCGATTTGCGAGCAGTTGGAAGATCCCGAAGAAGCCAAAAAACGCGGGGCCGGATCGGTGGTAAAGCGGGATGTGATTCGGGTGGTGACGGCCGGTACGTTGACGGAAGATGCGTTATTGTCCGCCAACGAACATAATTACCTGGCCTCTTTGGTGATGACGGGACCCCGGGTGGCTATGGCATGGGCGGATATGTCTACCGGTGATTTTTGTGTGCAATCTATGGATAAAGCCTTGTTCTTTTCCACATGGGCACGCTTGGAACCGTCCGAAGTGTTGGTGGCATCCGGGGCTAGGGAAGCCTGCCCGGACCTGTTTTACCATATAACGGGCATTACCGAGTTGGGGGATAACCTGTTCCTGTATGAGGCTCAACAAGCACGCATGGCGGCTTTTTTGCAGGAGCATCAGGAAACAGAATCGGATTTTGACAAGCCGGAAATCGCGGCGGCAGGGGTGTTGTTGACTTATGTTGCGGAAACACAGAAAGGGATTATGCCACGGTTGGGACACTTGAAAAAAATGCACCCCGAACAGTATATGGAAATTGATCCTGCCACACGCCGCAGTTTGGAATTGACGCATGCCTTGTCCGGAGAACGTGGCGGCAAAAGTTTATTATCCGTTTTGGGATGTACGCTGACGGGGGCGGGCGGCCGATTGATGGCATCACGCCTGTCGGCTCCGGTGGTGGACCTGGGTGTGATTGAAGATCGGTTGGATCAAGTGGACTTTTTCCTGCAAAACCCCGATATACGGGATACCGTGCGGAGCCACCTGAAGGGAGTCCCGGATATAGAACGGTGTCTGGTCCGTCTGTCGGTCGGACGGGGCGGTCCCAAAGATATGCAGAATATCGCATTGGCGTTGGGCAAAATCCCGGCCGTACGTTTGGCGGTACGGGCGGATATGGTACCCGTTTCGGTGGAACGGTGCCTGTTAAGAATGGGGGAACATTCCGGCTTGGCGGGCGAAATTACAGCCTGTATCACCGATGAGCCGCCGGTCATGGCCCGGGACGGCCATTTAATCCGGGACGGATATTCGCCCGAGTTAGATGAATTACGTCATGCCCGTGAAAATGCACAGCAAATGTTGGCGACCTTGACCGGCGAGTATATCCGTTTAACCGGTATACAGAACCTGAAAATCACGTTTAATAATTTAATCGGCTATTATGTGGAAGTGCCCGTCAAAGCGGCCGAGACCGTCTTTGATCATCCTGAATGGGGCTTTATTCATCGGCAGAGTATGTTGAATAATGTCCGTTTTACCACGCAAAAATTGAGTGCCTTAGCCGGTCGGATTTTGAATGCCGACAGTGAAGCCTTGAATTTGGAATTGCGGTTGTTTGAAGACATGCGGACCCGTATTTTGGCACAATCGGATGCGTTGTTTGAAGCCGCCGGGGCTTTGGCCGAAACAGATGTGGCAACCGCGGTGGCGGTGCTGGCCCAAGAAAATCGGTGGGTACGCCCCGTTATGACGGGTGAATTGGATTTTGATATTCGGGGGGGACGACACCCGGTGGTGGAAGCCGCTTTGCAAGCCGATAAAGTTCCCTTTGTACCCAATGATTGTTTCTTGGGAAATGACGACAATCGTTTGTGGTTGTTGACCGGGCCGAATATGGCGGGGAAAAGTACGTTTTTACGACAGAATGCCCTGATGGCCGTGATGGCGCAAGCAGGCCTGTTTGTTCCGGCTGACTATGCCAAAATCGGTGTGGTGGATCGCCTGTTTTCCCGGGTGGGGGCCAGCGATGATTTGGCTCGGGGGCGGTCTACCTTTATGGTGGAAATGGTGGAAGTGGCCGCTATTTTATCCGGTGCCACCGAACGGTCGTTGGTGATTTTGGATGAAGTGGGGCGGGGGACGGCCACCTTTGACGGGTTGTCCTTGGCGTGGGCGGTGGTGGAATACCTGCGGACCTATAACAAATCCCGCGGGTTGTTTGCTACCCATTACCATGAATTGACGGTCTTGGCCAATCGGTTGCCGGGGGTGTCCCTGCACACCATGCGGGTTAAGGAATGGCAGGGGGACATTGTCTTTCTGCATGAAGTCGGGGACGGAGCCACGGATCGGTCCTATGGGATTCATGTGGCCAAATTGGCCGGAGTCCCGCAGGCCGTTTTGACCCGAGCGGCCGATGTGTTGGCGCAACTGGAAGAAAAAAAACAAGAACAAAAACCGTTGTTTGATGATTTACCCTTGTTTTCGGCGGCGACACGTCCTACATATCAATGTAAACCGTCTGAAGTGGAAAAAGTGTTGAAAAATACAGATGTGGATTCTTTGTCGCCCCGGCAGGCATTGGATCTGATCTATCGGTTGAAAACGTTAATCAAGGAGGAATAATTTGCCGATTATACAACTTGTGTTCAGTTTGATTCTTCTGGGAACATTTTTGTTTGTTTTGTTGTTTGTGGCGTGGTATGTGGCGATACCGCTTTTATTGCTGTGGTTTCTTTGGACGGGAGGGCGTGTGTTGACGGCTTGGATACAAGGTTTGCGGGCCGAACGGCAAGCCAACGGCTGCCGGCTTCGTCCCACCCCGTTTTTCCACCGGCGGCATCGGCAAACAACCGTGATTGATGTGGATTATCGGGAAGTCAAGTAAAAAACCGCTTGTCTTTTATTTTGAAATCGGGTATAACTCATAACTGAAAGGAAGAAAAAAATGTCTTTTAATTTAGAACAACAACCGTTTAGTGCCGTTGATCGTATGTCGGACGGCTTGCGGGCTTACTTTGCCCGGGTGTATAATTATATGGCCGGCGGATTGGCCTTGTCGGGCCTGACGGCATGGCTGGCCGTACATGATCCGTTCTCCGGATGGTTTTATCGTATAACCCCCCAAGGGATTACATATTCCCTGATCGGGTGGTTGGCTATCTTGGCCCCTTTGATTTTGGTGTTTATGATTTCATCATCTCTCGGTCGTCAAAACGCAAACCGGGCCAAAGGCTTGTTTTGGCTGTTTTCGGCATTGATGGGGATCTCCCTGTCCAACATTTTCCTGCTGTATGCCCAGGCCAGTATCGTGCAAGCCTTTGTTGCAACCGCCGGAATGTTCGCGGGGATTAGCCTGTACGGGTACACTACCGGACGGTCTTTGGCATCGTGGGGCAGTTTCCTGATGATGGGGTTATTCGGGGTCATTTTGGCCTCTGTGGTCAATATCTTTGTCGGATCGTCAACCTTTGCGTTCGGCTTGTCCGTTGTGATGGTGTTTATTTTTGTGGGCTTGACCGCCTATGATACGCAAAAATTAAAGTTTATGTATCGGGAAAACGATGATTCTTTGAACCAAACAACGGCTATTGCCGGGGCGTTGAGCCTGTATCTGGATTTTATCAATATGTTCCGTTTGGTTTTGTACTTCATCGGAGATAGAAAATAACATGCGTCCGGTGATTGTGGCATTGGCATTGGTATTTGGGGGAATCCTGAACGGACAGGCAGGGACCGCCGCCCCGGAAAAATTACCGGCCGAGATATATGTATTTACCTCACCGGCTTGTTCGCATTGCGCCACATATCACCGGGAACTCTTACCGCAGTTAAAAGCCCGTTTTGTGCAAACGGGACAGGCACGCCTGTATGAAGTGGATTTGCCCTATGACAAGCGATCCCTGCAAGTGGTGCGTTTGGCCGATTGTATGCCGGCCGTTGTGCGGGGCGTGTTTCAAGACCGGATATTTGCCCATCAGGACACTTGGGCCTGGGACGAGAAAGCCGTATGGCGGAACTTGATAGAACAAGACGCATTGGCCGCCGGATTTTCCGTTGAAGCGCAAAACGCTTGTTTGGCACGGGCCGATACGGAACGTACAATCATTCAACGGCGGGATGAAATGGCCCGGCGTTATCGGATCAGTGCCACGCCGACAACGGTGGTAGTTCGGGGCAAACAACAAAAGAAGTTTGTGGGTGCCGATGAATCTGTTTTATCGGATATAGCCACCTTTTTGGAGAAGCCATGACTCGCGAAACCGAACAACTGGATCAAGAAATCCAATCATTCCGAGAAACTTTACGGGGACAGGCTATGCGTCCTTCCAAGGGGATTGGTTATAACACCACCATCACGATTTTAACGGATCTGTTGGGGTGTATTTTTGTCGGGTGTGCGGTGGGCTTGTTTCTGCAACGGTTTTTGGGAACCAGCGTCTTGTTGACGGCGGGTTTGACTTTGTTAGGGGGTGTGGCCGGATTGTATACGACCACCCGATATGCCTTGCGTCAGGAAAGGCATGACAAATGAATCCCTTGCATCAATTTACGGTCAAGACGGTTATCCCTTTTAATTGGAACGAGTGGGATTTATCATTGACGAATTCGTCCCTGTTTATGGTGCTGGCGGCCGTAGCAGGTGTGTTTATTTTGTGGATCCTGATTCGCCCCCAGGCTTTGGTGCCCGGTACCGGACAAGCGGTTGCGGAAGCCCTGTATCGGTTTATTGTGTCAACGGCGCGCGATACCATCGGAAACGGGTATCAGGCCTATATACCGTTTATTTTCAGTGTCTTTGTGATGATTTTTATGGGCAACCTGATGGGCTTGTTCCCGTATGCGTTTACGTTTACCAGTCAACTGGCCCCCATTGGTGCCTTTGCCGTAATGGGATTGTTGGTATCGGCAGCAGTCGGTATTTATCATCATAAATGGGCCTGGTTTCGGACGTTTTTGCCCCGCGGTATTCCCCCTGTTTTAGCCCCGATTGTTATCCCGATTGAGATGATTTCTTTTGTGGCTAAACCGTTTAGTTTAACCGTGCGATTGGTCATGAATATGGTGGTGGGGCATATTTTATTAAAAATCTTGGCGGGGTTTGTGTTTTCGTCCGGCTTGGCCGGGGCGTTTCCGTTGCTGTTTGTGGCCTTGTTGATTGTATTTGAAACGGGGATTGCTTTTTTACAAGCGTATATTTATACTATTTTAACAAGCATTTATTTGGGGGAAGCCCTGAATATGCACGATTAGGAAAGGAAAAAATATGGAACAAGAATCTTTGCATGCCATTGCCGAAGCGGCCAAGTACCTGTCGGTCGGTTTAATCAGTCTGGTCATGTTGGGCGTCGCCAAGGGGGTGGCCCAAATCTGGGTCACGATTATTTCATCGGTTAGTCGTAATCCCGATGTGAAAAATGATGTCAGCTTGTTTGCCTGGGGCGGTGCGGCTATTACGGAAGCGATTGCCTTGTATGCTTTGGGATTGGCCATTATTATTTTGTATATGTAAAGGGAAATCATGCCACAGTTTGATGTTTCTTTTTTTACGGGTCAGATTTTTTGGATGTTGCTCAGTTTCGGATTTTTATATCTGATGATGGCGACTTTGATATGCCCGATGATAGAAGAAACGATCTCTGAACGGTCCGATCGGGTGCAAGCCGATATTCAGGCGGCCGAAGATCTGAACCGGCAAGCGGAACAAATCAACCAACGGTATCAGGCTTTTTTGTTGAATGCCGAAGAAAAAAAGACCGAACGTATACAGACAGCTTATGCCCGGGTACAAAAAGATCTGGCGGCTCGGGAACGGGAAAATGATCGGCGATTGCGCCAAAAAGTACGTCAGGCCGAACATAAAATTGATGCGGCTCGCCAAAAAATGGAAATGACTTCGCAAACGGTTTCGGCACAAGTGGCAACCCTTTTGATTGACCGGTTGATGTCGGCGGAGGGCGGACATGATTGAAATTTTGAAAAACCCTGAATTTTGGACGGCAACGGCTTTCATTTTGGTCATCGGCATCGGTGTGCGTCCGGTGTTTCGTTTCGTAAAACGGTGGGCCTTACGTCAAGCCGATTCCGTTCGCCAAACGGCTCAACAGGCCGCCGACATGCATCAAAAAGCGGCCGCTTTGAAAGAGAAATACGAATCTGCCTATCGGGGGCGGTGGACCGTCCAACGTAAATTGATGGAGCAAGCCGACACCGAGGTGGAACGCTTGACCGCAGAAGCAACGGATCAGGCACGGGATCGTATGGCACGCCGTAATCAGGAAATTGAGATTCGCTTGAATATGATTGCCGATACCGGGAGTCAGAATATCAAGGGAAAAATGTTGGCGCATGTGGTGGCAGATGCTTGCGCACAGGCTATGCAACGACGGGATGATCCGCAACAGACGGAAAACGCCGATAAAGTGTTGCAACACACCCTGCAAGCCTTGGACATGTATGCCCCTTTGTTGCAAAAATAAATTCCAAAGTCGTTTTTTTTACGAAAAAGATTGAAAAGTGATGGGAAATTCTGTATACTTTCCTGAATACGATTTCATGATTATCAAAGAAGGTTATTTATGGAGTGTTTGCCACATATTCCGGTTTTGCTTGATGAAGTGTTGGAGCAGTTAGCCTGCCACAACGGTGGGATATTTATTGACGGAACTTTTGGAGCCGGTGGCTATACCCGTGCGATTTTGAACGCTTCTTCCGGTACGCGGGTGATTGGTCTTGATCGCGATCCGGACGCGATGACGACCGGTCTGACCATGGAAGGGCAATACCCGAATCGATTTTCCTTTATTCACGATTGCTTTGGCAATGTGGCGGCACACTTGGACGAACCGGTGGACGGGATTGTGTTGGACCTGGGCGTATCGTCCATGCAGATTGATCAGCCCGATCGGGGCTTTTCTCTGCGATTTGACGGGCCCTTGGATATGCGTATGGGACAGCGGGGTAAGTCGGCAAAAGACTACTTGAACACGTTATCTGAAAAAGATTTGGCCGATGTGATTTTCAAGTATGGCGAAGAAAAAGCATCGCGGCGTATCGCAGCGGCCATCGTGCGGGAACGGGGGCAACGTCCGATTGTGTCCACGGCACAACTGGCCGATGTGATTCATCGGGTCATGCCGAAGCCCAAAGACGGATCGGATAGTGCGACACGGACATTTCAAGCCTTGCGTATTCAAGTCAATGATGAATTGGGCGAGTTGAAACGGGCGTTGGACGCGTCTGTGCGGTTGTTAAAGCCCAATGGTCGTTTGGTGATTGTCTCATTTCATTCGTTGGAAGATCGGTTGGTAAAAAACTTTTTGATTGAACATTCGGTGGGGCATGCACACCAAAATCGGTACGCCCGATCGGTTGTGCCGCCGGAACAGGGGTTGTTTACGATTTTAACGCGTAAACCGATTACGGCCTCTGCCGCAGAGTTGGCGGCGAATCCGCGGTCTCATTCGGCAAAACTGCGGGCGGCACAAAGGACTGCGTAATGATGCGATGGGGTATTCGGTTTTTCTTTTTGTGTCTGGCCGTTGGGGCCGGATTGCAGTTGTTTATCCTGAAATACCGAGTGATAGACAAAGAAGAAGAATTGCAGGCCATTCACCGTCAAATTTTGTCAGATATGCGTGAAATCCATATTTTACAAGGCGAGTGGGCTTTGTTTAACGAACCGGAACGGTTGCGGGGATTGGTGGATAAATACACGCAGTTTCAACCGTTATCGGCGGCACAGGTGGTTTCGGTGGATGATTTGCCCGTACGGGCGGCCCCGGTACCGGCACCGCGTCCGTCATGGACCGAACCGGAGGAAAATCCGTCATGATTCGCCGGGCCAAAGAAACTTTCTATTATGTCGGTCAGGAAATCCCGCACAAGAGATTGGATCGGTATCGGTGTCTGGATGCCGCCACACGGGGCGTTTTATTGACGGCAAATAAACGTATTTTATTTATTTTAGTCGGCCTGACGATCTGTTTTATCATTATTATCGGGCGCTTGTTTTACTTGACGATTGTGGATTATCAACCCCGCAGTTTTACGCCGTCTGTGTTAAAAACAACGTTGGCTTTGAAACGGCATAATATTACCGATCGGAATGGCTTGATTTTGGCTTTGTCTTTGCCGACCGTGGATTTATCGGTCAATCCGCAAAAAATTAAAGACCCCGAAGAGACGGCCCGACAACTGGTGAAAGCCTTGCCGGATTTATCGTATGAATCGGTATATCAAAAACTGACTTCCCCGATGAATTTTCAATACATCAAGCGCAACTTGGTTCCCCGTGAACGGGAGGCGATTAAATGGATCGGTAATCAGTATTTGGAAGAAACAAAAAATGAACGGCGGTTTTATCCGCAAGGATCCTTGTTTTCCCATATTCTGGGGGGCGTAAACATTGATAATGTAGGGACGGCGGGGTTGGAAAAAGCCTATGATCGGGAATTGGCCACCGAAGATATCCGGTTATCGTTGGATACGGCGGTGCAGGAAATTGTCCGGCAATCCTTGATGAAAGGAATCTCTAAATACAAAGCGGACGGGGGGCTTGGTTTGGTCATGAATGTCCATACCGGGGAATTGTTAGCGGCGGTTTCTTTACCCGATTATGACCCGAATTTGCCGGCGGACGGTGATATGAATTGCCGGTTTAATAAAGCTACGTTGGGAACGTATGAATTCGGATCGGTATTCAAATTATTTAATACGGCTATGGCGTTGGAAAACGGAGATATTCGGCCCACAGACTCATTTGATACGTCTCAAACCGTCAAGATCGGTCGGAAAGTCATTGAAGATTATCGGGGGGAAAATCGGCGTTTGACGGTGCCTGAAATTTTAATTCATTCGTCCAATATCGGGTCGGTACAAATTGCCCTGAAATCCGGGTGGCAAAAACAACAAGAGTTTTTAGGGCGGTTCGGCTTTTACGATAAATTACCGATACGCTTGCCGGAATTGGGAGGAACTCAATATCCGACCGGAAAACGATGGGCCGATATGACTTCGGCCAATGTGGCGTTCGGGTACGGCATTTCCGTAACACCGTTGCACTTGATTGCAGGGGTGGCGGCATTGGTAAACGGGGGGTATTATCGGGTGCCGACATTGATGAAAGACGGTAATCGGGATCGCCCTGTATATCAAGTCTTAAAATCTAAAACCTCCGAACAAATCCGGCACATGATGTGGGCGGTGATCAACTGGGATATGAAAGAGAGCAATCCGGTGGCGGGATATGCCGTCGGTGGTAAAACCGGATCGGCCAATTTATTGGAAAACGGGCGGTATGTGCAAGGCCGGTTGCGGACCAGTTTCGTGGGCGCTTTTCCGATGAATGATCCGCAATATGTTGTGTTGATTACTTTGGAAAATCCCAAAAAAATTAAAGAAACATGGATGTTCAATACTGCCGGTTGGAACGCCAAGCCGATCGGATTGGAAATCATATCGCGTATCGCACCGTATGTCGGGGTTCGGTCGGCCGAACGGTGGGTTCAACCGGCCTATATTGACAATGCGATCGCCAGCAGTAAACAGCATAAAAAGAGGTAAAAAAAATGAACGCGTCAGAATTATTAAACAAAGCCGGCATTCCTTATACAGGGATGTTGCCGTCCGAAATATCGGGATTGGCTCTGCGGGCGGAAGATGTTCGCCCCGGATATGCTTTTTTGGCGTTGAAGGGGGGACAACATGACGGTGCCGATTTTATTCCGGCGGCCGAACAAAACGGCGCGGCGTTGGTGTTGGCCGAACGACCGGTATCGGCAACGATACCCGTGGTTGTCGTGCCGGCACTGCGTCAAAAAATGGCGATATTGGCCGGTATTTTGTACCCGTCCGATGATGTGATGAAGGTGGCCGTCACGGGTACTAACGGCAAAACGTCCACGGTGTTTTATGTGCAACAATTATTGAACCGGTTAGGCATACCGGCGGCCAGTTTGGGGACCATCGGCATTGATACCGCCACGGGACATACGGACGGGTCTATGACAACACCGGACCCGATTACGTTGAATAAAACCCTGCATACTTTGCAGGAACGCGGTATTCGGGTTGTGGCCATGGAAGCCAGCAGCCATGGTTTGGATCAGGGACGGTTGGGCGGATTGACTTTGCGGGCGGGGGCATTTACAAACCTGACGCAGGATCATTTGGATTATCACAAGACAATGGACGCTTATTTGGCGGCTAAAAGTCGCTTGTTCTCCGAGTGTGTGGCCCCGGACGGTGTGGCGGTTTTGAATGCCGATGATGCGGCGTATGACACCTTGCGCCGGGTGGCCGAAGCCCGTGGCTTATCCGTTTTCTCTTACGGGAAAAACGGGAACGATTTGCGCTTGATGAGCCAAACACCGACCGATTCCGGTCAAGATATTGTCTTTATGGCCGATGGTCGGGAAGAACGGGTGTCTCTGTGTATTACGGGTGATTTTCAAGTGTGGAATGTGTTGGCGGCCTTGGGGCTTTGTCGGGCCGTGGGAGCTTCGTTGTCGGAGTTGGTGGCGGTGTTGCCGATGTTGCAGGCCCCGACGGGGCGTTTGGAACAGATAGGCACAACCCCTGCCGGTGCGCGCGTGTTTGTGGACTATGCCCATACACCCGATGCGATTGAACGTGTGTTGACATCTTTACGGCCGCATACGTCCGGACGGTTGGTATGCCTGATGGGCTGTGGCGGTAATCGGGATACGGGGAAAAGGGCCCTGATGGGGGCGGCGGCCCACCGATTGGCCGATGTGGTGTATATCACCGATGATAATCCCCGGTTTGAAAACCCGGCCGATATTCGGGCGGCGATTGTGCGGGCGTGTCCGGGCGGAATAGAAATGGATAATCGGGAACGAGCTATTCACACGGCTGTCGCTTCTTTGCGTGCCGGTGATGTGTTGGTGATAGCCGGCAAAGGTCATGAACCCGGTCAAACGATCAACGGTATCACGTATGCCTTGGATGATCGGGTGGAAGCACGATTGGCCCTGATGAGACAAACGCAAGAACCGTTGTGGATTGCGGCGGATTTGGAGTTGGCTTTGTCGGTGCGTGTAGCGGATTACTTGACGGCTTTCGGTATTTCCATTGATACGCGGACCTTGAAGATCGGTGATTTATTTATTGCGTTGCAAGGGGTTCACTCGGACGGTCATGCTTTTGCACGCCGGGCGGTGGAGTTGGGTGCGGCGGCTTGTGTGGTGATGCACCCGGTGGACCAAGTGCCGGCCGATAAGCAAATTGTGGTATCGGATACAATGGCGGCTTTGGAAGCCTTGGCCCGCTTTGCCCGTATGCGGTGTACGGCTCAAGTCATCGGTATTACGGGATCGTCCGGTAAAACCACCACCAAAGAAATGGTGCGGACCTGCCTGGCGGCACAGGGAAAAACGTATGCGACAGACGGGAATTTGAACAATCAAATCGGTGTACCGTTGACGTTGGCGGCTTTGCCGTCCGATGCGCAGTTTGCCGTGATTGAAATGGGCATGAATCATTCGGGCGAGTTGATTCATTTGTCCGATATGGTGCGGCCGGATATGACGATTATTACGTCTGTCGGATCGGCACATCGGGCTTTCTTCAAGACCGAACGTGATATTGCGTTGGCTAAGTCCGAAATTTTTGACTACCAAAACCGGCAAGGAACCGCCGTTTTGCAACGAGATGGTGCTTTTTATGACTTGTTGAAGACCGCTGCTACGGGGCAGGGCATTCAACATATTCTGACGTTCGGTCAGGACGGGCGGTCCGATTTTGTCTTGAAAAAAATAACCCCTGACGAAACGGGTATGCAGGTAGACTGGGCCGATGAAGACGGCTTGCACACGCTGCACCTGGCGTATTTCGGGGCCCATTTTGCGTTGGATGCTTTGGGGGCTTTGGCACTTGTCAAAGCAGTGGGTGGTGATTTGAAGCAGGCATGTGAAACCTTGACGCGTCTGACACCGGCCCGAGGACGCGGGGCGGCTCTTTCGGTGGTGGCAGACGGCAAGCATATCACGGTCATTGATGATGCTTATAATGCCAATCCGGCGTCTATGGCGGCATCTTTACAAGCGTTGGGCTTGCGTTCTGCGCGGCGTAAAATAGCGGTATTGGGGGATATGTTAGAGTTAGGATCGGCGGCCGATGATATGCATACGGCGTTGGTACCGGCGGTTTTGGAATCCGGTGCCGATGTGGTCTATACGGTGGGACCTTTGATGCAGAAATTGTTTCAGGCTTTGCCACCGGAAAAACAAGGAAAGGCCACAGAAACGGCCGAAGCGATGATTCCCGTTATTCGGGAAGCCTTGCAAGATGGTGATCTGGTGTTTGTTAAGGCTTCGCACGGCACGGGATTATATAAAGTGATTGATGATTTGAAAGGAAAGCACTGATGTTGTACTGGTTCTCTTTATTAAAAGGCATATTGAGCCCGTTGAACGTGTTTCAATACATTACGTTCCGGACGGGTGGTGCTTTGTTGACGGCTTTTTTGATTGTGCTGATTGCCGGCCCCCGATTTATTATGTGGCTGAAATCCAAACAGGGAGAAGGACAACCTATTCGCAGCGATGGTCCCCAAACACACGCCGTCAAAAAAGGTACGCCGACCATGGGCGGATTGTTGATCGTCATCGCCGGAGTGGTGGCAACGTTGCTGTGGGCGAATCTTGCTAATCCGTATGTGTGGTTGGTTCTGTTTGTCTTTGTCGGGTTCGGCGGAATCGGTTTTGCCGATGACTACTTGAAACTGACACGCCGTTCAACGGCCGGTGTTTCGGGCAAAAAACGCCTGGGGATGGAGTTTGCGTTCAGTTTGATTGTCTGCGCTGCGGTCATTTGTTTGGAACAAGGATCTATGGCGACCACGTTGACGATTCCGTTTTTCAAAAATATCCTGATTGACATCGGGTGGTTTTATATCCCGTTTGTCATGGTGGTGATTGTCGGAACGGCTAATGCCGTCAACTTGACAGACGGGTTGGACGGGTTGGTCAGTGTGCCCGTGATTATGGCATTGTTGGTGTTTTCCGTGATTGCTTATTTGGCGGGTAATACCGGGTTTGCCACATACCTGCAGATTTATAATGTCAAGCTAGCCGGTGAATTGACGGTGGTCGGCGGGGCTCTTATCGGGGCAACATTGGGCTTTTTATGGTATAATGCGCATCCGGCCCAAGTGTTTATGGGTGACACGGGATCGTTGGCCTTGGGCGGAGCCTTGGGAACGTTGGCCGCCGCCACCAAACACGAAATCGTCTTGGCGATTGCCGGGGGTATTTTTGTGGTAGAGGCGTTGTCCGATATTATTCAGGTGGGGTCTTATAAACTGCGGGGCAAGCGAGTCTTTTTGATGGCCCCCATTCATCACCATTTTGAAAAGAAAGGGTGGCCCGAAACCACGGTGGTCGTCCGGTTTTGGATTGTCTCCATTTTGTTGGCATTGGCGGCTTTGGCCACATTGAAGTTGAGGTAATCATGTTGCATTTTTTACGTCGGTTACCATCAGAAATAACTTTGCGATATCGGGGATTGGATAAAGCAATTTTGTACAGTATCTTTATCCTGATTTTGTTTGGCGTGTTTTTGCTTCTGGCATCGGGACCGGCGGTAGCCGAACGCAACAACTTTACGCCGTTCTATTTTATCTATCGGCAATTTTTGTTCCTGGGGCCGGCGGTTGTGGTGATGCTGATGACGGCCATGTTGCCTTTGCAATATGTTCGCCGCTTGGCATTGGTGATTTTGGTTGCCGGTGTGATTGGTATGGTGTTGGTCCTTGTGTTTGGTCATGAAATTAAATCGGCCCGGAGGTGGCTGACCATCGGTCCTATCGGATGCCAACCGTCCGAGTTTGTCAAGCCTGCTTTTGCCGTGGTGTGTGCCTGGTTATTGGCATCGGGTCGCTTGATTAAAAAGTTCCCGGGGTATATCCTGGCAATGATTTTGTACATTGTGATCGCGGTGTTGTTATTCCTGCAACCCGATGTCGGTATGTTGTTGACCGTGACGGCTATTTTCGGGGTACAGTTGTTTTTATCCGGTATTCCGATGGTGGTTGTATTGGCGTTGGGCAGCCTGTTTGCCGGGTTATTACCCATAGCGTATTTTTGTTTTGTTCATGTGCGGTCGCGGGTGGATCGGTTTTTAAGTCCCGAAAACGGCATGTCGTATCAGGTCAAACAATCCCTGAATACCTTGCATAATGCCGGGTGGTTCGGCCGTGGCCCCGGTGAGGGGATTGTCAAATATAAAGTGCCCGATTCACATACGGATTTTATTTTGGCCGTTTCGGCAGAGGAGTTCGGATTTGTCTTGACGACTTTACTGATCTGTGTGTTTGCCTTTATCATCTTACGCGGATTTTGGCTGTTGCGCCGGGAAAATAATTATTTTTGTCAAATTGCCGTGGCGGGCTTATTGACACAAATCGCATTTCAGGTTATTGTGAATATGGGTTCAACCCTGAATTTGCTGCCGACCAAGGGCATGACGTTGCCGTTTATTTCTTACGGCGGATCATCGTTGGTGTCGGTCGGATTTGCATTCGGGGTCATCTTGGGCCTGATACACAGTCGGACGTTAAGCAGAGGATTGGAATAATGAAACAAAAAAAGAAAACAAAAAATCAAGGTCCTATGATTATTATCACTACCGGGGGCAGCGGCGGCCATATCTTTCCGGCCGAAGCGATTGCCGGTGCGTTGTTGCGGCAAGGGGCCCGTGTGGCGTTTTTGACGGACAAACGGGGGCAAGCTTTTCAGGGCCTGCATCATGTGCCGGTGTATCGGTTGATGGCCGAATCTGTTACGGGACGGTCTGCCTTGGGCAAAATGATTGCTGCGGTGAAGTTATTGTTGGGATCGGTACAGGCTTTTTGCCTGATGTACCGCTTGAAACCTGCCGTTGTTGTCGGGGTTGGCGGGTATGCCTCTATTCCGGCGGTCATGGCGGCTCACATGGCCCGTATTCCCGTGGTGTTGCATGAACAAAATGCCATCTTGGGCCGGGCTAATCGGATGTTGGCTCGCGGTTGCCGATTGATTGCTACGTCTTTCCAACCGACACTGCGTATACCGGGTGATGTACCTCAGGTCCAGGTCGGTTTGCCGGTACGTCCGGCGGTCATGGCGGTCAAAGGCACCCCTTATGTACCGATGAAACGCGTGTTTCATTTGTTGGTGTTTGGGGGGAGTCAAGGGGCTCGCTTTTTCACGACACGATTGCCCGAAGCGATTTTAGCCTTACCGGCCGATGTGCGGGCAAAAATTGACCTGGTACAACAAGTACGCCCCGAAGATATGGAACGGGCTCATGCTTTTTATGATCAGGCGGGATTGCACGGTTTAACCTTGAAGTCCTTTTTCACGGATATGCCCGAACGGTTAGAACAGGCACATTTGGTCATCGGACGCGGCGGAGCCGGCACGCTGACCGAGTTAATGGTGGTGGGACGCCCCGCAATTATTGTGCCTTTGCCGACAGCAGCCGATGGACATCAGGCGGAAAATGCCCGTTTGTTTTGCGATAAGGGAGCCGGATGGTTGGTGGAAGAAGGGGGCTATAATCCCCGGTTGCTGGCCGAACGGTTGCATAAATTGATTCGTGAACCCGATATTTTAACCCGGGCAGCGGAACGGGCGGCGGCTTTGTGCCCGGCCGATGCGGCCGAAAAAATGGCATCGGTAGTTTTGGATATAGCGCGAGGAAATGCCCGATGAAACTGCCTTTCCCCTTAAAAAAAGTTCACTTTATCGGTATCGGTGGTATCGGTATGAGTGCCATTGCAGAAATGTTGGATGATATGGGTGTGTGTGTCCAAGGGTCCAACAATGTGGAAAATGCCAATACGCGGCGATTGGCGGCGCGGGGGATTCCCGTCTTTATCGGGCATGATGCGGGCAATCTGAACGGAGCAGATTCCGTGGTGATTTCCAGTGCTATTCATCCCGATAATCCCGAATGGGTGGAAGCCCGGCGGCGGGGCCTGCCGGTCGGGCATCGGTCGGAAATGTTGGCGGAGATTTTACGGCTGAAACAAAGTATCTGTGTATCCGGAACGCATGGGAAAACCACGACATCGTCATTGATTGCCGGTATGATGATCGCCGGGGACAAAAAGCCCAGTTTTATCATCGGGGGAATTTTGAATGCCAAGGCATCTAATGCACAACTGGGTAAAGGTGATTGGGTGGTCGTGGAAGCCGATGAGTCAGACGGATCTTTTTTACGCCTGCCGACGACGGTATCGGTGATTACCAATATAGATCCCGAACATCTGGATCATTATAAAACCTTTGAAAACATGAAACAGGCTTATGCGGCGTTTATTCAAAAAACGGCCTTTTACGGGTGTACGGTGGCGTGCTTTGATCATCCGGTGGTGCGCGAATTGATTGCGGCCGCTCCGAACCGGCGAATTATCACCTATGGCTTGAACAAGCAAGCCGATGTACATCCCGATTATATTCGGCCGACCGAAACGGGCTTTGTCATGGATGTTTTTGTACGGACGGGATCCAAGTTCAAAAAAATCAAAGATGTGCATTTGTCTTTATTGGGAGAACACAATATCACCAACGCTATGGCGGCCGTTGCGGTGGCTTGCTGGATGGGGTTGTCCGATCGGGTGATTCGCAAAGCTTTGGCCGAGTTTCAAGGGATTCAACGCCGTCTAACCCGGCGGGGGACTTTGCCCGGCGGGGCGGTGGTGTATGATGATTATGCCCATCACCCCGTGGAGATCCGGGCCAGTTTACAGGCTTTGAAACCCATTACCAAAGGCCGCCTGATCGCGGTTTTCCAACCGCATCGGTATACGCGCTTGCGGGACTTGTGGTCGGATTTTCTGACGGCTTTTGATGTCGCGGACGCGGTATGGGTGTGCGATGTATATCCGGCCGGTGAAGTGGAAATTGACCAAATTACCGGTGAACGGTTTGCCGGGGTGTTAGCGGAAAAACGGGCCGGTGTGTCATACTTGCACGATTGGGCCACATTGCCGGAACGGGTACGGGCCGAAACACAGGCGGGGGATACGCTGGTCTTTTTGGGGGCCGGTTCTGTATCGGCCCAAGCCGTTGCTTTGGTCCAAAACAAAAAGGAATATCAAGCATGAAAAAATGGTTAAAAGCATTATTACGGCGGCGGACATTGGCGGACGAATTACCCCCTTTATCCGGTAAAGTGTTGGAGGATGAACCGTTGGCACGGAAAACTTGGTTTGGTGTCGGCGGGCCGGCCGAAGTGTACTTTGAACCCGCCGATGTGCCGGATCTGGAACGGTTGATTCGGGCTTTCCCGAACGAGCCTTTAACCATTCTGGGGGCGGGGAGCAATGTCTTGGTCTTGGATGGAGGTGTGCCGGGGATTACCGTGCATTTGGGCAAACCGTTTGCAACCGTGCAGGTGGACGGCGATCGCCTGATTTGCGGGGCGGGCGTATCCGTTATGGAAATTGCACGGGTGGCCGAAAAACACCATATTGCGGGGTTTGAGTTTTTATCGGGTATTCCGGGATCCTTGGGCGGGGGTATTCGGATGAATGCGGGGGCTTTCGGACAATCACTCAGCGATCGTATGATCAATTTAACGGCAATGACCGCTAACGGTGATTTGACCGAAATCAATCCGCGTGAGATGACGATTTTTGAATATCGGAAATGCTATTTGCCCGATAACTGGATTTTTTTGGAAGCGGTCTTGCAAGGAACATTGACCGATGATGTGGACGGTATTCGTCAAAAAACAGCCGAATATAAACAACGGCGGGAAGCGGCACAACCCCAAGGGGTGCGGACGGCGGGGTCTACTTTTAAAAACCCGGACGGTTTGATGGCTTGGAAATTGATTGACAAAGCCGGTCTACGCGGTACGCGGGTGGGTCATGCCCGGGTTTCGGATAAACATGCGAACTTTTTAATCAATGAAGGCGGAGCCTCCGCCCGGGATATAGAAGCCTTGGGTGAAATTATCCGGCGTAAGGTATGGGATGAACAAGGGGTCCACTTGGAATGGGAAGTGAAAAAATTAGGGGTGCGTAAGGGGTAAACCGATGAAAAAAGTAATGGTCTTGATGGGGGGTATGTCGTCCGAACGGGATATTTCTCTGATGAGCGGTCAAGGGGTGATACAGGCCTTGAACCGTGTCGGCTATGATGTGATACCGTACGATTTAACGGGCGATATAGCGGCCTGGACCGAACGGTTGACATGTGAACGACCCGATGTCGTGTTTAATGCGCTGCACGGTAAATACGGGGAAGACGGATGTGTGCAGGGGGTATTGAACCTGATGCATATTCCCTATACCCATTCGGGGATCTTGGCATCGGCCATCGGTATGGACAAAGCCGCCACCCGGCGTGTAGCGGAATCGTTGGGGGTACCGGTCCCGCAAGGGGGCCTGATGACTCGGGCGACTTTTACCGCCGGCACGGAACCAATCCGGCCCTATGTGATTAAACCGAATGATGAAGGATCATCCGCCGGCGTGTTTATTATCCGGACAGATGCCGATCGGGCGGCGGCTTTGGCGGCTTGGCCCGCGGATAAAATGCGGTTGGTGGAAGCGTATGTACCAGGGCGTGAATTGTCGGCGGCGGTTTTGGACGGACAGGGTGTGGGTGTTGTGGAGATTATTCCTAAAACCGGCTATTATAATTACGCAAACAAATACACGGCCGGAGCCGCCGATCATATTATACCGGCCGCTATTCCCCCGGCACTGTATCAGGAAACTTTGAAAGCGGCAGAGATAATTCATCGGGGCTTGGGATGCCGAGGCGTGTCGCGCAGTGATTTTCGCTTGGACGATCAAACCGATCCGGCGCACCCGCGGTTGGTGTTTTTGGAAATCAATACGAATCCGGGCATGACGGAATTGTCATTGGTCCCGGAATTGGCCAGGGCCTGTTTGCACTTGACCTATGATCAGGTGGTCAGCCGTTTGGTAGAGGAGGCCGCATGCGACGCGTAAAAAAACAAACGACTTTTCAATTAAAATGGAAGATAGCGGGGTGTATGGTCCTGTTGATGGCCGGCATTATATTTTATGTTTCTCCGCCGGGACAGCAGGCCCGCCGATCCTGTGAATCTGTATGGGATGCCGTTACGGATCGGGCACACTTGGAACTGAAACAAGTCTATGTGGAAGGACATGCCCGTACCGATAAAGATCAGGTGGCACAAATTATGAATGTCTCGTTGGGAATGCCGATGTTGGATATTGACTTGGACGAAGCCCGGGAACGTGTGTTGACATTACCGTGGGTGAAAACGGCGGTGGTGGAGCGGCGGTTGCCGTCTTATTTGGTGGTCAAAATTACAGAACGTCAGCCGATTGCGTTGTGGCAGCACAATAAAAAATACCTGCCTTTGGATGAAGACGGCGTCCCTGTCCCCGATGAGAAAATTGTTTTGCCGAACTTGATGTTGGTGACGGGGGCCGATGCGCCTCGGCATACGCCGGATCTGATTCGGGCTTTGGATCAATTTCCTGCCATTCGGGAAAAAGTGCGGTCGGCCCTACGTGTCGGCAGCAGACGGTGGAACCTGATTTTGAACGATGCCGAAAACGGGTTGGTGATTGAATTGCCCGAAACGGATATAGCGGCCGCTTTGCAACGGTTGGAAACGGCCAACGAGCAAGATAAGTTATTGAAACGGGATTTAACTAAAATCAACGTCCAGTCGGCCGATCGGTTGGTTGTAACGGTCAAAGGGGGTAAAGCCAAATGATATTTTCGGGGCGGTCCAGAAAAAATTACATAACGGTGTTAGATATTGGTACGTCCAAGGTCTGCGGCTTGATGGTGCATGTGTCATCGGACGGCCGTCCCACAGTTATCGGTTCCGGTTTTACGGCGGCCCGCGGGATTAAAGCCGGGGCGATTGTCAATTTGGATCAGGCCAGCGAATGTATCGGTGAAGTGATCGGACAAATTGAACGACAATCCTCCCGACAGGTCTCGTCCGTCACGATTAACGTATCGTCCAGCCAACTGAAATCCCGGCACTTGGTCCAAGAAATGCCTATCCCCGATGGGCACCCCATTACGGCGGCCGATGTGCATCGGTTGGTGGAAAATATGCGATCCAACTTGCCGACAGATGAAGAAGAAATACATGCCTTGCCTTTGGGATATACGGTGGACGGAGAACAGGGAATCTCGGACCCGCGGGGGTTATATGCGCATACGCTAAAAGCGCACTTGTTGGCGATTACGTTGCCGGAAACCCAGTTGCGTAATTTGGTGATGGCTTTGGATCGGTGCCATGTGGAAATTGATAATAAGGTCGCCACACCGTATGCGGCGGCGTTGGCGGTGTTGACTCCGGAAGAAAAGGACATCGGGGCTACGGTGGTGGACATGGGGGCGGGGACAACGTCTTTTGCCTTGTTTATGCGCGGGTATCTGGTGCATTTGGGATTAGTTCCCCAAGGCGGTCATCAGTTGACCCGAGATATTGCCCAGGTGTTTAGTGCCTCGTTTGCCACGGCCGAACGATTAAAGATTCTGAACGGTGCGGCCTTGTTGGCTCCGAAAGATGAATTAGAACGCTTGATTGTGCCTCGCCTGGGGGAAGAAAACGAAAACAATACGCAATATCATACGGCGGACCTGATTAAAATTATTATTCCCCGCTTGGACCATATTTTAGAACAAGTGGCCACGCATTTATCGGAACGAGAGGCCTTTTTGGTGGCGGCGCGGCAGTTGGTTTTGTGTGGCGGGGGCAGCGGATTACAGGGCATTAAGGAAAAAACGGAAGCCGTGTTGGGCGGGAATGTGCGTTTCGGTCGCCCAAATCAAATAAAAAACTTGCCAAATCAGTTTGATTCGTATACATTCTTAACATGTACGGGATTACTCAAATACGCATTGTCGTCATTTGATACGTTGCCGGCGGAACGGTTTGATAAACAAATTCAACAAAAAAGTCGTTGGAGAAAGGTGTTGCAATGGTTGGTGAAATAACAGAAAATAATGAATTGTCCATCGGATTGGCGACTCCGCCGCCCGAAGTCTTGTTGACCCCGAATATCGGTGTGATCGGTGTCGGCGGCGCGGGTGGTAATGCGATCAATAACATGGTGCAATCAAATGTCTGCGGTGTATCTTTCTTTGCGGCGAATACCGATGCCCATGCTTTATCGCGATCCTTGGTGGCGGATAAAATTCAACTGGGGGCCTCTATTACCAAAGGGTTGGGGGCCGGTGCCAATCCGGAAGTCGGTCGTGCCGCCGCCGAAGAATCGGCCGATAAAATCAAAGAAGTTTTAAGCGGGCTGCATTTGTTGTTTCTGACGGCCGGTATGGGGGGCGGAACGGGAACCGGGGCGGCCCCCGTTGTGGCTAAAATTGCCAAAGAAATGAATATCCTGACCGTTGGCGTTGTGTCCAAACCGTTTAATTTTGAAGGATCCCGCCGTATGAAAACGGCCGAAGCGGGCATTGCCGCGTTGCAAAAATATGTGGATGCGTTGGTGGTGATTCCCAATCAGAATCTGTACCGGATTGCCGGTGAAAAAATGACCTTTATGCAAGGTTTTAAGTTAGCCGATAATGTGCTGTGTCAAGGGGTCCGGGGTATTACGGACCTGATTATGAAGCCGGGGATTGTGAACTTGGATTTTGCCGATGTACGGACGGTGTTATCTACCATGGGACGCTTGATGATGGGTACCGGGGAATCCAGCGGTGAAAATCGGGCTTTGGAAGCGGCCGAACAAGCCATCACTAATCCCTTGTTGGATAATACCAGCATTAAAGGAGCCAAGAGTTTATTGGTCAATGTGTCGGGCGGTATGGATTTAACCATGACCGAATATGATACGGCCATGCAACGCATTCGGGCCGAAGTGGATCCCGATGCCAACATTATTTTCGGGACCAGTTTAGATGAAGACCTGGCCGGTAAAATGCGTGTGTCTTTGGTCGCGACAGGCATTGAAGACGGAGTGTCGGCCGAGGGAACGAAGGTACCGGAACCCGTCGTCCCTGTGGCACATCCGATATCGGTCCAGCCGACAATCACGGCTCCGCAAATTCAACTGACGGTACCCCCGGTTGCGTCTCCGGAACCGATATCCGAACCTGAATTGATTACCACACCGCCCGTGCGTCAAATGCCGACTGACCTGATTGCTCCGGAAATTGCCATTACAACCCCGCCGGATGATTTGGTGGTGGATTTGGATCATACGCCCGCTATGCCGGATCCGGTTTTGTTTCAAGAAGAAGCCCCCGTTATGCCCGAACCGGTTGTGATACAGGATATTCCGGAGGCCCGCCCCGACATGATACCCATGGAGGCCGGTACGGAAAATGTGAAACCGCAACAAGGCAGTATTTTGGAATCCTTTTCGCGCCTGCTGGGCAAGCACAGGCCGATGAAAACGCCGCCTAAAAAAGATCATCGCGAACCGTCTTTATTAGACGAATTGGAAGCCGATATGGATTTGCCTCCGTTTTTAACGGAACCCCGCAAATAACGGATAAAATATGTCGGATAACCTGATATCCCGTCAAGTCGCTATTCGGGTCCTGAATCGTCTGTGGACAACGGATCAAACTTTGGAAACCGTACTGGATAGGGATCCGGCTTTTATCGGTTTGTCCGCACCGGATCGGGCGTTTGTCCGCCTGTCGGTTTTGACCGTTTTACGTCGCCGTGGGCAAATTGATGCGGTCCTGAAACGTCTGATGCGCCGTCCGTTGGGGCCTAAACAACAAACTGTCCATACGATTTTACGCTTGGCCGTGGGACAACACCTGTTTTTGCAAACACCCATGTATGCCTGTGTGAATACGGCGGTTGCTTTAACGCGACAGAATCACTTTGAAGGCCTGACCGGATTGGTCAATGGAGTCTTGCGGGCTTTCGGACGATTGGAAATGCCGTTAGAAGGCCTGGAAAATCCCGTTCTGAACTTGCCGGATTGGATACGCATGGCTTGGGAACAGGCTTATGGTGTTGAAACAACGGCAGGCTGTGCCCGGGCTTGTATGGAACAACCACCCTTGGACATAACGGTACGGGACGAAGCCGAATTGTGGGCCCGTAAATGGCAGGGAACGGTCTTGCCGACCGGTGGCGTACGTGTATCGGTCTCATCACCGTTGGACTTGGCAGGCTTTGAAACGGGGCCGTGTTTAGTCCAAAATGGGGCGGCTTCCGTTCCGGCACGCTTGTTCACAAATGTGCAGGATAAATGCGTGGCTGACTTGTGCGCCGCCCCCGGCGGAAAGACGGTGCAACTGGCTTGGCGCGGGGCACGGGTACGGTCCTATGATATATCGGCCAAACGATTAGAACGCTTGCATGAAAATCTTGAACGGCTGGGCCTGCAAGGACGGGTGCAAACGAATGTGGCGGACGTTATGACATGGACCCCCGAGACATTGTTTGATGCGGTGTTGTTGGATGCCCCGTGTTCGGCGACCGGGACGATAGCCCGTCACCCCGAAATTTTATATCACCGAACACAGGCCGATGTGGTCCGGTTGGCGGCGGTACAACGGGAAATGCTGAACAAGGCCGTTCGTATGACAAAGCCCGGCGGTGAGATTGTTTTTTCCACCTGTTCTTTACAACCCGAAGAAGGGGACGAAGTGGTCCGGGCCTTGGGGGATAGGGTGCAAGTAATACGTCCGGCGGATCGGCGGTGGAATCCCTATCTGACCCCGTTCGGCAGTTTACGATTCTTGCCCACGATGGGGTTTGACGGCTTTTATGCGTGTTTGTTGCGCCGGGTTTAAGGGTTTTGAACTGCTCCGGGTGCAGCAGGTTGCTTCAAGGGCTTGGTTATATGTTGCAACAGGGCAATGAGTGTCGGGAATGTATAGATTTTTTGATAGGTATATCGGTCCAGAACCTGATACTCTTTGGCCAAAAAGTCATACACGATCAAGGATTCGCACCCGTACCCCAGCCATAACTTTTTATGCATCACCGCATTATTTTGGCAAAAGGATTTATTTTGTAAAATCCCGGGATGATGAAAGGCCCCTTTATTGCGTTCCGTATCCTGCAAAGCAAAAAAGACAATCCCGTTCCATGACATGCCGTTGGCTTTGGATAAAAAGGACACATAGTCCAAGGGAATGGGCGGAACACCGGCCTTGACCAAAGTAACGGACGCTTGCTGAGCCGTTTTAGAGTCAATCGGCGGTAAAAAAACAGCATAGTGTTCGTACAGGCATTTCAGGCAATCATTTAATTCGGACATCTTTTACCTCCCCGGCATGGAACGTAAGGCCAAATCCCGCAAGGCACTTTGTGAAAAACCGGCCACAACACTGCGATCTTGTTTATTCTTACCCCCGGATCCGGTAAACAGGCCCAGAGGCACATAGACTTTTCCGGTCGGAACCGGTACGTACAGTTGCGCGGGTGTCAAGACACCGTCCGGGCCGATAATTTGCTTGTTGATGTACAGGTGAATTAAATCATGAAACGGACGGGCTTGAATCAGTACCATGTTTTCAAAATCAATTTGTCCGCCGTAGTCTAACGGATATTTCAAATGCACGGTAAAATTTTCGGGAACCTGCCCGCGTTTCATGTAAAACAGGCCTTCTTCACTGATTCCTGCGGCACGCAAGTCATTGGCATAATGGTATGACAGATATCGTGTAAAATCCCGAACGGTACGGACCAACAGTTTATGACGGGTTTCGGGATCGGTAATTTCGGCCGGGACGGGGGAGACCGCCATCAGATCCATGCCCGGGAAATTCATCTCATTAAACAGATTCTCCCAATAGGCCTGACCGGCTTCGGCTAACTGTAAATCATCGGGTAAAATATCATCTGTCACCGGACACTGCAACAGGTTTTCCCAGTTGGCAAAAATATCTTCGGGATTCAAAGACGTAGACAGTGATAAGTGTTCCGTTTCCTGTTCAGCCATCATACTCCCCCTTTACGATTCGGATTCTTCCAACTCAATCATATCCCCCTGCAACATGGATTTCAGGGCGGCCATGTCGGTTTCTTCCCGTTGAGCCACGACCCAATACGGAACAAACGGTGCCGTTGGTAAAGAACACTTTTTGCGCATTTTCTTGTCCAAATACCACCGGGGCGCATCGGCCAAAATGGGACGATTCAAAAAGCCTTGAAACAGCACATACTGTTTCAGCATGTCCAAACTCATCATATCTGAGGCTCCGACCACGCTGGAACTTTGCAAAGATCGGGATACATTGGCGGCAAACGGGTTTGTCTGCATGGATACCCCTTCCGTCCGGGACGAACTGGCCACTTCTATGGTACGGTTCCCGATCATCTTGGCAAACCGTTCGGCGGTTTGTTCGTTGTTTTGGGCCAAAATAACTTTGGCCGCCGTTGTGGTAATAATGGTTTCCAGATCGTCTTTCCCGTATTGACCGGAAATCTGCCCCAAATCCTGGCCGATCAACAGGTATGACACTTTCTGACCACGCCCCACGGCCGGCCCGTCTTTCACGGCGGCCAGCTTGGGCATTTGCGGAAATTCGTCCAACACAAACAAAACGGGATACGGGCCCACCTTGCCCCCATCGGGCAATGGATCGTTGGGCTTGTTGGAAATCAGGTAAGAACTCATCAATTCCACAAACACACCGGTAATCACGTTTAATGTTTTGGCGTCCACCTGATTGACGGACAGGTACACGGTAATCGGCTTCATTTCGCCCGTTACGGGGTCAACCATACCGCGCATGTCCTGAAAGGTTAAATCGCTGAACTTGGTCCGCGACCGCACGGCCGAGTTTTTGAAAATGTTGATACCCGTAAAGGCCGTAGACAAAATAGATCCCCGTTCCTTATCCGGTGTCCCGGCCAACTGACTGAGTTCCACCACTGCCCGCCGGGAATAACCGAAGCGTTCGCTTTCCGCAATAGCTAATTTCAGGGCATCTCCTTGCGAGTCCGCAAAGGCCGCCGCCTGATCCCCTTCATCTTGACGGCGTTTCAAATCGGCATTCACCTGCATTTGAATATCGGTCCACCAATCAAAAATCATAGCGATACAAGGCTCGTTGCCGTGCCAATTTTCGGGCAAGCCGTCCCAGGTACCGACCGGGGCATAATTATCGGTTGTCAGATTGCCTTGCTGCAAAGCGTCCAAAGCCACTCGTGCACTGGGATCTGTCATATCCATATAATATGTTTCTAAAACTTCGGCATCTTCTTTATCAAAAGCCCCTTCGTTCAGCTTGTTGACAAAATAATCATTGGCCCGTGCACGTTCACACTTGCTGCAAATAAAGTGCAGAAAGCCCGACATGGCATTTCGCCCCGTCTTGGACCAGTGCGGATCCGCCCCGCCTTTGGGTTCTTCCACCAACACGGCCACCATAGAGTCAATATACATGTCCCGTGATGGACCCAAGGGGGGTAAACAACTGGCCGACAGGGGGTTCCAACTGGGGTAATACAGTCCCTTTTCCGGATCGTCTTCCGCCCCCCAGTTGATCACAAAGACCGGTCCTTGAGTGGCCCGATACCCCGATGTATTATAACACAATTCCGGTTTCGGGTCATTCACAATCAGGCTGAGCCCCGGTGATTCCAAAATGGTTGGTATCACTACGCCCGCCGTTTTACCGGTCCCCGGCGGGGCCACAACCAGGGCCGACAACGTTTCCGGCATTTTTAATAACCTGCCCTTGAACCGCCCTAATACGATGACAAATCCGTCAAACAATTTCATCTTTTTAATGTCTTCAAAGGTCGCCTTACGTCCGCCGCCAAAGACATTCGGTGTGTATTTGTACGGGTTGGTTACAATCCGGTAGACCAAAAAGGCAAAAGCAATCAAAAAGGCCAAATAGGGTAAGTACAATATCGGTGAACGTGTGGCTTCATGGGCTGCAATTTCCCGATATACTTTGAACTTTTCCCACAAAACGGCGGGTTTGTAGGCATACCGCCAAAAGACAAAAGCTTTATTCAATTCATCAACACTGAAACCGTTAAAAATCCATTGTACCATCGGCAAGAATAACAACAACAACAGCCAGGCAATCACAACCGCCCACATAATGCTGCTTAAAATGCGGGCAACGCATTTTTGTTGTTCTTCATAGGCTTCATCTCTCTTAAAGGCCATTTTTCATTCCCCTCACAGTTTCCTAAAATAAATTACGTATAGATTCTAAATCGGCGGCGGTCCCCTTGTCCGCAGCATGCGGAACGGCGGCGGCAACGGACGGTAATTCTTCCGGCCCGCCCATATCCGTACGACAGACAATAACATTCATCTTATTCCATGTTTCCGCCATATCGGCCGCATTGATAATGGTCCCCGCTTGTTCAATCAACATCGGAATTACCCGTTGCGGATAACCGGCATCTTGGACTTTCTTTTGAAAAGATTTACTTGTCTCAACCAACCGATAGACCGGTGAAATACGATGGGCATTCTCGGAAAACCACAACGGTTCTTCTTCATTAAAGAACTCTTCATCGGCCAACCAATCGCCTGCTTCGGTATCGGCCAGGGCCAAAACAATCGTGTCCGTTGCCACCCCGACATAAGCCAATGTCAATTTATTCATCAGGACATCGCAGACAACCTGATAATTGGCACCGGATAATAGGTTCACCACATCTTCCTGCAACCGTTCCCGTTCGGGCAATTTAATATCGTCCAGCGATACATTATCCAAATCATCGTTTTCATCTAAAAATGCCGGCCGATCCGCTGTTTGCGGTATGGAACCGACCGAAGAACCGGTAGGCCCGTTCGGTAGATCAAACCCGCCGGTAAATTCGGGCGACACGGGCGGTGTCGGCGTGGCAGGCGTACCTTGACCCCCGGCATCCATGGTCCGTCCGACCGCTTTGGCGGCCGGGCGACCGATACTGTTGATTGGTTTCGGTCGTACTTTTTTATGAGATTCCTTGGATTTCAGTTTGATTTTTTTACGCACCACTTTTTTCGGATCGGGTTTACAGATCAGAGACTTGACCTTGCGACAACCGGCCAGAGCAGATTGCCGCCACCGAATTTTACATGAAATCCACCACAGCACCAAAAACGCCGGCACCAGCAATACAATCGTAGACACAAACACCCAATCACTGGCCGAGTGAATGATCCAACCGGATTTGAATTCGTCCCATACATACGACCAATGTGCCGGAGAAAACAGGCGAAAACGCCAATTCCCGATGTAAAAATCATTCATCCACCAGCCGATAAACAAGGTCCCGACAACCAAGCCGACCAACAGATTGCGCCTTATCTTACCCATTATTCATCCTTCCATGCAGACTCATCTGAAGCCATTATACCCGAATTTACAAGAAAAGACCAGCAAAAAATGAAAAGATAAGCAAAAAAATCATGGACACCGATGGGGCGTGTCTTTTTTTATTTTCTATGTTGACAAAATACTGTCTGTTCTATATGATACAACTGTTTATTTTATCAGGAAAAAGGATATACTATGTTGCGTGTAAAATACATTGTGGCGGGATTGTTGATGGGGGCGTTGCCCGCCCTGGCCGAACCGACACCGCCCTCCGAACCGGCCGGTGGTGCCGAAGCATTTGCCCCGCCCCCGTCAGGAACATTAAAGGCCAACTTGCGCCGATTGGGATTGGAATTATCATCTACCGATGTTAAGAATGCACGGGAATATCAAAATTCGCCGGTGTCGCAATTTAATGCCGACAGTCAAACGGTGATTAAAGGGGTTTTTGACGGCGCTTTGGAATACGACCGCTATAACCTGCAATGGGTGAACAGCTTGTTTATGGAGTACGGTAAAACCAAATTAAAACCGGCAGACGGGGAAAATACCACGAATGAAAATGCGGATCAGATTTTACTGACCACCGAATATACGCACAAACTGTGGGCCCGTAAAAACATTGATTTCGGCCCGTTTGCCAGTGTCGGTTATCAGACCGAATTTACGGATAATCAAGATGCGCCGCGAACAAAAATTTTGCGGGGAAAAGCGGGGGTTAAAGTCTTTAACGGAACGGTGTTGAAAGACCTGTATGTTGCGGGCGTGTATGAATATGATATGACCTATTCGGACCATGTCAGCAAAAGTGCCGGCGAAGTCGGATGGCGGGCGGATTATACTTTGCGTGAAGGGATACAGTTCACGACCGACGGGTATTACCGCAAGTATTTTTCATTCAGCAGTTATATTCCGGAAGATTTAAAATATGACCTGAAAGCGACGGCTCGTATGGATGTAAATTTAACGGGCAATATTACATTCGGGCCTTATATCTCATACCGCCGCGGACAATCCCGCGCATCGGACAGCAGTGCCAGCAACACGATGATCGGGGTGTCGCTGACCTATAAAGATCTCTTCAACATTTTTTAAGAAAGGAAAGTAAATGTTCAAAAATGTATTGACCGAATTTAAAAAGTTTGCCATGCGCGGTAATGTCATGGATATGGCTGTCGGTATCATTATCGGGGCCGCTTTTGGCAAAATCGTGGATTCATTAGTCAAAGATATTATTATGCCGCCGCTGGGCATTTTGTTGGGTAAAATTGACTTTGCCAACTTGTTTTTTGTCCTGCGGGACGGGGCAACCGCCGGGCCGTATGCGTCCTTGGAAGTGGCCAAGGCCGCCGGGGCCGTTACATTGAATGTCGGGGCTTTTTTGAATACGGTGATCAGTTTTATTATCGTGGCATTCGCGGTATTCTTGTTGATAAAAGGCATGAACTCGTTGCAGGCAAAATTGGATAAAAAAGCGGCCGAAACCCCGGCGGCTCCAACCACAAAAGTTTGCCCTTATTGTTGTTCGGAAATCCCTGTGGCGGCGTGTCGGTGTCCGTGTTGCACCGCGGATTTACCGGTGAAAGAACCGGCGGTTGAACCGACAAAACGGCGGCCGCGTTCCCGGAAATAACAGAAACCGAAATCCCTTGCCAAAGCAGGGGATTTTTTTCCTGAAACAGAGTGAAAAAACCCCGCCGGTCGGCGGGGCTGATCTTTAATAATTTTCGGCCTTGATTTGAAAATATGATTGCGGATGAGCACAGACAGGGCATACATCCGGCGCTTTCTTTCCGATGACGATATGGCCACAGTTGGCACATTGCCAAATGGTATCTCCCTCACGCGAAAAAACCACATTATCTTGAATGTTTTTTAACAGTTTACGGTACCGTTCTTCGTGTTCTTTTTCAATCTTGGCGACCATGTCAAACAAGGCGGCAATTCGTTCAAAGCCTTCTTCACGGGCCGTTTTTGCAAATCCGGCATACATATCCGTCCATTCGTAATTTTCGCCCGCGGCCGCATCGGCCAGGTTTGTCATTGTATCGGGCACAGCCCCGTTATGCAACAATTTGAACCAAATTTTAGCATGTTCTTGTTCATTGGCGGCGGTTTCTTCAAACAGTTTTGCAATCTGTACATATCCGTCTTTTTTGGCTTGAGAAGCGTAATATGTGTACTTATTGCGAGCCTGCGATTCACCGGCAAATGCCGTCATCAAGTTTTGTTCCGTCTTGGTTCCTTTGATATTTTCCATCTTTTTCCCTTTCAGTTATATCCGATTGTCAGCATATCTTAGTCGGTCCGGATTGTCAAGTAAAAAAATCCGATTTGCCCCCTTGCATTTTCCCTGTAATGCCGATATAATGAACGGGCGTTGAATTAAAACGAAAGGAGATTCCAAATGCAAAAAGTATGGGGATTTATCGGCGGTTGCCTGGTGGCGACAACGACATGGGCGGCTTTTGTTGATCCGAACCTTGAACAGGTTTCCACGGTGGCAGATGTGTTGCAAATGAAAAACGATACCATGGTTTCCGTCCGGGGCAAAATTCAAAAGCAGGTCAAAAAGAATAAGTATTTATTTTCAGATGATACCGGTTCGGTGATTGTTGAAATTAAACCGAAAACATGGCGGGGCCTGGATGTCGGTCCGAATGATGTCGTGCATATTTTCGGTGAAGTGGACAGGGATTGGAGTTCCTTGGAAATAGAGGCCGAAACCATCAGTATTATTAAATAAACAAAGACGAAAGGTATTCAATGTATTCCGGCATTCCGTTTCCCGATATAGACCCGATTGCTTTACAAATCGGATTTTGGGGCATTCGTTGGTATTCGCTAGCATATATTTTCGGCCTGATCGGGGCATGGGGATTGGCGCGCGTGATGTCGCAGCGCAGCCACAGCACCTTTACGGTTTTGAAAATAGATGACTTTTTGGTTTGGGCAACGGCAGGCATTATTTTAGGGGGACGCTTGGGGTATGTATTGTTCTATAACCTGGGGTATTTTTTAGAGTTTCCGTTGAAAATTTTGGCTTTATGGGAAGGCGGAATGTCTTTTCACGGCGGTTTAATCGGTGTGATTTTGGCCACCTGCCTGTTCGCCCGCAAAAAGCAAGTGTCTCTGTTCAGTATGGGGGATATTTTGGTTTGTGTCGCCCCGATCGGATTATTGTTGGGGCGGGTGGCTAATTTTATAAATGGCGAGTTGTTTGGTCGTATTACGCACGCTGTCCCTTGGGCGATGATTTTTCCCGAAGGCGGGCCGGAACCGCGGCACCCCAGTCAATTATATGAGGCCTGTCTGGAAGGGGTGGCGTTGCTTGTTATTTTAAATGCATTGTGGTGGTTTTGTCCGCGGTATCGGAACCGACCGGGCTTTTTAAGCGGTTTGTTTTTTATCTTATACGGTATCTTCCGTTTCGGGTTAGAGTTCTTTCGGGAACCGGATGCGCATTTGGGATTTGTGTTGGGGCCCTTGTCCATGGGGCAGATGTTATGCCTGCCGATGGTTTTGTTCGGCCTGTGGTTGATTATGCGCAGTCGTCCGGCGGTGGCTTTTCGGAAAGCAGAAAGGAAATATCAATGATCAAAAATCGTCCTTTTCCGTTTTGGACACAGTTTAAGCGTATGGTGCGGTACAGATTGATCATCCCTATTTTACGTTCACCGCATCCCCCGGAATACAAAGCCCGCGGCGTGGCGGTGGGCTTGGCTTGGGCCATGACTCCTTTAATCGGCATTCAAATGTGGTTGGTCCTGATGACATGGTTGGTGGCTAAAAAATGCAAATGGTCATTTTCTCTGCCTTTGGGTATTGCGTGGACGTGGATTACCAACGTAGTCACGATGATACCGTGCTATTATATCTTTTATGTGACGGGTCAGTTGATGCGATGGCGCGTGGATTCCATATCGGGTTATAACCATTTGGCCGCCGCTATTCGCCAGATTTTTATGAGTGATCTGGGCTTTGTGGAAGAATGGACACAATTCTTCGGATTTATCGTCAAAGATTTAGGTATTTCTATGGCCGTGGGATGCTTGCCATGGGCGGTGGTGTTTTCGGTCATGGGTTATAAATTGACTCTGAAATTTGAACAGGCCCGCATGGCGCGTAAAAAACGAAAATCTTATTTGAATAAAACGGGGGCAGATTATGAAACAGAGTGAAATCTTATCGGATTTGAAAGGGATACAACACGGCTTTTGCAACGCGATCGATTCGGGAACGGTATGTCAGCCGATTTTGATGAATCAAGTACACTCCGCCGATGCTCTGTTTTTGACAGAACCGCCGGTTTCGCCCCCGATGGCGGATGCATTCATCACGCAAACGCCGAACCTGTGCCTGACGGTTAAGACGGCCGATTGTGCGCCGGTATTGATGGCCGATCCGACATCAGGCATGGTGGCGGCCGTTCATGCCGGTTGGCGGGGGGCATTCCAAGGCATTTTGGAAAATACCGTTTTGCAGATGATTCGCCATGGAGCCAATCCCAACACGATATATGCCGCTGTCGGTCCGCATATTCAACGAAATTCGTTTGTAGCGGGAACGGATATGTATACGCTGTTTCCGAAAACGGAAGAACATTTCTTTACGCGAATGGAAAAAAACTATTTGTTTGACTTTGATGCGTATGTAATCTATCGTTTGCGGCGGGCGGGTGTTGCGCATATCGGACATATACCCGATGATACCTACACCGATCCCGCCTATTTCAGTTATCGGCGAGATCCGGCGAATCCCGGCCGTCAATACAGTTTTATTGTGATAGGAGAAAATTATGACAACCGTTGATGATATTGAATTTATTGTTCCGTGCGGGGGTAAAAGCACCCGTAATTATCCCCATTCAAAGGGATTACCGCATAAATCTTTTATGCCTTTCGGGGACGGGCGGTTGATTGACCGGATTTTGGCGGATATTGTGCATGCCGGCGGTCGGCATATAACGATTGTGTGCTCCGGTTCAGATGTGGTGGAACGTTTTCGGGAAGCCTTGGCCCCCGATCCGGATATGGTTGAAAAATTACGCCAAAAAGGGCGTCCGGAAATAGCCGATGCGTTGGAGGCAACTTTCTTGCCGCCGGATACGGATTTGAAATATGTCGTGCAGGATAAACCTGTTGGAACGGCGCATGTATTGGGCTTGGCCCACCGGTTGTCTCCACACCGGCATGCGATGTTGGTTTTTCCGGACGATGTTATTTTATCGCATGATCCGCAAAATACGCATTTTCAACGATTGATACGGGCCTTTTTGGAAGATCCGCGCCAGGTGTTGTTGACAGGAGTGGAAAAGGAAGATGTCAGCAACAATGCCATTATTTACAAAAATCGGTTGATTGAAAAACCGAAAGTTGCCTATAATCATGTCGGCGGTTTTTCTCCGATTGTGATTCCGCGGCAAACTTTGGATTTTATTATGGGGCAGGTAGATACCTATGAACGGACCGGAAAATTGCCGGATAATTTGCCGATGGCCGAGTGGGTGTATACCGATGGAATCAATCAATTTTTGGATACTCAAGATCCGGATTCGGGCTTTACCGTCAGGATGTTCTTAAAACGGCCGGACGATTTATTGTTGGATACCGGGACGTTGCCGTTATATCAAACGGCTCAGGTGCGGGCATTGTTGACTTTGTCGCGGTTCAAGGCAGAAAATCGGCGGTTGGCGCAGGAGTTATTAAATTATGTGGCGTAAGATTTTTGTATGGACGGCTATACTTGGCCTGGCGGGGTGTCGGACACCCGATGTGCCGTTGTTCACGATTCAGGATTTTCAAAATCAAGACCCTGTTTCGGTGGCGGTTGCGTCGGTTCAAATTATGGATAAAACAGAACGGTTTACGGAATTGCCTCATATTGAAACCCGTATTCCGGTGGTACCGTCCTATGCGTTGAAACGGGCATTACAACATCGGTTTACGGCCGCGGCTCCGACATCACGGAACGGCATGGAAATCGTGGTGGAAGAAGCGTCCCTGATTCAAACCTATTTACCGTCCCCCGAATGGTATGTGCAAAATAATATGGAGTACATGTTGCGGTATCGGGTACAGGTGTCTTATACCCGTGCAGGCCGGCCGTTGGAAACGCAAACCATTACTGGTTGGGAGAAACAAGCCTTGCCTAAACGCAGTTCGTTGGTGGATAAAGAAACCGCTTGGGCCAAAATGCTGAACGCAATGATTACCAAAGTCGCCGATAAAATCCAAACGGACTTACCGCCGGATCTGGCCTTATAACGTTTGATGATGCGCCTGTTGTATTCCTTGAAAACCTGCGTTATTACGGAAATGCAACACCCGACTGCTTTTTACCTGATGGCCTTTTTAGGCGGTATTTTGTGGACGTTCGGTCCGGGGCCCGTCTCGCCGAGTGTCATCGGTTTGATTGGCGGTTTGGGAATCTTGGGGGCGATAGCAACCCGTTTGAACCCCATCGGTAAAATGACGGGCGGTCTTTTGTTGTGCTTGGGCTTGGGGTTGGGTTTGACCCGTGCGGTTGTTCAAGATACCGGCCCCCGATTGGAACGGCCGGCCTCGCATGTGGTGTTGACCGGACGTGTACGACAGGCATCTTTGAACCCGGATTTCCAAAGAATTGTTCTGGACGAGGTACGGATCCGTAATCAGCCGACTTTACATACGCTTGACCGTGTGCGTTTGAAACTGCCCCGTGCGGCCTTGACGGTATCGGTCGGGGATCGGGTACGATTGACGGCCTTTTTGCGTCCGCCCATGAAACCGATCTATCCCGGAGCCTATGATGAAACGCGGCGGTTGGCTTTACAACGCATCGGTGCGGTCGGACAGAGTAATCAGATATCGGATGTGATACCGGCTGTGCCGGGGCCGGTTGCGGGTATTGAAACACTGCGTCAGTTTATCGGTCAGCGTTTGACAACCCTTTTGCCGGATGAAGTGGCCCGGGTTGCGATACCCTTGACGATCGGTGATCAAAGCGGTGTCAGCCCGCATTTGTATCAGATTTTCCGCAGTGCCGGTATTATTCACGTCTTATCTGTTTCCGGCTTTCATCTCAGCTTGTTGATTTTATTTGTTTGCATGGTCGTGCGGACATTATGGGCTTTGGTACCGGCGTTGTCTGAACGGTTTTCGGGCAAGAAAGCGGCCGTTGTGGCGGCTTTGACAGCGGCTACGGGATATATTCTGATTTCCGGTATGCAGGTGCCGGCCTTGCGATCGTGGATCATGGTTGCCGTGGTGCTGATCGGATTGTTGTTTAATCGCAATGCCCTTTCTTGCCGTTCGTTGACGATTGCGGCGTTTGCTTTGTTGATGCTAGACCCAAGCTTGATTTTGGAGATCGGCTTTCAACTGTCGTTTATGGCGGTGTTGGTTTTGGTAACCTTGTACCCGATGTTGCGCCGGTTGATTTTTCCCAATCGCCCGATCGGCTTGTTGGGGCGTATCACGGGGTTTATCGGGGGATTATTGATATCGGATATCTTGATTACATTGGCAACGGCACCGTTGGTTATCTATCATTTTAATCAGTATCCGGTTTTCAGTTTTATCGGCAATTTCCTGACCGGTACCGTCTTATCCTTTTGGATTATGCCGTTATTATTTATCGGCCTGATTTTGATGCCGTTCGGGTGGGATGCTTGGGCCGTGCGGGCGGCCGGAACCGGCCTGGAATATGTGATCGCCGTTTGTGAAAAGATAGATTCATGGCCCCATGCCCTGATCACGCTGCCGACTTATACGCCGACTGCTGTTGTTTTGATGAGTGGCGGTGTGATGGTTTTATGCCTGATGCGGACATACCTGCGGTGGGCGGGCCTGATGTTGATGATATGCGGTTTGACGATAGCCTTGTTGACTCCACGCCCCGATGTGCTGATCGGTGATTACGGTCAAACCGTTGCTGTGCGGGGTGAGGACGGTCATCTGCACTTGTTGATCCGTGGACCGTCTGTTTATACGGCGCGCCAATGGTATCTGCATGACGGGGATAATCCCGATTCTTTGCCCCGACCGCGTGGCAAGCATTTACCCGATATGATTCGGGTACGGGGTCGGCGGGTTGCCTTTACGCGTGATTCATGTTATCGGGCCGATGTATGTGTGATTCCCGGATCAACGGCGCATGAGCCGAAGGCTGTTTCTCTGACCGCTTTTGGCACGCGGGCCGTGTATATGCAAGGACACCGTCCCCGTGTGTGGCCCCGACCGGATTTTCCTTGATTTTTGGAAAAAAAAGTTTTACAATATCCCGCATGTATAAAGTCGGGATATTGGGATTTTTATTCTTGGCCGGGTGTGCCGTAAAACCACCGATAGCGGATAAATTGATATCCCGAGATCGGGCGGCTGTCCGTAAAATAATGGGGGAACCCACGGTGGTGCGTACCGAAGCCCCGTATCAGATGTGGGGGTGGCGGTCCGGAGAGTGCTCAACCGTTGTGTTTTTTGATGAGTCTGGCCTATCTCAATACGTTGATTTTTCCGGAAAATGTCTGGAATGATGTTTTTTTGTTGCTTTTTTCTGTAATTTTGTGTACAATACGGGCCATCAAGAAAGGAATGACAAAATGGATTATGCTCAGGTCAAAACAAATATGCAGGCTCATTTAACCAAAACAGAAGAAGCCTTGAAAAGAGACTTTGCGGGATTGCGTACCGGTCGGGCGACAACGGCGTTGTTGGACGGTGTTATGGTGGAAGCCTATGGGGCAACCGTGCCGTTGAATCAGGTTGGCAACGCGTCTGTACCCGAAGCGCGGATGTTGTCTGTTCAGGTGTGGGATCGTAATCTGATGAAAGCGGTGGAAAAGGCGATTCGGGATTCGGGGTTGGGACTGAACCCCATGAATGACGGCCAAGTGATTCGTGTACCTATTCCGCCTTTGTCGGAAGAACGCCGGATTGAATTGGTCAAAATTGCAGGTAAATATACCGAAACAGCCCGCGTATCCGCCCGTAATGTGCGGCGGGAAGCGTTGGATGCCGTTAAAAAGATGAAACAAGATAACACAATTTCCGAAGATGATCAAAAGCGGTTTGAAACGGAAATTCAGGAAATGACAGATCGGACCGTGGCCACTTTGGACGAAATGTTTAAGGCCAAGGAAGCCGAAATCAAACAGGTATAAAATGACAGAACAAGATGAGACTTTACCGATCCATATCGGCTTTATTATGGATGGGAACGGTCGGTGGGCCAGTGAACAAAAACTGCCCCGTGCGGCCGGGCATAAAAAAGGGGCCGAAACGGCCCGCTTGGTGATTGAACATGCCAAAAAACGGGGCATTAAAGTGGTAACTTTGTATGCATTTTCCACCGAAAATTGGAAGCGTCCCAAGGCGGAAGTGGATACATTGATTGACCTGTTCCGTCAATACATGAATGAAGATGTGCGTGAATTGCAAAAACAACGGGTGCGTGTGTCGTTTATCGGTGATCGGGAACGCTTCCCGGCCGATATGGTTCATCGTATGAACGAAATTGAACGCGAAACGGCATCTTTTTCGGATTTTCGGGTCATCTTGGCCCTGAATTACGGCGGTCGTGATGATTTAATCTTTGCCATGAAAAAAATCGCCAGCGATATTTTGGATCGGAAATACTTGATTTCCGGTATTGATGAAAATAAAGTGCGCGCCGCTTTGTCTACCCATGATACGCCTTATCCGGACTTGATTATTCGGACCAGCGGAGAACAGAGAATCAGCAATTTTCTGTTGTGGGAATGTGCGTATGCGGAATTGTATTTTACACCGATCTATTGGCCCGACTTTAACGAACACGATTTGGATGACGCGATTGAAGCTTATCGCCGCCGTTCCCGCCGGTTCGGGGCTGTGGCCGTTTAAGTATATTCCGATTTATCAAACCGGCGGTGTATCCATAACCATTGTTCCGGATTTTCACGAATCCAGGATTCATAACGTGCATTGATGGTTCGCATGACCTCGGCCACGGTTTCCGGTGTGTTGTTCGGGGGTACGGGCAAAGGCGGCGACACTTCTATCACGAAAGACGTATCGGGTTGACGAATGACCCGTGCCATAAATAAAGGTACCCGAAATTTCAAGGCCAAGACGGCAATCGCCGGCGGAGTCATGGCCTCTTTACCGAAAAACGGCACAGGGATTCCTTCTCGTAATTTTTGATCGCACAGCATGACCACAAAACCGTGTGCTCGCAAAATGTTCAAAATTTGTCGCGCGCCGGTTTCACCTTTGGGAATTAAAATACCCGTGCGCCGTTGAAACATCAATTTGTCTAACCACGGATTGTTGGCCGGCCGATAAACAGGGTTCAGGTAGAAATCGTCAAATAACGGTTGGGAAACCGCCAGCTCCCAATTGCCTAAATGGGCCGAGCAAACTAAACCGCCGGTTCCGGCGGCCACCGCTTGACGCAAGTGTTCCAATCCGACAATACGGGCGTGTTCAAATAAACGATGAGCATGTGGCATCTCGGCATAAAAGCGACCCCAATGGTGCCACATGGACGTCAGGATCTTTTGTCGTTCGGCGGGTGATTTATCCGGAAAAGCAATCCCCAGATTCACCAACCCGATATGGTTGCGCCGGCGCATCAAGTGTCCGACCATGCCCCCCAATATTCCCCCCATGTTTGAGGCCAGATGCGGGGGAAGAATCTTGAATATGCCCCAAAACAGGACCGCCACCACTGCAACGGCCGGGTCTGTTAAGAAACGTTGTACGGGGGTGCGATGGGCTTGCCGAATAAAAGAATGTGTACTCATGCGGTAAATATCCCCGTCAGCAAGCGGTTGACAGCATCGGAATCATCAAAGACAAAATGGCCGCGGACAACGGTGATGCGGTCGCGTAAATCCCGCGGGATTTTAACAAAGTCTTTTGTAGTTGTGGCCAACTTCATGCCGGCCGATTCCGAAATCAATTGCTCTATATCAAAGCGTGTATAGAAATAATGATCGGGATAAGCCGTTTGTTTGCCAAGGTTCAGGCCGTGTTCGGATAGCATACGAAAAAACTTTTCCGGTTGGCCGATACCGGCAAAGGCACTGATCCGATGGCCTGCCAAGGCTTCTAAATCCGCCGGTTCAGGCTGAAAAGACCCATTGAAAATCGGCATGTCGGGGAAAAAATGTTTGACGGTATCGGCTGCACCGGTTTGATCGGGACCGGCAATAATAACGGCATCGGCCCGCGCCAAGCCCTTGGCCACCGGTTCCCGCAACGGGCCGGCCGGTATCATAGACCCGTTCCCAAACCCGCGTGGGCCGTCTATCACCACAAAAGAAAGGGTTTTAATCAATCCCGGATCCTGAAACCCGTCATCCATAATAACGGCTTTGGCCCCTTGACGTTTCGCAATTTGCGCCCCCCGCGCCCGGTGATTATCTACAACGGTAGGGGCCGCTTCGGCCAGCAATAAGGCTTCATCACCGGTCTCTAACGGTGTCATGTGCCACGGATCGGCAATCACCCCTTTCAGGCGCGCTTTGTATCCGTGATTCAAAAAGAAAAACGGAATGCCTTTGGCCTGCAACAGAGCCCCCAGAGCTAAACACACCGGGGTTTTACCTGTTCCCCCGACCGACAAGTTGCCGACACAAATCACGGGAATATCCGCCTGATACGGACGGGCGTGTTTGAAACGGCGGGCAACGGTCCAGCCGTATACACGCCCCAGCGGGGACAGTAGGCGTTCTAACACCGAATGCGGCCGATACCAAAATGCAGGTGCTTTCATATCAGACCTCTTTCATTTAAGACATTACAGACACGATCCAATACCGCCATTTCGGCGCAAGCGAACTTTTCCGCACGGGCCCCTAAAATCACGCCTCGTTCGGGATGTGTCAACAAGTTGCGTATCCCGTCCGCCAGAATTGTTTCATCAGGAACTTCCACCAGAGCACTATCGGCTTTGGCATTGCGGACAATGTCCCGAAAATTAAAAGCGTGCGGACCGATAAAGACGGCACGGCCCAGGCGCATGGGCTCCAGCATATTTTGCCCGCCGAACGGGACCAAAGATCCGCCTACGAATACAATCGGAGCCAGGCGGTAAATCAAGCCCATTTCCCCCAAAGTATCGGCCAGGTATACCTGAGTCTCATCGGTGAGCGGTTCCCCGCGCGACCGAACCGAAACGGTCAATCCGGCCCGTTCAAACGTCTGTTTAATTTCATCCCGCCGTTCGGGGTGTCGCGGTGCCGATATCGTCAATAAATTCGGAAAGTCGTTCAGCAAGCAGGTGTGAATGCGGGCCATTTGTTCTTCTTCATTGGGGTGTGTACTGCCCCCGACCCAACACGGACGCTTCCCGATGGCCCGTAGCAGGCGTTCTAATTCCTGTTCATCAAACGGTGCCGGTGGAGCTGCGCTTTTCAGGTTGCCGACACAGACCGTATCCGTAGCCCCCAGAATCTTCAATCGCCGAGCATCTTCCGGTGTTTGTCCAAACACAAATGTAAACAAGCGCATCATCGGGTGGATCACCCAAGGCAGGCGTTGCCACCGCGCAAAAGATCGATCGGAAATACGACCATTCAACAGAACCAGCGGAATTTTGGCCCGATTGATTTCGGTCAGCAGGTTTGGCCAAAATTCGGATTCAAACCACAACACGGCATCGGGGTGAAAGTGATGAATAAACCGCCGGACGGCCCCGGTCAAATCTACGGGAATGTAAGCGTGAAAAGCCCGGTCTGGTAATCGTTTCTGCATCAGGTTTGCCGATGTAACCGTTCCCGATGTGATCAGAATGTGCAAGTCGGGATTCTTGTCCAAAAGGCGGTGAATCAAAGGTTGCATGGACAGGCATTCGCCCACACTGGCCCCATGCATCCAAATCAAACGGCCCGCCGGTCGCCGGGGCAGGTGATACCCCAAGCGTTCAGGATAGCGAACGGCATCTTCTTTGCCTTTGCGTCTTCGGACCCATAATAAAATCCGAATAAAAGGCGTTGCTAAAAAAATGAAAGTGCGGTATAATACCAACATATCGGGTGTCCTTTACTTGAATTACGGACTCTATTGTAAAACAACTTTTTGAAAAAGGCAACAGATGATTGGAATTCTGACACAAAATAATGTATGCCGGGCGGCATTGGAAGATCTTTTATCCGATCGGGAAGCCCGGGCGTTTCAAGACGGCGATGTTTATGATGTGGTGGTAGCGGCAGAACCGTTGCCCCAACCTTTGCCGAATATAACGGTGCCGGTGGTGGCGTTGGGGTGTGCTTTCCCCGGGGCTGCCGCGGTGTTGCCGATTCCGGTCTCTCCGGCCCGATTGATCCGACAAGTGGCGGTTTTATGCCCCGAACCGGATGATCGGATTACGTTTGAAAATGAAGCGTGCTTGTTTCGGCAAGGACAACGGACGCTGACTTTGAAAGCCACCGGTACCGTTATCGGCTTGACCGAAAAAGAAAATGATTTGTTGGCGTGCCTGGCTACGGCCTTTCCCGAGACGGTCAGTAAAGAAACGTTGTTGCAAGTCGTGTGGAATTATCGGGCAGATACGGAAACACACACGGTGGAAAGTCATGTGTATGCGTTGCGTCAAAAACTGGGGGACGCGGCCGATGGTGTCCTGATTACATCGCCGGCGGGATATCGTCTGGCGGCAGGCTCAACGTGTCCTGATTAAGGGGAATATCCGTTTCAGATTCCGGGGATTTTTGGGACCGCCGGACTAATGTTTTCTGGAACTCACGGGCGACGGTTTCGGCCAAGTGTGTTTTGCGTAAAACCGGATTTTGATTCATGTACCAAAAGATATTATGCCCGGCCGAATCCGATACGGTGATATCGGCTCCGTTATCCATAAAAACTTTGAAGACGGCTTCATTGGGGGCGTAATAGGCCGCAAACAAAACCACCGGAATCGTCTCGGGCGCATCGGTGATGTTAAACCCGTTGGTTGATACCTCTTCTTTGATTCGTTCTTTGTCTTGGGCGACAATAGCATTGACGATATTAGGATTACCCCGCCGAATGGCCAACTGCAACAAATTACCGCCGCATGTGATGGTCTTGTCTTCCATTTGCATGCCTTGCCCGATCAAAGTGAAAACTTGACGATGATCTTGGGCATCCCGAATAACGTTTTGCATGAATGTGTATTGACACGGCCCTGTTTCCGCCTGTCCGCTGCGCTTGTTCCGGTTAGGGGCCGCTTCGCCGGCGGTCGCCCAGGCCAATAAACATAAGCATAAGATGATGTGTTTCATATTATTTCTCCTTTTGATAGGGATTATGGAACATAAAAACGGATTTGTCAACGGGGGCATTGATGTGTGTATCGTACAAAGAAACGGTTGACTTGACACCCTGCATATCCAAAACATCCCATTGTTTTAATTGCCAGGTGTCTTTATCAATAACCAAGGTGAGACTGCCCAATTCTTTAGCATCTTTTTTGTACGCAGTAACATAGTATTCGTCCAGAACGTCTTGCACATCGGATACCACAAAGCCGGGATCGTCAAAGTGCAGTTGATCTTTCAAAATCAACTCCACCGGTGTTTGATTGAGTTCAAAATAACTGACTTCTTTGGATTCTTTATCATGGTAAATCAAGTATCCGTTTACCGCATAAAACTCCAAAGGCGATCCTTTTTCATAGACCAAACGCAAGCGGCCCGGTCGCGATAGGTACAGTGTGCCGGTTTGCAGGTCGTCCTTCACCTTGGAATTAAACTGCGCAAATCGGGCACGCAAGGTCCGAATTTTATTATAGGCCTGTTCCACCCGGGTTAAAATCTGCCGATTTTCCGCCGTGTCCACATCGGGGGCCAAAACGGCTCCGGCCGAAGCGGTCCACCCCAATAGGATAAATAAACTTAAAAATTTCCTCATATTCTTCCCCTTTATGCGTTATCTGTCGGGACCAAAATTTCCCGCTTGCCGGCAATGTTCGGTTTGGAAATCACACCTTCACTTTCCATGCGATCAATCAAATCCGCCGCGCGGTTATAGCCGATCCGCAGTTGCCGTTGGATATAACTGGTGGATACTTTCTTGTCGCGCAAGACAATTGCCACCGCTTTGTCGTATAAATCGCCCCCTTCGTCCAAAGTCCCGGGGATACCGCCCGAACCGGCCCCGGACCCGGCACCGTCCGGATCGGTCATGACGGCCGCCACATAATCGGGCTCTCCTTGGTTGCGCCAAAAGGAAACGACTTTTTCAATTTCCGCATCACTGACAAACGGCCCGTGCAAGCGTGTCGGGCGTTGCCCGGCCGGCCGATACAGCATATCCCCCCGCCCCAACAGCAACTCGGCCCCTTGTTCGTCCAAAATGGTATGACTGTCCGTTTTGTTGGTAACCTGAAACGAGATACGGGTGGGGAAGTTGGCTTTAATCAAGCCGGTAATGACATCTACGCTGGGACGCTGCGTGGCCAAAATCAAGTGAATACCGACGGCCCGTGCCATTTGGGCCAGGCGTAAAATCGGTCCTTCCACTTCTTTGCGACATTGACCCATCAGGTCCGACATTTCATCCACAATCATCACGATGTACGGAATGGGTGTCAGGTCAAAGGGTTGTTCTTCTATAATCGGCTTCCCGGTGGTGGGATCAAAGCCGGTTTGTACCCGGCGTGAAAGGATTTGTCCCGTCCGGGCCGCTTGTAAGAGTTTTTGGTTATAGCCCTCAATGTTGCGGACACCCAACTGACTCATGGCACGATACCGATCTTCCATTTCCCGCACCGCCCATTTCAGGGCGACAACGGCTTTGGGGGCTTCTGTCACCACGGGGGTCAACAGGTGGGGAATGTTGTTATAAACCGACAATTCCACCATTTTCGGATCCACTAAAATCAAGCGGCATTCCGCCGGCGTAAAGCGATACAATAAGGAGAGAATCATTGTATTAATCGCCACGGATTTTCCCGATCCTGTCGTCCCCGCCACCAACAAGTGGGGCATTTTGGCCAAGTCGGCATAGGTGGGCTCACCCCCTATGTCTTTGCCTAAAATCAGCGGTAAAGCACCGGTATTTGCTTTGAACTTGGGGGATTCAATCAATTCGCGAACATATACCATATCACGCTTGGGATTAGGCATTTCAATACCGATAACGTTAGAGCCGGGTACTTGGGCAATACGCACCGCGACGGCCCGCATTTCACGGGCAATTTCACTGGTTAAAGCCGTAACGCGCGATGTTTTAACACCAACGGCCGGCTCAAATTCATACAGCGTCACCACCGGTCCGGGCTTGGCCCCCACGATGTGGCCGCTGATTTTAAACTGTCCCAGGACCGTTTCCAACGCCCGCGATAAGTGCGTAATCGTATCCCGCGTGATGGTGTTGCCGGTTGTTTTGGCCGGATCTAACAAGGCCGAAGTTGGCAACTGATACCGATTGGTAAGTTGTTCGGGAATGGGTACCGGTTTAGCCGCAGGGGGAGAAACTTTCTTTTTTTCTTTTTTAATCTTGATTTTTGTTAAAGGTTTTACGGCCCGTTCCGCCCGTTTGAAAACCGGAATCAGGCGTTTCAAAAACGGCAGAATCTTGGTCCAGGGAATCCGTGTTCGTGCGGCCTGTATCGGTAAAGCCATGATATATACGGCCCCGATCCACCAAATCAGCCACGCCAAGGCCCGCAACCATCCGTTGGTTATGCCCCCCCATTGCCCCAGGTAAAAGCCGATAAATCCGCCGGGACCGCCGATGAGATAGCGGGTATCTGCCCGCATTCCGGACGTACCGGCCTGTAAATAAGGGACCGTTTCGGGGTGTGGTCCGGCCGCCAACCAACACCCGAAGATCAAAGTGAATATCAAGACACCCCCCCGAAGCGGAAGGCGTTTGTCCCGCCAAACCGTGAAAATCCCCCCCAGGCAAAAAGCCCAAAGCAGGATTGTCATAATCCCCAGATTTTGCCAGAGCAGATCGGCCACGGCGGCCCCGAAAGCACCCATGGGATTTTGAACCGTTGAACCCGCGGTATTCCACGAAGCATCGCCCGAACGGTATCCCAATCCGGCCGTGATTAAAAAAAGAAATACCCCCAACCAAATCCCGGTTTTCACAATCGCTTGTATTCGTTTACGCATTTAGGCCTCCTTGATTCGTTCTAAGGTTTCTTTAATGACCGGAATGGTGATTTTGCGCCCCGTTGCCAAAGACAATTCATCCGCCGTTTGCACCACGTCTTGAATGGTTTTGAACGTTCGATCCATGTGGCGTACCGCATAGGTCAATACGGCCGGATCCACCACAATATGCCGATCATCCCAGGCTTGTTTGAAAACACTTAAAATAAAGTCTTCATCGGGCAAGCCGATCGCCGCTTTGGGTACCGCCATCATGCGCGATTGCAGATCGGGCAGATGAAAGGTCGGTATCTTTTCCGCCGTCATCAGTAAACCGCCCCCCGAATCCCGCACAAAATTGAACAGGTGGAATAAGGCTTCTTCATTATTCAGGCGGTTGAGATTTTCTATTACAATCTTTTTTTGAAAAAACGGTTCAAAATCATTCTTGAGTTGGGCGGCATCTATTCGGTAGTCTGAAAAAATGCTTGCCAAATGCGTCTTCCCCGAACCCGGAGCCCCATAAATTAAAACGGCCGGAAAAGGCCAGGCGGGCCACTTGTCTATCCATGAAACGGCTTCGCGATTGCAGGGGGCCACAATGAAGTTAGAACGGCCGAATGCTTTGCGATAGGATAGCCCCAGGGGAAGTTGGATAAAGGTCTTCATGAACCGGATTTTCCTTTGTCCGTGAACAAGTTTGTTTGACGATACCACCGAACCGAGCGCCGAACCAACACACCGATCACGGCCGCCACCGGTACCGCCACCAAAATCCCGATAAAGCCCGCCAAAGCCCCGCCGGCCAACAACGCAAAAATCACCCAAACCGGGTGCAGACCGACCCGCTGACCCACCAGGCGCGGGGTCAGAATATATCCCTCCAAAATCTGTCCCAAAATAAAGACCGTAGCCAAGCCACCCCATTGTCCCCAGGTAAATCCTTGCATCAAAGCCAAAAACAGACTCAGAACCAAGCCGGTTCCAAAACCGAAATACGGTACGAATGACAATAATCCCGCCAACAAGCCGACCAAAATACCGAAATCCAGGCCGACCAGAGAAAGACCGATTCCGTAAAACAAGCCTAATAACAAGCAAACCAAAGCCTGTCCGCGAATAAAACCGGATAATGTTTGATTGATTTCCCCTAACACGGATTGCGCCCGTTCGGCTTGACGTGGGGGGATTAAGTTATTGACGGCCATTTTGATCTCCTTCCAATCCCGTAGGACATAAAACAAGACAACCGGTGTGATCACGATTAAAGCCAGCAGATTAAACACAGCCACACCGCTGGATAACATACGACTTAAACTGGCCCCCAAAGCGGTCAGAACACTCATCACAGATCCGCTGACTCCATCGGATAATTCCGCCCATTGAGCCGGTGTTATGTTTTCTTTTGTATAAGCCATCATACGCTTGACCCAATGCCAGACCGATTCCGAAAATTGCGGAATGTGGCGCATAAAGTCAATGACTTGCGCTTGTAAAATCGGTACGATAATTAAAAAAACCGCCAACACAAACAGGCAAAATCCCACGGTTAAAAGACCGGCCGCGACTCCGCGCCCGACATGATGACGTTCCATCAGTTCCCCGGCCGGGTGCAGAATATAGGCCAACACAAAGGCCAAGACAAAAGGGAGTAAAATCGCATGAACGGCCCCGATAAAGGCAATTAAAATCAATAAACCGGCCCCTAGGACCAGATTTGTTTTTGTCAGGTGTGCTTTCATTGTTCGTCTCCTTGTTGAGGCAGAGGGGATAGGGTCCATAAACCGCCGGTCCCTTTGGCTTGTAAATCTAAACCTTGTCGGTTGAGCAGGGCGTTCAGGCGTATATAGTCGCCCTTGTATTTCAGGGTGATCAGCACTTCGCCGGGACGGAAACCCCGCACGTCAAAGCCTGCCAGATAAGTTGCCCCTGCCAGACGTTTTTCCCAATCTCTCCAGGTGCGTAAATCAGGTATCGGCACGCTGACCCAAAAAACGCGGGGGACACTTAAATCTTCGGTTTTTAATGTTCGCCATGTATTTTCCTGCTCTTGTACAATCCGTTGCCAAATCCCGGGCATGGCGGTGGTGATATTTCCCGTCGGCCATGTCAGGCCGAAAGCGGTTTCTTCCCGCCCGTTGTCTATCCCGGTTGCCCGATCGGTCATCGGACGCGCCGTGACATTGATATAGGGCCCCCGTACCGACACCGTCAGCAACATGACTTCGTCCGCATCGTATTTCCGGGCCAAAGCCTTCGCCGGGTTTCCATCGGAATCCGTCAGTAAGGCTTGGGTTAGAGCAATATCTTCCAAATCCCCTGTCGGAACCCGAATATCCCAAAATGAATCGCCGGGTGCTTGGTTCTTGAAAAAGGTATAAACGGGATTTTCATCGTCTAAAAGATGTGTCGCCGAATCCCGATTTAATACCGGGATTACAACAGTGGTCGGCATGGCTTGGGTTAAAAACGGAATCTGATTTTGCGTCAACATATCCCGAATGGCTTGGGGTTTGAAACGGACGTTCAAAACGGCCTCATAGCGGGTGGCTGATGCCTTTTCACCGGACAGAGATACATTTTGAACCCAATCGTTCAAGTTATCCCCCGGCATGGGAACCCGTCCCAAATCTTCGGCCGAGACCATCTTTTTCATCAAGGCCCAAAATGCATCGGTTTGACCGTTGGCAATCGCCGCCGTTCGGGCCGACAAAGCGTCATCTAATTCGGCAAAAACCGGGATACTTTGGACATCATACAAGTCGGCCCGAGCCGTCCCTGCACTCAACCATAATAATCCAGCCAATCCCCAAAAAAATTTTTTCATTTTCTCACTTTTTCATTGCAGTATTCTAAAATTATTGTTATTCTAGCAAAAGAAATCAAAAAGAGCAACCCTTTTATGGAGAAAAAAATGGAATATAATGCGAATAACGTGTTTGCTAAAATTTTGCGGGGCGAGATTCCGTGCAATAAAATCTATGAAGATGACTATGCGTTATCGTTTTATGATATTGCTCCGAAAGCCAAAGTACATGCTTTGGTGATTTCCAAAGGTATGTTCACGGATTATAATGATTTTGTCAGTCATTCTACCGATGATGAAATTGCCGGATTCTCGCGCGCGATTTTGAAAGTGGCGGACCTGTTGTGCTTGACGGAAACGGGGTATAGAATCATTTTTAATACCGGTCGCGATTCAGGACAGGAAGTCCCCCATTTGCATGCCCACATCTTGGGTGGCGAAAAATTGAAAACGGATTTGTAAACGTCCGACCGTTTCCCCGCGGTTATGGTTGACAAAACAGTATCTTTTTGAAAACCCGTTCAAATCATGACATCTTTTGTATGGTATAGGGTTGCAAAAAAACATATCTTATGATACACTCCGAGCCAAAGAGAAAACTCAATCAAGAAAGGGAAAGCAAAATGAGAAACAATGAATCCGGCCGCAGTATGGTGGAAATGCTGGGGGTCTTGGCCATCATGGGGATTTTATCCATCGGTGGTATAGCGGGCTATACATACGCCATGAATCGGTTGAAAGCCAATGATATTATAGACGGAGTGAATAAACGGGCGGTTGCTTTGTCAACGTACACGTTGTTGGGGACGGGCGTATCGGCCACGACACTGGACGCGGAGTTTGCCAATAAAATCGGTGATTTTCCGGTGGCGTTGGCTGCGGCGGATCCCGGATTTACCTTGACGGTATCGGATATTACTCGGCCCGTTTGCAATCACGTTTTGAATAACGGGGTGCAGATGGCGCGTACAATAACTTTGGGGGCCACCAAGGTGTGGGAGAACGGAGTGAAAGCGGATTATACCTGTGCCGAAGACGGCAATACCATTGTGTTCACCTTTGCGCCGGCCGCGGGTGAGGGCGGGAATACCCCGACCTGCGGTTACTGTCAGCATGCTGAAAACGGGATCTGTGTGCCCAATGTAACCTGCGACAACGATTGCCCGGGGGACAAGCCGATGAAGAATAGTAACGGTATATGTGTGTCGTGTTCACCTGTACGCATTTGGGCATCAGCGGAAGAATGTTCCAAATGTTCCAATCGTTTTATGGTTGGCAGTAATGATTGTTATTTATGTAGTTATGCCACAGCTGTCGCCGCTGATTCTTCTGAATGTGCGAAATGTCCCAATCGTGAAATGAAAGACGGGAAGTGTGTGGTTATATGTACTGCTGAACAATTTAGAGACGGTGATTATTATTGTCGTGATTGTAGTTATAGCTCGGGAGTAAGGGCTGATTCTTCTGAATGTGCGAAGTGTCCTAATCGTAAAATGAAAGACGGGAAGTGTTTACCTATATGTACTGATGAACAATTTACAGGTCTTAATGATTCTTGTTATGATTGTAGTGATGTCGCTGCGGGTGAGGCTACTGCGGCAGAATGTGCGAAATGCTCCAATCGTTTCATGAGTACCAATGGTACTTGTTATCATTGTAGTGTGAACCAAGGGTTCAATGCAGACGCGACAGAATGTGCGAAGTGCTCCAATCGTGAGATATATAACGAAATGTGTACACCTATATGTTCCGATGGAGAACTTAAAATCAGGAATGGTGGTTGTTATGCTTGTAGTTATAACTTTGGGCTTTGGGCCGATGAGTCTGAATGTGCGAAGTGCCCTAATCGTACAATGAAAGATGGGTATTGTGTTCGGAAATAATATCCTGGTATGTTCAAGTGCAAAGGGGCTCCGGTTGGGGCCCCTTTGTAGTATGGGCGATGGTGTTGAAAATAAGGAGTATTCTGTCATTCACGGTTTTTTCTATGACCTTGTCCAATACCGGTTTTTCTCTTTTGTCATTCCCATGAAAATGGGGGCCGAAGGCAACGCCGACAGGCGGCCCCGAACGCAGTGAGCGGGTAAGCGTAGCGCATAATCCAGGACAAATGAAGTCCTTACGTTCCCCTGGATCTCCGGGGCAAGCCCGAAGATGACATCTGTCGTTTATTCACTTTCCCTTTGACATTTCTCTGAAAATCGGATAAAGTAAAAATAAGGCAGGTGATTCCTGCCCCGGGGTGTAGTAACCCTTTTAGGAAAATAAGGCAAAATTGCCTGTCCGGCTTTGGCTGGAAGGCGATAGAATAATGCTTTTTGGCCGAATATATCGCACTATTCCTAAAATAGTTACTAACTTCCAGCCGCCTCTCATCAAGGCTTTTCGGAAGGTGAATGATGAAACGGATTTTAATCGTATGGGGTGTTGCCTTGTCCCTGGGGGCGTGTTCGCAGGTGCCGGTTGTTTCGGACGTACATGTCAATCCCGATAAGAGCCTGACCATTACCCGGTGTGTGATGGAACACAATGTTTTGACGGGGACTCTGTACATGCGGACGTGTACCCGTGAAACACAGTGAAAAGAAAGAAGACTTCTCTTTCCCTGGATCTCCGGGTCAAGCCCGAAGATGACGAAAGAAAAATAGCGTCCGAAAATGACAGGGGAAAGTAAGTGTGTGGGACGCGAACCGAAGATAACAATACTCACAAACGGGGTTCCAAGATAGCAAAAAATAATGTGTGTCGGTGTTGAAGCCGAAAATGATAAAGAACAGGAACGGACGATGACACAACAGAGACGGTCAAAAAAACAGATGATGATCACCTAGAACAGGGGCAGGAATAAAATCGGACAACAAAAAAAGCCCCGAATGTGTCGGGGCTTTCGTAAAAACCGGTGGCTTATTTCTTGTTTTGAGATTCTTTTACCACTGCGGACAACTTGTCGCCGATCAAGGCACCGCCGTTGATACGGCCGTCCACAATCAACATCGGCACGCCGTTGATATTCAACGTTTTCGTGAATTCACGGTTCGCCACCAATTTGGCTTTAATCTTTTCGCCGTTGGCATCTTTCTTTAATTTGTCTGTATTCAGACCCAGTTTTTTGCCCAACTCAATCAAAGCGGCTTCGTCCAATTTTCCGGTAGCAGCCCCGACCGCGTCATGCATTTCGGCATACTTCTTTTGTTCGCCGGCCGCCAAGACATAACGTGCGATGGTTTCGCTGGCTTCACCGAAAATCGGCGTGTCAATGGGGATCCAGCGGATGTTTTTGCCTTCTTTAGATGCAACGGCCGCCGCCATTTCTTTATTGGTCTTTTTGCACCAACCGCATTGATAATCAAAGAATTCAATAATCACGTACTTACCCTTGGGGTTGCCCAAAGAATAGTTGGTTTTATCATTCACGATTTGTTGGACCAATTCGGCCGGAGCCACTTGGGGTGTAGCCGGTTTCGCGGCTTCTTGTGCTTTATAATACTTGTCAACCGAGTCAATTAAAACCTTGGGGTTGTCCATAATGAATTGACGGAAATCCTGTACCGCCGGGCCCCGCATCGGCCGTTCGGCCCGCGGACCGTCTTGCGGCATCATTTTTTTGCAATCGCAACGGTTTGGAGCCGTGGCAATCGCGGCCGAAATAATCAAGGCCGAAACCAACATTGTACCGCACTTGACGAACATATCAATAGCCTGTTGACGGCAACCGCAATCACAACCGCATGAGCATTTGTTTTCTTTGGCTTCTTTCTTTTCAACAACGGGTGTTGAACGATTTTTTACTTCTACCATAACATTTCCCCTTTCATAATATATTGTTTATGGATAAGACTGATTATACAAATTTTTTTCATGAATGCAACAAAAAAATAAGAATGGCCCCGTTTTTTTGACGGGGCCTGATCTTAGAATTTGTACTGCACAACAAAACTGAACATGTTGGCATCGGACGAATACTTGATATTCGGCCGCGGGTGGTTGGAATCCGTGCCGTTAGACTTTCCTCCGTGCACGAAAATGTGGGCATATCCGACATCGGCTTGAATATTATTCCAGGTGTACGAAGCCCCCAAAGCAGACCAAACGCGCCGCCCGTCGGGAATCCGCGGTGTACGATAATCGGGTGAGCGAATGACGGTACTGTCATACGCAGTCCCTATGCGGAATGTCCAGCGATCATTATACTTGTAATCCGCCCCCAAAGCATAAAAACGGGTATCCCGCCATTTTTCTTCCGTGACGGAAACGGCCGCCGGGTGCAACGGATGTGTTGATGAGAAACTCGGGCTTAAAATACTTAAAGTATCAAAGCGGCTCCACCGCGTCCACCGGAATGTACCGGACAGAGTCCATTTTTGATTCACGTCCCAGGCCCCGGTCAGCCAAATGGTTTCAGGTGTTGTAATTTCGGCCGAAATATCATAAAAGTTCCCTAAAGCCGCCGTTTTTAAGCGTCCTTTCAGGTGATGTTTGACCGCCGAACGATACGACAATCCTAACCGTACATTGTCGGCCGGCCGGTAAGCCATACCGATAGTATACCCCGTGGCCCAATCATCACCGCTGACATCGGATCCGGTGGCTGTTAAACGTGCATCGGCATTTTGAAAATTGACACTGGCCCCGATGGCAACCGTGTCGGCCAAGCGATAGGAAATTGCGGGCGATACGTTCGTAGTAGAAATTTGGGACAATCCACCGTGTTCTTCCCCGAACCACCCGTTTTTGTAATCGGTGGACAGGCCGAACGGTACATACACCCCGATCCCGGCGGTTAAAGCGTCATTTAGTTTATACTGAACAAAGCCGTTCGGTAAAACGCGTGTAATGCGTGTGTGATCGCGGTCCCAAGCGGCACCGGCATGGGTATAGCCCTTGAAGTCCGAATGCAGGGATACGACAGAAGCCCCCAGTTGTGCTCCGCTGGTCTGATTAAAGAACATACCGGCCGGGTTATAGCCGATGGCCGAAAAGTCATCACCGACAACGGCGGCCCCGGCAAAGGCACGACCCATACCTGTGGCCGAGTATTCATTGAGCTGATACCCTGCGGCCAAAGCCGTCCCCCCACACATCAGACCGGTTAAAACAAAAACGGACAAACGTCCCACACATTTTTTACACTGCATATAAAAATCTCCTTTCGTGTTCAAATGTCGGGGTTGCTTTTACCAAAAACCCGGCGGAAAGGTAAGAAAATAACGCCGACTTTGCAGAATTATCACATAAGTGTCATCATATTATCATATTTGTGTCATACAAATTCATGCTTGATTTTTACAACAAATTGCTGTAAAATCAGGCCCGTTATTATACATAAGGAGATAAAGAATGGTTTATGTTTTATTAGTCCTGGGGCTGGGGTGTTTGATATTCGGCGGGGATACCTTGGTTCGGGGCGCGGTGCAGTTAGCCCGTAAACTGGGTGTGTCGCCGTTGCTGATCGGGTTGACGCTGGTGGGATTCGGGACCTCAACACCCGAGTTGATTACCAGCCTGCTGGCTGTAAAACGCGGGGCTCAAGGGATTGCTGTCGGTAATGTGGTGGGCAGCAATACGGCCAACATTTTGTTGGTTTTAGGTTTGTCGGCTCTGATCGCACCGGTGCGGGTGGATCTGAAATCCTTCCGGCGGGACAGTGTGTTTTTAATTTTGTCCACCGTGGGTTTGATTGTTGCCCTGATGGCCGGGACCATCGGTCCGGTCTTGGGGGGCGGGTTGGTGGCAGCGTTGCTCTTTTATGTGGGATATTCCTATTGGTCGGATCGGCGCAATCAAAAAGCCCTGCGTGCCCAGGAAAAAGAACTGGATTCCGAAATGGGGGCCGATACCGGAAATGTTTGGACGGCACTGATTCGGACAGGGGTCGGTATCGGTTTAACCTTGTTAGGGGCCAAGTTTTTGGTGGATAGTGCGACCGAATTGGCACGGGCCTGGGGTGTATCGGAACGGGTCATCGGTTTAACTATTGTGGCGGTCGGCACGTCCTTGCCGGAATTGATTACGTCCGTGATGGCATCGGTGCGGCGACAAAATGATGTGGCTTTCGGTAATGTGGTGGGCAGCAATATCTATAATGCCTTGTTTATCCTGGGGGCTACGGCCTTGTTTATGCCGGTGGTCGTATCGGCCGACATGGGCGCGGACGTTTGGATTATGACGGGGGTTACGGCGGCTTTGATCGGGATAGCCTTTACCCGGCGGATGTTTTCCCGTTGGGTCGGCGGGGTGTTTTTGGGCTTGTATGCCTTATATACATTTGTGATGTTTAATCCGGGGGCAGGGCTATGACAACGGTAGCAGTCGGTTTATCGGGCGGTGTGGATTCCACCTTGTCGGCTTTGTTGCTGAAAGAAAAAGGTTATCGGGTTATCGGCCTGTCTATGTCTATTTACAACCGGGATATTCCCGCGGCACATATCACGGGAAATGCCTGCTATGGTCCGTCTGAAAAGCAGGATATTCGGGATATTCAGGCTTGGGGGCGGGAAAACGATATTGAAACGCATATTTTGGATTTATCCGAACCGTATAAAGCCACGGTATTGAAGTACTTTCGGGAAGCGTATTTGTCCGGACAAACCCCTAATCCGTGCGTGATGTGCAATACGGTGATGAAATTCGGCTTGTTGGCCGAAACCGCCCGGGAACGCGGGATTGCGTTTGACTATTTTGCCACGGGACACTATGCCCGGATTGCCCGGGAAAATAATCGCTTTATCCTGAAAAAAGGAATTGATCCGCACAAGGATCAAAGCTATTTTCTGTATCGCCTGACGCAGGATCAACTGGCTCATACGCTTTTTCCTTTGGGGGAATTGACAAAAGAACATGTGCGACAAATGGCCCGCGATCGGGGCTTGGCCGTTGCGGATAAAGCAGACAGTCAGGATTTTTATGCCGGGGATTATGCCGACCTGTTGGGGCAAACACCGCGGCCGGGTATGATTACGTTGACAGACGGGACCGTTGTAGGAAAGCATCAAGGTTTTTGGAATTATACCATCGGCCAACGGAAAGGCTTGGGCATTGCTTATCCGGAACCCTTGTTTGTTGTGGATATTGATGCCGCCCAAAATCGGGTTATCGTGGCTCCGGCGGATAAAACCTTTCAAGCAGAATGCCGGGTGCGACAGGTGGTATGGGGTGGCTTGACGGACGCTTTAACCGAACCCGTCCGGGCCGATGTTAAATATCGGTCGGCCGGAAAAGCAGTCCCGGCCACTCTATATCCGCATGCGGACGGAGTGCGTGTGGTGTTTGAGGCGCCGCAACGGGCTTTGACGCGGGGACAATCGGCCGTCTTTTATCAGGGCGACAGTGTTTTGGGCGGGGGCGTGATTGCATAAAAAACTTGCAAAAAAACATAAAACAGGATACAATCAATCGGTAAAGGAGAATAAATATGAATAAAACAGTATGGATTTTAGGTTTGAGTGTCGGGTTGGCTTTGACGGCCTGTGGCCATGTTGCGGCGGATAAAGCCACGGACAACAATACAGATTTGAAAGCGTGCTTGACCGGTGAAGCCCTGGCGGCGGTTCAGGACGGGTCGGCTTTTGCGGCCCCCATGCGGACAACGGCCAAGAAAGTTGCGACCGCTTGCCTGAACAAGATGATGACACCGGCCGAACAAACGCCGGCCGTTGTATCGGAAACGCAAAGCCAGGCGCGTACCGTGTTGACCCAACTGATGTCGGCGGCTCAGGCGGCTGGACAGGCTAAATAATCAATGTGTGAGAAGTCTTGCACCGGGCGGAGTATAAACTGCGCCCGTTTTTTTTGTACCGATGAAAAAAGACTTGACATTTGATTTCAAAACATGTATAATCCCCCTTATCATTCCAAATACGGCTAAGAGTTTTAGTCTCTACGGGGATACATCAATCAGCGCGGGTGCGCCCATTGGTGCGATTGGTCTATTGGAAGTATGATGAAAGGAACGCAATGTTTACAGGGCTGACAGAACGCCTGACACAGGTATTGGACAAGTTGACACGCCGCGGGATTTTGACCGAAACCGCCGTGGACGAAACCATGCGGGAAATTAAAATCGCCCTGTTGGAAGCCGATGTGGCTCTGCCGGTTGTTAAAGACTTTATTGCCGATGTGCGGCAACGGGCGATAGGCGAACAAATTGTCAAGTCCGTTTCACCGGCACAAATGGTTGTGAAAATCGTGCATGATGCGTTGGTGAACCTGTTGGGGGAACCGCAACCGTTGAACTTGATTCCGCATCGTCAAAACGTGATTTTAATGGTGGGGTTGCAAGGCTCGGGTAAAACAACCACCTCTGCCAAGTTGGCCCGCCGGTTGCAAAAAGACGGTCATCGTGTTTTACTGGCCAGTTTGGATACCTATCGTCCCGCTGCACGGGAACAGTTGGCCGAGTTGGGCCGAACAAACGGCTTGACCGTTTTACCGATTATCGCTGATGAAAAACCCTTGGACATTGCCCGGCGCGCCTTGCAGGAAGCTACGGCAACATTGGCCGATGTGTTGATTTTGGATACGGCCGGCCGCCTGCATATTGATGAAATGTTGATGCAGGAAGTGGCGGCCGTGCGAGATTTAACGCACCCGGCGGAAACGTTATTGGTTGTAGATGCCCTGATGGGGCAAGATGCCGTTCATGTGGCGCAAACTTTCCGGGATCAAGTCGGATTGACCGGCACGATTTTAACCCGGGCGGATGGGGATTCACGGGGCGGGGCGGCTCTTTCTATGCGGGCCATTACCGGTGTGCCGGTTCAATTCTTGGGCGTGGGAGAAAAGGCAGATGCGTTGGAAGCCTTTGATGCCAAGCGGGTTGCCGGCCGGATTTTAGGCATGGGCGATGTGGTGGGCCTGGTGGAAACGGCGATGGAACGAGTCAATCGGGAAGAAGCCGAACAAACGGCTGCCCGTATGATGTCGGGTCGGTTTGACCTGAATGACCTGTTATCTCAAATTCGTCAGATGAATAAGCTGGGGGATATTAAAGGCCTGATGAAAATGATTCCGGGGTTGGGAAAATTTTCGGCGCAAATTGATGCCGCGGATATCAGTCAGAAACTTATCAAGCGACAGGAGGCCATTATCCTGTCTATGACACCCTATGAACGTCGGAACCCCGATGTGTTGAAGGCGGCCCGTAAAGCACGGATTGCCGGTGGGGCAGGTGTTTCGGTGAACGATGTGAATCGGTTGCTGAAACAATATGAACAAATGGCAGATGTGATGAAGAAATTCAAAAAGATGGGGCCGTTGGGCATGATGAACCTGATGAAAAAAATGGGGAACATGACGGGCGGAAAGAACCCCTTGATGAATGGCGGGGGCTTTCCTCCGTTTTAACCCAGAAACTGAACAAGAAAGGAAAAGTAAAAAAATGTCAGTTCGTATTCGTTTAAGTCGGGGCGGGGCCAAAAAGCGTCCGTTCCATAAAATTGTTGTGGCGGATCAACGGTGTTCGCGCGACGGTCGGTTTATTGAAGCTATCGGCTTTTATAATCCGTTGTTGCCCAAAGACCATGCCGATGCGTTGCGTGTAAATGTGGAAGCCGCGAAAAAGTGGTTGGCTAACGGGGCTCAACCGACCGAAAAAGTGCAAAAGTTGTTTGCTCTGGTCGGGTTGGGTGAAAAACCGGCCTGGCATGAAACACCGAAAAAGTCTGCGCCCAAGGCTAAGGCTCAAGAACGGATGAAAGAAGCGGCCGAACGGGCGGCTGCGGCGGCCGAAGCGGCCAAAGCGGAAGCCGAAGCTGCGGCAACCCCGGAAACACCGGCCGAATAAGGAAGGTAGCCTGATATGTCCCAACTGGTCTGTATCGGTCAAATCGTCAATGTGCACGGCGTGAAAGGCGCGGTCAAAGTACGGCCGTACCTGTCAAATCCCTTGGACATTGGGGCTTACGGCCCGTTGACGGACCAAGACGGTCATCGGACGATTGCGGTGGTCCCGCCTGTCTCCCGCAAAGGGGACTTTGTGTTGGTCCACATTCAAGGAATCAATGACAGAACAACGGCTGAAACCATGAAAGGTATGAACCTGTATATTCGGCGCGATCAACTGCCGGCACAAACCGGTGCGTTTTACTATTGCGACCTGATCGGTATGCGGGTGTTGGAAAACGGTACACCGTTCGGAACGGTGTTATCCGTGCAAAACTTTGGTGCCGGTGATATTTTGGAAGTCAAAACCGTTAAAGGACGGGTGTTGGCTTTTGATTTTTCCAAGGCTACATTCCCGCGGGTGGATACCATCGCCCGGGAAATGGACATTGTCTTGCCGGACGGTATGCAGGGGGTGGCCCATGAAGGTTAACGTCTTGACCCTGTATCCCGATATGTTTCCCGGTACACTGGGCTATTCTTTGGCGGGCAAAGCATACGCCGAAGGAAAATGGTCTTTGAACGTTGTCAATATCCGTGATTTTGCGACAGACAATTATCAATCCGTGGACGATACACCGTTTGGTGGCGGTGCGGGTATGGTGATGAAACCGGATGTATTGGATGCGGCCTTGACGGCTGTATATCGGACGGGTCCGTTGTATTACTTATCGCCCCGGGGGCCTGTTTTCACACAGGAAACGGCCAAATCTTGGGCAACGCAATCGGATGAAATGACTTTTTTGTGCGGACGTTTTGAAGGCGTGGACGAACGCATTTTGGAAAAATGGCCGTTTCAGGAAATCAGTATCGGTGATTTTATCTTGTCCGGTGGGGAACCGGCCTTGATTGCCATGCTGGATGCCGTGATACGATTATTACCATCGGTTATGGGGAATGATGATTCGGCCCGTGAAGAAAGTTTTTCCGAGGGCTTGTTGGAATATCCGCAATATACCAAGCCGCAAGTGTGGCAAGGGCGTGCGGTACCGGATGTCCTGTTATCCGGTCATCATGCCAATATCCGTAAATGGCGTTTAGCACAATCCGAAACTTTAACCAAAACAAGAAGACCAGACTTGTGGACAAAATATCTGGCACATCAATAACAAGAAAGGAATAAAAAATGGATATTATTCAAGAATTAGAAAATGAACAAATGGCGAAACTGAATAAAAAAATCCCGGCGTTCAAAGCGGGCGATACAGTGAAAGTCATGTATAAAATCGTTGAAGGCGAAGGCCGTGAACGGTTGCAGGCCTATGAAGGTGTTTGCATTGCCCGTTCCAATAACGGTGTCAATTCGTCCTTTACAGTGCGTAAAATCTCTTTCGGTGAAGGTGTGGAACGTGTGTTCCCGCTGTATTCCCCGAATGTGGCCGCCATTGAAGTGGTCCGCAAAGGGAAAGTGCGCCGCAGCAAGCTGTACTACCTGCGTTCGCTGTTCGGGAAAAAGGCCCGGATTACAGAAGACAAGGATGATGTCAAAGTTGCTGATGCCGAATAAGCATAGCCCTTGTTCATTCAAACACCGGTGGATTTCCGCCGGTGTTTTTTTTAATACATGAAAAACGCCGGAGACATTTCTCCGGCGTTTCAAGCACAAAACAACAGGTCAGACCATCACGTCAAATGTGATATGGCCATCGCCCAACTCTTCCGTTGGGGCCGTATCCGGCACCGTTTGGGTCAAAGACGTTGCCAAGACTTGATCCATGATATAGGTCCGGTGTTCGGTGATTGCCGCCTGTACCGTTTCGGAATCCGTGGTGTAGGCCAACGTAATCCGATCGGAAATATCCAGGTTTTTATCCTTGCGCCGGGACTGAATTAAGCGGACGAAATCGCGGGCAATCCCTTCACGTTCCAAAGCCGGATCCAATGTGGTATCCAACAAAACAACCGCCGTATTATCGGGCAGGGCTTGTCCCGTCAGGCCGTCCTTTAACACCAGGCGCAATTCAAATTCATCGGCATTCAAAATCTGACCCGCAATAGACAAAGTTCCATCGGCATTTTGGGTCCAAGCGTTGGCTTTTCCGGCCGCCATAATGTCTTTCATGAATCGCCCTAAACGTTTTCCGATTAAAGGTGTTTTCAGGTATAAAAACGTGTTGGCCACACCGTCAATTGTGGTTTGCAAAGCAACATCTTTGACATTCACTTCGTCTTTTAACACATCAGCAAAATGCGCCAGCATATCCGCGCCTTGCCCCGCGACCGTCATGGTACGAAGCGGCAACCGATTGCGCAAGTGGTGTTCTTCCCGAACGGATTTAGCCACCGATGAAATCTGACGCACCAAGTCCATTTGAGCACACAGGGCCGTTTCATCTGCCCAGGCCGCCACATTGGGATAGTCCGTCAAATGCACGGAATCACCCCCGGTTAAACCACGCCAGACGTATTCGCACATCATCGGCATCAAGGGGGCCATGACTTCGGCCAGCGTTGTCAAAACGGTGTATAGGGTATTAAAGGCATGTGTATCCGTTCCGTCCCAGAACCGAGCCCGACTGCGCCGAATGTACCAGTTGTTCAAAATGTCCAGGAATTCGGCACAATCCACACACGCGGTGTTCAAATCATACGCCGTCAAAGAGTCGCGTACCCGCTTGGTCAAAGCCTTTAACTTGGCCAGGATGTAGCGGTCCAAAATATCCGGTGAACCGGTTATCCGTTCGGCCCGTACCCCTTCGGCATTAGCGTACAGGCAGAAAAAGTAATAGGCATTCCAAAACGGCATGACCGCTTTACGGGCGGCTTTGGCCACTTCTTTGCCTTCTTGATCCACCATGGCATTTCCCGCTTTTACCGCCGGCGATGAGATTAAAAACCACCGTAATGCATCCGATCCCATGGTATCCAAAACCACATACGGATCCGGATAGTTCTTTAACTTTTTGGACAGTTTCACACCGCCTTCGGCCATCAGCAACCCGGTGGCCAAGCAGTGTTTATAGGCCGGTTTTCCGTGCAGAGCCGTACCTAAAACGTGCAGCGAGTAAAACCATCCGCGGGTTTGATCAATGCCTTCCACAATGAAGTCGGCCGGGAAGTGGTTGTCAAACCATTCCTTGCGTTCAAAAGGATAGTGCACCTGTCCTTCGGGCATAGACCCGGATTCAAACCAACAATCAAACACATACGGAACGCGCCGCATCATGGTCCGTCCGGACGGATCATCGGGGTTGGGATAAATAACCTGATCAATATAAGGCCGGTGTAAATCCGTAACGTCAAACCCGGTCTTTTCCCGAATTTCTGCGACCGACCCGAACACATCTGTGCGCGGGAAGTCGGGATTATCGGACTTCCATACCGGCAGCGGAGCCCCCCAAAACCGGTTGCGTGAAATGTTCCAATCAGGAGCTGATTCCAAGCCTTTCCCGAACCGTCCGTGTTTAATGTTATCCGGGGTCCAGGTAATTTGTTCGTTGGTGGCCAACATCTGATCTTTGAAATCCGTTACCTTGACAAACCACGAACTCATGGCTTTGTAAATCAAGGGCGTGTCTGTCCGCCAACAATACGGATAACTGTGTGTGATTTGTTCTTTCTTCACCAACTTGCGTTCGGCTTTCAGGCGGGCGATAATCGGTTCGTTCGTGTCAAACACCTGCCGGCCCTGATAATCCGGTACATCGGCGGTAAAGCAACCGGCTTCGTCCACCGGACACACAATCGGAAAGTGGCGATCCTGTGCCACACAAATGTTAAAGTCATCTTCCCCGAAGCCCGGTGCAATATGGACAATCCCGGTCCCGTCTTCTACCGATACAAAATCACCGGATAAAATGCGGAAGCACCCCCGATCGGCCAAAGAAGAAAAGTAAGGGAATAACGGTTCATACTTCATCCCGACCAATTCGGCCCCTTTGATAGTGGCCACTTGCGTTGCATGTTGTAATTGTTGCTTGTACCGTCCCAACAGGGCTTGGGCCAGAATATATTTCTCGCCGGCTTCTGCCATCACGGCATAATCAATGTCATCACCCACGGCCAGCATCAGGTTAGACGGCAATGTCCACGGGGTTGTGGTCCAGGCCAAAGCATACATACCGTTTTCCAGACGGAACATAATGGTAATGGCCGTATCGGTTTTGTCGCGGTAGGCTTGATTGACTTCAAAGTTAGAAACCGGCGTTTGGGCCGCCCACGAGTACGGTTGTACCCGATACCCTTCGTATACCAACCCTTTGTCATACAATTCTTTGAAGTTATGAATCACGGATTCCATGAACGGTAAGTCCATGGTTTTATAATCGTTGTTAAAGTCCACCCAACGACCGATCCGCTTGAACATATCCACCCAAATGGAAGAATACTTCAAAACATCTTTACGACAAAAGTCATTAAATTTATCAATTCCGTAGGCTTCAATGGCTTTATGCCCGGAAACCCCCAGTTGCTTTTCGGCGGACATTTCGGCGGGTAAGCCGTGGCAATCCCACCCTAACCGCCGTTCTACACGCTTGCCGTTCATGGTTTGAAAGCGGGCAATCGTATCCTTGACATAGGAAACCAGAATATGACCGTAATGCGGTAAACCGTTGGCAAACGGCGGGCCGTCATAGAACACAAACTCATCTGCACCGGCACGCTTGGCCACCGATCTTTCAAATGTCTTTTGTTCTTCCCAGGACCGGATAATATCCCGTTCCATCTCGGCAAACGAAAGTTTGGACGGTAATTCCGGATAGTATTTTTTCTTTTCTGTCATTATATTTCCCTTGTGTTAAGTTGAATAGGAATCAGTATGCCAAAAAAAACATCAAAAATCAAGGATAATTTTTGATTTTTATGCCGTCCGGTCCGATATTTGACGGAACCGGTTCTGTTTTGATGTGATTTTTGTCAAGATTTATTTATAACTTGACAAGAACGAGAAAATCATGTATACTCATGCATCCTGATTTTGTGAAGGAGATAACAATGCTTTTAACACAAGCCGATGCACAAGAATTGCAAAAAATCAATCTGGATATTGAACGGGCAGGCCTGCATGCCATGGGCTTAAAGGACGATGAAATTGAAAAAGTCTTGCAAGCCATGCCTCGGGATCCTAATGACAAAACTCAACAGGATAACTATCATGCGATTTTGGAACAAGCTCGGGCCGATGCGTTGACGCGACAGGATAACAAACGGCTCTTTTTTATGTGCGGGGGAATTGTAGGGGCCGGTGCCAGCAGTGTTTTGGCGGGCCTGCTGGGTGTGGCGCAATATAACAAGTCTGCGTGTGTTATGATAGGTCTGATGGGGGTATCGTTGGCGTATATGGCCTTGAATTGGCGTATGTTGAATTGTTCACCGCATCATGAAAAACGAAAGATCCGCCGGGCGCGGGCCAAAGCTCGTCTGAAAGGGTATCGGGCCTTGTGCCGTCACCAAAACAATCGGGATCGGGAACGAGATTAGTGTTTTCGGCGGGACCGTTTGGGGGAACGTCGGGTGCTTTTGCGTTTTTTGTGAGGGGGCTTTGTACCGTTTTGAACCGTTCGGGACGGTGTCTTCCCCGATAACAAAGTGCATAACAATCCCCCTGTGACAGGTTCGCATTCGCGGAGTACGGCTTGCACCCGATCGCCAATCCGATAAGAAATGCCTGTTCCCCGGCCCGTCAGGGTCAATGTATCCGGATCGTAATCATAAAAATCGCCCCCCAGTCGTCTCATCGGTACAAAAGCATCGGCTCCATAAGGTTCCAGGGTGAGAAATAATCCAAAGGCTGTAATAGATGAAATACGCGCCTCAAACGCTTGCCCGATTTTATCCTGTAAGTAGGTGGCCATATACCGATCATCGGCATCCATTTCCGCTGCTGCCGCCTGCCGTTCGGTATGAGAAATATGCCGGGCCGTTTCCGCGAATGTTTTTTCTTCCGCCGGGGTCAACCCGTCTTCCCCTAATTTTAAGGCGCGAATGAGTGCCCGATGCACTAAAATATCCGCGTACCGCCGAATGGGAGAAGTAAAGTGTGCATACCGGGCCAAGGCCAAGCCGAAATGACCGATATTTTCGGGAGCATAGCAAGCCTGAGACTGTGCCCGTAGGACCATTTCATTGACGGCCCTGTCATCGGGGGATTGTTTGACCCGGGCCAACAAGGCATTAAAAGTCTCTGGTGTCGGGGTATCCTTCCAGTTCGTTTGTACACCCATACCGGATAAAAACGCGGTTAGGTTTTCCACCTTGTCTTCGGACGGTTGATCATGCACCCGATACATGACGGGTACCCCTTTTTCTTCCAGGGTTTCGGCGGCGGATACATTGGCCAGTATCATCATTTCTTCTATCAGGCGCATACTGTCGGTCTGAATCCGCAAACGGACATCACGTACACGGCCCGCTTTGTCCAAGATGATTTGCTTTTCGGGGACATCTAATTCCAATACACCACGTTTATCCCGGGCGGTTTTCAGGGATCTGTAAGCCCCGGCCAAGTGGGCAATTTCTGCTTCCAAGCCGACAATCGGTGTTTTTCCGTCCAAAGCGTCTTGCACTTCATCATAAGTTAAACGCCGTGCCGATTGAATGACGGATCGGCGGAATATGTGCCGTTTTTTGATTCCGGTACGGGTTATCCATACTTCACAAACCAGGGCAGCCCGCGGCTCATTTGGTTTTAACGAACACACACCGTTAGACAAGGCCGTGGGAAGCATCGGAATCACTTGATCCGGAAAATAGACTGAATTACCGCGCCGGCGGGCTTCTGTATCCAAGGGAGTATCCGGACGAACATACCATGCCACATCGGCAATCCCAATCATCAAGTGCCATCCGCCGGGATTATCCGCCCGCGTATCCGGTTCGGCCCAAACGGCATCATCAAAGTCGCGGGCATCGGCTCCGTCAATCGTTATAAACGGAACAGACCGTAAATCTTCTCGGTGCTGATTCGGCGGGGGAACGGTTCCTTGCTCGGCTTGCTTGACGGCGGCGGGGGTAAAGACTGTCGGCAAGCGGTGCATGTAAATGGCAATCAAGGTCGGGGCAAACGGATCGGCCATTGAACCGATTTTTTTAACAAAAGTGGCTTGGGGCAAGCGTTCCCGAATAAAAGGAATATCGGCCAAGACCAAATCACCGTCTTTTAAGGTGCAGGTACGCGGGATTCCCACCAAAGTAAAGGATTGTTTGAGCCGCCGATCGGCCGATGAAATTTGACCGTCCTGATAAACGCCGACAATTTGGTTACCCCCGGTACTGACTCGGCGCAGGGCGGTGCCGTGATACAGGCCGGATCCTGCGGGTTTCACGCTGACCTGAATCACATCACCGATACCGGCGGGGGGAGACAAGGTGTCTTTTGTAATGATAATCCGGGGGGCAGGTGTTTCTTCCAACCATTCACTGGGACGGGCAACCAAATCCCCCAAGGAATCAAAGCCGGTAATTTCGGCAATCACACGGTCGGGTAAGGCCCCCGCTATGCCGATTTGGCGGCCTTGTCGGGCCGTGTGTATCAAGCCTTTGCGTTGCATGTCGCGTACCAGATTTTTGATATGAATCCGATCATCGCCTTTCGCCCCGAAAGCACGGGCCAGATCGCGCTTGCCGACCGGTCCGGATTGGGCTTGTAAATATGCCATTACGTCATCCATTGTCGGGGGTTGTACGGGTTTAGATTGACGAGCCATGGTGGGACCTCCTATATATCTGACAAGAAACGGCGGGCCTGAATGTCGGCCCCCAAGCGATTGATTTTAGCTTTCAAAGACCGGCGGGCGGTTCCCCATGTCCAACATAAACGAAGGCCGGCTTGAAGATAGGCGATAATATCGTGATACAATTTATCTTGACGCTTGTCGCGGGCGCGTTGAATATCGGCGGCAAAGCGACTGTGTTGTGCCGCTTGGTGCCAGGCTTCATCGGCGGCTGTTCGGACGGAAAGCCATGGCTTACGCGCCGAAACATAGTGGTAAATATAGGCCCGGGGGGCCAGGGCAATTTCCGCTTCACACGCCCCGGCGGCAAAGCGGACGCGATGTTGGGGCAATACGGTGGCCATCTGATTCCAACGGGGATCCAACGGTAAAATCCGACTTTGGCACAGTTTGTTCAAAATATCCTGATCCGGGGCGATCCAGGTGTGTTTGGTACCAATCAGGCGGACGGCCCGATTCGTCAGGTGATACCGATTCCACATCGGCACATGAAATACCAATACCCCCGAGTTGACATAGGTGTCCGGGTTGAGTTTTAATGTTTTTGTGCAGTATGCCCGAAACGATTGTCGTAATAATTTGACGCATCCCCCGATCACGAAATCCCCTAACGGCACATCATATAAATCCCCGATATCGTGCCGGATCAGAATATCCGTATCCAGGTAAATGACACGCTGACACGATAAGAAGATCCGAGGAATCCAGAACCGGTAAAACATTACGGATGAATAATGGCTTTGGTTGTACAGGTGGCGGTGCTTGGGTAAGTATGGCTGTATATTCAGGCACTTGACCGATACATGCGGTGCGGATAAAGCCTCCAATCTTTTTTGGGAACGCCGGGATAAATCCGTATGCAAGATAAACACAGCGTACCGGCGTTTGGGATTGGCGTGCCGTATTAAAGATTCAAGGGCGACCCCGGCATAAGGGACATAGGCCGTATCCGTTGCAAAGACGACCGGAACGGTGTTATCGGGTATGTTGACGATCGTGTGAGCCATGGTTTGTTCCGGGGTGTAAGTGAATGATTGTGATTTCTGACGGAGCCAAGAGTCTCATTTGGGGGCCCCATTGACCGGCCCCGCGTGAGACATACAGGGTCCTTTCGCCTTTTCGGTATAATCCTGCCAGGTATTTGTTGGACCAGGCTGCCAGTAGGTGAAACGGAAAAATCTGCCCCCCGTGCGTATGACCGGACACCTGTAAATCCGCGGTGTTATCGGGCATATCAAACATCTTGGGGGAGTGTGCCAACAAAATGGTATAGGCATCTGTCGGGGGCAGGGTGGCCCGCATATCGGGACCTTGATGAAAGCGAATACCCTGTACATCCGGTACACCGGCAATACGTACGTCAGGCCGAATAAAGCGTGCTTCATTGTTCAGGTAAGTCAGGTGTTCGGCCCGAAAACCCGCTTGTGTTTCCCGGGTACCGATATAAAATTCGTGATTTCCATCGCTGACAAACACCCCTAACGGAGCCTGAAATTGCCCCAGGTAAGGCAATAAATCCCGAATCGCATCGGCCCGATCATCAATAATATCACCGGGCAACAAAATCACATCGGGGTTTTCGCCTCGGGTCCGGGCCACCAAGCCTTTTAATTTTTGGGCGGCAACGGCCCGATGAATATGAATATCCGGTAAAACGGCAACGGTTAAAGGGGCGGTTATTTTATCGGATGTCAGGGTGATATGACGCACCGCCGGTACCCGTACCCCTTCCCACAGGGACCAGGCCGCCAAAACCACGACCACAAGGGTCAAAGCGATATTGGCCCGTGCCACGGCCGTTGGGGCAAAAGGCGATGGAATCCGGTGTGAAAGCAAGGACAGTAAGCCCCACCCGATATCGCGTACAAACATCAGGCAAAAGAACAAAAACAAACACACAAACAGGAAATAGGTTGTGTACGTTAAAATGTGGTAGGGCAGGCCCGTCAAGCGCATTTCGGCCCCCCGCAATAATGCCGGCGACATAAAAATGAAAAACAGCCCCAAAAACAAACCGATTTTGATCCACATCGGCCCCGTCAGACCCATGGTACAGCGTACCGAAACCACACCGGCGACCAGGGTGGCAATGATACCCATCATGACAACAAACATACCCATAAGAAAATTAGTCCTCCAAGGCATCATAGGCCCGCTTGATTTCCCGAATATCTTGCCACATCAACCATTTGGGGGAGCCGTGTACCGTGGACGGATTCCGCAACAGGTAAGACGGGTGAAAAATCGGCATCATTTTGGACCCGTAAGGCCCGTCAAACCATTGGCCGCGAATTTTGCTGATACTCTTGCTTTCGGTCAAAAATGATGTTAAAGCCACCCGGCCGCACAGGATGATAATGCGCGGTTTCAAAATGGCCAGTTGTGCATCCAAATACGCCCGGCAGGCCGCCTTTTCGGCCGGCAACGGATCCCGATTGTTGGGGGGCCGACATTTTAAGGTATTACAAATATACACGTCTTTTTCCCGTGATAAGCCGACAGATTCCAAAATCTTGTCCAATAACTGTCCGGCCCGGCCGACAAAAGGCTTTCCCGTTTGATCTTCATTAAAACCCGGGGCTTCCCCGATCAGCATGATTTTATGATTCGGTCGTCCGTCCGAAAAGACAATATGGGTTCGCGTCTGCCCCAAAGGACATTTTTGGCAGGTTTGACATTCTTGTTTAACTTGCTCTAGTTCTTGTTCCATGGTTGTTATTCCTTTTTTGAAAGAATACCCCTCTTTTCCTGAAATTACAAGCAAAAAATGCCGAAACAGACGCGGACGGAAAGAATATGGGTATCTTTTGGGGGCTGTATTCGTGGCTTTATTCCCTTTGGTTATGACACCCCTGGTGCCGATATTGTCCCCCGATCTTGTGCGGAGTTGTTTTTTGCGGTGTGTCCCCTTTGGGCCGTGCAAGAACACCGGGACAAGAAAATCGGGACAAAAAAACGGGGCGAGAAAATCCCGTCCCGTTGGTTGATGACCTGAAAATCAGAACATATACCGTAAACCGAATTGCACCTGGTGTGCCTGCGGACGAACACGGTATAGAACATTCAGGTCATGTTTTTTCGCATAACCGTACTTCATAAAGCGGTACCCGAAGTCAAAGGCCAGGTTTTCCGTCAATTCGTATGTTGTACCGGCACCGACCTGCCATGCAAAGGCCCAGTTGTCAAATTTCACATTATAGCCGTCATCAATAACACGTCCCTTGGTGTTGGCCCAACCGAATCCGGCCCCGATATACGGCACCAACCGTGTGCATGTTTCAAAATCATAATATCCGTTGAACAAAATGGATTGTGTTTTCAGACGATAAGCAACATCTACATAACGAGAACCCAACGTTCCTTTATTGGCCGTCCGGTTTTGACCGTATTCCAATTCGGCCCGCACATAATTACCGCCCACCGGAACGGAAACACCCGCCGCGGCCGTCAAACCCCAAACGTTATCGCTTTTGGTATCTTTATAACCCGTAGACCCAGTTGTTGCAAAGATGTTTGTTTTCATGTGGGAATAGGTGCCTTTTAAGGAAACATAGGGCTTCACATCGGCTGCCAAAGCTTGGCCCGCCAACAAGCCGGCCACTAATCCGGTTGCAATCAATAATTTGTTCATTGTTTGTCCTTTCATGTTTGAAATAAAATTGATGGGTATAACTACCCGCCAGACCATAGTATCATAAATCAAGTCGTCTTTGCAACCTTTTTTTACACTTTTTTGAACTTTCTTTGTGCCGGGGGATTTTGGCGCGTTGGGACCGCGGCCCGTGTGCGGGTTTCTTTGAAAAAAAAGACTGGACAGACATATTTAAATATGATATAAAAAATATGTCGGATTATTCGGCCGACAAAAACATGAACTAGAAAGGATATGAAAATGAAAAAATTATTTGTTGTAGCGTTGATTGCTTGTGCGATGGGCTTGACCGGTTGTATGGGCGTGCGTGGATATCACGGTTCCCAAAAAGTTTGCGAAAATCAATCTTTCCTGGGCATTTCTTTGATTGAAGTCTTGGCCCCTTGCAAATAAGGGTGAAGGGATTTCACACGGGGCCGTCCTTTGGGCGGCCTTTTTTTGACGGGATGTCAAAAGTGTGATACAATGTGTTGGCCTAAAAACCCCATTTAATGCCCGCTTTAACATCGGTTCGTGTATCGGTATCTGTAAAGTGGCGGATTTGCCCCCAAATACTTGTATCGCCGATTTCATAATCCACTTTGAAAGCGGTTTCAGTCCGCCAATTTTGGTGTTCTTCCATCAGGTCAAAAGTCCCGCTCATGCCTTGAATACCCACACGCATTTGATAGGGATCCAAAAACTCATAATACCCCATAATCCGGGCCGTCAGGTTCACTTTCGTCCCCCGGTGCGGAATAAAGGAGTGGGCCAGATTGAAACCTAAGCCGCCTTCCAAGGATACTTGCCGGTTGTCCGGTATCACCAAGGCATACGGCGTATGTGTTTCGTCCCCTTTTTGATGCATCATCAGGATATTTAACTCCATTGTCGGTGCCAGCGTTATTTCGCGGATTGTCAGGGGATAACGGGCTTCGTTCATCCAGGCAAAGACGCGCTTTTCCAAGATGCCCCGTTGGGTTGTGTCATTCGGACCCACACGATTGTAATGGTTTCGGATAAAACCGATGGTCGGTGTCATCATAACGGCCAGGGCCCCATAGCGATAATTCATCGGCAGGGCCAGTTGATACAACAACCCGTTGCGATTGTTGTCTTGTGCGCGATCCTGTGTATTCAGGCGCGCCGTCATCATCGCATAACCGACTTTCAGATGCGGATTGACCCGCCGCAGGCCCAAGGCGTATTGCCCATAACTGCCACTGTCATTTTGAAATGAAAAAGAGTTAACCGAACCCGTTTTTTCCGTTATGTTTCCGTTCGCCGCCGCAAACAAGTCTTGATTGATTTGTCGGTTCATTTCACGCACGACAATCCTGTCTTCCCGAGAAAACCGCATCAAATTATCACGCCCGTTCAAGGTGTTGACGGCCCGATTCAACGATGCCAAGGACCCGATGGATTTCAAATCCCGATAAAAGGCTTCATTATTATGTAAAGCATAATTTTGCTCTAAAAAGGCGGCCAGGCTCTGATTGCCGATGACTTCGCTAAAGGCCCGGCGTTCCAATACGGTGTCGCGCCCGTTGTCGGCCAAAGAAGCCCGGAACAACACCGATTCGGATATTAGGTTCAGGCCGTCCGTCTTGTTGGCCAAAATCATGTCGGGGGCCACATAACGTGCCTCAAAACCGTCGGCCACTATATCCGATGACAGGCTCAAGTTCCCCCGTATATGGTCGGCCGTGAAAATGGAACCTTGGGCCGCTTTGACCCGACCGTCCAAGGTGTCAAAATCCAACAATCGGGCCGACAGAGTACCGGCATTTTCTAACGTGGCTCCGTGCAGCACAATGTAATCACCTACATCTTTTTTGATGGTGCCGGTGCAGTTGGTACACGTTGTACCGTTCAAGGTAATGGTGCCCTTGTTGACCACCGTTGTGTTGGTACCGTCTTTGACAAAAATACCGTAGGCTTTGTTGGCCGATACGTCAATGGTCCCCGAGTTGGTAATGGTGCCACCGGTTCCGTCCGCATAAATGCCATAGCCCGTGTCTACATCGGTAATGGCGATGGTCCCGCTGTTCGTCACGGTTGCTTTGGGTCCGACCTTGATACCGTAGGCCAGGCCCGTTGAAGCGGCTCCGGTCAGGGTAATGGTGCCACTGTTTAACGCGGTTTTGGTGGCATTCATACCTACCATGGTACCGGATTTAGAGTTGGTAATACTGATGGAACTGGTAATGGTCTTGCCGTTGCGGACACCGCCGGTATTGGCTGCATTGGCCGCATAAATCCCCGTTGACGTTCCTAACTTTGTATTTCTTAGGATAATCTTGGATGTTAACGTGGATTGCAATGTTGAGTTCTTAAACTCCACCGGTGGCAACAAGACAGATGTCGCCCAATCCGCGGCTTTCATGCCGTAGGCCGACCCGTCTCCGGCGTTGTAAACGGTGATTTGTCCCGTGATTTTTGATTGTTTATCTGCATCCCAATAATACAACATCACATTCGCGGCCGAATTTGCACTGCTGATACCAATCGCTTCACCGTTGCCTTTTTGATTTATGCGAATCTTGGCGTTGACAACGGGTTTGGCAGCACATTCGGCGCATGTTTTATCATAAGCAACCCCGGCATTAAAGGCCGATACACTGGCCGTTCCTGACACAAAACGTCCCCGAATGGTGGTGGCAATAATATCCTGGGTGGCTAAACCGGTCTTGGTCTGAATAATGCTGGGCAAGCCGTCAAATAAGTTGTTGGCATTGTTGAGATTGACCAACAGCATGGAATCGGTTAGTGTGCTGTGAATGCCGTACACATTGTTGTTTTGTCGCCGATTTGTAATGGTAATGTTTCCTATGGTATACGCCCCCCGCGCGGCCACCGCATTGATGGCACCGGCACCCTTAATTCCTGTGACACTGCCCCCGTCCCTGGTGCCGTATGTTGTCAGAGTAATAGTTCCCCTGGCCCTGGCCAATTTGTGATGCCGGGCGATTGCATTGATGGCCGGTTCCCGGGTCGCCCAAATACCGGCAATGCGACCGGTGCCGATGTGATCCTTGATGGTAATGATACCGGAACTGGTATGGGTGGTATTACTTACGTATCCGTTCCGAATATTCGCTTCATCGGCATTGATAACGGCCCCCAATCCGAATGAACGGTCAAATTTCTTGTCATAGACATCTGTTTGTGCGGCGGTGGAATATATCCCATACATGTGGTTTTCGGACATAAAGGGCGTGTCATTGTTCAAAATCAATTGAGCATTGTTGATCACTCCGTTTTGCCCTTCTTCTTTTATCTCGTTATAATTGAGCAGGTTGGTATCTGTTTTTAATCCGTAGATATTTTGATATTTGGTTGTGTTGGTATATTTTTTATTCGTCTTTGACACGGATTTCAAGCCGACATAATCGCCGGATTTTGTCGGAACCGGCCTGGGGGTACAGGCGGTGGTTGGCGGATTTCCTTGGTACCCGGCCTTGCATAGGCAGATGCCGTTATCTTCATAGGCGTTATCCCCACAATCCATGCCGCTGGTACAACGGCCGTTGGCCCATGTTCGGGTTGAAACGATGCACCGGCAGGTGGAGGCATGTCCCCCGGTGGAAACTGCCCCGTTGCCACAGGATAGACATCCATCGGAATCCCTATCGTAATACTGATCGGTTGTACAGCTGACCGATGAGAGAATACATTGCCCGTCCTGCCACACTTTTGCGGTATCGGTACAGGTGCATCCGGTGTCTTTTCCCCCGGCAGATGTTGCCCCTGTCCCACAGGAAACACAAGCACTACCGTCGTAATACTGACTGGTCGTACAATTCACGGTTCGGACGACGCATTCCCCGTTTTTCCAAATCTTACTGGAATCGGTGCAGGTACAGGCTGTTGCTTGTCCGCCGGCAGAAGTGGCTCCGTTGCCGCAGGGAAGGCACGTACCATCATTAAAATACTGATGGGTTGTACAACTTACCGATGATGCGACACAGGCCCCATTTTGCCAAACTTGACCCACATCAAAACAGGTGCAGGTGGTGGCTTGACCGCCTTCGGAAAAAGCCCCGTCTCCGCAGGACTTACACGTCCCCTTGTCGTAATACTGACCGGTTGTGCAATTCACCTGTTGTGTGATACAGGCCCCGTCTTGCCATACTTGGTTGCTATCCGAACAAGTACAGGTTGTGGCTTGCCCACCGGCGGATGTGGCCCCCGTGCCGCAGGATTTACATGTCCCGTTATCATAGTATTGAGTGGTGGAACAGCGGCCCGGTTTGTTGACGCATTGTCCGTTGGACCATTCTTGATTTTCATCAGAACAGAAACAACCGGTGGCCTGGCCGCCGAGAGAAAAAGCCCCGTCCCCGCAGGATTTACATGTGCCGTTGTCATAGTATTGTGTGGTGGAGCAAATCGTATCTACGCACCCGATGCCTCCAAATCTCCAGGTTTTGCTGCTGTCGGTACAACGGCAGGCGTGCGCATTGCTTGCATCGGACACCGCCCCCGGTCCGCAGGGAAGACAAGTTGTCGGACCGATGCCGGGATCGGACGTATCATAATAATTAGCCGGACAGGTGGTTATATCGGCCACACACTGCCCATTGACCCATATTTTAGAGTTATCATTACATGTGCAAGATCCAACGTCATAGTATGCTTCATTACCGCACAGATCGCTGAGATGGGAATTAGATTGGCATGTGCCGTCTTGCCATTTTTGATTGTTCTCTGTGCAAACGCAACTGGTGGCGTTGCCCCCTAAAGACAAGGCTCCGGTTCCGCAAGGCTTGCAGGTGCCGTTATCGTAATACTGACTGGTCGTACAGCCGGCCGGTTTGGCCACACAAAGGCCATTTTGCCATATTTTTTGGGTATCCGAACAGGTACAGGTCGCGCTTGTTCCGCCCGGTGAAGTGGCCCCGGTTCCGCACGGCTTACAGGTATCACCGACCAAGTATTGATTTTTGGCACAAACCCCCGGTTTATTGACACATCGGCCGTTGGACCATTCTTGGTTTTCATCGGCACAGGTACAGGTTGTGGCTTGTCCCCCGGCGGATGTGGCCCCCGTACCACAGGATCGGCAACGGCCGTTATCGTAATACTGACTGGTGGAACAGATATTGACACATTTGCCGTCTTTCCATTC
>CAKPYH010000005.1 GCA_934202735.1 uncultured Alphaproteobacteria bacterium | reverse complement strand
AACGCACCCAGTTTGGCTCCTGTACCGGTTGCACCCTTTGCACCACTACCGGTCAGATCATCCAGTTTAGTGCCGGAGCCGGTCGCGCCTGTCGCGTCTTCATCCGTAAACGCACCCAGTTTGGCTCCTGTACCGGTTGCACCCGTGGCCTCACTACCGGTCAGACCATCCAGTTTAGTGCCGGAGCCGGTTGCACCTGTCGCGTCTTCATCCGTGAACGCACCCAGTTTGGCTCCTGTACCGGTTGCACCCGTGGCCTCACTACCGGTCAGGCCATCCAGTTTAGTACCGGAACCGGTCGCACCCGTCGCGTCTTCATCCGTAAACGCACCCAGTTTGGCTCCTGTACCGGTTGCACCCTTTGCACCACTACCGGTCAGATCATCCAGTTTAGTGCCGGATCCAGTCGCACCTGTCGCGTCTTCATCCGTGAACGCACCCAGTTTGGATCCTGTTCCCGTGGCACCCTTTGCACCACTACCGGTCAGATCATCCAGTTTAGTGCCGGCACCCATCGCACCCGTCGCGTCTTCATCCGTGAACGCACCCAGTTTAGAGCCCGTACCCGTGGCACCAATTGCATCTTCATCCGTGAAACCGTCCAGTTTGGATCCAGTTCCCGTCGCACCGGTTGCGTCTTCATCTGTGAAACCGTCCAGTTTAGTGCCCGAGCCGGTCGCACCAATTGCGTCTTCATCTGTGAAACCATCCAGTTTAGATCCGGAACCAGTTGCACCTGTTGCATCTTCATCTGTGAATGCACCCAGTTTAGAGCCCGTACCCGTGGCACCTGTTGCGTCTTCATCCGTGAAACCGTCCAGTTTAGAGCCCGTACCCGTGGCACCTGTTGCGTCTTCATCTGTGAATGCACCCAGTTTAGAGCCCGTACCCGTGGCACCTGTTGCATCTTCATCTGTGAAACCGTCCAGTTTAGAGCCCGTACCCGTGGCACCTGTTGCGTCTTCATCTGTGAATGCACCCAGTTTAGAGCCCGTACCCGTGGCACCTGTTGCATCTTCATCCGTGAAACCATCCAGTTTGGATCCAGTTCCCGTCGCACCGGTTGCGTCTCCGCCTGTGAAATCACCCGGTTTTATATCCTTTTTAATAACGGTAGTACCTTCGCCTGTAAAATCACCCGGTTTTACATCCTTTTTAATAACGGCGGCATCTTCGTCCGTAAACAGATCCGGACGTTCAAATTCGGTTGAAGTCCACGGCGCATCCCCGGGCCCCCACGGGCTGTAGGCGTAGTTATCATCTTCCCAAGGTGTTTCCAACTCTCCACCTTCGGCTATTTCCGGAGACAATCCCCAAATTAAATCGTATTCCGGTATTTCTTGGTCACCATACAACCACTCCCAAAAATCTTCCCAGGTCCAATCTTCTTCGGCTTCTTCCCAAGGTATCACTAACCGCGCACCTTCGGCTATTTCCGGAGACAATCCCAAAATTAAATCGTATTCGGGGAATTCTTCATCACCATACAACTGCTTCCAATAGTCTTCCCAAGACAGTTCCAACGGCTTGCCATCGGCATCCCTGATTGCAAAACTACCACCAAGAGCTACTTTCTTATCAGCCGCACGACCGGCTTCATACCATTTTTTAAGTGCTTCCTTGATTTTCTTTGTTCTTTCTGTATCCTGTGTAATCTTTTCCAACTTCTTGCCATCGGCATCCCTGATTGCAAAACTACCACCAAGAGCTACTTTCTTCTCGGCCGCACGACCGGCTTCATACCATTTTTTAAGTGCCTCTTTGATTTTCTTTGTTCTTTCTGTATCCTGTGTAATCTTTTCCAACTTCTTGCCATCGGCATCCCTGATTGCAAAACTACCACCAAGAGCTACTTTCTTCTCGGCCGCACGACCGGCTTCATACCATTTTTTGAGTTCTTGTTGACGCTTTTCCTTTGTTTTATCCGTAAAATTAGTTGTAAGGTTCTTTTTTTTAGTTGTAATCTTAGTTGTGGCTTTAGTCGTTTTTATTTCCTCACCTTCTTCAACTGTCCCATCCAATTTCAACACATCCGCATCAGAGAATTTTTTAATTTTCAGCGGACCATCCAACACAAATTGTTCACCCCCCAGGGCTGTATCACCAACCGCTTTAGACCAATAACTTCCATCGCCGGGTGTTCCCGCTGTACTCTCGGTATTCGCTTTGGCCAAAACCGTCTCCGATACCCCCAATACGGCCACCACAGATAAAACAAACAAAAGTTTCTTTAAGTTTGACATGTTCATTCTCCTTATCCTAGCGGGATGCACCCGATTTGATATGTTGCAAAACCGCCGTATTCTGTTGAGCCGGCTTTTGTGTCCAATGTGTTTTGGCCTGCGGCAACCAACGCCGTTCACGGGCCGGGAACAATGTATCCGATGTAATCCGTGATTCCGCCTTTAATCCGGCATTTGCCCCCGAAATAACCTTGGTCGCCTCGGCACCGGATACCGCCTGAACACCACCATTGGCATCAACCTTTAAGACAGATATCTGCCCCGCATCCGGCACAATAACCGTTTGTTTGCCCGCACGGCAATTATGAATACGAACCCCTTGTGCACCATAATCCACATTCATCTGAACCCCTTGGGTACCAAAGACAGCATTAAAACTACCCTCCAAAGCCGGACCACCTTGGGCCGATACCGCCGCCGAACGATACATTTCAAACGTATCGGTCCCTTCACGCGGATGATACCCGAAATTCAAAACCGTATAATTCTTGGGGTTGCCGTCTTGATACAAAACAACCGTAGCCGAGCCGCAACGGCTCTTGTCATTGATCTTTTGTTGATGTTGTGTGATGGCAAAGTCAATCTTATCCCGTGCGGAATTGGACTTGGGTGCCGTTTGTATCACTTCGGGCTTGGCAGAAGCGGGCGTATCCCCCTGATTCATTAAAATCTTGCCGGACTTGGTTGTCATCAAAGACAACCGATCCGCCACATCATCGGCCGTTTTGGCCGGCGTTACATCTTTCACCGTTGTTTGTACACGGGCCCCCACCGTTGACTCAATGGAGGTCCCCCGAATATTTTGCTTGGGCATGGTAATGGTCGTGGTGGCTTGACGATTATCCGAAACCTGTTCTGTCTTGCCGGCCACCGCATTCGGAGCCACACGGGGAGTCGTCTGTCCCCGCTGCAACCGTTGATTCAATGCCCGTGCCATAGCCACATTCCGAGGTGTCGGATCCGGCTTGGCAAACCGCTGACTTAAATCTCGGTACCCGAAAAAAAGCGCACCGCCCACTAACGCCGTTTTTAATTTATTACGCCAAACAAAGCGCGCCGCCTTAAACGGCAGAACAATCGGAAAACACACCACGGTGGTCAACGTTTTCGCTACATTCCAAGCCGTTTTTAATACACCTTTTTTATTAGAATCAGACATGAATAGGTACCTCCCATATACTTTCATTATAACATGGTTTCGGCTTTTGTAAAGCATTTTTTAAAAAAAGTGGTTGCGGAGTTTCTTTTTTTTCTATATACTGAACCTTATGAACAAAGCAATATACCTGGGAATGATACTGGCCACCTGCCTGCACGCCGGCGATGTTTGGGCCGAAGGGGCCGCCTTGCGGGATGATCGGATTACGACCACAGATCGGTCCTGTGCCATTCACTATGCCACCCGGCGCAATACTACGGGGTGGTTTTTGTCCGATGTGGACGGATCATGTCCGAACGGTTGGCTCAACGGATCTGCCACGATAACCATCCGGGACGCTTTTACCAAACCGGTAGAACAAATCAGCGGCTTTTGGGTAGACGGTTATCGGACCGAGCCGATTGCTCTGCCCGTTTCCATCAACGATATCAATGATGACGGCACCGGCATACGAACACTCTCGTTTGACATGGGCCGAGAAGAACGCTTGGATATTCGCTATGTCGGGCGCATGACGGCCGAACCGTTGGCCGATGGGACATACGGTCCTTTTATGGCCTGCGCCCCCGTTCAAATTTTGGCTGTCACATCGGATATTTCTTTATTTGAAGACGAAACGATTCAGCAAGAGTTGATCAATACGGCCATCAATCAAGCGCATTTTGTATGTCCCCGGGCAACTCATATCTACTTTTACGCCGCCGATACCGATCGGCCCGAAAATAAAGATGTGGCTTTTTTCGCCGACATAGACCTGGACGGACGCAAAATTAAAGTGAAGCGCGTTCCGTCTTCTTCACGCATACGGGATATTTTGAAAAATCCGGATCAGGGCATACCCGTACCCCGGATTGTCCGTCAGAGTACCGGGACCCCCGTTATGCAGGTTCAACCCATCAAACAAACGAAACAAGAATCTGCACCGACTTTATCGGCAGTTTCCCAACGGCCTTTAACACCTATTGCCCGGACGATTTCCCCGCAGCCCGCCATAGCATCACCGCAACAGAAACCTGTGCCGGCACCGCAATCAGAACCGAAAGATCCCGTTCTCTCGCCAACGGCGAATCCTGAACCACCACAATCCCAGGTCTCAACGGATCAACCCACTTTCCCCGTTTTAGATGCCTTGCCTCATTTGTTGACGGCCGCGCGACTGTTAAAGCAACCCGTGGACGGGAAAGCCTTGGTACATATTGCCGGTTTTGATGATTCGGGGGCAGCCGTGATAGATCAACCGGTGGCCTTGCGGGCCACAGGGACGGGTTTATCCCTGGGATGGGGCATTGCAGAAGGATTATATTCTTACACACCTCCGGCAGGAACTCTGCCGACCGTTCGGGGCTTTGTTCAGATTCACACATTCACCCCCACATCTGACACCGGGGGACTATGATGCGCCGGTTTATGCTGTTATCACTCTGCCTGATGGGTGTATTTTGGATTTTGTTTTACGTCATGACCGTTCGCAACGATGCCGATCGGATTTTGGCAACTTATCGGGAACAACTGCCTTTTTCCGATCAGGAAATGACCTATCGCCACGCGGAGCGACCTTTGTTCGGCCGGGGTGTAGTCATGTATCAACCTGCCTTTCCCCGGCTGCCCGTTCACAGTCGGATTCATAAATTGACATGGACGATAAAACCCGGCGAAACGACTTTACGTTTTAACGGCATAACGTTGGACGTAGCGGGAACATTACGGCAACAATATCGGGACAACCTGACCCGACAGTTGCGTCAATTTCAAGCCCCCGACGATTTTGTGTTGCGGCCTTTAATGGCCTTGGCTCTGCTTAATCAAGATACGTTCAAAGGAGATATTATTCTGACGTTGCGACCGCGTCCCAACGGGACAAACCTGACACTTACCATCCGTCAAGGCCGACAAGAAATTCTTACCCTGCAAACCGACATAGCGTTGGCCGATCCCCGCACACTTTGGGGTTGGACACATGGTACGGTACAAACAGGCACATTGACGGTTTCGGATACAAATTTATTGACCGCCGTCATGGGATACTATGCGGCCGTGCGCCGGCCTGTTCCCAAGACCTTGGCCCGGGCCGTTGCAGCCCGCAAGCCCCTTATTATACCGTTTCAACTCAACAAGCCTTTGATGATTAACTCATTGATAGAATAAGGAAAGTATATGAAAAAACAACAAAAATCCGGTAAAGATATTTTACTTTACGGTCGTCATCCGGTAGAAATGGCCCTGAAAAACAAACGGCGGCATATCCTTGAAATCTATGCCATAAAAGGGGACACATTGCCGGCTATATCCGCGCAAATCCCTGTACGAAGCGTCAATAAAGAATATCTGGATAACTTGGTCGGACGCGAAAGCCTGCATCAAGGCATTGTCGCCCGCTGCCTGCCCCTGGAACAACCGCCGATAGACGATTTGATACGCCACTGGGCCAAAACCGATCAGGCCGTTGTCATGATTTTGGATCAAGTCAGTGATCCCCATAATGTCGGGGCTATTTTACGATCCGGTGCCGCCTTTGACCTAGCGGCCGTGATTGTCCCCGAAAGCGGTGCCCCCGATGAAAGCGGTGTCTTGGCCAAATCGGCCAGCGGAGCACTGGAAATCGTCCCTTTCATACGCGTAGCAAACCTGGCTCGGCTTACTCAAAAATTGAAAGAAGCCGGTTTTTGGTGTATCGGCCTGGACGGCTATGCCGAACAAACCATCAATGCCCAAAAACTTCCCGCGAAATGTGCCTTTATCATGGGTTCCGAAGGCAGTGGTATGCGACGTTTGACCCGTGAATGTTGCGATTATACCGTCAAACTGCCCATGAATCCCGTGATTGAAAGCCTGAACGTGTCCAATGCTGCGGCTTTGACGTTGTATGAATATCGGCGACAAATTCCTGTCTCCTAACAAAAACCCCGGCCAAACGGTCGGGGCTTGTCTTGCAACACCAATATCAGGCACGTTGATGTTCGTTTTGCGCCTGTAAAGTCGCCCGATAGGTTTCTTGCCCTTGACGAATAGCCACCAATCGGCCGGTTTTGGGTTGGCCATACCGTTCAATATAGGTACTCAATGTTGCACCGGCATTATCTTTAGCATTCGGGTCAGCGTTCCGCTTGGTCGCCTGATACACCGCCGGAGCCGAAAACATCACGGCCGCCATGGCCACGGTCCGACCGTTTCCCAAACGGGCTTGTTCCTTAAAATTCGGGTGGCGCATAATCTGAAGGGCCACATCTTCCCGACCGCGCACCAATGCCCGTTCTAGCGGAGATAAGGAATCACTCATAATATAGTTCGGATTCCATTTCGGGTTTTTCAAAACCATTTTCATGCCTTTTTCGCAATGACGCATCAGTAAAATATCAAACACCCGATGCCCTCCGTTACAGATATTGACATCAACACCGTCCTTCAAGCATGCTTCCAAAACTTCCGTATCGGCCGACCGCAAAGCATTCATATATCTTTCATTTGTTTTCATCATGTTCCTTTATTCCTTTCCCGTTCAAGATGATAACCGTCAGTATATCACAAGTTTCGTTTTTGTCAACTTATTCCACAGCAAGCCAACAAAAACAAGGGCCGCGGTCCTGCCGCAGCCCCGTCTTTTTGAAGTGAACTTATTTAATTTTCTTTTCGCCGAATTCTTCGTGTTTCCGCGTTTTTTTATCATACTTACGGAAAGAGAATTTTTCCGTTTTGGTCCGCGGATTTTTCTTGGCGGTGTAGAAAGTGCCTGTTCCGGCCTTGCTTTCCAATTTAATTTTAATCGTTGTTGGTTTTGCCATTGTATTGATTCCTTATCCTAGTTTGTTAAACTGAACGGAATTATAAAGTCTTTTTTTGAAAAAGTCAAGCAAAAAATGATAGGCCGCCGTAAAAGTCTATCACTTCGGTTATATCGGCAGGGTAATGGTGTATCCGTCTTGTTCCAATAAATCCATCAGGCGTATCAAAAAGGCCCGTTCACGATTATCCACCCGTCCGTCAGCCGTAATCACATCCAGGACCGCTTCCATAAACGGCTGCACAAAGGCTTGCGGTTTATTCAAAACATGGGCCAACGCCGCCGTCATACAGTCTTCATCCGGGGCCAAAGAAATCAGGTAGTCGTTCAAATCCGCCGGATTATACTGCAAATTTGTCGTTTGAGCACGTATATAGGTCAGTACTTTTTCGCGTTCGGCTTTATCGCGGGTACCGTCTATCGCCACCAGATACATTAAAACCGTCATTTCATGCCCCAGGCGTTCCACAACCTTGGCAAAATCATCCGCGGGACGGGGCAAAGCTTGTTCCGGTGTTCCAACCGGAATACTGAGCCGGTTATGCAAAAAATCCAGCGGATTGGTCCACGACCGTAAAGATGTTAAATCCTGAATCCGTTGAATGCTGGACACTTTAATCAGGCGTGGAGCCCGAATATCCATGGCAATGCCGTCAATATAAAACTCGTTTTTAACATGCAAGACCCGCCGAATCAATACATCACGTTGTTTCAAATTCCCCGATAAAGACCGATAAGTCATATTGACCAACAAGGATATACCCGTGCCCAACTCATGTGATTTGGTCATAACCTGCTGCACATGGGATGGTACAACAGTCGGGGTTTGAACCCCCGATTGATGACCCAACAGTGAAACCGCCGCCCGTAAATCAGATGTTTTAATGTCCATGATGTGATCCTCTCATCAGTTGACCAATGGCCCGTCGTCCCGCCACATACAAGTCCGATGCCGATTCAGCCGGCAATGCGCCGGGTGGCATAAACACGGCAAAGGCAATCAGGTGTCGTTGTGAATCAGATAACGTATCCCCCACAGTCTGTTGTAAAAATGCTTCCCAAGCTTCGGCGGCCAAAGCGGCCACCTGCTCACGCGGGTAAATCATCAAAGCCAATCGCTTTAACAGGGCCGATAACGCCCGTGCCAACACCACCGGATCCCGCGTTGTTTTATATGTAGCCGCCCAAGTGCGTAAGGCGTATTGCCGGGGTCGCGTATACCAATACAGATACCCCAAACTGCCCAATATCAGCACCACAATCACACCGACCAAGACCAACCACCACCCTATGGCCGGCGGCCACCAGTCGGGCGGGACCGGCATGTGAATATCTCTCAAGCCGGACAGATCAATCGGTTCAGGTGCCACGTTTTCAGAAATCGGCATCAGGTTTGGCCCTCCCGTGCCCAGGTCATAACGGTTGTTAAATAATCGTCCGTTGTTTGAAAAGCATGATAGGCCCAGCCTTCGGTTTTAGCCGTATTTTTCAAACGTTGCATCCTGTCATTAAACATGCGGGTAAAGGATTCCCGTCGGCCGGCGGCACGCATATCCACCGCGGTTGTTCGGGTACCGTCCGTCACACACCAGACCCCGGCCGGGAAATCACGTTCCATATCATCATAAATATGAAACAGGGTCAGAGCGCGCCGCCGAGCCAAACGCCGCAGGATTTCAAATACTGTCGGGGTTGCATCATGAAAATCACTGGCGACAAAAACAGATGCGCCGGTTTTAGCCTGCTGCACCAACAGGGACAATGCCTGTTCCAGTGAGATCGTATCCGATACCGGCGGTACCGGTTGTCCGCCGGCCGTCAATCCGGCCATTAAAGCATCCAGGCCGCCGCGTCCCTGCAAATCAAAAACGCGAACAGAATCGGGCAACAAAACAACCGAACCGACTTTATCCTGTCGCCGATCGGCCAACCATGCCAAAAACATTGTCATACGGGCCGCCACAACGGACTTGAAATCACCCCGTGACGCAAAACGCATACATCCCCGCATATCACAAACAAAATAAACGGGACGTTCTTTTTCATCCATAAACAGTTTTGTATAGGGCTTGCCGTGTTTAGCCGTTGTTTTCCAATCAATTTGACGAATATCGTCCCCGGGTTGATAGGCCCGTATCTCTTGAAAATCCAACCCGCGTGTCCGAAAGGGAGAACGTGAAGTACCGGACCCGATGTAAGCCAACGGGCGAACACCCTTTAACGGCAACCCGTCCGCTAAACTTTTCAGGGCGCGCAAACCGACTTCATCAATCAAAACGGGACTGTGATTATATGTCAAAAGAATCCCCCCGTGTGATTAGGGCAACGGAACCCGTTCCAATAATTTTTTCAATACATCGTCCGGTGTCATGCGGGCAGACTTGGCCTCAAATGACAGAATAATCCGATGACGCAACACATCCAAAACCGCCGATTGAATATCCCGTGGAACGACATGATCACGTCCCGCCAACCAAGCCGCCGCCCGTGATACGATATCCAAAGCAATCGTGCCGCGCGGACTGGCCCCGAATTGCAACAAGCGCGCCATATCTTCACCATAGGCTTCCGGGTGGCGTGTCGCCATAATAAATTGAACCAGGTATTCTTCCAATTCCGGAGCCATATAAGTATCCAAAACTTCCTGTCGGGCCTGAAAAATCTTGTCCGGTGTTATTTTGTCAAACCGGGGGGCAGGCTCTTTTTTCTCTTCACCTTGAATTAAGTGCAATATCTTACGTTCTGCGGCAATATCGGGATAGTCAATTTTAACATACATCAAAAAACGATCCAGTTGCGCTTCAGGCAAATTATAGGTCCCTTCCTGTTCAATCGGGTTTTGTGTCGCCATCACCATAAACAGATCCGGCAACATGTATGTTTCATTTCCTACGGTAACCTGACGTTCCCCCATCGCTTCCAACAAAGCCGATTGTACTTTAGCCGGGGCCCGATTGATTTCATCGGCCAAAATCAGGTTGTTAAAAATAGGCCCTTTTTGGAAAGAGAAACTATTGACTTCGGGCCGATACACATCGTTGCCGGTAATGTCGGACGGCAACAAATCCGGCGTAAATTGAATCCGTTGAAAGCCGGCATCCAAAGCACCGGACAGAACTTTGACGGCCTTGGTCTTGGCCAACCCGGGTAAACCCTCTACCAGCAAGTGGCCATCGCTCAGCAACGTCAGCAATAGCTTTTGAACCAATGCCTCCTGACCAATAATCTGGCCGTTCATATATTGTTGTAAGGCGTGAAAATCTTCTTTAATTGTTGTCATGATCAATTATATCTCCTTCAATCTATTCTGTACTATATATGCTTTTTTAAAAAAAATCAATTCTTTTTATAGACAAAAATGTGTTTATGTGCTAAAATGATAATAAGGGAGGAAAGATACCATGCGTCATAATCAAAATCCAAAAGATATGCAGGCACGTGCCCGACTCAAATACGTTGCCGCCGGACGCGGTGGTTTGGTCCAAGCGAAGCCGAAAACGCAACAAAAAGAAAGACAGGACCGGGTCGCCCTGCGAATTCGGGAACAACAGACCCGAGACAGACTGCGTTTATTGTCCCGCCGAAAAGATGAAAAGAAAAAGCAAACTCAACGATTGAATGAAGCAGAACAAAAGAAATTGCACACATCTATCTTGAACGAAAAGCACCCCGATCGGTTGCGTGAAAAATTGGGCATAGCCCGCGCCAACGGAATGGACATGGCCGCTTTTCACGACAAGGAAGATTCGTTAAAAAAGATGGATCGGGCCCGTCAGAGCATCGCTGATGATATTAAACACCTGACGCACCTGCACACATCGGCAACCACAAAAGAAGCCATGGCCAACATCCAAAGCGGGCACAGCGATCGAGCCGTACGGGATTTGGGTCAGGTCGGCCGTGACGGGGGTGTGTTTAACGAATTATCCAACACCAGTTTAAAGTTATCGCGCCATGCAACAGAATTGGCCAAAGAAAGCGGGAAGCACTTTGATTCTCTGATGCAACAAACATTGAAAGAACACTCTATGCCAACCGATAGCATGATGACGCAAAAGGCCGCCGACAAAAGTGATCAAAACTTGGAAGGTGTCAAGCAACAAGACAGTACCGTCCGGCAAATGTGGACCGAACACATCCGTCAAAAGCGTGGTGCCGGTTATGGCGGATAATCCGTCTCTTCACACCAGATACCCCGGCAACAAACCGGGGTTTTTCCTGTCTTTTTGACCGATAAAATCTAGGGTACGGTTGTACCTGTTTTCAGCCGTTCCACAAACGGGCGAAATTCGTTCAGTACATTTTGATACACTTCACGTTTAAAGGGAATCACCAATTCCGGGACTTGTTCAAAATCCACCCATTGAAAGTCTGAAAATTCCTTAATCTTGTACATATTCAGATCAATATGTGTGTCGGGACACGCCAATAAAAACAAAAACCACTTTTGGCGTTGACCGCGAATAGAACGCTTCTTGCGTGCCGATTCGGGCAAGTCGTATTTATACCATTTCCGTGTAGAAGCCACAAAACGCACATCGGCCGGTTTCAAACCGATTTCTTCATGCATTTCGCGATACACCGCCTGAGTCGGCCGTTCCCCTTTATCAATGCCGCCCTGAGGCATTTGCAAACGATACGGTTGCCCTTCGGAATACAGGCGCGTACACATTAAAACCTTTTTATCCGCATTGATAATCATCATTCCGACATTCGGACGATACCCTTTTGTCATTCCCTGCTCCTCAATCTTTTTTGCCGGCCAAATAAACGGCATGTAAAATATCAATTGCCCGATCCAGTTGATAATCCTTTTTATCGGATTCGGCAACAGGGGTGTCGGCTTTATTGCTCTTGGCTTTGTTTTTTTTCAAAGACGAGGCCACACTTTTGGTTTTGATTTTATCTGTTTCACTGGCTTTTTTACCCACTTCGGACGAGATGGCTTTGGGCAGGTTATTTTCGGAAAAACCCGTAATAACCGGTAATTCTTCCAGATTGGCCCGCGGAATTACAATATCGGGAGTGATACCTTTGGCCTGAATAGACGTACCGGACGGCGTATAATATCTTGCCGTTGTCATTCGGATTCCCCCAAACCCCGGAATAGCCCGTACCGTCTGCACAGATCCTTTACCAAAAGATTTCAAACCCGCCACAATCGCCCGGCGGTGATCCTGCAATGCGCCGGCCACGATTTCCGATGCCGATGCCGATCCTTCATTGATTAAAACCAAAATCGGTAAGCCGCCCGTCATATCCCCCGATGCGGCCGAATACCGTGTCGTATCTTCCGGCCGACGAGCGCGGGTAGAAACAATTTCACCCCCGTCCAAGAACAAGTCGCACACACCGACCGCCTGATCCAACAAACCACCCGGATTATTGCGCAAATCCAAAATAATGCCGTGAATTTTATTTTTACCGATTTTTTTGGTCAATTTTTGCACGGCCTCCTTGGTCATGTCGGTTGTTTTTTCACTGAACGACACGATACGAATATAGGCAATATCCCCTTTGGCTTCGGACTTCACGGGCGTAATTTTAATAATGGCCCGTTTAATGACCACATCAAAAGGTTCTTTATCTTTGCGCGAAATAGTTAACGTAATGGTCGTACCCGCCTTACCACGCATTTTTTTGACGGCTTCGTTCAAACTGAGCCCCGCCACCGACATACCGTCAATATGGGTAATGTAATCCCCGGTTTGTAAACCTGCCTTAAAGGCCGGCGTATCGTCAATCGGACTCATAATTCGCACAAAGCCGTTATCCGAGCTGACTTCAATTCCCAATCCGCCGAACTCTCCTTTGGTTTGCGTTTCCATTTCTTCAAATGATTCGGCATCCATGAAACCCGAATGCGGATCCAAAGAACCGAGCATGCCGTCAATGGCTTTCTCCACCAATTTTTGCTCATTGGTATCTTCTACATAATCGGCTTTAATCGTACTGAATGCCGCACCGAATAATTCCATCAAAGCGTACGCATCCGGAGACGGAGTCGTTTTGGCCGCTTTAGCCTTGACATCGGCCTGCGCCGTGCAAGCCATACCCAAAATCATCACTAAACAAATCACTATTTTTTTCATGATATTCCTTTCAATTTCAGCGTGACAGCCACGGGGCCGGATCCACCGGTTGACCGTTGGCCCGAATTTCCATATACAGATCGGATTTGTTTTGGCCCATTTGTCCGATAGGTTCACCGGCCAACACTTCCTGTCCCACCGATGTATCCAACGTCCCCATACCCGCCAACAACGTTAAATAATTATCACCATGATCCATAATAACCAACTCACCATAATTTTTGAAGGGGCCGGCAAACAAGACGGTACCGTCAAAAGGCGCAATCACCCGTGCCGATGACCGCCCGTGAATGATAATGCCCTTGGTATGGGCACCGGCCGGCGTTTCCGTTCCGAAAGATTGTACAATACTCCCCCGAACCGGATACGGCAAACGACCTTTAGCCCGCACAAACACCCCCGAGGCATCCGTATCGTCCCGGGAAAAAGGATTGCGGAAATCCGGTCGGTTTTCCTGCAAATGACGCATGGCATTTTGTGCTTGCCGACTTTTCTTTTCCGCCGCCAGACGATCTAGCAGGTCTTTCAAGTCCCGTGCCTGCGACCCTAGCGTTTTAATACGTTCTTGGGATTGTGCCTGCGAAACCCGATACTGCGCCTGCAACAAGGATTTTTGTTGCAATAATTTATCCATTTGAGCCGATTGTTCGGATAGTTGCGTACGCGTTGTTTTAATTTGTGCAATCTGCTCTTGTAAAGACGATCGCAAGCGCGTCAATTCGGATAAATCCGATCGGACTTGCCGATTCGTATCCCGAATCACCGGCAGGCTGTATCCCATAATCATGCGCCCCCGGGCCAAAGAGAGTGGCCAATCCGCCCGCATAACGGCCAGTTCCGGCGGACGTAAAGCCTGAATCTGCATGCCGGTTATCAGGCGGACCAGTTGCTTTTCTGTCAAGTTCAATCGTTGTTCCAGTTCGCTTTGACGAGATAAGGTTTGTGCCTGCCGTTTTTCTAAACGTGTCAGATCATCTTCCTTGGTCTGAACCGTACGGGCCAAACGGACCATCTGTCGTTGTACGGATTTGACTTCACCGGATAATTCATCGGCCTTGCGTCCGCTTTCACGTTGAGCCTGCTGTTCCTGACGAATCTGTTGTTCCAATTGGCGTAAATCCGCCTGAGTCGGAGCCGCCAGGCCGGCGGTCCCCGTCAACAATATTCCCAATCCAAGCAGCCAACATTTCATACTTTACGCCTTACGCAACAAAGAATGTCCCGTCATTTCCGCCGGTTGCGGTAAATGCAACAACTCCAACAATGTCGGAGCCACATCACACAAACGCCCGTCATTCAAGCCCACCACATCGGCCGGTGCATTCACCAACACTGCTTTGACCGGAGTCGCCGTATGGGCCGTCCAGGCCGCCCCCGTTTTCGGATCCGCCATTTGCTCGGCATTCCCGTGGTCGGCCGTGATGAACATCACACCGCCTTTAGCTTTTACGGCCTCTACCACACGGCCAACGCAGGTATCCACCGCTTCAACCGCCCGAATCGCCGCGTCCAGAACGCCGGTATGTCCGACCATATCCCCGTTGGCATAGTTCACAATAATCACATCAAAGAGATCTTTATTGATTGCCTCAACCAACCGATCCGTTACTTCATAGGCCGACATTTCCGGCTTTAAGTCATAAGTCGCCACTTTGGGACTGGGGACCAAAATGCGGTCTTCATTGGGAAACAGCGTTTCCTTGCCCCCGTTAAAGAAGAAAGTTACATGCGCATACTTTTCCGTTTCGGCAATCCGCAACTGTTTCAATCCGGCATCGGCCACCACTTCACCAAAAATGTTTTTCAGATCCTCCGGCGGGAACAACACCTGCATCCACTTGGTATGTTCCACAGAATATTCGGTCATGGCCACCGCTGCGGCAAAATGCACTGTACGAGACCGGGGTGCCAAAGTGAAATCCGGTTGCAATAACATCCGCGTGATTTCACGCGCCCGATCAGAACGATAGTTTGCCATAATGACGGCATCACCGTCCCGCATACCTTGGTAGTCCCCAATGACCGCCGGGACCATGAATTCATCAAACACTTTATGCGCATAAGAAGCCGCAATCGCCGAGTCGGCCGTTTCAAAGCGCGGCCCTTGGGCATCAACCAAAGCCCGATAAGCTAAATCCACCCGTTCCCAACGGTTATCACGATCCATTGCATAATACCGGCCCGATAACGTTCCAACCGACACATGCGCCAGCGGAGCCGTATCCCGTTCCAATTCCGCCACAAAGCCACGGGCCGAATCGGGCGGTGTATCCCGTCCGTCCAAGAAACCATGTATCACCACACGAACGCCGGCGGCATCTAAAATACGGGCAAGCGCGACAATATGATCTTGCTTGGCATGCACACCGCCGGGCCCCAACAAGCCCATCAGATGACACGTACCGCCGGTTTGTTGCAAGGCCTTGACTAAATGTGTCAGGACCGGATTTTGCGCTAACGACCCATCGGCAATCGCCGCATCAATGCGGGGCAAATCCTGCATCACGATTCGGCCGGCCCCCAAGTTTGTATGGCCGACTTCCGAATTACCCATCTGTCCCGCCGGTAAACCGACATCCAGGCCCGAAGTCTGAATCATCGCGGTCGGATAATCCCGAACCAAGCCGTGCCACACCGGGGCTTTGGCCATTTCAATCGCGTTATTATCTTTGTCGGCCCGGTATCCCCAACCGTCCAACACACATAAAACAACTGGTTTTGGTCTGTTCATTCTTTTTTATTCCTTTCTTATTTCATCGTTCACATTTTGTCTGACGGCTATTATAAAGGAAAAAATAAAAAAAGTGTATCTTTTTTTCAAAAAAAGCGTGCTTTTTTCATAAATACGGTGTATAAAGAAAGAAATTGTATTGCTAAAATATCAGATAAAGGAGTCATTCATGCGTTTTTTATCGTCTCTACAAAGGTTATTTGCCCCTAAAAAACGAGTCATCGGGGCAACAGATCTGCGGCGCGCCCTATCCCGCAACGAGTTTGTGTTTTATTATCAGCCCGAATGGGATCTGAAAACCGGGGCTATTCGCGGTGTGGAGGCTTTAATCCGATGGGAAAGCTCGAACGGGATTATCCCCCCGGGTGAGTTTGTTCCCGTACTGGAAGAAACCGGGGTTATCAACGAATTTACACCTTTTTTACTGAATCAGACCCTGCACGATCTGCACGAATTGCATGAAATCGGCTTTATGGATTTATTTATGTCGGTCAATTTATCTTCAATACAATTAAAAGATCCCGGGTTATTTGACACCATTCAAAGCGCTTTAACACACAACGGCATTACACCGAACGCATTAGAATGTGAGTTAACGGAAACGGGGCCTAACGAGTTGAGTGCCGTTGAAATTGAAACCTTAAAACGATTGAAACAAGCAGGTATCAAAGTATCTATTGATGATTTCGGAACCGGGCATGCGTCTTTCAATTATGTCAAGGATCTGGATGTGCACAAGTTAAAAATTGACGGCGAGTTTGTTGCGACTTTATTTGATCGCCCCGTCAATCAAGTGATTACCCGAACCATGATTGATCTGGGACATTCATTAGGCCTGACGGTCTTGGCCGAAGGAATTGAAAAACCCGAACAGGAAAAATGGTTAAAAGATAACGGATGTGATTACGGACAAGGCTTTTTGTTTTCTCGTCCCCTGCCCTTGCCTATGTTGATTGCTTTTTTGCGGTCGCGAACCCCAAAGGCCTAGCCCGTGCGTAAACCGGAATTGTTATTGCCGGCCGGTACATTGAATCGGTTAAAAACGGCTTTTTTGTATGGTGCCGATGCGGTCTATGCCGGCATGCCCGGTGTATCCTTACGCAACAAAACATCGTGGACGCTGAATGAAATGCAGACGGGTATTGCCTGGGCCCATGAACGGGGCAAGAAAGTGTACCTGACACTCAACCTGTTTACCCATAATCGGGATATATCGCGGTTAAACGAATTTATCGGACATTTGGCGGATCTGAACCCCGATGGGGTGATTGTGGCCGATCCCGGTGTTTTCATGCTTTTGAAAAACAGATTGCCGCAACTGCCCCTGCATATTTCTACTCAAGCCAATGTTTGTTCATCTCTGACCGTTGATTTTTGGAAGCAACAAGGGGCGGCGTTGTGTGTCTTGGGTCGGGAAGTCCCCTTGCATGAAATTGCCCAAATTCGTCAGGATCACCCCGATATTCGTCTGGAAACCTTTGTGCACGGTGCCTTGTGCGTCAGTTATTCAGGACGATGTTTGTTATCCAATTTCATGACAGGGCGTAGTGCCAATAAAGGCAACTGTGCACACGCCTGTCGGTGGCGATACAAAATCTATACGGACACACCGTCTCAACACGGCGAAACGGCCTGGCTGGAAGAAGAAAACCGCCCCGGAGACCTGATGCGTCTGGATGAAGACGAAAACGGCAGTTATATTATGAATTCACGCGATTTATGCTGGCTGCCACGGTTGAATGACATTTTACCGATTGGGATTGATTCTTTCAAAATTGAAGGGCGAAACAAGTCGGAATACTATGTAGCCATCACGGCACACGCCTATCGTCATGCCATTGATGATTGGTTTTCCGATCCCGAACATTGGTCGCCGGATCCCTATATGAATGAATTGATGACCCTGCAATCACGGGGTTATACTGTCGGTTTTTTGGACGGGAATGCCGGACCGGAAGCACATAACTATGAAGTATCGGCCAGTGAGGGGGAATGGCGATTTGCCGGTGTCATTCGGGGGCATACCGCGAATCGCGTGCAAGTAGAAGTTAAACATAAACTAACAAAAGGTATGATTTTACAAGCCGTTTCTCCCTTTCAACGGACTCCGATTTCATTTCAAGCCGAGGCACTCATCACCCCCGAAAACGGGGAATATGTGGAAACAATTTCTTGCGGTCATCCGCATCAAATGATTGAAATAATTACAAATAATAGCGAAATAAACACGCTGCCGCCTTTAACGGTTTTGCGGGTTCAGACACCAAAATGACTCCTTGTTAAATTTTTGAAAAATCATTAAATAAAGTATTGCAATTTATAAAAAAAGGTGTTATATTGGAGTTGTCTTTTAACAAGGAGTATGACAATGACAAACCAAATCAATGAAGAATATATTCGTGTGGCTGCCTATTATATCTGGGAACAGGCCGGTCGTCCGGAAGGTCATGAAAAAGAATTCTGGCAACAAGCATGCAACCAGTTGTTCAATATGAACAATGGCAACAAAAATCTGAAAAATAAATCTGTGTCCAAAAGTATGTCTGCCAAACCGGCGGTCAAAAAAACTTTGGCTAAAAATCAAACCAAAAAGTTGAACACCAAGGTCGCTATGGCCAAACCGTTTTACGGGATTAAAAAATAAGGGTCAACCTTGCGGTGAATAAGGGATAGATGCTTCTATCCCTTTTTTTATCTTCAACAACCCCATCACTAACCACACGGATAGAACATGGATAAATTGAGTACATATATTCAAAGCGAACGACCGGTGTCCTTTGTCAAAATTGCCGGTATCTTCGGGATCATTTCCTTGATTTTAGCGGGACTGATATTTTATGTGGCGACACGCTTTATCAACCGACCGGAAGCCCAGGCTTTTATCGCCAGTATTCCCGTTGTTGAAATCCGGGACGGTGCCGTTCAAAGCCCGACAGATACCGTATGGCAAGCCTCGCTGCCCGACACATCGGCTGTACTCAAAATTGACACCACAACGGATACCATGTCCCCGTCAGAAGACGGACTTTTTTTAACACGCAAGCAGGTCATTTTATCCTGGGCCGGTCAGGCTACGATATACCCCCTGGGGACAGAAACAATTCGCATGGATTCAGCTTGGATTCAACAAATGCTGCGCAACGTTTTGTATCAAATGGCCGGGACCATGGCTCTGTTTATCTTGATTGCATTGGTTCTGGGATTATGCATGACATACCTGGGGGCCCGCTTAACCCTGTGGGTCATGCGGCGTGCTATCGCAAATGTGCATGTTTGGCGCGCGGCAATCGTCGGGTGGTTCGGTACAGTGATTCTCATTTTGATTTTGTCCGTTATCGGACGCGGATTGAGTTTTGCGGTGGCTTGGTTGACCGCAACGGTCATTGCTGATTTCGGCCTGATATATTCCGAACGTCAAAAGTAAGGAGATCTGATGCAGCCGTACACCGTTATTACGATTTCCGGTATGTTGGGCAGTGGTAAATCCACCGTGGCTCGGTTATTGGCCGAACGCTTGGGGTATACATACTATTCCACCGGAAATGCCCAACGGGAAATTGCCCGCAAACGTGGCTTGACAACGTTGGAATTAAACCGTTTGGCCGATACAGATCCGTCCATTGATCGGGAAATTGACGGCGTGTTTCAACAATTCAATGCGGTCCCCAACAAAAATTTTGTGATTGATTCACGCATGGCATTTTTCTTTATTCCTTCCTCTGTTAAAATTAAATTGGATGTGGACATAGCCGTTGCCGGTGCAAGAATCATGCACGACACCCACCGATCCGGTGAAAAAAAATACACAACGGTCCAGGAAGCCATTGAGGCTTTGTGTGCCCGGCGGGCATCCGAAGTGGCACGCTTCAAGCGCATCTACCATGTAGACATTGATAACCCGGAAAACTTTGATTACGTGATTGATACCACACACAAAACGCCGGACGAAATCACCGACATAATCATCGCAAGGTTTCACCTGAAACCCGGCTTGACGGCCCAACAATAACGTGGCGTAACCACTGCCACACTGCGGATAAATTATCCGCCTGCACATCATGTGGCACGGTTCCGACCAAGTGTTTAGGGCGGATTAAAACCCCTGTTGCGCCCAACGTTTTGGCAAACAGCATATCCGAAAGCCCATCCCCAATCATAATCATCCGCCGCGGGTGTGCTTGTCCCAAAATATGCCGGGCATATTCCGGGGTCGGTTTTGCAAATCCCCGGGGAGTGGCCCCGACAACTTTATCAAAATAGGACCGCAATCCGAACCGGTCCGCTTCACCATCCAGAATATCCTGATTTTTATTACTGGCCACCACTTGGGAAATACCGCAAGATTGCACCCATGCCAGGATTTTCCGCGTTTCGGGAAACAAGCTCACCCTATCGGCATACATTTGATACAAGTCTAAAAACCGATCAATCCAAGGCAACGGATCCGCCCCGTACACATCAAACCAGTATTGTCCGATATGCGATCCGATCACATCATCAATATCCCGATCGGACGGCAAAGGCTTACCGTTTTGTCGGGCCAACGCCCCCAAAGCCAAAGCCACAACGGGGCGCGTGTTAATCAAGGTATTATCCCAATCCCATAAAATCAAATCCGGACGATTATTAAACACGTCAAGTCCTTTTGCGTTGTCGCTGCATTTGCAAGAGTTGTAAGTTGCGTTGCCGGCGATTTTGTTCCCGATTTTGTTCGCGTTCCCGTTGACGGAGACGTTCCAGTTCCCGACCGTTACGATCATATTCATAAACCACTGCCCGCACATTTTTCAGCAAATCCTGATCTTGCGGTTGACGCTTAAAGGTGTTCAAAAATGAATCGGCCTGTTTCGGATTCAGCATGATATTTTTCATCATTTCTTTTTCAGAAGCATCCATCACCAAAAACAAGTTCATCAACAAGGTTTTGGTCTGTCGCGACATTAAGGGCATACCATCGGCATCCAAGAGGCCCTTAAATTCTTGTGCTTGGGGAGAACCAATCCGATTTTTCCAATCTTGTCGCGCCAATAAAATCTTATCTTCCAACGTTTCCGGTTTTTTGTCGTCATCACTGCCTAAAATAATCTGTACCCCCGTTTGCGCCACAAGATCAACAAACATTTTTTGGAATCGCGGATCCAGTTGTAAAAAGACCCGTTTTGTTTCTTCTATCGTAAAATGATCCGTCATATACGATGCAATCAAAGACAGGCCTGTTTCAGTGATACTTTGATCCACACCGCGACATTGCGCACACCGACAAACCCGTTGAGCCTGATCCGCCCCCAAAAAAGTCTCATACTTATTACAATAAAACGGCAACGTCTGAGGCATAAATGTCCGCATACCCAAAAACGGGCACTCGCGGGGGCATCCCAATATATCCGATGATAAAGTCGTAGGATTGACGGTCATCTTACACCTGCCGGTAATCAATATCGGGTAAATGTTGCAAGGCCGCCATTGTATCCGGTGTTAGCGCATATTTTTTGGATAGGGCTATTTCCACTTCGTGTTCGCCCACCGGAACAACAATGAAAACTTGGCTGGGGCCCGGTTTATCATGGGCGAAAATTTGTCCTAACCGTTGCACGGCCGAAACATGTGGTGCCGTGATAATCAACGTGGAAGCCGTCTTGCTCATCACATCGGACAGGTACTCCACCGCATTCAAGTTCATCCGAATGTCATCACTATCCGGTTTTCTGTCCGCCGAAACCCCCAATAACAACGGTTGACCTGATTTTAGTTTTTCTTTAGACTGTGCCAACATTTCAGAAAAACACATCAAATCAAAAGCCCCGGCTTTATCACTGGCGGTAACAAAAGCGAACTTGTTTCCTTTTTGACTGATCCGTTCACGAACAGACGACACAATACCCGCCATTTTAACATGTGCCGAACCGGATAATTTTACCATATCTGCAATATCCCCCGATGATACCACACGCAAGCGTTCAAAGACGGTATCAAAACTATCCAACGGATGCGCCGACAAGTAAAAACCCAACGCTTCTTTTTCATGTTCCAATCGTTCCACATGGGGCCAATCGGGTATCTGTTCCAACTTCAAACGACTGACGGACGGATCTGCCCCAAACAAACCGATTTGAGCACTGTTGCGGGCGGCGGTGGCTTCGGCCGCAAAAGCAATCATTTTTTCCACACTGTTATAGAGTTTAGCCCGATTTTTATCCAGCCCGTCAAACGTGCCGGATCGAATCATATTTTCTAAATACCGCTTGTTCAATGCCGATGAGTCCACCCGTTTCAGGAAATCTTCCACAGATTTGAACGGGCCGTTTTTCGTTCGTTCGTCCACAATGATTTTCATGGCCGCTTCCCCGACATTTTTAATGGCGGACAAGGCATACCGTACCTGACCGTTTTCAACGGAAAAGTTGACTTCCGACAGGTTAATATCCGGTGGCAAAACCGTGATATGATGTTTGCTTAAATCATTCTTAAAGAAAGCCAGTTTATCCGTATTCGTTTTATCCAACGTCATCGTGGCCGCCATAAACTCGGCCGGATAATGGGCTTTCAAGTAGGCCGTTTGGTACGCCACATACGCATAAGCCGCCGCGTGAGACTTGTTAAAACCGTACTCGGCGAACTTGGCCATTTTATCAAAAACCAACTCGGCCGTTTCCTTTTTGATATTGTTCTTCAAGGCACCTTCAATGAAGATTCCCCGTTGTCGGACCATTTCTTCCTTGATCTTTTTCCCCATGGCCCGCCGCAACAGGTCCGCCCCACCCAAGCTGTATCCCGCCATAACCTGAGAAATCTGCATAACCTGTTCCTGATAAATCATAATCCCGTATGTTTCTTTCAAAATCGGTTCCAACAACGGGTGCATATAATCGGGTTGTTCTTCCCCTTTTTTGCGGGCAATATAACTGGGGATACTATCCATCGGGCCGGGCCGATATAAAGACACCAACGCCACAATATCTTCAATTTTATCCGGTTGCATGTCATGCAGAATCTTTTTCATACCGGTGGATTCCAACTGGAACACACCGGTCGTATCGGCCGCTTTTAACAAAGTGAATGTGTCCGCATCGTCCAACGGCAAGTCTTCCGTGTTCAAGGCAATCCCCCGCCGATGAACCAACTCTTCCGCTTTGGCAATCGTCGTCAGGGTTTTAAGACCCAAAAAGTCAAATTTGATCAGACTGGCTGACTCCACAAACTTCATGTTATATTGAGTGACCGGCATATCCGATGACGGATCTTTGTAAATCGGTACAATTTGGTCCAACGGCTTGTCCCCGATCACCACCCCCGCCGCGTGCGTAGATGAATTACGATACAGCCCTTCTAATTTTAACGCGATTTCCAACAGTTGCCGAATATTCTCGTCGGCGGCGGCTTCTTTTTTAAACTCGGGTTCCTGTTCCAAAGCTTCTTTCAGGGTAATGCCCAATGTATTCGGGACCAACTTGGACAAGCGATCCACCACCGGATAAGGGATTTGCAACACCCGACCCACATCCCGAATCACCGCCTTGGCCTGTAATTTACCAAAGGTGATAATTTGTGCCACATGATCAAACCCGTAATTGTGTTGCACATACTCAATCGTCTTTTGACGATTTTCCTGACAAAAGTCAACGTCAAAATCGGGCATATTCACCCGTTCGGGATTCAAGAAACGTTCAAACAGCAGGTTAAATCGCAACGGATCAATGTTCGTAATCGTCAAGCACCATGCCACCACCGATCCGGCCCCCGAACCCCGGCCCGGTCCCACCGGTACACCGTGCGCTTTGGACCATTGAATAAAATCGGCCACAATCAAAAAATAACTGGGGAATCCCATTTGCTCAATCACGCCCAACTCATATTCCATACGCTCGCGATATTTTTTGCGTTCTTCGTCCGTTCGCCCTTTCATGCGCATCTCAAAGCCTTTGTTGGCCATGTCTCGCAGCACCTGAGCCGGTGTTTTGCCGTGGCAATCATACAACGGGAAAGCCGGCTTTTTCTTTTCCGCCATAAAAGCACACCGCTTGGCAATCACAACCGTGTTTTGCAAGGCTTCGGGTAAATCCGCAAACAATTCGGTCATTTCTGCCGCCGTTTTCAAGTAATGCTCGGGTGTCACACGCCGGCGGTTATCTTCACTAACAAACGTCTTTTCGGCAATACACAGCATAGCATCATGGGCTTCATACATATCCGGAGTCATAAAAAAGGCTTCGTTCGTAGCCACCAACGGCACATTCAAACGATACGCCAGATCCAAAAAAGTCGGCTCGGTTTGTTCTTCCGCCGGCAGACCATGCCGTTGGATTTCTATGTAAGTACGGCCCGGAAAAGCCTGCTGCAATCGTTTCAAAATGTCTTCGGCAAAATCGGCATGGCCCGCCAAAATCGGTCGCCCCAGTATACCTTCCACACCACCGGTCAACAAAATCAATCCGTCCGTCTTATCGCATAACTCATCCAAAGTCAAATGGGGTGTTTCTTGCTTGTCTGCCCCCATATAGTATTTGGAAAAATGAAGCAACAGATTCTGATAGCCCGTCTGATTTTGCACAAAAACCACAACTTTATCGTATGTATCGTCTTCCACCCTGAACGTATGCGATTCTTGCACCGGTGATTTGATCAACAACTGACACCCCAGCACCGGTTGTACCCCGGCATGAGAAGCTTCTTTGGCCAATAACATCGCGCCAAAGATATTCCCGCTATCGGTCATACCGATGGCCGGCATTTTTTGATCATGGGCCCACGCCACCAACTTGGCCGTTTTAATGGCTCCTTCCAATAACGAGTGTTCCGTGTGCACACGCAAGTGTATAAAACTGGGTTCCATCATTTTTGTATCCGTTTCTTATGCCCGATGAAAAAGGTTCAGTCGGCGAGCCGTTTGTAAAATCGTCCGGCGAGCCGATTCCGCCGCGGTGCGTTCGGCCGGCGTTAACATTTTTTCTTGCCGTTCCATATCGGCCCAAACATCGGCCGGAATATGACGCGCCACGGCCGACCGGACCCGTTCAGATGCCTCGGTCAAGGCCAACACCATCAAATGTCTGTCGCACCGGCTCAACAGTGTTCGCAAGCTCCGATCATCCAAAGTCGCCACATCTTCAAACATCATCAATGCATCACCCATTTGACGGGACCATTCGGGATTGACGGCCGCTGCACCGGCCACAAAAGCCTGTCGTTCCCGGACCGGCATCGTATTCAAAATCGTACTGATTTTATCCCGTCCGGTCGGGTGTTCGGCACGGCGCAAAAACGCATACAAAGGACCCGCGATTTGGTTCGTCAGCCGTTCCAAAACATCAGGTTTCATTGTCCGAATATGGGTCAGATGAATCATCACATGCGCCCCCAAGTCTGACGGTAAATACATCAAAATCCGCCCCGCCGGAGCATCATTCAAGCGAAACAGAATCGCCGCAATCGTTTCAGGAGACCGGGTTTTCAAAAAATTCGCCAAGGTTTCCGCGTCCATTTGGTTCAATCGGGTCCATAAATCCGTTTGTGCGGTGGTCAGGCACATTTCGGAATAAACCGATTCCCCGTTCGGCACCGTTTGATTCAGGAATCGTTCCACCCTTTCGGGTGTACCGTTTTGCCCCATCGGGTGTTCCAGTTCCCGACAAAACGCCCCTACGGCCCGCCGGACTTCCCGGGCAGATACCGTTCCCAAAGCGGCCATCACCCGTCCCAACGCACACATCTGCTTGCGGGGCAAATAGTGCAAGACATCACCGGCGATTGCCGTATCCAAACTCAACACCACCATAGCCGCCCGTTCGGCGGGACCGTACGGACACAAGCCTTGCACGGTCTGGGTTCGTTGCAATGCATTTTTAATCAATGTGGCCGCGCGTTCCGGATATTGCCGGCATAATCTATTGACCTGACGCGCCACATCTTCCGTGTGTTTAGCACCTGTGTCTTCCACAGTCATTGTGCGTAAAACCGGTATAATGAACCGACAGATGACCCAAACCGCCAAGCCAAAGAAGGCCACCAAAACAAAACCGCCGCCCCACGCGCCCGCAGTTCGGTTGCCCCAAACGGTACGTCCTTCAAAAGGGGCATTAAGCACCAAAACCGTATCACCGCGTTCATCATCGGCCCCGACAATCGTACGAACCAACCGCGTATATTGAGCCATTTCCGCCCGTGTCCGTGATCGGTACACATCGGAATCCGCCCGTCCGTGTCCGTCAATCAAAACGGATACCGATAGCGATCGGATAACCCCTGCGGTCGTTTTAATTTGGTGCATTTGTTCGGCTATGGGGGTCAATCGGGTAATGCGTTCGGTCTCCCGTGTCAGGGCCAAGCGTACCCGTACCGTGGCCGAGACAGACTCGCGTCCCACCAGCGGTGTCAGGGCCGCCACAATATCCTGTTGCAAGGTGTCGGCATAAGCCTGTTGTAAAAGAGCTTGTTGTCCGAAAACGGAATCAGGCACAGCGGAATCGGAACCCGACATCGCCCAATCCACCGGCCGACCGGCCAAGACATCGGCCAAGCGGGGTGCAAAGTAGCCCCCGATGCCCAGTATCATCAGGCTTAAAATCACAACCGCCGCCAAACGTGTTATTCCGGCATTTTTCGCCACGGGTCTCGGTTTCCTTTCATGCCTGATATTAGACACCGAAAATAGTAAATAATTAGTTAATATCCGGCGTTTTATGGGTTCTCGGTCAAGGTAATGATACCTTGCACCCGATTCGTAGCCGGATTGATGATAATAACCCGCCGCCCGCGTTCATGTCCGACCGTGATTAAACAAAGTTTATCGCCGCACGCCATCACTTGATCTATATTCTCGGGAAAATTCAGGTGAATTTCCGATAAAACAGGCTTGTCGGGCTTGCTTTTTACGGCGGAATCTGCTAACTTATACAGGACCAGTCCTAAACCCAACAGGATAAACCAGGCCATTGCAAACGTTAAAATTTTCAGGAGTGTAATTTTTTTCATGGATACCCTTTCACAAACAGATGTTGAACTTGATGACACAGATGAAGTATACACCCATTCGGGACCATTTGTCACGCCAAAAGTAAACGATACCCCAAAAAAAATGCGTTTAGACAAATATCTGTCCGATTCTTTTCCTGAATTTTCCCGCAGCCAAATTGCGCGTATGATAGAGGCCGATGCCGTCCGTTTGGTATCCGATCGGACGCGCGTACTGGCCCCGGACGACAAAGTACATCCGGGCGATATTTACGAACTCACTCCCCCCGATGCCGTACCGGCCAATCCCGAGCCCGAGGATATTCCTTTGGATATTTTATACGAAGACGATGATTTATTGGTGGTGAACAAGCCCGCCGGATTAGTCGTCCACCCCGGGGCCGGTAATCCGCGCGGGACTCTGGTCAACGCATTGTTGGCACACTGTCGGGACTCTTTGTCCGGTATCGGCGGGGTTAAACGCCCCGGAATCGTACACCGTATTGATAAAGATACCAGCGGCATTTTAGTAGTGGCCAAAAACGATTTCACGCATACCCGCCTGTCCGAACAATTTGCCGAACATACGATTGAACGTATTTATCAGGCTTTTGTGTGGGGCTATGTGCAAAAGACAGTCGGTGTCGTGGTCGGCGACATCGGTCGTTCCCCCCACAACCGGCAAAAAATGGCCATTGTTTCTCGCAACGGGAAAAAAGCCATTACACACTATGAACGCTTGGCCGTCTTTGGCGGGGGTGTAGCCAGTCATGTGCAATGTGTGTTAGAAACGGGCCGCACGCACCAAATTCGTGTGCATTTAAGTTCCATCGGTCATTCTCTCATCGGGGATCCCGTGTATGGATCCATTCCCAAAACGGCACCGGATTTTGCCAAATACTTTCCCCGACAAGCCCTGCATGCCGGCTTTTTGGGATTCACACACCCGCGTACCGGCAATCGCCTGCGGTTTCAGGCTCCCCTGCCCCCGGATATGCAAACATTGTTGGAACAATTGGAAAACCTGTAAAAAGAATTGACATCACAAAACATATATGTTATGATGACGAAAAACATACGATGGAGAATTTCATGACAAAAAACACACCTACAATCACCACTTTCCTGAAAGGGATGCTTCTTATTTTAGGTTCCATCCTGTGCGGGGCGACCTTCGTTGCGGATCTTTACTGGGATACTTTCAACTGGATAGGAGCTATCTCATTTATACTTTCCCTTATCGCCCTGATCGGTGCTGTAGCCTTTATTCCTTTAGCAATCTGGGCTTTCCGGCGAAAAGGAAAATTCAAAATTACCTTCATGCAAGACGGCCAGGCAATCACAAAAATCTGTAAACGCGTTTCTGCCTCTGATACAAAGATGGTGTTTGAAGATAAAAAGAGCACCTACAGCGGTAACCCAAAAGAATTTATCCGCATAGAAAAAGCAAACCGTCCGTTGTTTCTGATCTTACTCACGTCTCTGGGGATCATGTTTTTGTTGGTTATGGGGCGTGTCATAGCGAATGTGTGGCCGACACCGGGATCAGAAGATTATTTTGTAGATGTCAACGACGCTTCTTTCTATGGTGATACCATGAATCCACGGGATTTTCAGGATTGAGATGGCCTTTTGTTCCCCCAAAATTGCAACGGCCGTATGGGAATTGACCCTGAAATGCAATGCTAAATGTCTGCACTGCGGATCAGCGGCGGGGTGTGATCGTCCCAACAACTTGAGTTTTGATCAAGCCCGTTCCGTTGTCCGTCAACTGAATGACATCGGGTGTTCGGTTTTAACCCTGATCGGGGGCGAGTATTTTTTGTACCCCCATTGGAAAGAGTTATTGACGGAATTATCAAACACCAACATCAAAGTCGCCATTATCACCAACGGCTTGGCCCTGACCGATGACAAGTTAGACTATATCAAGCAAGCCCATGTTCGGGGTATCGGAATCAGTATTGATGGGGCAACGGCGGCTACACACGATCGGATCAGGCAGGTGCCCGGGTGTTATCAACAGGCTTGGAATGCGGCCCAAAAAGTCCATAACAAAGGGCTTTCTCTTACCATTATCACCACAATCAACAAGCTGAATATCGTTGAATTAAAGGCGTTTCGCAACCTGATGTTGGAAAAGGGTTATCATACCTGGCAAATGGAGCATAGTGCTTTAACCGGACGCATGAAAAAAGAACTGGCCCTGGATGACTTCGGGTTTTATTGTTGCGGTATCTTTGCCGCACAAACCCTGAAACGGTATCAAGGTCGGGAATTAGACCTGTTTTGTATGCATAATTTCGGATACTATTCCAAAGCATTGCCCAATCATGTCCCCAACAAATACTGGACCGGCTGTATGGCCGGGCGCAAAAACCTGGGGATCCGTTCGGACGGTACCATTGTTGGGTGCTTGGCCCTGTATGATGATGCCTACATAGAAGGCAACGTTAAAGAGACCCCTATTGCCGAGATTCGCAAGCATAAAGATTTTTGTTCCTGGAATCATCGCCTGAAAAAGTTTAAGGCTTTGAAAGGGCATTGTGCCACTTGTCCTTTTGCGTTAGTGTGTTTGGGCGGTTGCGAAGCCACAACACCCACGCAACAGATGTGCTATCACGCCATTGAACAATGGGGACGGGACAATATCCCCACCAATTCGCAAGACCGTATTTTGCAAGCCCTGACACAGGGGTATATGGATAAAAACGGTGTTTTTTATCTGAAAGACAAAACCCCCATTACAGACGCGTGGATAGATACATTAGAACTGGACGATTATCATAAGGATATCTTGCGCATTCTGACCTAAACCGATTGTCCACAGAAAAAAACGGGCCCGCAAATCGGACCCGTTTGTTCGCATAAATCAATGTTGCTTTAATTCATTCAACCGGTCTTGGGTGGAGGCCAACAACCGTTGGAAATCCGCCAACTTTTGCCGTTCGGCCGCCACTTTATCCGCCGGAGCCTTGGCAATAAACTGTTCGTTCGCCAGTTGCCGTTCCACGCGTTCAATCAAGGCTTGATACTTGGCCTGTTCGGTGGTCAACCGTTCAATCTCGGCCGCTATATCCACCAAATCTTCAAACGGAATATAAACCGATGCAGACAACCCTTCTATACAAATCGCATTCACGGGGATTCCGTCCTTAGTCGGTTGTATCACCACATCTTTGGCAAAAGCCAACTTCTTCAAAATCGGTGTTGCCGTCCGCATAAAGTCCGCTTTATCGGTCGTCACAAAAATCAATGTCGTTTTACGATTCGGTTGAATGTTCATGTTCGCCCGTACGTTCCGAATGCTGGTCATAAAATACTTCAACAACTCAATGTTTTCGTAATCCGCATCATCGTGTTCCGTTCCTGCCACCGGCCAAGCCGAAACCACCAACAAATCCCGGTGCCCGTCATTCAGTTTGGAATAAATTTCTTCCGTTACGAAAGGCATGAACGGGTGCATCAATTTCAAAACCGTCACCAAGGCCCGCATCAGGGTTCGGGCCGCTACGGGACGGGTCGGGCACGTTTCGTCCGTCAACCGCGGTTTGACCATTTCAATATAGGTACTGCAAAAATCATTCCAGAAAAAGTCATATAACTTTTGGAAAGCTAAACCGAACTCAAAGGTATCCAATTCCGTTGTCACGGCCGTAATCACCGCGTTTAACTTCATGATAAACCATTTGTCTTCGGGTTGCAGGTCTGCATCTTGTGCCGTGGCCATATCCACACCCGCAACGGACCCCAGCACAAACTTGGCCGAGTTCCACAGTTTATTGATAAAGGCTTTGGCCGTAGTTAAACGATCCATGGAATACCGAATATCCGTTTCAAGAGACATCCCTTGAATCAACGAAAAACGCAACGCATCGGCCCCGTATTCATCAATGACCGTCAACGGATCAATCCCGTTATTCAAGCTCTTGGACATTTTACGCCCCAAAGCATCACGCACCAAACCATGCAAGACCACTTTGTTAAACGGGGCTTTCCCCGTTTGTTTCAAGGCCGAGAAAATCATACGTGCCACCCAAAAGAACAAAATATCACTGCCCGTAATCAAGGTGGATGTCGGATAAAAATACTTGTAATCCGGCGTTTCTTCCGGCCACCCCAAAGTGGAAAACGGCCATAATGCCGAACTGAACCATGTATCCAAGGTATCTTCGTCCTGCGTCCAATGGGTACATCCGCAAGAACACGCATGTGTCGGAGCCTGTTCACCCACATACACGGCATGACATTGATCGCAATAATAGGCCGGAATTCGGTGTCCCCACCACAGTTGCCGTGAAATACACCAATCCTGGATATTTTCCATCCAGTGATAATAGATCTTGTCAAACCGGTCCGGATACATAGTAATATCTCCGTTTTTAACGGCATCAATCGCCGGCGGCGCCATGGTATCCATTTTAACAAACCATTGCTTGGACATCATCGGTTCAACCGTTTTGTGGCACCGATAGCACTTACCCACTTTGTGCATATACGGTTCAATCTTCGTTAAATTGCCCAAAGCCTGCAATTCTTCCACAATCCCGGCACGGGCTTGCAGGATCGGCATACCGGCATACTTTGCCACCAAAGGCAACATGTGGCCGTCTTCATCAATCACCCGGATAATTTCCAGACCGAACCGCTTGCCGGCCGCAAAGTCGTTAAAATCATGAGCCGGGGTAATTTTTACCGCACCGGTCCCGAATTCCATTTCAACAAACGGATCCGCAATCACCGGAATTTCCCGGTTGACAATCGGCACAACCACCGTTTTTCCGATCATGTGAGCATACCGTTCATCCTTGGGATTCACGGCCACCGCCGTATCCCCCAGCATGGTTTCGGGCCGTGTTGTTGCCACTTCCACCGCATACGACTTGTCCGGCGCATCATAGCGAATATACCACAAAGACCCTTGTTCTTCTTCATATTCCACTTCCGCATCAGAAATAGACGTATGACAACACGGGCACCAATTTACCAATCGTTCGCCCCGGTAAATCAAACCTTCGTGGTACAAATCAATAAACACTTTTTGCACCGCATGGCTCAACCCGTCATCTAACGTAAAGCGTTCCCGGGCCCAGTCGCATGAAGCCCCCAAGCGTTTCAGTTGCTTGATAATCGTGCCACCGTATTCTTCTTTCCAAGCCCAAGCCCGCTTCAAAAACCCGTCACGGCCCAAAGCCGTTTTAGACAAGCCTTCTTTTTTAATCAAGTCCACCACTTTGGCTTCGGTGGCAATACTGGCATGATCGGTACCGGGCAGCCACAAGGCACTGAAACCCTGCATACGTTTCATACGGATAATAATATCCTGCATCGTCATGGTGAACGCATGTCCGATGTGCAACTTGCCCGTCACATTGGGGGGCGGAATCATAATGGTGTAGGGCGTTTTATTCGGATCCCGTTCGGCATGAAAACAATTTTGTTCTTCCCAAATCCGATACCATTTGTCTTCGGCTTGTTGCGGATTAAAGTATTTGTCCATCTCTGTTTGTTGCATCAAAAAACTCCATTTATAAGCATAATGTAGGGGTCAGTATACCCTGCCCCCGCCCAAAAGTCAACGTTTTTTACACCCGCCGGCGCACAAAATAGTCCGGCGTAGCGGTCCGATTACACTGTCGGCCGCAAAAGCGTACCCCTTCCCGACACGTTCCCTGATAACACGGCGGAGCCAAGCGATCAGCCAACGCCGGCACACGGTTTTTGATCATGTCACGCAGTTGGCAAGACAGTTCGTAAATCTCTTCCTGCGCACACCAACACAACCGTTTTCCCTGTTCATGACGTAAAGCATTCCAGTTGGCCGATTTCCGATACATCACCATGACACCATAGGGGGCTATTGTCGTCATCAAAGCCGGCGATACCACATACGACAAGTCGGCATACGATTGCATGTATTGCAACGCCACATCCTGCATACCCGCCATTTTCAATAAGGGGGGCAAATAAAATGCTCCGGTCATCACCGGCTCACCCCGCCGAATGGAACGATGCCGTTGATCTTGCCCCATGGTTGCACACGAAACGGAAACTTCGGACGTAATCGTTGCCGTATTATTGTTCATTGCCATCGGAGAAAACGGCAAAATATCTACGGAATCTTTGGCTGTCGGATCTTCCCCGATCACCGGGTCCGCCGATAGCAGGATACACGTCGGTTCGGTATGAACCGATGGACGCGTCATATTCATGCGGGGCGACCAATCCCGATTCTGCCTTGCCGTTTCGGCAAACATATAGGATAAATCCGGTTGCACACGCAGAACTTCATCACGCATTTGATCCGTAATCGTCCGCATTTCCGGCGACCACGCCACCCGCCACAACGCACACAACGCCGACATATCCAACGTCATGTCCAACGATGTCGGCATGACTTGAGACACAAACATACGCAGTTGTTCTTGGGCAAACTTGGGGGCATTCTGGGCAATATACTTATCATTGGCCAAAGGCCGATCCGTCCGAATCGTCTCGGCCGCCAAAGTGGTCAAACGATCAATGTTCTCCCGGTAAACATCCAACCCCTGCCCGATAAAGCGGACAGCGGCGGCTGTATTTTCAGTCGGATAAAACGTTTTCAAGTACCGGTCAATCTCGTCTAAATCCGGTTCGCTGTACATTTTAGAAAACCGACCCGACCGCTGATCGGAATTATAATAAGGCGCGTTCAGATGCAATCCGAACACCACCGATGACACCGATGCCCCATCAATGTTAAAAGTAAAAGAATTGTGTTCAATCGTTGTATGATGTCCCGGTTGGAACAAGCGGGCACGCACATCAATCAAAGCCCCCATTTCCGGCACCGTAGCGGTATAACACGTTTTGGCCGCATGCGATGACAATGTCGTTACATCTTTATCCGTTTGGGCAATCAACTTCACCGTAATCATAAAAACTCCTTGGTTTGAATCGGATACAGTATACTTTTTTTTCACATCAAAGTCAAAGCCTTTTTGGAATTGATTTTAATCCGCCCGTGAAATCTCGTGTCTGGACAAGACTAACAGTACCGGCTTTCGCCTGAGCTCTTTTCGGGTGTGGGTGCAAGCCAAAAGGGAACGGGATGATATCATTTTATTGTAAAATTCTTTCCGGCCGATTTTTTCCGTAAACCACCGGTTCACTGAAAATTCCGAATCGGACTGCGCAAAATTTTCTTTTAACAATCAGATACAAAAAGTGTATCATAAACGAATGCAAGGTGTACGGTATCAGAACTATGTGGTATGATCAACGGGCTTGACCTGTTGATTATGACAACAATTCCTGACGCATAAATCATCGCCCCGACCATTGAACAAGAAAAAAGTCGCCTTGTCAGACGACTTGTTCACTTTGGCGGGGCGTAGAGGATTTGAACCTCTGCATCCCTTTAAGAGGATGACGGATTAGCAATCCGCTGCATTACCACTCTGCCAACGCCCCGTGATAATGGGGTATCATAACCGCTTTTGAGACAAAAGTCAATCTTTTTTTTATCCTTCACGCAAAAAACAAGCCCTGCCGATGGGACAGGGCTTGCAACATGTTAAAACTTGTATTGAACCTGTAATCCGAACAAGTAGGATTGCAAATTCTTGTATTTAACTTTGGTAGCGGAAGGATCGCTGGTTTCCAACGCCTTGCCGGTACGACCGAACATGTGGCCGTAACCGACATCCACCTGCCAATTCTTTTGCATATAACTGGCCCCGGCGGACAACCAGAAACGATCGTTATCCGGAATACGGATGGTCCGTGTGTCATTGCTGTGCGTGGGTGATTCGTCCCAACCCGTTCCGCACCGGAATGTCCAATTTTCATTATAATAATAATCCAAACCGGCCGTCAAGGTCCATGTGTTGCCATAGTTATACAAAGACCGTTTTTCACCCGGTGTAGACGGAGCCGGCAATGCCCGCAACAAAGGCGAATCCGACTTCATCACAAATTCCGGGAAAGATTGGCTCCAATGCGTCCAACGGGCCGTTCCCGAAAAACCGACTTTTTTATACCGATGATAGGCCGAAAAAGTAATCGTTTCAGGTAAAGCCGGCGATGCCCGCCCCGTATACGTACCGTTCAAGGGTGTATAATAATTGCCTTTAACCTTATGATCGCCTTTCACTTGTTGTGTGGAACGCAGGCGGTAAGACAACCCGAAACGTGTATTTTCGGTCGGTTCATACATCACACCGAACAACCCCGTCTTTGTCCAACCGTCCAGTTCAAAATCACTGGTCCCGCCACCTAAGGGGGCCCCACCGATCATAGTCGGTACCGAGTTCGTCATGTGGCCGTAAATATAGCGCGCAATCACACCGGCCCCAACCGTCCATTGCGGAGTCACTTTGTACGAGGCCGCCAAATTGATATCAATAATATCCAACTTGGACAAGATGGCCGTATCCGATCCATACCAATCGGCCTTGTATTGCGTTTTCAGGCCGAACGGTGCATACACACCCAACCCCAAAGACAAACGATCATTGACATTATATTGACCGAAAACCTGCGGAATCGGGGCCCAAAAGTTCATCTTTTTATGTGCACCGGGATGACGAGAATCCAGGCTATCCACATCGGCTTTGATGTTGATCATGGTCAGACCCGCTTGAATACCCGACCGTTTCACCGCCGCCATACCCGCGGGATTGAAGGCAATGGCCGAATAATCATCACCCATGATACCTTGCCCGGCATAGGCACGTCCCAAGCCTGTCACGGAATAATCGTTTAACTGATAACCGCCGGCCAAAACGGGCAAACCAAACGCCACAACGGCCAAGCCGGCTATATAATTCTGTATGTGTTTCATTATAAAAAACTCCTTATCAATAATAAAAACAGAAGGCATCATAGCGCATTCGTCATAAAAATGCAACAAAAAAGTCATCGTATTGTCATAAAAAATGAATCGGTGGTGTTACAGTCATCAAAAGTCGGTCTTGTTTTTATTGCCGGGCAGCCTATGTGTTATGAAAGGGGGAAACACAGAAAATGGCAGAAAACGAACAATGCGTATGCAATACCGGTACGTTGGTACGCCGTCTACCTTTGATTGGGGATATGGCTCCGGCTTTTGCCGCCGAAACAACCCAAGGCGCTATACACTTTCCGGATGATTTCACAGGTAAATGGGTTATTTTATTCAGTCATCCGGCCGACTTCACACCCGTTTGTACCACTGAATTTATTGCGTTTTCACGATTAGACACCGTGTGTCGCCGATTGAATACGGCTTTAATCGGCCTGTCCATAGACAGTTTATCCAGTCATATCGCGTGGTTGTATGCTATTCAAGAGCAAATACGCTTTCGGGGCCTGAAAAAAGTGAAAATAAATTTTCCCCTAGTGGCCGATTTATCACAAACGATAGCCCGCCGCTACGGTATGATTCACCCCAACGCCAACGAGACAAAAACAATACGCGCCGTGTTCTTTATTGATCCGGATGGGGTTATTCGGACAATTCTGTATTATCCGTCTTCTACCGGTCGCAGTTTTACCGAAATCCTGCGTATCTTAATCAGTCTGCAAACCGCTGATGCTTTTGGTGTATCTACACCGGCCGATTGGCAACCCGGTGATGATGTCGTTCCGCCGGATCCGGATACGTTGGGCAGAGCCATGGAAGCGGCAAAACAAAATGCCGGAAAAACCGAGGCCTGGTTTTTGTCATTAACGGACTTACCCGAACATAAAATCCGCCAAAAATTAACGCGTGCACAGCGCAAAAATCGTGACGCATAGTTTTTATCAGCATCATAATGTCGTCTCTTTCCCGAATCCCCGGCAGGGGCCGAGAACAACCAAACAGGATCCTGTTTAGGGTCAGAAATGTAATAATCAAACGGGGGCCCTACCGATTTCCAAGCCGGACGTAAAGCAAAAAAGCGGATGTTCGTACCGGGCCGGCGATGATAGGCTGATTTTAAGACGGAAAAGGCCGGCCGTGAAAAACATTGACAAACAAAGGCAAATATGTTATACTAACCCGTAAAGAAACGAGTGGTATCATGGTTTTAACACAAAAAGAATCACAGGATACGGGGCTTATCAGTTATTTGGCCGGCCAAGTCATTTCCGAAAAAATTGTATCCCTGACAAAAAAAGTGAGTTTTTCCGCCTTCGTATATGATGTGAATAAACATTTAATTGTCAAGTTTCCCAAAAATGAGGCGTTGGTATCCGATTGGCGGCGAACGGCCGTTATAACGCCCATTTTACGGACAAAATTGCCCGTACCCATTCCTTGCCCCCTGGTTTCAACCGCCAAAACGCCGGATCACCGCACCATACCGGTGGCTTTGTACGAAAAAATTCAAGGTGAAGTTTTGCAACCGTACCATTTCAAATACAAAAGCGAAGCCTTCAAAATCCGTGTGTTTGAACAATTGAGTGATGTGGTTGCCACGTTGCACCGAATTGAGGCGACCACCTTGCCGGTGTCGGTTCCCGATACTCTGGATTACGGCGTAGATCGGATTTTCTATGAATTAGGTATCAAACATGCCCCTAAAGACTTGTGTAAAAGAATGGTGCACCGATTATATTACGGGAAAGGAAATCCCGGCGCGCACAGTTTGTGTCATGCCGATTTGCATACCCGCAACTTATGCTTGTCGGGAAGCAAGTTAGTGGGCGTTTTGGATTTTGATTCGCTAAGCCGGGGCGATGCGGCATTGGAATTTCGTCCTTACCTGTATGCACGAAACGACTTGGCGCTCCTGCGACATATTTATCAACGGCGTCACGGAATCACCTTGGATAAAAGGCATTTGCACCTGCTGACCCATATTAAAAACGTGATTACCCCGGCGTTAGTAACCCGTTATGCCGTGCGCAACCTGTGTCAAGTCCGACCGGGACATTTGATCCGTCAGATTTCATCATTTATCTTACAAAACAATCGGTAAAAATAAAAGAGCCTCAGGAGGTAGGAGGCTCTTTTTATGGCTCCAGCGGTAGGGCTCGAACCTACGACCGATCGGTTAACAGCCGATTGCTCTACCACTGAGCTACGCTGGAACAACGATGACCTGTTTACACCAAAAATCAGAAAAAATCAAGTCTTTTTTTGCATAAACAGTATTTTTTTGGAGGTCGGTACCGGAATCGAACCAGTATAAAAGGATTTGCAGTCCTCTGCATAAGCCATTCTGCCAACCGACCCCAAGAAAACAAGACTCTTTTACACGTTTTTTCCCAAATAGTCAAGAAAAAAAATCATTTTCACCTATTTTTTTAGAACCCATAAGAAAAGACTTGCTTTCCATTTGATTTTTTTATAGTATAAAAACGATATTTTTGGAGTAAGAAATGGTACGAAAATACATGAAACACGATCAAATAAGTCCGATACCCGCTATCTCTGTCATTATGCCGGTTTATAATGCTGAAGCGTATTTAACGCAAAGCATTTCTGCAATTTTAGCTCAAACGTTTCGTGACTTTGAACTGTTGATCATAGACGATGCTTCAACAGACAAAAGTTTGGATATTTGCCGTGAATTTGCCAAAGAAGATCCTCGGATTCATATTTATAAACAGAAAAAAAGCGGCCCAGGTATCGCCCGTAATTTTGCGCTTTCGCAAGCACGCGGAACATACATTGCTTTTGCAGATGCCGATGATTTCTGTGAATTGAATATGCTGGATATGCTCTATCATAGAGCGGAGCTATATCAAACAGATATTGTTTTTTGCGATTTTTTTGAATTTGATGAACATCGGCAACAAGATAATGGGGTTCATTGGGAACTGCGTTCTGAAAAAATGTTAAAGAAACACGTTTTTTCATCTGCGGATTTTCCGGATACACTGTTTCAATTAGATACAACAGCGGTATGGAATAAATTATACCGGCGATCCTTTGTTATGAAACATCATCTGCAATTTTCACCTTTGACTCGGGCAGAAGATTGCTTGTTCTCGTTGGGGGCCATGGCTATGGCTGAAAAAATATCATATATCGGTGTGCCCCTGATTCATTACAGGCAAAAGGAAAATCATTGTGTGTCCGATCATGTCAATGATGTCTTTGTCGCTTATGATAACGTCCATCATTATTTGTTAAAAACTCAAAAATATGATCGCTTGCAAAAAACATTTATCAATCATTTCCTATCGTCTATTTTTGATTTTGAATTGGCGCATTTGACGTTTCCGGATAGAAACATTGTTGAACAAACGGTTATATCTTATATCAGAAAATACGGTATAGATAAATTGCCGCCGGATTCTTTTTATTATAATCATTATCATCGTGTTTGCCATTTGATGTTAAAAAACAAAAGTTTTTTTGAACATCCGGAAGCATATGATAAGCATCAGAAATCGGTTATTCCGATTGTGTTAGCCGCCAATAATTCCTATGGTTGCGCATTGATTGTTACTTTACAGAGCCTGATCCGACATGTCCGAAAAGACAGATTGTTGGATATATACGTTTTTTATACAAATCTTTCTGCATTTTATTTGGATATTTTGGAAAGTATGACAAATGAACGTATTTGTATCACGTGTGTTGACATTGCTTCAAACGTCCAAAAATCACATTTTGACAAGTACACCGGTTCTATGTTATCCCATCTGTCAGTGGAAACCTATTATCGCCTTTTGATCCCCCAATATATTTCCGGATATGATAAAATTTTATATTTGGATTCGGATTTAATCGTCAAAAAAGATATTGCCGAATTATATGATATTGACTTACAAGATAATCTTTTGGCGGGCGTGGTTGACATTCTGTTGCCAAATGAGGCGCAAGAACGGTTATCTTGGGGGTATGATCCGCTGGGGCACATCAATGCGGGGGTTTTGCTCATCAATCTTAAACAATGGCAACAAGAAGATAAGCACAAAGCCTGTATGAAAACATTGGCGGCATACAATTCTAAATTGTCTTTGGCCGATCAGGATATTTTGAACATTGTTGGTCAGAATAGGATACTATACCTGGATTATAAATGGAATTTTTATTATACGGCTTGGAAGTATAAACGAGAAGCTTATCAAGAACTGTGTGGTCCCTTGGATTTACAGAAGGGCTACATTATTCATTACAACGGTGCAGAAAAACCATGGTTGAGTTTAAATGTGCCGGATGTCCTGAGCAATTTATGGTGGAATTATGCGCGTGATAGTCTGATATATGAATATATTTTGTGTCATTGTGTTCAAAAAATTCAGCCGCAGATAACTTCTGTTTCATCATCACAGTGTGTTTTGACTGAACCGGCACGTCCTTTGACAAGAAAAGAAATATGGCAATCTGACGAGAAACTTATTCCTGAGATGATTTCTTATATCAAACAAGCCGTCAGGTATTGTTTTTGTTTGGGAAATAATCGCAAGAAAAATAAAATTCGTTCTGAGATTATTTATAACAATATAAGGAATACTATTCAAAATGGACAACCCTAAAATTTCTGTGGTTGTACCGGTCTATAATGTTGGACGGTACTTGGACAAATGTTTACATTCTTTAACGCACCAAACTTATAAAAATCTTGAAATTATTTGTGTCAATGATGGTTCAACGGATTCTTCACCCGATATTTTAAAGCGGTGGCAGCGCCGCGATTCACGGATTTTAATATTCAATCAGGAAAACGCCGGCCTTTCAGCTGCACGAAATACCGGATTAGATCATGTCTCTTCGGCGTTTGTTAGTTTTGTAGATTCCGATGATTATGTTGATCCCCGGTATATAGAAATTCTGTTCCAGCAACTGCAACAATCAAAAGCCGATTTTTGTTATTGTAATGTGTTGGCCATCGGGACGAATTTAGCGGAAAATGCCTTATTTGAAAGTTGGTTTAAATTCAAAATCCATGATCCTGTTAAACCTGTTGATCCCGGAAGGTGTCCGCCGAATGCTTGGGGAAAGTTATTCAAAATGGACCTGATCAAACAGCACAAGATCAGATTTCCCAAAGGGTTGTTGCACGAAGATAATTATTGGAATTTTGTTGTCTGTTATTATGCCGATTCATACACAGTTGTCCGAGAACGATTATATTATTATCGCCGTGATAATACTCAATCAATTACCGCCAAAACCCGTTTTGACAAGCGACATTTATGGGACGAAATCAAAATTTGCTGCTGTATCTATAAGACCTTGCATCGTGAACCGGAATTTCATCGTTTTCAATCTTACCTGAATGACTTTTTCTTCAATCGGTTGGATTGGCTCATCACCGATTACAAATTGGGATACATTCCCCCGGAATTTTACGAAGAGATACAAAAGTATTTGATTACAAGTCCACAAGCCGCTGATCAGTTTTCTCAAAAATACGGTCAACTGTGCCGGACAAAAATATATCCGTAAAACACACCGGGGAGAAAATACCCGGCATGTTAGGAATGTGTGCGGCTTTGGTTCAACCGTAGGCGCATTTCCAACCCGAAAATATGGCCGGCATCCAAGTGTCGGGCCACTTGCTGAGCCTCTTTGTTCTGATGGGCCACCGCATTGCAAATTAAGATTTGTCGTTCGGCATCGGTCGCTTCCGGGGCAGAGAGCAAACCGTCCCGTGTAATTTTGGGCCAATCATAGGTTTTTCCTGCATGCTTACTATTTGTTTTAACCACAGTTTTATAGGGGGTCAGTAAGTTTTGTACGTCTTTCATACAACATAAAGCATGGCATGAATCCGCGTTGCGAATCAACAAGGGGATCGGATTTTCATCGGGCCATCGTATGGGCCCTATGCGTGCGGTTAAAGGGGAGAGAATACATTGAAAATCACGATAGACATCTTCGGGAATGAGCGGTACTGTCGCAGATACCGGGGTGGACTTGGGTTGCTGTTCAGGGGTATGACGTATCTGATCTCGTATCTCCCTGTATTTTCTCAATAACTTGTCTGATGCGATCAACCCCTTTTTCACCGCCACATCATAGGGGGTTTTCTGATAGCGGTTTGGATTGATATAGCGTTTGATGCTTTCTACACAGTTCAAGATAGCCATTTTCAAGGCCGCTTCGGGCGGGTGCTTTTGGTAGCTAAAAGCCATGCAGTCGGAAAAGCCCTGTTGCAGTTGTTCCGGTGTCGGTTGAATTTCGTCCGAGTAAAGCGACAACACCCGATTGACGGCAGGGCCGATTCCGGGAATACTTTGTACATCTTCCGCCGGTGCGCCAAAGGATAATGAGACCCGGTGTAAACCGTCATCGGCATAAAAATCCGTTGGCCATTCGTCCAGATTATAAAACCAATTGATTCCTTTGATTTGTATATAATCCAGGTTGGCCCGGCGTAATGTTTTGTGTTCCGATGGCAATGTTTTCAAGGCTGACGGCCGGATCAAAGCGGCTTGTTCCCCGTATCCGCACACAAGCCCCGCATGTTCCGGAGCCGGTGTTTCCAACCGAAAAGCGGGCCGAATAAATTCGGGAGCATGGCAGATAAGTTCCATCTGTCGTAAAAAAAATAAAGCATTTGTTTCTTCCAGAGTCATGATATCAGTATACCCGAAAAAGGCAAAAAAGTCAAGAATGCCAAAATAATCTATTGAAAAATAAAGATATATTTATGGTAAATCCGCCGGCGTTCGGTATAAAATCGCCGTCAGGCCAAAGGCACGGGCAGCCCGAATGTTGGGATATTCATCATCAATCAAGCACACATCATCGCCCCGTGTGCCCAGCAGTGTACAAACCCGTTCAAAAAAAGCCGAATCCGGTTTTGCCACACCCAAGCGTGCCGATGTAAACACATGATCAAACAGGGTGTGCCAGGCGGGATAATGTTCCCATAGGTAATCCATGCGGACATGCGGTTGATTGGATGCAATATGCAGGTGATGTCCCTTGTGCTTTTGTTCGGTTATCCAGCGCCAAACAGGTGGGCATACAATCATATCATGTGATAGCCAGTATTCCAAAAAAGAAGCAGCCGAAAAAGGTAAGTGATACTTTTGCAGCCAGGGATCTATAAAGGGTTCCAAGTCCCGCGTTTTGCGCAAAGCGTCCAAGAAATCCCCCTGAAATAACTCACCTAACACCGCTTCGGATTGACCGGTATCGGCTTGAAATGCCCGGGCCCAATAAAAGCGCACATGGCCGGACCGGTCCAGATAAAAAGTTTTTAATAATGTATTGTCCAGGTCAATCAGGTAGTGCATGTCCGGGGCACTTCCACCAACAAGCCGTTTTGAACACAAACCTGCCGATCCATTTGTGCCGCCAGATCCGGATTATGTGTGGCAATAAATGCCGACAATCCTGTTTCTCGTACTAACCGCATCAACAAACCAAACACTTTTTCGGCCGTTGCCGGGTCCAGGTTTCCCGTTGGCTCGTCCGCCAGCAATAGGGCCGGATTATTGGCTAAGGCCCGGGCAATCGCCACGCGTTGTTGTTCACCCCCGGATAATTCGCCGGGACGATGTGTGGCCCGTTTCTTCAAATCAACGGCTTCCAACAAAGCCAACGCGCGCATTTTGGCGGCCCGCGGGGGCACACCGGCAATCAGTTGCGGCATCATCACATTTTCCAACGCGGAAAAGTCCGGCAACAGCAGGTGCGCCTGATACACAAAACCCATCGCCCGCCGGCGTAAAGCCGTCCGTCCGGTATCATTCATTCGGGACGCTTCCTGGCCTTGTACCCGAATATGTCCCCGGGTCGGTGTATCCAATAGGCCGGCAATATGCAGCAAGGTGGATTTCCCTGAACCCGACGGTCCTACCAACGCCACGACTTCACCGGGGTGAATGGTTAAATCCACACCCCGCAAGACGTGCAGGGCCGTTTCACCTTTTCCATACGTCCGTTCAATGCCCGTCAATTCCAAGATATTATTCATAACGTAAAGCCTCCACCGGATCTGTTTTACCGGCTTTCCATGACGGATAAAGTGTTGCCGCCAGTGCCAAAATTAAAGACATACCCGCCACGATAATGACTTCCTGTAAATCCACCTGAGCCGGTAAGTGCGATAAAAAGTAAATCTCGGCCGAAAACAATTCATGCCCCGACAAGCTTTCCAGCCATGTTTTAATAGCGTCAATGTTATAACTGAACGCCAGCCCTAACGCAACACCCGCCACGGTGCCGACCATGCCGACCATCAACCCGGACATCAGGAAAACCCGTTGAATCCCTCCCCTAGTCAGGCCCATCGTGCGTAAGATGGCAATATCTTTAGCCTTGTCCTGAACCAACATGATCAGGCCCGAAATCATATTAAACGCCGCCACAACAATAATCAAGGTCAGGATCAGAAACATGACATTTCGTTCCACTTCTATGGCATTAAAAAACGCCTGATTCGTATGTCGCCAATCGTACACCATAGCCCCGGGGCCCAAGGCATCCAAGGCATTTAACATCACTGTATCTAACCGGGACATATCGGGAATAAAAACTTCCAGGTGGGAAACGGCATCCCCCATTTTGAAAAACGTTTTGGCTTCATTCAAGGGCATAAACAGGTAATTGTCGTCATACTGAAACATGGCCGTATTAAATGTACCGACCACCGTATAACTCTTCATTTTGGGAATAGTTCCAAAGGCTGTAATGTTGCCCCGGGGGGACACCAATGTAACCGTATCCCCCGGCCGAACCGCTAACCGTTGCGCCAAACGATACCCCAAAATAACCTGATTGTCCGAAAATTCATTTAAGGGTAAGCCTTGATAATTATCGCGTAAAATGGGGCGTGACGCAAAATCGGACGGTTGAATCCCCCGTACCATAATCCCGGCACTGGCATCACGGGCGTTAATCATGACTTGAGTGTCAATCACGGGGACAACGGCGACCACCCCATCCACAGAGGCCACCCGGGCCGCCTGATCCGTATAATTTTCCAACCGATCGCCCCATTCGGGATAAACGCCCATTTGACCGTTCAGGCCCAAAATCCGTCCCATCAATTCGGCCCGAAACCCGTTCATGACACTCATCACGATAATCAGGGTGGCAACACCCAGCATAATCCCCAAAAACGAAAACCCCGCGATAACAGACACAAAGCCCGTCCGTTTGCGCGATTTCAAATAGCGAAAGGCCAATAACCGCTCGGTTTTAGAAAACATATTTATTCCTTTTCAATTCAAACTGTAGATTTACTTTACACTACTTGTGCCTAAAAAGCAACGTTTTTTATATTTATTTTCGGTTTCGTTTTTATCCGAAGCAATCGCGGGGCGGACAGAAAACTCATCCGGGTCGGCGGAACCGAAAAAATATCGGATTTAAGAAAAAAAGGCTTGCATTTTTATTCAAATTCGGATATAGTGTCCCCGTTGCCGAGATAGCTCAGTTGGTAGAGCAACGCATTCGTAATGCGTGGGTCGTGTGTTCAAGTCACATTCTCGGCACCATTTTTTTATTTGGAAATCAATAACTTGCCGAAATGGGCGTTTTCTTTTTCCCATTTATTTCCCTGATTTTAAACCCATTTTCAACCTTTGAAAACGATACTTTTTGAACGGGTGATTCGTTCTGGATATCTTCACAACAAGGCGACAAAAAAAGCGGAGCCGAAAGCCCCGCTTTTCGTGATTCTGTCCCGATTACCGAGAGTAGAATTCAATAACCAGATTCGGTTCCATCTGAGTCGCATACGGAATATCCGCCAACTGTGGCACGCGGATAAATTTACCCTTCATGTCTTTGGCATCTACTTCCATATAGTCCGGGACTTCACGTTCCGTGCTGGCCACGGCATCAATCACCATAGCCATATCCTTGGCCTTGCTGCGCACGGCGATTTCATCACCGGGGCGGACCAAGTAGGACGGAATGTCCACTTTCTTCCCATTGACCAACACATGGCCATGGCTGACAAATTGACGAGCCGCAAATACGGACGGCACAAATTTCATCCGATAGACGATAGAATCCAACCGGCATTCCAAAATACCCACCAGGTTTTCGGAACTGTCGCCTTTACGCCGAATGGCTTCGGCATAGTATTTACGTAATTGCTTTTCGGAAACGTTCCCGTAAACGCCTTTTAATTTTTGTTTGGCGGCCAACTGTAAACCATAGTCTGTCGGCTTTTTACGATTGGCACCGTGTTGCCCGGGGCCATAGTTTCTTTTATTGACAGGGCTTTTTGATTTGCCCCACAGATTGACACCCAAACGGCGATCAATTTTGAATTTAGAACTCAGTCTTTTAGACATTGTATCCCTTTCTGTTGTTTCCCGATAGTATTTATCCCATTGATAAAACGTGGCTTTTGGCTCATTCCAACCGCCCGCATTTCAGGAAGTGCTCCTACTATAACCGATTTCGGATGAAAAGTCAAGTAAAAAAGCACATAAAAAACGGCCCCGATACATGTCAGAGCCGTTTGGATTATCCCGAATGGATTACAAAGCCGCTTTCGCTTTGGCAACCAAATCGGCAAAAGCCTGAGCATCATTCAACGCAATATCGGCCAAGACCTTACGATCCAAAGCGATGCCCGCTTTGTTCAGGCCGTTCATGAATTGAGAATACACCATGCCGTTGGCGCGAACGGCCGCATTGATACGGACGATCCACAGTTGACGGATTTCGGTTTTCTTCTTGCGACGATCCCGATAAGCGTATTTCAGACCCTTTTCAACTTTTTCTTTTGCAACTGTAAAAACCTTGGAATTACGACCCCGATAGCCTTTGGCCAACTTCAAGATTTTATTATGTTTGGCACGAACGGTCGTGCCGCGTTTTACTCTTGCCATAACGAAACCTCCTTAATGCATAAACTTTTTGACGATTTTGGCGACAATGGCACCGACGGTATGACTACCGCGGGCATTCCGCTTCATCTTCTTGGGTTTGTTGATCAACAAGTGGCGTTTGGCGACATACCCGCCTTTTACCTTACCGGTCGCGGTTGTCTTAAAACGTTTTTTAACAGCGCTTTTTGTTTTTAATTTTGGCATTTTATTTCCTTTGTAAATTGTTATGAAACACCGAACGGAAGGCAGCCAATTTTTGAGCCTTTTTGCCCGGAACGGGTGCATTATACTCTCTTTTGGGGCGATTGTCAAGCAATTTTTACAGGTCAAGCCGGGGGACAATTTGACAAAAACCCGTTTTTATGGTATAATGTCTGCAACAAGGGAGAAATACACCATGAAACCGAAACACATATTTTCCATGCTGACCGCGATGTCGGCTTTAAGCGGCCTGTTGACGGGCGGCTGCACCAAGGCCGAAAACACCCCAACCGCCACACCGGCCAAAATTACACACACGGAAAAAGGCGATACGCGTTTGATTGATGCCGCCGGGGCCGGGATCCGTCTGAAAGATAACAGTATCATTTTGATGCCACGCATGGACGAAGACCGTACGATGTATGAACAACGGTTTCAACGCATGGAAAACCACAGTGCCGGTCCGGCCGGATATAAAGTCAGAAGCCTGTTGACCGAAGAAAATAAAGCCACTTATGACGCTTGGAAAACAATCGTGGCGCGACAACAAGGCGCAACCTATAACCCCCTCTTTGATCCGATTTCATCATGGGTCTCTTTTCAGATGAGTGGTGCTCCGGCAGCGGCAAAAAGCACACCGAACGATATGGCCAAGGCGCAATCCGAAATTGACACACACGCGATGATACGGGATAAAATCTTGAAAGCCATGGGCCGGTAAAAGGCGGTACAAGTCAGGCGACACAAAATCTTGTGCCGCCTTTTTTCTGATTTGTCCCTTGAAGAGCGAACCGGTTCAGTCTTTGGTTTGATAGGAACGAATCAGGTTTCCCATTTTTTCGGATTGAGCAAGACTGTTCAAATCATACGTAACGGCTTTGCCATTTTGTTGTACCGTTTTAACCTGATAAGGATCGGCCCCGTGATCCAATAAGTATTTGGCAAAATCGTAATCATCATTTCTGACCGCCAACAATAAAGGTGTAAAATCCCAAAAACTAAAACGAACATTTCCCGTCTTTTGCACAAGCATTTTCAGAATCTCATACACATCCGGATCTTGTAGAGACATAATCAAGGCATCTGCCATTGCCGAGTTTGGAGTTTCATCTTGACTGGTTATGGTCGGGTCTGCCCCATACTGTAATAAAATCTCAATGATACGTTTATTATGATAACGGGTCGCAAACATAATAGGGGTTCTGCCAAAACGATTTTGTGCATTGGGATTTGCCCCATGTTCCAACAAGAACTTGACGATTTCAAAATGTCCGTTGGCCGATGCGATCATGACAGGAGTCCAACCCGAACATATTGTTGAACAAATAACATTTACATCGTATCCTTGTTGGGTCAGTTCCCGCACTTTTGACAAATCTCCATCATCTGCCGCAATATATAAATCCATATTATCTTGTGCCAGAACGGAAAACGGAAGTAAAAAGACACATCCTAGGATCAGGTACCACTTGTTCATCATTCATTCCTTTCAAAATCACTTATACTTTTCCCAAAACTTATAACATACGCCCCCAAAGGAGTCAAGAATTTTTCTGATTTACCCTTAAAAAAGGCTTGACTTTGGTTTATTTTTATGTTTTTCTGAAACGGTATGCGATGATCGCATAAAACAACATTTGAACGAAAGGGGTTTTTATTATGTTTAAGAAAGTGTTTGCCGTGGTGTGTGCCGTCTCATTGTTATCTGCCTGTGCTTCCAAACAGGAAGGGGCCGATTTATATGGCAATTCTAATGGCGGGTGGCGGTCCGATGTGGATATTTCCACGTTGGAAGGAACAAACCTGACCAAGCAATTCAAAGATGATACAGCACCGGTGGTGTATTTCAAATTGAACAGTTCCGATCTGGACGCGGCGGGCAAAGCGGCCTTGGCCGATCAAGCGGCGTGGTTGAAGAAAAACACGCGGGCTTTGATTGTGATTGAAGGCAACTGCGATGAACGCGGGACAACGGAATATAACTTTGCTTTGGGTGAACGGCGGGCCAATGCCGCACGGCGTTACCTGATCGCGAACGGTGTAGCAGCCGACCGTATCCGGACCATTTCTTATGGGAAAGAAAAGCCGGTTGCTTTGGGTTCCAATGAAGACGCTTGGGCCAAAAACCGGAATGCAACAACGGTTGCGTATTAAAAAATAATAAAAAAACTTGCATAAGTTTTAACTTCCCTGTAAAATACAGGGGAGTTTTTTTATGAAGGAGTCTTAGTATGAAACAGTTTTGGGTGATAATGCTTCTCGGGTGGACCTTGCCGGCAGCGGCCGATTTACAAACCGATATGATAACCGATCGGTTGGATCGGTTAGATCGTGAAATGACATTATTACAACAAAAAGTTTATGCGCGGGATACGCCGTCCCGAACGGAAAAAACGGAAAAAAACACCGGAACCGTTTCCGGTGAAGGATTATCCGAATTGTATGCTCAATTAGATGATCAAAACCGTGTGATTGCGGACTTGACGCGTAAAGTGGAAGAATTATCATACGCGCAATCTGCCTTAAAAGAACAAACGGACAAAATCCGTCAGGATAATGACGTGCGCTTTGAAGCCTTGACACAACCCGGCGAATCGCGAAAATCTGACGCTGCGCCGTCTCAAACGGATAAACAAGCCTATGAAACCGCTTATGACTTGCTGGTCAAGACCAAGTATGCCGCGGCCGAAAAAGCCTTTCGTTCTTTCTTGAAAGACTATCCGAAATCTAACCTGGCCGGCAATGCGAATTATTGGTTGGGTGAAACATACTATGTGCGCGGTCAATATGATGTGGCGGTCGGTGTCTTTTCGGACGGCCTGACAAAATATGAAACCAGTGCCAAAGCCCCTGATAACTTGCTTAAATTGGGTATGACGATGGCCCGCCTGAACAAAAAGACGGAAGCCTGCGGTTTCCTGACTTTATTACCCGAAAAATTTCCCAAAGCGGCGGATGCCTTGAAAAAACGGGCCGCCGCCGAAGCCCGGAAATTATCATGTCCCTGACATTACAGACGATTTTAGAGGCGTATATGCGCCGTTGGCCTGTCCCGACCGGGGGTGTGATCGGCATCGCCGTTTCCGGCGGGGCGGACAGTTTGGCTTTGGCCCTGAACCTGGCCGAATGGGGGCGCAAGCATCACCGGCTTGTACAGGCCGTGACGGTGGATCACGGATTACGGCCGGAGTCGGCCGATGAAGCCGCCGATGTCCACCGGGTAATGACGGCGAACGGCATTCCGCATACGACTGTGGCATGGACGGGACCAAAACCCAAAACACACTTGGAAGAACGCGCCCGGTCGGCACGCTATGACCTGATGATCGCTTGGTGCAAAAAACAGGGCATCGGGCACTTGTTTTTGGCCCATCATGCAGGGGATCAGGCCGAGACCTTTTGGGCACGCCTGGCACGGGGTAGCGGTGTGAACGGTCTGTCGGCTATGGCGGAACAAACCCTGCGAGACGGCGTATTGTTGTGTCGGCCGTTTTTAGGCCTTGATAAAACCGATTTGGAAGCCGATTTAACGCAGCGGGGCATCGTATGGGCGGTGGATTCCATGAATACGAATCCGGCCTATGAACGGGTACGTTGGCGTTTACGTCAACGGGATTTGTCCGCGATGAACCTGACCCCCGCTATGATCGGGCGGAGCACACACCGACTGATGCGGGCCCGAACGGCCTTGGATTTTTATACGCAACGGTTTGTATCGGCCTGGGCCGAAATATCCCCCTATGGTTATCTGACGATTCCGGAAACGGCTCTGTCCGCCGTACCCGAAGAAGTACGCTTGCGGGCCTTGATGCGACTTGTGGCACATATAAACCCGACGGGACCGGATCCCGCCATGGAAACGGTGGAAACGTGGTTGGAACTATGGCCCCGCCGCGCGACTTTTGGGGGTTGCTTTGTTTTGCGTTCTCAAGGATTGGTCTTTATCACACGCGAAGCCAAACGGTTGGATCCGCCGACCGATATACCGGCTTTGACCCCGACATATTGGAATAACTTTTTAATTTTGTCATCGGTGCCGATCCGAGTCGTTGCCGGGAACCCGGATGTGTCTGATGAACTGCCCGAACTTGTCCGGCGGGCCATTCCGTCTGTGCAGGCTCAAGGGCCCGTATCGGTTTATTTTTGGCCCGAAATGCAAAAAGCACTTGAAAAAAAGTTCACTCTTGATTATAAAAGAAGAAAAGAAAATATGGTTTATATACAAACACAAATAAAGGGGTTTCACACAGATGAAAAATAAAAAAGGATTGTTGTTTTGGGTTGTGTTGTTTTTGGTGTTGGTGGGATTATCTAATCTTTTCCCCGAAGACGGCGCAAAACAACCGGCAACGGATATGGCGTATTCGGCCTTTGTGACGGCGGTGGATAAAGGGGAAGTTAAATCCGTTCAGATTCAAGGTCAAACCCTGACGGGGACACTCACATCGGGTGAGACGTTCGGTACCTATATGCCGGCCGATGCCGGGATTGTCCCTTTGTTGCAACAACATCAGGTTGAAATCAAGGCCATTCCCGTGCCGCCGGTGGGCAGTTCGTTTTTAGAAAGCCTGTTATCGTGGCTACCCATGATTTTGTTTATCGGTATTTGGGTCGTGATGATGCGCCAAATGGCGGCCAGCAACGGCAAAGCAATGAGCTTCGGCAAATCTAAAGCCCGCCTGATGACCGGCAAAGATAAAGTTACCTTTGCCGATGTGGCCGGGATTGAAGAAGCCAAACAGGAATTACAAGAAATCGTAGACTTTCTGAAAGCTCCGGCCAAGTTTCAACGGTTGGGCGGTAAAATCCCCAAAGGCGCCTTGTTAGTCGGACCTCCGGGGACGGGAAAAACGTTATTGGCCAAAGCCATTGCCGGGGAAGCCAATGTACCGTTCTTTTCCATTTCGGGTTCCGACTTTGTGGAAATGTTTGTCGGTGTCGGGGCCAGTCGTGTCCGCGATATGTTTGAACAGGCCAAAAAAGCCGCGCCCTGCATCGTTTTTGTGGATGAAATTGATGCTGTCGGTCGTCATCGCGGGGCCGGCCTGGGCGGCGGAAATGATGAACGGGAACAAACACTCAATCAGTTATTGGTGGAAATGGACGGTTTTGAAACGAACAGCGGTATTATTATTTTGGCAGCGACCAACCGCCCCGATGTTTTGGATCCCGCTTTGTTGCGTCCCGGTCGCTTTGATCGGCAGATCGTTGTGTCTAACCCCGATATTCGGGGGCGGGAACAGATTTTGGCCGTCCATGTGAAAAAAGTACCGTTGGCCCCCGATGTACGCCTGGACGTTTTGGCGCGGGGTACGCCCGGTTTTTCCGGGGCCGATTTGGCCAACCTGGTGAACGAAGGGGCGTTGATGGCGGCCCGGCGCGATAAAACCATGGTAACCATGAAAGACCTGGAAGATGCCAAAGATAAAGTCATGATGGGATCCGAACGCCGTTCTATGGTCATGGATGATAATGAGAAGAAAATGACCGCTTATCACGAAGCCGGCCATGCGATTGTGTCCTTACACTTGCCGGAATCAGATCCGTTGCACAAGGTAACCATTATCCCCCGGGGGCGGGCGCTTGGGGTCACCATGCAACTGCCCGAAAAGGACAAGTATTCCCAAAGCAAAACATACCTGACATCACGGCTCAGTATCTTGTTCGCCGGCCGGGTGGCGGAAGAAATGATTTTGGGGCCGGACAAGGTTTCCACGGGGGCCAGCAATGATATTCAAGTCGCCACAACCATTGCCCGCAAAATGGTGACGGAATGGGGATTCAGTGATGTGTTAGGCCCGATTGCGTATGAAGAACCGCAAGGTGAAGTCTTTTTAGGTTATGATATTTCCAAGCGTAAAAATATGGCAGATGAAACCGCTTTAACCGTAGATCACGAGATTCATAAATTGATAACGGGGGCTTATCAAAAAACACAGGATATTTTGAAACAATACAAAAATGAACTGGATATTTTGGCACACGGTTTGGTGGAATATGAAACTTTATCCGGTGATGAAATTCAGGCGTTATTGCAAGGCAAAAAAATCCGACAAGAAACCGAACAACCCGTTATTTTGCCCCGTAAAACGGTGCCTGATGCGGGGGTAATTCCGACATCGGAACCGGTCCGGGATACACCCGAGAAGGTTTCGGAAAAAGCCGCCGTTAAACCCGTCAAACGGCCGACCGTTAAACAGGTTCGGAAACGTCGGATGTAATTCAAGCCGGCGTGCTTGGGTGTACTTCTAAAAAACACGGTTTGCCCTTGAAAGCAAACCGTGTGTGTTATGATAACTTACGGTCGGATAATGAATTATTTAGCCCCTTTAATCGCACTGTTGATAAAAGGCAGTGGGGCCGAACCGTACAGGTTGACGGGCAGTTGTCCGTTCCATTTTTGGACCGCTTCATACGCCACCAGGTTTTGGTTTTGGCTGAGAGCTTGCGACCGAATACGCATACTTTCGGCTTCGGCTTTGGCGGCCAAGACTTTCTGATTGGCTTCTTCTTCTACCTGACGCGTCCGATTTTTGGCTTTGATTGCGTCCTGAGTCGCAATTTGTTTTTCTTCAATGGCGCGTTCAAACTGATCCGAATAATCAATGTTTTCAATAATCACATTTTGCGTGTTGATGTGGTACGGTTGCAAGGCTTCCCGCAGAGACGTTAAAATCTCATCGGTGGCTTTTTCACGGTTTGAAACCAACAGATCCGCTTCCCATTTACCGATGGTGTCTTTAACCGCACGGGAAATTTGCGGTGCGATGACTTTATCGGCATAACCGGTTCCGATTTCCTGAAATAACAAATGAACTTTGTCGGGTTCCAAACTGGTATTCACACTGATAACCAAGCTGGCCTGTTGTACATCTTTGGTGTATGTGGACATTTTCAATGTGTACTTTTGGACTTTGGTGTCCATGTTGTGAATTTCGGTTGTTAGAGGATTATACATATAAAACCCTTCGGGTAAAGATTCCCCGATGACTTTTCCGAAACGGGTTTTAATACCGCGATAGCCGGTATCCACAACTTTAATACTGGACGCTGCGGCGGCACACACGACGATGGCACCGATACTACATAATAAACCGATTGATTTCATGATTTTCTCCTGATACGTATATTGATAACACGGGACACTATACAGGTGCCCGGCTCTATTGTCAAGAATAAGTTTGAAAAAAAACAAACATTTAAAATTTGACAAAAGTCATTTTTTATGGTATATATAAAGGAGTGAAAACCATATATATAAAGGAGTGAAAACCATATATATAAAGGAGTGAAAACCATGAGCATCAAAAAAACATTAGCAAGTTTGGCTTTGGTCGCCGGTGCGGCGATGGCCCCGATGACTAAAGCAGAAACCAAACCGTCTGAATCCCAAACGCCGGTGGCCGTGCAAAAGGGGCAGGATTCAAAATTGTCGCGCAAACAGGTATTTGAAAGTGCCGTTCGGGCCGGCTTACCGAAAGAGGAAATTGCAAAATACGTTGATTTCCCTGAATTTATTCCGGTTGATAAGGACGGACGTTTGGATAAAAAACAAGTGCAAGAGATGTTGCATCCTTTTGTGACGAACCATCTAGACGCGATTAAGGCATTTTATAAAGATCTTTCTTCGGTACAGGGAGATGCCGACTTTGAAAAAGCATCCGCGACCTTTCTTTCCAAGATTATGGATTCCAAAGAAAGTCCGGCACAACTGATGAAAAAAATGACGGAACTTAAAAATGATGACCGAAAACAGATGAGCGAGAATGCAAAAGATATGGAAGATTTGCCAACGTCTGCAACGGGTATAGTCTTTAGTTCAATCACAGTAATAACAGCCCTTTTAGCCCTGATTCCCAAAGGCAATAGATTGCCGGCTGCTGTGCTTCTTACTCTAGGATGTGCCGGTTTACTTGGGAACAGTGCTATTCTTGCCTATGCACATCGGGAAAATGCTAAAAGAAATTTTGTCAGTCCTGAACGGGCCGTTTCTTTCTTGCAAAAAGGGGCCGAGCAGGTACATGACTCTTACCTGGATGGCGTCATTCAAACCGAAAAAGATCGTCAGAAAACGGCCTCGTACGATCAATTTCGCCAACAAGCCCAAAAATGGATGGGTTCGCAACAACGCTGATCTGTGTTGATCTGTCTTGTTTACTCAAAAACAGGCCCTGCAAAAACGCAGGGCCTGTGCGCATGTGCCGTCAAAATAGCCATGGTCTGTCCCAAACCCTGACAGATTTCTCCGAACAAGAAAAATATCGTTTCCGGGGGAAACACCTTGACTTTGTCCGGTAAATGCGGTATACTTGTGCAAAATTTTTAACCAAGGAGTATAAAATGGCAGCGACAACGATGGACCAACTGGTTTCCCTGTGCAAACGGCGGGGCTTTATTTTTCAAAGTGCCGATATTTACGGCGGATTACAGGGGGTCTATGATTACGGTCCTTTGGGTGTGGAATTGAAAAACAACCTGAAAGCGGCCTGGTGGCGTTCAATGGTGTATGAGCGTGATGATGTGGAAGGTTTGGATGCCAGTATCCTGACTCACCAAAAAGTCTTGCACTACTCCGGACATGAAGAAACGTTTACAGACCCGTTGCAAGATTGTAAAAAATGCAAAAATCGCTTTCGCGCCGATCATGTGAAAGACGGCCGATGCCCGAATTGCGGCAGTACCGATTTAACCGAACCGCGGATGTTTAACCTGATGTTCAAAACGGCGGTGGGACCGGTGGAAGATTCCGGCAATTTCGCTTACCTGCGTCCCGAGACGGCTCAGGCGATCTTTACCCAATTCAAAAATGTGGTGGATGCAACTTCCCGTAAAGCGCCGTTCGGGATTGCTCAAATCGGAAAAACTTTCCGTAATGAAATTACGCCCCGCAACTTTATTTTCCGGGTCCGCGAATTTGAACAAATGGAACTGGAATTTTTTGTCAAGCCGGGTACGGATTTGGAATGGTTGGAAACGTGGAAAGAAAACCGCTTGAAATGGTGGGAAGAACAAGGTCTGGACCTGAATAAAATGCACATCTTGACGGTGCCAAAAGAAGACTTGGCCCATTATTCCAAAGCGACATACGACCTGGAATATCAATTTCCGCACGGTATGGAAGAATTGGAAGGTATCGCCGATCGGCAAGACTTTGATTTGGGCAATCATACCCGGTATCAAGATGAATTGAACCTGTCGGCCAAAGTGAATAAAAACACGGATTCATCGGCTAAATTGGCGTTATTTGATGATGAAGCCAAAAAGTGGTATGTGCCGTTTGTGGTGGAACCGTCGGCCGGTGTTGACCGGGGGGTATTGGCCGTCTTGACCGAAGCCTATACCGAAGAAAAATTACCCAGTGGGGAAACGCGGACGGTGTTGAAGTTGAAAAAGCACCTGTCCCCGGTTAAGGTAGCCGTGATTCCGTTAAAGCGCAATAATCCGGATATCATGAAGATGGCGCATGAAATCAAAGCGATGTTGCTGAAAACCGGTGTCGGACGCGTGATGTTGGAAGATTCCGGCAATATCGGCAAGGCCTATCGCCGGCATGATGAAATCGGAACACCAATTTGCGTGACGATTGATTTTGACAGCATTGAAAAACAACCGGCAACCGTAACCATTCGGAACCGCGATACCATGGCGCAAGAACGAATTGCCGTGGCCGATTTATCCGAATATGTGAAGGGCTTTTTCAACAAGTAAGGCTTCCGGACATTATGACCCGTCCGGTTGTCATGCGACAGCCTGTTTCAGGGTGATGAGAAGAAATTTCTCATCACCCTTTTTAAGGGTCAATCCCGCAAGTGTCCCCTGATCAGGCGGCACCTTTTATAACGTCATACGATTGATAACGGCATATTCTTTTACTTGGACGGAGCCAACACCAATGTCATCTGACGACCGTCCAATTTGGGTTCTTGTTCCGCTTTGGAAATATCGGACAAGTCTGTTTTCGCGCGATTCAACACCGCCGCCCCCAAATCTACATAAGACATTTCCCGTCCCCGAAAGCGTAGATTAAATTTGACCTTATTGCCATCTTCCAAGAAACGACGAGCCGCCCGCAATTTGACACCATAATCATTATCACCGATATTAGAAGTCATTTTAATTTCTTTAATTTCAACGACTTTTTGCTTTTTCTTGGCTTCGGAACGCCGTTTTTGCAATTCATAGCGATACTTACCGGCTTCCAGGATTTTGCACACCGGAATAGAACCGGACGCGATTTCAATCAGGTCCAAGCCCTGATCTTTGGCCTTGCGCAAGGCTTCACGTGTTGAAATGACACCAAAATTTTCACCGGTCGCTAAAATCAGCCGAACCTGCGAAGTTGTAATTTGCTCGTTCATCCGGAATTCGCCTTTGTCGGACGATGGAGACAAGCCTTGATAAAACGGTTTAATGGAATCCTCCGTAAAAAAGTTAAAAAACAAGTGTATTCTACACATTTTTTACAAGACATTCAAGTTTTTTTTTGCTAGAATAGCCGTCATGAAGAACTTTTTTTACTTTTTTATTGGATTTTGTTGGGTTTTATGTGCCTCCATCGGACGTGCCGATGCCTTTTCCTGGGATGATATTGGGGCAGAACTGCGGACCGGTCGGACTAAAATGTATCAAGGGGCGGATTCGTGGCAACCGGTTCCGTTCGGTCGTGTCCGCCTGATGTCTTGTCGGACGGGCGTTCAAGGCAGTACCTCCGTTTTGACCGGCCTGTTGATAGATGGCTCGGCCGATATGTCGGTGCGCCCTCCCCTTTTAACGTGGGAAGCAGACAGTCTTTGGCAAGGTTTGGTGTTGACCCCCTTAAACAGGGATAAGCCCGAAACAGAACCTTGGGCAGAAACGTATGCACTACCACAGTTATTTCCGATTGTATGGACGGGCCGGCCCGATCAAGATGCACGGATACGTCTTACCGCCGAATGGACGGCCTGTCCAAAGGAAGGTCCGTGTCAAACGGCCAAAACCACGCATGCCCTGGATTTACCGGCCACCGAATCGTATCCGACGGCTTGGTGCGGTTTTTTATCAGATGCCAGTCGCTTTGGGGCATTGCCCGTTGACAAAAGCCATATTTCCATCCGGGGAGTCATTCTGCCTAACGGAACCGGACAAGTTCAAATGACTTTGCCAACCACTCCGAAATGGTTTGATGTACAACCCGCCGATTGGGCTGCGGATTGGCATGTCATCAGCAAACAAACAGACGGACAGACACTTGGATTTACTCTCCGCCCCGGGGCACAGGCTCTCCGGGAAAACGATACGTTGTCCTTTTACATTCGGTCCAATGCCGGATATTATCGGGCGACTGTTCAAATGATGACCGAGCCTTTACCCGTTCCGGTACGGTCGGTACCTTTGGGCCGGATGTTATGGGCCGGCTTATTGCTGTTTTGGGTTTCTCCCTGGGCATGTTTGTGGCTGGCCCCTCATCGGTGGACAACATCCGGACCGGATTTAGCCCGTAAAAGCCGTTGGATTCAAGGAATCAGCGTGTTGGTATGGACCGTTTGGCTGTTGTGTGCCCAAAGGGGCCTTGTCGCGGATGCCGGTGTACCGGGCCTCTCGGGTACGATCGGGTTGATGATTTTGCTGATCATGCTAATCATTCGCCCGATTCTTCCCATAGCCATAGCCGGTTTGTGCTTTTGCGTCTTACCCAAAGTAGCCATGCCGGCCGTATCGGGGGGAGATCTGACCGATATGTTATGCCTGTGGCTCTGGGGGAGTATCTGCCTGGTTATTCCCTGGAATCTATGGAAAATAGCGGCCCGACCCGTTCGTGCTTTTTTAACACGTGCCGATCAAAGCCCGGAATGGGGGTATCAATTAACTCTACGCCTGCCCTATCTGATTTTGCTGATGTGGTTAGGGGCCGCCGTTATCGGATCCCGCATAAGTCCCAAAGATCCGCCGTTTGATCGTCATGCGATTATGCGGCCGGCTGTGGTTCGTGTGGTGCCGGAAGTCTGTTTGTCCTGCGTGCGGGATAGCTGGACCGTGTATGACTTTATACGCCATCGGATGCAGGTGTACCAACTGACCGCCACGGATCCTTTGGCCCGTATGTGGCAACGACAACACGGGTTGCAAGACCGGACATTCAGTGTTTTGCTGTTGCCGGACGGCCGACAAATCCTGGTTCCTTTGGATCTGAACCTGAAAACCGCCGATGCTTTTTTGAATAAATATCTGACAGAGACACCATCGCCCGAGTCAGTTAAAGAGACCGATACGAATCCCGTTGTTGACACGCCAAGTGATCCACGCGCTCATTCTCCGGATGACCCGCATGTCCCTTAATCCAACGCCAATGAATCCGATGCGGGGCCGATAATCGGGCCAGTTCTTGCCATAAATCCTGATTCAAGACAGGCTTTTTATCGGCTTTTCGCCACCCGTTTTGTTGCCATGTTGCCATGTATTTTGTGGCCCCGTCCAACACATACTTGCTATCCGTGGTTAAAGTGATTTCACAAGGCTCTTTCAACCCCTGTAATCCCGCCAAAACGGCACTCAGCTCCATACGATTATTCGTTGTTTGTGCGGCACCGCCGGCATACTCTTTTTCAACATGACCATAGCGCAACAGGCAGGCCCATCCCCCCGGTCCGGGGTTGCCCGAGCAGGCTCCGTCTGTAAACATTTCAATGTGCTTCATGGGGCTACTATATCATATTGGTGAGCGAACGCAAGAAAAAACTTGCAAAATATCAAAAATAGTGTATAATGAATAAAAAAGGTGGACAAAATGACAGAACAATCAAAAAAACAAGCCCTATCGGAAACCCCTGCTCAACGGAGTTTGACAGATCATAAGTTATATACACAATTATGCCCGATGATGCGGTACCTGTATTTTCAAAAAAGTGCCGCACGCAATCGTCAAGACGGAACGGTCCGCCCGTTGCTGCAAGATTTAAAGCAAGGGTGGAATTTGGCGCGCTTTATGCTGACCTATTCCTTTCCCTCTCCCGTATCAGCCCATCAGCACTTAAAAAAACGCTATTGTCCGACACGCGGCGCGGTGGAAATGGCGGCCGATGCCTTGCAAGTCGGCGATGAAATGATTGCTCGCAGTTGCTATTTATACGATCAAAAAAATCGCTTGAAAGAAGTGAGTTTTGCACACCCCTTATTTGTCCCGGGACGGGTGAAAATGGAACCATGGATACGCCTGTTGGAACGACCGGACTTGCGGCGTGCCGATTGTAAAGCGTCTTATATGAAATGGGCGCAACAAACCGAAAGCGGTCGGCGGTATGAAACGCGGCGACAAGTGTATGTCTATGCATTGAATTGTTTGAAGAACGAGATGGGAATCTCTCCGGTAATGGTGTGTAATCGCAAATGGTATCCACAACCGCCTACCCCGACACGCGAACATACCTAAACGGGATTTCTTTTCCCGGATAGCTGGCGGAACCCAAAAATGACAGGCAAGAGTGAGTGCCCGGGTCAAGCCCGAAGATGACAGGCTTAGAAAAGCAGGCCCGAAGCAGATGCGTGAAAAATAAAGTATGACATTGGCACACAAGTGTCAGGCAGCACGGGATTTTTGCGGGCGACCGGAACGAATTTTGGAACGGCGAGCCACGGATTTAGCCGGCAACTGTTCAGCTTGTTGCCGTAGCGATTCTCGGACACTCGGCGCATCAAAAGCCGTTTGTGCCTCCCGTAATTTCTTGGTCAAACTGCGGACCCCTGCCCTGACAGAATGTTCGGCCAATTTTTGTGTCAGAGACGGAGAAGGCGTGTGCGTTTCTTTTGACAGATTTGCCCCCGAAGGCGCGGCTTGTTCCTGAGAAACAGTCGTCTGTTTCGTCAAGAGTTTCATCTGCTCCCGCAATGATTGCATAACAACGGTACGGTCCCAGGCCTTACCTGTCGCTGCAGACGCCGGGGCCTTTTCAGGCGTAGCCGAATCCCTGATTTGTGGCGTTTCATCTCTGTCAGCCGCTTTCGGCATTTTTGCCTTATATGATCCACCGGCCAATTTCAGTTTCATATCTGCTTTCTTGGGTGTTTGAGAAACCGGCGCCGGTGTCCCCGCAACCTGTTGCCGTTGTGCCCGCCGCGCCTGTAAAGCAGCCCGTTTAGCCTGTTTACGCCGGTATCGGGCAATACCTTTTTCTATGCCACGTTGATAAACTTCCTGTTGCTCTGCCCGGTGTTTGGCCGCCAATTCAGGATTTTGGGCATAAATATTCTTTTCGGCAAACCGCCGTTGCACCGGAGATAATTTTTCAAAATTCGCTAAAATGGTCGCCGAATCTTGCACCGGTTGACCGGTGGCTTTTTGTTTGGCCTGAACATCACGGACCAAGATATCGCGGACTTCCTGACGCTGTGTCCGTTCCAAGCGATAATGTGCCGTTCCGTAAGATGATTTATGTGTCGGATAAACGGGGGACGGGGGTACACGCCGTTGCACCGTTCCGGAGGCTAAATCGGTCAAAACGCGATCTTCATAATACGTTTTATTGCGATGTTCAAACTCTTCTTTATCCCACCGAACCTGTACATATTTTCCAACGGCGGCCAGAGTTGTACCGGCCATAACCGCCGTTGTCAGACCGGCGGCCGCTTTTTCCATTTGTTCGGCCTGTTCCCGGGCTTTGTCGCGTTCTGCCTGTTGTATCTTGCGTTCAATGCTGTCCATCTGACGATCAATGTCATAAGGCAACTTCATGTTCCGTTCTTTCATATAGGCCGTCAGGGATAAAATCCGATCTTTCACTTCGGACGGCAGGTCCATGCGCCGGATTTTATCTTCCACTTCAATCACCCATCGGCGCAGGTCATTTTTGCGTTTGTCTTCTTGCTGTTTCAGATAGGCTTTGCGTGCTTCCGATCGTTCCGCCCGGGGCAAAGTGTTCAATCGCCGTTGTTGTTCTGCGGTCAATTTGGGCGGCTTTTGTGCCAACAGTTTGATTTCATCCAGGTCAAATAAGATGTCTTCTTTGCGGCCTAAAATCTCTTGCATATCAAAATCCTCCCCAGGTGGTATCAAATGATCTTATATCACTATTATACCACGAAAATTCAAATCATGCAACTTTTTTATTCCCGATGATAGGGATGGCCGTCCAAAATGCTTTTAATCCGATAGATTTGCTCGGCCAACACCACCCGCGCCAACAGGTGCGGCATTGTCATGCGACCGAATGAAAGAATCATATCCGCCCGGGCGCGTGTTTCGGCGGTATGCCCGTCCGCTCCACCAATCAGGAAAGCAACCTCTTGCACACCGTTATCACGCCACCGGCCGATTTTACGCGCCAATTCAGAAGAAGTCGGTTCTTGCCCTTTTTCATCCAAGACAATCACTTTAGCCCCCGCCGGTACATGAGACCACAATAATTTGCTTTCCGCTTGCTTTAAGGCTTCACCGGTTAAAGACCGTTTTTCCACACTTTCCGCCACCGTAACGGGCCAACGCGTTTTACGAATATAATCGTTCATCAAGATATACTCGGGTCCCGTATGTCCCATCCGACCGATCGCCGAGATTATGATTCGCATGGTTCCATCCGCTTGACATACTTGTTAGGAAGCAACGCAACAGCCGGCACTACTTCATAGCCGCGTTTATTATCGGCCGGCATAATCACACGGGCATTCGGTCCGTAATCCACAATATACTCCCGACATTTACCACAGGGGGAAATAATGTACGCATCCCGATCCCGTACCGCTACAATCATATCAATTTGCATATTCGGATCGTCCGTGTTCGCCATGCCGATGGCAATAATTTCCGCACAGGTAGCAATAGACGGTTGGTTTGTCCCGGCATTCAAAGCCGTATACACTCGCCCGGATTGCGTTAACAAGGCCGCCGCCACCACCGAATGATGCCCGTCTACCCGATACCGTTTTTGTATCAAGGTGCGTGCTTGTTCAATCAACGTTTCCGGTGTCATCATCTAATCCTTCCAGTTTATCAATCATATCATCCAGGGATTTTTTATCCGATTCCTGGTACTCGGTCAAACTTTCCTTGACCGTTTTTTTCAAGTCTATCCCGATTTTTTTAGGTTTATCCGGTTTGGACTTTTCCTGTTTGTACACGGCAATATCTTCTTTGACATTGGCGGGAATCACATATTCCACCCACCCGGCCATCGTTTGAATATACGGGACGGATATGTTTTGCTTTTCCAAGTCATCTAATTGTTTTTCCGACATCATCATCGTTGCCCCCAAGTACAAGATTGCCGCCAGCAATCCCGCCCGCGCCACACCGAAAATCAGGCCTAAAACCCGATCCAGGCCACTCAACGCACTTTGGCGTAAGCGCCCCGTAATCCAAGCATTGATCAGGGTCATAATCACCAACACGATTAAAGCCACAATCAAGGCCCCCGTAATCCCGGCCATGATTTTATTTTCAATCATTTTGTTCATCAAGGGTTGCAAAGGGCTATAACTGTACAAGGCCGCAAACCCCGCCAACAACCACGCCGCAATCCCCAATAATTCGCGTACCAATCCGCGATACAGGGCAAACAGCACCGATAACACAACCATAATCGCCAACAGAATATCAATCAAACCCAACATGCTTTTTTTACTCCCTAAATGACTCTGCCAACGTGCGCAAATGGCCGACTTCGGTCAAACGCAAGTTGGAAAATTGTTTTTCGTTTTTAGCCGAACGGCGCGGCGGAATCAAGGCCCGCGTAAAGCCCAATTTTTCGGCTTCTTTCAGGCGTAAGTCCGGTTGCGGTACCGCCCGAATTTCACCGGATAACCCCACTTCGCCGAACACGGCCATATCGGCCGGCACCGGTCGCCCGGTCAAGCCCGATATCAAGGCCATAGCCACCGCCATATCGCAGGCCGGCTCGGTGATTTTAAGGCCGCCGGCAATGTTCAAATAGACATCCTTGCCGCCAAAGGCAATACCGCACCGTGCTTCCAACACCGCTAAAATCATGGCCAAGCGATTCGCATCCCACCCGACAACGGCCCGGCGAGGGGCTTGCCCGCCCATCGGGGCCACCAACGCCTGAATCTCAACCAACATCGGACGCGACCCTTCTATCCCCGCAAAGACACAACTGCCCGCGATATTGCCCCGCCGTTCGGCCAAAAATAAGGCCGAGGGATTCTTGACTTCGGCCAAGCCTTTATCGGTCATTTCAAACACACCAATCTCGTCCGTGGCTCCAAACCGATTTTTCACACTGCGTAAAATACGGAAGTGATGACCGCGATCGCCTTCAAAATACAACACGGTATCCACCATGTGTTCCAACACTCGGGGACCGGCCAAAGTCCCTTCTTTGGTAACATGCCCCACCAAAAACAAGGTAAAATTTTTGCGTTTGGCTAAACGTATCAATTCATTCCCGCACGCCCGCACTTGACCCACGGTTCCCGGAGCCGAATCCAGGGTATCCGAAAACATAGTCTGAATGGAATCAATAATCACAACATCGGGTGAATCCGGGGTATCCAATGTCGCCACAATATCCCGTATGTTTGTGGCACTGGCCAAATCTACCGCCGCATCGGCCAACCCTAAACGCAGGGCCCGCAAGCGCACCTGATCCACCGACTCTTCTCCGGAAATATAAACGCATTTGGTGGAGTGGCCGCCTTGATTGACTCCCCCGGCCAAGTGGGCCACCGCCTGTAATAACAAGGTGGATTTCCCGATCCCGGGATCCCCCCCTACCAAAATCACGGATCCGGGGACCAAGCCACCCCCGCACACCCGATCCAATTCACCGATTTGAGATTTCAGGCGGAACATGATTTCGGGGGCCCCGCGCAAATCATAAAAATCCAACTTGCGTCCGCCGCGACCGGCGGTCGTTTGGGGCAGATCCGTTGCAGGAATCGGTTCTTCGTTCAAGGTATTCCACTCCCCGCAAGACTCACACTTGCCGGCCCACCGGGCAAACACAGCCCCGCAATTTTGACAAACATACTGTGTCGTCCGCTTTGCCATTTATAAGTCCTTGACCTTTCTTTGACGTTTAACACCCCGATAAATCAGAACACATACCACCGGTAAACCGCATAACCATATTTTTCTTTCCGTATCCGGTTGTGCATAAACATAACTATTTAAGTATATTCCAATAATCGGACTGATAATACAACCCAAAAAATACCGCATATTGATTCGCACAGACCAAGACTTAATACGGAATGCATGAAAAAAGAAAAACAATGCCAGCACCACGGATAACGCCGTCGGGCCACACTTACCCACAGCAAAAAGAGAATACAGTATGGCAAAAAATAAACAGACAAGCCCCTTAATCAAGGGGTCATTTATTATTTGCTTAAATACCTCTTTTAGCGTAGAAGTATGATCATCAGCATCATCAAAGGGGGAAACATTCTGTTTGATTCTGTCTATTCCCGTGTTGATCATTTCTTCCATTCTCGTCAGAGTATCAGCCTCTTCACCGGGAGTATATGTATCTATGCAGAGTTCTGCCATTTCTTTCATCACGCCTGCCCATTGATCAATCAGTCCCTTTTTCCCTTTATAATTTTTCCTGAGTTCCGGCAACTGAGACTGCATCTTTTTTATGATCTGTTTTATTTGGGTATCATATTCTAACATCAGTTTTTCTTTATCGTGCTTGTTCATTTGACTTTGACCTCCATCTGAATAGGACCTTGGGCCGAGCCGGCCACAAACTGACGTACATAAGGATTCTTGGTCTTGTCCAACTCCTTGACCGTACCGACCCAGATAATCTTGCCTTCATACAACATGGCAATCCGATCGGCAATCTTACGGGCCGAGTTCATATCGTGCGTAATGGTCAGGGCCGTTGCCCCCAACCGCTGCACCGTATCCCGTATCAAATCATTGATCACATCGGACATAATCGGATCCAACCCCGTTGTCGGTTCGTCAAAGAAAATAACTTGCGGATTGGTGGCAATCGCCCGAGCCAAGCCGACCCGCTTGCGCATACCCCCGGACAAATCGGCCGGATACACATCGGCTACATCGCTTTTTAACCCCACCTGAGCCAATTTTTGAATAGCGATTTTACGGGCGGCTTTTTTGTCCATTTTCTGATTTTGTATCAACGAAAAGGCCACATTTTCCCACACGGACAAACCGTCAAATAACGCGGCATTTTGAAACAACATGCCGAACTGTCCCATAACTTGTTCCCGTTCCCCCCGGGTCAAGGACAAAATATCACGACCGTCTACCGCAATTTTCCCGGCATCCGGCTTTAACAGGCCCAAAATACATTTCAACATGACGGACTTGCCGGTCCCGGATCCCCCGATAATAACCAAGGATTCCCCCGGATAAACATCCAAATCCAGATGATTCAAGACCCGTTTTTTCCCAAAAGCCTTATCCACCCCCACCATGTGAATTTTAGGTTGAACAACGGCCGTATTTCGTGTGAATAAACGCATCATATGGGTCCCCCTAAACATTAAAGAAAATCTCGGTCAAAATATAGTTGAAAATCAAAATCAGGATACTGGAAGACACAACGGCATTGGTGGTAGCCCGACCCACGCCCTGCGCCCCGCCCTGACTTTGAAACCCGTTATAGCACCCCAGCAACGTAATAATAAAGCCGAAGACAGCCGCTTTGGTCAAACCCGAAATCACATCCATCGGTTTCAGGTACGTCCAGGTATTGACCAGATATGTTGTTGCATTAAACTCCAATTTATAAATGCCGATCATATAACCGCCGCAAATACCGATAATATCGCCGATTAAAACCAATACCGGCACCATCAAAAGCCCCGCCAACACCCGCGGCACAATCAAGTATTTGAACGGATTAGTGGACAAAGTTGACAATGCGTCAATTTGTTCTGTGACACGCATCGTCCCGATTTCCGCCGCCATGGATGCCCCGATGCGGCCCGCCACCATCAGGCCCGCCATAACAGGGGCCAGTTCCCGAGTCACAGCAATCAACACCACCATCGCCACAGCCCCTTCCGCCGAAAATTGCGCAAAGCCCGTATAGGTTTGCAGAGCAATAACCATCCCGGAAAACAGGGTTGTCAAGGCCACGACCGGCAAAGAATAAAAGCCGATTTCTATCATTTGACGCAACAGAGCCCGACCGTAAAACGGCGGTGTCAGACAGTGATAAACCACCTCACCGCAAAAAATCCCCAACCGGCCGGTAGCTTGAAAAAAATTGATAACCACTCGTCCCAGTTTATTCACAAACGATAAATCAAAACGCATTGAAAAACTCCTTTTTCCGATGATACCTTGTTATACCGCCGTTTCTTCAAAATTGCAACAAAAAAACGTCTTATGTATTATTTTGCCGTAAAAGGACGCATAGGCGGTACCGGCGGAATTTTACCGGCCCGATGTGCGGCAAAATCGGGGTGCAGGGCCGCCGCATCGGCAAAAAATTGTTCTAATTCAAAGTTCTTTAATTGCTTGGCCGCGATAACATTCTTGCGAAAAGGATTGACGGTCTTGCCGTTTTTAATCACTTCAAAATGCAGATGCGGTCCGGTAGAACGCCCGGTACTGCCGACATAGCCGATAACTTCACCGCGCTTCACTTTACTACCGACTTTCAGGTCCTGCCGATAACCGTTCATGTGGCCGTATGCCGTTTGATAGCCGTCCGTGTGGCGAATGCGGATATATTTTCCATAGCCGCCTTTACGCCCCAGTTGCGTAATGACACCGTCGGCCGCTGCCTGAATCGGGGTATTCATCGGCGCCGCCAAATCCACACCATGATGAAAAATTTCGTACATCAAAATCGGGTGCCGCCGGCGACCATAAGGCGATGAGACGCGCGACCGTGCCTTTAAGGGGCGTTGCATCAGGGCCTTTTCCCCACTCTTCCCGCGCGCATCATAAAAAGATGTCGTTCCGTTTTTGGCGGTATAGGCATACCGATACACTTCTTTTTGGGCCATTTTCAGGCCGATAAAGAGCAACTGTTTACCCCCGATCTCCAAACCGCTGGGGGTCTTTTTACGTTCAAAAATAATATCAAAAGAATCGGCCGGACGCATATCGGTTGCAAAATCAACTTCGCCGTCCAAAGCCGCCGTTACCTGGGCCACAATGGATTCGGGAATACCGGCCTTTAACGCCGATCCGGAAAATGTGCGTTCTACGGTACCCTGCCGGCGGATGGTTTCGGTTTCAATCCGCCCCGCCGCCGTAAAGGGGGTCCATGTATCATCGCTTTCCCGGACAACAGCGATCGTTTCGTCATCTTGCGGTTGTACGGATAAACCTTCCACACGACCGTTCGCCTGCTTGAAGAGAATAAAGGACATGCCGGGACGCAAGGCTTTCAGGTCCACCATCAACTCTAATGCTTCTACAATATCCAACCGTTCGCTTTGCGGGACATGTGCATCGGACAACAGGTGCAACAAACTGCTCCCCTTTTCCAGCGTCCGCAAATCCATGGTCAATTCCCCCAACTGCGCCCGCTTTTCTAATTCGTCCAAGGTATTTTGCCGGGCCGGAACCACCGGATCATCCCCCAAATCCGTATGTACCACTTCACTTGTTTCCGTATCTGTTTGGGGCGGGGCGGGGGGTGTATCGGGCACACGCGGTGAAATAAAAAACGGAAACGTTGCCGCACACAACATAAACATTAAAAATAAAGACAGGTCAATCTTGCGCCAATGGCGGGCCATCCCTATTTTCTTATAGGCACGATAACGCAGCACACGACCGCGCCGCCAGGTATTTTTCAAACGTTGTTCAAATTTCATACCGGCTATTTATTCACATTTTGACCGGAATGTCAAGACAAAAGATTTTCACTCACCAAAACGGCATTCAGAGCCGACCCGGTCCGAAAACTGTCACAGAGTACCCAACACCGGAAAGTGTGTTCATGACCGGGTACCGGCGCAAAGTGCGTCAAATAAATATAACCGCCGGCAATGGCATCCAGGGTTGTAATCGTCAAAGCCGGTGCCATCTTTTCCGGAACACGACACATAGATTGTTCCGGCAAGGCCTTCCTTAATTTAGCCGGTGTACATTTGCGTTCGGTCTGAACGGTCAGTAAATAACACTCGCCTTGAAAAATCGGTGTCAAACAGGCCGACACCATCAAAGACAATCCCAAAATAGACCGTATCTGTTCCGTTGTTTGATGCGATAAAGACGGACACATCTCGGGTACCAGATTAAAAGCTTGGACTTTTCCGAAAGGGCCTTCACCGATTGGTTCATGTGTGTAAAAACTGCGTGTTTGATTGGCCAACGCATCTACCGCCGGCCCTCCGAATTCACCGGCCGACAGCAAAGCGGTGGCTTCGGCGCTACGGATACCGAATGTGTCTTGAAGCGGTGCCAACACTTGTGATAACGTCACGGTCAAGCTGGTCGGATTAGAGATCAGGTGTGTCGGGTGTTTCAGATAGTCGTCCATGTTCAAATCCGCCACCACACACATACCGTCATTCAAGACACCCGTACAATCAATCACATGACAAGAATGCCTTAAAATACGATCACTGTATTCACTCAGCAACGAATGCAAACACAGGCAGGTCACCTGAACCATACCATGTTCCAGGTAATCCAACCCCTGCAAGGGCAACGTCCCTGCCCCGTAGGGCACTTGCGCTTCGGTTGCCGGACAAACATCCAAGGCTACAATATCATCTGCATTAAATCCGCGGACGGCAAAACTATCCAAAACGGCCCGGCCGATTGTGGATAAGGCACCGATAACGGCTACTTTCTTTTCTGTCATACCTGAAATATAGGTTAAAAATATCCGAAATGATAGATATACTTTCAGATGTTTTTTACTTTTGTAACAATTTGAAACAATCATTGATTTGATTTTCGCGTCCTTTCATTGTATGATGACCCCGAAAAGCGAAAGGAACCCCCGAAATGAATGCTGAAATACAAACAATGACTTTATATAGAAACTGTGAAAAAACATTACAAAGTGCGATCCCTTGTGTGGGTATCGGATTGCACAGCGGTCAAAAAATTCACATGACTCTACGGCCGGCTCCGGTGGGAACGGGTGTCGTGTTTGTCCGCACGGACATTACGGATAAGGATAACAAAATCCCCGCCAAATACGATCACATTGTGGATACACGGATGTGTTCGTGCTTGGGGAATGCGGCCGGCGTAACGGTGGCAACGATTGAGCACCTGATGGGGGCCCTGGGGGGGATGGGCATTACCAATGTGTTTGTAGAATTGGACGGGGCCGAAGTTCCCTTGATGGACGGATCGGCGGCGGATTTCGTGACCTTGATTGAATGTGCCGGCATTTTGAACCAAGATGCGCCGTTAAAAGCGGTTAAAATTTTGAAAGAAGTTGTTTTTGAAGACGGAAAAGGGGCAGAAGTCTGTTTGTATCCGGCGGATAAAGACTTGACGATTGATTTCATGATTGACTTCAAAAAGTCTCGGGCAATCGGACGGCAAGAATACTCCATCACATTATCCCCGCGGGCCTTTAAAGATTCCGTGGCGTATGCCCGTACATTCGGCTTTGTGGAAGAATTGGATATGTTGCGTTCCATGGGATTGGCGCGGGGTGCTTCTTTGGAAAATGCCGTTGCCGTTCAAGGCGATACAGTCATAAATCCCGAAGGAACGCGTAGTGAAAACGAGTTTGTGGTCCATAAAACATTGGACGTGGTCGGGGATTTATACCAATTGGGTATGCCGATTATCGGTCATTTTTCGGGTTCTAAATCCGGACACATGCATACCAATGCTTTATTGCGGCGGTTGATGGCGGATACATCGGCCTATGAAATTGTCACCTTGGATGATTATGAAGATTCTCTGATTTCCGGTTTGCGGCGTTCGGCATAATTTCCGCATTCGGATCAGATACCCACCGTTTTGGTGGGTATCTTTATATGTGAAATCCGTTGTATTCTTTTGCGAACGTGTCCCGACACGTACACCCCTGTTTCTTTTGGTTTTGTCGGAGATTCTCGGGGAAAGAAATCCCCCGTTTTTTCCCGCCCAACCCGCACACGGACCGTGGTCCTGGCGCGCCAAAATCCCCCGGCACAAAGAAAGTTCAAAAAGTGTAAAAAAAGGTTGCAAAGACGACTTGATTTATGATACTATGGTCTGGCGGGTAACCATACCTGTCCCGGTGTTCTGGCAATGACAAGAAACAAAGTGTATTAGGGGCGGTCCCAAAGGCAACACCAAAAGTACACCTGTTGTTTCCAAAAATAAATCCAATATCATCTCAGCACAGGTCTCAGACAAAAACGTTTAACATATTGACAGAAAGCAAAGATATATTTATAATAATGTCCCCAGGTAGGAGATAAGATATGCTTACAAAACAAGAATTCATAAAACATATTGAACAGGAACGGCCTTTTCAAGCACGGCAGAATAACATGTTATTCCATGATAAAAAGATAAAATTCGTTTTTTTGTGTTTGTATATTCTGGGTGTGTTTTTGATGCTTTTATTTGGGGAATGGCCCGCACGAAATATCCAAAATAATACCGATATTATTTTATTGATAGGTGATTATCTTGCATTTTTATTTCGCGTTATTTTCACACCTTTTTTTCCGCTTTGCTTGCTATACAGCTTTTCCCTTAACATTTCAAACGACAAGATAACGTCTGGTTTTATGACAGTTCTTTATACGGACTTGGGACTTAAAAAAGTACAAAAAAATCGGGGCGTGATTGAAAAATTAAAACATCTGGGCCTGTTTCCCGGCTATTATATTCGGATGAAGCACGCCCTTAAAACACGGAATATCTTAATACAAGAAATAGAAGCCTCTTATGCTCGCACCGTTTCTTTTTATGGGCCTATCATTACATTCAAAATGAATTGTCCCTATCCGACAACACTTGTTTTAGATAAAAAAAACACGCCTATACTGGCACGGTTCAAAACATATCTCCGACATACCAAATGGAAGACCGTTAAATTAGAACATAAAAACTTCATGGAAATATATCAAATTGTCGGATTAGATCCCGCAAAATCTCAGGCACTGTTCACACCGGTGTTGATAGAGAAATTTCAAAAATTACACGATATTTATCAAGCCCCCATCAACGCACTTTTTATCAATAATCAGGTGGTACTAGCCATTGATATGAACAGGGATATGTTGGAATTGGATGACATGCCCCAAACGGAAACCGTCAAGGCTTTGGAACAGTTTTATGATGAAATAACTGTCTTGTGGGATTTTCAAAGCGCACTAAGCGTCAAACAAGAGAAAAAATAAAAATGATTGACAAAAATCAAAAACGACCTATAATAATGTATTATAAGGAGATGAACCATGGATTTTTTGCATATTCAAACACGCCGCTTGGTGGCGGCTTGCCGCGCCGGACAGGCGGAAATGGCTCAAGATGCCTTGAATAAAGGGGCCGATGTGAATACACTTGTTGCCGGCGGGACGATATCCTATCACGACAACCCCTTGTACCATAAAAAGAAAATACAGGTCAAACCGTTGATGATTGTTTTGGATACGCTTTATCATCATCCGGAAAAACGGTCGGCGTGTCTGGACCTGGTCCGGTCGTTGATGGTACACCCGAAAATGAATATGGCCTGTGTCGCCCGCGAAACAGAGTATTGTCTGGACCATTCCTATTGGGATACACTCACCCCGTTTTGCCGTGATTTATCTTGGCAAATGGTCTTGTCTCAAACCACCTGGAAAGAGACCCCCTACCCTATTTCAGCGGCCGAAATACCCGTTTTACGCCAAATGGAACGCTATGTCCGACAAGGACGTGCCGCCGCACACCGCCGGGACCACGTGCGCATACTGGAACGATAATATCACTGCACGACATTTCAGTATCAAGATTGAATATACAAAAAGGCCCCCGACATTCGGGGGCCTGATTGGTTTTAGCCAATGTTCGCCGTTTCTTTGTTGCGGGCATCTACGATTTCTTTATCGCGTTCCGCCGCCAACTGACGCAGGCGTTGCATTTGCGCCCCTGTTCCGGCCGAAATCAACCGACCGACGATGACGTTTTCCTTCAACCCGTGCAACGGATCCCGTTTGCCGGCCACGGCCGCTTCGGTCAACACACGCGTTGTTTCTTGGAACGAGGCCGCAGAAATAAACGATTTGGTTTGCAAACTGGCTTTGGTAATCCCCAGCAGTACAGGAGCCGCCTTAGCCTCACGCCCGCCGGCCTGAACCGCTTTGACATTTTCCTGAACCAGGGTTTCTTTGTCAACCTGCTCACCGGCCAACAAAGTCGTATCACCCGGATCAACCACTTCCATCTTGCGCATCATCTGACGTACAATGACTTCAATGTGCTTATCATTGATCCGCACACCTTGCAAGCGATAGACGGCTTGGACTTCTTTGATCATGTATTGAGCCAACGCTTCCACACCCATAATACGCAAGATGTCGTGCGGAACCAAAGCCCCTTCTACAATCAAATCGCCCTTTTGAATAATATCGCCTTCGTGCACCGCCACTGAGACACCTTTCGGAATCAAGTATTCACGCTTGTCATCTTCATTTTCACCAATGACAAAGACACGCCGTTTTGCTTTGAAGTCCGCCCCGAATTCTACACGACCGCTGATTTCGGAAATGATAGCGGCATCTTTGGGACGACGAGCTTCAAATAATTCGGCCACCCGCGGCAAACCACCCGTAATATCACGCGTTTTTGTGGATTCACGCGGCAACCGTGCCAACACATCACCGGGTTGGACCTGCTGACCATCGGCGACAGCCACCACGGCATCAGCCGCCAGATAGTAGCGAGATTCGGCACCACTGGATGATTTGAACACTTTGCCCTTGGCATCCAACAACGCAATATGCGGTTTACGTTCATGCTTGGACGACTGTTGCCGCCAATCCATCACCACGGTAGAGGCCAAACCGGTGGCTTCATCAATCACCTGACGAATGGTCTCGCCATCAATCAAATCAACAAACTTGATTGTACCGGCCTTATCCACAATAATAGGCGTTGTATACGGATCCCATTCGGCCAACCGCGTCCCTTTGGCCACTTGTTGTTTATCCGTAACCATCAGTTTTCCGCCATAAGGCACCTTGTGCCGGACCTTTTCACGACCGTTGGCATCCAACAACGACACTTCGCAATTCCGCGACAGAACAATCACATCGCCGGCCGAGTTCTTGATTGTGTTGCAGTTGCCTAAACGCACTTTGGCATCAAAGGCCGCATCTACAAAAGACTGTTCAGCACCCCGTTGCGCCGCACCCCCGATGTGGAAGGTCCGCATCGTCAACTGCGTCCCCGGTTCCCCAATGGACTGCGCGGCAATAATGCCGACCACTTCACCCAAGTTCACCGGCGTTCCGCGTGCTAAATCACGCCCATAGCACGCCGCACAGATACCGTCTTCGGCTTCACAGGTCAACACCGAACGAATCTTAACCGATTCCACACCCGCATTATCAATCCGTTCCACATCGTTTTCATCAATCAAATGATTCTTGGGTACGATGATTTCGCCGGTTTCCGGATTTTTAATATCTTCGGCCGATGTCCGACCCAAGATCCGTTCACCGGTCGTGGCAATCACATCACCGCCTTCAATAATCGGTTGAATGGTAATGCCCTTATCGGTACCGCAGTCTTCCATGGTAATAATGGCATCTTGCGCCACATCCACCAAACGCCGCGTCAAATACCCCGAGTTCGCCGTCTTTAACGCCGTATCCACCAACCCTTTCCGGGCACCGTGGGTAGAGTTAAAGTATTCCATAACGGTCAACCCTTCTTTGAAGTTGGACCGAATAGGCGTTTCAATAATTTCACCGTTCGGCTTGGCCATCAATCCCCGCATACCGGCCAACTGACGCATCTGAGCCGCACTGCCCCGCGCGCCGGAATTAGCCATCATGTACACCGAGTTGACGGGCTTGCCGGGTTCAATTTTGGAAATCCGCTTCATCATCGCTTCCGAAATCGCATCCGTACAGGCCGCCCAAGCATCCACAACTTTGTTGTATTTTTCCAAACGGGTAATCAAGCCGTCCTGATATTGCCGTTCAAATTCGGTTGTTTTCTTTTCGGTTTCGGCCAATAATTTTTTCTTTTCGTCCGGAATAATCAAGTCATCCTTACCGAAAGAAATACCGGATTTAGCCGCCTGACGATACCCCAAGCCCATAATCCGATCGGCAAAAATACAGGTTTCTTTTTGACCGCAGAAACGATACACCGCATCAATAATATCGGAGACTTCTTTTTTCCGAATCAGGCGGTTCATCAAACTGAACGGAATCTTGCTGTTATCCGGCAACAACGCCGCTAACTTCATCCGCCCCGGAGTTGTTTCCACCACACGGGTATTCTTAACCCCGTTATCTTCCATAATTGTCAAGCGCACCTTGATTTTGGAGTGCAACGTCACAACATGGTTAAACAACGCGTGTTCAATTTCCTGCGGGCATGAAAAGATCATGCCTTCACCCGGTTCCCCGTCCAAAGCCATAGACATGTAATACAGGCCCAAAATAACGTCCTGAGTCGGCACGATAATCGGCTTACCCGATGCCGGCGACAAGATGTTGTTTGTGGACATCATCAACACACGGGCTTCCAGTTGAGCCTCCATAGACAACGGAACGTGTACAGCCATCTGGTCGCCGTCAAAGTCCGCGTTAAACGCCGTACAGACCAACGGGTGCAACTGAATCGCTTTCCCTTCAATCAAGACCGGTTCAAAGGCTTGAATCCCCAAACGGTGTAATGTCGGAGCCCGATTGAGCAGCACCGGATGTTCCCGAATCACTTCGGACAAAATATCCCACACTTCGGGCCGTTCTTTTTCAACCATTTTCTTGGCCGCTTTAATTGTAGAGGCAATACCGTATTGTTCCAGTTTTGAGAAAATAAACGGCTTGAACAATTCCAACGCCATCCGTTTGGGCAAACCGCATTGATGCAACATCAATTCCGGCCCCACCGTAATCACGGAACGACCCGAGTAGTCCACCCGTTTCCCCAACAGGTTTTGACGGAAACGACCTTGTTTCCCCTTTAACATATCCGCCAAGGATTTTAAGGGGCGTTTGTTCATACCGGCCACCGCCCGTCCGCGCCGACCGTTATCAAATAACGCATCAACCGCTTCTTGCAACATCCGCTTTTCATTACGGATAATAATTTCCGGAGCCCGCAGTTCCAACAATCGTTTTAACCGGTTATTCCGATTGATGACCCGACGATACAAGTCATTCAAATCCGAAGTGGCAAAACGACCGCCGTCCAACGGCACCAACGGACGCAATTCCGGCGGAATGACCGGCAAAACATCCAAAACCATCCATTCCGGACGAGATCCGGATTCCAAAAATGCTTCCACCAATTTCAATTTCTTGACGATTTTCTTGCGCTTCATATCCGACTTGGTTTCAATCAATTCGGCCCGCAAGCTGGTCGCTTCGGCGGACAAGTCAATCTGACTGAGCATTTCTTTAATGGCTTCGGCACCGATACCGACCCGGAAAGCATCTTCGCCGTAATCTTCCAGAGCCTGTTGATATTGTTCTTCGGTCAACAAGTCATGCAATTTTAACGCCGTGGTACCCGGTTCAATCACAATGTATTTTTCAAAATACAGGACCGCTTCCAGATTCTTTAACATCATATCCAGCAACGTCCCAATCCGACTGGGCAACGACTTCAAAAACCAAATATGCGTGACGGGACAAGCCAATTCAATATGCCCCATCCGTTCCCGCCGTACTTTGGATAACGTTACTTCCACACCGCACTTTTCACAGGTAATACCGCGGTATTTCATGCGCTTATACTTGCCGCATAAACATTCATAATCTTTGACCGGTCCGAAAATCTTGGCACAAAACAACCCGTCTTTTTCCGGCTTGAAAGTCCGATAGTTGATGGTTTCCGGCCGTGTCACTTCCCCGAAAGACCAGCTGCGGATTTTTTCGGGCGATGCAATGGAAATCCGAATATCATCAAAAGATTGCGGGTTGGCAACGGGGCCAAAGTTTGTAATTAGTTCATTCATCTTGTCTTGCCTTTTGTTTCTGGGTTAAAGGGAAAGGGGGATACCCTTTCCCCGTTTGATTATTTACTTTCGCGTTGGTTTAATTCCACATCCAAAGCCAATGAGCGCATTTCCTTGGTCAACACGTTGAAAGATTCCGGAATACCGGCTTCAAAGTTGTTGTCCCCGCGGATAATGGTTTCATACGCCTTGATACGACCGGAAACGTCATCGGACTTGATCGTCAACATTTCCTGTAAAGTATAGGCCGCCCCATAGGCTTCCAAAGCCCACACTTCCATTTCACCGAACCGTTGGCCCCCGAATTGAGCCTTACCGCCCAAAGGTTGTTGTGTGACCAAACTGTACGGACCAATGGACCGTGCGTGAATCTTTTCGTCCACCAAATGGTGCAATTTCAACATGTACATGTACCCGATTGTTACCGGCCGATCAAACGGTTCGCCCGTCAATCCGTCATATAACGTAACCTGACCCGACACATTCAAGCCTGCCATCTTTAACATATTATCAATGTCATCTTGATGTGCACCGTCAAACACCGGGGTTGCAATGGGAACACCGTCTTTCAGGTTCTCACTCATTGCCAACACTTCGGTATCCGTCATATCGGCAATCTTGTTGTTATATTCCCGTTCACCGTACACCTGTTTCAGTTTCTCTTTCAAGGTATCCATACCGGCGGCTTTGGCCTTTACCTGATCCACGATCTCGCCGATTTGACGACCCAATTCATGACAGGCATAGCCCAAATGTGTTTCTAAAATCTGACCCACATTCATACGCGATGGCACACCCAACGGATTCAACACGATATCCATCGGCGTTCCGTTTTCGGTATAAGGCATATCTTCAATCGGCAACACGCGTGAGACCACACCTTTGTTCCCGTGACGACCGGACATTTTATCACCCGGTTGTAATTTACGTTTTGTGGCGACAAAGACTTTAATCTTCTTTAATTCGCCGGCCATCATTTCATCACCGCGTTGCAATTTTTCCACCCGGTTTTCAAACTTGGCCTGCAAAGCCGCTTCGGCATCATCCAACGTTTTGAGCAACTGTTCAATTTCACTCATCACGGTGTCATCGGCCACATTGATTTTGCGTAAATCCATATTCTTCACCGCCGCCAAAGCATCGGCCGTCAAAACGGTACCGGCTTTGAACCCGGTCGCCTTGGACACTTTCTGTCCCGCCAACAAGCCCCGAATACGGTCATAGAAACTGCCTTGAATAATGGCTTTTTCATCGTCCCGATCTTTGGCCAAGCGACTGATTTCCGCTTGTTCAATGGACAAGGCCCGTTCGTCTTTTTCCAAGCCGCGCCGCGTGAACACACGCACATCCACCACCGTTCCGGAAATGCCCGGCGGTACCCGCAAAGAAGAATCGCGCACATCGGCTGCTTTTTCGCCAAAGATTGTCCGCAACAGTTTTTCTTCCGGTGTCATAATCGTTTCACCCTTCGGTGTTACTTTACCGACCAAAATATCACCGGCTTTAACTTCCGCCCCGATATAAATCACACCGGTTTCGTCCAGGTTCTTTAACCCTTCTTCACCGACATTCGGGATGTCCCGTGTAATTTCTTCCTGGCCCAGTTTGGTATCCCGTGCCGTTACTTCAAATTCTTCCAAGTGAATAGAGGTAAACACATCATCACGGGCAATCCGTTCGGAAATCAACACCGAGTCTTCATAGTTATACCCGTTCCACGGCACAAATGCCACCAGAACGTTCCGTCCCAAGGCCAATTCACCCAATTGTGTACACGGACCATCGGCAATAATATCGCCTTTGTTGACCACCTCACCGGTTTTCACAATCGGTTGTTGAGTCATACATGTCCCCTGATTGGACCGTTGGAATTTTTCCAGCGTATAAATATCCACACCCGAAGCGGTAGAACTCAATTCATCGGTTGCCCGAATCACAATACGAGACGAGTCTACTTGTTGCACCACACCGGACCGCTTGGCCGTAATGGCGGCTTTGGAATCCTTGGCCACAACCGCTTCCATACCCGTACCGACCAACGGAGCCTGCACCTTCAACAAAGGCACACCTTGCCGTTGCATGTTAGATCCCATCAATGCCCGGTGCGCGTCATCGTTTTCCAAGAACGGAATCAACGCCGCCGCAACCGAGACCACCTGCTTGGGCGACACGTCAATCAAGTCCACTTCTTGCGGCCGTACCAAAACCACTTCGCCGGCCCGACGAGACGTTACCAATTCTTCCGTAAACTCGCCCTTATCATTCAGTTTCGCATTCGCCTGAGCAATGTTATAGCGCGCTTCTTCCATCGCGGACAAGTACACCACTTCATCGGTCACCTTGGCATCAACCACCTTGCGATACGGGGTTTCAATAAACCCGTATTTATTGATTCGCGCATAACTGGCTAACGAGTTAATCAACCCGATGTTTTGACCTTCCGGCGATTCAATGGGGCAAATACGGCCATAGTGTGTGGGATGCACATCGCGCACTTCCATACCGGCCCGATCCCGCGTTAAACCGCCCGGCCCCAAAGCGGATAACCGCCGTTTATGCGTAATTTCAGACAAGGGGTTATTTTGATCCATAAACTGACTGAGCTGACTGCTGGCGAAAAATTCACGCACCGCGGCCGATAACGGCTTGGCATTGATTAAATCATACGGCATCACCGAATCAATTTCGCTGGATGTCATTTTTTCGCGTATCATGCGTTCCATACGCAACAAGCCCAAACGATATTGATTTTCCATCAATTCACCCACGGACCGGACCCGCCGGTTCCCCAGGTTATCAATATCATCAATTTCGCCCTGTCCGTCTTTGATTTCCACCAACGTTTTCAAGATTTTCAAAATATCTGCTTTACGCAAAACGCGCACGGTATCGGGAACTTCCTCATTACTGAACCCCAGGCGCGCATTCATCTTGACACGACCGACCGCCGACAGGTCATACCGTTCCAAATCAAAGAACATACTGCGGAACAGTACATCGGCCGTTTCCACCACCGGTAATTCCCCCGGACGCATAATCTTGTAAATGTCAATCAGGGCTTCTTCCCGTGTCGTATTCTTATCCGCCACCAATGTATTACGAATGTACGGTCCGACCGTTACATAATCAATATGTAAAACCGGCAATTCCTTGATCTTCATCTCACGCAGTTTTTCAAAGTCATCTTCGGTGAGTTCATCGCCGGCTTCCATAACCACTTCGCCCGTTTTTTCGTCCACAATGTCAGTCGCCACAAAACGACCGTTTAATTCGTCTTCCGGCAAAATATATTCGGTCAGGCCGTCTTTTTTTAACTTGTTCGCTTTGGCCGATACTAATTTTTGACCTTTTTCAAAAACAACTTTACCCGTTTTGGCATCCACCAAATCAAAGGCCAGTTTCTGCCCCTTTAACAAAGCCGGTTCAAATGCCGTTTTCCATCCTTTTTTATCCTTGTGAAATACAACGGTTTGATAAAAAGAATTCAAGATTTCTTCTTTACCCATACCGAATACATCGGCCGGATCAATTTCACGTCCCGCCGCAGCCGCTTCGGCCCGCTTTTGGGCGGTATAATCACTATCTAACGCATACAACAGCGAAGACACCGGCAACTTACGCCGGCGGTCAATCCGCACATACAATAAATCTTTGGCATCAAATTCAAAATCAATCCAAGACCCGCGATAGGGGATAATCCGGGCCGCGAACAGAAACTTACCCGACGAATGCGTTTCACCGTTATCATGATCAAAAAATACACCCGGGGACCGGTGCATCTGAGAAACCACAACCCGTTCCGTCCCATTCACAATAAAGGTCCCTTTATCCGTCATCAGCGGCAAGTCGCCCATGTAAACATCCTGTTCTTTAATATCCCGAATGGTACGTCCGCCGGTCGCGGCATCCACGTCCCATACCACCAAGCGCAACTTGGCATACACCGGGGCACCGAATGTCAAACTGCGTTTCAGACATTCGTCCACATCAAACTTGGGAGCAGCTAATTCGTATTTGATAAATTCCAAATCACCGCGTCCGGCGAAATCATGAATCGGGAAGATGGATTTGAAAACAGCCTGCAATCCTTTGTCTTGTCTTTCGGATTCAGGAACACCCCATTGCAAAAATTCATTGTAAGAATCCGTTTGCACGCCGATTAAATTCGGCATTTGGGCAACTGCTTCAATTTTTCCGAAATTTTTACGAACTCTTCTGTGATTCGTTTCTTGTTTGATCATGTGTTTTTCCCCATAAAATAATCAAAAAAATCTGGCCGGTGAAAGGGCACCGGGACCCGTTTGTCTTTATTTACCGGTATCGGGCCGTCATCAATTTACACTCAATTGATGCGACCCAACACAGATGTGAAGTACAAACTACTTCAATTCAACTTTAGCACCGGCGGCTTCCAGTTGTTTCTTAATCTTTTCGGCTTCGTCTTTGGCAACACCTTTCTTCACTTCTTTCGGCGCACCTTCAACCAAGTCTTTGGCTTCTTTCAAGCCCAAGCCGGTGATTGTCCGGACTTCTTTAATCACCGCGATCTTGTTGGACCCGCCATTAGCCAGAATCACATCAAATTCTGTCTTTTCTTCGGCAGCGGCAGCACCAGCGGCAGCCACGGCAACCGGAGCAGCAGCGGATACGCCCCATTTTTCTTCCAACATTTTGGCCAATTCGGCGGCTTCCATTACCGTCAAAGCGGACAATTCATCAATAATTTTGTTCAAATCAGTCATTTTATTTTCCTTTATTTTTGTTTAAGTTGTTATAAGTTAAATTGCATTAAGCAGCAGCCTGTTCCTTTTCGGAATAAGCCTTGGCCAAACGGGCCAACTGACCGCCAGGAGCCTGCAACAAGCCGATAAGCTTGCCACGCAGTTCGTCCAAAGAAGGCAGTGCCGCCAACTGTTTAATCATGTTGGCATCTACCTTTTGTCCGTTCATGACACCGCCGACAATTTCAAAGCGATCATTGTCTTTGGCCATCTTGGCAACGGCGCGGGAAGCCGCAATTTCGTCTTCCGAATACGCCAAACCGGTCGGGCCGACCAACAAATCCGCCAAGGATTCGCACGGTGTTCCTGTCAGAGCCAATTTTGCCAAACGATTTTTAGCCACACGATAACTGGCACCATCTTTACGGACGTTGTTCCGCAATTCAGTCGTTTCGGCCATGGACAATCCTTTATTCAGGACCACAACGACCAAACGCGCTTTGCCGAACACATCTTTCATTTCGGTAATCAGCTGTTGTTTTTCTTCACGTTTCACGATATGTCTCCGCATATGTATGAGATCTCGGGTTTCCCCTAACCTCGGTTTCCACACAGGATCCGCAAAGTTTCCCTTTGCCTCACCCACTTGATTTCCTGCCTAGAAACAATCCTCTTTAACCCCCGAAGGAATCACTGATTCATTTCTGTCTGTGCCGGCGGAATGCTTTCCCTTAAATCTTATCCCGTGATAAGACACCCGCAGTCTAGGACAGGTTTCGCCGGCGTTCAGGAATCCGAACGCCGAACAATCCTAACCGACAATAGTCGGAATAGATACTTTCACGCCCACGCCTTGTGTGCTGGACAACGCCACCTGTTGCAGGTAAACACCGGACGATGAAGCCGGTTTCATACCCGCTAACGTTTTGACAAAAGCCTTAACGTTTTCGGCAAGTTTGTCCGCATCAAAACTGGCTTTTCCGATACCCGCATGTACAACACCAACGGCATCCACACGGAATTGGACCTGACCGGCTTTAGCGGCCTTGACGGCATTCACCACATCCATGGTAACGGTTCCCAATTTCGGATTCGGCATTAAACCTTTCGGGCCCAAGACCTTACCCAAGCGACCCACAACACCCATCATATCCGGCGTTGCAATCAACCGTTGGAAATCAATCTTGCCACCCAAAATGTCGTTCATCAAGTCGTCATCACCAACGATATCAGCACCGGCTTTGCGGGCTTCTTCCGCTTTGGGACCCTTGGCGAATACGGCTACTTTCAAAGTTTTACCCGTACCGGCCGGCAAAGAGACCGCCCCCCGGACCATTTGGTCGGATTGGCGCGGATCAACACCCAAACGTACCGCGATATCAATCGTTTCGTCAAACTTGGCCGTCGCACCGGCTTTCACCGCCGCAATGGCTTCTTCCAAAGAATATACTTTGTTGGTATCAATGGATTCATAAGCTTTTTTCAATCTTTTACCTTGTTTCATTGTCTTACTCCACCACTTCAATACCCATGGACCGGGCCTGGCCCGCCACCATCTCCATCGCCGATTCAACCGTATGACAGTTCATATCCGGCATTTTCTTTTCGGCAATTTCTTTAATTTGCGCTTTGGTAATTTTACCGGCTTTGCTCCGTCCCGGTTCTTTGGACGCACTCTTTAATCCGGCGGCTTTTTTAATCAGATAACTCACCGGCGGCAATTTCGTTACGAACGAAAAAGTCCGATCGGCATACGCCGTAATAATCACAGGAATCGGAGAACCCGGTTCTTCTTTTTGCGTCTTGGCATTAAATGCCTTGCAGAATTCCATAATGTTCAACCCGCGTTGACCCAAAGCCGGACCGACCGGAGGGGACGGGTTTGCTTTACCGGCTTCAATTTGAAGCTTGATAAAGCCAATCACTTTTTTTGCCATTTTATAACCTCTATAAAATATAATCGCCCGATTCCTTTTGAAGTTTCGTGGTCCGATGATGGCTCATCCGCCACAACAGTCAAAGGTCCGAATCGGTTTTGCCCCTTGACCGAATTTTGATTACGCCCGCTGCCGCGCTGCACGTTCGGCCGCTAACCGGCATTTGCAATTCTGACCGCATTTACCGCCACATTTACAAACATGCTTGGCCGGTGTCGGCTTATCTTTTTTCTTTAATTGCGGTAATTCATCTTGTTCGGCCGCCTGTTCCGACAACACATCATCTTCCTGTAAAAAAATCAAATTCAGCATATTATCCTTCCTTTTTAACCTGTACGTAGTCCAAATCCACCGGCGTTGCCCGACCAAAAATAGACACCAATACTTTCAGGCGTTCTTTTTCGGCATCTACATTTTCAACCGTCCCCACAAACGATGCAAACGGACCATCCACAACACGTACCGTTTCACCCACAACATAGGTTGCCGATGCCCGTCCTTGTTCCGTACCTTCCTGCACCTGGTTCAAAATACGCATAGCTTCGGCTTCGGTGATCGGGGTCGGCTTCTTACCGCCCAAAAAGCCCGTTACCTTAGGGGTTCCGTTCACCAGGTACCATGTAGCCTCATTCATTTCCATTTTAATCAACACATAGCCGGGCAAGAACTTGTGCTTTTGCGTCACCTTGGTTCCACCGCGTACGGACACCACATCTTCCTGAGGCACCAAAACTTCGGCCACCTGATGCGACAACCCTTTTTTAGCCGCCTGTTCCTTGATAAAGTCGGCAATCTTGCTTTCAAATCCCGAATATGTATGAATCACATACCAACGCATGATCGTGTTTTATCCTCCAATAACCCGGTTGATGGCCCCGGCAAACACAAAGTCAACCACAAACAAGAACACCGCCAAAATAGCACAAATCACCAACACAGAGACCGTCCCTTGCATCGTTTCGGTCCGGGTCGGCCATGTAATTTTGGATACTTCCTGTTTAACTTGACGAACAAATAAAGCCGGCGATACTTTCATTTTCATTCCTTTTCTTTTGGCAGGGGCAGTAGGAATCGAACCCACGGCCTTCGGTTTTGGAGACCGACGCTCTACCAGTTGAGCTATGCCCCTAATTTCCTTATATCTTTCGGGAAAATATCACACCCCGAAAAACTTTCAGACAGGTTATCATACTCGTTTTTGCCCGAAATGTCAAGCATTTTTTATCCTGTGTCGGCATTTTTCTTTGATCGCCCGTGCTTTCCCGGACTTATTGATCATTCTCGGTTTCAATCAAGCGTGGTTTACGCCCGGCACAATCATAACCGAACGCCAGTTTTCCCCGCCGAAAGCGAACCACTTTTTCACCAAACACGTCTCGTCGCCACCCGTGCATACAGGGGACGTCATCTTCCCCCCGAGCCAGTTGTTTTAACTCGTCCGCCGATGCAAGAATGCGGGGAGCCACCCCCAGATCAGTCGCCACAATGACCAACAACAAGTGTAATAGCTCGGCCAATGCATGCTGCGCGGCGGTCAACGGATGAGGACTCTCCCAATTTTTGGGGTAGCAATCCGGCGTATCCTGTCGCGCCGCCGCCACAACCGCCAAAATCTCACGCCCATAAGCACTGTTGCCGAACCCCTTGGGCAGATTACGGCACTTTTCCATATCTGCCGCCGTTTGCGGCATCATCAAGGCTAATTCTATCAACGCATCATCCTTCACAACATGCTTGCGGGGACAGTTCTTGCGCTTGGCCGTCCGTTCCCGCCAGGCACATAAACGGGCAAACACATGCGTTTGCAACGGCTTTTTGAACGGGATTTTAATTTTGCGCCACACTTCATTATCATCGGTTTCGTACGTTTTCGGATCATTTTGCACCGCAATTTCTTCCGTCAGCCAATCCCCACGTCCCGTGTCATGTAATTGTTTATCTAATGCCGTGTACACATCACGCAGATAAGTTACATCATGCAGCGCATAAGCCACCTGTTCAGTGTTCAAGGGTCGGCGGCTCCAATCCGTAAAACGCATGGATTTATCCAATACCACACCCGTTATATCGCGAACCAGTTGTTGATAGCCCACATTATCCCCATAACCGCACACCATAGCGGCCACCTGCGTATCAAACAAGGGGGTCGGAATACGTCCCGTCAAGTGGTAAAAAATTTCCACATCTTGACGGGCGGCATGAAAAACTTTCACCACGGCCGGATTTTGCAACAGGTCAAACAAGGCCGTCATATCCAACCCCGGTGCCAAAGGATCAATACAGGCTTCCACCCCGGGTCCGGCCACTTGTATCAGGCACAATTCGGGATAATACGTGCGTTCGCGGATAAATTCGGTATCCAATGTAATATAGGGAAATTGTGCCAACCGGTGGCACAATTCGGTCAATACGGCAGTCTCTGTAATAATCATTTTTGGGATTATACTCTTTTTTTTCTTGAAATGCAAGGCATAAGTTGGTATCATAGAGATATTATGAACACGTTATGGACACCCCGGGTACTGAAAATTGAACAGGCATTGCAGGGACAAATGCGCCTGGTGGGCGGGTGTGTCCGTGATTTTCTTTTGAACAAAACCCCGGATGATACCGACATAGCCACCCCCTTGCCCCCGAATCAAGCAACCGATCGACTGATTCGGGCCGGTATACCCGTGCGATCTGTGGCACCCGCACATGGTGTGATTCAAGCAACCGTGGACGGCACGTCTTTTGAAATAACCACGTTGCGTCAAGACATATACACATCTCGCGGTGAACGTATTGTTTTTATTGACGATTATCGTTTGGATTCTGTTCGGCGCGATTTTACCGTCAATGCCCTGTCTTTGGATCGGGCGGGCACTTTGTATGATTATCATAACGGACAAGCGGATTTACAGGCGCGAACAATCCGCTTTATCGGCGATCCGGCCACACGGTTGGCACAAGATCCCCTGCGGATCTTACGGTATGTACGGTTTTGGGCCGGTTATGGCGGGAAAGACCCGGATAACGATATTCTGAATCTGTTTCCCCGCTTTGCCCCGGGTCTCCGTCATGTATCCCGCACCCGTCAACAAAAAGAATTATCAAAAATCCAATCAGGCCCCCGTGCCGAACAAGCGCAAGACATCTTGCATCAAACGGGGGTTTGGACTTATTTAACATTAAAGGAGAACACACATGAACATCATCAATGAATCCGGTCGCAGCATGGTTGAAATGTTGGGCGTTTTATGTATTGTCGGCGTTTTGACCATCGGTGCCGCATCCGTCGTTCAATTCGGTATGCGATCGTATCAGGCCACTAACTTGTATTCCCGTATTGAAAACGCTGCCAGCGATGTATCCGATCGCTATTCCTGGAGACGGGCGTATCCGGAACAACTCACACAAGACCTGGCCATCACTTTAGGGGGGACATACGAAAATGGCCAAATCAAGGTAGAAACGCCGTTGGGTGCTATGGTTGTTGCCGCCAAAAATGACGATGGTTTTACCATTACGGTCAACGGTGTTCCCAAATCCCCTTGTCAACAACTGCAAAGTATGAAGTGGGTCAATGTTTCGTGGAGGTCAACTAATTCCTGTACCGGCGATACCAACAACATTACCTTTGATTCGCAAATTTAGCCGTCATTAAATCAGGCCCAGCCATATCCCGATTTGCGTGTTATACAATACGACAATCAGGTTCAGATAAGCGGCAAACAGGCTCCATATCAGAGGCAAAACCATCAGCCATCCGGCCGGCCGGGATACAGGATAAAAGGCCCGCACCGTCCGTCCCAAAAAGAAAAGCATCAACCCGATGTCGGCCAAGGCCCACACGGGGCTTTTCATATAAAAGAACAAAAACGGCCAAATCAAATTAAAGGCCAGTTGAATCACAAAAGGACGCGGGCTGACGCGATTCCAAACCAACCACCCGGCAATCGCCATAGCAGCATACAGACCGGTCCACACAATGCCAAACCAAACGGCCGGCGGATTCAGAGACGATACCACCAAAGTATCATACCAAGCCAATCCGGCGGGGGTTATGAATGTACTGCCCACATAGCCGACCAAGTTCGTCAAGAACAATAAAAAGAACAACCGACCGGCCCTTTTGAAAACCTCTTTTTGTTTCATGATAAAACATTCTCCACCATATCCGACACAAGGGCCTGAACGGCCCGTAAATCCGTCTCGCGCGATAAATGATGATTGGCCCCTTTCATCAGGGTTAAAGCCACATGCGATGATGTCAACATATCTTTTATTTTCAACAGGCGGGCCCACTCTACGCGTTCATCGTGATCCCCCAAAACCAAATGAACAGGGCCATTAAACCGGATCGGTCGATTCAACATCTGATGCGCCCGCCCATCGGCAAAAACATCGGGTGTTAAACAAAAGCCTTGCGTTTCGGAGGACGGACCGATAATCTGCCCCCGTTCCAACGCGGCACGGGCTTCATCCGAGAGCAGCGTTTTCCAGACATATTCGGTGATATCCGGTGCCGGGGCTAATCCAACAAATCCCCGTGTTTGCGGCAGGCTCTCCGCCAACCACAGGCCTATCCACCCGCCGATAGAGTTGCCCACAAACACCAATGGCATATCCCCCGCCGTAGCCGTAATCACATCTTGCACATCTTGAATACCCTGCCCCACGGTAAAATCCGCCGGTTGTCCCCCGGATTCTCCGTGCGCCGTGTAATCCAAAGATAAAAAGCAACAATCCCGCGCTCGGGCCACATGGGCGACGGCCTCTCCTTTGGGACTATGACGTTGAGCCGTCCATCCGTGCAGGTAGACCACACACAAAGGGCGACTGCCCCGTTCAAACGTATAAGCAATCGGAATACCATTTTCTCGTTTCAAAATACTGTCCGTCATTTTTTCTTGCCTTTTGTATCCTGGATAATATATACTGTCCACCATGAGATTGCAAGTAAAAATGAAGATATTAGGACAAATCGGAGAAATGATTTTGAATTGGATTTGTCCGCCTACATGTCCGATTTGCCACCGGGAAACCGAATGTGCCCACACATTCTGTCCCGAGTGCTATGCCCGATTAGTCTTTATCACACGCCCGTGTTGTACCCGATGCGGTCGGCCGTTTGAATATACACCGTTGGATTCGCCCGTGTGCGGGGCCTGTTTGCAAAAGAAGCCGGCATTTGATCGGGCCCGTTCCGTCTTGATTTACGATGATTTCTCCAAACAACCGATTTTAGCCCTGAAACACGGTGATAAAACTGAATTGGCTCCACTGTTTGTGCGCCTGTTGGCCCAAGCCGATCCCGCTATATTTCACGACATTGATATGATTATTCCCGTCCCCCTGCATTGGACACGTCGCTTGAAGCGGACATATAATCAGGCCGGCCTGCTCGCCCAAGGCTTGGGACGCATAAAGCAGATTCCGTTTGAGCCGTGCCTGTTGAAACGCGTGCGGCGGACCCCAAGCCAAGGCCACCTGCATCATCGGCAACGCGAGAAAAATGTCCGGGGTGCGTTTGCGGTTGTCCGGCCGGAGAAAATCCGGGGCCGGCGAATCTTGGTGGTAGATGATGTGATGACAACCGGAGCCACATTGAATGCCTGTGCCCGCACCCTAAAACGGGCCGGTGCACGGGAAGTTCGGGCCTTAACCGTTTATCGGGTCTTGAAATAAAAAAACGGGGAGGCATGAATCCCTCCCCGTTATGATTGTGATATGCGTTTACTTGTATTGTTCCATTTCCGTGGCAATCCGGCGCTTGACAAAATCCACCACATCGGCAATCGCGATCAAGCCTTTTTCGTCCGTACCCCGGATTTTATATTCCACTTGCCCCGAAGCAAACGCCCGCGGAGCCACAATAATCCGCAACGGTATCCCGGTTAAATCGGCTTCGGCAAACTGCACACCGGCAGATAATCCCCGATCATCGTACAGCACTTCCACACCGGCCCGTTCCAAATCCGCATACAGCGTTTCGGCCGTCCGAGCAATGTCCGGATTGGTCAGGCCCATCACATTTAACTGTACCTGCCACGGCGCAATAGACATCGGCCAAATAGGGCCATACTCATCATGACGGGCTTCTATCACCGCGGCCAACAACCGACCGACCCCTATCCCATAACAAGCCATCACAGGGGTCTGATCTTGTCCCTTTTCATCGGTATAAGTCATGTGCATAGATTCGGTGTATTTTTTACCCAATTTGAAGATATTGCCGACTTCTATCCCGCGGGATAAACGCAATTTGCCCCCGCATGTCGGACAAGTGTCTCCGCCCCGAGCCGTTGCAATATCCACCACAATCGCCCCCGGCACATCACGCGACAGGTTAAAGTTCTTCAAATGATACCCTTCTTTATTCGCCCCGCAAATCAGGTTAAAACCATTAGCTACGGATGTATCCGCATACACCGGACAAGTCAGCCCCATACCGTTTGCAAACCCCGGCACGGCCCCGACACCGTAAACTTCATCATCGGATGCAAAATTAAACAAGCATTTCAGTATTTTAGCCAGTTTACATTCGTTGACTTCCAAGTCTCCCCGAATAATAACGGCAACGGTTTGCCCTTTTTCGGTGGTATAAAACACCATTTTGGCCATCTTGGTCGCCGAGGCCCCGGTAAAGCGTGTCAAATCTTCAATCGTTTTAGCCCCCGGTGTTGCAATCTCCGTCAAAGGCAACAGGTCTTCCCGTTCGGCCGGATAAGCCGCCGTTGCCACTTCTGCATTCGCATAAGTTTGACAGTGATCACACACAATCACACGGTCTTCCCCGGCATCGGTGAGTAATTGATACTCATGTGCCACTTTACCCCCCATCATACCGGAATCGGATTGAATAGAGACAACCTGGGGGACACCGCAACGGCGAAAAATGGCATGATAAGCCGCCGCACACCGATTATAATACGCATCCATATCCGCTTCTGATGTATGGAAAGAATACGCATCTTTCATCGTAAACTCACGAGTCCGGATCAACCCCCCGCGTGAACGGGCTTCATCACGAAACTTTGTGTGAATCTGATACAGCATAAACGGATATTCTTTATAACTGATCACTTCGGTGCGGGCCAAAGCCGTTACGGCTTCTTCGTGGGTCATCGCCAACAACATATCATGATTGCTGCGATCCTTAAAACGCAGTAATTCATTTTCAACTGTTCCCCAACGCCCCGATTCTTCCCACAACTCACGCGGTAGAACAACCGGCATCTTTACTTCCTGACCGTCAATTTTATTCATTTCATCCCGAATGATGGCTTCAATCTTGGATTGAATACGCCACGCCGGCGGCAACAAAGAATAAATCCCGTTGGACACTGGGCGTACATACCCCCCGCGCAACAGGTAAATATGGCTAATCAGTTGGGCTTCAGCCGGTTTTTCTTTGTGCTTTTTGGAAATCAATTTTGATTGACGCATGGATGATCCTTTCATAAATAATGGTATACTATACCCTATTTCCGATAAAAAATCAATTTATTTCGGCATTTTTTCTGCAATAATTTTTTCCACCAATGCCGGTAAATGGGATTGCAGCCACCGTTCCAATTCGGGCGATACGGGCATATCGGGGCCGGCGGCTTGCAACCGGTTCAAAATCTGACGAGTCCGTGCATGCACAACATCCGTTTGAGGCGTTGCCGTACCACCACTGACCCCCGTCTGATTCGGGGTCGGAGAAGCCATCGGATCATCGCACCGCATCTCGGGTGTCAGCAAAAAGTAAGCCGGCAGATCAAAAACCGGTTCGCGTATTTCCGACTTCTCCCCTTCGGAGAGTGCCTGAACCGTCCGCACCGATGATTGCGTTTCGGTTTCGGTGTCGGGCCCTTGCGATAATGACCGTTCCGATGTCAACCGGGTATCCGTCATCAACATATGACGAATCTCGTCCAACACCTGTTCCATCGGTACTTCTTGCGGTTCTTGATCTTCCATGATATATCCTAGTCTATCTGATATCCTAACCAACGGTTCTTCACCGATTCATAGTATTCCTTGGGATCATACGGTTCCACCGCCAAGCCCAGGCCCGTCGGGTTCATTTGCCCCATAGAAGACATCAGGGTAAAAGCCGACACAATTTCTTCCCGGTGGGCTTTGACCAAGGATACCTGATTATCCAAATGTTCTTGTTCGGCATCCAGAACGTCCAGCACCGTTCGCGACCCTACATTAGCTTCCCGAATCACGCCTTTCAAAGCCAATTCCGATGCTTTGATTTGCTTTTCAATGGATTGGATTTGGGCCCGGGTGGCATTATAACTTTCCCAAGCCGCGGTTGTTTCGGCCCGCACGTCTTGTGCCGTTTTTTGCCACAAAATACGATACTTGTTTTCCAATTGTTTGGCTTCACGCACATCGGCATATTCTTTGCCCGACTGGAACAGCGGTACGGTCAGATTAGCCCCGATTTGCCAATAATCGGATTGCTTGACGGACACCTGTTCCTTTTGCCGACCGACTGCGCCGTTCACGTTCACCGATGGCAACAAAGCCCCTTTACGCGCCTTGACCGTTGCCGTAGCCGCCTCCGTTGCATATTCGGCTGCTTTAATCTTCGGGTTTTGTACCAACGCCTGATCCAAAGCCTGATCCAATGTTTCGGGCGGGTGGAAAGTAATATCCGTTATATCTTCCAGGTTTTGCGGTTCAATCCCGACCACACTGAAAAAGTTGGCCTTGGATACCTGTAATTGCCCTTCGGCCGCAATCCGGTTCGCCGTAGCACCGGCCAAGCGGGCTTCGGCTTGAGCCACATCGGTTTGCGTTAAATCCCCCGCCTTGAACCGCTTTTTATAAGAAGCCAAATGCTTCTTTAATACCTTTTCATTGTTGATCTGCAATTTCAACACGGCTTGATCCCGAATCACATCCATATATACCGCGGTCGCATCCAGCAGAACGGCCTGTTCCGTGTTTAATAAACCTTCACGTCCCGATCGCACCTGACTTTTCGCCGCCGCCACCGTATTGACCGTAGACAATCCCGAAAAGATCGGTTGCGTAAAGGTCAAGGCCATATCAGACGGATTCAGATAAGATTTTTGCTTGTCCGCCAAGTAAGCATTATCATACGTATTTTCATACCGCGAACGGGCGACACTACCTTTGGCATACACCTGCGGACGATAACCGGCTTTGGCCTGTGATACCGTTTCATCGGTGGCCTTTAATCCCGCCCGATTGGCCGTCAAACTTAAACTGTTTTCATAGGTATAGGACAACACGTCCGATAACGTATCGGCCGCCGCAGATACCGACAACGCACACACCGCACAGGCACACATTACCCCTGCAAACTTTCGTATCATTTATATTTCCTTTCACAAAAAACTGTCGCTAATATATCCGATAATCGGTCGGATTTCAAGTCCTGTTCACATTTTTATTTACATTGCAACGCACCAAAGGCATTACATTTCGGGCATCTCACGTCCCATGTCGCCGTCTGATGCCCGCAAATGCCGCACCCCCAACCGGTATCTTCCACCGCTGCGGCGGCCCGGACATCCCATTCCCGGGCAACATCTTCATGCTTCCAGCCTTTACGTTCCACTGTTGCCATTAAATGAGCTACCGTCGGCGTTAACGGATAAGCTTGCAGATACGCTTCTAATTCCTGTTTAGCCACACCCCACAATTCCGAATCCATCGCCGATTCGGCCGCCACAATCAGGGAAAGCCGATGCTTGGGATTCGGACGTACAAACCGTTCCACCGCTTTTTGACGCTTGGCCGGTTTTTCTTTTTGAAGAGCGGACCGATACGCCCGCCATACATCCAAACACGGTGTCTCCGCCCAAGATTTGGTCAACACCGTTTCGGCCCGTTCGGGTTCGGCCGCCGCCATAGCCAACGCCACAGCCGGGTGTGTGGGGGCCAACTTATAGGCTTCTGCCACACGCCCCAATTTCAATAACACAAAGGCCCGCCGCAAGCGATATTCTTCCTTGGATACACGCCCCATTTTCAAGAGCCTGTCCAACGTTTCCAAGGCCGCGGCCCAATCGTTTTGCATGACCTGAGCCTGCCATTGTGCTTCCCGAATCCAAGGTTCTTGCGGTGCCGTTTCCACCGCTTTGTCCAACAAGCGGTCCGCTTCGGCCCAATCCCCCCGATCTGTGGCCAGTTTCAATAATCCGCGTATTCCCGCCAATTCCGTTCCGGGGCGATGCAACAGGTGTTCAAACACATGCGGTGTTGGGGCAAACAATGCGTCCAACAGATAACTTTCATCTGATTTTTTATCAAAGAAACTGTTTTTATCTTTCAGCAAGCGGCGTGTCGCGTCCGTATTTCGGTCCACCAACGTCCGCAACACCAAAGAGACATAGGATTCTTTTTGACTTTGCCGGCGGCGGGCATACCAATTTTGGCATAGTCCCAACCAACACAGGGGCTTTTTCAACAAGTGCCAAGCATACAAAAACGCTAAAAGCACCACCACCAAGGTCAAAACGGATGTCGTGATTTCATACCCGAATGCCGTTATCGTCATCATCCAGGTATCATGGACAATCAGAAAGCCAATGACAAAAACACCGATGAGAACCGCCAATAATTTAATCATCTTTCTTCCCTTTCCGTTCAAATGACAGAATCAAATCTTCCGCCGCCCGTTCCGCCGCCGTATATGTTTCGGCCAATGCCACAAAGGTACGGAATTCATCTTGCATGGCCGGGGGCAGTTTTCGGACCTGCGCCACCGCTTGAGCCACATCATGCATATTCAAAGCATTTTGTGCCAAGGATACAATATCCTTCGGCTTTTGTTTGACGGGATGTACACGCCGAATATCAACCACGGCCGATCCGATGGCTTTCAAATACGCCAACCACCGCGGATTGTTCATTTTGTAATACGTCATCAAGGCTTGTTTCTTTTCTCGCACAAAGACGCGATTCATTTCACGCAACATGATATCATCGCCCGTACACACAGGTATCAAGCGTTCAATCAACTCTTCTTTCAAGGCTTCATCGGCCAATACCAAGCGCGTTTTCAAAATGCGTTGCAAATCCCCCGTACAAGAGACACCGTCATTCAAATGATCCCGCAAACGCAAGGCTTCACCCAGCGTCAAAGCCGGTACGTCCGGCAGGGCCGGCTCGGGTTCTGGTTCGGTAAATACCGCTATCTGTTTTGGTGTTTCCGTTTGTTTTGGCGGCAAAGCGATATGTTCATCTTTCGCCGGTTCCGTTTCCTGAATCGGATCCGTCTTTACCGCCCCAGTTGATTTGATATCCGGCTGAACCGCCGGCACGGCAACCGTTCCGATAGGCCGACCGTCATACACCGGCTTTTCTGTCATGTGCAGATCTTCCAGCGGGGCATGCAGTTGATAAATCAGAACCCCTACCAAGATGCACACAAAGGACATCAAAACCACCAAAACCGACCGGATAAACCGCCGAACAGACACAAAGGCGGGCGTTTTTAACTCTTGCACCGGCACCGCATTTTCGGATACACTTTCTTTATCGGACATACAAGCCTCCTTGCTTTATACCCTATTATAGCCACAAAAAAATCGGAAAAGCAAGACTTTTTTCAGTCATTCAGGTGTGTTTTTCCTTTTGCGGCGTAAAACAAAGCGCCGCCGAGTTGATGCAATAACGCAGACCTGTTTCCGTTTGGCCATCGGTAAACAAGTGTCCTAAATGCGACCCGCAACGACTGCACACCACTTCATCGCGAATCATAAAATGACTGAAATCCTTACGCAAACGAACCGAATCGGGTTCGGCCCGATCAAAAGCCGGCCATCCGCACCCTGATGCAAACTTGTTGTCCGAGCCAAACAAGCGTTGCCCACACGCTGCACACCGATAAATACCCGTCTCGTCCGTGTAAATATAGGCACCCGAAAACGGAGGCTCTGTCCCTTTGCCACGCATAATCCAATATTGTTCGGGTGTCAATTTTTTTTGCAACAAAGTTTCTTTGTTGATTTCGGCATTTTTACACCCGCACCGACCGTGACGTTCAAAATACTTTTGATGCTCTGCTTCCGCCGGCCAAAAAGGTCCCGCAGGCAAGACTTGCGTCACAATCGGAGAATCAAAATAAGGGGATAACGCTTTTATTTTAGCAAGCATGGCTTTCTTTTCCGTTGCCGTACGATAAAACAAAGCGGACCGATACTGTGTTCCCCGATCGGGACCTTGACGGTCGGGCGTAGTCGGATTGTGAATCATAAAGAAAAAATCCAATAATTCACCCAAGGTTATCTTATCGGTATCATAAGTAATGGCAACGGCTTCCGCATGGCCGGTTCGCCCCGTACAAACGGCCTTGTAGGTCGGATGATCCGTCTGCCCGCCCGTATACCCTGCCACCGTTTTAATCACACCGGGAATATCATCAAACGCCGCCTGAACATCCCAAAAACACCCGGCTGCTACCATGAGTTCTTTTTTCATACACTGCCCCCTTTGGATTTATATAGGTGCCCTTCAAAAAGAACACAATACCGTCCTTCAATTTCCCGGTTGTGAACAACCGTATCATTGACAAGTACCGCGGGCACATCCCGGGGCACACACGGGCACTGATGAAAACGTCCGTCCCCAATATGACGGACAGTAGTAAATAGTCGCCGTTGAAGGGGCTATCTCTCTTTGACAGCCGGCCACCGACCGCTTCGCCGGTTCAAACCCGCTTGCTTCGCAATCTCTTTATAAAAAAACCGCCCGTAAACGGCGGCTTTTTTATAAATGGTCGGGTTGAGCCACCAAAATCGAGAAAAAGATACCGATTTTTTTGAACATTAAAAAATTATTCTTTTACAATAACTTATGACATAGCGGTCGAACTTCATCAACCAGAATGGTGAGGGTTAGTTTTGTTCACCGCCCTCTTGTAGTAAATGTAAATTTTTCTTTCAATTACAATAAGATACACCGACAACTAGGTATAAACTTGACTTTTATATTTTTTCAAGCGTTATTACGACCTGAATTATCTGAAACGGAGGTCAAAATGTCAGAGAAAACGGAAAAGTTTGTCAATATCATCTTACCGGATTTATTAAATTATTTAGAGATGGTAGAAAGCGGGGAGATTATTGAAAAGCAAATAGAGAAAAATCTTCCTCTCGAACAAAAGGAAAAAGATGTTGAAATTAAAGAAATTAATCAAAAAATAACAAATAATGTATAAAAATTTTTAACGAACTACTTGCATAAAAATTGTCAATAATGTAAACTGATTCAGGTTAAGGGAATAAATATGAAAATAGAAAAAATTTTATCGGAAAGAAATACTGTTTGGCAAAATAGTAAATTAATCCCCAAATGGGTTGATCTTACTACTGTTGGGTTAGACCAATATTTTACAAAAAAGGAAGTAGCTCTGTGGTGCTATCAAATGGCATGTGATTATCTCACAGAAAAAGGAGTAGATATTGGGGATTGCCTTTTTATTGAGCCCTCTGCAGGCAATGGTAGTTTTTTCAATTTATTGCCCTGTGATAGCAGAATTGGAATAGATCTATGCCCTTTGTCTTCCGGAATTATTAAGCATGATTTCCTAACTTGGTCTCCACCAAAGACAAATAAAAAAATTGTTGTAATAGGTAATCCTCCTTTTGGATATCGTGCATGGTTGGCTTTGGAATTTATGAAAAAAGCAGCTTCTTTTGCTGATTATGTCTTTTTTATTTTACCTATGGCATTTCAGAGTGAAGGGAAAGGAAGTCCAAAGTACAGAGTAAAGGGACTTAGGTTAGCAAAAACATATGCACTTCCTAGCCACTCCTTCCAGACTCCTCAAAATGAGGATTACCATATAAATTCACTATTTCAGTGTTGGGAAAAAGGCAAAAATAGTGAATTTCAGGACGTGTGCTATAATGATTTTATGGATATGTTTACAGTGGATAGCAGAAAGGAGCGTTTGTGTGGACAAGAAAAGATGAAAGATGCTGATTTCTTCATACAACGAACTTTTTTTTCCAACCCTCCTAAATTGGTATATGATTTTAGTGAAGTAAAATATAAATGTGGCTATGGTTTCATTATAAAGAAAAGTAAAGATATCATCCAACAAATTTTAAATGATACAGATTGGGTTGATTATTCAAATCTCGCTGTACACGGTTGTCGTCATATTAGTATGTATCACATTCGAAAGGCATTGTTTGATCATGGGCTCAGATAAAATTGATTATAAAAAATTGTTTTTAGATTCCATTAAGAAATTTCCTAATGCAGAAAAATGGGTAGGAGCAGAATTTGCTGGAATCAAAACTGCTTCAAACACAAGCGTAGGAAATATAGGAGAGGATTTTGTTCTAAATTATTCGAAATCTTTGGGATTTGATGCAGTTATTTCAGATACAAGAACTTCTTGGGATATAAAAATAAACGGCATTTGTTACGAATTGAAAACAGCAACAGAAGATGTTCATGAAAAATTTCAATTTAATCACTTTAGAACACATAGAAAATATGATGCAGCAATCTGTTTAGGAGTTTCGCCAAACGATTTGTTTTTTTGTGTATTAACAAAATCTGAACTTCTACAAAAACCTCTTGTAAGTATGGAAAAGGGGGCCAACGCTTCGTATAAATGGACGCTTCCTAGAAGTGAACTTTGGCCAATAAAAAAATTTAAGCAAATGATGGAAGAATTCACAAACGAATTTAATGAAAACAAAGAAAGACAAGAAATCTTTCAAAGGAGACGAAAAGTTATTGCAGACAGAAACGAAGATAGCGATTAAGTTGAATTTAATTTCGTGTTTTTAATCCCCACCAAAATACACCTAAGCTGGTTGCCAACTCAATTTTGCAGCTTGGTCATCAAATTATTGTAATTCAATGTTTTACATACATTATTATTCTGTTGGAGTTCGCATCCGCCTTGCGGAACGACTGGATTTATTCGGCTGTCGCCTCACCCTAAAGGGCCGCCTGTGGCGTTGGCTACGCTATTGCTTCGCCCGAACCGCTTCGCCGGTTCAAACCCGCTTGCTTCGCAATCTCTTTATAAAAAAACCGCCCGTAAACGGCGGCTTTTTATAATTGGTCGGAACGACTGGATTTGAACCAGCGACCCCTACGTCCCGAACGTAGTGCTCTACCAGGCTGAGCCACGTTCCGACAAAACGTTATTCTTTTACTCTTTTTTCCTGCCGTTGTCAAGCACTAAATGCAAAAAACAACTCTTTTTTTCAAAAACGGCCGGACTGTCTCTTTCTTCTGTCGCACTTACCGACCGTATGAGCGGCGCATGATCGGATTCATCGGCCCCAATATCACCGGGATTCCAATCTGTTTATTGACTTTGATCCGGCAAGATGCCACATTTTCAATCGCGCCATGGTTGTCTGCGTGGACACAGACCGGGCGTTTGTCAATATCTTTTGCTTGCACAACAATTTCGCAATCATCAGGAATATCTTTAGCCAACGAACGAGCATCTACATCACAAATCGGTTGTACACCGATTCGGCCGATATCAATCGGAAAAGGCGTACCACCGGCGTTCCGATAGTACCCGGTACTGCCCGCCGGCGTTGCGACAATTAAACCGTCCCCAAAAACCGTTCCTTGTTCAACCTTATGCCCCGCAGATTGAATCTGAACATTCAACGAGCACGCCTGATTATGCGAACTATGATTGCGTACCACAATATCATTGAAAGCCGTTTGATGATGCACCTGCCCCTGCACATCGGTAATCACGGCTTCCAAAGGATGGAATGCGACCGATCGCACCGTTTGTGTCAGTTGTTGCCAATCGGCATTTTGCGGGTTCATCAGAATCCCTTTGGTGCCATAGTTTAATCCGACAATCATCGGCGGTTTCTTATTTCCGGATTCCCGTTGAAACGCAGCGACTTTATTCAGAGCCTCCAACATAGAACCGTCTCCGCCAAACACAACCACATAGTCTGCCGATGCTATATCGGGGGCTTGCACGCCGGGATAGACACGGGCCGCCTGATGACAAGCTGCCGCCCCCCGTACTTTTTTTTCATCTGCATAAAAGAAAACTGAACCCATTGGCATTCTTAAAAAACCTTTCATCTTTTATGGGGCAGTATATCACTTTTTGCCCGATTTGTCAAGTCTGCATACTTTATCTATATGATTTTTAATATATAAATACAAAATAAAAAAGAGATTGACAAGGCGTTTCTTTTCGGCTAAAATCAAGAACAAAACAAGAACAGAAAGGAGAGACAACATGCTGACCGTCCGACAACACGAATTGTTGCAATATATTGAAACTTACATGCAAAATCAAGGGGTTTCACCTTCTTTTGAAGAAATGAAAGCCCACATGGGCCTGAAATCAAAATCGGGGATTCATCGCCTGATGGCGGCCTTGGAAAAGAAAGGCTATATTCATCATTTGCCGAATCGGGCTCGGGCGGTGCAGGTTTTGTCCCCGATGGGGAATCTGAGTGATTGTCGGGCCGTCTCTAACGACAACAACCGTCTGTTGCCCTTGTGTGGTAAAATCGCGTGTGGGTTGCCGATTGAAGCGGTCCCCACTTTGGAAACGGTCTGTGTACCGCCGCAAATGATGGGATTGGGTGAACATTATGCCCTGACGGTAGAAGGTGATTCTATGCGTGATGCCGGCATTATGGACGGTGATACGATTATTGTCAAGCGGACGAATCATGCACCGGACGGTACCATTGTGGTGGCGTTGATTGACGGATATGAAGTTACCTTAAAACGCTTGCATACCCGGGGGCGTTCCATTGCGTTAGAGCCGGCCAATCCCGCGTATCAAACCCGGATTTTCAACGCCGATCGCGTAGAGATCCAAGGGATTCTGGTCGGCCTGATGCGTCAGTATTAGCAGGCTATTCGGCCAATATAAAACAACCCCCGGACGGTAAACCATCCGGGGGTCCCGAAGCAGGCAATGTAAAGAGGGAGCTGCCTGCTGTCGCTGGTATTTGCGAGACATAGGAAGACTAAAAAATGCAAAAACCAGATCGTCTTTCAACGACAAGGCCAATCTAGCACATTCCGATTTCCTTGTCAAGCATATTTTTAAAAAAAATCACATTAAAAAGTTTATGTTTTATTATACGACCGTGTCTGCACAACCCTTTTTTGTTTTTGAATGACATGTATGGCACAATTTCAGGCTTTACTTGACAAAAACGTGATAATATGCTATAATGAGATCAGTAATAAATAAGCAAGGAGGCCACCACATGAATACATCCAGACGCAATTTTTTATTAGGATTTTTGGCCACGGCGGCAGTCATCGGGGCGGGGGCGAAAGTCATTCGCGACAATAACAAGCAATCTAAATCTGCCTCGCTGGAAGATGATTTCTTGAAAGCGTGCAATGAAACGGAAGGCAATGAGGCCATCTTGTATGATGACAAAGGGGCCGTTACATCCGGCCAAGGGGTCCACCTGCAAGACTTTGCCATTGCCGAAGGCATGGCCAAATATCGCTTGACCGCCAAAGACGGGAAGCGTTTTTCATTAACGCGGGCGACTCTCAATATGTGTCGGGCCTTATCCCAAAATCCGGCCAACATCACAAAATATCCGGCATTTCAGCTGGCTCGTACGGCAACACCTTATCGCCGAACCGATTCTTCGCGAAAATTGCCGAACCTGTTTGCCTGGGAAGATGCCAAAGGAACCAAGCACCCCCGAACAACCCGGACCGGAGAATTGTTTATTTTGAACGCACATGACATCAAGGCCTTAAACACAATGGCGTGTCGTGCCACTTTGTCCGCTGCCCGGCGTTTGTGTCCGTTTTTTGACACACTGCCCCGCGGGATTCAGTTGACAACGGCCGACCTGATTTACAACTGCGGCAGCACAAAATACAGCAATCAGTTCAAAAAGTACCAAGCAGCTCTGAATGAATTTAACAAAACCAAAAACACGGCCTGCATATCCACCCTGATTACCGAATGTAAAACCAAGAACTCCGCCCGCCGTAATGAGATCCGGCAGGCGTGGCTTAAAGGGGCTCAAAAGGAATTCAGCCCGTGGCGTATGGCGTTGCGCAAGATGACCGCCGATCGGGCCTAGTGTTTTTGTTCTGTGGCCAGTTCCTGATATAACGCCAACGTCCGTTCACACATTTTACGAATGGAAAAATATTCCCGAACGGACCGTTGTGCCCGTTGGCCCAAAGCCGCACGGTCGGCGGGCGACATATCCAACACCCGATCCAAGGTTTTCGCCAAGGCCGCAGCATCCCCTACCGGGGTCAAAAAGCCGGTTTGTCCGTCTTGTATCAACTCGCATGCGCCCCCATGCGCAAACGCCACAACGACTTTGCCCATAGCCTGCGCTTCCGCCATGGTACGGCCGAATGTTTCGGGAACCAGAGACGGCTGAACACAAATATCCGATAAAGCATACACAACCGGAATTTCATCCCCGGAAACACCGAACAAACGCACCGTTGTTTCCTTCGGTAAAGCGTCCAATAAAGTCTGTAATTCCGTTTCATAATCGCCTTTGGGATTACCCCCGACAAACAACACCGTTATCTTTTTGTGCCGCATTTGTTGCAGGGCTTGCAAGAACACGGTATGTCCTTTGATACGCGACAACCGCCCCACCAAAGCGATAATCGGCTTGTCCCGGGGTACATCATAAGCATCGGCCAACGCTTGCACCCGATCGGGCGACAGAGTATCAGGATTAAACCGATCTATATCGGCCCCCCGATGAATCAAGCGAATATGATCATCCGAAATACCATACTCATCCTGCAAATGTTTTTTCACAAACTCGGAAACGGCAATTACTTTTTTTCCTTTCAACATCACCCGATTATACGGCTTTTTCAACCAAGCCGGGTGCGTTCCGTAGCGACCGTGATAAGTCGCAACAAACGGAATTTTTGTCCAGCAACAGGCCCAACGGACCGACCACGCCGGAGCCCGTGAACGCACATGAATCAATGTTGCCCCCAACCGCCGAAACAACCGAGCCAGGCGGATGGCATTGATCAGTATCAAAATCGGGTTTTTCGTATGCACGGGCATTTGGATATGTTCTACCCCCAAAGCCGTCAATTCAGGTACCATTTTTCCCCCGTTGGAAACCACATAATTGCGAATACCGGCCGCCTGTAAAGCCGCGGCAATTTCAACGGTTCCCCGTTCTACGCCCCCTTGTTGTAAGGCCGGCAAAACTTGAATAATGCATTGTTGTGTCATCAGTTAAACTCCTTTGTGTCTGTCTTGTGTTTGGGGGCCGCCACAGACGGCAATAAAACCGTCACGCGTAAACCACCCAAGGGGCTGTCTGCCAACGCAATTTCGCCCCCGTGTGATAAAATAATATCCCGTGTAATCGTCAGGCCCAACCCTATACCCCCCGTATGGGTATTGCGCGATGATTCCATGCGATAAAAAGCCCGAAAGACATCCGCCCGTTTATCCGGCGGAATCCCGGGGCCATCATCATCAATAACCAACCGAGCCATGTGATGATAAGTCCCTATCGTCGCTTGAGCCCGATGTGCATACCGCCCGGCATTCGTCAACAGGTTGGTAATGGCCCGTGTCATATCATTAGGCCGACAGGCACAAAATACAGGGCCTTCCTGGTGCAAGTCTATTTGCTGTCCCGTTCTCACCAACTTGGCCACCGCATCGGCCACCAACGTGTTCAGGCAAACGGTTTCCGGTTGTTCTTTTCCTTCCCCCCGCGCAAACGACAGATAGGCTTCCAACATGTGTTCCATTTCCGTTACATCGCCCAATAAGTCTTGAACCATCTCGCTGGCCGGAGTCATAGAAAGTTGCAATTTCATCCGTGTCAACGGTGTCCGCAAGTCATGTGAGACCCCCGATAACATGCCGGTCCGTTCGGTTAAATACCGCTGAATTCGATTACGCATTTGTATAAAAGACTGTCCGGCCCGCCGCACTTCGGTGGCTCCTTCGGGCTTAAACGATTCCAAGCTTTGCCCCCGACCAAACAACTCGGCCGCCCGCGATAACCGTTCAATGGCACGCACTTGATTTTTCATAAACAAAAACGCAATCCAAAACAAGAGAATGGCAAACCCGATCATCCAGACTAAAAAGACATAAACAGTCGTACTGAAAAAGCGTTTTCGGGCGACTTGGGCATGCAGAACCCCGGTGGACAGTTGAATATCCAAAGCCATTTTTTGGTTTTCGGCAGCCGATAAAGTGAACGGATAGGGCAACTCATTTAACTTGGTCACCAACGCTTGAACAGGGCCTTCTGGCGGTAAAACACCGCTGTCTGACAAAAAACCGCCCGGTTCAAACCGAATTTGAAAGCCCAGATTTTCGTTCATGGCCTGTACAAGCGGAGCTATCTGATCAACCGGAACATCCCCCGAATCAATCACGTCGGCTACGGTTTTAATTTCCCCCACCACATCCATAGCCAACCGCCGGCTGATCGTATCCCAATGGCGATCAAAAAACACAACCATGACCACCGCCTGTAAAAATAACAGCGGGACCAAAATAATCAACATAAACCGATACAATAACCCCGCCGGCAACAACGTCCGGCGCAGGCATGTCAACCCGTATTTAATCCAATCCGACAAAACCCGAAAGAGAGACGTATGCGATGCAGATACTTTATTTATCATGAGACCAACATATATCCTTGTCCCCGTACGGTTTGAATACAAACAGGGTGTTCCAAATCCGGTTCTACTTTTTTCCGCACCCGTGTTACCAAGACATCAACGGCCCGATCATTATCCGTTGTCGTCAAAGATTTTAATTCGGCCCGGGCCACCGGTTCCCCGATATGAGCCGCCAAAATACGGAGCAGTTCCGTTTCGGCCCCCGTCAACGGTACCGCCCGACCGGCCCGTGTCAACACGCCCGTTTTCGGTTCAAACACACAGGTTCCGAAAGCAATTTGTTGGACCGATTGTGTGTTTTGTACCCGGCGTAAAATGTTATTGATTCGCAAAATCAACTCACGCGGTTCAAAGGGCTTTCCCAAATAATCATCGGCCCCGGCTTCCAATCCCGTAATCCGATCATCGGTCGTACCCATAGCCGTCAACATCAACACCGGCGTTTTTTCTCCGGCTGATCGCAAGCGGCGCACCATATCATACCCGTTTGTTCCGGGCATCATCACATCCATGACGATAAGATCAAACTGAATTAAAGCAATCAACGGGGCGGCTTCATCGGCACTGGGGGCCATCGCAACCCGAAAACCGTTCTCCCGCAAATATCGCCCCAACAATCGGCGCAAGCGTGTATCGTCATCTACCACCAGGATATAAGACTCGGTCATGGCCTGTCCTTATCCTGTATCAGGTGTGTCCGAATCTTTTGTCCCAAAGCACCGCCTTCCCCCGTCAACCGGCGGGACAACACCGTGTCCATATCTGCCACCAGGCCGTCCAACACCTCTAAATCGGCCGGCGTGATTTCTTTTTTCAAGCGTAAATAATCACAGGCAAAGCCCCCCAAATCCGTCAACAAAGGATAATCAAAGGTGGCTCCTTGACCTTTCATATCATGAACTTTTCCGAAAAAGTCGTCTCTAATCAAACGGAATCGTTCCGCGGCATCAGCGGTCCGGGCACGGTTTAATAAATCCCGCATCACCACCATATCGGATTGAACCTGATTCAAATACTGTTCCGACAAGCCCGCAATCGCCGCAGCGGCTTTACCGGCTAAAATATCCGTTTCCATTTGTGTATCTTTACCGATATTTTTTTTAAAAAAAGAAGGAATGTTATCGTATTTGCCCATAGGTGTTTTCTCCGTTCAAACTCCAGTATAATTCAAAAAAAACGGCCTGACAACTGTTTTTTTACAAAACGTACCTCGGCAACAAAAATGGTGCGGTTAAGAAGATTTGAACTTCCACGGGTTGCCCCACAGGCACCTCAAGCCTGAGCGTCTACCGATTCCGCCATAACCGCACGGTGAGTGTACTATACCCGATTTTAGGGTAAAATGCAACTTTTTTTTGGAAAAAGGCACTCGGGTCTTGCACGGGGGCATAAAGGGCTTTATTATAAGAAAAGAAAACTGACATTAAAAAGGAGAATATAATGATTCATTTACCCAACTTACCCTACGCCCCGGATGCTTTAAATCCGATTATCAGTGCCCAAACCATCGCCCTGCACTATGGCAAGCATCACGCCGGCTATGTCAAAGCCGCCAACGATCTGATTCGCAGTACCGACTTGGCCGAGAAAAGTCTGATTCAAATTATTTTAACGGCCGCCGCCGATAGCACATATACGACCTTATTTAATAATGCGGCACAATGTTTTAATCACGACTTTTATTGGCACAGTCTGACACCCGATCGGCCGGAAATTCCGGATATACTGGCCACACATATTGCCCGCGACTTCGGAGACGTGCAAACCCTATGCGATCACATCACAACCGCCGCTTTGGAACGCTTCGGCAGCGGTTGGGTCTGGTTGATAACGAATCCGGAAGGCCACCTGAGCCTGATCACAACGGCCAACGCGGAAACACCGATTACCGAATCAAACACCATACCGTTATTGTGCCTGGATGTCTGGGAACACGCTTACTATCCCGATTATCAAAACCGCCGGGCCGATTATGCCAAAGCCGTTAGCAAAAACTTGATAAATTGGCGTTTTGCAGCCGATAACCTGACTCGCGCTTTGCAAAAAAAATAATCCCGATTGTATTTTTTTTAATGCAATCTGATGCAAATCCACATATACTGTTGGTCAGGAAAGGAGACGCAACCATGAACATTTTGGTTATTGGCGGGGCCGGTTATATCGGATCACATGTGGTTTTATCTTTACGGGAACGCGGATTCCGGCCGCAAGTCTTTGATAACCTGTCCACCGGTACCCGAGAAAACCTGGCCCCTGATATCCCGTTGATAATCGGAGATATTTTAGACACAGAAGCCCTGACGAAGGCCTTGACCGGGATAGACGTCGTTGTCCATTTAGCGGCCAAAAAAGCCGTCGGTGAGTCTATGATATACCCCGAACAATACGCCCGCAATAATATCACGGGTGCACTGAATGTCTTGAATGTCGCGGCCCAAACCGGTCTAAAACACATTGTATTTTCTTCATCAGCGGCCGTTTACGGTATGCCGGAGACACCGGTGTTGACCGAACAATGCCCGCCGAACCCGATCAATTTTTACGGATTTACCAAGTTAGAAATAGAACGCTGTCTGTCCTGGTACGATCGCCTGAAAGGGATAACGTTCGTGGCCCTCCGCTATTTTAATGCCGTTGGATACGATCCCCAAGGACGCATTCACGGTTTAGAAAAAAATCCCCAAAACCTGCTGCCGATTGTGATGGAAACAGCCTTGGGATACCGGCCGTGTATGCACATTTTCGGCAACGATTATCCCACACCGGACGGTACATGCATACGGGATTATGTTCACGTGTCCGACTTGGCCGATGCACATGTACGGGCGATTGATTACCTGACCAACGGTGGTATCAGTCAGGTTTTGAATCTGGGGACCGGCCGGGGCATCAGTGTGTTGGAAATGATCACGGCCGCGCGCCGTATAACCGGTTGCCCCATTCCGGCCGACTTTGCCCCCCGCCGAGCCGGTGATCCGGCGATTTTGACGGCCGATTCCACGGCGGCACATACTCTGTTATCTTGGACACCCGCCCTGAGTGATCCGGATACCCTGATTCAGACCACCTGGCAGGCCTATCGGAATCAATAACCTTGATACAACAACACCCCCGACACTTGCGGGGGTGTTTCTTTCACAGTTTCACGCACGTTAAACAGACCTGAACCTAAAACAAGTTAAACAAGCCCGGAGCCTTTTTGTCCTTTTCTTTATCTGCCGTTTTGTTCACCCGTTCATCGGCAAAGGCACGCCCCTTTTCCAACTCGGCCGGCGTGGCAGATCCTTCCACGGTTTTCACCGCATTTTGAACCGAAAAGATCAGGTTATTTTCTGCATGTTTAACGGCCGTCAACAACCAACCGTAGCACAAACCGATATCCGAGGCATGGCCACGCCCCTCACAATAGGCGGTCCCCAACTGATATTGGGCATACGCGTCATCGGCTTCGGCCCCTTTTTCATACCACTTAAAAGCTTCGGCATCATTCGCAAACCGATTTTTCAACAAATCGCCATAGTAAGCATACGCATCGGCACGCCCGGCCGCAGCCGCCTGTTCCACCGCTTGTTCCAAGGGTGTCCGATCTTTATCGGCCAACGCCGTTTCAATCATGGCCCCGGTAATACCGTACACCGTACCATCCTGATACAGAGACGTGCCGGCCTTTAACCGCCGTTGGGTCGTGGCATCATCATTAAAGCCCGGAATAACCGGCATAATCCCTTCTCGTTCCTGTTGCGGAACACTGTTTTCCGCCGAAACCGGTCGCCATGACATAATCTTGCGCTGTTGAGCCGAGATGACATCACTTTTGAATCCGCTGCCGATAGCATCACGCCGAGCGGCGGCCGCCTGACCCACTTCATCAGAGTTATAGGCCGCCAAAATACTATACCACGAGTACGCATCCATCGGATTACGCAACCGCGCGTGTGTCGCCCTGATATTCGCCCATTCCTGTTGTGCGGGGATATAGCCTTGATTAGCGGCCCGAACGTACCACCGTACGGCCGCACTGTAATCTTGAGGAATACCGCGCCCGGCCAAATAATACTGAGCCGTTTTTAATTGAGCCCGCCGATCGCCCTTGACGGCCCCCATATAATAAAACCCGAAAGCATACGTGTAATTCTTTTCCACACCATCACCGGATTCATACAGGTTGCCTAACTCGTACAATGCATTTTCGTTACCGGCATAGGCCGCTTTTTTCAGGTACTGCATACCCAGATCCGCATCTTGAGCAATGCCGTCTCCTTTAATAGCCATCAAGCCCAACCGCACCGTTGCATCGGAATTATAGCCTTTATCGGCCCGTTCAAAATACCGAACGGCCTGGGTCTTATCCTGATCTACCCCCAACCCTTCAGCATACATGCGTCCCAGGTAATAAGCCGCCACCGCATTGCCTTCGTTGGAAAGCGTCAACAACTCCGGATAAGCGTTTTGATAATCCGATTTGTTAAACGCATTGACGGCTTCATTCAATCCGGCAAACGCCGGGCCCGCCAAAATCACAGACAACATCACCGCCACCGACAGGTTATACTTCATGGTTAGACCTCACTTTCATTGCTTACCGTTATATCATGTTTTTCAGAGAAAGTAAAACTTTTTTTCATTTTTCGGCCGGAATATCCCCTTTATCCGACACCCGAACCCGGCGTTTCGGATGCTGTGTCAAAGCCACCGCCACCGTCCGTCCCAATTCCGAAACCCGTTCCACCCAAACGGCACCGGCTTTTTCCAAAGCCACCCGTTTATCATGTAAAACATCGGCCGGTTGTACAAAAGGAATCTTGGAAAATGATCGGGGCATATTGTCGGCCGTTGTCTGATCGGGAATATAAACAATCAACGGCTTGCGATGTTTGGCCTGACGATAGGCCATAGCTAAATCCAATTCCGCCTCACCGGTTTTTTGTCCCACCACCAACACGACATCGGTTTTCTTGTCTGCGGTCAACGCTTCCCATACCGGCACAAAATCCAACCCCGTCCACATGGCCGCCCCCAAAGACACACAGGTAGATACCCCCAGCCCTTCTTCGGCCAGTTGTTGAACAGCCTCATAGACCAGAGAACTGGATCGCCCGATAATACCGATCCGGCCTTTGGGGAACAAGTGCGCCGGCAAACTGCCCACCAGGCACTCCCCCGTACGCACAATACCCGTAGAAGACGGTCCGATAAAGGTAATCCCTTTATCCCGCGTCAAGGATACCATTTTCAACATGTCGTGCAAAGGCACGTGTTCGGTCGTACAAACAATCATGGGGATTTTGGCTTTCACGGCTTCTTCCACTTCCGCCAAAGCCCGGGCCGGTGTGGCAAAAATTACACTGACGGCCGGTTTGGTTTTCCGGACCGCTTCACGCACCGTTTGAAATACCGGAATATCCTGATAACAACGGACACTTTTATCCCGACTGGTCCCCGCGACAATATGACTGCCGTACGCAATGGCCTGTTCGGTGTGGATCAGGCCCATTTCGGTTGTAATCCCCTGACATAAAATCGGCGTTTTACGGGTCGGCAACTTAAACATTACGATGTCTCCTTGACTTGACGAATAATTTCGGACACAGCCTCGGACAAGCCCTTGACCACCGTAAACGGAAGACGCGATTCAAACAGCAACCGCCGACCGATATGGGCATTCGTACCGTCCATGCGCACCACAACCGGCAAGCCGGCCAAAATTTCACCCGCCGTTGCCAACAACCCTTGCACAATAATATCACACCGCGTAACCCCGCCAAAGATGTTGACCAAAATCCCGTCAGCATTCGGATCGGACAAGGCTAATTTCAACGCCCGTGCCACCGAATCTCGGGACGGTTCGGTTCCTACATCCAACAGGCACGCCACCTGTCCCCCGTTTTGGCGGATTAAATCCACAGTTGCCTGGCTGAGCCCGATACCATTGACCAAGCACGCGATATTGCCTTTCATCTGTTCATATCGGAATTGATTTTGGCGGACAATTTCCTGTTGTTTTTGGTCGGTTTCGTACAAGGGGGCAATATCGGGTTGCCGAAACAACGTGTCATCATCAAAAATAATCCGCCCGTCCAAAACCACAAAACCGTTTGCCGTTTCCCAGACGGGATCAAACTCAACCGCAACGGCCTGATACAAAGAAAACAGGGACGACAGGTGATGCAACAAAGCCCGCATTTCTTTGACCCGATTCCCTTTCAAGGGCATATTTTGAATCACTTTTTTAATCAATGAAGCCGTCAATTTTGCTTCAGGGACCTGATACTGATACATGATATTGCCGGCCGAACACACACACAGCAACACCTGTTGAGTCGTAAAATCTGTCCGTAAAGACAGGCGATATTCGGCCTGCCCCAAGCATGCTTCTTCCACATAGACACGCTTGACCACATACCCGTCCGGATTATGGGGTGTGATCAGCCGTTTGTCTAACATTTGCTCGGCCAAGTCGGCCACACCCTGAGTCGTATTGGCCCAACAAATACCCGTAAGACCGTCTGTTGCCTGCCCTGCGAAATACGACCGACTGCGGTCCTCGGCGGGCACTTGTGCTTTGACCACCCACGCCGTTCCACCGATACGTTCGGCAGCAGCTTGTGCTTCGGCAGGCGTATAAGCCACTTCACCTTTCAGCAACGGGACCCCCTGCTTTCCGAACAAGCGTTTGACCTGATATTCACGAATCATCATGGTGTGTTCAAGACCTCATCTACCGTTTTGAAAAAAGTCGGAATAGAGATCGGCTTGGCAATATAGGCATTACACCCTTGTTTCAAAATGCGTTCGGCATCTCCGGTCATGGCAAAAGCCGTTACGGCAATAATCTTGGTATGCGCCACCGCCGGTGTTTCACGGACCATGCGGGTAACGGTCAATCCGTCTACTTCCGGCATTTGTATATCCATCAAGACCACATCAGGCTTGTGTTTTTTGATCACGGTCAGGGCTTTTTTCCCCTCGGTGCATTCAATCACCTGATACCCCTTGGTTTTAAGCAGGTCCGAGAACAACCGCATGTTCAATTCATTATCTTCAACGATGACGATTTTTGCCATTTTGCACTCCTTGATACCCGTTATATTGCGGCAAAATAAAATAAAAAGCAAGCAAAAAGAAAAAAGCAAAAGAAAAAACTTGATTTTTTCAAAAAAGAAGTGTATAAGGGAAACGTTTTGGACAGGTGGCCGAGTGGTTGAAGGCGCACGCCTGGAAAGTGTGTTTGGGTCTAAAGCCCAACGCGAGTTCGAATCTCGCCCTGTCCGCCACTTTCCTGACAATACGTTTCGGTTGCTTACACCTGCTTTGGGCTTTGCTAATGCCCCGTCTGCAATATGCAGGTTCTACTGCTATATCTTCGGTTCCCGCAGGCCATGCAATCATTATAATCGGCATCATACAGGTCATTTGGTGTATCACAAGGCTGGCAACCGGCGGTACTCCACACTTCATTTTCACCGCAAGCCTCATGCGGACATGTTCTATTTCCGTTGGCATCAACAACAATGTGAGTCGGACAGTATATGCACAATGACCCATCGGCATATCTTTTGGGACATGTTTCACATACTTCTTTTGTAGCCACGATATGATTCAAATTATCACAACGAATACACATACCGCTGCGAGGTATCCGAATGCCGGCGCATTGTTCCAGGCAGGATTGATCATAAGTATGGTCCAAAAATACTGCAGAATCATCACATGAGACACACCCGCTCTTACTCCACACCTGACCGGCCGGGCACGGTCGCTGACAAAGTTGTTGACCGGTGTCATCTAAAACGATGTTTCCATCACAATAAGGACATGTCCCTCGTCCTTCTGCAGGATTCGACGGTCTGTAATATCTGTTTTCACAGGCTTGACAGGAAGTGGGATCAGCCCCAAAATACCATACACCCCTATCTGAGCAAGGGATACATCGCTGATAAGCGTGGTAATAAAACCGTTGTCCTTGACATTTAGTACACTCAGATTGGTCCACATGTTCAACCACATTATCCCCGCCGCAGGCATGGCATTTTCCTTTGGTGTCTTGAAACTCACCGGCATGACAACCTTGACAGGTACCGTTGACACAATAGGGCGTATTCCCCGAACATGCGGCATCGGTATCGGTACAAAATCCGCGTACACACGTCTGACATCCCGAACATTCCGAATCTTGCGTACACCGCGACCCGCCGTTCTCATCTGATCCCAGCGTCTCCGAAAAAATAAAACTCATCAAGTTCTCATCTTGTTCACAGGTCGTTTGGTTATCATTGACCCAAACACTATCCAACCCCCGCCAATGTGTCGTCAAGGCCAAGATATTGGTACACACAGCCCGGGGAACACCTGCAATATCAATATCAAAATAGCGTGGTTCATCGGTCAGGCGATAAATATCTGCGTCATAGCCATCGGCGGTTTGGGCGGGGAACTCCCCCAATGTCAACTCGTCCCGTCCCAAAGCGGCCTGTTGGCTGCCCGCAATCGCCAACATGTTCACATACGTGATCGTATTGTTGGCCCGCAGTTTGTTCATGGCGTATGTATAGCCGGCAATCCCTCCAATGGACAAAATACCCATAATGGCCAAGACCCCCAACATTTCTACCATACTGCGACCAGATTCAAGTTCTCTCATTTCGCTTTTCCTTCTTGGTTGAGTTTTCTCTTTGGGCCGGAGTGTACCATAAACCATGGTTTTTTGCAATACCCAAATTCAGGTATTTTCAAAGGACCAGAAAACCGAGCAAAAGAACAAATAAAATCATTTATTTCAATATATTAGATGAAAAACAACCGGCCCCGAACAAAGAGTGGGTAAGCGCAGCGCATAATCCAAAATGCCGGAAACATCTATATGTTGTCATTCCCGCGAAAGCGGGAATCCAGGATAAATGAAGTCCTTGCATTTCCTGGATCTTCGGGTCAAGCCCGAAGATGACAAGTCTACCACCCGTTGTCATTCTCGCTTTTTCGCTTTTGTCATTCCCGCGAAAGCGGGGCCGAAGGCAACGCCGACAGGCGGCCCCGAACAAAGTGAGTGGGTAAGCGCAGCGCATAATCCAAAATGTTGGAAACATCTATATGTTGTCATTCCCGTGAAAACGGGAATCCAAAATGCCGGGACCCGCAGGATTATAAGGGCTTCTCTCCCTTGGATCTCCGGGTCAAGCCCGAAGATGACAATTAAAAAAAGGCCCGAAGATGACAAAGGGAGAGAAACTCCGACGGACCCGAAGATGACAGAGAAAGAGCAATACCCAGAACAAGCCGTAAAACCACACACCCACCTGTCATATCCAAACACAAGGGGAAACTTGACAAGACACACCATCCATGATATACTTAAAAGTAAGGAGGCCTCATGAGCACCCCGAATGTTGCTTTGCACTATACCGATAACCCTTTGGTTGGATTTTGCCACTTGTGGTGTGGAACAGGGTTGTTCCCCCAGGTTTCCGATGATATCCTGAAAGGCTTTCAAAATCCCGATATTTTTGCCTTGCGTCAAGCCACCTTAACCGATAAAGCAGACATTTTCAAAAAGTATCAATCTTTACTGGCGCGTACTTATACCGGTGAATTGCAACACATTTCCGATTTTTTAGCCGCCGTTCAAAAAAGCTTTCCAAAAGACGCGGCCACATTGACACCGGCCTTGACCCGTGGCTTTCAGGCCTATCAAGCGTGTACCCGGTCCGGGGCCGATGAAACCCGCAAGATTCAAGCTTTTTTAACACAAGATACCGCCACGCCCGCCAAAGCTGCTTTGCTCACCGGTTTAAGTCGCTTTTTCAATTTACAGGGGGCAACTATACCTTATACAATCATGCCGTTTCCGGGGGCCAAGGACAAGGATGGTGAATCTATCGGTCCGGCCGGTGTTCGGATTGCGTACTCCCTGACGCAAGATGAACCGACCGATAAGTATCATACCGGCACTTTGCTGTTAAAACGCAAAAGCAGTACCTTGTACCATGAATCTTGCCATTGGATGTTAGATAATTCGCCCCTGATGACAGATATAAAATCTGGGACACACCCGGCCATGAAACATTTTATGGATACCCTGTCGGCCCATTTTGCCCGACAAGCCGGACAAACGGATCCCGTCGCCGGCCGGGGGCGGGCTTTACATGCTTTACACGAAGGCCTGGCATCGGCCGTGAGTGCTCGCATAGACGAACTGAACGGCCAAACCATCGGCCCGGATCGCACATTTTATACCGGCTTTCCGGAAGCCGATCGGTTAGGGCAGACGCTTTTTCCGATGTTAAAGACCTATTTAAGCCAAGGCAAAACATTGGATGACGCTTTTTTCCAACAACTCAATACACATTTGGGCGACCTGACACGGACGGAGCACACTCCGGTAGAATCAAGACCCGGCAAAACGTTGTCTCAACGCTTGCGGGCCGCAGCGCACCCGCAACGGCCTAGCCTCATTCAAACCGAGACAACCTCCCTGCTTTACAGACCCGACCGACAAGGCCGTTAAATTTGAACATTTTACCGCTTGCTTGTTTCACGTGTTTTTTATTGTCGTTTTTGTTTCTCTTTTAAGTATTGTCTTCAAACTATTTTAGCCGCAGAAGCGGGGGCCGAAGGCAACGCCGACAGGCGGCCCCGAACAAAGTGAGTGGGTAAGCGCAACACATAATCCAAAATACCGGAAACATCTATATTTTGTCATTCCCATGAAAATGGGAATCCATAAAGAATGAAGTCCTTATGTTTCCTGGATCTCCGGGTCAAGTCCGAAGATGACAAAGAGGGAGAAACTCCGGCGGGGCCCGAAGATGACAAGGGGGTGTATCCGGAGGTACACCAAATGGTAAAAAAATGGTGTGAATGTTAGAAACTATCCCACCCATTGTCTTTTTTTGGTTTTTCTCTATTACCTTTGTTCAAATTCACCTAGATTTCAGCTGGCGGACAAAGGATTGTCTTTGTTTTCCATAGGGGATAGGGGCACATAAAAAGTAGTGGTGATAGATGTTGGGGTGTTTAGCGGCGTATTATGTTAAGAGCCAATCA
>CAKPYH010000004.1 GCA_934202735.1 uncultured Alphaproteobacteria bacterium | reverse complement strand
AAAATTGAACAAAGGTAATAGAGAAAAACCAAAAAAGACAATGGGTGGGGTAGGCCCTAACATTCACACCATTTTTTACCATTTGGTGTACCTCCGGATACATCTCCTTGTCATCTTCGGGCTTGACCCGGAGATCCAGGAAATGCAAGGACTTCATTTATCCTGGATTCCCGTTTGCACGGGAATGCGTAAATAAAAAGTTGCCGGTGGCAAGTTTTTATGCGCAAAGCAATGAGCCTTATTGAAAACAAGGATAACCCTTTGTCCGCCGTTTGAAGTTAGGTGGAATTGAACAAAGGTAATAGAGAAAAACCAAAAAAGACAATGGGTGGGGTAGGCCCTAACATTCACACCATTTTTTTACCATTTGGTGTACATCCGGATACATCCCCTTGTCATCTGCGGGCTTGACCCGGAGATCCAGGAATGAGAAGTCCTTATAATCCTGCGGGTCCCGGCATTTTGGATTCCCGTTTTCACGAGAATGACAACATATAGATGTTTCCAACATTTTGGATTATGCGCTACGCTTACCCACTCACTGCGTTCGGGGCCGCCTGTCGGCGTTGCCTTCGCCCCCCGCTTCCGCGGGACTGCGTAAATAAAAAGTTGCCGGTGGCAAATTTTTATACGCCAAGCAATGAACCTTATTGAAAATAAGGACAACCTTTTGTCCGCCATCTGAAATCTAGGTAGATTTGAACAAAGTATGAGTGGAATTATCATCTTCGGGCTTGACCCGAAGATCCAGGAATACATAAGGACTTCATATCCAGAAAGAGCCGTTCCTTACCGTATCATTTGATAAACAACCCATACAAAAAAACTGCTGGGGATAAGTACATAGAGAATATATCGTTTGGGAATGCGATGCATGAAGGCGGCTATGATAACGGGTATGTTCAACAGGCACATCAAGGCGATGAGTGTGTATCCTTGTGCTACGGAAAGACAATAACCATCCCAAAAGGCGGTGTTTACTAGGTCTTTCCCCTGTAAACAGGAACAATCTGGTATCGGACACGTGCCGTCAGAACACACAAAACGATCACATTTAGGATTGATCGGATATGTTCCACCACACGGGTGTGTACCCCCTACAATCGGCAGGAAACAAAACTTATACACCATCAAGACACATATATTAGTACCTAGAAAGCGGATGAGCTCTTGCAGCGTTTTTTTGATGAAAATGATCTTGTGCATGCGAAAGTAAATGATTTGACAGATAAAATACTGATGCCACCCTGTGATGTTGGGGTGGCATCAATGATGATCCTTATTGTTCCAAAATGGCAACGCCGGGCAAAGTCTTGCCTTCCATCCATTCCAAGAACGCCCCGCCGGCCGCCGATACATAGGTCAAATCCGGTTCTGCCCCTGCTTTTTTCAGGGCCGATACCGTATCACCACCGCCGGCCACGGAGACCAATTTACCGGCCCGGGTCAAGTCGGCTACCGCCCGTGCGATTTCATTGGTAGATTTGTCAAACGGTTTGATTTCAAAAGCCCCCACCGGACCATTCCAGATCAGTGTTTTGCACTGTTTAATCGTGTCAATAAAGGCCTGTGCCGATTGCGGGCCGATGTCCAACAACACTTTACCGGCCGGTACTTGATCGGCGGGTGAAACATGGGGTTCTTGCCCTTCACCAAAGGCATCTGCCCAGGTTAAGTCTGTCGGTAGGACAATATGGCAGGCTCCGGCATTGGCCAAAATAGATTTGGCCGTGTCAATCATGGCCGGTTCTACCAGAGATCCTTCACCCATAGCAATGCCTTGGGCGGCCAAGAATGTATGAGCCATACCCCCGCCAATGCACAGGTAATCCACTTTTTTGACTAAATTCGCCAACAAGTCTAATTTTGTAGACACTTTGGAACCGCCGACCAATGCAACCGCCGGCCGAACCGGATTGCCCAGGGCTTTATCCAACGCTTCCAATTCTTCTTGCATCAAGCGACCGGCACCCCGCGGCAGTAAGTGCGCCATGCCTTCCGTGGATGCGTGGGCGCGGTGCGCCGTAGAAAACGCATCATTGATGTAAATGTCAATCCCGCTGGCCAATTCTTCGGCAAACGTACGATCATTTTTTTCTTCACCCGGGTAAAAGCGCAGGTTTTCCAACAAGATGACATCACCGTTTTTCATGGTCCGCAAAGCCGCATTACGTTTTTCGCCGATACAATCATCAACGAAAGTGATTTTATAACCGCTGGCTTTCTCCAAAGCCGGGACCATAAAGGCCATAGAAAATTCGGGTTTCTTTTCCCCTTTGGGACGACCGAAGTGAGACGCGACAACAACCCGTCCGCCGGCATTGACGATTTCTTTTAATGTCGGGACAAAACGATCAATGCGCGTGGTATCCGTAATCACACCGTCTTTGGCGGGTACGTTCAGGTCTGCCCGAACAAAAACGGTTTTACCCGCAAAATCAAAGTCATCCAGAGTTTTAAATTTCATTTGTTTTTCCTTTCTTGTTAAAAAAATGATGACCGTATTCCAACACATTTTTTGTAAAAATGCAAGATAAAATTTGACTTCATCAAAAAATCGTGATAAGAACAAACTCGGTAAAGGAGAACACGATGCAAAAAGCGAAAAATGTGAAGGAATTTGTGGAACGTATTGATGCGTCCAAAAAATTGAATCCCAAAGATTTATCATCGGATCAAGATTTGACGATTGCCATTATGAACTTGATTTCCATTGAAGAACATTTGATGTTTTCGGGGGCCAAGACGGGTAAGAACAGTTTTTTTGATCTGATTCAAAATGTACGGGAATTACGCAAAAACCTGATGTTGAAAATCATTCCGTCTTATGAAGGAGAAGTCTGGTGTATTTCCAAGCACTTGTTGTCGGCCAGTATGCGCCTGATGGAAGTGGGAACCAAGCAACAAAGCATGGGGCATCAGCCGGAAGCCTATGCGTTGTTTAATCAGGCGTATGATTTATATTGTCTGTTTTGGGGATTAAATATGAATTTGATTGATACCAAAGATGTACAATGGGTATCCGAGACAACGGATGATGTGAAGAAAATTTCTGAACAAATGGCTGCACTGTCCGATAATCAGCCGGTTAAAGCGGCAAAAGCCATGCCGGATACAACCCCGAAAACAGGTTTTGAAAAGATGAAAGCCTTTATCCGGAACGCGGTTAATTGTTGCATTGAATAAGGATACTTGATGAAAAAAGCGATATTGATAGTTATAGCGGTTGTTGTGATTTTTTTGGCCCTGATGATCCGGGGGCAACGGGCCGTTTTGGACCAAATGCCGGAAGAAGACCTGATTGTCTTTTCTCAGGAAAAATGCCCGCATTGTCATCATGCACTTGCCTTTATCAATGAACAGGTGCGCCCCAACTATCCGAACCTGAATATTCAAGTGTTGGATATCAATAAGGATCCGGATAATTATACCAAATTATTCATGGCCGCCAAGAAATATAACCTGGATACGCGTCATTTGGGAACACCGGTTATTACCTATCGGGGGCATGCACTGATGGGTTGGTCCGACAAACAAGCGAATGAGTTGATGTCCTATTTGAAAAAATAGGTCTAACAGTTTGCATCGGCCGGGCTTCTGTCCGAAAAGCCCTTATTTTCGTCCCTTTCAAAAAAAATAAAAATAAGGGCTTGACAAACGCAAAAAAAAGGGGTATGATACCACCATCTTGACGCGGGGTAGAGCAGTCCGGTAGCTTGCCAGGCTCATAACCTGGAGGTCATGTGGTTCAAATCCCATCCCCGCAACCATAAAGGAAAACGTCCCGTTTTATCGGGGCGTTTTTGTTTATGAACGGGGGTGAGGTGAATGAACCACTGGTTCGGCCGAAATGAAATGAAGGCAACGCCGAAGGCGGCCCGAAGGGTGAGCGCATTTGCGCGAATAAATCCCATCCCCGCAACCAATTTTGAAAAAGGAAAGCCGAAAGGGCTTTCCTTTTTTGTATTTGTCTTATGCGCCCTGAAACGGCGGTCTTCAAATTATGCTTGTCAAAAAAGAAAATTGATGATATTCTATAAGTATAGGGGAAAATAATTCTCGGGCAAAAAAGGAGAATCCGATCATGAGTTTGAAAGACAAATTGGCAAAAGCGGCACGCCCCATATTGGCAACGGCCGCAATAATGGGCGGGGCTATGATAGGAAACGACAGCAAGGCGACAGAGACATCGGCCTCGGATCCGGCTGCCCATGAAACGGTCTCGGCCTTTGACCCGGTTCAGATGTCGGTTAAAAGTGTATCGTATGATGGAGATGATAAATTGTACGGGTTTGGCTTGGCTGACACCTTTGGCTTAAAGGTTGTTACCGGCAACGAAGAAGATGCTTTGGATCCTGAAAAAAAATATCGGGCCCCGGACATGCCTTCGGTTATTCCCGAAGCATTGGAAGATGGGCAAGTGTCAACGGATCAATTGGACAAAGAGCAAGCCGACTTTTCCGGAGAGGGAAAGTCCGCGTCTGCCCAGATCAAGCTGTATCGGGCCGGTGGCGTAAAAATGATTCCGGGAACCGAGCGAGCCGTGGCAACGCTATCTAATTCTGCCACAGGGTATACCCATGGAACGGGTATGGGAACGTCCACGTTAGACAAACTTGACGGGACCAGTTTTTTAATGGAAAGTCAAACGGATCGCTTGGGACTGCAACGATGGATTCAGGACAGTATGAACGGTATTGTGGATCAAGACGGTGGTATGCTCAGCAAGCAGGAAGCACTCAGATCCTTGGGGCACCTGATGATTGGGACGATGTCTCCGATGCTGGATAAGGGACTGCCCAATCCCGATAATGTCCGCCCGTTGACCGGTGATACCAAAGAATTATCCGCTTTTTTTGAAGATATGGTGAAACGGGTCGGCAACGGTGAAAGGGTACAGTTCAAATTGGATGAGTTGGAACAAGTCCGCGTGCCGAAATTGCCACCGGATTTAATGCATGTAGCGGCCAATCGCCGGGGGCGGTAAAGGCAGATTATTCAACGGGGGACAACGGATTCCCCGTTTCTTGTATATCCGGTTCGGGGGTCACGAAAAACGTATCCGGATCCGGGAATGTGGCGGGGGCGGGTTCAAACGTTTCCGGGCGCATATTGCGGGGGAACCGGAAGATTTCCAACAACCGTTCATTGGTGCCGTTTCGGTGAAAACGGAAACGGCCGTTGACTCCGTTAAATCCTTGCTCCTGCTCTAAATTGCCGGTGGTCAGAGCCTGTTTTTCCGCCAAGACGGCCATCAGAGAGACGGTATCGTATGCCAAGGACGCAATCCGTGGCGGTTGCGCGCCAAACAGTGCGTTATAGCGTACGGAAAACCGGCGTACCCGTGTGGTCGGTGTGGAAACAAAGATTCCGTTTTCCATGCTTTTATCTTTCACGGTTTGCCAGTTTGCCAAGCCGTAAAACGGTATAACTTTGGGTGTAAGATCATAATAGGACAGCAATGAAGCCACCTGCTGCAACCGAACGCCGTCATCAAACAAGAACAAGGCATCAAAATCCAAGCGTTCTTGAATCGGTGTGGCCAAGATGATTTTTTCTTCTTCGGTCAGGTCTTTTTTCTTGGGGTTGACGGGTTTGGGTACAATTTTCAACACCGCAGGGTTAAAGTTCACCGTATCGGGGGCATACAGGGATATTTTATTGACTTGCATGCCGGGACACCGTTTGACGGTACTCATCAAGGCATTCATGGTCAATTCCCCTGTTTTGTCCTCGGGGCCCATGACGGCAATGTTTTTATGCCCCGCTTCACACATGTATTGCACCAAGCGATCCACTTGATTGGGAATTAAAATCCCCATGGTGTAAATATCCGACTCCAAAACGGTATGATCGGTTGTAAAGGAAATAACGGGCGCACGGGGTGATTCGTTCTTTAAGGCCGTCACAGATGAGGCAAACACGGGACCGATGATAACATCGGGGTTCAAATGTTTGGCTTCTTGCCAAGCGGCCCGGGTTCCGTCTGCGGTACCTTGGGTATCAAAGAATAACAACCGCAGGGGACTATCCGGGTGCTCCTGCAAGGCCATCATGCCCCCGTTGCGAAACGCTTGGCCGGCGGCGGCACTCTTGCCCGTCAAAGGCAATAACATGACCGCCCGGACGGGCCGTGTCAGGCCGACCTGCACGGTTTCATCTGTGCCCAAGTTATCCCAGACAAAATCTTCACCGCGCCGGGTTTGACACCCTGTGATTAACGCTACCCAAAGAACGGCCAAAATAATTTTCATTTTCATCATACAAACCCTTTTCCTTTTTCTTTTTATATGGTATACTCCATTTTGTCGTTTTTTTCAAGCCTGAAAATGAAAGGATTTCGGAATGTTGTATTTGGTGTCTACACCGATCGGAAATTTAGGGGATATATCGGATCGCGCCCGACAGGTCCTGAAATCTGTGGATTTGGTGGCGTGTGAAGATACACGGACCAGCGGGCAACTGTTCTCCTTGTTGGGGATTCACGCGGCCGCTATGATGCCTTATCATGAACATAATGCCGATACCGTGCGACCGAAACTGATTGAAAAACTGCGCCACGGTGTATCGGTGGCCTTGGTCTCCGATGCCGGTACACCCCTAGTATCAGATCCGGGGTATAAATTGGTTCGGGACTGCTATGAAGCCGGTATTACCGTTACAACCGTACCGGGGGCCAATGCCGTTTTGTCGGCGTTGCAACTGTCAGGCTTGCCGTCTGATTCGTTTTATTTCGGTGGTTTTTTATCCCCGAAGTCGTCCGGAAGACGGGCCTCTTTACGGGCGGTTGCGTCTTTGCCGGCAACGTTGGTTTTTTATGAAACGCCTAACCGCCTGACCGATATGTTGACGGATATTCAGGCAATCTTGGGTAATCGGCCTATGGCGGTGGTGCGTGAAATCACAAAAAAGTTTGAGGAGGTCCGCCGAGGAACCGTGTCGGAACTCATCGCGTTTTATACCGAAAACGGTGAACCCAAAGGCGAATTGGTTTTGGTGATTGACCGTCCGGACAAAGCGCAAAGTACCTGGACGGACGTGCAAGTAGCGGCTTTAATTACCGAAACGTTGGCACACCACAGTGTACGCGATACCGTTCAAATGATAGCGGATATGACGGGATTGCCCAAACAACAAGTTTATAAACAGGTATTGGCTGCCCATGATGCTCAGTAATCATACGCGGGGCCATTGGGCCGAAAAAGTTGCTTTGATTTTTCTGATGTGTCAGGGGTGGCGGCCGGTCCGCTTGAACTATGTGGTCGGACGGGGAACCGGGGCCGGCGAAGTGGACTTGATTATGGTACGGGGACGCACATTGGCTTTTATAGAAGTCAAATATCGGCCGACTTTGATCCGGGCGATGGAAGCGATTACAGTTCAAAATCAGGTCCGTGTGGCCCGCACATCGGCCGTCTTTTTGCAACATAACCCGCGGTATCAAGGGTATCAGATCCGCTACGATGCCGTGTTGTTGGCTCCGCATCGGTGGCCCCGGCATATTCCGAATGCATGGAGTGTGCTATGAAAAGAGCCTTGTTTTTTGGAATCTGCTGCTGCCTGGGCGGGTGTCAACTATGGGGTACGCTGATCAATGGCGGGCACCGGCTGTACACGATTGTGGCCGATGACCGGACTGTGGCCGATGATTGGGCCGATGTGCAGTTAAATCTGCAAATTCGGGATGCTTTGGCCCGTCAAAAAGCCGCTTTGGTGGTAGATATAGAAGTAACCGTTTTTGAGGGATCTGTCTTATTGACCGGTGCCGTTCCGAATGCGGAAACCGTCCAGGCCATTTTATCGGCCGTTTGGTCTGTTCCGGGTGTCCGTAAAGTATATAACTATGTACGTTTGGATTCGGCACCGGCCCTGAAAGATACGGCTTTGGAAGCCGCAGTTGCCACACAAATCAAAACGGCTCTGGCTTTGACACCGGATATATCTTCCGTCAATTATAAATTAGTTTTGGAAAACGGTACGGTTTATTTAATGGGCATTACGGCATCGGTGGCGGAACAGGAAGCCGTTTGGGCCCGCTTGAAAAATACGGTCGGTGTGGAAAAAATTATTTTTTTGACCCGTCCCAAAATGGAAAACTAAACCTTTTGTAAAAAAGCCGTCAATTTCGCCAAAGCTTTGGCCCGGTGAGAAATCTTGTTTTTGACATCGGGATCCAAGACACCGCATGTTTCGGTATAACCATCGGGAATGAAGATCGGATCGTATCCGAACAGGTGTGTGCCTGTGGCACCCGCGGCAATCTGACCGGTCATTTTTCCTTCAAAAATATGTTCGTCCGTTGGCGCTGGCCCTGCCACCAAAGCCATGCAGCACATGAAATAAGCCGATCGATCGGGATTGTTTCCCATTTGTTGCCAAACGGTGTCAAAAACCGCCGGATATCCCCCGTGATCGGCCGCAAAACGGGCGGAATATAGCCCCGGTCCCCCATTAAGAGCCGTAATACACAGGCCCGAATCATCGGCCAACACCGGCAAGTGAATCTGATGATAAGCGGCGCGTGCTTTCAACAAGGCGTTTTCTTGAAACGTTGACCCGGTTTCCGGCACATCGTGCAAGCCGACATCGGTCCCCCCCAATACCTGTATGCCCAAGGGAGCCAAGATCGCCTGTACTTCGGATAATTTATGTGCGTTATGGGTGGCTAAAACCAATTTAGTGATGGACATCTAGCGCCTCAAAAATCGCATGCTTTTGTTTTTGAATCAAGGTGGCAATCCCTTGCCGGGCCAATTCAAACAGGCGGGTAAACTCCTCCGGTGTAAAGGCCCCGTGTTCGGCGGTTCCTTGAATTTCAAGAATGCCGCCGCGGCCGTTCATCACAAAGTTAGAATCCGTTCCTGCATTTGAATCTTCCTCATAATCCAAATCCAAGACCGGACGGCCGTCCACAATCCCGCATGAGACCGCCGCTACAAAATCCGTAATGGGTAAGACATCCCATTTTTTAGTTGTCATTACTTTGGATAAGGCCAAATATAAAGCCACAAATCCGCCTGTTATAGACGCGGTTCGGGTGCCACCATCGGCTTGAATGACATCGCAATCAATTTTGACCGTCATGCCGTCTAATGCCGTCAAGTCTACGCATCCCCGCAAAGCCCGCGCAATCAAACGTTGAATTTCCTGTGTGCGCCCTTGTTGTCCTTTTTTGGCTTCGCGTTCCATACGCGTACCGGTAGACCGAGGCAACATACCATATTCGGCCGTTACCCACCCTTTGCCGGTTCCTTTAACCCATAACGGGACCCGATCTTCTATACTGGCCGTACACATGACATGGGTATCGCCCCATTGAATCAAGCAAGACCCTTCGGCATACTTGTTTGCCCCTAAAATAAGTTGAACGGATCGCAATTCATCATCGGCGCGACCACTGTGTCTGGACATACTTTTCTCCTTTGTTCGGTTGTTGAATGGTCAACAGTATACCTTTTTTCTGATGAAAAAGCAAGATGAAAGATGTTTCCCCTTGATTTTTGTGCGGAAAGCATATAAATATATAGATATGTGAAAGGATACATGATGAATTCAAAAAATTTTACGGAACAATTCAAACAAAAAAACAATCCCAACGGGCCCCATCATTTTAATCACGGAGAACCTAATCAACCGGGACATCAGCACCTGAAGCCTAATGGACCGCAGCCACAGGATCGTCCAAAGCAACCCCATGATACACCGGCACCGGGAAAAGAAACTGATACGGTGTTGCCGCCGAATCAGGCCTTGGAACAGGCGTTGGCGGAGGCCGCTCACTGGAAAGACTTGGCTTTGCGGGCAACGGCCGAGATGGAAAATTTGCGTAAACGCACGCAAATTGATTTGGAAAAAAATGCCCGATATGCGACCGGCTCTTTTGCCAAGGATTTATTGCCTGTGGCGGATTGTTTAGAACAGGCAATGGCCTGTGCACGTCAAGAACTGGATAAGGAACAAGCCGCGGGCCAACCAATCAATCCTGTGTTGGAAAACCTGATGAAAGGTGTGGAAATGACGCAGGGGAATTTGATGACAGCCTTGAAAAAGCAAAATATTGCTAAGATGCCGGGTTTAGGCACAGTCTTTGATCCTAATCAACACAAAGTCATACAGGAAGTGGAAGACGCTACAAAACCGGCCGGAACAATCGTTCAAGAATTGCAACCCGGCTATACCATTGGTGGTGATCGCGTGTTGCGGGAAGCCATGGTCATTGTGTCTAAATAAGCACTTCCGGAAAGTCTGCCCCGAACCGGTCCGGTGCTGAATGAGAAAAACACGCCCCTTGTATGGCACAAGGGGCGTGATGTTTTTTGATTTTTAACGTACTCTCATTGTACGTGCTCTTTGTGTCGGTGTCCATGTCCGAGAAGGTCGTTTAACCCATCTCGCACTCCGGATAGTCATCCCCGGTGGAACGACAACAGGAGCCGGCGGATGCATGATTGCAGGTGGCGGCGTGACAACGACGGGGGCCGGAGGGACAACCACCGGAGCCGGTGTGACAACAACGGGGGCCGGAGGAACAACTACCGGAGCGGGTGTGACCACATATCCCGGGTTCGGATTAATGATATTTCCGATAGCATTACCAATGACGGCCCCGGCAACGCTGGCCGCGATGTCCCGACCGCGTGGGCCGTGGTGGTGGGGCCTTGCAAATGCCGCAGTAGCCGTAGCCAAAGCTAACATGCTTGTAACAAGTAATTTTTTGTTCATGGTTTCCTCCTTGGTTAAAGATGATCGTTTATCCGATTACAGTTTTATTATAGCATAATTTTATATCTTTGTCAAATTACAAGGATTATCTTGTTGAAATATAAGATGAAAAAATAAAAAAATCACTTGCCTTTTGCGAGAAATTATTTTATAGTATCCTTATGCGATCTCGGTTTTTACGAAAAGTATTTCAGGCTTTTATTTTTATCACGTTGGGGATTCAACTCTGCCTGATGTTGGGACAGACCGGGCGGATGATTTGGCCGGATAAGCCGAAACAACCGACCATTGGAACCACAGAGCCTGATCGGTTGTCTCCTATCATTTTGACCACCGCAGCCCAAAGCGAACGTACGCGCGCCGTTCAGTTTATCGTGTTGCACAGTTTTGCAATACCCGTGCCCGATATGATTCATCGGTTAGCGGCGTTAAATGTCAGTACACATTACCTGATAGATACCGATGGTCGGTTGTTTCGGTTGGTCCCCGAAGACAAAGTGGCATGGCATGCGGGGAGCAGTTTTTGGCGGGGGCAAAGCCGGTTAAATGAAACGGCAATCGGCGTGGAATTGCAGAATGCAACTTTGGGGCAAACCCCTTTTACGCCGGCTCAAATTGAGACTTTGAAACATGTATTAAGTGATCTGATCATCCGTTATGATATTTTGCCCCAAAATATCGTTGCGCATAGCGATATCGCCCCCGAACGTAAGGTAGATGTCGGGGCGGCATTTCCGTGGAAAGCGTTGGCACAGGACGGTATCGGGTTGTACCCTGAACCCGTGGAACAGTTGCCGAGTGTGTATCCGACGGTACCTGAAATGTTGGCCGATATCGGGTATGACATCACCGATCCCGACAAGGCATTACTGGCATTTGAACGGCGATTTATGCCGACATTGATCCCGATGGACCCGGATATAGCGCATTTGGAAGAAAATCTGCACGGACAATCCGCCGTATGGCCGGTTCAAAATCCGGCGGTATTAAATCACCTGATCGCTGTGTGGCAGGTGTATCGGCCTTAGGCTTGTGGTGTCGGGGCCAGGTCGGAAAATTGACTGTACTTACCCGCAAAGTAGAGTTTAACCGTGTCGGACGGACCGTGCCGATTTTTGGCCACAATGACTTCACTCAGGTTTTCTTTTTCCAGTTTTTCCTGTTCCCACTTGGCTGTGCGGAGTGCAAAATGTTCGGGGGTTTCATTGGCCCCTTGCTTGGGTTGTTCGTTTTTCAGGTAATAAATTTCGCGATATACAAACATCACAATATCGGCATCTTGTTCAATAGAACCGGATTCACGCAAGTCCGACAACATCGGCTTTTTCACATCCCGTTGTTCTACCGTCCGGGATAATTGGGACAGGCAGATAACCGGTACGTTCAGATCTTTGGCCATAATTTTCAAGGTTCGTGTCATTTCGGATAATTCCTGAACCCGATTTTCACTACGCCCCCCGGCGCTGATCAGTTGCAGGTAGTCAATCACAATCAATCCTAAACCACGGCTTTTATCGCGTTTCAGACGGCGTGCCCGATTATAAATAGCCTGCACCGTAATACCGGGTGTTTCATCAATATATAAAGGAATTTTGTTGATCAGCGACATACCCGCCACCAGTTCATCAAACTGATCGCCCGTCAGTTTTCCTTTACGCATATCATCTCCCGAAATTTGTGCTTTGGATGATAAAATACGGGTAGCCAACTGTTCGGCCGACATTTCCAGTGAAAACAAAGCAACGGATTTTTTTTCAGCATTCGGTTTTTGGTTGCTTTCTTCCATCGCTTTGGCGGCATTAAAAGCCAACGTAGTCGCCAGTGCGGATTTACCCATACCGGGCCGTCCCGCCAAAATAATTAAGTCCGAATTATGCAACCCGCCCAACAGTTTATCCAAGTCCGTCAAGCCTGTGGTCAGACCCGACAAACCGGTCGGATTTTTCATGGCGTTTTCAACGGTACTGAGTGTTTCACGCAACGCGATATTGATTTGAGTCGGTCCGCCGCTGCTTTCCCCTTGATCGGCAATTTCATACAGACGTTTTTCGGCCCCTTCCACTTGATTTAAGGCTTCTTCATTCAGCTTGATTGTAAACGCATCATTGACAATATCCGTACCCAAGTCAATCAACTCACGCCGAATGTAGCGGTCCAAAATCAACCGCCCGTAATCGGCGGCATTGATAATGGTGGTAGATGCCGCGGCCAGTTTCATCAGGTAATCGGCTCCACCGACATTTTTTAAGGCTTCATCATGGGCAAAGACGGCTTTCAGGGTAACGGGATCGGCCGTACGGCCTTGCTCAATATATGTGCGACAGGCTTCGTAAATTTTGCCGTGAATAGGGTCAGAAAAATGTTTAGGGTATAAAAAATCGGACACTTTTTCCAACGCACGGTTATTGGACAGAATCGCCCCCAGTAAGGCTTGTTCAGCTTCAATATTTTGCGGGGGCAAGCGATTTGATTCCAATGTGTTATCCATAAATGACTCCTTTACTGGGGGTTATTGTACCTGAAAAAGGGGGTAAATGCAACATCTAATTTTGTGTATAGATAATCGTTCTGTGTAAAATATATTTACAATCAAGTTGTTATCTGTTTAAGTTTATTTTTGGGCGGTCCACATTTTTTCCAACGCGTACAAATCTCGTGCGGTTGGCGTGAACAGATGGACCATCGTGTCGCCCAAATCTACAACCACCCAATCTCCTGTGCCGACAGTTGCATCATTCAAAGGTGTTATACGTTTCTTTTTTAAGGCTTGAATCAAATTGTACGCCAAGGACATTGTGTGTCGGGTAGATGTCCCCGTAGCAATAATCAGCGTATCCGTCAGGGACGATAGCGGGCGTATATCCAGCCGGACAATATCTTCGGCTTTGCCTTCATCTAAACGGGCCACGATAAAATCGGCCAGATTCAATTCGGGTGTGGAACGCGTGCGTTTTCGGGGCGTTTTAGAGGGTGTTTTACGCCGGGGCGTTGATACTTTGGGGGAACGTGTGATCATTTTGCATTCTCCGTTTCGTCCGTCTCAGAAAGGGTATGTTTTCGGGCGGGAATCAAGGCTGCCGCTGCCCGTAACAGGTCCGTCAGACCCGTATGTGCAACCCCGGATATTGTGTAAATATGCCCCGAAACCAAGTGTTGTAAGGCCCGGACTTTTTCGGCCACTGCGTCCGGGGACAGGGCATCTGTTTTATTCAGAGCAACAAGTTCGGGCTTACGGGCCAAAGTATGTCCGTATTTGACCAACTCCGCCCGGATAATGCGATAAGATTCTTCTACGTCTTCGGCGGTTCCGTCAATTAAATGAATCAAGACGGCACATCGTTCCACATGCTTCAAAAAGTGTGTCCCCAAGCCTGTACCTTCGGAAGCCCCTTCAATCAGGCCGGGAATATCTGCCAATAAAATTTCGCGCCCGTCCACGGTGGCCACGCCCAAATTCGGATGAAGGGTCGTAAAGGGATAATCGGCAATTTTAGGACGCGCCCGTGTGACCGCCGTCAACAGGGTACTTTTACCCGCATTCGGCAACCCAACCAATCCGATATCCGCAATCAATTTCAGGCGCAGCCAAACCCATACTTCTTCGCCCGGTTCACCGGGATCGGCTCGTTCGGGTGCCTGATTAGTGGAACTTTTGAACGAATCATTACCACGTCCGCCATGCCCGCCCCGGGCCGCAACATAGCGGTCGCCATCATGCATTAAGTCGGCCAAGACTGTTTCTTTATCATCGGCTACAATTTCGGTACCGACGGGAACTTTGATGATCAAGTCATCGCCGGACGGACCGGTTTTACATCGGCCCATGCCATTGGTACCCCGCGGAGCCTTGAAATGCTGCTGATACCGAAAATCTATCAGGGTATTCAGGTTCTGTACCGCCACAAAGACAACATCACCGCCTTTACCGCCGTCTCCGCCGTCCGGACCGCCGAACTCCATATATTTTTCATGCCGGAAAGAGCAGGCTCCGTTGCCGCCGTCGCCGGCTTTGATATAAATTTTTGCTTCGTCCAGAAACTTCATGAATATACTCCTTGTTATCAGATCAGGACACCGTGGCTTTAATCCGGGTGATCATGGCGGCAAACCCGTTTCGCCGTGTGGGAGACAGGTGTTCGGCCAAGCCTAAACGCTGAAAGGCGGCGTTCAGGTCCAAAGCGCGAATCTCCGCCGCGGTAGAGCCGTTGACGAACGTCAGCAAAACGGCTTCCAGCCCCCGTACAATATGGGCATCGCTGGTTGCATTGAAAAAATACCGGTCGCCGTCTGTCGTATGTGTGAACCAGACTTGCGACATACACCCGTCTACTTTGTTGGCATCGGTTTTATCGGCTTCACGGAACGGGGGCAAATGATCCCCTAATTCAATCAGGTAGCGATATTTATCTTCCCAATCGGTCAAGTAAGAAAAGTTTTCAAACAATTCTTCAGGGGTCACTTAATTGCCATCCTTTCCGTTGATGCTCAAACCGTTTTCGGTCAGGCGGATATATATGGTATCCGTGGTTGTTCCGTCCGGTGCAACCTGATGATTTTTGGGATCCAACAAAGGACGTAAATTATCCAAAGCGCCGCCACGCGGTGTACATGCATCTTCCGCCATTGCCGTATAGAGTTCCCGTTGCGCATCGGCATGTTCACCATTGGGATTGATCGCATTGATTCGGGCTTTGGCCTCATCACAGGCCGCTTGATTGACGACCGGGGGCGGAGAGATTTTATCCAGATTTGTAATGACCAACGTGGCCTCTACATCGGGGATTAAATTGGGCGTATTTGCATCGGCCGCTTTTTGACCGACAATGGGTTTCAGGCGTGCCGTTCCGGATAAAGCCATGCCGGCTTCATCACTTTTGACGGTCAATGCGTTGACTTTTAATGTGGCAGCGGTCAGGAAAGCATCCCGATCGGCCGGTTTAAGGCCGCCCTGTGCTTCCGTCATACGGGATAAAAGATCACGATTCAGGCCCGATACATCGGCATTCCAGGATAATTCCAATCCTGCCGGTAAGGGCAGAGCCGTTTGCACTTTATCCACGGCCCCTTCCAAGTGCAAGGTTTCGCCTTGCAGGGTGGTTGTGCCGTGTTGTGCCATCGTCAGTAAAGGCAAAGCGTCCGGTTGACTGCCGGCGGCAAAAAACAAAATTTTCGGTATTTCCAACGTGCCTTGCAACGTTTTGGCCGTCCAGATATTGTATTGACCATCGGCCGCCGGAGTCATATCCTGTATGTGCGACCGGGTATTGATCTGTGGAATGCGTATAATCATGGACGGTGTTTCAATCGCCACACCGCTGATGTCTGTTTCACTGGCCGATTCTGCCTGTTGATTGGTTCCCATGCGTACCAAAGCGTCTGATACAACCGTATCAACCGTGGCAACGATGCCTTCCGAAGCCGCGCGGATGTCTTTAATATGACGGCTTTGTCCCGAAACCAACCGGTGTGCCGGTACCAGATTGACTTCATCTTTGGATACATTCATGGTCATCTGCACATCGGAAGAGAGCAGGGATTTGAACAAAGAGTCCAAATAGGAAGCAGTCGGTAAAGTCGCTTTGTATTGGGCTTGCTGACCAAAGGATCCCGAACGGGTCAATCGGATTTGTCCGGCGGGCAAGTGGATTGCAGGCTCGTCATATTTGTCAATGTTGACTTCGGGCAAGATAACCTGAAAATCATCACCGTCCGCCGTAACGGTTATTTGATCTTGCCAGGCTTTACCGTTACCGGGCAGGGTGGACAGGACGGTGGCTTTAATGTCTTCTATTTTCGGTACCGCAGCGGTTGCCGCCGGATCGGCCGGGGCCGGTGCGACAGGGGCAGTTTCTTGGGCATGGGCCACACACACCGCCAGAGTTGTTAAGGCTACACATCCGAATAAGATTGATTTGTTCATGTTTTTCTCCCTTGTTGAATAAAAACTGTCTCTAATATATCCCAAACAGGAAACGAAAATCAAGGATTTTCTTGCTTTTTATAAAAAAATGTGTTATGGTAAGTCCCATGAAATGGCAAAGACACTCTTTTGTTGAAGTTGTCAGCACTAATCAAACCGCACTTGATTTTCCCGTAGGATCCGTCATTATCGCGGACAGGCAATCGGGCGGTCGCGGGCGGATGGGACGCAGATGGATCAGTCCGCCGGGCAACTTGTATTTATCTGCCGTTTTATCGGATTACGGTCCGCAAACCCCGTTGTTGGCCCTGATAACCGGTGTGGCGGTTGCCCAGGCGTTGGCGACTTTCGGCGTGCGTCTGAAATGGCCGAACGATGTCTTGCTGAACGGGGGCAAAGTGGCCGGGATTTTGTTGGAAGGCACCGGAGACGGACGGGTCATTATCGGTATAGGGGTCAATGTGATGTCGCACCCGACTCGGGAAATGATGTATCAGACGGCCGATCTGGGGGGACGCTGGACACGGGATCAGGTTGCCGATCGGATTTTGGAACGCCTGTCGGTGAATTTGGACCTGTTTGCGAACCACGGTTTTGAGCCTTTACGCCGGGATTGGGTTTCACGGGCGGCAGGATGGGGGCAAACAATGACGGTTCATACGCCGCGCGGCAAGGTGTCAGGGATATTTAAGGATTTAAGCCCGCAAGGGGAATTGGTTTTGGAAACTCCGGACAAAATCATTCAAAAAATAACTGCCGGAGATGTGTTTTTATATAAGGAAAAAAATGAGTGAAAAACAAAATGAAGTCATAATTCCGCCGGAAAGTTTGGTTTTTATTCCGTTAGGCGGATCAACGGGTATCGGTATGAATTGCTTTGCTTACGGATATCGGGGTAAATGGTTGCTGGTGGATTGCGGTGTCGGCTTTCCCGGCGACGGGTTGCCGGGGGTAGATGTCTTGTTGCCTGATCCCAAATTTATGGAGGATAAAAAGAAAGATATTGTGGGTTTGGTGGTTACGCACGCCCATGAAGACCATATCGGGGCCATCGGGTATTTGTGGCGTGATTTACTGTGCCCGATTTATGCGACACCGTTTGCTGCCGCCTTGATAGAAGATAAATTGGAACAAGCCGGTTTGTTGGGACGGGCGGATGTGCATGTGGTGGAACGCGGATCGGCCATTGATTTGGATCCGTTTGAAGTAGAGTTTGTTTCCATGAACCACTCTATTCCGGAAGCCAATGCGTTGGCCATTCGTACGCGGGAAGGCTTGGTGGTTCATACCGGCGATTGGAAGTTAAATACCGATCCTGTGTTAGGTCAGGGCATGGATACCGATGCTTTGCGCGACCTGGGGCGAGAGGGCGTTTTGGCTCTGGTCTGCGATTCTACGAATGTATTTGGCGAGCATACCGATAAAACGGAAGCCGATGTTCAAGAGACGTTGTGTCGTTTAATCGGGGAATATCCGGAACGACAAATAGCCATTACCTGCTTTGCGTCCAATGTATCGCGGGTCAAGAGTATTTATCAGGCGGCCGTAGCCAACGGACGTGAAGTGTGCCTGATGGGGCGCAGTTTGTGGCGGATTGATGCGGCGGCGCGGGCGACCGGATATTTTGCCGATCTGCCTGAATTTTTATCGGAAAAGGAAGCCTTGGAACGTCCGGTGGGTTCTGTGCTGTTCATTTGTACGGGCAGTCAGGGTGAACCGCGATCGGCGTTGTCTACCTTGTCGGCATTGACACCGCAAAAAAATTCGGTCTTTTTAGGGCCCGATGACGTGGTGATTTTTTCGTCCCGCATTATTCCCGGTAATGAAAAGTCCATTGCCTTGTTGCAACGCAAATTAAAGGCCAAAGGGGTTAAAATCATCACCGATCGGGACGATTTAGTCCATGTCTCCGGCCATTATGCCGGTCCGGATTTGCAGGCTATTTATCGCTTGTTAAAGCCGAAAATCGCGTTGCCGGTGCATGGAGAAGCCTTGGAGTTAAAGGGACATGCGGATTTGGCACAAAAATGCGGAACTCCGTTTACGTTTGCCTTGGAAGACGGTGAAGTGATTGCTTTGTCTGATGAACCGGAAATCTTGGGTGAAGTGCCAACGGGTATTTTGGCCGTAGACGGCAAGCATATTGTACACCTGGATGCGGAAGTGATTCGCAAACGGCGCAAAATGATGGATGACGGGTCTTTGGTTGTAACGTTGGTGGTGGATCAGAAAGGACATGTTTTGGGCACCCCGCAACTATCTACATTCGGTTTGTTGGATTCGGAAACCGATGATGCGGCGAAATTGTCCGATTTGATTTGTCGGGCGGTGGACGAGGTACCGGCGGAACATAAAGCGTCCAATACCCAGATTGACCAATCGGTCCGATCTGCCATTCGGAAATTTTTGAACGAATTTTACGGGAAAAAACCGCTGATTGACGTTCATTTGGTCCGAATTTAATTTTCAACTTGCAAAAAGCCTGACAATGTGTTAGGCTTTTTTTTGATGAAAACGAAAGGGGTTTGTAAAATGTCCGAAAAATATAATGTCATTTGCCTGAAATGGGGAAATTGGTATCCGGTGGACGATGTGAATAAACTGTATCACATGATTAAACGTCATACGTCCTTTGATATTGATTTTTATTGCTTTACCGATGACCCGAAAGGATTGGATCCCGAAATTATAGCGGGTCCGATGACGCATTTGAACGTGCGCCCCGAACAAAACAAATATGCTTATCGGAAAGAAGCGGGCCTGTGTGATGATAACCTGGGGGGCCTGAACGGTCAACGGGTATTCTATTTTGATCTGGATTCTTTAATCGTGGGCAATTTGGATGAGTTTTTCCGCTATCCGCAGGGCGACAAGTTTTATATTATCAATGATTGGAACAGCAAAGGGAAGCACGTGGGACAGGCCAGTTGTTATTCCTGGGTTGTGGGGACGTTGGGGTATATTAAAAAGTATTTTGAAGATCATCCCGAAGAAGTGGTGGATCAATTTTATACCGCGTCTCAGGAATATCTGTCCAGTAAAGTTATTGAAAAGTACGGACATTTGAATTTTTGGCCGGAAAAGTGGTTTTGCTCTTTTCGGTTTCATTGCCTGCCACCCATGCCGTTTCGGTGGTGGATGATGCCCAAGATCCCCAAATGGCCGGGACTGAAAATGGTGGCGTTTCACGGCATGCCCGGCATGGAAGATGCCCGCCTGGGAATCTGGTGTTCTAATCCCGATGATTCCAAATATCCCCGTGGCCTGAAACGCCTGTATAAACATACCGAACCGGTAAAATGGATTGATGAATATTGGAAGTAAAAAAATGTCCCCGAAAATCAGTGTAATTGTTCCTATCTATAATGTGGAAAAATATGTGGTTGGATGCCTGACCGCGTTGCAAAATCAAACATATCGTGATTTTGAAGTGATATGCTTGGATGACGGGTCTACGGATAACAGCCGTCAATGTGTTCAGGATTTTATGGCGGGTGATGATCGGTTTATCTTGTTGCACCATAAAAACTGCGGATTGGCCGCGACCCGTAATCGGGGCTTGGAACAGGCGCGGGGCGAGTATATTTACTTTTGCGATTCGGATGATTATCTGCATCCCCAGGCCTTGGAAATGCTGGTTCGGGCGTTGGAAACAACGGGGGCCGATGTGGCCGGGTGTATCCGAAAAAAGACGAATCAGACTTACCCGGCCCCTTTTCCCGTTTTGGAAACGAATATCTTGCCGGAAATTATTTTGGATCCGTTTCATGCCTTTTTGGATCGCGATGATATTGTGTCCGGGGTTTGTACCCGCCTGTATCGGCGATCGGCGATCGGGGAAACACGTTTTATCCCCGGTATCTTTTTTGAAGATGTCCCGTTCACGACACATATCCTGTCGTCTATCCACATGTTGGCCCAGGTCAAATATGAACTGTACTACTATTATCTCAGCCCGTCTTCTATCCTAAGGTCGTCTTTTGACAATCGTAAAATAGACAGTTATCTGACTGTGATACAAGCCGTCTATGATGATATCCGTCAACATCGTCCGTCTGATTTGGCCGCCGTCCGTCGGGCGATTTTGAACAAACGGGTCAAAATGGTGATGAATGCCGCGGTCCGCAAACAGAAGAATAAACGCTTGCGCCGTGCATTGTTTCGCCACATGGAACCGGCCTTTCGCGATTTGTTCGCCCGGGGTATTATTTCCTATGACGGCCTGAAATTCAAGCACAAAGTGTGCTTGTGGTTGATCTTGCACGGCCATGGGGCTACCGCTGCCCGGATTTTACCCTTGTGTCCTTAATCCCGGCGTGTCAGGGTGATTTCGCGTCCATCGGCCAGAATCAAAGTCAACGTATGTTCATCTACCAGATACCGGCGGACATTCTCTAAATCATTTAAGTGAATGCGCTCGGCTTCCATGTGCGACCGCGGGCCCATCATCAAGGTGGTACCGGCCGGAGATAATTTCATCGTTTTACCATCGGCTTTATAAGTTCCGAAATAAGCATTGACGGCATGCCCATAATACCGATTCTCATGTGCGTCAAACCCCAGTGTGATTTCCATATCCGGTACCGGTGTGTACATGTATTCATGGCCCGCGATTGAGGCCGACTCACTGCCACAAGCCGTCAGGCACAGGGCCGTTATCCCGGATACAAGAATTTTGAATGTCATGATTTTTCTCCTTTCGTGTTTTCGCTAACCGCCACACCATGTGCGGATGGCATATAAAATGACTAAATGCAAGGGATAGTACGCATAAAATCCCCACCATCGGATCAAGCGGCTGCCTCCCTGCAAACGGACCCTGTAGATCAATCCGGCGACAGTAATCAAGGTAACGGCTACCGGTACGATTCCCGATATGTTTAAGAAAGCGGCGGTTAAAAATACGGCCACTGTGTTGATTCGGTTAGGAAGGCTCCGATACGCATACAAAGCCAACAAAAACGAAAAGCCGCACAGACCGTAATCCGACATTAAAATCAACGGCATCAAGGCCAATAAAATACCACTCAGCCAATAAGCCTGCCAAACGAACGACCGGATTCGCCGACATATATGTTCGGTAGCGGCCAAGAATGTAAGACCCCATAAAAAGGTAAATAAAACATTCTTGAACGTACCATCAAACGGGGTTACAATCAGGCTGGTCATCACACCAAATATCCCCAATCGCACCGCGTATTTCCAAAAAGCATGTGTCCGACAGTAATTTTGAATAATCAAAAAAGCAAACAACGGGAAAGCCATACGACCCAAGGTGTCATTGATAATCCCGGGTAGAGCTAATACTTTCGGGGCATGATCGGCCGTCATGGCAATCAAGGCAAATATCTTGGCCACGTCAACAGGAATGGTAAGTCTACGAAATGCGGGCATAGTGTCCTTTCATGTCGGGTACTATATCATCGTTTGAATCAAAAGGCAAGTTTTTCCAAATTTGTTCGGTCTTTAAAAAAATATGATAAAAAGATAAAAAACTACTTGACAAGGCCGGGAACTTTTGTTATACTTCCAAACGATTTGTTTATGAGTGTGTAGCTCAGCTGGTAGAGCACCTGACTTTTAATCAGGTGGCCCTGGGTTCGAATCCCAGCACGCTCACCATTTTGAATAAGTCGCCCTTAAAGGCGACTTTTTCTTTTATTTACAAGCATTTAAGCTGGTTCGATTGGACTCAACACAAAAAGCACCCATTTTCGCTAACAATCTAACTCATCATCTTAAAAGTGCTTGATTTTATTACTTCACTAATTCCTCAACTAATTCTTTTGGGAATGAAATTATTCTACATCAAAGTTAAAAATGACTGCAAACCAATTAATTAAAAAAGATTTGACAATCAAATTTTTGTATTTTAAAATTTGGGTTATTAAACAATTATGTTGATTGTAAAGGAGAGTAGGTATGGATCATATTCCAACCCATTATTTAGGACAAAAAATTGTCATTCATCAGGTAGAAAAAAAATCATCAAAGGTTTATCAAGGGTGTCTTTTGGAAAAAAATAAGTCAAAAATTCCTGTTTATATTTTGGGAAAAATTTCCGGACAAACATGTCATGCTGACTGTATCGCTATTTTAAGGCGCCAAAAAGAAGGGGAAAATGTGTTAATTACGGTAGCAAATCATAAAATTTATCGCAATCAAAAAATAGAAAATTATCTGTATAAATTGGAGCAGGGAAAGGCCCATCTTCTTATACGTGATCGCCGTGTAACGCGAACACATCGGGGTGTTTACGGTGTCATTATGCAACAAAATAAGGTATTGGTGATTCGGAAGGCGCGGGGGCCATATACAGGGCTTTATGACTTGCCCGGCGGTAGTCCGGAAATAGGTGAAAGTCCCGAACAAACGGTTGCTCGTGAAATTAGGGAGGAAACAAATTGCATGTTGTGTTCTGTTCGCAACAAAAGGAAGAAAGAGGTTATTTTTTCAGATTTTACAAAAGAAAGCGGGGAACAGGGCGTTATGCAACATTTTGGCATCCTGTATGATTGTATGATAGCGGGGAAGCCATCCCAAAAAGGGGATGGATTGGATTCAAATGGTGCAGTTTGGATAGAAAGGGATAAATTATCACCTAATAATGCAACTCCTTTTGTCCTGTTAGGAATTAGGGGATAGTTTATTGAAAAAGAAACCATATTTTTATTATCCGTCGGTTGGTGGCGTTTTTCGCATACATTTAATGAAAGAAAGAAACCACATTGTCCATTTAACGGTGCAACAAAACACGCAAAAATGTTGCCAACATAAAATGACTTAACACAGTTATCTTGAGTGTTGCATTTGTTGAATAAGAATTGGAAGTAATCCTTTTTGTATTAAATCTGCTTTTTTATCATTAAAATAAAACTCTGTATCATTTTGGCCATATATTCCCTTTTTGGTAGCGGATAAATGAAAACCAAAATGATCTAATAAAGGTTTTAATTGGGAAATATTTCTGCTAGATACGGTGATTAAAGGTAGTTCTCCTAGTTCTTTTATGGCAGTTTCTAAAAGCTTTTTTCCGATACCTTGACGTTTGAACAAAGGATTAACGAATAAGGTACATATCTTTTTTTCATCTGGTGTATTTTTTGCAAAAATACAGCCTGCAAGGATATTTTGATCGTCTAAAGCGACAATATACATTCGTTCATTCTTTTTTAATCCTGGAATAAAAGTATTATTATACCAAGCGGTATATCTCGGGTAAGTCTTGTTAATGGACAATGTTAAATCCAACATATCTTTGTATAAAAGACTGTGTTCAGAGTGAAAAGATTTATAAGTTTTTATTTGCGTATTTTTTCTCCTTTTGCTATACATAGATAGTATAACTTTTATTTTTTTATTATGCAAGGAGAAATATAATGCATAGCATGAATGTTAAAACAAAATATTATAATTTGTTAAAATCAGGTAGTAAAACTATAGAATTGCGTCTTTTTGATGAAAAGCGTAAAAAATCAAGGTTGGAGATAACATCATTTTTGCCAATGCCTCAAATTCTAACGATACTTTTACTGCAGTTGTAAAAAATTTATACCACGCTCGAAATTTTGATGAGTTATGTAGCATTATTCAGCCTAATCGAGCAGGTGTTTCTTCAAAAGAAGAATTGTTGAGGGTGTTGGAGGAATTTTATAAACCAGCAGCCCAAAATAAATTTGGAGTAGTCGGTATCGAAATCAAAAAAGTTTTTTAACGTTGGGATCGTCGGGCTTTGTTCAAATTAACGGTGCAACAGTTAAAAGAGATAAACGAAAAAGGATTAGAGGGGGTTAATCTAATGAATGAAGAAATAAAACTATCTGTTTGTGCATTAATCATTTACAATGGTACAGTTCTACTTGTAAAACGATCCCCCGCAGATAACTTTTTACCAAATGTTTGGGAATTTCCCGGTGGTGGTGTTAAAACTGGAGAAAGTTTATGTTCAGCACTTAAACGTGAATTGAAAGAGGAAGTTGACCTTGATATTTCCAAAAAAGAAGTAAAGTTAATAGGAGTGTCGGAAGAGATTTCTAAAACAGATAGGATTAAACATGATATTCAGTTTAATTATGAAATAATATTATCAAGCGAGCCTACGATAACTCTAAGTCCTGAACATTCAGAGTACGGATGGGCTACTAATTGTGATAATAGATTTGATGACTTCTTAAAAGACATTTTAAAACAGAGCAACCCATGCAAGGAGTGGTTAAAATGAAAAAATCAGTTAAAATTGGAAAACGCATTAACACAAAAGATATAGACGAAATCCATTCCTTATTGAAGTGGGGAAACTATCGTCCGGATCAATGGCCTGTAGTCAAAAAGCAATCTACCTTTATGGTGTCTGTATTGGATGGAAGAAAAACTGTAGGCTTTGCCCGATGTGTAGATGATTCAGAAATGTGTATGATTTATGATGTTGTGGTTCATCCAAATTATCATGGGCAAGGCATTGGAACGATCTTGATGAAAGAAATCATTAAGTATGTTAAAGCGCAAAATTTTGCCACGGTTAGTTTGTTCTATGATCCAAAGAACCCATGTTTGCCGAATTTTTATAAAAAGTTTGGTTTTCAACAGATTCCTAATGCCATGCGGTTAAAGAAATAAAGACTTTAATCCTTGTCTAATAGGATTTTTATTAATTTGTTTGAATTTTGAAAATCGGATATACATCAAACTCAATACCATTTATGTCCCGCAAGATGTGTATTTGTTTGTCCGTCCGTTTAATCAGGCTGCTTGGGGTGGCAATGGTGCCCGGGCCAATGCGCCAAGGACTGTTGTCGCCATCAAAGGTCAAAGCCGCGACACCGCGATGATCCTGTCCACTTTAAAGGCTGATACGAAAAAGAAAGGCCTGAAGGTGTGGAACGTGTCCGGTCCGGTTATCAAAACCGAGCTTTACCGGTGGCTGAAGATAGAACGTGTGGGCGAAGATGCCTCGCAGTTCGGCCGCTGTCACTTCCCGGCATACGCTGAGAAGTATTTCAAACAACTGACGGCCGAACGCCAGGTAGTCAAGGTGACCAACGGTTATCCAAAATCGGTCTGGGAAAAGGACCCGGCTCGAAGAAACGAAGCGTTGGACTGCCGCGTTTATGCGCGTGCCGGTGCGGCGATATATGGTCTTGATCGGATATCCGAGCGCGGCTGGCAAGAGCTTGAATCGGCTATACCGACCCAAACAAGCGAAAAGATAAAGATTAAAAAACAACCGAAATTCATTCAAATTCAACCAACAAAGGTAAATGATCCATGGCTATAAAGGTAGAAACCTTGAAAACCAGGCTGGCTGAGGCCGAAGAAGCCTACCATAAATTGATGATCGGTGAAAAGGAAGTCTCGGTCAGTGTCGGGAATTTCGGTTCCACCACTTACAATCAAACCAGCCGGACGGCCCTTGAAAGTTATATCAGTTCTCTTAAATCACAAATTGCGGCAGTCGAAGGCTCAGCAACCTGTCGTCGGAGGATTTTGAAAGCGAGTTTTTAAAATTTATTACAAGTTTTTCTTTTGAAAACTGAAATTTTTCTTGAGAAAAAAGATTAGATAAGTTAGAATGAAGAAAATGGAGGAAAAATGAAAAGAAGTATTCAAAAAGAACTGCGCTTGTTTCAAGAGTTTAAGAAAAATTATGCTTTTTCTCAAAAAGAAATTACATACGTTCATGATAAAGCTTTTTGTGACGGTTTTCCTTTGGAAGACGAAGAAAACAACATTATACCTGTTTGCGATTCATGGATTAACGTTGGCTATAAATTAAAAAATCCGCTGTCAAAATTGCTGTCTAACTTATTCCCTTACGAGTTTGAATTGAGGGGAGAGCAGTTGCACAGTATCGAATCTTTTTTTCAAGGAATTAAATTTCCAGAGCCCCAAGTGCAAAAATATGTTTTTTCCTATACGGGGTTAGATGCTGTTTATATTCAAAATGCATCTTCTTATGACTGGAAAGAAACGGGCGAGGTTTTTTGGCAAGGGGAAAAAATAAATCGCCACAGCGTTGAATATGATGATTTAGTTGATGAAGTTTATATTTCTGCCCTTCAAAATCCACTTTATCGCCAAGCGCTGGAAAAAGTTGATCGTTATATTTTACATTCTATTGGGAAAGAGGCTAAGACAGAGACTGTTTTTACAAGATATGAGTTTGAAAAACAATTGAATAGTTTAGTTCATTTTTTAAAACAAATGAAATAAAGGCTATTTGTATGGAACAATTAGAGCTTTCTGAATTTGACGTATTAGGGATTATGACTTTACAAGATGTGGTCGGTTTAGAAAGTTTTGTCACGCCGATTTCGGAAAAAGAATACCTTTCAAGGTCTTCTGGTTATTATGAACCAAAAACCGCAACCGAACTTTCAAATAGACGAGAATGTCTAAAGAAGTTTCTGACCCGGGAACCAAGTAAGCGAAACTTTATGATTCTTGAAAATATGCTGAATTGTTCTGCAAAAGTGTATTATGCAAACTTGCCTGAATATATCATAAATAAAAGTAATTCTGACGAATACGAAAAGAGCAAACGATGTTTAGAAGATGATGCAACTAACATCATTCGTATTTTTTCAAAAAATGATATAGTCCCGTCAAAAGATACTTTACCCGCTGGTAATAAAATGTCAGCTGAGAGAGCTATTGAGTTGGATAATAAGGCTTTATTGTATATTTGTTGTCAAAATTTATCTTTATCGGATAATGCGCATATCATTACGCCTGGATATGGTTCCCTGTATATTGGACCTTTTTTGAAATCAATGTATGGAGCGGAATATAGTAATTTTTTAAAAAGTACATACATAAAAGATGAAAAAGAGTTAGCGCTATTAAGTCAGAAAAATGATTTTTTTGATTTAATGTCTAACCCTGAAAAATTAGCTCAAGCAAAATCTGTTGTGTTGCTTGATGATAATGTTGGTACAGGAAAGACGATGGATTGGTTTACCGAAAAAATGAAAAACACTGATTTGAATTTTTTATGTGGGGCGATTCAATATAATTGGATTAATTATTATCGTTTTTCTGTAGGTGAAAAAGAACAGCGGTTTGATTTAAGTAAATTTGATTTTATGACACCTTTCAATTATCCGGGGCATAAGTTATTGGAACACGCCATTGAACACTTAAAAAAATCAGGTATTGATTATGTACGTTATTTAAAATCAAAAAGCTATCGCCATCCTTCTGTAAATGATTTTGTCGGATCTATTATAAGAAGTGAGTACTATGCGGAGCGCATAGGTCTTAATTTGTATAACAATACTCATATGAAGCCTGCGGCACGGGATTCAAATCTTATGTTAAAAAATCATATTTGGAAATTATTTACTCCAAAACAAGAAGATGTTACTGCGTTTAGAAACTTTTTTATTAGTACATTACAAGATACGCCAAATAAGATGATGCTACTTCAAAGAATGCGTCAAAAACAATAAATTATCCTCAGATGGATAACTGGTTTTAATTTTTAAAATAATTAATGAAAAGTCGGGCTTTGTACCTGGCTTTTTTATTGGATAAAATAATGACAGACACATCACACAAAGCAGCTTCGCAAACTTTGCGAGAAATTGCCTCATGGCTACCGGGCCGCGGTTCAGCCGACAGCGACTTACTACCGGAATTGGACACGATCGTTGCCCGGTCGCGTGACTTAACGCGTAATCATGGAATTGCCGCCGGTGCTATGCAAACCTTGTCCGACAACATTGTCGGCACCGGGTTTCGTTTATCGGCCAAGTCTGACTATCGGCTACTGGGCAAAACCAAGGAATGGGAAGAAGAATGGCAGGCACATGTTGAAAGTTTATGGCGATCCTGGTCCGAAACTTTTGAATGTGATGCGGCCAAGTCCTTAACTTTTCATGGCCTAACAACACAAGTTTTCAAATCTTGCCTGATTAATGGTGAGGCTTTGGCCATACCACTTTGGCTGAAAGATCGACCGTTCTCTACCGCAATTCAATTGGTGGAACCGGACCGGCTCTCAAATCCAAACGGTCAAACGGATAGCAAGACCCTCCGCGGTGGTATTGAAATTGATCAGTATGGCGCACCGATTGCCTACTATATTCAAAAGGACCACCCGGGCGACTTTTGGACAGACCTAAAGTCTTGGGAGCGTATTCCGGCAACCACGAGTTTTGGCCGGAGACGAGTTCTACACGTTCACGACATCAACCGTATCGGTTAATCCCGTGGGAAACCTGTTCTGAGCTCCATAATGCCGATGTTCAAAATGTTGGATCATTATGAACGATCTGAGCTTCAAGCCGCAATTGTCAACGCGATGATCGCCGCATTTATAGAAACACCAATGGATAATGAAGGTTTAAACGAACTGTTCGGTGGTTCAAGCGATGAATACTTGAATGCCAAAAAAGATTGGCAAGTTAAGTTAGAGGGTGGCTCGATTATCCCGATATTCCCCGGAGATAAGGTCGCCCCATTTACCCCGTCTCGCCCGAACTCGGCATATGGTGCTTTCGTTGAAAACTTGCTCCGACATATTGGCACAGGGTTGAACATTCCTTATGAATTGCTGTTAAAAGACTTCTCAAAGACCAATTACTCGTTCGCCCGTTCTGCTTTATTAGAGGCTTGGCGATACTTTAACGGTCGCCGGCAATGGCTATCAACTTACTGGGCTACGCCGGTTTATGAGCTTTGGCTGGAAGAAGCAGTCAATAAAGGCTTGGTTGATGCACCGGACTTTTACGAGAACCGCTATGCTTACACAAGATGTAAGTGGATCGGTCCAGGTCGCGGTTGGGTTGACCCGGTCAAAGAAGCTCAGGCCTGCCAAATCCGAATGGATATCGGGCTTTCTACATTAGAGGCCGAATGTGCCGGTCAAGGCTTGGACTGGGAAGAAGTTTTGGAACAACGTGCGAGAGAAAAAGCTAAACTCGCCGAATTAGGTTTAACAATAGAAAATTTAACCCGAAAGAAGGAAAAAACGTCGCCGAATAATGATAAAATAGGGTCTATAGAGTAAAATTTTTATGTATCTGGTAATTTTAGTTGACTTATTTGGGAATATCTGGTAATATCTAGTAAAGCAGAAAGGAGACAATATGCCAAGGATTAAAGATATTGTTATCACACCAGATATGTTAAATAAAATTGCTGAGATTGATCAATTCGTTGGTTCATGGAGTATAGATTTATCTAAATTAACACCTGCCGAATTAAAAGTTATGAAACGGGTTGCAACGATTGAGTCTGTCGGTTCTTCTAACCGTATTGAAGGTAATAAAATGACCGATGCTGAAATTGAGGAGTTATTTAGTCATATCAACAAAAAGTTTTTTAAGTCTCGTGATGAGGAAGAAGTTGCAGGATATTCTGATTTAATCAATACGATATTTGAAAATTACAATGATATCCCTCTAACGGAAAATTATATTAAACAGCTACATCAAATTCTTTTGAAGTACTCTTCTAAGGATGAACGTCATCGTGGTGAATACAAAAAGGATAGTAATCGGGTAGCTGCTTACGATGCAACAGGAAAAGAAATCGGAACTATTTTTGAGACTGCTTCTCCTTTTGATACACCCCACCTGATGAGGGAATTAATTAAATGGACAAACGATACTTTTGAAGATCGATTTTTGCATCCCATTATCACAATTGGGATATTCCTCGTTCATTTCCTGTCAATACATCCATTTACAGATGGAAATGGTCGTATGTCACGTGCCTTGACTATTTTATTGATGCTAAAAAACAAATACAGTTATATGCCGTATACTTCAATGGAATCAATTATCGAAGCAAGTAAAGATGCTTATTATCGGGCCTTACGTGGAACACAAAAAACAATATGGAGTGATAAGGTTGATTATGAACCTTGGTTAACCTTCTTTGTCACATCACTTCAAAAGCAAAAACATGCATTAGAAGATAAAATTAAAAACATCAAAAAAGTAGATACAGATAAATTATCTCCAACTGCACGTGAAATTATGAGCCAGTTTGCAGGCAATTCAGAAATGAGTATTGCTGACATTGTTAAAAAGACGGGAAAAAATTCTGAAACAATTCGTAAATCTGTGCAAAGTTTGATAAAGAAAGGATATTTAACAAAACTAGGAACAACACGTGGTGTTTCATATATACGAAATAGCGAAGAATAATTCGTTTTTTTATATATCTGGGAACAGATGAGCAATTATCTGGGAATTTTTCTATTTTATAAAATAGAAAGAATGCAAAAAAATAGCCTCACTTCTCGTGGGGCTTTTTTGTTATCCAAAGCACAGAAAGTAAAGGTTAGCAAATTATCCTTTACTTTCTCAAAAAGAAAGTAAAGGTTTTCATTTAAGCGAAAGGAAAACAATAAAAGAAACTCAGAACAAGAGGAAGAAAAAAGGTACAACAAATCTTATTCAAATGAAAAAAATTTTTAAATATTGAGTTGATGAATTTATACTCTCTCAACATCATTAATATATTTTTGAATTGCTTCTTTTTTTAATGAACTACACTTGCTTTTTAAAATCTCTTGAAATACCTTCATTCTTTCTGGATTAATAAGTGTTTGATTAAATGTTAAATCTATATTAAATGCGGTTATAGATTCATATGAAATAAATGTTTTATCGGAATTTAAAGGCAAGTTTGATTGTATCGAAAGTTTTTTTAATTGATCAAGTACTTTAATGGGATCATCTTTTTCTTTTCCTGAAATAATAATGTCGTCAACATATACCGATACTTTATATCCATTTGAATCTAACCAATGTAAATATTGACCTAGCCCACTATGGTTTAGACATATACTTGCAATTATAGGAGATTGAATAAATCCATAAGGAAGATGAAAAATTTTTTTCTTATCTATTTCTGATGTTACGGTTGATACCTTTGCAATATATCTAGCCTTCTCATAATTGTGAAGCAAAGCATTCAACGATCTTGTAATTTTAGTTTGAGTAATATTATAAAAAAAATTTTTTAAATCTGCTTTTATAAACCAATTTTGAAATAAATGTTTTTTTATTGCTTTTACATGACCTTTAGGTAATAAATGCTGATAAAAAGAAGGGATTTTAAACTGTTTTTCTAATTCTTTTTTTATTTTTAGACCATGTATTCGAGATACTTCAGAAGGAACAAATATAAATTTATCGGTTTTAAATTTATATTTTAATTCATATTTTTGGTAAGACATAAAAAACTCCTTTATAGTTAATCACCACCTCCAAGAGTTCTACGATAATGATTACTAATCTTAAAATAGCAATCATTAAGTTTACGACCTCTCGAAGTAAGTGACATATATTATATATAGACATAATATATCTCCTTACATTTAGGCCTAGCGTTCTTATCGAAAAATCGAATGGCGAAAAAACCAAAATAAAATTCAAAATGTCTTGTAAAAGTTGTCATAGTGCCTCAAAAGTCACTAAGAACTTCCCAAAGACTGCAAGGAACGTCATAACTATGGAATAGCTACCGCTAAGCCAGTTATCTTTATATCACAAAAATCTAATTTAAACAAGCTTTTTTATTAATTAATGAGTGGAGAAAACCATGAAACTATTAAACAAGACCGTTTGGGCGATAACGCCTGAGATGTTGCAGACGATGATGACGATAGCGAGGCAGAACAACAAAAGTCCTGAAGCAGTCGCCAGTCAATTAGGTAAAGAGATGAAAAACACCTACGCCGTCTCCACCCGAGGCGGCGTTGTCGTTATTCCGGTAACCGGTCCGCTATTCAGACATGCCAACCTTTTGACGGCGGTCTGTGGGGCGACCTCTTACGAACTGTTGGCGCAGGACTTTAACAAAGCCCTGAACGACCCAAGCGTATCGGCCATTTTGTTTGATGTGGACAGTCCGGGTGGCGAAGTTAACGGTTGCTCTGAGTTGGCCGATATGATCTATAACGCCCGAGGTAAAAAGCCAATCCTCGCTTATGCCTCCGGTTCTTGTTGCTCTGGTGCGTATTGGATCGCCTCAGCCTGCGACAAGATTATGGCGGCCGATACGGCTATCCTCGGTTCTATCGGGGTTGTGTCCATCTTTATCACATCATAAAAAATAAGTTCAATTTTATTTATTGACATTTCCAAAAGAAAAAGCTAAAATTTCATTACTTACAAAAGAATAAGAGAAATATCTATGTCAGAAAGAGTAAAATTCAACGCAAGTGTTAGTTTTATACTTGAAAAGGATAACAAGTTTTTATTATTTTACCGAACAGATGGATATTTTAAAGATGGTTGGTGGGTTTTACCTGCTGGACATATAGAAGAAAATGAGACTGCCACACAAACTGTTATCCGCGAAGCAAAAGAAGAACTTGGAATCAATGTGGAGACAAAAGATGTTGTTTTTGCTCATCTTGTTCATAATTTAGCAGGGGAGAATAAGAGAATGGACCTTTATTTTTTTGTAAAGGATTTTCAAGGAGAAATACGAAATTTAGAACCAACAAAGTGTTCAAATATGATGTTTTTTGATAAAGATAATCTACCACCTGTAGAAAAAATAGCCCCTACTACAGTACAAGCGTTGCAAAATATTTGGCAAACTGTTTTTTATTCTGAACGTTGTCCAACTGACTAAAATTATTTAATTTTATTGATTGGAACAAACATGAAATTAGAAGATCATATTAGAAACATACGAATACGAACATTAAAAATGACTTATTCTGATCCGGCAGAGTATATAGGTAGTTGTTTTTCGTGTGTGGGAATTTTAGCATGTCCTTATTCTGCTGTTTTCAATCATTCTGCGAACAATCATAAAAAGCCATGTTTTATATTAAGCAAAGGACACGCGGGAGAATAAAAATGAAACAAGTTGAAATCACTTCGCGAGTTATGGGTAATTTAGAACAACAGGTAAAAAAACTGAAGGAGCAAGGATTTATAATATCAAAGTTAGGCAGAGTGGAAGATGAATATTTGTCCCAAAACAATGAAACAATTGATGAAACATCCGTTTTAAACATCTTGTCGCATTGTGTCTTATTAAGATTTTTGAAAGACGATGATAGAATATGCCAACAAATTACCTATAAGAATAAAGAGTATGTGAATGGAGAAGTGATATCTGAAGAAAAATATAATATCCCTTGTGATGATTTATTCCAAGCAAAAAAACTTTTTTCAGCTCTGGGATTTAAAACTTTAGTTGATGTAAAATATGATGTTATTGGAATGAAAAGAGGTGATTTTCACTTTGCGTTTCAAAATGTAGATGGTTTAGGTGTTTTACTTGAATGCGAAAGCCCTATTGATTTTTCAGATTCCTCTTTGGAAGATATAAAAAAGGAAAAGAAAAAGCTTTGGTCTTTTTTAACAAACTTAGGTTTAGAACTGAGCGAAGATTTGGATATTAAAAAAGCTAAAGAACTCACTTTGTTAACAGCAAAGGAGAAATAATCACAGGATTGGACGAAAACGGAACGAGCTCTGTTGCAGAAAATTCCTGACGGTGGTTTGGTTATTTTGCGCGATGGTAATGTCGGCGAGCCGGAGATTTTATTGTCGCTGACTTGTTATATTTTTACACATCGGGCGAACTGGAAGTCATTGTTCAAAAGGAAACACCAGCAGAGCGTGATCAAGTCTTGGACGGACTGTTGGTTCAAATCAGTGAGCTTTTACAGGAAGATCCTCGCCTGGGCGGTGAAGTTGATTATATGCACGCGGATCCACCCGAGTTTGTGGAAGAACCGGTTGAAGGCGGTATCCCCATCAAAGGTGCAATCGTCCCAATCGTTTTAGAATATATCTCACAAAATGCTTTGGAATAAAAAAAGCTTGCAATTTGCTTCCCAATAATGTAAAATGTGGCCTATATCACTCTTAGATAAAAGGTATAAGATATGGGCATAGAGCAAAATAAGCAAATAGCAAAAATTTCTATTGAAGCAATAGAAAATATCGCCGCACAGGCTGAGAAAGATTTTTCTGAAACGAAAGGAAGTACTCTATCTGTCTTTCAAAATTCATTTCGAAATCAAGCTGCTTGTATCTCTAATGCAGAACGGGAAGAACAATTTGCTAAGGCACGGCTTCTTACTTGTAATTCCCCAATATACGGAAGTGTAATTGTAAAAGATTATCAGACAGAGCAAGAACGAACCTTTTATTTTACAAAAGGTGTTGCTCCATCATTTGATGATAATACCTATACAGTCGCAAACTGCAGGGCTCCGATGGCAAGTTTATTATCACAAAATATCGGTGATGATTATGAGGTAAATACACCTTCTGGTGAAAAAGACTATCTGATACTTCAAAAAAATGAATTTGACCCTCTAAAAAAAACCGAGGGCTGGGATTCATCTGCAACTTTTTATTTTGCGGATACGGCTTCAAAATACCCATCTCTAAGAGAACTACTTAATTCTTCTTTCCTTTCTTTCTTAACAGATGAGACAGAAGAAAATCAAAATGGAAAGATTAAACGTGAAATTATATCTAGCATGGGATTAAGAGAAAAACATGTTTTGGATAAAATCCAAGATAAGATATATCGATCTGATGCCAATCAAAAAATGATCCTTTTAGGTGCGCCTGGTACTGGAAAGACAACAACCTTAATAAAAAAATTAGGGCTTAATCTTGATATTGAATATTCAACTCTGAATGGCGATAAAAGTTGGTATATGTTTACCCCAACAGATTTACTAAAAAATTACTTAAAGGAGGCTTTTAGTCGAGAGGAAATAGCTGCTCCGGACACAAATGTCTTTGTATGGGATAATTTTCGCAATAAAATTTCAAGAGATTATCTCAACCTGCTGCAAACATCTGTTAAATCTGGTTTTATAAAGACAAACAAGAATTATATAAAAAATGATTGCTCTGCTACACAAAGATCACTTTTTGAAGATTTCTTTGGTTTTCAAAATACTTTGTTCTTAACAAAAATAAAAGAAGCATATCAAGAAGTTATAAAACTCGATAATAAAAAGATACAAAGTCTTCTCAAAGACATAGATATTCTTGGAGAGAAAAAAGTAATCAGTTTATGTAATAGCTTAGAGAAAATATCGGAGAAGCTTGATAAAAACATAAAAGAAATACAAAAAAGCATAGAAACAAAAATAACCCATATCTCTCAAAACTTCCTTTTCAAAGGAATGAACTCTGATAAGGCTAAGAGTTATTTAGCTGAATTACAACAAAAGATTGATACTGAATATAATATAAAAGATGATGTAGAAGAGACAGAAAATGACGATGAAGAAGTATTGATATCTGCCAAAACGATGCATGAAATATACGTAAAATATATTTTACAGCCACTTCAAAATCTCTCATATAAATCTGTTTTATCAAAGAAAGTACCCCCAAAAAGTTTTGATGGGATTGTTAGTAAATATATCAACTTTGATGAAAAAATCTCTGATTCTGATAAGAAAGAAATCGGTGACTTAACTAAAAACATAAAATTGTTAAAAATGTTGCGAAGACCTACTATGCGATATTTTACATCATTGAAGACAAGATATAAGCTATACAGAAAGGAAAATAAAAAGAAATATATAACAGGTTTTGATAACAAAAACATTTCAAACACTGAAATAGATATTTTAATCTTAGCGTATTTAAAAGCATATAAAGGCTTTCATTTAAATAAATTAGATGAAGTTATGCGTGGGCAAATTTTTGTTGATGAAATTACTGATTTTTCAGCAGTTCAGCTCGCCATAATGAATAATTTATTAAAAGAGGGTTCAAATACCTTTTTTGGTGCGGGAGACTTAAATCAACGTCTGACAACTATTGGCATAACGGAATTTGATGAAATTAAATGGGCATTAGGTAGTAATGTCGTGAAAGAGAAAATCAAAATTCCATATCGACAAAGCAAGCAATTATTTGAACTATCTCAAAAAATAATTGATGGGGATGCAGAAACATATGATCGTCCGAAATATTTAGATATTGAAGGACTAAATCCAGTTTTGGGATATAATTTAAATAACGTAAAAAAATTAGCAAAATGGCTATCAGAAAGAATGATTGAAATTGATCAAAAATTAGAAGGACGGCTACCATCTATTGCAATATTAGTAAATCATGAAAAAGATATTGAGTCTCTTCAAAAAGTATTGAATGATTTACTGGCAGATAAGAATATTTCTGTAGATGCCTGCTTAAAAGGCCAAATATTAGGAAGTGAAAACAATGTTAGAATCTTTAGCATTGATTACATCAAAGGATTGGAATTTGAAGCAGCATTTTTTATAAATGTAGATAAACTTGCGGAAGAAAAACCTGATATTTTTGAAAAATATTTATATGTAGGAATATCACGAGCCGCAACATTCCTTGGATTAACAGTGCAAGGAAATGAGCTACCCAAAAAGATTTCTAAACTAGATTCATTATTTGTTGAAAATTGGAAATAAATAGCGACCTAGTTTATGAATAAGTCCGGTGTTTTACCGGACTTTTTTTAACCCTAAACAAAGGAGACAACTTATGTCACGACCATATGGCTGGAATGCTAAATTATTGATTGCTGAAGAAAGTACTTACGGCACGCTTTCTTCGGGCCCCTTTACCCAAGTGCCGTTTGCATCAAGCGCAATTGACAGCGAACAAGGGTTGATTTCATCAAACGTGCTGGGTTTGGGCCGCGACCCGACCACACCTTTCCAAGACGTTATTAACGTTGAAGGTGATTTGGCGGTGCCGGTTGACATCAGAAACATCGGTATTTGGCTGAAAGCTGTCTTTGGAGTTCCGGAAACGACTACCGAAAATGGCGTTTATACGCATACATTTGAAAGCGGTAAAACCTCACTTCCGAGCTATTCACTTGAATTAGGACTGGCAGAGGTGCCTGAGTACATCAGATTCCTTGGTGCGCGTGCGAACTCTATCGCCTTTAACTTCGCCCGTTCCGGTGAAGCTCAGGCCACAGTTTCGTTAATGGCACAAAGTGAAACCGCCGCAACAACTTCTATTGTGGCAGAACCGGAAGTCAAAAACTACACGCGCTTTTCACAGTTCCAAGGATTTATTAAATCAGGCGGACAAACATTGGCGAATGTAACCAGTGCCTCGGTTACCTATTCAAATAACCTTGAAAAAATTGAAACGATCCGAAGCGATGGTAAAGTTGAAGCCATTGACCTTGGGGTTTCTTCCTTGTCCGGTTCGATTGCGGTCCGTTATAGCGACAATGCCCTGATGGATAAAGCTCGCGCCGGTATCCCTATTGATTTGGAATTAGGATACCAATTATCCGAAAGACAACGGCTCGTTATAACTTGCCACGAAGTCTATCTGCCAAAGCCGAAACGTTCTATTTCAGGCCCGGGCGGCATTGAGTGCTCTTACGATTTCCAAGGCGCAAAGAATGCGGAACTTGGCAAAATGGTAACCGTTCAATTGATTAACGATGTGGAGAAATACTAATGTTAAAGTTGAAGTTTAAGAATGAGCCTTATTGGTTGGATTTGGGAATGGGCGTCCGGGTTAAAGTGAAGCCCTGTACATCTTCGGTCTTTTATGAGGCAAAAGCCTTTATGAACTCAAAGGTGTCCGAGGTTGCAAAACGCTTAAAAGACGTGCGCGAAAACGGGGCTAAAGATAAGGACTTGCCGGATTTGGAGGACATTACAAAGCGCGAAGCCTATGCCGATCAGCAATTGATTTTAGGTCTTGCGCTGGCGGGCATTATTGAATGGGACGGCATTTTAGAAGCCGAAACAGATGAAAAAGCGCCGCTGACACCGGCCAAAATTGAGGAACTTTTCACGAACTTTTGGAGCATTGCCGAAACATTCAGGCAGCAGTATTGCGGCATACAGGAGATATTAGAGGCCGAAAAAAACGCATATACGCCCGAGCAAGATGGCACTTCGGCTCCGGGCGGAATTACTGCCAGGGATGCGGAGAAGACGGAATCAACTGTCCCCTCTACAGATGCCGATACGTCGAAACAGCCTTAAACACCGTAGAAGGACATCAAGCTTGGGAGGTTTTGCTTAAACTTTCCGAGCAGAACCTCTCCGAAGCGTTAGAGGTGGCGAAATGCTTGGGATTTGATTTGGTTTTGGTGGCTGAACTCTTACCTGTCGGGATTTTAGGTATGAGGCAAGGAGGTAATGACTAAAAAACAACTTGAAAAAAATTAAACATGATATATTATCTTTAGTATAGTATATGGAGCTTCTAATGAAAAATAAATCAAAAGATGAAGAATTAAGATCTGTGGCAGTTGATTTGGATAATAAATTGTTTCGTATGACAAAATTTGAAAAATCTGTCCAAGCAACAGATATAACGCTGGGATCTAATTGCAATGATTTTGGAAGAATACATCATTTTAATCATCACAAAAATAATGATTGGCTTCCAAATCCATTACCACATCAACCTGTTGGAGAGTTTTTCGGAAAAGAAATGCCAGACACTTTACAGGTCGAAGTCTTCCAATTAGCAGTTTGTAATTTTCACTGTTGGTATTGTTTTGTTGATAAGAATTTAAGAAAAGGAGATCCAAAATATTCTGAAATGGTTTCGGCTGAATATTTGCTAAATCTATCAAAAAAAGAAAATAGACCACCTGTTATCGTTTTAAGCGGAGGACAACCTGATCTGGTTCCTGAATATCAATTATGGTTTTTAGAAGCTCGTAAAACGTTAGAGATGGATAAATCTCATTTTATTTGGTCAGATGATAATCTGAGCAATGATTTCTTTTGGACAAAATTGACAGACGATCAACGTAATTTTATGAAGAACGAAAAAGGAATCTAATTCAACTTTCAAAACGGTGTCATTCTGTTTTTCCTGATGAGCTTAAGCGTATTTTGGAAGAAATGGTAAAAGACAAACTCATTATACAAGAAAATGGCTCTTTTTCTCTTAAAGGGATAGACTCAATTCGCAAAATAAAACTTTACAGGAATTGGACACAAAATAAGAAAAATGCAGAAATAGGGTTACTAAGGCTAAAACAAAATTTACATTTACCACATTGTTTAGACTATGAGTGGTGGTTTTCCACAGATTCAATGGAAAAAGCTTTCAGGAATTTATTAAATAATCATCCATTTGAATTACCTCGTAAAATGGCTTTTCTTGGTGCTCCGATTCTTGCCTCTTATATTTCTTATTTTCTTCCAGAAACAAAAATTATCATCCTGGATAAAAGTGGCTCAACTTTAGAAAATATAAAGAAAAATATACTCAATAAAAACATTTCAACTATTCATTATAACGCAGAAAATAAAATACCCAATGAATTAATAGGCATTGCTGATATGGTTTTTTTTGATCCTCCTTGGTATCCAGAGTATTATGATTTATTTATGAGACGAGCTCAACAATTAACTTTTGGTCACTATTCGAGTATAGGAATAGCTCTTTTCCCAGCTTTTACAAGGCCATCTTCCCTGAAAGAAAGAAAAAAAGTAATCATAAAAGCAATGAATTTAGGATTTAATCTTATCAAGTTGGAACCAGATGCCGTATCTTATGAAACACCTTTCTTCGAAAAAGAAACATTAGAGAAAAACAAAATTTCTTCTAAAAATTGGAGAAAAGGAGATATGATTATTTTTCTTAATGATGGTAAAAAGTTACCAGAAAATGTAGAATGCCGAATTGAAGAAGAGTGGGAAGATTTTTTAGTAGGGAAAATAAAAGTAAAAATCAAGAAGAAAAATGAAGAACTCAGTAAATATATAGCTCCAAAAATTTTGATAAAGAATCCTGAAGATGCTGTTCTGTATTCTGTGAGTCGACGTTCACCGATACGTAAGAATATAGATTTATGGACCTCTACTAATATAGGTCTAAAAATTGAGGGGTGGAAAACAATGAGTTTGATTCTAGATGGAATTTCTAAGGAAAAAAATCTTGAAGAAATTTCTGAGACAATATTATTGAATTTTTCGAACCTTGACAAAAATCAAATAAAACGAGATATTACTATAGTATATCAAACATTAAAGGATCTATTAATTATGAATGAAAACGAACATAAACCTCAACATTTAGCAATCTTGATTCAACCTTTTTTAGATTTAATTTTAAAAGGCGAAAAAACCATAGAAACTAGGTTTACAAAAGTAAAATGTCCTCCATTTCAGAAAGTCAAAGAAGGAGATATTATTTTATTAAAAAAATCCGGAGGTTTAGTTGTAGGGGAGATAACTGCAGGGAAAGTAGAATATTTTTCTGATTTATCCCCCGAAAAAATGGAAGAATTAAAGAAATATAGTTCTGAAATTTGCGCTGATTATGATCCTTATTTCTGGGAAAAAAGAAAAGATTCACGTTATATTAGTTTTATACATATTGCTAGAGTAAAGAAATATGAAACACCATATCCATTTCCCAAAAATGATCGAAGAGCTTGGCTTATCTTAGATACGGTGGAAAAAAGTTGTCAACCTTCTCTTTTTGACTCATTAACACAAAAAAAAGGCAGAGAATGAGAAAGCTTTATATTGGTGTAGCTGGAGTTATTGCGAGTGGGAAGACAACTGTTACAAAAGCTATAGCACAAAATTATAGTTTACAAGTTCTTTCTTTTGGAGGAGTTTTAAGAGAGTATTGTCTGCGAAATAGTATCATACCCTCCCGATCCAATTTACAAAATTTAGGTCAAAATTTGATTACTCAGCTTGGTCAACGGGGTTTTATGCACTGGACAATGGAAAATGCATCATCTATTAGTTGGAAAAATGGTATTATATTAGATGGATTCCGACATAAAGATGTATATAAAGAGTTCAAATTCATTTTTCCAAATTCTATTCTAATATTTTGTGACTGCCCAAAAGATGCTCAAGTTGTTAGAATATGCCAAAGGGATAAAATATCTCCTAGAGAGGCAAGAGAAATAATTGAACATCCTTCTGAACAAGACATAAAAGCTTTACAGGACTCTGCGGATTTTATTTTCACCCCACAAGACACTCCTCAAAAGTTGATAGAATGGATTGCCAATAAAACTAAAATTTCTTTAACAACTGTACAAAAGCAATCTTTTATTAATAATTTTGGAAAAGATTTATAAACTATAATCTTGATTATTTTCCTCTCAACCATTCGGTTGGGGTGTTTTTTTGTGGAAAAAACGAATGAATACAGCAAAAAGACTTTCAATCAGACTTGAAGCGGTGGGCGGTGATAAGGTCCGGCAAGAGTTCAAGAACATTGGCTCGGACGGACAGAAAGCCTTTCAGCGGATAACTCAGGTCATGATGCCTGCCAACGATAACTTAAAGGTCTTGGATAACACAGCCAAGGCCTTTAATAATACCCTGAAACAGGCAGCATCGTTGGCCGGAGCATACCTCGGATTGCGTGGGCTGACATCAGCATTCAAAGGTATTGTGCAGACAAACAAAGAGTTTGAAAGCCTGATCGGATCCTTAAAAACAGTGACCGGCTCGGCCAAAGGTGCGCAACAGGCTTTTGCGATGATTGAACAGTTTGCGCTGGATACGCCGTATCAACTGGATGAAATTATAGAGGCTTTTATCCGGCTGAAAGCGTTGGGCCTTGACGCGACTTCGGAAGCCTTAACCTCTTATGGAAATACCGCTTCGGCCTTTGGTAAAAACATCACGGACTTTACAGATGCTGTCTCTTCGGCGGTAATGCTGAACTTCAAATCGCTCCGGACGTTTGGTATTCAAACCCAGGTTGAGGGCGATAAAGTCCGGTTCACTTTCCAAGGCATAACGACTACCGTTGGCAAAAGTGCGCAAGAAATTGAAGCCTATCTTAAATCCATTGGCCTGATTAACTTTGGCGGTGCGATGAAAGAACAAATGGACACGATGGGTGGTGCTATGTCCAACATTGAGGACGCGGTAAGTAAGCTTATCCGGTCCATTGGTGAAAACGGTCTAAATAAAGCCTTAAAAGAAACATTTTTGCAGTTTAATGAGTTGTTAGATGGCTCGGGTGAAGCGGCAAAAGCCATTGGTCAAACCTTGGCAGCGGCAGTGAATGTTGCCAGCAAGGCCTTTTTTACCATGGCCCAATACATTGAGCCAATCATCACGCTCTTAACGGTTCGGTTGGGCGCGAGTCTGATAACCAAAGGAATAGACCTGCTAAAGGCAAGCGTGTATGGCTTAAATGTAGCCCTTATGGGAACCGGAACGGCTGGAGCCTCTGCTACACTCGGCCTTAAAATGATGTGGCAGGTTTCCAAAGGGACCGCTGTTCAGATGTATGGGGCCGCGGTGGCAACCAAGGTTTTGGCCGGTGCCGTTGGTCTTTTGAAAGGCGTCATGGCTCTACTTGGTGGCCCGGCCGGACTTGTCATGTTGGTTGTTTATGGCCTGCATAAATTAATAGACAGTCATAACGTGGCAAAACGTGCGGCAAACGACCACGCGGAGACTTTGGCTAAACTCAAAGAACAAATGGCTGAAACGGTCAAGGAAACAAACAATCTTGTAACAGCGCAAAGCAAAAACCAAGCCATTGCCGAATGGTCCTATAAATTAAAAGTGGCCGAAAAGAACATCAATGATCTGAATGAAGAACTAAAGGATACCGGCGGTCTGTCGTTCTTTCAACGTCACGCGCCGAATATGTTCCTGAAGGAATACCAGATTTTTGCAAACGATTTGGCGGACATTCTTTCGCAGTCAAAATACAACCTGGAGGAATACCAGAAGGAAGTATGGCGTTTGGCCGCTGAATATCCGGATTTTCAACCGCAGGCAAAAGCCATTCAGGAGAAGTTCCTGCTTTTGAAAGTGGCTGAGATAGATGCACAAAAAGCTCGTGATGAGTTGAAGTACATTCAAAATCCGGAATTAAGACCTAAAGATGAAAAGCCGGCAGTTCCGAAACCTCCTGTTCTGCCAAAAACTGACACATCAGCTTACGAAAAGACCATTGAGAACATTAAACAAAAGGTCTTTGAATTGCAGGATCCTTATGAATAGGCCATGCAAAAAGCGGCAAAGTGGCGTGATGATGCTTTGGCGAACCTTGACAGCCAAAAGCCGGTTATGAGGATTTTAAAAATGATGTGAACCGCGTTTATGATGATATGGTCAAAAAAGCAGGTGTTGCCGCTCTTCAGAGTTCAAAAGACTGGAAAGACGGCATAACCCGAGGAATGAAAAGCGTTTATGAAGATGCCTCGGATATGGCTTCAATGACCGAAAACTTGGTCAAGAACTCTTTCAAATCAACGGAAGATACGCTGACAAACTTCGTCATGACCGATAAAGCGAACTTTGCAGACTTTGTTAACTCAGTTGTCGCGGGAATGGTCCGAATGGCCATGCAGTACGCTGTGATCAAGCCGATCATGGGCGGTGTCATGGGTTACTTCGGCATCCCGACAGCGCATACAGGAGGTGTCATTGGTACGGATTCTTTATCTTATAGGCAAATTAGTCCGTCTGTTTTTGAAAATGCTCCACGTTTTCATACCGGTGGCCTGGTCGGGGGCGAGATCCCGATTATCGCGAAAAAAGGTGAAACGGTCTTCACGCCGGGACAGATGAAAGCACTGGGCGCGGAACTCAATTCAAAACCGCCGGTTTACGTCAATGTGAATGTGGTCAATAAGGCTTCAGGCACAAGGACAACGGCAAACCCGACACGCGATATGAACGGCAATGTCAATCTGGACATTATCGTTGAACAGATCGAGAGGCAATTGGTAAAAACATAACAAAGGGAGAAGGTTTATCGCCGATTTTGGAACAAAGGTATGCGTTAAACCCCGCCTATGGGAGTTATAGATGAGCGTTTACTTTCCACAGCATTTACCATATCCGACCGTTGAAAATTACTCTATCAAGCCTGGTGAAGCAATTATCCGGACGGATATGGAAGCCGGCCCCGATCGGCAAAGGCGGCGTTATACCCAAACATCGACAAAGATTTCTGTGCGCTGGTTGATGAATGCGGAGCAATTCTGTGTGTTTGAAGCCTGGTATAAATACCATGCCAAAGAGTGGGGCGAATGGTTTTTCATCACGCTGTTGGGTGGTATCGGCCTCAGCAGTCAGGAAGCGAGATTTACGCAGCAGTTTGAAGCAAAACTCCTGAACGGTTATCTGTGGGAGATTACCTCAGAGCTCGAAATTCGTGACAGGCCGACATTAACCGAAGATGCGATGAAAATCATTATGGATAGCGACTATAATTTGCTCTTAAAAACATCGGACAGATTGCACGATCTGGTTCATCGGTTGCTGCCGATAAAATTGAATTAAAAAGGAAAATCATTATGCCCAATATGCAAGAAAGACTGGAAACAGCGATTGAACGCACTGAAACGGACTCATCACTGTTTCATGATATGGTTCATGGAGGCGATAACCAAACGGTTACGACTGAAAATGGGATTGTGCCCACAATGGCCAAAGCCTTGAAAGATGTGCGCGATGAATTGTATGGTCAAGCGTCCAGCCTTGTCAATATGGCGCAATTAGCGGCCGATGAGGCCAAAATTGCCGCCGGGAAAGCCCAAGCCGCAACGCTCCAAACAGAGCAAAATGCTCAAAACGTTGCCGATAATTTGGTAAAAACAAAGGTGGAAGTCAGCAAAGCACAGATATGGGCCGAGGGGACGGACGATGAAGTTCAAGCACAAGGAGGTACACATTCGTGTCGGGAGTGGGTGGCTTTGGCCGAACGGGCAACAATCGGGAGTTTTCCAATAACGGTGGCCGGCGTTGCGAGGGAAAATCAGGCAGTTTTTCCTCTGAATTTAGATGAAGCTCTTGGCAGTGTAAATCAAATTTTAACGGTTATTATTGAGAACACGGCCTTGCTTCCTGAAAACTATACATTATCGCAAGATGGACGTTCGGTTATTTTATTAAACCCGTTGGCGACCGGCGAGCGGTGGTGCGTCAAATATCTTTATGACCTGCAATCAATGAATGCTTTAAGCGACTGTGTAATGTACGAAGAAATGTCAGGAGAAACACGATGACGGATAGCAGCAAGATTCCGGTATCAAGGCTTTCTGATAAAAGTTTTGATACTGCCCCTCAATCAGGCAGTTCCAATATGATTTCTTCCGGGGCCGTTTTTGAGGCTCTGAAAGACAAGTTGGGAAAGACTGATACAGCTGCCAAGGCAACGGCCGATGCCGATGGCAATATTATCAACAAAACGTATGCAAAATTGAGTGATATCATCACTTTTGAATACGAAGATGAACATTAAGAAAGGAAAAATAATGGCAAATAAAAAAATTAAGTTAAAAAACGGAGCCGGTGAGTATTTGGAACCTTATACCACCAATGTGCCGGACGCTTCTACATCAGATAAAGGCTTGGTGGTTTTGGACGAAACACCGACTGCGGGATCATTGAATGCATTGACTTCCGGTGGAGCAAAAATTGCATTAGATGCAAAATTGGGCAAAGGGGATATTGCTTCCAAAGCCACAGCCGATGCTGACGGTAATGTGATTACAACAACTTACCAAAAATTATCGGACGCGATTTCTTATGAAGAAATGGCATAAAGGAGAAATTTATGGCAAATAAAAGCGTCAAACTTAAAAATAAAAAAGGTGATTATCTGTATCCATACACGGACAATATACCAACCGGTAATGCCTCGGTGGCGGGTAAGGTCAAGGTTGATTCTTCCCCAATATCGGGATCCCGTAATGCCATATCCTCGGGGGCGGTTTATACCGCCCTTGCGGATAAACTGGGGAAAAATTATACGGCAACACGGACGATAGCGGACAAGGATGGCAACGAAATCACTCTGACCTATCAGCCACTCAAAATGCCGGTGCGGGCATTGGCTACATCGGGGAAAATGGGGCTTTGCGATAATTCTTTTTATCGGATATCGCCCACGGACAATATCACTTTTGTGCTACCGACTGATTTGGATAATCAGGTTTTTCATCAAATCTTAGTGCAAATGCAACTGACCAAAAGCATTACCATTGATTATGGCACAAACTGTTTTTTTGGCGGGCAACCACCACAAATCAGCGAGACTGGCTTTTATGATTTAATTTATGAACATAATGGGACAAACTGGGTCTGTGGTGCGCTTTCTTGTGTCCGTGTTGGGACTTATACGCCGCCGTAGTTAGATGAAGCGGGGACGCTTTACGCTTGGCGGGTCAAAGAGCGTATGATCGATGAAGTTATTTATACCAAAACAACCGAGATTATCGCCGATACGATATTATATAATGCGGACGGCAGTGCCTATCAGGGGACAGAATGGCGCATTACTGATAATGCCGTAGCTTATCAAGACAGCGAAGGTGTGTCGGATTTAATCTATGCCACATGCTATGCCGATGCGGACAAAACATAAAGGAGAAAATATGATTATACTGACGCAAAAATTATTGGCAAGGGCCTATCCAAAGGGGATTTATACAAAAGATACCGTTCTGGCCGAAAGCAGTGAAATCGGTGCCAACGGGACATTTGAACTGGATCAAGATGCTTGGTGTTTATGTACTCTGATCGGTTCGGGTGGAGCCAATGAATGGGCTTTTGGGTGGTCGGCTTTTGGCGCTTCGGGTGGCAGTGGGGCATTTATCCGGGGCGTATTTCGCTTGTCTGCCGGGACACATACCTATCACGTGGGAGAGCCAAAAGGCGTTTATAATTCCAAGATGAACTCGGATCTCAGTTATATTGATGATGTCTTGTACTTGTGTGCCAATGGAGGGCAAGAAGCCTATTCCCGGCAAGGGGCTATGGCCGAAGATTGTCCCAACGAAGTGGGGATTGGAGGCACGGCCGTTATCAATGCAACCGTCAGTCAAACCCATATCCCGCTTTATACGGATACCAAGAACGGCAACTTGTTTTTAAATAATGATACAACATATTTTATGCGGGGCAGCGGTTATCCTGGGGACGACTTAAATACACCCAAGCTTGGCAATTCCATAGATGTTAAAATCAATGATTTGACAGATTTTAACAACAAGGTCTTTTTGGGTAATGGCGGTTATGTCAAAGTTGTCTTTTTGGGGTATAACGAGCCCGATGCAACCAACTCAAATAACGGATAAACAATGACAGATGAAACGCTTTCCCAAGCTTTGAAAGAAGCCTATGCTTCTGCGCCCAGCGATGTTGTGATTTTGCACACATTGGAACTGCGCCACCCTAGTTTTAAGGACGCTTTGGGTGCGCCGACCGCTATTCGGGTCGTGCGGGATTATCAAGACCACTTATGTGTGTTGGAAGATTCAGCCCCGTTGGACGCGGGTCAAGCCGTTTTATTTATCGCCATGGCGTTTGATCTGGAATTGCCACCGGTCAACAACACGCCGACACCTGAGATTTCGGTCACGATCGACAACGTTTCAACCGAGATGATCGCTTATCTTGACCGGGCTATTGAAACACAGGATATGATCGAGCTGACATACCGGCCATATCTGTCTGACGACCTGACAACGCCGCAGATGGATCCGCCGATAACCTTGGTTATTACTGATATTCATGTGGACTGTTATAAAATAACGGCTACGGCCCGCATGATGGATATCGGGAACAGGTCTTTTCCGTCAGAAAACTATACCGTTAAAAACTATCCGGGATTAACACGATAATTATTGATTTTTTTTTATTTTTAATGTATACGTAAGTTTAGAAGGAATATAGGTTAAAATATGAAAATCAATTTAAAAAGAAGAAAAGATGCTTTAGCTCAGATCAGAACTTTGATGGCGGATTCTAAAAACGTTTTACTCATACATTATTCTTGTGAAAGTTTCTATGATCGCACAGATGGTAGCTCACCGAAAATAACATCTATAGCTGTGAGGAAATTAAATGATGGTCAAACACGTTCTTTTTCTATACACAAGGAAGCAGAGTTACAAGCCATAGATAAGAGGAAAATAGAAAAATCTTACGACAAACTGGAAAAATCTATGCTCAAAAGATTTTATGATTTTGTACACAAAAATGAAGATAAAACATTCGTTCATTGGAATATGCGAGATGAAAATTTTGGTTTTGCAGCCATTGAATTACGTTATAAAATCTTAGGTGGAAAACCATATGTTATACAAGATGATAAGAAACAGGATCTGGCTCGTTTATTGATAGATGCATATGGCGTTGGTTATATAGAGCACCCACGTCTTTTTTCTATAGTGAAAAAAAATAAAATAACTGATACAAATTTTTTGTCTGGAGAAGAAGAGGCTCAAGCTTTTGAAGAAAAAAATTATATTAAACTTCATCAATCAACGCTAAGAAAAGTTGATATTTTTGCAAACATTTTGCAGAGGGTGGCTGATAACCACTTAAAAACAAATACTTCTTATTGGCAATTAAATGGTGGATATCTTTTTGCTTTTTTTAATTTTTTTCATACAAATCCTTTTATCGGTGGAGTTATTGCATTTACATCTCTTTACTACCTTATCTCTGCACTCATTAATATCGTAAAAACTATAATTAATTAATCAGATAAAAAAGTAATTAAATGACACATTTTGCTTGTAAATATATAGGCTTGCCCTGGGTTGCCGGTGCGCAAGGCCCTGATGAATTTGACTGTTGGGGAATGGTGCGCTGGATCCTGAAGCACGAATACGGCATAGATGTGCCGGCGGTAAACGTTAATCCGGATAATCTCCGGAGCGTTTTAATTGCATTCAAAGAGGATCCTGCTTTCCGGGCATTTAATGAAGTTGAAAAGCCGCAAGACGGTGATGTCGTTTTGCTTAGGCAATCTAAATATCCCGTTCATGCTGGCCTGTGGCTAGATGTTGATGGTGGAGGCGTTCTCCATTGTTGCCACGATAGTGGTGTGGTGTTTCAGGATTTGCCGTCTATGCGCCTGTGCGGCTGGCAAATTGATAGCTATTATAGGGTAAAAGGAAAATAAATGATTTACGCCATATAGAAAATAACTTGACTTTTTTTAAAAAAACTGTATAATAAAAAGTAGTTTTTAGCACATTCATTATTAAAAAGCTTTTACCTTGCAGAAGAACTCGAAGATTGAGAGGATAAATGATAAAGTTTACAAAGAATCCAGAAAAGGCTATGCAGTGTTTGCTTTGGATACTGAATAGAAAGCCAGGTATCAATAAATATAACATTATGAAAGTGATGTTTGATGCTGATTGTTATCATTTAAATAAATACGGGCGTCCTATTTATGGGGAAAATTATGTAGCGATGAATTATGGTACCGTTCCAAGCTTAATGAAAGATTTACTAGAAATTACGCAAAATGTTCCCTTTTATAAATGTTCAAAGAACGGTTTTAAAGCTAACTCGAGTCCAACATTAGATGTTTTTTCTGATACGGATATAGAGGCTTTGGAACATGGAATTTCAGAATACGCAGATTTATCATTTTCCGAAGTAAAAAACAAGAATCATATTCATCCAGCATGGGAAAAACACAAAGAAGAATTAAAAAATACACGCTCTTGTCCCATACCTTATGAAGATATGATTAATAACGAAGATGTACTTGCCGATTTAGAAGACATGGGAGATCTTACAGAAAAAATGGTTTTCTAAAATGGCATTAGAAATTGGAAACGTCCTGTATCTTTTTAATAAGCAAATTATTCCTAGCAATTATAAATACTCTGTTTGTGTTGTAGTTGACGATAATTTATTCTTTTGTATAAATTCTTTAAATAGAAAATTATATGAATGTATGCCTTTGGCTAAAAAAAAGAATAATTACCTAGAACATGATAGTTTTGTATCTTGCAATAGAGTTTTTCATTTTGAACCTAATGAAATTAAAAATGCCAAAGTTGTTGGAAATCTAGATTATGAAGATCTGCTTTCTTTAAGAAATCATATTAGAGATAATGTAAAAACATTATCTAAAAAAGAAAAAGATCGGATTGTGGAATCATTAACAACCGAATTAGAAAATTATGAATAAGATTAAATCCTATCTTATCATTTTATGGCATGAATAATTCTTATCCTTACCTTTGTATTACTGCGGAGATAATTTTCCCTTACATATTTGTGGGGGATTTTTTATGGAATAAATAAATGATTTATTTTTCACACATTACAAACCCTTTTCAGCCGAACAAGGGGCGGATAGATCGTGTCCTTGATGAAGGGAAAACGATCTGGCAACTGATTGAAAAACAGAAAGTGGACCTGAAACGCCCGACAATTTGTATGATTAACGGTGTTGCGGTCCTCAGAAAGTTTTGGCATGACATTGTTCAGCCGGATTCGCTTGTTTGCTTCATCACGCTTCCTTTGGGAGGTGGCGGCAAATCATCCAACCCGTTGCAGGTTGTTCTCATGGTCGCAGTTGTTGTCGCTTCCGTTTATACCGGCGGTATTGTGGGAGCAGCCTATGGTGCCGTTTGGGGCGGATTGGCGGCGGCCGGTGTGTCTGTGGCCGGCGGTATGTTGGTCAATACTTTTGTACCAACACCCAAAGCGTCCTTAAACGGCGGCGGATCCGTAAGTGCTATTGCCACACAAAGCCCGACCTATTCTTTGCAAGCCCAAGGGAATCAGGCGCGCTTGGGTAATCCAATCCCTGTGATTTATGGCCGACATCTGATTTATCCGGATTTTGCAAGCACCCCTTATTATGGTTATATCAACGATGAACAATATGTTTATCAACTCCATTGCATTGGCCAAGGCGAATACGATGTGGAACAAATCAGAATTGAAGATACCCCGAACAGCTCGTTTGAAGAGATAACATATCAGATTCTCAATCCGGGCGAGAAGAACACGCTCTTTCGTGATGATGTGGTAACTTCGCCTGAAGTTGCCGGTCAGGAACTCTTAAAAAATAATACAATCGGGCCGTTTGTGTTGAACCCGACCGAAAGTGAAATTGATCGGATTGAGATAGATATCGCCTGTCAGCGCGGACTTTATTACGCAAACGACAGTGGTGGCTTGAATACAAAATCGGTCCAATGGCGGATTGATGCCCGTAAAATTGATGATGAGGATAATCCTTTGGGTGACTGGTTCACTCTCGGGACCGAAACATTATCAGGTAATACGGTCAACGGTCTTTACCGGACATATGGTTATTCGGTGGCAAAAGGCAGATACGTAGTCCGGGCCACGCGGTTAGATGACAAAGACACATCTTCACGCGCTGGACACGAGCTCCGTTGGGTCTCGGCAAAAGGCTTCATTGTATCAACGCCGGATTATGGGAATGTGACGCTGCTGGCTATTCAGATGAAAGCCACCAACAACCTGTCGCAAAGGTCTAGCCGAATGGTAAATTGTATTGTCACAAGAAAATTGCCAACATGGTCGCCGTCAGGTGGCTGGACCGACAGAGTGCCGACACGCTCTATTGCTTGGGTAATAGCCGATATCTTAAAGGCCAACTATGGTGCAAGGCTGACCGACAAATCCATAGATCTTGAAGGTTTATACCGGCTGGATCAGATTTGGGCCGCACGCGGTGATATGTTTAATGCTGTCTTTGATTCAAAATTGACGGTTTATGATGCCTTGTCGCGAACCTGCAAAGTCGGACGTTCCGTTCCCTACATTCAAGGAGGGATTGTTCGCTTTGTCCGGGACGAACCCAAATCCATACCGGTGGCTCTGTTTGGGCCAAGAAACATCGTCAAAAACAGCCTGACTATTCAATATATCATGCCGTCTGAAGATACGGCGGACAGTGTTTGCGTTCAGTATTTTTCGGACCGAACTTGGAAAACATCGGAAGTGACGGGAACCTTTGCAGAATCGGCCTCGGCTAAGACGGCAACTGTTGAGTTATTCGGTTGCACCGATAAAAACCAAGCTCTCCGGGAAGCAGTCTATATGGCGTTGGCCAACCGCTATCGCCGGCGCATTGTGACATTTTCAACCGAACTGGAGGGCTTAATCCCGAGTTATGGGGATTTAATCTCAATCACACACGATATGCCTCATTGGGGAACCGGTGGCGAAGTAATATCAGTAAATGATACAACACTCACGCTATCGGAACCGTTAGAATTTACCGAGAGCCAAGCTCACTATTTAGCCTTACGTACTCGCACTGGCGAATTGTCCGGGCCATACCGGGTAAAAGCCGGATCGCTGCCGACAGAAGTCATTTTACTGGATATGCCCGATATTCCTATTGATACTGGGACTGATTCAGAACGAACTCATTTTGCCGTTGGAATACAGGACAAATGGGGGACATTAGCGCGAGTGACTGGGATTAAACCGCGCTCGGACAAGGTTGAAATTACTGCCGTTATTGAGGACAGTAGAGTTCACGCTAATTAAGAAAGGACAAACCATGGATTGGATTCAATTTTTACAGATCATCTGCGTACCGGCCTTTGGCTGGTTTTTTTATAAACTCGGGGAGCAACGCAAGGAAATAAAACTCCTTGACCGTGACCTCAACGAGTTCAAAGTTGCGGTGGCTAAAGAATATGCCACTCAGGTTAACATCAATCGCCTGGAGACAAAGATTGATGAATTACATCAGCTTTTATGGGAAATGCACAATGAACACACCACGCGGCATAAGAAACGATAGTTGTCGAGAACGAGTCAACGGCGAAGTTCGAGGCTTACGTGTTGGCGTGCCGAGAGGCATCGCAAATAATAACCCCGGGCACATCCGTTGGGGAGCAGACTGGAAAGGATTAAAGAAAGACGGAAAGCAACAGGATCCGTCCTTTTGCGCATTTGAAAAGCCAGAATATGGGATCCGAGCGTTGGCTAAATTACTCCGGAACTATCAGCGGCTTTATGATCTTAATACGCCCCAGAAGATTATCAGCCAGTATGCACCACCAACCGAAAATGAGACAGTTTCGTATATTGACAGCGTATCCCGGCAGTTAAACATCACGCCGGACACACCGGTAGACCTTGTGGAAGATGGTGTTTTGATGGTCTTTATTAAGGCAATCATCAGACATGAAAACGGCATACAGCCATACTCTAATGAAACTCTATTGAAAGGAATACAAATGGCATGAAAAAGCGGCTTTGGATCCCGGTCCTCGGGTGGATCCTGTGTTATGGATTCCTCCATAACTGCCTGATCGCACCTATAACGGGCCTGCCGGTAGTAGACTGGGAATATTTATTAACGGCCATGGGCATTTTACTCGGTGTCAGTGGCGCACGAGATATTGGATTAAAGAAAAGAAAAACACAAGATGTGCTATCAAATAACAAACTTTTGGAACGAAATTAAGTCTTTGGTTTTATCCAATACCATGAAATGTTGTTGCTTTTTTCTTCTAATACACCACCATTCTTCTCAATCATATGACTAGAGGGTAAATTGCTGCTATAACATCCCATTAAAATGTCTTTTAGTCCTTTTTTGTGAGCCTCTTTTATGGTTTCGGCCAGCAATAAGGTGCCGTAGCCTTTTCCTCTGAAAGCGGGACTGATTGCGCAACCAATATGCCCGCCGCGTTTTAATAGGGTGTTGTCAGAATAGGTCCTGATTTTGGAAATACCAACAGGTTTCCCATCAATAAAAAATATGTAAATTGTGTGGCTTAAATACCCTTTATCAAGCCCAACACCATTTGCCCGATCGATGTTATGTAAAATAAACTTTTCAAAATCCGTTTTTGACAAGCCGTTTGCAAAATTATCAAAACCTTCCTCCTGTGCTGGAATAGCTTGAAAAAGAAGATACACATCTTCCGTTTCGTGTTGGCGTAAAGGACGTAATTGTATTTTCATTTTATACTCCTGAGGAGAAAGTAACATATCAATTCAAAAAAAGAAAGGAAAAAATAATGTTAACACTCATAATGACAGCTTGGAATAAAACAAAATATTGGATAATCGCCGGAGCCGTGGCTGTTTTATACATACTCGGCTATCGGCGCGGCAAGGAAACAGAACAAGTGAAAGTCATGAAAGGAGCAATGGACAATGTCAAAACAGCTAAAAGAAGTCGGGATAGCCTGGCTAGCCTTAAGCGCGTTAAGCGGTTGCACAACAAATATAAACGGTGATTTTTGCCTTTTATACGAACCTGTGTATGCGGATTATGAACACGACACCCCGGAAACTGTCCGTCAAATTGATAGAAACAATGTGGTTTACGATGATTTATGTGAATTTCTTTAATATGTTATCTGTATGTGTTAAAAATAAATGGATTTTTTTACTAAATTATTGACAAGTGGCTTATTTTTGTGTATCATCCTAAGAGATTTTATATTTTGACGAGGTAAACGATGGATTTTCAGGAACTAAAATTAAAACTACGTGATTTTTGGAAAGAACAAGGGTGCACCATTGGGGAACCATACGATGTTGAAAAGGGTGCAGGTACTATGAATCCCTTGACGTTTTTTGGCTCGCTCGGAAATAAAAAGCTTGCGCGAGCATACGTTGAACCTTCAAGACGTCCTGCTGATGGACGTTATGGAGATAATCCTAACCGTCTTTATCAACATCACCAATTTCAAGTTATTATAAAACCTTCTCCGATAGATATTGTCGACATTTATATTAAAAGCCTTGAGTTTATTGGATTTAATAAGAAAGAACACGACATTAGGTTCGTCGAAGACAATTGGGAATCTCCAACTCTTGGGGCTTTTGGAAAAGGATGGGAGGTATGGTTAGATGGAATGGAGATTACCCAGTTTACATTCTTTCAGGAAATTGGGGGAATGACATGTAAGCCAATTACCGTAGAAATTACCTATGGACTTGAGAGAATAGCAATGTATCTTCAAAATGTTGAAAATGTATACGATCTTCAGTACAGTCCTGCAGAAACATATGGGGAGATTTATCATCAGAGAGAATATGATCATTCTAAGTATTGTTTTGAACTATGCGACGATAAACAACTTTTGTTGGACTTTAATAATTACGAAAAAGAAGCAAAACGGTTGGTGGCTTTAGAAAACATATATACTGCATATGATTTTGCCTTAAAATGTTCCCATACCTTTAATGTGTTAGATGCTAAAGGAGCTATTAGTGTGACTGAGCGCGCTAATTATATTGCTCGTATTAGAAATGTAATGAAAGAAATTGCAAAATTGTATTTGTCAAAAGAATGTTAGAGGAGTTTTTAAATGATGTCACAAGATAAATTTGTACTCGAAATTGGAATTGAGGAAATTCCAGCTCAGTATGTAAAAGATATGGCTAATAGTTTGAAAGAAAACATAGAAAAGGCACTTGTAGATAATTTAATATTGTTTGATGGATTACAGGTTTTTCACACTCCTAGAAGGTTGGTTTTATATATAAGTTCTATTGCTACACAGATTTCTGAACAAGAACTGGATATAAAAGGACCTGCAAAGGCAAATGCTTATGATGAACATGGAAATATAACTAAAGCCTTTGAGGGTTTTTTACAAGGCAGAAAGTTAAAGATTGAAGATACTTATATTGCTGCGATCAAAGGGGTAGATTATATTTTTGCAAAACAAAAAACAGCTGCCAAGAATACCATATCTGTATTAGAAAATGTTCTACCAAAACTTATAATGTCCATTTATCAACCGAATCCTATGCGTTGGAATGTTTTTGTTGGTAAATTTATACGTCCTATTCGATGGGTGTTAGCTTTTTTAGGAAAGACTTCTCTTAATTTCTCCTTGGAGTTTTTATCAAGTTCAAATTTTACATTTGGACATCGGACTTTGGCTGACATGCCATTTGATGTTTCCTCTGTTGATAACTATTTTGAACAACAGAAAAAAGCTTTTGTTATTATTGATCAAAAAGAAAGGAAAAATTTAATTTTACAACAAATTAAAAAAATTGAATCTGATAATGGTATTCAAGTTTCTGTTGATGATGATCTGTTAGAAGAGATTGTAAACCTCGTTGAATATCCAACTGTTGCCGTTGGCTATTTTGATAGATCATTTTTGTCTCTTCCAGATCCTATTATTATTACCCCAATGAAAGATCATCAAAGATATTTTCCTGTTTATAAGGATGGAAAGCTCATAAATCAGTTTGTCTTTGTCAGAAACGGTGATAATTACTGCATGGAGAATGTCATCAAAGGAAACCAACGCGTGCTAACAGCACGTTTAAAGGATGGCGAATTTTTCTATAAAGAGGATAAAAATACAACTCTTATGGATAAGTCTAAAAAGTTGGTTAATGTCATATTTCAGACAAAGCTTGGTAATTACGTAGAAAAAATGAAACGAGTTTCTAAAATTGCTAATTATTTGGCTAAAGAATTGAAACTTAATTTATCGGAAAATATTAATACTATTACTCCAATTTTTAAAGCTGATTTAGTTTCTGCCGTTGTTGGTGAATTTTCAGAACTTCAGGGAATTATGGGAGGAATTTATGCAAGAGAAGAAGGATACTCCGAAGAAATAAGCTGCGCTATTGAAGATCAATATCGCCCCTGTTTTGCTAATGATATGTTACCTAAATCTGAATTTGGAGCTGTTATGGCTATTTCAGATAAACTGGATACTATTCTGGGTTTATGTGCTGTAAATTTAAGACCTACAGGGTCTCAAGATCCTTTTGCCTTACGACGTTTGACTATTGGTGTTTTATCAATAATACGTAAATTTAATTTTGATCTGACATTGAGTGATGTTGTTTCTCAACTTGCCGATCTTTATCATGATTTCTATACCATGGAAAAAACGACAAAAGAAGAGTTCGTTAATTATGTAATTTCTTTCAGTAAACAACGTCTGTCCATTATGTTGGCTGAGGATTTAAAATATTCTATTACGGACGTGATTAATAGAATTGATTTATCCTCTATTAATGTTGTTACAATTGAAAAGAAAGCTTCAACCATTACGTCTTTACTTTCTACGGAGCAATTTCAAACCTTCACACAAACGTTACAACGAATTGATAACTTAATATCAAAAGAAGAAAGACAACAAACATTCAATGCTACTTTGATTGAAAATCCTGATGAGCAAGCTGTTTTTGATGCATATAATAAGGTTAAAGATTTGGCAAAAAATCATTTAAAGGAAAGTGATTATATTTCTTTTGTCAATGTTATGTATGGGTGCTGTAAATTAGTTAACGTGTTTTTTGATAATAACATGATCTTATCAAAGGATAATAATGAAGAACACAGGAACAGAGTTTACCTTTTGGGGGACATATCAAGCTTAATGCACCAATTTATAGTTTGATCTCATAAAAATTGATTGGTTTATACGGGCAAGATCACTTAATTTCAGGTAGTTCTACTCCATCTCATGTTCTCATAAGTCGGTCAGTTGAGTAAGTTTTTGTGTAGTCAATTACGCAAATTAACCATGTAGCTGGTATACAGATCACTTTTTTCTAAACTCTGATAGCGTTTTTTCTAAAGTTTCTACACACTTTAAAATTGCCTCTGTAGATGTGCCCACACGAAAGATAGGCATTGCAAAGGAATTTTTGTAAAGAGCCTCTGTTCTTGCTAATTTTCCATACCCAAAATTTACAGCTTTATCCTCGAATGCTTTAAATGTGTGGAGGAGAGGATAGAATTCATTTTCAAAAGGAACCCTCCTCTTATTCAATATTGATATCAAACTCTCTTTGGATATCGAAAGATCTTCCATGTCTATTAAGACTCTATAGCTGAAATGTCCTCCTGGCTGAAAAAGAGAAGAATTTTGTCTTGGCACTTTGATGAAAGGAATTTTTTCTAAGGCTGAATAGAACGTTTTGTGAAGTTCGTTTTCTTTTCTTAACCGATCTACTAATTCATCAAATTCAACACAAGCTAGTGCAGCAGAAAGAGGACTGATTCTGTATTTAAATCCAAGCCCAATATGTGCATAATCAACAAAAGAAGTTAACGCTTTTCTAGCCCTTTCATAATGACCTAATAGTAGTGCGCGTTCATAATAACGCTTGTTCTTTGTTAAAAAAATTCCTCCCTCTCCGGCGCATAAAGGCTTTCCAGCTTGCATACTAAAGCAACCTATATCAAAAAGTGTTCCAACAGGTTTATTTCTCCAATAAGATCCCAAAACATGAGATGCGTCTTCAATTACTGGAATATGATGTGATTTTGAAATATGACCTATTTCATCTAAATTCGAAACTTGTCCAAAGAGGTGAGGAATAACAATTGCCGCCGTTTTGCTGTTAATTTTTCTTTCTACATCTTGAGGATCCATAGTTAAAGTCTCTTCATTAATCTCGACAAAATTAATTGTAGCTCCACAATTAACTGCTGGTAAAATTGAGGCCCACCAAGTATAAGAAGGACACAATAATTCTTTGCCTTCTAAGGCTTTTGAGGGATTAAATCCATCCCCGATTGCAAAAAAAGCAGAATGAAGAGTAGAAGTTCCATTGTTCATCGTTAATAAATAATCAACACCAAAAAACTGTTTCAGTTTTTCTTCTAGTACTCGTGTAATACCATTTTCTTTTGGAAACGATATGTCATTTTCCAAGAAGCATTTCTGGATAGCAGATAAATGTTTTTCAGTTAGGACGGGATATAAAAAAGACATAGTATTATTCATTATGAAAATCTCCTTTTTTTAATTTACTTTCTATAATTTGATCTGCGGCCATTAATCCCATTGCACCAGCCGCAGAAATTCCAGAAACTAAGCCACAGGCATCTCCAATAAAATATAATCCTTTAATGCTGCTCTCAGTTCCATTTAAAGAAATTCTAGGTGCATATTTAACAACCGATGGAGCTAACAAAAGTGTTGAATCGTAAAATTCTTTTGGTTTGGGTAACATATCGTTAGCAAAAGATAAAAACCAATCAAGTTGAATAGAATATTTTTGGACTAGAGATAATAAATTCGTTGCCGAACAACCGCAAATTGTTAGAGATAGCTTCTCAATTTCTTTCTGTGATGATGCTTTTTTGTTTATGTAATCAAGTAATTTTTGAACAGGGATGAAACCAGGTGTTAGTTTATTAGCGCTTTCCACAAAATCATGTACGTATTCATAACTGTTTTTATTTGCGGGAACTTTGACTTTAGATAATAGGGAAAAATTCGTTTTATTTCCTTTCTGTGTATATGCGTGTTGTCCGTCTAGAACAAAATTTTTGCTTTCCCATGAAAATGGATATTTCATTATTCGTCCACCAGAACAGATACAAAAAGTCCTGTGTTTTCCACAAAGACTCTTAACTCTTGGATTATATTGAGTGCCCAGTATTTTTTCTGCATAAACTGATGGAGTTTCAAGCCTAAATCCTAATTCAACATCATCTGGAAAAGTATGACTTAATTTATGTTCTTTGATTAAATTAAATACAAAAGGCATACTACGATACCCCGTAGCGACTATTACGGTACTTCCAAGGAAAAGTTCACTTTCACTATTTTCATCTCCGGATATTCCACCATCTCTTAAACACGAAACTAAAAAATAATTTCCTGTTCGCTGAATAGTCGTAACATTTCTCTTCGTCAAGTATTGAACTTTATATAGTATAATGTTTTTTTCTAAACAAGTTACTATTTTTCTTATATTCGCTAAATTTACAGGGATTGTTCCTGATGAACTAATTTTGACGTAGTGAGAAACAGAATCTATCGAGAATGTGTCCGTTTTTTCCAAAGCTGCATCAAACATAAAATCATAGAATTTTGAAATATATAATTCAGTTTTTTCACCAAGAACGGATTGTAGAGAAGAAGAAAATGTGAAGTCTTTTATACGCTGCTTATCAATATTATTGTTATAAGGATAATTATCGAAATTGGCTTCAAAATGGAGAGCCGCTCCTCCAAATCCAGACAAACATTGTTGATGACAACAATAGGGTTCTTTTAAAGATGAATCGAATGATTGCTTTACAAAATGTTTGCATAAATTGTCCGAAAAAGTTCCACCTTTTTCCAACAATAAGACATTAAGGCCTCTTTTTGCTAATGAAATTGCCGAAAATGCCCCTGCTGGACCTGCTCCAATAATTATTGTATCATACTTTTTTATTGGGTTTTCTTCCATACAATATCCTTTTTGCAAACGTTTAAAAGGTAGGAATATATGAAATTTTCAGATGGTCTTGACATTTTTTGAAGTCTAATAAGCCGATTTTTAGCATAACATGGAATCTCATCAATTATGTCTTTTACAGGGATTAATGTTTCCTCGGAATAAGTAGAAAGCATGTCAAAAATTAATTCAGTTAATTTCGATTTCTGATACAGAATTATTTCTGCTTTTTCTTTAGCAGATGTATTCTCACCTAGATAAATAACACCAACCATGAATACAAAATTTAAGATGTCATGTATTTGATTACCATCCTTTTTAAAGTCTTCCCAATCTATAATTGTTATATTACCATCTTTTTCTACAATAATTTGCCACGGATCTATATCTCCATGGACATACCCAAATGGTTTTTTACCACTTTTTCGAAAGGTCTTATGAAAATCAGCCAAACATTTTACCGATTTTAATAGAATATCTTTGCAGGACTCAAAATTTGTTTTCAATAACGAATAAAGAGTTATGCCATCAATATATTGCTGAATAATATATTTAGGATTTGGTTTCCCATATACAGAAGGAACAAAGGGAAGACTTTTTAACAGAGATAAAGCTTTATATTCAGTCTCTGGAAAGATATCATTCGGATTTTTTGCTATTTTTATAAAATAATCATAAGTTTTCTTTGCGTTTTTCTTTACGCGAAGATCAACAAAACATCTTCTATAATTATCTTTTGCAATACCCTTATTATACTTAAGGCATGCATCTAAAGTCTCTGGAACAATAGAAAGATTTTCTAACACATCCTTTAAAATTCTGCGGACTGAAGTTTGAGACCATCTATTTTCAAATTTTATTAGTTGAACCGTCTTGCCACAATTTTCACACTTGGCCGTCCAGCCATCCTTAACATACATACGTCCATAACAATTGTCACACGTAAACTCCTCTATAATTGAAATAGTATCAGGTAAAGTACTTGTGCGTATTTTCTTTGAGAGAATATGAGGCTTTGCGTTATCTGCGGCAAACGCATCGTACATTTTCATAATAGCTTGCGTATCTTCTATACCTGCAACGATCGATGGAATTTTATTTTCAACGCTGTTTACAAATGCAGACAACTCATTGATATAGCCATACAAGGAATGTGAGTGTAAACTCAATGCTCCCAATGGTTTTCTAAGATTTGGGCTCCATACATGTGTGTGTGTTCCATCAGTTCTAATAAACGAAAAGTCTCTTCCATAAGCGCCAGGATCTCCTGGTTCATGTAGAGTTATTTCTTCGGAGTTTTTTAATTCAATAAGAGTCCCGTTATCTACTTTATCACAGGTACCAACAATTCTTAAATATTCAGCAGGACCTGTAATGCTTATTCCACCTAATATTCGAATGGCACCAGTAAGACCATTTTTATACTCTAATATGGCTATAGCATCGTTTTCTCCGCCTCTGAAAGTTGTCATTCTATATGGGCATCCAAATAGAAATTGTATTTGGGACAAAATGTGGACAATATCATCTAAGAACCTTCTAGCATTAATATTTGTGAGATCTCGAATGTCTGACGGAAAACTAACTGCATAAGATATATCAAATGATTGAGGTACGCCAAATTTATCAGAATTCATCAATTTTTTTACTTGTTGTAGAGCGGGGGCAAACATCATCTTAAAACCAGTCTGGAAAAAGGTATTTCCTTGTTTAGAAGCAGCCACAAATGAAGCTAATTCTTCACAAGATGCTGCGGGTGGCTTTTCCATCCAAACTGGAATTCCTCGCTTTAGGAAGGATGGGACAATTTCAGAATACAAAGGCTTTCCTGTATCTGGGGAGAAACCAACAATTACTAACAAAGCATCAAATTTCTCTGGGAACATTTTCAGTAATTCTTCCGCTGAACAGCACCATGTCTCGACGCCATGATATTTTGCGAATAATTCTGCTTTTTCAGTATTCTTATCACAAAAAACAGTTATAATAGCATTAGGTATAAAGCGTATAGAGGGTAAAATATTCCTATATACATGACTGCCACAACCAATGACAGCCAAGCGAACTGGTTTTTTTACTTCAACAATTTCACCTTCAATTCCTAATACTTTCATTCAGATACTCCTTGATATCTAATATAATTTCCTCCGCCTTTGTAGACGGTAATGAAAAATAATGTTCAAAATACAACTTCTGCTTTTTCATAAGAGTTTGTCGATAACTCGCATTCGAAATATCGTTAATTATTTGTGTATAGGCATTTTTAAGTTGTATAAACAGAGAATTATTTTGATTTTCGTTTATACTTCTGATTTTCTTATATAATGACTTGATATCATTTTCTTTCATCCCATTTAAATCGGTTATCATTGGTGTTAACATTTTTCCAGGGAAAATTGTATTTTCTTTCCTCTCATACCTAGTAATTGTTTTAAAGTTTGGCCAATGTCCGTCATGTTGCTCTGGCAACAATATTAACGATTTGTTATACGCACAACTTTCATAGAAAGTAGTCAAAGAAGGTGGAGCAATGATAGCTGCTGCCGAGTTAATAGTCTTATAGTAATCTTGATAGCAAAGATGTTCACAATCTACATCAGGAAATTGTAGTGATTTAATAATTTGAGGGAGATTCTCTATAACATAAGGATGCCCAATAATAAGTAAACGATTGTTTGTTTTTTTCAAAAGGTCAATAAATGCATCACGGGTTACTGCTAGCACAAGTTTGCAATAATCCAATACTTCTCCAGAATCAACAATTGGATTAAATTGTCCACAAAAACTTAAAACCACGGTATTGTCATTATTCCTTTCTTTTTTAGAAATAAAAGATGTGTCTACTATAGGTGCTATAATTTTTTTTCTTTTAATATGGTTTATATTACGAGAAGATTTTTCTTCATCAAAACAAGCCTGCAAATACGAAATTGATGCATAGCGATGAGCTAAAAATTGTTGTTCGTGTGGATGTATTTGTTGAAAAATGGCAGAAATATCTTCAAGAGTTTGAATTTTTAATGCCGAAAGGAAATCTATACGATCAGGTCTCCAATCCCAAAACCAGTACAAACTATCAATTAAAAAGACAGGAATGTGAAAAACATGAGCTATCAAAGTTATTTGTGGTGCCATAACAGAAATAACTGCATCATAATATTTGTTTTTAATTTTTTCCCGAATTGTTGCCAACTGTTTGCCATTGTATATATTTGTAAAAATACTTTTTCTCGATCGGGCCAACTCATATGCAGAACCAGATCCTATGAAATCCATTACAATATCTGACTTATATTTTTGAAGCCACGTGGCAACAACAGCTGCTTTAGCCGTTGGTCCAAATCCAAAACCTTGTGCCGAAAAAAGTATCCTCTTCATAAAATTACCTTTTTGTTAAGGAAACAAACCAGAATTTTTGAGGCATATCTTCTTTTCCCACAACAGGAATATTGTCAAATACGTACATTTCATCTACGTAAAAGTCAGATAAGAAAGTATTTAAAATATCATCGGATGTCAATCGTACTGGTCCATTCCCGGAGGTGGAAGGAGGCATCAGATTTGAAAAACCTCTCATTAAATACTTGCCACCGTTTTTTAAACAATGCACTACTGCATTTTTATAAGCTTGTCTATCTTGAGGTAAAATATGATGAAAACATCCTTGATCAATGACTATATCAAATCTAGAGGATAATTCACTTTGTTCAACGGTTTTTAGAAAATTGCAGACTCTAAAATCAACAAATGTATCTAAAAGCTTTGCGTACTCTTTAGCCTTGCCTATAATTGTGGCGTCTGTATCAACTCCAATAACATGATGTCCATGTCTAGCCAAGAAAACAGCCTCGGTACCAAAACCACAACCAACATCTAAAACATTCGAAGCTAATGGAAATTTTTTTCCAATAACTTTTTTTAATATCTCAATACCAACAGCTCCTGTAACCCAAGGAATATTATTTAAGGAAGCCTCTTCATTATAAACATCCGTAAAATAGTCTTTTACAGAACTTTCACTTGTATGTATATCGTTCATATTTTTATCCTTTGTTTTTAGTTAAGTGTGAGAAATAAGTATCTTTAGATACAACTGATGGCAATCCACAACGTCCGACTAGACAATCCGGAATACGGAGTGTTTCGTCATCTTGATACATACACTCCAATAATGCCGCAAAAACTCGGGGAATTGCAAACCCTGGTGTATTATAAGTATGGACGTATTTTTCTTCTCCATCTGGTGTATGATATATCGCATTAAGCCGTACAGCCTGAAAAGTAGATCGGTAACTCAGGCTCGATATCTCTAACCATTTTTTTTGACCCGGTGCCCAAATTTCATAGTCGCAAGTGAACGAACCTGCTTGACCCATATCTCCAGTACAGAGTAATAATTTTCTCCATACGAATCCAAGGTTGTCTAGAAGATCTTCAAGCATATTAGATAAAAAATTCAACACTTCTTCCCATTGATCTTCTCGACAAACAGTAAAAGATTCCACTTTCCCAAACTCATGCAGGTTTGTGTACAAATCCATACTTCTTCCTTTTTCTATTCTAAATGATCTTGCAAAGCCAACAACCTTCATTGGTAGTTCTGTAAAATCAAATATTCTGTTTCTGATTAAACTTGTTTCCTGCATTTCAATCGTTGGATTTAAATACAATGATGTATCCTGAATTTTATACACATTATGCTGATGTTTAGGAAACGAACCGGCCATAAAAAATGTACGTTCGTGAGTAAGTATTGGCATAGATATTTCGTCGTATCCATATCTTGCGTGATGATCTAACATTAGTTCAATGAGTGCTCTTTCCAATTTTGGTCCGACACCAGACAATACAGGAAAACCGGAATCCGCAATGTTCTCATTCATTTTCTGAGAAAAAATTCCAAAAATAGAAGCTATTTGTTCGTAGTCCATTTTTTCTTGAAAAGTTTTTGGATTAGATTTTTTTAGTATGATATTTTGTGCTGACGATGTTCCGATTGGAACCATTCTGTGTGATATATTAGGAAGGCTCAAGTATGTCGAAAGCATTTTTGATGTAGCATCTTTAGGATTATTAACTTCTTCCAACGTCATAGAACGAGCTTTATTTTCAAGTTCATGAAATGACGGAAATGAAGCATCTCTTGAAAGCATCTCATATTGCTCGATAAAACTTTTAAATAAATCTAAAGCATTACGAGCTTGCATAGAAGCACATAATTCATTGAAATGCGTCAAATTCGTTAGATAACTTAGAGATATCATATGAGGAGTCTCCTTGTGTTTAAGAAACAGAAAGTTACAAATATACGCAGGTATTATATAAGATGTTATGAAATTGTCAATATATTTGTGAAACGGATGTTAATATTTATAAAAAAATACAAAAAAAAGAAAAAGGTTGACAATAAATAAAAAATATGATATAATGTTGCTTATCTTTACGATATTTGTTGTCTTTTGTAAAATTTTAGGAGAAAAAAATGGCTTTTGAAAATATGGAAGAATTAGTCGCACTAGCCAAAGCTAGAGGATTTGTTTTTCAAAACTCTGAAATCTACGGGGGGCTAAAAGGCGTATATGATCTTGGCCCATTAGGCATAGAGCTTAAAAGAAATATTCGTGATAGTTGGTGGAGGAGCATGATTTATGAACGTGACGACATTGAGGGAGTCGAATGCTCACATCTTTCACACCGATTGGTATGGAAACATTCTGGACATGAAGATACCTTTTCTGATCCACTAGTGGAATGTAAACATTGCCACTCAAGAATGAGAGAGGATAAAATGAAAGATCCTACAAAGTGTGATACTTGTGGTTCTTCTGATTTAACAGAGCCTCGTAAGTTTATGCTTATGATGAAAACAAATATTGGTCCTGTTGATGATGGCACAAGTTTTGCGTATTTGAGACCAGAAACGGCTCAGGGCAGTTATTTGAACTTTATCAATGTTCTTAATTCTATGAACAGAAGATTGCCATTTGGTATTGCTCAACACGGAAAATCATTCCGTAATGAAATTACTCCGAGGAATTTCCTATTTCGAATGAGGGAGTTTGAACAAGCTGAGATGCAGTTCTTTGTTCCTCCTGGAGAAGACGAAAAGTGGTTTAACGAATGGAAAAAGAACAGAATAGAGTGGTGGGTAAAACAGGGCGTTGATCCGAAGAAGTTAAGAACAACACCACACACTACTTTAGCGCATTATGCAAAGGCCGCCGAAGATATAGAGTACCAATTCCCCTGGGGGTTTGATGAGATTGAAGGGATTCACGATAGAACTGACTTTGACCTGGGTTCACATACAAAGAGCCAAAATAACTTTGACATTCAAGCACGCGTTATGCCAAATACAGACTCATCGGTAAAAATGTCTTACAGGGATCCAGTAACCAACAAAGAATTTATACCGTTTGTTGTTGAAACTGCTGCGGGACTTGATCGTGCAATGGTCGTTTTAATGAATGAAGCATACACAAAGGAAACTTTAGAAAATGGAAAAACCAGAGCGGTAATGAAGTTTAAAAAACATATAGCACCAGTAAAGGTAGCTATCATTCCTCTTGTAAAAAATAATCCACAAATGGTTCAGACAGCAATGCGGCTCAGAAGGGAATTGCAAGAACTTGGAATCGGCCGTATTATTTTAGAAAATAGTGGAAGTATAGGAAAGTCTTATCGAAGACACGATGAAATAGGCACTCCTTTATGCGTAACAGTAGATAATACAACAATAGAAGATAGCCGACATCCGGTTACAGTCAGAGATCGTGATACAATGAAACAGATTAATGTTGAAATCGAAAATCTTCCAAAATATATTCATGATTTTTACACAAGACAGGATTTTACGGTATCATCCAAGCGCATACTACAATTTTTCAATCAGCATCAAAGAGATTGATATAAAAGGTCCCTTTTTAGCAAAAGGAACCTTTTTGTTGAAATTTTTTTACTGCTATTTTACAATGTAAAAAGGGGTATTTAGTGAAATTACAAAAGATATGCGTATTTTGTGGCGGTAAGGTTGGAAAGAACGTGTCCTATGAGAATGTCGCTAGACGTTTAGGGGTTCTTTTGGCAAAAAATAACATTCAATTGATCTATGGGGCGGGAAACACAGGATTAATGAAATTCATTGCTTCAAATTGCAAAAGTAATGGAGGTTATGTCGTTGGCTTTACTATTCGAGAGCTTTTTGATTTAGAGCGACCTGATCTAACAAAAGAGGAATACCTTAATGAACTACATATTTATTCAAAATTATCTATACGTAAGTTTTCAATGATTTCAAAGGCAGATGTCTTTTGTGTATTGCCAGGAGGACTGGGTACAATAGACGAGATTTCCGAACTCATGGTATTAAAACAGTTAGGAATAATCAAAAAACCAATAATTATTGTGAATATTAATAATTTTTTCACGCCTTTCTATAAATTACTAAAACATCTGGCAAAAGAGGGTTTCCTAAGTGTAAAAGTATTACGATTATTGACAATAGTAAATGATGTTGAGGACGTTATCCCTCAAAGTGAAAAAGAGCTAATGGCAAATGAATAAAACGATTCGTTTTACATTGGAAGGAACATTTTTACTTGCGGATATTGTACCATTGATTTTGATTAGGAAATGATTATTTTCCTTTTAAACAAATTAAAAATTGTGTTAGAACGTAACATCTGAAGTATTTGCTATGTTAATTATTTTCTTTTCATTCTTTGCGGCACGTTTGACTGCCGTATATGCTCCACCTGAATTATGTTTGATGTAGCAAATGATATAATCAGCATTTTTAGCAATATAATCATTACGGCGCAAGATAGCGACTTGTGGAGGTGCTTTTGCGACTTCATCAGGATACATCATATCATAGTCGTTGTCTTCAATCCAATCCATTTTAGCGTTGTTGGGATAATATGCGGGAAATATGCAAAGATTGATCCAATTAAATTCTTTTTTTAATTCTTTCATGACAAGACGAGCTAAACAATCAAACGTGCCTTGTCCACACAGCCAAAATTCATCTACTTTGTGATAATTTATCAAATCCCTAACAAACTCTGTTAGGTGGTTTTCTATGTTGCTTGACATCGGAGTATCGCGATGGCCAAAAAATGCGCAGATAGTCAAAAAAAATCCCATTCAGCCCAACCAAATTTTGCCACAATAGGCGGTGGGTGTTACAAACTACGAATTTCACGATAAGTAGCCCGGTTTATTCGAGCAAGCCTTATATCGCCGGCACCCACCATATTTGGTGAGCCCATACGACAAAGCAACCTTTGATAAAGTAAAAATCAAAAGTCCCTATTGCCCGTGAAATTCAGGGTTTGTACTCCCTATATTGAGATATGGGCTATCCCAACGAAACTAATATATGCAAAAATTACGGAAAAAGCAATAATTTTGTGTTTTGAAAAGTAATTTTATAATTAAATACACTATTTTTGTAGAGTTTGCGATCTATTTCTACGACGTTTATATTCTGTTTTTAACTCTGCATTACACTGTTTATAGCGTGCAACCATTTGTTCTAATTTAAATCGCACACGATTTAGTTTGTCTCGAGGCTTCGTTGGCAGAGGATTCCCATATGCTTTTTTTAGTAAAGTTTCAATTTGTGTTAATGTTCGCCCCGCGTGATGGTAAACCATTGCAAAATCTGTTCTATTACTTGCAGGTATTTCCTTAAACTTTCTAATTTTCATAGTCAATCCTTTCTTTTATTAAGCATATGAATGCTTGGAAAGAAAGAAAAGTCCAGAGAAATAGTAAAAATAAAATAATTCGTGGACTAGTATAACAAAAACGATGTATACTTTTGGGACTTTTTGGGGATATTTCGAGGAAAAATCGACTGATTTTGACGGCATAAAAGAGTATTCTGACACTAGTTCGAAAGGTGCTAAAAATCCATCACCATTTCAAAAATCGGAAGTTTATGCTTCCGATTTTTTTGTGCCTGTTTGTTCGCTACGCCCCCCCAACTTCCGCCTGATGTGGCGATGGGAGGTGGACTAAAACAGTCGGACTTGCCGCCTTTGTTGTTGGGGCGTATTTTGGCTATACCACGCAAATCTATACTTTTTAAAAGAGACCTGCCGTTTTTTGGTCCACTTGCCACAAGGCGCATAAATAAGGGAAAAAGATTTCCCATGTCCCCTTTGTGGTTCGCAACGCTTGTACCATAGGCAAATGCAAAATCAAACCAGTGGCAGGCTCCTTTAATTCGTTATACTCTTCATCATGGACGGGGTCCTGCCATTCTGTGAAGACACCCTTTGTTGGAAATAGTCCTTGCGAGACATATAAGCCGACTGTCTGCGGCGGTTTCGTGTCAATGCCTAACACCTTCGGGGATAGAAACAACATCGCCTGCTTTGAGTTCTTGGGCAGGCTTTCTCCATGCCGGATACCGGCTATGGACGGAAAACACAAACGAAATTTTCCCGTTTTATCACGTGTCTGTTGTTGAACGCACCGGGTTCAGGAGTCTCATGGGCGGCACTGATCTTGTTTTTGTTAGGAATGTAAATAACTTTTTTGATAAAACATACTTGTAAAAAGTATCAAAAGTTGTTATTATCGCGCTGTTCAAAAATAAAGGGAATCCGATGAAAAACATAAATTGGTACAATATGTCTGTTCAAAGCACTGTTGAGACTTTAAAAACAGACAGAAATAAAGGTTTGACTTTCAGTGAAGTAGCTAAACGACAAGCGAAATACGGCCCCAATAAAATGGCCGACAAAAAAGGGAAAAGTGCGCTGGTGCGGTTTTTGTTGCAAATCCACCAACCCTTGATTTATGTGTTGTTAGTTTCGGCCACAATCGCGCTTTATTTTGGCGAATATGTTGATGCCGGTGTGATTTACGGCGTGGTGGTGGCCAATGCGGTTATGGGGTTTGTGCAAGAAGATAAAGCCTTGAAAGCCCTGTCCGGCTTGGCGCAAAGCTTGAGTGTGCAAGCCCATGTTATTCGTGATTCGCAGCTGCAAACAATTGATGCCAAAGATTTGACCTTGGGTGATGTGGTGGTGTTGCATTCGGGCGAAAAAATCCCTGCCGACTTGCGCCTGATAGAAGTACATGATTTAAAGGTGGACGAGTCTGTATTGACCGGCGAATCTGTTCCTGTGGAAAAAACGGTAGAAAAACTTGGTGAAAAAACGGTACTTGCCGATCGCACAAATATGGTGTTTGCATCAACTTTTGCAACATTCGGACAGGCCAAGGCCGTTGTGGTTGACATCGGCGACAAGACACAAATCGGTAAAATTTCCAAGCTGATACACTCTGTGGCGGATTTGAAAACACCACTGACCGAGAAAATAGAGGCATTTAGTTCCAAGCTGCTGTGGTTTATTGTGGGGTTGTCGGTGTTGGCGTTTGGGGTCGGCTTTTTCAAAGGGTTGCCTTTTGTGGATACATTTATGTCGGCGATTGCGATGGCCGTTGCGGCTATTCCCGAAGGGTTGCCGGCCGCTTTGACGATTATTTTGGCGATCGGTGTAGGGCGTATGAGCAAACGAAAAGCCATTGTGCGCAAGTTGCCTGCGGTGGAAACATTGGGTAGTACCTCTATTATTTGCTCGGACAAAACAGGTACCTTGACGGAGAACAAAATGACGGTGCAACGCGTGGTGACGATGCACGGCGATTTTGCTGTTTCCGGGACGGGTTATCAAATCAAAGGCGCGTTTGAACCCAATACAAAAGACAAAGCATTAGATCTGGTTTTAAAAACAGGTGTTTTGTGTAATGATGCGTGCTTGAAAAACACGTCTGCGCGTGTGTCGGTAGAGGGAGATCCGACTGAAATCGCGTTGTTGGTAGCGGCCGAAAAGCATGGCCTTTCTGTTAATGCTTTGCGTGCAAAAGTGTCTTGCGTGGATGCTATCCCGTTTGAAGCGGCATATCAATATATGGCTGTTTTGGGTGCGGATAAAACGATTTATATGAAGGGCGCGACCGAGGCAATTTTGCCGTACTGCGCTTATCAAATGGACGAAACCGGCCGTTTGTGTGCATTAGATAAAGCCCAAATCTTGCAAAAAATGGAGTGCCTGGCATCACAAGGTTTGCGCGTGTTGGGCTTTGCGATAAAACCGGATTTTGCGTCCCAAAAACTGAATCATCAAGATGTGCATTCAGGCCTGATTTTTGTGGGTTTGCAAGCGATGATTGATCCGCCCCGGGCGGCTGCGATTAAGGCAATTAAAGCATGCCACGCGGCGGGCATTCAAGTCAAGATGATTACGGGTGATCATGTGGTGACGGCCAAAGCGATTGCCGCACAAATGGATCTGCACGGCAAAGGCGCGGCGGTTGAACCCATGATTATGAACGGAACGCAAATCAGTGCGTTGTCTGATGCCGAGTTGAAAAAACAAGCGCCACTTATAGATGTATTTGCACGCGTTACGCCCGAAGATAAACTCCGTTTGGTCAAGGCCCTGCAAAAGAATAAAAACATTGTTGCAATGACGGGAGACGGTGTGAATGATGCGCCTGCGCTGAAACAAGCCAACATCGGTATTGCGATGGGGCAAAATGGTACAGATGTTGCGAAAGAGGCGGCAGACATTGTTTTGCTTGATGACAACTTTGCCACGATTGAAGCGGCGGTTGAAGAGGGACGATGTGTGTTTGATAACCTGATTAAGTTCATTTTATGGACATTACCGATCAGCTTCGCCGAAGCGTTTATCGTGATGACTGCGATTTTTTTGGGGCTGACAAGTCCGATTTCCCCGGTGCAGATTTTGTGGATCAATATGGTGACAACTATTTTGTTGGGCGTGATGTTCTCGTTTGAGCCTGTTGAAAAAGGGATTATGGCCCGTAAACCCCGTCCGGCGGGTGCACCCATTGTGTCGCGCAACGTCTTTATCCGAATGTTGACTGTGACGATTTTAATGACGGTTTTAAGCTTTGTCGCGTATGAGATTATTGCCGATCAACATGCCTTTGTTGAAAAAGGCCGTACCGTTGTTGTCAATGCGATTGTAATGATGGGGATCTTCTTGATGTTCTCGTGCAGATCTTGGGATAAGTCTGTTTTTACAACGGGTTTTCAAGGAAACAAGTATATGGTCTTTGGTGCAATGGCGATGGTGATTTTGCAAATCTTTTTTACCTATATGCCTGTATTTGGTACGTTTTTCAAAACGGTGCCGCTGTCGGCAAAAGCATGGGGTATATCGCTGGCCTGTGGCGTGGTGCTTACGGCCGTGATAGAGTTGGAAAAATGGATTGTGCGCAAAAAGAATTTAACGGAATAAAAAATGATGGTTTTCTGAAACGGCAAACCGTGACATTTTACCCGATAAGTGCGAAGAAGGAGTTGCGCCGGTGTGTGAACACTCTCAATTATTTGTGCGGATTCGTTGAAATCACCGAAAATGATCTGTTATTAAATTGACAAGAGACGGATTTTTTTATATCATACGTCTGCGTGGAGGTAAAATATGGCACAAGTTCAAAAAAAGATTTTATCCGAATACTTTAAAAAAGTACTTTCCGGTGAAAAGAAAACAGAGTTAAGGCTGGCTGATTTTGAAATCAATAAAGGGGACACACTTGTTTTGGTTGAAATAGATGATAATACCAAAAAAGAAACGGGGAGAAAGCTTGAAGTCAACGTGTCTTACATTATGAAAACAAAGGATTGTACGTATTGGTCGCGAGATGATATTGATAAGTATGGCTTCCAAGTGATTCAATTTGATTCCATAAAATAACAAACATTTTATTGCTTTTCAATGTATAATCCTGTATGGTAGAGACTGGAGAGAACATGCTAGAACCGGAAAGATTTAAAGTGCCCGTTGGGATTTTCATTATGTTGCGCCAAAACAATAAAGTTTTGTTGCAGCGTAGAAAAAATAGCTCATTCAGCGGATATTGGGGATTCGTGGGTGGCCATTTAGATGGTCATGAACAAATTGTTTCGGCTGCTATTCGTGAAGCCAAAGAAGAAGTTGGTATTGATATTCGCCCAGAGGATTTGACATTAAAGACCATTTGCCACAGCAATAAAGGTGAAGAATACTTGCAGTTTTACTTTGAATGTTGCCATTGGTCGGGTGAAATTGAAAATAGAGAACCCCATAAATGCGAATGTTTGAAATGGCATGAATGGGATAATACACCAGAACATACTTGCCCTTATTTAAAGGAAGCTGTGAGTAAAATCAATGATGGGATTTCTTTTTATGAGGATATATTCAATGAAAAATAAGCTCATTTATCTAACAACCAATCCACATAAAGTGGCAGAAGCCAATGATTTTCTGATAAAAAAATATAATTTTAATTTAAAAATCATGAATCCAGATTTTAAAGTGTTAGAAATTCAAGCTGAAACATGTGGAGAAGTTGCCAAATTTAGTGCTAAATATGGGGCTGAAAAACTGGGGGTTCCTGTTTTAAAATCCGATTCAGGACTTTATATCGAAGCATTGGGCGGTTTGCCAGGACCTTATAATGCATATTTTGACAAGCAAATAGGAACAGAAAAGTTCTTAGATATGATGAAAGATATCCCAAATAGGCATGCTAAATTGGAACATTGTTTTGCCTATTGTGAGCCAGGACAAGAACCTATCTTGTTTACAGGGGGAAGTACAGGGCGCATTTCTTATGAAGCCAAAGGAGAGAAAGGACGTTGGCATGACAAGTTTTATATTCCTGATGGGGAAGAAAAGACACTCAGCGAATTACGTGCCATCAACCATGAATATGAGGCACAATTTTGGGGACATGCCCTAGATGATTTTGCCAAGTGGTATAAGGAAAAATTAGAAAAGAATCAGTTTTAAGGAGGTTATATGAAAATCACATTTGTCACAGGAAATATGGGAAAATGGGAAATCGGCAGGGATATCTTTACACAATATGGTTTGGAACTGGCTCAAGCCAAAATAGAAACACCCGAGATTCAATCTTTGGATGTGACAGAGGTTGCGACTTATTCGGCCCAATATGCTGCTCAAAAACTGAATACACCTGTGATTAAATCTGATGTGGGATACTACATTTCTGCGCTAGGCGGTTTCCCCGGACCTTTTATCAAATACATTAACCAAACACTTTCGGATGAGAATTTATTACGCTTGATGAAAGACATCAAAGACCGTTCTATGATTATTCGGGAATGTTTGGCCTTTGCTACCCCAGATGGATTCATAAAATGCTTTGTTCACGAACAGAAAACGAGGATTGCCGAAAAATCTGATGGGGTTGGTAGTAGCATTGATAAGGTGATGATTTTGGAGGGCTTTACAAAAACCAGAGGCGCTTCTGATTCCAAAGAGGTTGCTGAATTTTGGGAAAAATCCCTTACCCTGTATCATGAAATGGCAAAATTCTTAAAAACGAAAGGATAACAAATGCAATTACCAGAACAAATTGAATCAGAACGGATTATTTTAAAGCACCCTATGAAACCGACCTTTAAGTTGGCTGAGGAACTTTACGCGATTGTGGATAAATCCAGAAATACTTTACGCGAATGGCTCCCCTGGGTGGATAAAACGAACTCTGTGGAGGATGAATTTACAGGATTTTTGGTTGGTTCTTGTCAAAAAAACTGGGAAGAAGGATGTGGTTTTGCCTATATCCTCTATCAAAAAGAAACAAATCTGCCTTTGGGGGTTGTGGACTTAATTCATGTACACGAAAAAAATCAATCCGCAGAAATTGGATTTTGGCTCTCCGATGATGCAGTTGGTCATGGTTATATGCAAGAGGCTGTGCGTGCGTTGGAAAGTGAGGCCTTTAAAAATGGAATCAACCGTATCATCATCAGAAACGATACTTTGAATGTGCGCTCTGCTCACGTGGCTGAACGCTGTGGTTATGTTTTGGAAGGCGTCATGCGTCAGGATATTTGGGATAAGTACCATAATTGCTTGCGTGATACCAATATCTGGAGCAAACTCAAATCCGAATGGAAAAAGGAACGAGAATGCTGATACTGAACATCAATGGGCCCATAAATGCGGGAAAATCTACGGTGTCTAAGATTTTGGTGAATATGCTTTCTCGTGCTACTTTTATTGAAGTAGATGATCTGATGAGTGAAGCGGAGCAGGAAAAACGGGGGTTGTCCCTGCAACAAGGGTGGCGGGAACGTCATAAACGCTTAAATGCTAAATTACAGGAATTGAAAAAATCTCATGAATTTGAAACAGTGATTTTTGCTTCTCCGATTGCAGACAATACCTATCAAGACTGGAAAGCGTTGGAAGATAATCAGACGCATTTTCTGAACATAACCTTGGCCCCCAGTTTGGCAGAATGCTTGAAAAATCGTGGTACGCGTGTGCTGAATGACTGGGAGAAAAATCGCATCCGTGAAATGTACGAAGAGGGCTATCAAAACCGTCCCTATGCCGACTTTATTATTAATAACGACCACCAAACGCCAAAAGAAACAGCAGAAGTTATAAAGGGTTTTGTGGAACAGGCTCTATCCCCAACGCAACAATGGCTGCATTTGGTGGAAAGGCGTTGGCCGGGTTTGTTGAACGGAGAAAAAACTTCTACATTTCGGTTTAACGAGGGGTTTATCCATAAAGGATTTCTGGTTTATAAAGACTGCCCGAAAGAACAATGGCGGGCAGTGGTCTATGTGACAGGCGTGTATTATCTGCCGTTAAAGAAAGCTTTGGAAACAGACGGGTTTGATGCACATACACCGAATGCGGAAATAGGGCTGAAACAAATGCAGGCTCATTATCCGGACATGAATCTGGAAACACCGATTTTGTTGGTCAAACATTTCAGCGTTCCGGAAACCCAAAAACGATACCCCGATGATGTGCAACGGCTTTTGTCGTTGAAAAAGGATTAAACGGCCGGTTCCAAAACTTGAACGGTACTTCATTCTGCCGTGGTGTACACGATTTTTTCGTGTGTATATCATGGTGATTTTATCAAACATCAAAAAAAGGCTTGTCCTTGATCTTGATATGTGCCAACAAAAAGGACCGCCGAAGCGGTCCTAATCGGTAAGCCTTACTCTGCTTTGGGCGGCGTTGTTTCGCCTACAGTGCGAATATCAAAATATCGCAACAAAGGAACGGCCACATAAATGGACGAATACGTCCCGAAAATGGTACCCAAAACCATTGTTAACGAAAATCCGCGTAATGTCTCGCCACCCACGAACAACAAGACCAATACGACAAACAAGGTTGTTAAACTGGTCAACAGTGTGCGGGAAAGTGTTTCGTTGATACTGCGATTCAAAATGGAATCGGTTGTATCTTTACGGAACTTTTTCAAGTTTTCGCGAACCCGATCGTATGTAACGATTGAATCATTACAATCATACCCGGCCAAAGACAGCAGACCCGCCACAACAATCATATCAAATTCCCATTGAAAGAGTGAAAAAGCCCCCGCAACAATAATCAAGTCGTGAGCCAGGGATACCAAGCAACCGATAGCAAACGGCCATTCAAAGCGAAACCAGATATAAATACTGATGGCCAATAAAGCCAACACGGATGCCCACAAACTTTTGGTTTTTAGTTCATCACCGACTGTGGGGCCGACCACTTCTACCTGACTGTACTGAAAGCCGGATCCCAGAGTGGTTTTGATTTTCTCAACCAATTTGTTGGGATTTTCATCGGCTTCGGGTTGAGCTTGAATTAAAATGGTTGTGCCTTCCGTTCCGGCGGTTTGAATGGATAAATCACGCAAGAATGATAATTTAGCCCGCGTATCTTCCAAATCAATCACGCGATCGGCCGAGGCTTCAATTAAAATACCACCTTCAAAGTCAATCCCGTAATTTAATCCCCGCGTACTTAAAGAAAACACCGAGACCACCAACAGGATGGCCGATAAAATATACCCGAACACTCGTTGACGCATGAAGTCAATTTTTAATTCTCTTTTTTTGAATAATTTAGACATTATCTTTTCTTCCTTTACAAATCAATTTTGGTTGGTTTTTTCATGGCCATCCAGGCAATCAAAATGACTTTGTTCACAAAAATAGCGGCAAATAAACTGGTTGCCAGGCCTAATCCCAATGTGACCCCAAAGCCGCGAACCGGTCCGGTTCCCAATGCAAACAAAAAGACAGCCGCAAATAAGGTTGTCAACTGACCATCCAAAATGGCCGAGAATGAACCGGCAAATCCGCGTTTCAACACTTCATTCGGGACGGTAATTCCATGCATCATTTCTTCTTTCATCCGTTCCAGAATTAAAATGTTGGCATCTACCGCCATACCGATTGTCAAGGCAATCCCTGCCAGGCCGGGCAAGGTTAACGTGGCCCCCATCAGGCTTAATAAAGCCAACAACAGGAATCCGTTGACCGCCAAAGTCAAATCTGCCACAATACCGAAAAAGCCATAGACGATAATCATAAAGGTAAAGACGGCAATTAAACCGATCCAACAAGCCGTGGTACCGGCTTTGATTGAATCTTCGCCCAGTCCGGGACCGACCACACGTTCTTCGGCCACCAACAAGGGAGCCGGCAAGGCCCCGGAACGTAATAATAACGCCAAATCATTGGCCGATTGTACAGTGAAATTGCCGGTAATGATGCCTTTGCCACCCGTAATCGGCGTATTGATCACCGGCGCACTGATTACTTTGCCGTCCAAAACAATCGCCAAACGACGACCGACATTTTCACTGGTGGCATGTGCAAATTGTTTTGCCCCCAAGGATTTAAAACTGAATGACACAACGGGAACGCCGTTTTCATCATAGCTGGCCCGTGCATCTTCCAAGTTTTCGCCCCCGACAATGACCGACCGTTTCAAGACAACATAACCGGTTTCGTCCCCCGTCATCAGCATAGAATCGGGTGATAATTTTCCCATTTGGGCCGCTTGCGGTGAAGTTTCTTCATCCACCAGGTGGAACGACATTTTGGCCGTTTTCCCCATCAAGGCTTTAATTTCAGAAGGATCTTGCACACCGGGCAACTGAATAACAATCCGATCGGTCCCTTGGCGTTGAATCTGCGGTTCTTTTGTGCCCAGTTCGTCAATCCGCCGCCGTACAATATCCATGGATTGTTCCACCGCTTGTGTTTTCATTTTTTCCAACGCTTGTGTGGTGTAAGATACCTTTAAGGTTGTGCCATCGGCTTCAATGTTCAAGGGCACATTATCCTGCTTGCGTACCAAATCCCGGGCAGCCGAGATTTGAGCCGCATTGACAAGTTTGACCTGCAACGTATCCTCTTGCACGGCCACTTTGGCATAGATACGATTTTCACGCAGAGACGGACGCACCACATTGGCCAAAGATTCCAGTTTTTCACGCACTAAACTGGTCGTATCCACTTCCATTAACAGGTAAGATCCCCCCTGCAAGTCCAACCCCAATGTGACAGGGTGATACCAGGCCTGCACCGATTTAGGCAGTTGCTGATACATACTTTTTGGCAAAAGGTTTGGCAATGCAAAAAAGATGCCCAAAGCCACAATGGCGCAAATAACGCCGATCTTAATTTTTGAATATCCGAACATTTTATTCCCTTTCGTTATTTTTTACGGGTTTCCGGTTGGCTTTCAAAGACCACTTGAGACACATACGCCCGCAAGACTTTCACCTCCATACCGTTGCCGAAATCTACTTTTAAAGTTTTATCGTCTGTGACCTTGACGACACGGCCGATCAGGCCCGCCACAACAACGGTGGTGCCTTTAATGATGGCATTTAATTCGGCTTCGTGCTTTTTAATACGCTTTTGTTGCGGACGAATTAAAATAAAATACACAATCGCCACAATCAAAAGCAGTTGCATCATCATACCTGAAAAAGAACCTGTTCCTGTTGTTGAAGCCGCCGCTGCGGCCGTTTGAGCCAATGCTTGTGAAATAAACATATTTTTCCTTTCGTTAAAGAATACCCTATACTATAACCATTTTTAGACAAAAATCAACTCTTTTTTATCTGTCGGGGCTTCTTTTTTTGTTGCACGAGACCTAAAACCATGGTATAGTGCGCTTCAAGGAGAATAAAAGATGCGGTTATTGATTGAATATTTGGAACATTATGCGCCGACTTGGGATCGTTTGGGCTATAAACACGCCGGTGACTCGGGGTTTGATTTGCGGGCAGCAGTGGCCGAACCGGTCATTTTGCATCCGGGGGAACACGCTTTGATACCCAATGGTGTTAAAATGGAGTTGGTCGGTCCTTTCCCTTTGGGACCCGAGTTCGGGTATGAAATTCAAGTCCGTCCGCGTTCGGGTTTGGCGGCACGGTACGGTATTTCTGTGGTCAATACACCCGGTACAGTGGATTTCGGGTATCGCGGCGAATTAAAAACAAATATCATCAACCTGGGAAATACGGATTTTGTGATCAACCCGGGGGATAGAATTGCCCAAGCGGTTGTTTGCCCGATTCTGTTGGCGGATTTGGAAACGGTGGCAGTGGTCAATCCGAACACGGATCGCGGAGCCGGCGGGTTCGGTTCTACGGGCCGCCAATAATCGTGTCTTGCGATTTGCTTGTATCGGATTTGTTTTAGTTTTCTCATTCCCGGTTTTTTGCTATTACCTTGTTCAATTCCACCTAATTTCAAACAACGGACAAAGGGTTGTCCTTGTTTTCAATAAGGTTCATTGCTTGGCGCACAAAAACTTGCCACCGGCAACTTTTTATTTGCGCAGTCCCGCGGAAGCGGGGGCCGAAGGCAACGCCGACAGGCGGCCCCGAACGCAGTGAGCGGGTAAGCGCAGCGCATAATCCAGGACAAAAGAAGTCCTTTATATTCCCTGGATCTCCGGGTCAAGCCCGAAGATGACAATAAGGGGGGTACCCGGGTCAAGCCCGAAGATGACAATGCTAAAAACTACCCAAAGATGACAGGGAAGCGTGAATACCCGGCAGAGCCTGAAGATGACAAAAGATATAAACGCCCGTCAAAGAAGACGCGAAAGAATGTTGAGAACACTCTCTGTTTTATCATTTCCGTGTATATCCCCATACTATTTTTTGAAATGTAGAAATTTTTTTATTATTTTGTCGCTTTTTTACTTGACTTCCGAAAAAGGATATTCTATAATGCCCCGTATTGAACTTGGGTGCGTAGCTCAGCGGGAGAGCATTACCTTCACACGGTAGGGGTCACAGGTTCAATCCCTGTCGCACCCACCATTAAAAAATCATTAAATCAGGGTGATGTTCCAACAACAAGTTGTTTTCCTTGAACGGGATTATTTCTTGAACGTTTCGGTGAGAAAGTGAATGCGGGGATGTATCTTGATCATAAGACAAAATGCATTCATACATTACTTTTAATCCGATTACAATTTTTACATAGCATTTGGCAATTATCTTGGGTTGTATGGCCACCTTGGCTCCACGGTATAATGTGGTCGGCTTCCATTTCATTTATTTCAAAATGTTTCTGACATTTGGGGCAGATCCCTTTTTGGTGTTCATACGCTGCCCGTTTTTCTCTGTCCTTAAAAGCCCGAATTTGCAAGCACCGTTCATTACCACCCAATACATATTCATAGATTCCTTTTTTAGCCGTAATTTCATCATACTCGTCTTTCATCAACTCTGACACGCGTTCTTCTAATTGTTTGGGATCGTAGTCATGATTATGAAAGGCGTTATAAAAGATCCCCCATGGTAATCCTTTCATTTCTTTTCTATAGTTGGGAAACAGGTTTTGAACCCAACCGATGACCGATTGAAAATAATTCCATAATTCAATAGCATTGTGATTATGTTGATGAACGGCCATATATTGTTCAATTTGTCCTGCGCTAATCCAATTCAAAGCGGCTTCCAAGTACTCTTGCCGGATGGCATGACCATTCATATAATCACCGGCCCTGTAAAAAAGTTAAAAATAAGTGTTGCAAAAAACCATGGATTCCCCGCAACCCTACACCATATAAAAGATTTAATGATTTGAACGGGTTAGTTTGTTGTGATTTTTCGCTGTTGCAAAAATCAACCCCCGGGTGGCATTTTCTCTTTCCCCTGTCATCTTCGGACCCGCCGGAGTTTCTTCCACTTTGTCATCTTCCGGGCGTTTTTTATATTGTCATCTTCGGGCTTGACCCGGAGATCCAGGGGACATAAAGTCTTCTTTTATCCTGGATTCCCATTTTCATGGGAATGACAAAAATGAAAAACCGGGAATGCCAAGAGACAGAGATCGGAAATGACACAGCAGATATCTGTTTTGTTATTGTAACGATAAATCAAAATAATTCTTGCAACAGTGAACATTTTATCGTATAAGGAAAAACATGTCATTGCATTCTTCCATAGCCACCGTTGGCGGTTGTACGGCGATTAGTCGTGTCGTCGGTTTTATTCGTGAAATTTTAATTGCTCGTTTTTTAGGGGCGAGTATGATGGCGGACGCTTTTTTTGTTGCCTTGCGCTTTCCCAACCTGTTTCGCAGTTTGTTTGCGGAAGGGACATTGAACGTTGCCTTTGTCCCTTTATTTTCCGAAAAGTTGCAACAGAAAAATAAAGCGCAAGCTTTGGTTTTTGCTCGTTCAGTCTTCGGCTTTCTGTTTTATGTGCTATTGCTTTTCACGATTGTCATGGAAATCCTGATGCCGAATTTGATGTTTATTTTGGCGCACGGGTTTGACAGCGTCCCGGGGAAAATAGCTTTGACCACAACACTGAGTCGGATTACTTTTCCGTTTTTATTGATGGTTTCTTTGGTGTCGCTGTTTTCGGGGATGCTCAATTCGGTAGGTAAATTTTGGGCTGCAGCCTTTACGCCCACGCTTTTGAATATTGTGATGGTGTGTTTTTTGTTATTTCTCACGCCGTTTATATCGGGGCCTGATGCTCCGGCGTATGCGCTGGCTTGGGGGGTCTTGGTGGCCGGTGTGATAGAGTTTTGTTTTTTGGCCTGGCACATTTGGAAGAATGGCCTGACATTTGGTTTGATAGGTCCCGTGAAAGCGTTGTTTCGCTTGACACCGGACGTAAAAGTCTTATTAAAGAAAATGGCTCCGGGCGTATTCGGATCGGGTGTTTATCAAATCAACCTGTTTTTGGACACACTGCTTGTGTCATTTGTGGGGCAGGGGGCTATGTCGTGGCTTAATTACGCTAATCACTTGTTCCAACTGCCCATCGGTGTGATAGGGGTCGCTATCGGAACCGTTTTACTGCCGGTTTTATCGCGCCATATCAAAGCCGGAGATGCGGCACAGGCCAACATTCAAATGAACCGAGGATTGGAAGTCTCGGTAGCATTATCGGTATCATCTATGGTGGGCCTGATTTTGCTGGCGATGCCGATTGTCCGGATATTGTTTGAGCATGGAGCCTTTACCGCTACAGATGCCGAACATACGGCCCGCGCCTTGGTTGTTTTTGCCTGCGGTCTGCCGGCCTATATGATGACGAAAACGGTAGCCCCTTTCTTTTATGCACGCGGTGATACCGTTACGCCGGTTAAAATTGCGGTAGTCGGCGTGATCTTAAATGCAATCTTGGCCGTTATCTTTATGCAGTTTTGGGGATATGTCGGTATTGCGTTGGCTACCAGTATTAGTGTCTGGTTTAACGCCGGTCAGTATATTGTGCGCTTGGCCCGACACGGCGATTTCCGATTGGATCGGGTGGCCCGCTTTCGGTTGCCGCGAATCGTATCGGCCGGGGCGTTTATGGGGATCATTCTGTGGAGTATGCAGGCCGGTTTGTGCGCATATTGGCCCCAGTGGATGCAGGCCGGCGTGATGATTTCGGGGGGGGTATTGGCGATATTGATCGGTGCGGGGTTGATTCTGTTTTTGACGGGCCTTATGTTAAGTGGTGGTATGCCGGCAGATGACCTGAAACGCCTTGTGATGCATAGGCGATTATCGTAAAAAGGAGAAAAAACATGAAACATACAAAATGGTTGTTAGGCTTGGGTGTTTTATTGATTGGAGTCGGGGGATTATATGCCTGGATATATCGGCCGACGGTTTTACCGGTACCACAAACGGACGGACAGCCGATTGCGGAGGTATCCCCTCAAACACAAGGCATTGCTTTTTTAATGGAACGTGCCGTTCAACCTGTCCCCGGTGTTTTCGTAGCTCCCAAAACAACGGCCGAATTGCGGCAGTTATTTGAATCGGCAACGCAGACCCGTGTCCCGCGTGTCTTTGTAGAAAAATTGCCGGCGGATTTTGCCGATCAAGGGGACAGAACCTTGTTTGCTCGGGTTGTGTCGGCCTGGATTCTGCGCGAAAATGAACAAACGTTAAAGGAACGGGCCATCCTGTACTTGTTGCGCCAAAAAATGCAACAAGGTGATATATGGACACAACCGGAAACTGATTTTTTTGATTCTTTGGTGGTCAAATATGATTCGGGGGCCAAGCGGTCGCGTATGGCACAACTCAATGACCTGATGGATAAAGTGGATATGGTCCCCCCCATGGTTGCCGTTGCTCAGGCGGCCTTACGAACGAACTTCGGGAAAGAACATTTGGATTCTCCCTTTGATTTATACGCTTGGAAAGATGCCCGGCATTATGAACCGGTCTTGTATAAGACCTGGGGGGAGGCTGTGGATGCTTATGTGCGGGAAATGAACGGTATGCCGCCCTTGGGTGATTGGCGGGTATCTCGGGCCGGTTTACGGGCCAAAGGGTATCGTGATACCGGAGAACGGGTTTTGAAGTGGTTGGGAAATTACAAGCCCGAAGACCCTCGTTATACCGCAAAACTGGAACAAATGATGTTTGAATTGGGGGATACAATCCCGGATGACTTGTCATTTGTGAAACCGGAACAGACGGCCTTTGAAACCGGCAGTACGGTTATTCAAACTCAAAAGGGGCCTGTCTCGTTTCAGGTAGAATACGCCATAACCCCCGATGAAAAAGAGCAAGGCTTAATGTTTCGGACACATATACCGGATAAAACAGGTATGGTCTTTTTGAACGAGAACCCGGCCCCGATGGCCTTGTGGATGAAAAATACATTCATACCGTTGGATTTACTTTTCTTTGATGAGAAAGGCAACATTACCGATATTTCCGAAAATGCGCAACCGATGACGTTGATATCACATGCTTCACGCGGCGCGGTAGCCGGTGCCATGGAAGTTCCGGCCGGAACCGTGCAAAAATACGGCATTCACATCGGGGATAAACTTCACCTGACAATTACCGAATAAAACGTGCCTATTTATTCTGTGCGTTAGCATCCAAACGATTTTGGACCTTTTCCAGGGTCTCAAAAATCTCATCCGGTGAATCCACAAAGTCTACAAAATCCACCTTGCTTTGGTTCAGGGTACCTTCTTGCAACATGTTTAACATCAGTTCGCGGAACGGTTCCCAAAAGCCATTGTAGTTCAAGAAAATCAACGGTTTTTTTTGAACTTCACCTGTTTGGATTAAAACGGCGAACTCGGAAAATTCATCAATGGTTCCCCAACCGCCGGGACCGACTAAAACAGCTTCGCCCATTTGAAACATATCTTTTTTACGATGTGATAAATCGGGAACAATTTTAATTTCACCCAATTTGAAAACGCCGGGATCTTTGCATTGCAATTCCAATAATTTCATGGTTGTAATGCCAACGACCGTACCGTTTTTATTGCGAACGCCTTGAAACATACTGCCCATCAAGCCCTCATCACCGATACCGAAGACCAATGTTGCCCCGTGTTCGGCCAACAATTCACCTGTCCGGCGCATAGGGGCATGATGAATGGAAGAAATAGATGCCGCTGCACCACAGAAGACAGTTATCATTTTATATTTTTTCATTTTATTTCCTTTGTTGAATAGGTAGAGTATAAACAGTTTTTTGACATTTGCAACAAAAAAAAGTTGTCTTTAGATAAAAATTGAATTATCTTATACAGGAAAGGGGAATGGGATATGGATGTGCAAGCACTCTTCAAAATTTCACACGGTGTCTATATCACGGGGGCCATAGATACCGCCGGTCGTTTGATCGGCAGTTGTGTGGATTCCGTGATGGTAACGGAAGTAGCGCCTCCTCAGGTCTTGGTTTCTTTATCCAAAGAATCGTATACCTGTCAAAATGTGTTGAAAACGCGTGAACTGACGTTATCCGTTCTGGCCCAAAATGTACCGAATGAAGTGATTACGCGCTTTGGAACAATGTCCTCCCGTACGGCGGATAAGTGGGTGCCGGACAGTTATCATTTGGTATCCGGATTGCCGGTTTTGAATGATTCGGTGGCTACTTTGTTTTTAACGGTCTTAAAGGCAATAGAAACCGAACATCACCATATCTTTTTATGCCGTGTCGTGCAGGCGCAAATGGGATCGAATCGTACGGCAGTACCCTTGATCTATGCCGATTATCAACAACAAAAAAAGGAGAATAAAATGATGGAACAAACGACAAACAAAAAATGGGTTTGCACCGTATGCGGCTATGTGTACGATGGCGATGTCCCCTTTGAAGATTTACCCGAAGATTGGGTATGCCCTTTGTGCGGCGAACCGAAGTCGGTTTTTGTGCAAGAGTGATATTTTACTATTGCCTTTCGGAAAAAAGTATGCTAGTTTGAATCCAAACGGAAAGGGCGTAAGTCTGTCCGCATCAATGGGATTGGGATAAATAAAGGATATAAGCCTATGAAAAAAATTGCTTTTTTGCTGACATTGGGGTTGACGCTACCTGTGGCGGCCGGTTGGACGGAAGGTATCGGATATTTTGACAAGCAACAATATTCTCAAGCTTTTTCCGAGTTCAAACCGTTGGCGGATCAAGGTGATCGCCGGGCGCAGTATTATGTGGCGTACATGTATTTTAACGGATTCGGTGTGGGGCGTGATGATCAAGCGGGGCTTTCCTATCTGAAAAAATCAACGGATCAAGAGTACGAGAAAGCACAAGCTTTATTGGGGTATCTGTATTCCGAAGGGCGAATCGTTCCGAAAGATAAAATTATGGCCACCAAGTTATATGAAGCCGCCGCAGAAAGTGATGACGATGATGCGTTATTGAACTTGGGGGTCATGTATTATCTGGGGGACGGGATAGATCGTGATGTTCCCCGGGCAATTGGTTATTTGGAACGTGTGAATATTGTGAATAAACCGATTGTCGGACGGTATTTAGGCGATATTTATCAATATCAAGACACCCCGGATTCTCGGGCTAAATCCCGTAAGTCATATTTACAATCGGCCGCCGCCGGAGATATAGGGTCATTCCATTCGTTGGCTTTTATGGAGCAAACAGGACGCGATGACGATAAAAATCTGGATATAGCGGTCAAGTATTATACTTATGCAGCGTCCCGCGGTTATGCCCCGTCTCAATATGTGTTGGGGGCGATGTATGCCAATGGGGAAGGGCTTCCGCGCAATATCATCACGGCGTACGCGTGGATGACTTTGTCGGCTAATCAGGGTTTGGATGTGGCGATAGAAGGGCAAAAACAACTGGCTAAAGATTTAACGCTGTCTGAAATTGAACAGGCCCGTAAAAAAATGATTGAAATTCAAACGACCGTTATCGGTAAAGTGGAATCGCCCTTAAATCCGACTGCTGTGGCGGCCCAGACGGGCGAGAAACCCTCTAAACCGGCCGAAAAACAGCGAAAGAAAAAATCGCGGCGCAGCGGCGGCCGCCGGAGATAACACAGAAAAAGGACTGACTATGGCTTTGAAAAATATGGTAAAATCATTTATAACGTTTCGCTTTATCATTTTGGTTGGTATTGCTTTCGGCTTGTGGCTTTTTTCCGTACAATCGGATAAAACGCCGTTGGCGGCTTTGTTGACCGAGAAAATGGTTTATTTTATGTCCTTTTTATTTGTCCTGGGATTTCATGCGTTGTTGTGGATTTTTGTAGAAAAACTATCTTTGTCGGCTATTGGGGAACGGATTGTTTTGATCATGCGTGATTCGGTTGTAATCAATGTCGTGGTGCTCAGTACCGTTGCCATGTGCTTTTTATTGCATACCTTCATTTTATAGGTTCACCCGTTCCGAAATAAAAAAATGCGAAAAAATGAAAAAAATGCTTGCATTTTTGAAAAAAGTCTGTTATAAACAGGTTCATCTGATTTGGGGGTGTAGCTCAGCTGGTTAGAGCGTCTGCCTGTCACGCAGAAGGTCGAGGGTTCGAGCCCCTTCACTCCCGCCATTTGCCAAGTAATTCATTTTACTTGGCTATTTTTTTATTGTCGCGGAATGGATATTGTTAAAAAGGTTAAATAAATACCATAATTTTAAAGCCCTTTGGTTTTCCAAAGGGCTTTGTAATAGGCGATGGAACCGGACCTAGCGTATGTTCAGGCCCTCTTTGGTCGCATCAATGCGAACCGTTGTTCCATCGGACACCTCACCCGATAACAAACGCATGGCCAGCGGATTTTCCAACTCTTGTTGAATCAAGCGTTTTAAGGGACGGGCACCGAATTCGGCATCATAGCCGTTTTGCGCCAGCCAGTCCTTGGCCTTGTCCGTTAAGGCCAGTTTAATTCTGTGGTCGTCCAAGCGTTTTTGCAGGCGTGCCACTTGTATATCCACAATTTTGCGGATATCTTCCGGACGCAGCGCATGAAAACGGATAATTTCGTCTAAACGATTCAAAAACTCCGGCTTGAAGAAAGCCTTTAATTTTGTCATCATATCCCGATCTTTTTCATCTACAATCAAGTTAGAAGTCAAAATGATAAAGGTATTTTTGAAATCTACCACCCGGCCCTTACTGTCGGTCAGGCGACCGTCATCCAAAATCTGCAACAAGATATTGAAGACATCGGGGTGCGCCTTTTCCACTTCATCAAACAAGATGACTTGATAAGGCCGACGACGGACCGCTTCGGTTAAGATGCCGCCTTCATCATAGCCCACATATCCCGGAGGTGCCCCGATTAAACGGGCCACGGCATGCTTTTCCATGTATTCGGACATATCAATCCGAATATAGGCGGATTCTTCATCAAACAAAAACGCGGCCAAAGCCTTCGCCAATTCGGTTTTACCCACACCGGTCGGCCCCAAAAACAGAAAGGAACCGATCGGCCGATTGGGATCTTTCAAACCCGCCCGTGACCGGCGAACCGCATTGGCAACGGCGGTAATGGCGGTATCTTGTCCCACCACGCGTTCAGCCAACTTTGTCTCAATATGTAATAATTTTTCCCGTTCGGAGCTCATCAATTTATCCACCGGGATACCGGTCCATTTGGAAACCACACCGGCAATCAGGTCCGGTGTAACGGTCTCGGGGGCCGAATGTTGTTGATTTAATTTATCCAATTCGGCCAGTTTCGCCTGCATGTCCGGAATATCTTTATATTGCAAACGACCGGCCAAGTCATAATTGCCCTCCCGAAAGGCGCGTTCAATTTCAATTTTGGCATGATCTATCTTTTCCCGTAAGGCGTTGGCATCTTTGACCGAGTTTTTGGCCGCCAACCATTTGGCAGACATATCGGCGGATTCTTTTTCCATTTGCGGAATCTTGGCTTCAATGACGGTCAAACGTTCCTGAGACGCTTTATCCTTTTCTTTTTTCAAGGCTTCGCGTTCAATTTTCAACTGCAATAATTTGCGATCTAATTCGTCCAAAGCTTCCGGTTTGGAATCCAAGGCCATTTTCAGTTTACTGGCTGCTTCATCCACCAAGTCAATGGCTTTGTCCGGCAAGAACCGATCAGCAATATACCGATTGGACATCACGGCCGCCGAAACCAAGGCCGCATCGGAAATTCGCACCCCGTGGTGAATTTCATATTTTTCTTTAATACCCCGTAAAATAGAAATCGTATCTTCTACGGTCGGTTCATTGATGTAAACCGGTTGAAACCGCCGGGCAAATGCCGCATCTTTTTCAATATATTTTTGGTATTCTTTCAGGGTTGTGGCACCGATACAATGCAGTTCACCCCGGGCCAAAGCCGGTTTTAACAGGTTAGAAGCATCCATAGAGCCTTCACTGGCCCCGGCACCGACAACGGTATGCATTTCATCAATAAATAAAATGACTTGCCCGTTGGCGGCCGAGACTTCCTGTAAGACCGCCTTTAAGCGTTCTTCAAATTCACCCCGATATTTAGCCCCGGCAATCAAGGCCCCCATATCCAGAGCCATCAGGCGTTTATGGGCCAAACTTTCCGGTACATCTCCGTTGATAATCCGCAAGGCCAAGCCTTCCACAATCGCCGTCTTGCCGACCCCGGGTTCCCCGATCAGAATCGGATTGTTTTTTGTCCGGCGGGATAAAACTTGGATTGTATGACGAATTTCTTCATCACGACCGATCACGGGATCCAGTTTTCCTTGCCGGGCCCGTTCGGTAAAATCAATCGCATATCGTTTCAAAGCTTGAAAGTTATCTTCGGCACTGGGGGATTCGGCGGTACGTCCCTGACGCATGTTATTAATGACTTCATTCAGGTTTTGAGCATCCACACCATAAGTCTTATCGGCCAAGATAGCTTGTAAAATTCGTTCAACGGTGGTATATGTGTCTTTGGCTTTATGGGCGATTTGCTCGGCCCGGTCCATGACGCGCAGAAAATCCTGAGAGGCCGAAACCTGAACCGACTCGCCCGAGACACGGGGGAGTTTTTCTAAGCCTTGTTGCACTTTTTCATTCACGGCCGCGACATCACCGCCCGCCTGGGTGATGAGTTGTGTGGCCAAACCTTGCCCGTCATCCAGCATGACGCGCAGCAAGTGTAGGGGTGTCAGATACGGATTCCCGTTCCTGACGGCTAAATTTTGGGCCGACTGCACAAAGCCTTTGGCCCGATCTGTCAATTTTTCAATATCCATTATATCGTCTCCTTTGTTCTTTCAACATAAGTATTTATTCATTGTTTTTCAAGGGCGGGAAACCTTTTTTCGTATGTTTTTTATGAAATTTCGGATAGGAAATTATTTTTCACTTGATTTTTGAAAACGTTTCCTGTAATCTGATGAATAAAGGAGCAATATATGAACATAAAAACGTTTGGAATAGGTCTCTGCTTGGCCCTGATGACATTTCCGGTGATGGCGGCGGACAAGAATATGGAAATTCTGGGGACTTATGGGGATTGGACGGCTTATCTGTATCGGGACCAAAACGGTAAAGTGTGCTATATGGCCAGTGAACCGACAAAATCTGTCGGTAAATATAAACAACGTGATGATGTATTTTTATTCGTGACGCATCATCCGTCCGAAAAAACGTATGATGTGGTGAATGTGATGGCCGGATACACATATCAGGTCGGCTTTTCACCTACTCTGACCGTTGATAAGAATAAAGGCATTTCTTTGACGGCGCATGCGGATACGGCTTGGACGAAAGATACCAAGACGGATCAGCGATTGGTGCAGCAAATGAAAAAAGGATCTACGGCCATCTTGCGGGGTAAATCCAAGCGCGGTACATTGACAACGGATACCTTCTCATTGAAAGGCTTTTCCAAAGCCTATCGCGATATTCAAAAGGCCTGTGATCGGGAATAAAGGATACTCCATGAAAGAATTAGTCGGTCTAGCGTTTGACGACCTGACGGCCGAAATGGTCGCTATGGGTGAAAAGCCGTTTCGGGCCAAGCAATTATGGCATTGGATTTATAATAAAGGCGAAACGGATTTTACCAAAATGACAACATTGGCTAAACCGTTTCAGGCTCGCTTGGCCGCGGCCTATACCGTCAGCCACCCTAAAATCATCACTGAACAAAATTCGGTGGATAAAACCCGCAAATGGTTGATGGAGTTTTCCGATGGCAAGCAGGTGGAGTGTGTGTATATTCCCGAAGCCGATCGGGGGGCCGTTTGTATTTCTACGCAAGTCGGTTGTGCCCAAGGGTGTCGCTTTTGTCATACCGGTACGCAAAAAATGATGCGCAACCTGACACCCGGTGAAATTGTGGGACAGTTTATGACGGCGCGGGACAGTTATGGGGAATGGCCGACACCGACTGATGAAACACGATATTTGTCCAACATTGTCGTGATGGGTATGGGGGAACCGTTGGCCAACTTTGAGAATTTGAAACAGGCTTTACGCATTTTGATGGATGGAGACGGCATTTCCATTTCAAAACGGAAAATTACGGTTTCTACATCGGGTTTGGCCAATCATATTCCCGAATTAGCGGACTTGGGGGTTAAGCTGGCGGTGAGTTTACATGCCCCGACCGATGAAATCCGAAATCAAATTATGCCCGTCAATCGCAAATTTCCTTTGGCCGTTCTGATGGAAGCCTGTCGGGAATATCAAAAACGTTCGGAACGGCGGCAATTTATTACCATGGAATACGTTATGTTAAAAGGAATCAACGATCAGCCCGAACATGCGTATGCCCTGATGGAGTTGGTTAAAGGTCTGGAAGTCAAATTTAACCTGATTCCGTTCCATTATTGGCAAGGGGCTCCGTTTGAACCGTCCGGACATAATGCCATTCATCGCTTTGCCAAGATTTTGGAAGATCATTATTTTGCTGCTCCGATACGCCGGTCGCGGGGGGAAGACATTATGGCTGCCTGCGGCCAGTTAAAATCAGCCAAAGGAAAAATGGAATAAAATGCGTTTAAGCCGGATTTAACGGGCTTATCTTATCGTTTTTAATAAAATACTTGACAAAATACGCAAAGTGGTTTATAATGACAGTATTATCAACCAGGAGGAAATAAAAATGGATAAAGTAAGTTATATTGAAAGTTTGTTGGATCGGATTGCGTTGCAAAACACAAAAATTCAACATGTGCGTCAAATGCGACACTATGCACAGAAAGAATTAGGGCGGCATAATATGGATGCGGATTGTGATCGTGTTATTGCCGGTTATGAAGAGATTCAAGCCCAATGTGCCCGTGAAATTTGCAAAGTGGATAACCGTAAAACGGTACGGCCGCGGATTGCTTGTGCGTGTTTGGGCACGTTGTCGGATCAAAATGCCACTCCGGCAGAAAAGCAAGTGGCCGCCAAACGGTTTACGGCGTTAAATAACGTGCCGATTTATTTTGGTCGTTTCAACAATCGGGCGACAATTTTCCGCTTTTTGAAACAAGCCGAACGTCAATATACCTAGATGAAAAAATCACCCGTTTCGGGTGATTTTTTTTGTTCAGGCTTCGTTGAGATAGCGGGCCTGAACTTTTTTGATTCCCTGTGAGTCAAAACTGACTTCCAAACCGTTGGGTGTTTCCCGCAGGACGGTACCATACCCGAAGGCCTCATGATAAACGCGTTTGCCGATCCGTTTGGATTTTGTGATAACAGGCGTGATCTGACGGGGTGTACCGTTCGCCCGTCTTGCCGGTGTGGCCCAAGGTGATGCGTCATAATGATAAGAATCATGAAAGGTTTGTGTATCGGTTTCTATATTAGGGATATATCCGTATCCCATTTTGACTTCGGTATCATTTTGAATGTGTTCATCGGGCAATTCATCTAAAAAGCGACTGGGGAGTGCATTTTCCCATTTTCCATACACCCGCCGGTTAGAAGCAAAAGATACAAAGGCCTTTTCTTTGGCTCGCGTCAGGCCGACATACGCCAAGCGGCGTTCTTCTTCCAAGCCGGATTCCCCCGTTTCGTCCAAGGCTTTTTGATGGGGGAACAGGCCTTCTTCCCAACCGGCCAAGAAAACACACTCAAACTCTAATCCTTTGGACGCATGAAGCGTCATGACCAACAGTTGATCTCCCGTCGTGTTCTCATCGGCATCTGTAACCAAAGCGGCATATTCAATAAAGTCTTTGATACTTTCAAAGTCGTTCAAAACATTATACAATTCTTTGATATTTTCCAACCGTCCTTCGGCTTCGGGGGATTTATCGGTGCGCCACATATTCAGGTATCCGGATTCTTCTAAAATCTGGCGTGCCAATGGTTCCGGATCCAGCGTATCCATTTTTCCCCGCAGTTTTTGTATCAGGCCCGTTAAAGCGTCCAATGTTTTGCGGACGGTCGGACGTAATTCGGTCCAAGCCACGGCATCAAACAAACTGATGTGTCGTTGACGGGCCGTGTCTGTCAAGGCCTGTAAGGTACTGTCCCCGATACCTCGGCGGGGTTTATTGACAATACGGGTAAACGCCAAGTCATCATCTGTATTCAAAATGATTCGTAAATAAGCCACGGCATCACGGATTTCTTCACGTTCATAAAACTTGAAACCGCCGATGATTTTATAAGGGATGCTTTGTTTGATCAATTCTTCTTCAAAAGCACGGGTTTGGGCGGAAGTACGGACCAGAATAGCCATTTGTGATAACTTTTTGCCCCGGCGTTGCTCGGTCTCAATTTGTTCCACGACACCTTGGGCTTCCTGCGATCCGTTCCAATACCCTTTTATGTGGACCCGATCACCGGCGGTATCCCGCGTGTCGGCCACTTTCAATGTTTTTCCCAATCGCCCGGCATTATGAGCAATCAGGGCCGATGCAGCCCCTAAAATATGGGCGGTAGACCGATAATTGCGTTCCAAACGTATGACTGTGGCATTGGGGTAAACTTCCTGAAATTTCAAGATATTTTCAACTTCGGCCCCCCGCCAGGAGTAGATAGATTGATCATCATCACCGACACAACAAATATTTTGATGTTTTTGGGCCAACAAGCGCAACATCATATATTGTGCCACGTTGGTATCTTGATACTCGTCCACCAACAGGTACTTGAATTTATTTTGATATAAAGCCAGAATATCCGGACGTTTTTTGAATAATTCCAGGGGTTCCAATAGCAAATCTCCGAAATCAACGGCATTTAATTCCCGCAACCGATTTTGATACAGTTGATAAAACCCGCGAGCACGTCCATCGCAAAAGCCGGTATCTTCTGCCGGTGTGATGGCCATCGGGGATAAAGCCCTGTCTTTCCAGCGTTGGATAATATCCAGTAATGTTGCGGGTGTATAGCGTTTAATATCCACACCGGCATTGATCATCAGTTGTTTTAAGACACGTTCTTGATCATCGGTGTTCAAAACAATAAAATTCGGTTTTAATCCGCATTCGGCGGCATAGCGGGATACAATTTTGACACCGATGGCATGAAACGTTCCTAACCATACCGATCGGGCCGCAGGCCCAATCATTTGTTCCAATCTTTCTTTCATTTCACGGCTGGCTTTATTGGTAAAAGTAACGGCCAAAATTTGCCACGGTGTTGCCCGTCCTGTCGCCAATAAATAGGCGATGCGCGTGGTCAAGACACGGGTTTTTCCCGTTCCGGCTCCGGACAAGACTAATTCGGGACCCTCCGTATGTATAACGGCTTGACGTTGTTCCGGATTCAAGGCGTTCAGAAAAGGCCATTTATGTGTCTCGGCGGAAATAGGGGGCCGAGGCAAAACGGGTTCTTCTAAATCAAAAAAATCAGACATGGCTATTGTATGTTCTCCAACGGGTAAAGTGAGATATTTTGTCGGTGCATTATGCACCGAATTCGGAAACTGTGTGGGGGGTGTACAGGAAACATGGTGTTAGGTGTTATCATGTATGCTCCGTGTTAAAAATTGAATGGCCAGATTCGCTAACGTCAACCCGAACATGCCTGTAATTGTTATCAAACTGCCCATTTGCCGTCCCGGTTCCCGTCCCGCAGACGGGTGTTCCACAGAATACACGCAGGGAAAGTCCAACCGCGCCCCCCGATCCTTTAATAACCGCCGCAGGCGCGCCGCCAACGGACAGACAGATGTTTGGTTCATCAGAGCCGTTCGGATAGCCGCCGGATTGGTTTTTAAAGCGGCCCCCATAGAAGAAGCCAGGGGAATGTTATGGGCTTGGCAAGCCATAATCAAGGCGGCTTTGTCTTCAAGCATATCAATCGCATCAATAACAAAATCCGGACGTGCGGCCAATAACGCATCGGCATTATCGGCGTTCAGAAAAAGGGTCTGTGTGATGACCTGCGTATCGGGACAAATATCGGCGATTCGTTGGCGCAAGACTTCCGTTTTGGGTTGTCCCACCGATTGATGGGTAGCACATAGTTGCCGGTTGATATTGCTGACCTGAACGGTATCGCCGTCAATCAGAATCAAGCGTCCGACCCCGACACGGGCCAAGGCTTCAATCGCAAAGCCGCCAACGGCACCACACCCTACAATGGCGACTGTGCCGGCACGTAAGCGGTTCAATCCGGCTTCCCCTAATAACAATCGGGTCCGTTGAAATTGATCATCAGCCATTCAAAAACTCCCAAAAGTTTTGTTCCAAGCGTTCGGGATTCAGATGTAATTTTGCCACTAAATCCGGGATAGCCTCCGGTGATTTCAGGCCATCGGGCGCATCTGTTTCTACCAACAGGCGGTTTTCGGGAATTAAATCAGCGTAGTGGCCCCCGGTAATGGAAAAAAAGGCATTCTTTAACCGGAGTTTTGAAATCACGAATTCTGCCCCGTTAAAGCGGTGAAATAAAGGCTGAACCGAACGATATTGTCCTAAACATTCCAACATTTCATCCCAGGCTTTCATACAATGGATATGGACCTTACGGTTATAACGTTCGGCTATTTCCAAACACCGCAAAAAAACAGCGATCTGTTGATCCAAAAAAGGCTTTGTTTTATCCAGGCCGATTTCCCCAATCATCGCATCAGGATGTTGGATTAAAAATTGTTCCATTTGTGATGCCCAATCCGAAGGCAGATCACTTAAATACCACGGATGAACACCGGCACAGACCGATATACCGGATATCCGGTGTTGTAATTGAACGGCCCGTTCCCACTCCGCAGGATGTACCGTATTGACGATAAAATAACCGACCCCCGCCTGCTGCGCCGCGGTATACACCGAATCTTCCATTAAATGACAATGTGCATCAAAATACATGTTCAAATCCTTTGGAACCCATTATACACTTTTTTATTGCAATTTGGAAGAAATAAAAATAATATAGTGTAAAAAAGGATTGAACATGCGTTTCAAATTGATTTTTTCTATTGTCGGGTTGATGGGTATTATCTGTGGTTTCAGTATGATACCGTCTGTTTTGACTGATTTTTTCTATGGTTATACCGAATCGGCGCATCGGTTTGCCGTATCGGCGGGCTTGTGCGTAGCCACAGGTTTGTTGATATATTTGTTATCCGAATCGGAAAAAAGTCCGCTGCGTATTAAAGAAATGTTTTTAACCACGACATTGGTGTGGTTGACATTCGCGATATTGGCGGCCGTTCCGTTTTATATTTCCACCTATCACATTTCTTGGACAAATGCGGTGTTTGAAGCCATGTCCGGATTAACGACGACGGGGGCTACTGTATTGACGCACTTGGACACCATGGCACCGGGATTATTGTTGTGGCGATCTCTACTGCAATGGTTCGGAGGTGTCGGCATTGTTATTGTGGCCCTGTTTATATTACCCGCATTGCGCATCGGAGGTATGCAGTTTTTTACCACCGAATCGTCGGCACAAAATGAACGTGATTTACCAACCGTTGTGCAAAATATGCGGGCCCTGATGATCTACTTTGTGGGTATGACGATTGCGTGTGCCGTTTGTTTGAAGTTGGCGGGCATGACCACTTTTGATGCCGTGAATCATGCTTTGACCACGGTATCCAGTGGTGGCTTTTCCACGCATGATGCGTCTATTGCCTATTATCAGAATCCGACCTTGGAATGGATTCTGATTGTCTTTATGATTCTGTCCGGATTGCCTTTGATGCTGGGACTGTACGTGATTCAAAGGCGTTGGCGTTTGATACGAGCCGATGCTCAGATTGGTTTTTATTTGAAATTTTTGGCGGTTGCTACGATTGTATTGACTTTCGTTCGGTGGTTGTCGGTGCATTTTTTACCGATAGAGTTGATGACCTATGTACGCCAGTCTGCTTTTTCCGTGATTACCGTGATTACCACTACCGGATTTGTGGCCTACGACTATCAACTTTGGGGGTCTTTTGCTGTGGCGTTTTTTATGTTTTTATTCCTGTCCGGCGGATGTACGGGATCCACATCGGGGGGGATCAAAATGTTTCGTTATACCATTTTGGTACGTGCCTGCGGTGTACGCCTGAAACATTTGGTTCAACCGCATGGTGTTTTCATCCCCCGATACGGGAATCACGCGATCAGTGATGATGTGTTGATCAGTGTGTTGGTCTTTTTCGGCCTGTATTTAGGCACGGCGGTAATGTGTACCTTGGCTTTGTCAGTATTGAATTTGGATTTTATAACCAGTTTTTCGGGAACTTTATCGGCCTTGTCCAATACCGGCCCGGGCCTGGGGCATGTGATCGGCCCGGATAAAACGTGTGATACGTTGCCCGCGGCGGCCAAGTGGTTGTTATCATTGGCCATGTTGGTAGGGCGGTTAGAGTTTGTTTCTGTTTTTGTTCTCTTTTTTCCTTTTTTATGGCGGAGGAATGCATGAGTTTTTTTGATGATGCGCAACAGTTTATGGCCCGGCGTAAGCAGGATTCATCCGATGCTCCCGATGAACGGCGTGAGGCCTTGATTGCACGGTTGCAACATGACTTTGAAAATGCCACACGGCGCGAGATAGAACGGGCTTTGAACCGGCTGTCCGAACAGGGAAGTGTCTTTGATGATTATCCGACAGTGATAAAAAAAGTGCGAATTTGGTTGGAAGATTAAAAAAAGACTTGTATTTTCACACAGATGTGATATAACGAAAGAATAAGTCAAAAAAGGGGATTTTCAGATGAAAAAGTTTCTGTTTGTGGTTTTGTTGCTGTGTGTATTGGCGGTTGGGGGAGTGGCCACTTTGGTGGTGATGTCGTTTAACCCCGGGTCGTACGAGAAGCAAGTCATCGCGGCGTTGCAAAAATTGACGGGGCGTGAAGTGAAAATCGGCGGAGCAACTTCCATTCAATGGAATCCTATGCCCACCATTACCCTGAACGATTTGCGCTTGTCTAACATAGATAAAAGTGCCGAAGCCGATATGTTGACCATTGAACGGGTCCGGGTGGTTATTTCTTGGGCCTCATTATTGAAAACGCCGTTTGAAATTAAACGGATTGAATTGACGCGGCCGCAATTATTATTGGAACGATTGGAAAATAATCGGTCTAACTTTGCCTTTCCGTTCTTGATTGACCCGCAATTCAAATTTGACGAATTGAGTGTATTGGATGGAAACAACGGTACGCCATTACCTCAAACCCGTATTGATACCCTTGTGATACAAGACGGCAGTATTCATTATGTCAATCGGGTCACGGCATCGGATATTACATTATCCGATTTAGGAGGGACGTTGTCGGCTGATACGGTACGGGGGCCTTTTGCTTTTACCGGTCGTGGTACGTTGGGGAACAAGCAATATGATATCCAGATGACCAGCGGGCGCGTGCAAAGTGAAACGGCGGTACCGGTTTCCTTGAATTTGACCGAGCAAACCATGGGACTAAATCTGGCTTTAACGGGTGATTTTACGCCTGTCAAGTTGGACAAGTGGTTGCAACTTTCCGGTTCTTTTTCAACCGGAGATGTTAATGCTTTGACGGATACGTGGGGATTGCCGGCATTGGTGTCGCGGGATCGGATTCCCGCATCGGGCAGCTTGACTTTGGAGCTGGCACCGATGGCAGACAGCATTCGTGATTTTTCCATCACGTTGGGAACGGGTGAAACCGTCAGTGCTTTGACGGGAACGATTGAAAAAAGCCTGACGGATCATCGGCCGAAGTATCGGGTGTCGGTTGCCTTTAACCGATTGGATCGCAATCTGTTTGCGGGGTACTTGTCCTATTTGAATTGGTCATCATTATCGGGCGAGAAAGCGTTGCCGGATATCACGTTTGATTTGTTGCTTGAAACCGTACCGATGTTGAATGGAGCGGCAAAGAAAGTGCAACTGGCGGGTGAGTTTGCCAACGGTTTTTTGACTGTGGATAAATCATCAGCTCAACTGCCCGGTGAGACCGTTATTCAATTCATGGGTAAAGGGGGTATCGTTGAACAAACACCGACTTTGGATTTAGATATTCGCGGCGAAACCAAAGAACCGGCGACTTTATTGACCTGGTTGACGCAAGGGACATTCAACGGTGATAAACGGGCAACGGTGAAGCACGCCGAAATAAGTGGTCGTATGCGTTTGACCCCCGACATGGTCAGGGCTGCCATCAAACAAATGCGCTTGGATGATACGCGTATTTCGGGGTCGGTTGTTCGTACGTTGGATAAAAACGGTGGCTACGAAATTAAATTGGCGCTGTCGGATATCAATTTGGATACGTTTACGGGATGGCAACCTCCTGAAAACGGAATTGCGATCAGCACAATACCGGAACGGGTCCGCTTGGCCTTTGAACGGGCCGAATGGTTGAATAACCAATCTGTTCAGGCTTTGTTGGAAATCCGTAACGGAACTGTGTTTGGTACCCCTTTTGCGCGGGGACATGTGCAGGCCGATGTGAATAAAAATGTGTTGCGTGTGGAACAGTTGAACCTGACCAATATGGCCGGGGCCAACATTTCTATGGCTGGGTTAGCCAAAGGATTGGGAAGTCCGCAAGCCGGTATTGATGTCTTTCGTTTGTCTTTAACGTCCAAAAAATTATCGCAATTGATGCAGCAAATGAAATTAAATACGGGATTGCCGCTGATTCAAAATGCCGGGGCGAGTAAACTGCGCTTGGATGCCAAATCCGGTGCCGATAATATTTGGCAAATCGCCATGCAATCCGTTTTTTCCGAAGCGGCCGTAAAAATGTCCGGTCAAATTGACACGGCAGGTAATGGAATCATGTTCAAAGATATGTCGTTTGATATAACGCATCCGAATTTTCATACCTTTATGGCCGGTGTTGCGCCGGATTTCAAAGGGTTAGCTCAATTGGACGGCACATTCAAATTCAAAGGGACGTTTTCCGGTCATACCGATCATTTTGAATTAAAAGATTTTACCGGCGGTGTCGGTTTACAACAAATGAATGGGGACCTGACGTTTGAAAATGGCAAGGTCAAAAATATAACGGCGGTTTTGGCATCTCCTATGGTGGATGTGGAACGGTTCGCTTCGGGCCTGCCTTCGGTGTATTCACCGGTCAATGGTTTTTTGCCGAAACCTTTTGATTTCAAGGCATTAGATACTTGGAATTGGGATATTCGTCTGACGGCGGGACAACTGCTCTATCGGAATACCAACATTCGCCAAGCCGAAGTACACAGTACGTTGCAAAATAAAGAACTCCGTTTGGTTAAGTTGACGGGCCGGGCCGGAACGGCGGAAACTTCAGCCGTACAAATGACCGGTAAACTGGATTGGAATACAACGCCGAATATGCAAGTTTCGTTTCATGTGCAAAATATGCCGTTGCGGTCGGATTTCTTGGTTCTTCCTGATTTTGCTTTTGGCGGCGGTTCGGTTTCCGTACGCGGTGATTTAACGGCGCGGGGTGTGTCTCCGGCGGATTTTGTTCGGTCGTTGGACGGGAAAGGAAATTTACAGATTTTAGGCGGTCAAATGATCGGTGTGTCGGCCGAACAAATGATTCCTTTGGTAACGCGGGCCATACAACGCGGGGAGGCGGCTAAAGTTTTTGAACCGGAATTCAAACGCGTGCTGAACAGTGGTAAGACGGTTTTACAGAGTATCGGGGGCGATTTTGTGGTTGCCGGCGGTGTGGTCCGTATGATGGATCTGACCTTGAAAACGGCCAATACGACGGCTAACCCGATGCAAATTGTGTGGGATATACCCAAACGGACATTTGATGTTTCTATACCCGTTGTGCTGAATCCGATCAATACATTACCGCCGTTTATTCTGGGTATTTCGGCCGGGACAGGCAAAGGACAATATCAAGCTAATTTTGATGATCTGTCTTTGGCGTTGACCAATAATGCGCAAAACGCGTTAGAAACAAATCTGCGTCAACAACAAAAAGCTGCACAGCAGGCCGCCAACCAAAAACGGAGTGAACGTTTGGCCGAAAGTCGGTCTTTAACTCAACAGGCACGATCGGCCGTTTCTCAAATGGAACAGCAGTTAAAGGCTTATCCGAACGAGCAGGGAACACGCTTGTTGCAAGCGGCCCGTGATGCGTTGTCTATCGTGAATCAGTTAGCCGTTCGGGAAGAACCTACGGATGCCCAGTTGATTCAAGTGATTGAACAGGCCCGAACCGTCTTGCTGAAACAGCAAGAGTTTTCGGCAGTTCTGCAACAGGATACGGTGTTCAGTGCCAGGAAGCAGGTCAACACCGATTTAGAACGCGCCCGGCAAATGACGGAGTCCTTGACACAATGGGCCATGACGCATCCGGAGATAGAGATTCTGCCTCGTTTGGCCGATAATGCACGCCAAAACCTGACTTTGATGGAGCAAGAAACGGCTAATTTGTCGGCGACAACTACTCCTGATGAAACTCAACGGATTTTATCTGTTAGTGCCGATGCCGTTGCCAAGATTGAAAAGGCTTACCGCCATGCGGCACGGTTTGATTTGGGGGCCGATCCCGCATTATTGACAGGGAAGACCGCCGCCACCGTTGTACCGGCGGCCGGAACATCTCAAACGGTGCAAAAATCAACGGTACGAGGGCGTTTCAGTCGGGCGAACTAACCCGGGTTCAGAATTTCTCATTCCTTGAAATTTAGGGATTTTCTTTTGTCATTCCCAGGCTTCGCGGTCCGTGATGTTGCGATGTTGTGTTTGGAATGCTTGATGCATTTAAAGCCCCGTTCATGAACGGGGCTTCTAATATCTTGCCGGGACGATTTGTTATCGGCAGGCGCGTTCGTCTTGTTCAATCAAAGTTTGCATAATACGCATGGTTTCTTTGGGATTTTCAACGGAGAAGATAGTTCCACCGCAGTCCACCACTTCATGCGCGATTGCATTATCATTTCCCATTTTATAAATACGGTCGCCAAAGTATGAAATTTGAAAATCGTTTTTATAATAATCTACGACTTGCGCTTTATCGCACCCTTTTTTAACAATATCTACCGATATTTGTCCCCCCAATGTTACGTTATAATCAGGATAGCGGGATTTCAAGTTTTCAATAATCCATTTGCGTTGTCCTTTTTCGTTATCCCAGTTGACATAATTGGCGCGGTCTTCCGTAGACGGTTCCCCCACTTCCGGTCGGCCCAACATGGTAAAGTTGATGGCACAGTTCGCATTGATTTCATGGTGTCGGGGAAATGATTTTTCATATTGCAACGGGCAGTTATGTAAAATATCCTGCAAAACCGGATTGAAATAATCAAAATCAATCGTGTTGTGTGAGTTGCGGATTTCTTTTCCTTCGCGATACAAGATATTACCCATACAGCACCAATAATCAATGTTGGGATTTTCCAAAATTTCGGGTGGCATTTGTTCCACCATGTCTTTATAGGGAGAACCGGTTACAATGGCGAATTTGAAGTGCTTGGCAAAGGCCAACAATGTTTCCGCCATTTCGCCGCGGATAGGTTTACGTGCGACGGTCAATGTACCGTCATTATCTGATAAAAAAACTTTTTGTTTCATGGAATCCTCTGAAAAAATAACGAAAAGCATTATATCGTATTTTTCGGACGATTTCAAGATGATTTTAGTCGGTTGACCAAAATAATTCAGTCCCCTATAATCTGTCTCGTACAGGTTTCAGGTGAGACGTTATCCATAAGTGGGGCCGACGATGTCGGATAAAACAAGGCGTTTTCGGCGCATGTTGCGATGGGTCCGGATGTGTTAGGGCCCCGAAAATGACCAGCTTTTGAAATTCAAGCGTGAGACCATGTATTTCTTTGGCCGTATCACGGGGGGTACAAGATACAATATCCCCCGCTTCATTCAGAATTTGATCGGTTTGATAATAGACGATGCGACCGACCCCGGCCCGCAGAGCGGCCAAAGCGTCTTTTTGTCGATCACCAATAGCAACAGAAGTCCACATATCCGAATCGCTTAAATTATATTTTTCTTTTATTTTCAAAAACATTAAAGGGCTTGGCTTGCGATACGGTGATTCTGGGGTTAGGGAATACACAATATCGGATATATGCACTCCGTTTTGTTCTAATTTCTGTGTCATGCAGGCATGTACCGCATGCATATCATCTTCGGTATAATCCCCTAATCCGACACCGGTTTGATTGGTAATAACTACGATTTTATAGCCTTTTTCTTGTGCGGCCTGACACACCTCGGTAATACCGTCCGTCAAGTGAAAATGTTGCGGAGAACACACAAACCCTTTGGGCCCGACAATATTGACAGGACCGTCCCGATCTAAAAAAAGTATTTTTTGTGGCATAGGCACTTTCTCCCTTGATTATTATATAGGTAGCCTTTTACTCTTTTGACAAGAGTAGTCCCTGTAATAATCGGTCTGAAAGGCCTAATAATCGTCGTTCGGAATGACGGGTGTTGACTTTTTAGCCGATGTCTTGACGGGACGTAATTGAATACCGGGTACGGTACGCACAATGGCATCGTATAAGGCCTTTAATTCATTGGTGTACAGGTGGTCTGCCCGTGGAACAGTACGGTATTGTACATCTACGGCCCGATTAGCGGACAGTTGTTCCACCAACATGGCAACACCGTTTTCATCAACAATATCATCGCGTCCCCCTTGGATAACCAATCCCGAAGCAGGGCAGGGGGTTAAAAAGTTAAATTCATAGGTATTGGTTGGCGGGGTCACAAAGGTAAAACCTATAATCTCGGGCCGCCGCATCAATACTTGGGCTGCAATCCAGGCTCCGAACGAGTAGCCGACCACCCAGCATTGATTTGCCTCTGAATCCATGTTTTGCAACCAATCCATGGCCACGATGGCATCGCTGAGTTCGCCCGCCCCCGTACCGTCAATTTGTCCTTGGGACATACCGACACCGCGATAGTTAAAGCGCAGAACCGAAAAGCCCATATCTACAAAAGCACGAAAAATAGCATAGGTTACCCGATTATTCATGGTCCCGCCTTGGGCCGGATTAGGGTGTAAGACCAAAACCAACGGTGCCCGCGGATTTTCCGATCGGTGGAAACGACCTTCCAAACGACCGGCAGCCCCATTAAAAAATACTTCTTCCATAGTAATCTCCTTGTATCAGATACGGGCCGAACAAGCCCCTTTTACCGAATTGTAGAATATTTTTTTCAAAAATGCAAGATTTTTGTTGACTTTCATAAAAAATACGGTTATACATTGTCCAGACAGGTTATGGCGAAGTAGCTCAGATGGTAGAGCAGAGGAATCATAATCCTTGTGTCGGGGGTTCGATCCCCTCCTTCGCTACCACATTATCGGGCGGTCTTTGAAAGATCGCCTGTTTCTTTTTCCTAAACACCGTGCCGGATTATGGTTAGGCCTTGACATTTACACAAAAATATCATACTATGCCCCCGCAAATGACAAGCGGAGAAAAACCATGGCGGTCAAAAAAGAGTTTTTGAATCAGTTAAAAATCGGTGATAAAGCCATTATTGAAAGCATCAACTGTTCTGGCCGACACCTGCGTAGTCATATCTTGAACATGGGGTTGACTCCGGGAACGGAAGTACGTTTGATCAAAAAGGCCCCCCTGGGTGATCCTTTGGAAATTGAAACACGCGGATATGAATTGACGTTGCGGAAAGAAAATGCGGCGCAAATTAAAATCCGGCCTTGTACATCGGCCTGTGCAGGGTGCCCCTTAAAGGAAACCTGTGTGGCGGCCCCGCGTTTACAACCGATTGAACACCCTATGTTTGGTGAACGATCGGTCAATAAATCCCCCCGCCGGGCTCCGGTTAAAATCAATGATATTAAATTGGCATTGGTGGGCAATCAAAACAGCGGTAAAACCACTTTGTTTAATCAACTAACCGGTGCGCATCAGCATGTCGGCAATTTTCCGGGCGTTACGATTGATCGCAAAGACGGTGTTTTGCGTCATCATCCCGAAGCCGTGATTACGGACTTGCCGGGGATTTATTCGTTATCGCCTTACAGTCCGGAAGAAAAATTGACACGCGATTTTATTTTGAATAACAAGCCGGATGCGATTATCAACATCATTGATGCGGGGAACATAGAACGGAACCTGTTTTTAACCATGCAGTTGATTGATTTGAATATTCCCATGGTGATTGCCCTGAATATGATTGACGAAGTGCGGAACAGCGGCGGCAGTATTGACATCAACGGGTTAGAATCCGCTTTGGGTGTACCGGTGGTCCCTATTTCGGCGGCCAAGAATGAAGGGTTGGAAGAATTGGTAGAACATGTGTTGAACGTTGCCTTGTATCGGGAACGTCCGCAAATCATTGATTTTTGTGAAGCCGATGATCACGCAACCGGATGTGTGCATCGGTGTATTCATTCCATTGTCCACCTGATTGAAAAGCATGCCAAAGTGATGGATCTGCCCAAACGTTTTGCGGCCACATGTGTGATTGCCGGTGATGATTTAATCCGGAAACGGTTAAACCTGACACCCGATGAATGGGCCTCATGCCGACAAATCGTGGCGGCGATGGAAAAAGAGAGGGGATTGGATAAAGAAGCCGCTTTGGCCGATATGCGCTTTGGATTTATTGAAAAAGTGTGTCGGGCCTATGTGCATAAAGCATCTGAAAGCCCCGGGCGGAGACGGAGTCGCTTGGCCGATAAAATCATTACGGGTCAATATACGGCGGTACCTTTATTTTTATCTGTGATGGCGTTGATTTTTTATATGACTTTTGGCCCTGTCGGATCGTTTTTTTCGGACCTGATTGCCGATGGTCTTGATCGTATTTCTGCCGGTGTATCTGCGATGTTGCAGGCCTATGGTTTGAACCCGGTTGTGCATTCTTTAATCATTGACGGGATATTTGCCGGTGTCGGCAGTGTGTTGAGTTTTTTGCCTGTGATTGTGATTTTATTCTTCTTTCTATCTATTTTGGAGGATACCGGTTATATGGCACGGGTTGCCTTTGTGATGGATAAATTGTTGCGGGGTATCGGATTGTCGGGGCGTAGTTTTGTACCGATGTTGATTGGGTTCGGGTGTTCGGTCCCGGCCATTATGTCCACCCGTACTTTGCCGTCCGAACGCGATCGTAAGATGACCATTTTATTGATCCCGTTTATGAGTTGTTCGGCCAAACTGCCGATTTATGCCTTGTTTACCGCCGCTTTTTTCCAACAACATCGGGTTTGGGTGATTATCGGCCTGTATTTAATCGGCATTCTGATGGGTGTGATCTTTGCCTTGCTTGCCAAAACCTGTCTTTTTCGGGGGGAACCGGTCCCCTTTGTGATGGAGTTACCGAATTATCGTCTGCCGACATTGCGGAATATCGGACTGTTGGTGTTGGATAAAGCCAAAGGTTTTATTACCAAGGCGTTTACAGTTATTTTCTGGGCAACGATTATTATCTGGTTTTTACAAACATTTGATGCGCGCCTGAATGTGGTGGCTGCTTCTGACAAGAGTTTATTGGCTGCATTCGGTAATGTGTTGCTGCCGATTTTTCGGCCGTTGGGTATTACGGATTGGCGGATTTCAACCGCTTTCCTGACCGGTTTTATGGCCAAGGAAAGTGTGATCAGCACCCTTACCGTTTTATTGGGGGGGAATGTGGATAATTTACCCTTGTTGTTTACACCGTTTACGGCTTTTATTTTTCTGATTTTTTCATTGTTATATACGCCGTGCGTGGCGGCCATTGCTACCGTCAGACGAGAGTTGGGACCCGCTTATGCGTTGGCCGTTGTTGCGGTACAATGTATCATTGCATGGCTGGTTTCGTTTGCAGTCTATCAGATCGGTGAAATGTTCTTTTAGGATTTTCGTTGGAAAAAATCACTTAAAAACGTAAAAAAGTGTTGACTTGACGGTGCGATTGTGTCAATAATGAACACATTATCGGGTCTAGCAATAAAAGGAGTCTCCCCCTATGATTAAGAAAATCGTGTGTTTCAGTTTAATGGCCGGTTTAATGAACGGTGTGGCTTTGTCGCCGGTGATGGCGGCCGAAACCGTCAATTTGAATGCGGACAAACTACAGCAAATGTTTTTGCGGCGGGCGGCGACAGGGCATGTTGCCAAAGTTAAGGAGCTACAAACCGTTGCCGATATCAACACCACGAACGCCAAAGGAAACACGGCGTTGTGTTCGGCGGTATATTCCCGAAATGTCTTGGCGTATCAAACGTTGCTGGCTGCCGGTGCCGATGAAAAGGCCGATTGCATGGATAATATCCCGGATAAAACGAAGCATAATTTTTGCGCTGCCAAAGGGGGAACGGTGGCTTCTTTTTGTGCTCGTCGGGCGATTCCCAAAAAGATTGCGACCAGTACCACAACCCTGCTGACAAATGCGGCCGGGGCCACTTTGTTGGTAGGTGGAGCGGTGATTGCACTGTCCGGTGGTGGCGGTGGCGGCGGCAGTAGTAGTGGCGGTAGCGGTGAAGGTGGTGGAACGACCGATCCGGTTGAGCCGCCGACATCCTGTCCTGCCGGTCAAGGGTTGAGTGGTAGTGTTTGCGCGCCGTGTGCGGCCAATACTTATTCATCGGAGGGTTCTACAACCTGTACACCTTGTGCGATGGGGACGAAGAGTGATGCCGGGGCCGAAACATGTACGGCGTGTATCTCGGGGGAAACTTGTTCTTGTTCGGGCGGCCAGGTTTGGAATGGTACGACAAATACCTGTGAAACACCGGAAACACAAAGTTGCTTGGGCGGTACGATGACGGCTGTCGGTGGGGAATTGAAATGTATTTGCGATTCGGGGTATCAGTTGAAAAACGGTGTTTGTGTCAAACCGACTGATGGAGAGACATGGCACACGTCAGACACGGTGATAGAGACCCCTGTTGCCCTTACCAATCAAACAACGCCGGCCTATGGAGCAATTGCTGAATTAGGGGCAACGGCCAAAAATACGTCCACCATTGCCGGTCAGACGGATGGTGGCGCGGTCGGTATTCTGGCCAACGGCTATGGTGAAATCGGCCCGGCCAAAGGGATCAATCAAGGCACGATTGATTTATCTCAATCATCAGAAAACGGGCAAGGTTTGGCCGGCTTGAAAGCCACCGGCGGGGCCACCATCTTAAATGATACGGACGGCCATATCACCATTACGTCTACCGGTGCGGAAACGTCCTATGGTATGTATGCCCAAGCGTGGCGTGTCCCGGCGGATCCGACCGATAAAGGCGGGGAAATCGTCAACAAGGGTAAAATCACATTGAACGCCCGCGGTAATACGCAAAATTTATTTGGAATACACGCCTTAAAACGGAACATCAATAACGCCGGTATTGTTGAGACAATCTTTTCTGATGTCAATGCCGACCGTTCTGTGGGAAATGTATCGGCTTTATACGGCAATGAAACATTGACAAATAACGGGGTGATATCGGTTTCTAATACCGATACATCTGATGCCAAGTTAAACTTCAACGGTATGCACGGGTTATCCGGAACTACGTTGACCAATGGCACGTATACCAAGGATTCGGCAACGGGCAAAACCACCGGTTTAATCCGCTTGAACATGAAAAATATGCCCTATTTTGTGCGGGCGATGTACGGCGAACATGCTAACAATACCTTGGTCAATAACGGACAAATTCAAATTGTCGGTGAAATTGCGCATCAAGGTACTGAATACGGTGGCTTACAGGCCATGTATGCCGACTTGAACAGTACGTTAATCAATAATGGCACCATTGCAATGGGTGATACCGAATATGATGATCATAACAGTGTTTGGAATGCTACCCGCAACGCCATTGCGTTGAACGGCACGGATGCCATTGTGTCTTTGATGAAAGGCACCGGCGGTCGGATTACCAATGCCGGTCGTATTGTGGCGGATTTAGAACCCAAAACCACCGGCCAACGGTTAAGTATGTCCATTATGGAATCAACCAACGGGACTTTAACCAATGAGAAAAACGGTTTAATTGTTGTCAATGTGGCGGGATCGGCCACATCGGTCGCCAATGGCAGTCAGTTATCCGCCATGAATACGGTCGGGGCCGAGATGACAAATTATGGATCTATCCTGATGAGAACGCAGGTGGATAACATTACCTTGAACGCGATGCGGAGTCGTGATAAGACAAAAATGACCAATGCCAAAGGGGGTGTTATTTCCTTGACGGGTATTGGCGAAAATGTCAATATCAATATGCAATCCGGTGGTGGTTTTGCCAGTAATGACGGTGTTTTGAACATTGTTCGGGATGGAGCCGGCGGTACAGTTCGGGGTGTTGGCGGTGGTCAACATGCAAACGGATCTGTGAATATCACCTTGAAAAATGCGACCGGCAACAACGTTTACGCGTATGTTGCTTCAGGAGAAGAGGACAACCCGACCAAAAACAAAGGGAAAATCAATATCAGCCTTGTCGGCAATGCCCCTGATTCTGTGATTACCGGTATGTCTGTCAACGGCAACAGTGCCAATGAAAATTCTATCATGATTTCCAGTACCGCTCCGGCCATTAATTTCGGTCAGGTCACCGGGACCAGTGGTGTGTGGGAAAATACGGCTGCGGGGTCCATTACCCTGGACTTGAACGGAGCCGGTGATGCTTTGGGGGCCAAAGCCACTCATGATTACACGAATGTCGGAAAAATATCGGTGTCGGTAGATGCCGGTGCGGATAATCCGTCAGGTGTCAGTACCACCGTTATCGGTATTCAGGGAAGCATGGGTTGGAGCCCCTTGGAAATGTGCCTGGATAAGAATTGTTTGATACGCAAAGAGATGATTGACCCCGAAAATGTGGACAGTACGGTTTTAACGGCCTTACCACAGGAATTGAATATTACGAACGGCGGAACGATTGAAATCAATGCCGATAATATCAAGCGGGGTGATGGGATTTTGGTGTCAACGGGTGTCCGTCAAGAACAAAAGAAATACTTGCCTTTTGATGTGGCCGGGATTGTAACCAACGGAACGGCCACCAATACCGGGGATATTATTATCAAGACATCTCAGGCGGCCGGAACGCCGGACAGCGATTTGGCCCGGGTGGCGGGAATCCTGGTTTATGACGGTGGAACGGCGTTCAATAAGGGACGTATTGAAATAACGGGAACGGCCACGGTGGCCCAAAATAATCTGTATGGTTTGTACGGAATCGGGTATCGGGATATCACGTTGGTCAGTAATAACACGTTGAAAGCCTTGAATCATCCGACGGCCCGAATTCGTCAGTACTCCTCCGTTTATAATACCGGTATCATTAAAATCAATGCGGCCACGTATGACGGGGGAACGAATAAAAGCAATAAATCACCCGCTGTAGCCGGCGATGCATGGGCCTGGATCGGCAATGGTGAACCAATACGGCAACAGGAAAATTATACCTATGATTCCAATGGGATTTTGACGGGTATCGGTACACCTGCTCTTCCCGAAGGTACACCGATGACCAACACCGGGTTGACGTGGAATGGGTCGGTTTCCCACGAATGGGATATCAAGACGTATGAAAAATTGGATACGGGATATTTGGGAACGGGTATGCAGGGAATCGCCTGGATGTGGTCATCGTGGAATGCATCCGAGCAAAACTGGGCAACAGTGCCGGATTTTGATAATACACCGCGTGCCGGGGCTCTTGTGGTGAAAAAAGCCCTGCCGTTCTATGGCTATGTCTTGAATGTCAAAGCCAACAAGGAAACGGGTGAAAATATCATGCAAACGGCTGTGAACATGGGGGAGGATATGAGCTTCCAAAAATTAAACGGTGATACCGTGCGGGTTCCGTTTGATTTCGTGGGCTTTGCAACCAACGCTTATGCCGTCAACCTGGGCGACTTGTATATTAAAAGTACCGGTACCGGCCGTGTGGCGGGCATGCTGGCGTATGACGGCGGGGTGGTTGAAAACCGCGGCACCATTACCTTTGAAGGAAAAGATGCCGGCAAGTTTACACCCCTGTATGCCACAAATGATGTTCGCACATTTGATGTGGCCGAACAGGAAAACGGTCAGTTATATAAACGGGCCGAGTTGACACAACGGACCTCTATGTTTAATTCCGGGACGATTAAAGTGATTATCAATGGAACGGAAAGATCACCGGGGAATGTCTATGGCGGTTCAGGTGAAAAGCAAAATACCAAGGGTGGCTATAATCAAGATGTAACGGCCATCACCTATGATCGCAATCCGGATGGCACGATCAACAAAGCCCATACGGATAATATCAGTTATTCTCAGGCCGAAACAACGGCGATTAGCACCATTACGTTGAATCATGGTGTCAATTACATTTCCGAATCCGGCGGTGTCTTTGATGCCGAAGGGCTGCGTGTAACGGGCGATGTCATTGCCGGTACAACGCTGGTACAATCGGGTAATCGCGATGTATATGTCGCGACCGGCGCCGGAAACGGTACGGTTATCGGTAATGGTGATGCGTCCGGACTGGGGCTGGACTCTTTATCGGCCATGTTTGATGCCACATGGGCCCAAAACGCCCAAAATGCCAACGGCCTGGACATTGTGATGACGCGGCGGGGGTTTGATACCTTGACGGGGAACGGGAGTTTGGCATCGTTTTTAGAGAAGAACTATACGGCGGGACGGAACGAAGGGTTCTTTAATACCTTAAAGTCCCTGGGCACTGTGTCTGAGTTTAACGGGGCGTTGCGGTCTATGACGGGCCTGGACAATCTCACGCGGTTTGCCCATGAAGATCTGACGGCTCTGCGTGATATGAACCTGACCATGAACGCGGCAATGTTCGCCAATGACGATAAGCCGTTGTTTCAGACGCAAGGCAGTCTTACGGCGTTTTCGTTCAAGAATGATCGGGCGTCCGGCGGACAGTATGCGTTGGCCAATCGGCGGATTTCTCCGTCCGTTAAAGTGGGATACGCCCTGTCTATGACCCGCCTGAACACGGGCAAAGATACGACAGACACACGCAACAGCACGGTGTTCCAAGTGGCTACACCGGTAAGCTTGACACACGGTCGGGTCCGGGCGATTATGACCCCGACCATCGGGTTTGCACGGGGCCATTATAATCGGTCTGGCTTTAACGGGACGACATACAAAGGGACGTTGGAGAAGCGTTTTGCGGGCGTGATGAACGAAGCGCGCGTGCCGATGACTGTGGCCGGTTGGGAAGTATCTCCGACAATGGAGTTAAATGCGGTGGCATATAACCAACGGGGCAACGAAGAAGACAAAGCATTCAGCCTGACGATACCGTCCGACAACCGGATGTCTGTGGAAGGCGGTATGGGGTTGCATGTAGCGCGGACTTACACCTGGGGTCGTCAAGCACGGTTGAACCTGACGGCGGGGATCATGGGGTACCGCGAGTTCGCGAACCCGTACAATATCAAGATGGGTATGTCCGGCATGGATGGGACGTTTGACCTATACGATGACCGCGTGAGTGCGTATCGGGGAGTAGCGAACTTGGGATTGGACTTCACGGCCGGAGAGTGGCAGGTGTTCGGAACGCTGCGTCATTACATGGAACGCGAAACGCACACCGACATGACCGCCGGCCTGAAATATCGGTTCTAGCAATCTTTTATACAAACGCCGGTTTTTGCCGGCGTTTTGAATATGTTAGGGTTAGCCGCCTTGACAAAATGGGCTTTGTGTTGTAAAATAAATAGTAGAACAATGAAAGGATATATCATGACAAATCAAGATAAACCGGTAATCAACAAAGCCTATCGTCCCATTTATGACCGATTGGTAGACCTGAAAGAAGAATATCACCCGTTATACCTGCGGGCCGTCATTGATTCTATGGCGCGGCGGCAACGGAAACTGCCTACCGAGACGAATGATAATGCCCTGTTATCACACTTGAATACGCAACTGGGGGGATATTTGAGTGCGTCAACGTTGCAAGCCACAAAAAGCATTTTAGATAAGCATCGTCATGATCGGTTGATGGATACGGCCAAATACTTAATTCAAACCGGAAAAGTCAAAAAAAATATCTGGGATATTTTGTTGCCGAGAAGCAATGACCGCACCTGAGCAGGAGGTACCCTATGGAGTTGTACGCAATACCCAAAGACATGAAACTGATTCACAGTATAACGAATGGAAAACCCAATAGTTTGTTGCGCTTTCTGACGGACCTGCAAGAGCATGTTTGTGGTATTGATGATACACGTGTCAAAGAAGAAGGCTATGAACGGGCGGTGTGTCAGGCCAACACGGATGAAGCGACGTGGCACTGTAAGGAGCGGGTTGTTTATGGCACGGATTCAACGAAAACAAAACTGTTGTTGATAGGGTGGGTCGCTGATCATGAAAAAGAAAAAGGCAAATTAGATTATAAAAAGTACAGAGAAAAAGCGTGTCGTGTCAAAGATAAGGATTTTGAAGGCAGGGTGCATATTTCACTGACGGATGAAATCGCTAAATTGGCCGAAAAGGATACCGCCAAGACCGAAAAGGTAGATCCCCCGGAACGTATTTCGGAATGGGAAATATTGTTGGCGACAGTCCGAGAGGAAACCCAGGAAAAAGACATGGAAGAAGTAAACATGCGGATACACGATGCTTTGTATGATCACAAAATTACACAGGCCGAACGGGCTATGATCCGAAAAATGCCAAAGGACAGTATCTTGCGTCGCACAATTCATAATGTTCAGCAGCAAGTTGATCAGGAAAAAGCAAACCAAGGTGATCAGGATCAATACACGACCGAGACAAAGCAAACCCCCGGTTCCACTCAACAAAAGCCGACACAAGCCGACTTGGCCCAAACGGGGCAATCATTAGGGGCTCAAGCCAAACAATTATCTCAACAACAGGCACAAACCGCCCAAGATCGCAATCTGCTCAATACGGCACGCACCAACCCTGCGACACCGGCCCCGGAAAAACCGGCCATTCAAATCGCACAACTGCCCCGAAAATCCCAAAATGATGGCCTTTAGATCTTGCATAATTATCAACAAATATTCATATTGAAAAGGATACGTTATATGTTTAAATTTTTAGGAGTTTTAATCATCATGACAATGTTTAACGCCACCGTAACGGTCGCAGAAACCATTTCTTTAACTCGGCCTGATATAACAGGTGAAACAGGCACTTTAATGTCGGCTTTGGCCAATCGGCAATCTATTAAAGACTTTGCCGATAAAGAATTAGACTCCGCTGAATTGGGGGGACTGTTATGGGCGGCTTATGGTGTCAATCGCCCGGATGGGCATCGCACCATTCCAACCGCTATGAATGAACATGATTTAGACGTATACGTCTTTCGTCATGACGGGATATGGCGGTATGATGCCGATCAACATGCCTTGACATCGGTATCACATACTGATCGGCGCGACTTATTTCGTACACAGCCGTATATGACAAAGGCTCCGGTGGTGCTTGTCTATACAGGTTCCGCACAAGACTATGCCGCAATGCATGCCGGTTCGGCTTATCAAAATGTAGGATTATATGCTGCCAGTCGGGGGTTGGCTAATGTGGTACGGGGATACTTTGATACGAACGCAATCGCACGCGTGTTGAATCTGGATAAGAACCAACGGGTCATTGTTTCTCAAGCCGTCGGCTATCCAAATCCGTGAGAGATTTTGTAGATCCACAAAGTTATATGTCTGTGTGAGCATGGCGGACCCTAACCTGTTGTACAGAAAAAGCACAAAGGGTGAACAACAGTTCTGCGCCTTTTTTATTCGTTCACGCCAGTGATGATAGTCATAAGGGCTTCTCTCCCCTGGATCTTCGGGTCAAGCCCGAAGATGACAAATTCTACCACCCGTTGTCATTCCCGTGAAAACGGGAATCCAGGATAAATGAAGTCCTTACGTTCCTATGGATCTCCGGGTCAAGCCCGAAGATGACAGTGGAGAGTGAGTGTGTGGGTCAAGCCCGAAGATGACAATACTAAAAATTGCCCAAAGATGACAAAAGAAATAAATGTCCGAAGATGACAAAAGGGGGATCTGACGGGGCACGAAGATGGCGGGGAAGAAAAAATGCGACCCGGGGGTGGATTTTTGCGATGACGAAAAATAACAACGAACTAACCTGTTCAAATCATTAAATCTTTTGTAGGGTATAGGGTTGCGCGAAATCCATGGTTTTTTGCAACACTTATTTTTAACAATTTTCAACTTTTTTACGGGGCCGGTTATTTTTCATGTAATATATTGATTTTCATGTATTTATTTTGAGTTTTCCGGCCGGAGGTATGATCCCCCGAATCACCCCAAAACCACTATCGCAAAAAACCATGGTTTATGGTACACTATAAGTATAAGAGTTTTTCACCTGAAAGGAGTATGCCATGATAAATATAACAGATTGGACACAACAAAAATCCGAAGATAATTTTGAGGCCTTTGAGGGATTGGATCAAGTGCCATCGGTAGATGCATTGTCGGCCGCTGAGCAAGAAGAAGTTGGAAAGTCCGGTAGTGCTTTTAATCAAAAATTAAGTCAATGTATGAAGTATTTTGAAAATCATTTGGATAATCCTTCGGATAACGACTTCCAAAATGCTCTTGAAACGATGGAAGCAATGGCCGATAAGGGTTATCCCATGGCCCATCTTATGGTGGCCGCTGTATATGCAAAACAGGGGGATCCAAATGCACTTGCCGCGATTGATCGGCATCTGGATGAAGTTAGGACCAACCCACTGGCCACACAAGAGCAAAAAGACTTGGCAATAAGCCAGCAGAAAGTGACGGATCAAGCATTTGATGAAATGTTGCCTGATACAAAAAATATGGAATCAATAGATTTCTCTGAACGGGGGGAGCGAGTAGTTTCGTCTCTTGCAAATAGACTGTATCTATCGGCAGATAGTGGTGATAAGCGTGCTCAAAAACGGTTAGAAACAATGGCGGCCCGCGGATATCTGCGTGCTCAAGAAAATATGGCCGCATTGATGATCCAGCAGGGGGATTTTAAGCGTGCCGAACAATACATAAGTGATGTTAAGAATAATCGCACTTTGGTGGAGGGTAAATCCCCTACCACAAGTTATGACGGTTTAGTGAGCAACTTGAAAACGGCACAAAATCAACCCGAACCCCAAAAAGGATTCTTTCAATCATTTGCTCAGACATTTGCAAGGGTCGGAAAACGGTATTTGCAAGGTGGTGCAGATACACTGCGTTTTGCCTCAGACAGATGGAAGGCTCGGCAACCGAAAAAAAATATGACGCTGGGAAATCGGTTAAATGAAGCAGAGAATATCCTGAAAGACACAGCCAGATATATGGGAAATAAAATAGTACCGTATTTGAATCAGGTGTCTCGTAATCTTACGGATTATGCTACAGTATTTTTATTGGGGAAAAAGCCTGAAAAAGATCCACTGCGCCAGGTTTTAACTCAACAATCCACAAAACCGAAAGAAACCTCTTTGGAAGGATTGGCCAAAGGTGTAAAAAATGCCGACAGTTTAAGTGAAAAACACTTGGAAGCCATGGAAAAAGGCGTTTTCAAACAATATGGTTCTCTTCCTTTTGAAGAGTATAAACCGGGAGATGTCAAAACATTGGAAGCCTTGGCTCAGAACGGGTATCCGTCGGCTCAACAACTTTTGGTGGGATATTATACAGATCGTCATCAATATAGTAAAGCGTTCTCTATGGCCGATAACTTGTACAGAAATCCTAATGCCAATGAGAACACGAAAGACACCGCTAAAAAGCAATCTGGGAACCTGTTGGCATTGGCCAGACGGCAACAAGGACAAGCACGATAAGCGTGTGATTTGTCAAACACCCCGTCTAACCTGAAAAGGAAGGCGGGGTTTATGGTATGTGTAAAGTCGGGTTATAGGGGTGTACGGGTGTTGACCCAAACACGATGTTCCATGTGGTCATTGATACACAGAGAGGTATCTTCGCGACCGCCCCACGTATGCATGGCCCGCCGCATCACATGATGTGATGGGATATTATCGCTATGGCAAGTTATTAAAGCCGTTTCTATTCCCAAAATATCGCGAGCATAGTCCAAACATAACCGCAAACCGGCTGAACACACGCCTTTTCCCCGAAAGGTCGGGTGGATGCCATAGGCAATATGCCCGCCCCGCTGTTCCAAGGCCGGCGTGAGCCGATGTCGTATTTGAAAAATACCGACAACAGTATCATCTTGTATCAACCATAACACCGTTGAAGGAACAAAACCGGTCGGCAGGTTTTGACCGTACTGATTGGCTTCCGTGCATTGCCGATAAGTATCCCATGTTTCATTTGCAGCCAACCCGGTAATGGCGTGAATATCCCAAGGGGTCGGATGTGCCCGAAAGGCAAGGACCATATCCCAAAATGAATGCCAATATGTGGATCGGGGTAAAATAATGTGCATTTTATTGCCTTTCTGACAGATCAAAAACGAATTGTATAACTTCAAATCCTAATTTCATGCGTTGGCTTTTGCCGGTAGTATGACCACCCATACGCGTATAAAAATGTGTAGCCGGCGGATAATTTTGTAAAGCCCAAAGGTAAGCCGCCGAATACCCGCGGTGGGCCAACTCATTCAAGACATATTCAAATAAAGCCTGTCCGATACCTTGACGTTGACAATCGGGACGAATATAAAGCAATTTAATTTCCGGGGATATTTCGGTCGTATTGATTTGCGACAAGCCTACAATCTCCCCGTTTTGTTCCGCCACAAAAGTCCAACCGTTTTGCACCGGTATTTTCATACGGGCACACCGTTCATCTGATGCCATAAATCGGGGATTATTCAAAAGATCATCGGACACATATCCCCGATAAGCCTGCTTCCATGTATCGGTATGAACCCGGACCATTTCAGGAATATCAGAGAGTTCTGCTTTTCGGATTTTCAGGGACATTTACATTTCCAATATCTTGGCAATCATATAGTGGTCATACCACTGCCCGTCAATCAATGCGATTTGTCGGAGGCAACCTTCTATCTGAAATCCGTGCTTCAAGTACAAATTTAATCCGGCCCAGTTGGGAATACGTACTTCACCTTCTATTCTGTGCATGTGATTTTCACGCGCCCATTGTTCCAAGCGCGTCATCAGGTATGTCCCCAATCCCTGATGGTGATAGGCTGCTAAAGCATGTATACCGAATGAACACGTGTGGCGATACCATTTGTGATCTGCCTGAAATCCGGCCGACACAAACCCCGCCAACCGATGACCGTCCCACGCCGACAACCGCCAATCGTGCGCAAGTGCAGCGGCATATTTTTCGGGTGTTGCCCGGGGTCGCCCGACATATTGATTGGTAAAAATGGTCTCTGTGGCCAGTTGTTCCAAGTATTCCTGAACCGCCGTATAGTCGGAAACAGTCAAGGGACGAATCGTCAAAACACGACCGTCCGCCAAAGTAAATTGTTCCGTTTGGGGCATGATGTGCTTTCTCCTTTCCTGATTCCAGGCATAACAGAATCATATCCGAAAGTCAACACAAAACTTCAAAAAAACCTAAAATGAACGGGGATTTTTTGTGGTGTCGGTCCAAGTTGCCACAAAATCATTCAAGGCTTTATCCGGCTTGTCCGGTAAAACCACCGATAATTTTGCCAATAAATCACCTTTCCCGGCAACCCCTTTGCCTTTCAACCGCAGGGTATTGCCCGAATTACTGCCCGCGGGGACTTTCATCATCACGGCACCCGATGGCGTAGGCAGCGTGATCTTGGTACCCAAAATCGCTTCTTTCAATGTAATCGGTACTACCATGGTAATGTTATTGCCCGTCCGTGTGTACAAGGCACTGGGGTCTACTTTGATTTTGACCAAAGCATCGCCCGCCGTTCCATTATAGCCGGGCTGGCCTTGACCTTTCAGGCGCAGGGTTGAATCATCCGTAACCCCGGCGGGTATTTTGATTTTGATACGCTTGCCGTTATTGAGACCGACTGTGGTTTCACCCCCTGTAATGGACAGGTTAAACGGAATGCTGAGCTCGTATGACATATCTTCACCGTTTCCGGCTCCGCCAAACCCACGGGGTCCCCGACCGCCGAATCCACCCATGCCACCCAAGCCGCCAAACAAGTCGGCAAAGTTAAAGCCACCGTTTCCGGATCCGCCCCCGAACATAGAGGCCAAATCTTCGGGATTGATGTTGCGGTATTGGGTGCCACCGCCAAAACCGCCGCGTCCGAAACCGGATCCGTCATAGGCACCGGCCCCAAAGGGAGTCGGGTTGCCGTTTTCATCAATGACTCCTTCATCAAAACGTTTACGTTTTTCTTTATCGGACAGTAATTCATAAGCGGCTGAAACGGCTTTGAATTTTTCGGCCGCCTGTTTATCCGGATTGACATCCGGGTGCAAGGTACGGGCCAATTTGTGATAAGCACGCTTGATTTCGGCATCACTTGCCGTCTTGGACACACCAAGTAATTCGTATGGATTTGCCATTATATAGACCTTCTTTCAAACATATTATGATATAATATAGTCCAAAAAAATAAAAAATCTATGGAAAAATGAAAAAAAATGAGTTAAAATGTAAATATGAATGCGAAAGAACAACAAAATATCCTGTTGATGAAGCGGGTCAGTCGGGCATCTATTGCCGTAGCACTTACCTTGATTGCGTGTAAAGCTTTGGCTTTTGTGATGACGGGGTCTGTTGCAATTTTATCGGGCTTGTTTGATTCGGTCCAAGATTTGATGACATCGGGAGTCAATATGATTGCGGTGCATCATGCCACAGAACCCGCTGATAAAGAACACCGCTTCGGTCATGGGAAAGCGCAGGCTATCGGAAGCCTTATTCAAGGCTTGATTATTTTTGCCGCGGCCGTTTTTTTGGCAATAGAAGCGTGGGGACGCTTTCAACATCCGCAACCGTTGGAACGACCGCTATGGGGGGTTGTTGTGACGTTGGTGGCGATTGCTTTGACGGTTGTTCTAGTGCAATTTCAATCCTATGTGATTGCACGCACGCAATCCCTGTCTATTCGGACGGATCAGGCTCACTATACCGGGGATATTTTGATGAATGTAGGGGTTTTGATTTCCATGGCGGCCACCACTTGGTTGGGATGGACCCGGGTAGATGCGCTATTCGGAATGGGTGTGGCGGGCTACCTCTTTACCGTAGTGTATCAAGTTATTCGGGATTCGTTCAGAATGTTGATGGATACAGAAATGCCTGATGAGTTTCGCAAACAGATTCAGGATATTGTGCATTCCTTTCCGGTGGTATCACGCATACATGACCTGAGAACACGGCAATCAGGTTCCCATGCCTTTATTCAATTTTGTATCCATTTGAACGAAAATATGACATTACGTCAGGCCCATGATATTACCGACATGATTGAAGACCGTATCCGCGAACATTTCCCAGATGCGGAAGTCATCATTCACCCGGAACCGGAAAGGAAGCATTTATGATCTCGGAATCGCAAACAGACATTATTCAAGCACTCTCTAATCCCAAAAATTACCCCTATAAGGTAAAAACGGTGGAAGTACATCAGTCTCACATCGCTGTTTTGTTTTTGGCCGGAGAAAAAGCCTACAAGTTAAAACGAGCAGTCTTATATCCCGAAGCGGATCTGTCTACGCGTGAAAAACGGCGGTTATCTTGTGTCCGTGAAATGAAACGAAGCGTGGTCTATGCCCCGGGATTGGTGGAAAAGATTGAACCGATCCGGCGGTTGCCGAACGGCAAGATTGTTATCGGCGGTACAAAAGGTGAAGAAGTGGACACCGTGATCGTGATGCGGCGTATTCCCGATAAAGCCTTGCTAAACAATATGTTGCCAAGTCCAAAGTTTGATCGCTTTCAAGCCATGGATTTGGCAGAGAAATTATCCGATCTGCACAAAAAAGCCAAAGTGTTGAAAAATAAATGGGGTACAGATACCATCCGTAAATTGATTTTGGAACACGAATCGGTGTTATCTTGTTTTTGTCCCGATATTTTTGAAAAAGCCCGGGTAGAAGAGTTGACCCGAAACTGCTTGCGGGCTTTAACCGAACAAAGCGGTTTGATCCGTCTCCGTCAGAAATCGGGATATGTTAAAAAGTGTCATGGTGATTTGCTCTTGTCCAATATCGCTTACACAGATGGAGATTTTTTATTTTTCAGTCCCGTTGATTATAACGAATCTTTATGCTGTATTGATACACTTTATGATTTAGCTGACCTGCTAATGGATATGGAAGCCCGCGGTTTACGCCGATTGACAAATATATTGTTCAATCATTATATGGCTTACACCAACGATATCGGCGGTTATCCTTTGTTGCCGTTATACCAATCTTTACGGGCGGCCGGACGGGCGGCCGTGTGTGCCAAAAAATCTACTTTGATGCACGGATGGGATAAACGACACCTTGTGCGTCAAGCACGTGTTTACTTTGATCTGGCCTGCCATTTTGTCTCCGGCTGTTGTCCGGTTTTAATTGCTTGCGGTGGTCTGTCCGGCAGTGGTAAATCTCGTGTTGCACGGGAGTTGGGGGGCTTATTGGATCCGGCACCGGGAGCCGTCATTCTGCGTGATGATATTGTCAAAAAACAAATCGCCGGTATCCCCCCGGATCAGGAATTAGATAAAGCCTATGATACCCCCGCATACGAAGAAGTTGTGTATGATGTGCTGCGGCAACAGGCAATCATGGCCCTTTCCGTTGGATCGTGTGTGATATTGGATGCGCTGTTTTACAATCCGGCAGAACGTCAAGCGGTGGAACAACTTGCGCATGATGAAGGTGTCCCATTTGTAGGACTATGGATGGATGCACCTTTGTCGGTACGAACCGATCGGATACATACGCGCCAACGTAATCCGTCAGATGTTAAAGAAACGGCGGAGCTCAATCGGCAACTGCAACTGAATACCGGTAACATCACATGGCATAAAATTATGACGGACGGTCCCCGGGACAAAACCGTGCAGCAGGCGTTAAAGTATATCAAGCGGGTGATACCGCATCGGCGGCGGACAAAAGGATAAACACAAGGGTAAAAGCCCCCTCCGGCGCAGGTCCGGCTTGACAATGTTTTTTTACAACAAAAGACCCATCGGCTTAGCCGGTGGTTCTGCATTAACGCCTATAAGGCTCATGATACCAGCCCATACGCTTAAAGAGCGTACGATGATTTGCACTGGCGACGTTTACTTGCTACCCGTAAACGGGTCTAAGTCAAGAGTTAGTTGACTTTTGGGCTATCTTTTGCGTATTTTTTCCTGTCGTGTCTACGTAATATCCTCTACACCAAAATTCTCGGTTCTTATACTTATATTATCCCTTTCCACTTACACAACTCTCTTAATATTTGACCTATTCCCATTCATCGGCCTCCGTAAAAGGCACATCTGCGATATTTGGGCGCGAATACAACATGGTACTTGCAATTCATGCCGTGTGTGATAATGGTCTATTGTCCATTTTAAAAATCCTTTGTTATTTCTTGATTGACTTTCGCAAATCGTCTCTCTCTTTATAACAAAGGATTTTTTTCTTGCATAGCTATAGGCTCTCCGGAACTACCGGCCTAGCCGGTAGTTTTCTATTTACAAAAAAAAGCGACCTTCCGGCCGCTTCTGATAAAAACACTGTATTTATTTCTTTTTCGGAATCAATACGGATTGTCCGCCCATGTAAGGTTGTAGGACCTTGGGAATGCGGACGCTGCCATCGGCTTGCAGATTGTTTTCCAAAAAGGCAATCAGCATCCGGGGGGGGGCAACCACCGTATTATTTAACGTATGGGCAAAGTATTTTTTGCCATCGCGTCCGGCCACTCGGATTTTTAAGCGACGAGCCTGGGCATCACCCAAGGTAGAGCATGATCCGACTTCAAAATACTTCTTTTGACGTGGAGACCAAGCTTCCACATCACATGATTTAACCTTCAGGTCCGCCAAGTCCCCCGAACAGCATTCCAATGTCCGAACGGGAATATCCATACTGCGGAACAAATCCACCGTGTTTTTCCAGAGTTTATTATACCATTCCATGCTGTCTTCCGGTTTACAGATAACAATCATTTCCTGTTTTTCAAACTGATGAATCCGATAGACCCCGCGTTCTTCCAGACCATGTGCCCCTTTTTCTTTGCGGAAGCAGGGTGAATAACTGGTCAACGTATAGGGCAGGTTGGCTTCCGGAATAATCTGATCAATGAACTTGCCGATCATAGAGTGTTCAGAAGTGCCGATTAAAAACAGATCTTCGCCTTCAATTTTATACATCATGGCATCCATTTCAGCAAAACTCATCACGCCTTCCACCACTTGCGACCGAATCATAAACGGCGGTACGCAATAGGTAAAGCCCCGGCCGATCATAAAGTCGCGCGCATACGCCAAGACCGCCGAATGCAAGCGGGCAATATCTCCCATCAGGTAATAAAATCCGTTGCCGGCTACGCGGCGCGCACTATCCAAATCTATGCCGTCAAATGATTCCATAATATCAATATGGTAAGGCACATCAAAGTCCGGTACAATCGGTTCGCCGAAACGTTCGTTTTCTACATTTTCGGAGTCATCACGTCCGACAGGCACAGAATCATCAATAATGTTCGGAATAGTCATCATGCGGGTACGAATTTCGGCTTGCAACATTTCCTGTTCGGTTTCCAAAGCGGTAATTTTATCGCCAATCGCGCTGCTTTCGGCCCGAACTTGTTCGGCTTCTTCCTTTTTACCTTGCCCCATTAAGGCGCCGATTTGCTTGGACAATTTTGTCCGTTTGGCCCGCAAGGCTTCAACTTCCGTAATCGCCGCCCGGTTTTTTTTATCCAGATCAATTACTTCATCTACCAGGGGTAATTTTTTATCTTGAAACTTCTTTTTGATATTGGCCTTGACCAAATTGGGATTTTCGCGTACAAGTTTAATGTCTAACATTTTTTCTCCTTTACAAAAACAACGACACAATTTTGACAAAGACGGGATACAGTGTTCCGATGAACCAACCGATAACATTCCATCCCGATATGTATGAGAATGATATTACACCAAATAAAATAAAAAATCCATACTTTTCTGTTGTTTGATACAAAGTAGCCCATTTTAGGGGTAAAACCGACACTAAAATTCTTCCGCCGTCCAGCGGTAAAATCGGCAACAGATTAAAAATACCCAACACTAATGACATCATGATACCGTTGGCTAAATTTTTGGCCAGCCATAATAACATGGGTCCTTCGGGCAGAATAAAAACACAAACTTTTAATATCAGTACAAACACGATGGCCAGGATCAGGTTGGATAACGGACCCGCAACGGCCACCAATCCCATATCACGTTTGGGATGATTCAAGTTTCCAAAATTAACCGGTACAGGTTTGGCCCATCCGAACATGATAGGAGAATGCAACAACCATAACAACCCCGGTATCATGAAACTACCCACCGGATCAAAGTGGGGTAGGGGGTTCAAAGTTAAACGTCCGGCGTTCAAGGCCGTTCTGTCCCCTAATTTTAAGGCAACAATTCCATGTGCTACTTCGTGCACAATGACACATAATAACAGGGGAATAATCCATGTGGTCAACGTGTAAATCATAGTAATTTTCCGGCTTGTTCAAAACGCGTAGCGGCCTGATGTGTCCAAGGTGGTATTACATCGGCCAAAGCCCGCATTTCATCAAAATCACCCGTGCAATGTAAAACGGCATCTACCCCGGATTGCAGAACTTTTACAGCCAATTCGGGCAAAGTGCCATAGGTTTGTAAAGCCCCCATTTCCAATGCGTCCGAAATTAAAGGCCCTTGAAAACCGATTTTGTGGCGGATATAACGGATGACGGCGGGGGATAAAGTGGCCGGCATATCACTGTCCAAAGCCGTATAGATGACATGAGCCGTCATACCCCACACCGGATAGGCGACATGAGAAAACGGATAAAAATCGCGTTCGGTCAAAGTTTCCAAATCAGATCCGACCACGGGTAATGTTCTATGCGGGTCCACAATGGCACGTCCATAGCCCGGAATATGCTTTACCACCGGCATAATCCCGGCTTTTAACAGGGTTTCTATGGCCAAGTTCCCCAGATGCAATACATCCCGCGGATCATCGGATAAACACCGATCGCCCAAAACATCATGTATACCGCATGTCGCCACGTCCAGGCATGGCCAACAATCTACGTTGATATCGGCGGATTTTAAGTTTTGGGCCAAAATAGTTGCATGATGAATAACGGCTTGTTCGCCGGCAATTTTGTTGTGGTGATAGGTATCACCATACAATCTGACGGCGGGCAATTCTTGCCAATAGGGGGCTTTTAAGCGTTGGACGCGACCGCCTTCCTGATCAATGAGAACCGGGGCATTGGGGCGATGAACACAGGCCCGAAAGTCTGCCGTCAAAGTTCGTACCTGTTCCGGTGTCTTGATGTTGCGGGCAAATAAAATCAGGCCCAGCGGATTAACGGCACGAAACAGGTCGCATTCCTGCGGGGTTAAGGTTGGACCGGCACACCCGAAAATGACGGCACGGATATTTTCCGGCATCAAGGTTTTCCTTTCACAGGAACGCATTCCTGTTTGCGTGCTTTTAACTTGGCGCACAAGGCTGCCGCCCGATCTCGGGAACCGAAGTGCCCTATCCACAAGCGATAGAACGTACCTTTTCCCGGTATTTGTGCAGAAACCACATCGTGCGACATATCGGATAACAAAGCCTTGTGTTTTTTCAAAATAGCGGGCCAGGCTTTTTCGGCCGTTTGTTTTTTTGAAGTAGATAATAATTGAACACGCCACACATTGGCCGAAGCGTTTGTGGCAGTGGCCTTTTCAGCCGACTTTGCGGCAACCGCCGGAGTCGGTTTCGGTTTGTTTAATCGGGCCGCTTCTTTTTTCGGTGTCGGTGGTACTTCTTCTACGACCACCGGAACAACGGCGGCCGAAACGGCCGAGGGGTCTTGTTGTGATTCGGCCACAGGAATATCCGGTAAAACCGGTTTTTCAGGCTCGGGGAACAAAGCTTCTACTTTGGGTTCAGTCCGATTACTTTGCATTAAAGAGTAGATCTGTTTGTCCTGATCCGGGATGGGCATACCCCCGGGTTGTTCGGGACGAATTTTAACCGGTGTCGGTGTGGCTGTAATCGTGATGATTTCCTCATCTGTTTTATCATCACCAAACATGAAAAAACCCGTTAAAATGATGGCTAAAATAGAGATAAAGACACCCAAGGCAATCAAATGACTCCTAAACGACGGTCCCCCTGTTGCAGCCAGGTTTTCCAAAGTTTCAGACCCTTCGGGTAAAGCATCAAACCGGAAAGGTTCATCGGGTGTATCGGGTGCTTCCGAATCATCAAAAGTAGGTTCTTTACGCCCGACAATACTATCGGATAATTGCTTGATTTTATTAAATTCGTCCATAATCAATCCTTTCATCGCTTTTATAATTTAACACATAATCTCCCGAAAAATCAAGTATTTTACGGAATAATACTGTCTTTTTTCTATAACTCAGGTCTCAAGACGGAGGGCAAATCCCAAAATTGTTCTTCCGGGTGAATGACTTTTTCCACGATGTAATGCCCGACAACCTGAATACCGAACGGGTTTCCCATAACCGCGGGACCGCCCAAGCCGCTGCGTACATAAATTAAATACCGATGGTGTCCGACATTGTTTTCAAATTTACAGGCCAGACAGGTCCGTGAGTTATCATCACATGCACACACCGGCGCATAAGGATCTTCGGGTACCCGATCAAATACATCTACCAAGGCCCGCCATAAACCACCGGGTGTTTTGTTCAGGGAATAAATATGAACTTCTTTATTGATACCGTTGCTTTGGACTTCATTGGTCAAAACTTGCAGTTCGCGATCGGTTTGCCGTTGCAGTTCATCACTCAAAAGATATTTGAAGACCTTGTTTGAGTTTTCTTTCTGTTTTAATTTATCCATAAAAGCCCCGTTGCGAGCCGTAATAAATTCCCGAACGGCTTGTTCTAAAACCAAGTCCATCGTTGTAACCGCGGTTTTGTCAAATTCAACAGGTACAATAGCCTTTTGCGCAGGATCCATGGTATAAATGTTCAAAAAACGTCTGCTGTCTACCCGTACATCCAAACGTACGGCCCGATAAATAAACATGCCCGTCAGGGCAATCATAACCCCCAGGTTGAGAAATGTCAACACGGCCAATAAGCGTGTCGTCCGCAAGTACCGCCTTTCGGGAATGGCGGAAATCTGCATCCGTAAGGGATACGCCCCCAGAGCATCTTGATTTTCGGGAATCTCTTTTTCCCGCAGTTTGAATTTTGATAAGAATTGTTTGAATTTTTTGAACATATTTTACTTTCTCCCGTTATTGAAAACGCAGGGCCTCAATCGGATCCAACTTCATGGCTTTGATGGCGGGCATCAAGCCGGATACAACCCCTACGATGACGGCCACGGATACGGAAATAATGACGGACCAAACGGATATAGGGACTGTTTTATCAAAAATTTGCCCGCCGATTTGCGATAAAATCACGCCGATGAGCATACCGATGAAACTGCCGATAAAAGAAATTAAAATGGATTCGGTTAAAAACTGACACATAATCCACCGATTGGGGGCACCCAAGGCTTTACGGGTTCCGATTTCCCGTGTACGTTCCGTCACGGATACCAACATCATGTTCATAATGCCGATACTGCCGACCACCAGGGAGATTGAAGCAATCGCCGCCAATAAGGCCGATAAAACAAAACCGACGTTGCGTACCTTGTCCACCATATCCGTCATCAGACGCACCGTAAAATCATTATCGGTTCCTTCTTTCAGGCGATGCCGGGCTCGCAGTTGATATTCAATACGGTTGGCAACGGATTCCATTTTATCTTCCTGTACGACTTTGACAAAAGCAATATCGGTATACTGTGGTCTGTGCGATCCCCGCAGACGTTGGCGCAGGGTAGTGGCCGGCATCATGACGATGTTATCTTGATCATCGCCCATCAAACCATCACCTTTTTCTTTCAAAGTGCCGATAACCGTGAACGGTTTACCCTTCAGGCGTAATGTTTTTCCGATCGGATCCTGCAAGCCGAAGAGTTCATTGACGATGGTTTGCCCGATCACGGCATAAGGTCGTCCTGTTTTCAGGTCTTTTTCCGTGAACATAGTTCCTTTATCAATTTCCCAGTTGCCGACATTCAGGTATTCCGGTGTTGTTCCCGCTACACTGACACCATAATTATTAGAACCATAGACGGCTTGAACCGCGGCACTGACAATATACGAAGCCGTTTCAACATCTTTCAGAGAACGCAGAGAGACCACATCATCAAAACTGACACTGGGCCGTCCCCGGCCGCCTCGTACGCCGCCGCTGACTGTTTCGCCGGGTCCGATGATAATCAGATTGGTACCCATAGAGTCAAATGTTTTTGTAATTTCATTTTGTACGGTTTGACCGGCCGCTACCATCAATACCACGGCCGCCACCCCGATCATGATCCCCAACATGGTTAAAAACGTCCGCATTTTGTAGGCGGCAATGGAAATCCAGGCTTCTTTTAAGATTTGACCTAGCATACCCGATCCTCCCCGATATAATCGGCACGGGGGCCGTCGTAGACTTTTCGGCCGTCTCCGATTTTAATCATTCGTTTGGCATAATCGGCCACATCATCTTCATGCGTGACCAATACAATCGTGATTCCCTGATTATTCAAAGTTGTGAATAATTCCATAATTTCATCGGATGTTTTACTGTCCAAGTTGCCGGTCGGTTCATCGGCAAAGATAATCTTTGGATTGTTGATCAAGGCCCGTGCAATGGCAACCCGTTGCTGCATACCGCCCGATATTTGAGTGGGCAAACGATCTTCATAGCCTTGCAGTTGTACCGTCTTTAACATTTGAACGGCGCGCGTGCGGCGCTCTTTTTCACCGACACCTTGATAAATTAAGGGCAGGGCTACATTATCGGCAATCGTCCGCTTCATCAACAGGTTAAAGTTTTGAAAGACAAACCCGATCTCCCGCCCCCGAATACGGGCCAATTCACTATCACTTTTGCGTGAGACATCTGTCCCGTCCAGTTTATAAACGCCGCTGGTTGGGCGATCCAAACAACCCAAGATATTCATCAAAGTTGATTTTCCTGATCCCGAGTGTCCCATAATGGCTACAAATTCACCGGCGAAAACGGAAAACGAGACATCTTTCAAGACAGATTGACTCATACCGCCGGCCATAAAATAGGTCTTGCACACGCGATCTAATTCAATAACGGGCTTGTCGGATAGTTCCATTTAACGCCTCTTGCCGTGTTGGATAAATTCCGTAATGACTTGATCACCTTGTTTCAAACCGGAAATAACCTGAATATACGATGTATCTTGTAATCCTTTTTTGAAAACGGCCGGCATGACTTTCCCGTTGTCAAAACGATACACCATGGCTTCATCGGGTTTTAATTCCACTTTTTCTTTGGGGATGAATTGGCGTACCAACGCATTGGGCTTATATTGTAATGCGGCCGTTGGTAAGCGCAGAACGTCATTTAATTCTTCAATCACAATGGACACAAAAGCCGTCATACCCGGCAATAATTTACGGGATGAATTATCCACTTCAATGACCACCGTATACATTACCACATTAGATTCTTCAGTCGGAGACAGGCGAATTTGACGTACGGTACCGTTAAATATATCGGTAGGATAGGCATCTACCGTGAATGTGACGGGCATATCGGATTTGATGGACCCGATATCCGCTTCGGCAATGTTGGCTTCTATTTGCATTTTGGATAGGTCTTCGGCCACGGTAAACAGGGTCGGCGTTTGCAGACTGGCCGCAACGGTTTGACCTTGTTCAATTTCTTTGGAAATAATGGTACCTGAAACCGGAGACGTAATTTGTGCATAGCCGTAATTACGTTCGGCTTTATTATAATCTGCCTGAGCCGTCAGGACATTAGCATCGGCCGTAGCCAACTCAATTTCAGTTTCTTCCAACGAGGCTTTGGCGATCAATTTTTCCTTATACAGTTTCTCAATCCGGCCATAGTTTAGTTTAGCAATTTTTTGTTTTGCCAGGGCTAAATCCAAACGGGCCTTGGAGTCATTTTTATTTTCCACCAAAACGGCGGTGTCCAGTTGTGCCAATAACTGTCCTTCTTTCACTTCATCATTGTAATCCACTAACACTTTTTCCACAATACCCGAGACTTGTGTCCCCACGGAAATGGTGTTGATGGGTTGAATCTTCCCGGTAGCCGTCACGATCTGACGGATATTTCCCGGAGCCAGCGCAACGGTTTCAAAATTATCTGCCCGCAACACATTGTCGCCATGTCCCATCAGGCGGTATCCCCCCCAGATGCCGATGACGATAAGACCGATAATTATAATCCATTTTATTTTATGCATGTTAAAATCTCCCGATTGCACGATACAGATTAGCCTTGCTGGTCAATACATCATAAAAGGCCACGATAACCTGTTGACGGGCTTTGGCCAGTTGTGATCCGGCCGTCAACAATTCCAAAATACTGCCTTTCCCCACCTGATAAGACATAAAGGCCACGCGCTCGTTTTCTATGGCACTCTCTTGCATAGCCTTACTGATCCGATAGGATTCGGTGGCAGCGGTATAGTCTTGATAACTGGTCCACACGTCATCTTTGACGGTATCTTGTGTTTCACGAACGGATAGGGCGGCTTGCCGATATTGGTATCGGGCCCGGGCAATGTTATACATATCCGAAAAGCCGGTAAACAAAGGTACCGACAGGGTCAAACCCACGGATGTGCCGGTCTGATACGGATTTTTATGTCGCCAGGTGTCATTCCATCCGGCTTCGGCACCGGCTTTCAGGGACGGCAAGGCACCGGCTTTGGCGATCATAATGTCGCGTTCGGCCGCCGTCAGGTCGCTTTGTTTACCCTTTAATTCAGGCCGCAAAGCCAACGCCGTTTCCATCATTTCGGCAACTGTTTCATCGGTTTCCAGTTTTGTAATGTCTCGGTCTCGTGGCGGTGGAGAAACCTGCAGAACCGTATCCGGCGACAGGTTTAATAAAATCGCCAAAGTCCCTCGGGCTTTTTTCAGCGTATTATTAGCCTGCACAACGTCCAAGCGTGATTGCTCATAACTGGTTTTGGCCAATAATTTATCACTGGCCGAAACCAACCCCAGCTCAAATCGTTTAGATGATTCTTCATACGATTTCTTGAACGTTTTTTCACTTTCTTGTGTGCTTTTTAAAACTTCCTGTGCGCTGAGCAGATCAAAGTACGCTTGATTGATGGCTAACACCGTATCGTGCAAGGTTGCATTATAGGAAAATTGAGCCGATTCCAAATATGCTTTCATTTTTTCGGCCGTAGCCGTCCGCCCCCCGAAATCATAAATCAGCCAAGACAAAGCAATATTACCCGAATACGGATGCTCATGTTGTGTACCGGCTTTTTCGGTGTGTTGATTGTTCTGACCGACCGATGCGGTGGCCGTCAGGGCCGGCAAATAGTTTGCCCGTGCCTTGCCTAAATCGGCTTCTGCTGATTTCACGGACATATATCCGCGTCCCAGTGTCGGATTATTACAGATGCCGATTTGTATCAATTCGGGCAGGGATACTTCTCCTGCCGTTTGGGGCAAATCTACGCACCCTTCGGGTGCTGATTGCGTATAAACCGAAAACGGATCCATTTCTGCCCGAGCCGTCAGAATTGTACACAGACACATCAAAAAGATAAACTGTTTCATACCATTCCCCATTATTCGGATAAAAGCCTAACTCAAAAAAAAGGAAAATTCAACTTTTTTTTGCTGAAACAGAAAAAAAACGTTGTTTTCCGAAACAGGATTCGGTATATTGAAACCACAAGGAGTTTTATGAATGACACAAGATTTGAATCAAAACATACAAAAATTGACCCACCTGTTAGAGCAAAGCCAAAATAAAAAACTGTTGTGGGAAGAAATGCAACTGATTTCTGCACGGGCGTTTGATTTGCAAGATGCGATTATGGCCGAACTGGATCGTGTGGAAGCCACCGAAACCGATATTACCAAGATACAAGCGGCTTTTGCGGCCCGGGAAAGTATTTGGGATATTATGAATAAAATTGCCGCACGAGAATTGGAATTGCATGAAAAAACACACCGAAAGGAAACACCGGCCGAACGGGCCGAACGGCATCGGGCCGTCCGGGAAGAAGCGTGTTCATGCGAACATCATGGGGATAAATGTTGCCAGGGGCATCATCATGATTCTTGCACAGGGGGGACTTGCTCATGCCACAAGAAATAAATCAAATGACGTTTGAAGAAGCCATGGATGAATTGGAAACCGTGGTGCGACAACTGGAAACCGGTAAAATTAAATTGGACGAAGCGGTGGCGGTTTATGAACGCGGAATCAAATTGAAAGAGTTGTGTGAAAACAAGCTTAAACAAGCTAAATCAAAAATTGATAAATTGGTTATCAATGCGCAAGGAGAAATTACGGGAAAGGAGAATTTTGATCATGACATTGGCGGCGAAACTGACTGAAACGCGGGCTTTAATCAATCAGGAATTGGGGCTTTTATTGCCGGTGCCGGCGGGACGGGAAGCCCGATTGGTTGAGGCCATGCGCTATTCGGCTATTGGTACGGGCAAGGCATTGCGGCCGTTTTTAACCTTGACGGTTGGAGATATGTTGAACGTGAACCGACAAACGGCTGTGCGTATCGGGGTGGCGATTGAAATGCTGCACACCTATTCCCTGATACACGATGATTTACCGGCGATGGATAATGATACGTTGCGCCGCGGCAAACCGACCAACCATATTCAATTTGATGAAGCAACGGCTATTTTGTCCGGAGACGCCTTACAGGCCCGGGCCTTTGAGATTTTATCCGAACCTGAAACATCACCGGATGGGTCTGTGCGGGCCGATTTGGTGCGGGCGTTGGCACACGCGGCCGGTATGCAGGGTATGGTTGCCGGACAGATGTTGGATTTAATCGGGGAAACTCAACCCCTGAATTTGGAAGAAATTGAACAGATGCAAGGCAATAAAACGGGGGCTTTGTTGCGCTTTTCATGCGTGGCACCGGCAATAGCGGCCCGTGCCGATGATACGGTGGTGCAGGCTTTGGATGATTATGCACGGGCGATTGGGATACTGTTTCAAATTACCGATGATATTCTAGATGTTGTCGGGGATACAAATACGGTGGGTAAAACGTTGGGCAAAGATGCTGCGGCACATAAATCCACCTTTGTTTCTTTGTTGGGATTGGAAAAAGCCCGTGCGTTAGTGGTAAGTCTGTCCGATCGGGCCCGATCGGCTTTGGAACCTTTTGGAGAACGGGCCGATATATTGCGTCAAGTCATCACATTTATGGTGGAAAGGAAACGATAATATGTCTCGTCTGATGTCTGCGGCTGAACGTCAAGCCTTTTGGGAAGCCTTGGAACGGGCGTATCCCGATCCGCGTTGTGAATTAAATTGGACCACACCGTTTTCCCTTTTAATGGCTATTATCTTATCGGCACAGACAACGGATAAAAATGTCAATACTGTGACGGAAAAACTGTTTCCCATAGCCGATACCCCTGAACGTGTGGTCGCTTTGGGCGAAGATAACATCAAAAAATACACACGTTCGGTCAATTACTATAATAACAAAACACGCCATATTGTGGCATTGGCACACATGCTTTTGGCACAATATAACGGCCAAGTTCCGACAGATTTTAATACATTGATAACTTTGCCCGGGGTCGGTCGTAAAACCGCCAATGTTTTTTTGAATATTTTGAATCATGCGCCGACTATTGGCGTGGATACGCATGTTTTTCGGTTGTGTCATCGTTTGAAAATCTGTACCGGTAAAACACCGGCCGAAGTGGAAGCAAAATTAAATAAATTGGTTCCTGCCGCCTATAAAGCGGATGTCGGGTTAGCCTTGGTATTGCACGGACGATATGTGTGTACGGCCCGCAGGCCGCATTGTGATATTTGTCCTTTGGTATCTGTCTGTCGGGCAGATATTCACCCATCAAGCGGAGAAGGAACATGAAGTATTGTCTTGTGATTTTAAGTCTGATATGTATTTTTCGGGGGGCTTTTGCTCAAGGATTAAATGAACTGTTAAACCCGGAAAATGCTGAAAATTACGGCTCATCACGTTCCGTTGTATTTGACGGAAATACACCGGCAGTTTTGTTGGAAGCCCCCGCAGAAGCGATAGTTCCCGCCCCCAATGCGGCCGAAGCGGTCCCGCCGCCTGTTTTGTCGCAAGAACGGCGGACGATCAAGTTGATGACACCGTTTGGACATGAACGAACGGCTGCTTTTGTGGATCATACGACAGATCGAGTCTTTTTTGTGCAGGTTTTAGATGATCAAACCCTTCAAATAGAAGAACAGGTTCAATTCGTCAATACCCGAAATGAGGGACATTTTACACTGACATTGCCCACCGGAAAATCCGATAATACCACAGCCGAAAGTATACGCTTGACCGGATTTTTGTTGGACAAGAAACCCGTGCCGGTCATTCAACGGCAAACACCCGCGGGGTTAGAGTTATCTTATCGGGGTGTTTTACCTCCGGGGGTTTATCGCTTTACAGTGCGTTATCTTTTAACGGGTCGTATTGTGCGAGAACGATCCGTAGCGGATATTTTAATTCCTTTAAGTGATGCGACTTGGCCCTTAATGACCGAGCGTTTTACGGTCGTTGTATCGTTTCCGAAATCTACAAAAACCTATACGCAACAGGCATTGTTTGGCATCAATAATCAAAATATACCCGATAATGGCCGCTTTGAAACCGATGAACGGGGAAATATCCTGTATCAAACAACACATCCGTTACCGGCGTATGCCAGTGTCTCATTACGTTTGTTGGTAGATGCAGCCGCCTTACCCGGGGCCATGAATACTTCTTCAAGTCTTTTGTTTTTGGGATCGTGGCTGGGTGTGTTGGCGGCATATATGGCGGCCTGTGTAGCGGAAGCACGCCTGATACGGCCTCGTACCCCCAAACAAAAGGCCTTGAAACTGAATCCGATTTTGTGGGGAACGGTAACGGGGACAGTGTGGACACCGGCCGTCCGTGAACGGTTGCTGTCGGTTGAACAACCGATACCCGGCTTGTACCTGCTGTCTTATCCGCGTTTGTTGAAAATGATTTCTTTGTTGCGGTGGAATGCCGAATATATCATGGGGATTATTCTTTTGATATTATTGGGCCTGTGGGGTGTGCACACATACGGCCTTGTTTTACCCGGTTGGGGCCTGCCGGTTATGATTATAGCCGGTGCAGGGGCGTTGGCCGTAATACATCGGTGGGGAAGTCAACCACGTTTGATTCGTTTGAAACAGGCTTTCTATCACGTTTTAACCCAAACCCCCGGCGGGTATAACTTGCCACAACGGGAAATTGCTTCCTATTATATAAGGGCCACATGTTTGGGTTTTGGGGCCGATTGGTTGACGTATTTATCACAAAACAATCCGGTGTACCGGGGATTGACATTTCAAAGAAAGGGAATAAAATGAAACACTTGATGTTATTGACATGCGCTCTGTGCGCTTTGGTATCCGGGGTATGGGCCGAAACAACCGTTGGAACGGCCGATCAAAAGTCGTTGGACATGGTGATTTACAATAATGATCGGGCTTTGGTGCGTGATACGCGGGCGGTTTCCATGGGGGCAGGGCAAAATGATATTGCTTTTGCCGATATTTCGGATCAAATTATTCCGGCCAGTGTGGTGTTGAACGGTCGGGATATTACCTTTTTGGAAAACAACTTTAATTTTGATGTGTTATCGTATGAGTCTTTGCTGCACAAATCGGTGGGCAATACGGTGACGGCGCAACTGATGAACCCGAAAACCGGGGCATGGGAAATAACTCCGGCCGAGTTGCTTGCGGTCAATGGTATGTCTCCGATTTTGAAAATCAATGATAAAGTAGACGCTTCGTATCCGGGTCAGATTGTGTTTAACACTATCCCACAAAACCTGCGTGTTCGGCCGACTTTGGTGATGTCTGTGGCAACACCGAAAGCCGGTAAACGTGATCTCACTTTGGGGTATTTAACACGCGGTTTGTCATGGAATGCCAACTATGTGGCGCAACTGGCACCGGATAATCAGACCATGAGTCTGACGGGGTGGGTATCGCTGACCAATGCATCGCAAACGGCTTTCCGAAATGTGAAATTACAGGTGGTGGCCGGTGATTTGCATTTGGTAGAACCGGTGATGCCGATGATGTATAAAACCGTTCGTATGGAAATGGGCAATTTTGCAGACACAATGATGGCCGCCGGTATGAGTGAAGAAGGTGTCGGAGATTATCATTTGTATACATTGCCGCGTAAAACCGATATTTTGCCCAATCAAACCAAGCAGGTTTCTTTGCTGTCGGCGACGGGGGTCAAGGTGAAGAAAACATACACGTTTGAAAATCAACTGACACCGCCCGAACAAGCGGAAAATGTGAAGCCGACTATTTCTTTGTCCTTTGTCAATGAAAAGAAAAATCACTTGGGGATTGCTTTGCCGCGGGGGATTGTACGGTTGTATCAGGCGGATAAACAAGGCGAATTTGTTTTTGTTGGCGAAGACAACATTGGTCATACCGGCAATTTGGAACAGGTGCGTTTGAATATGGGGCAAGCCTTTGATATTTCCGCCACGGTTAAACGGATCAAGCATGATCAACGCAAGCAAGGCAATACGCGGATAACGGACGACACCTATCACATCACTATCAAAAACGGTACCAAGGAAACGGTCTCTGTTCAAATTAAAGAAACTTTTGGTGTACCCGGTGTTTCTGCTTGGAAAATTACATCGGAAACCAACCAGTCAGAAAGAAAGCAAAATGTTTCAGCGCGGTGGACGCTTTCTGTTCCGGCCGAAGGTGAAGCGGATTTAACCTATTCCGTTCAAATTGTCAAATAAAGGAACCAACAATGAAAACAAAATGGATTTATTTGGGGTTGCTGTTGGGGCTGACGGTCGTTCGGGGAACTATGGCCCAAACCGCCGTTGAGACGGCTGTGTCGGCCATACGATCCGGACAAGACTTAACCACCGATATGGTAAGTTTAGCCGATGCCGAACAAAATACGATTGCCACTCAAACGGATCGGGTGTTGGCTCAGTTGTTGTCTATCCCGTTTGAACAACGTCAGTATGTGTTTCCGGCTTTGTTTGAAGAACCGATGTTGCCCAAGAAAATTCGTACACATCCCGAAATTGCAATATGGCAAGGGAAAAAGCCGACTCGTATTGCTCCGGAAATGCAACGATTCGCGGCCGAATATTTGGCGGATTTAGATCCGAAATTATATCCGTATTTATCCCCCGATGCATTTCCGCAAGTATTAGAGACGGATACCATGACGTTGTCGGGTGATCCGGATAAAACCCCCCTTCGGTTTGCCCCGATGAAAAAATCGGGTCCCATACGGTATTTATCGGTCCGAGATTACATTCGTCAACCGGCGGCTTTAAGAGAAAATCCGACCAAAGGTGTTTTGCAAGAAAAGCAGATACAAGCCTTGAATAGCGGCCTGCAAGCGGTCAATCAATTTTTGGCAGCACAAGAACAAAATGATTCGGATTTTTCCCGTAAAATGCGGTTTTTGACCGTTTTTTATACCCCATCGGAGGAAGAACGTGTCAATCCGTTCCAAAGTTTAATGCAACGGTTGCGCCTGATGAATAAGGCAGATGAATTGTCTGCGGTTTTACGCCAAGCCGGATGGGATAGTGCGGATACTTTTGCATTGGCGGCCGATACGGTGGCCAAGGCTTATCGGGTGCAAACCATGCCGTTGCCGTTTGCTTTTGAAGCCCGTCGGCGTAGGGGACATGTACCACAGACCGATGCCGATAAAATTATCTTGATCGGATTCAGGCAATATGAAGCCTTGCCGGCCGATGTCAAAGTAGTTCATGAAAACAGGGAGTTGGTTCAAAACGCATTCAGGCAGAACGGCTATCAAAACCTGTTGCGTACACTTCATGTTGACGAATGGGAAAAATAGGTGTATACTACACACTTCAAAGGAGAAACACATGGCTTGGACAGACGAGAAAGTCAAACAATTAAAGAAACTGTGGGTCAAGGGCAAGAGTACCATTGAAATTGCCAAAGAATTGGGAATGTCTAAAAACTCGGTGATCGGTAAGGTTCATCGGTTGGATTTGACGGCCCGTCCTTCACCGATTAAAAAGAAACAGGGCGTTCAGAAAGCGGTTCGTCCCGTTTTGTCGGATAAGTGCCGTTTGATGGATTTACGAACGAATACCTGCCGGTGGCCGATCGGGGATCCGTCTGATGAGGATTTTCATTTTTGCGGACATCCGACAACGACCGGTAAACCTTATTGCCCCGAACATTGCAAAGCGGCGTATACGTCTTTGAAAGAGTTGGCCGAACAAAACGCTAAGGAAAAAAGCTTGAATCAGAAACACAAGGAGTAAGCCATGCCCACGCACAGGACCGTTTGTCTGGTGGACGGGTCCGGATATATTTTCCGGGCGTTTTATGCGTTGCCGGCGATGACGCGGTCCGATGGGACACCGGTTAATGCGGTCTATGGGTTTATGAATATGATGATGAACCTGGCCCAAGATAACCTGTGTTCTCATATTGTGGTTGTTTTTGATGCACAGCGGCGTAATTTCAGGAATGATATTTATCCGGCTTACAAGCAAAACAGACGAGAAACACCGCCGGATCTGATTCCGCAATTTCCCTTGATACGCCGGGCGGTAGAGGCCCTGAATATCCCGTGGATAGAGCAAGAAGGGTTTGAGGCCGATGATTTAATTGCCACTTATGCACGTTTGGCCACGGATCGGGGGTGGAGTGCCCGAGTTATTTCGGCCGATAAAGATTTGATGCAGTTAAAACGGCCGGGTGTTTCCGTTTATGATCCGATGAAGAAAAAAACGATGACTGATGAAGATGTCATCAAAAAATTCGGTGTACCTCCCGATCAGATAACCGACGTTCAGGCGTTGATGGGTGATGCGATTGATAATGTCCCGGGGGCAACGGGTGTCGGTCCCAAAACGGCGGCTCAGTTGATAACGACTTTTGGTACGTTGGAAAACCTGTTGTCTCGTTTGGACGAAGTCCCGCGCGAAAAATTACGCGAGAGTTTACGCCGTGATAAAGAACAAATCTTGATTTCTAAAAAATTAGTTGTTTTGGATGAGCATGTACCTGTGGCGGCTTCATTGGATGACTTTGCCACACGTTCGCCGCAACCGGACAAGATACGATCTTTCTTGCAAGAAAATAATTTCATCAGTTTGCAAAAACGCTTGCCCGGGTGGTTGCAACAATGGGCCGCCGGGACCGGTTGTGCCGTTGTTTCTGATCCCGGATCAACGGATCATGTGCCACAGCCCGAAAATACACCGGTTGAAAATATAGCACCCCTAAAACCCGCGTATGATTTAATTCAAGATGAACGGGCTTTGCAAAATTGGATTGCGCAAATCGGGGATCGGGTAGCCATAGATACGGAAACCACATCGCTGGATGTCCATACGGCCCGATTAGTCGGTTTTTCCTTGGGGCTAGACGGGGGCAGGGCCTGCTATGTTCCTTTGGAACACGGTCCGGATCATGTTTCCGGGGGGGATTTGTTTTCATTTTCGGCCGAACCCCGCCCACAACAAATTCCGCTACAACGTGCTTTGATGTTGCTGAAACCGGTTTTGGAAAATCCCGCGATTGTGAAAATCGGCCATAATATCAAGTATGACATGCACATTCTCTTGCGGGCATACGGGGGTCATTTGAATCTTGCCCCCATTGAAGACACTATGGTGATGAGTTCGGTTTTGAACGGCACACGGCACGGCCATGGCATGGACGAGCTGGCAGGGATTTATTTACACCACACGACCATTAAATATACGGAAGTATGCGGTACAGGTAAGGGGCAGGTTCCGTTTAATCGCGTACCCTTGCCGGTGGCGCGGGACTATGCGGCGGAAGATGCCGATATCACATTCCGTTTGTATCAAGTTTTTTCTTCGCGTTTGGAACAAGACGACCCGGCCCATATTTATCGGAACTATGATTTACCGTTGATACCCGTTTTATGCCAAATGGAGCAGGCCGGTATTTTGGTGAATGAGCAACGGTTATTTGAAGCGGGTGTTGCGTTTACCCGGAAACTGGAAACGTTAACGCGGGATATTTATGCGGCGGCGGGGGAAGAATTTAATATCAATTCGCCGGCGCAGTTGGGGGTTATTTTATTTGAAAAACAAGGTTTGCCCGGTGGGAAGCGGGGGGCGAACGGATCTTGGACAACCGATGTCAAGGTATTGGAAACGCTGGCGACCGGCGGATCCGAACTGGCAAAATTAGTCTTGGAGTATCGGGGCTATGCCAAATTAAAAAGCACCTATGTGGACGCATTGTTGGGATTGGCGGTGCGGGATAAACGGATACATACGACCTTTTCCTTGACGGCGACAAACACGGGGCGGTTGGCATCGTCCGATCCGAATCTGCAAAACATTCCGGTGCGGAGTGAAGCCGGCAAAGAGATTCGCCGTGCTTTTGTGGCGCGTTCGGGGTACAAGTTGGTTTGTGCCGATTATTCGCAAATAGAGTTGCGCCTGATGGCGGAAGTGGCGGGCGTAGCGGCCTTAAAGAAGTCTTTTGCGGAAAACGAGGATATTCATGCCCGGACGGCATCGCAAATTTTTCATATTCCTTTGGCGGAGATTGATGCCGATACACGGCGACGGGCCAAAGCAATCAACTTTGGGATTATTTACGGTATTTCGGCGTTTGGTTTGTCTAATAACCTGGGGATACCCCGCGCGGAGGCCAAAGCCTATATAGACGCTTATTTTGAACAATATCCTGAAATTAAGACATATATGCATCAAACCGAGCAATTTGCCTTGGCCAACGGATATGTGTTGACACCGTTCGGTCGGCGGTGCTTTATTCACGGTTTAGAGAACGGGCGGACAAGAAGTTTTGCCCTACGCGCCGCTATCAATGCGCCTATTCAAGGGGGTGCGGCCGATATTATCAAACGGGCCATGTTGGCCCTAGCGGCCCGATTAAAGCAGACACCCTTGGATTGCACGTTGTTATTACAGGTTCACGACGAATTGGTTTTTGAAGTGGCCGAAGCCGATGTTCCTGTGGCGCGGGATACCATCAAAAGCGTGATGGAAAACGCGGTCAGACTTTCCGTTCCCTTGGTGGCCGATGTCGGTGTCGGGGATAATTGGAAAGAAGCCCACTAGAAAGACATTGTGAGAACGATTAGTGGTCGCAGTACAGTACTCCGCTATAGTATGTGATATGACCTCCCGAATTTGCACAACAACCAGGAGTGATTTCGCCTGACCAATCATTCTGAGCATACCACCTTCCTTGAATCTTACGGCAACACTCGGTACCTGTCCAGTTATCATTCGGGCAACACCTACCTTCCTGGGTCCCGTTCACGGATTGTATCGCTGCATTGGATGTGTCCCAAACTCCCTTCGCTGCATTACAGCAAGTAGCGGTCCGTTTCCTTGTAAACAAATCATAAGCCCGACCAGGGTTATCTGTATACTGACAGCACTGATTTCCAGCCAAAAGTCTATACGATCCCGTGCAACAGCAACCTGTTTCGCCGCACTGTGACAAATTAGGATTTACGACAGTACTCAACCAATCACCACCGTCTTTCTCACAACATACTTGAGTTGGCTTATTTGTCCAGTGATTGAAATACGCATCACAACACGCGGTACCGTTCCACTTACCATTCGGGCAACACTGTCCTGCTACTGATTGTTGTAGGCGAACACCATTGTAGTAGTTCTTGGCTTCATTGGATGCGTCCCAATG
>CAKPYH010000003.1 GCA_934202735.1 uncultured Alphaproteobacteria bacterium | reverse complement strand
TAATACTGACTGGTGGAACAGATATTGACACATTTGCCGTCTTTCCATTCTTGGGTGGTGCTGGTGCAGGTGCAGGTCGCACTCGTTCCGCCCGGCGAAGTGGCCCCGGCTCCGCACGGCTTACAGATATCACCGACCAAGTATTGATTTTTGGCACAAACCCCCGGTTTGTTGACACATCGGCCGTTGGACCATTCTTGGTTTTCGTCGGCACAGGTACAGGTTGTGGCTTGTCCCCCGGCGGATGTGGCCCCCGTGCCACAGGATCGGCAACGGCCGTTATCGTAATACTGACTGGTGGAACAGATATTGACACATTTGCCGTCTTTCCATTCTTGGGTGGTGCTGGTGCAGGTGCAGGTTGTGGCTTGTCCGCCCGGTGATGTGCCTCCCCGCCCGCAAGACAGGCAGGAATCACCGGATAAATATGAATTGGCCGGACAATCGGGGCCCGTTTCGCAATAATTTCCCGAATAACCGGACGGACAAGAGCAAAGCCCGCCGGTTTGACATGTCCCGTTGTTTTGACACCCTTTTACTTGGCAGGTGTCTTCTTTGTAAGTACACCCGGACCCCGCCGACCATGTTTGAGTGGATAATTTACAAGTACAGGTGGTGGCTTGACCCCCGGCCGAAACCGCCCCGTCCCCACAGGGCAGGCAATCTTCTCCGCTTAAATACTCGGATTTACGGCATGACGGCTGGGTATAGGTTTCGCACTGACGACCGCTGTAATTCTTTTGGCAGGTTTCCACCTGATAATGGATTCCTTTACTGTCTTCGCATGTTTTGCACTTGTCGGCCGTGGCGGGGCAAGAAGTCAGGCTGTAATCCGCCGAACAAAAAATCAATTCCACGCAGGTGTCGCCTTCCAGCTTGTACTTTTCGTTGTCTATACACTTTGTGAGTGCATAATGTACGCCCGTGGCATCGGAACACCGATTACACACGCCGAATTCCGGGCATTGGGATAACCGAAATTCGGGACCGCACTGGGCTTGTTCCACGCATTGTCCGTCTTTCATGGTATAAGGGGTACGACATCCCGTCAATTTGTGGCGGGTACCCGATAAATCGGTGCAAGCAGTGCATATTCCTCCTTCCGGACATTCGGTCAGGTTAAAGTCGGCCGTACACATACAGGTGTTATTCTGTGCCGTATAGTTTGTTTCACAGATGCATTGTCCCGTTTGCTCATTACAGGTCCCGCCGGGTCCGCAGTTGACTTGGGCACAGGCTTCCGTGTTCGGCGCACGTTCACACCGGGTGCCGAAATAACCGTCCCGGCAATCACAAGTGCCTTTTTCCGTATTACAAGTGCCGTGCGGTCCGCAATCGTTGCCGGAACAGGCCGTTGCCGCCGATGATCCGTGGCCGTCTCCACCCCCGCCGCCACCGCCGGAAGCTATTAAGGCTCCGCCGACCAAGGCCGCCGCCCCGACACCGATACCGACCACCGTTCCCGTGCCGATCCCCGATGATGCCCCTGCCGCCGTTATGGATTGTCCCGATCGTACATATTGGACCTTGGATTCTGTCGTCATTGGTTTCAAGCCGACCGCTTGTTGTTCTGCCACAGGAATCGTCTGCATGCAGGTTGCCCCTGTATCCGCCCCTGCCGATATCAACGTTTGTACCGCCCGGTAATCCCCGCGGCGCACCGCTTCACACAGAACCGTATTACCCCGATCGTTAGGGGTGTCCAGGTTGTATCCTTGTCGCTTTAAGGCCTGAACGGCCGCACTGTCTCCGCGCGCGGCCGCCCGATAAACGGCGGTTCGTATCGCTTCAACCGGTGCCGCAGACGTAAATGTAGGGGCCATAAATCCGAAAAACAATCCAAAGAACAAAACTTTTTTTAACATAGCGGGGGACCTTTGTATCCGAGTAAAACGTCTATTTTTTCCATTATGATATAAATTTCACATAAAGTCAATTTTTTTTTACATCATTTTAATCGGAGGCATTGTCATATTATCTTATTGATAACATTTGTGTTTTATTGATATACTTGACTTTTGGACAAAAATAGGATATAATTGTGCGCTATGACAATATACAATATACCCCAATTCAGACAAAAACTGAAACCAGATTTGACAATCTTAAAACAAACCTCTCAACCGAAACTGGAGTTTATTCAGCCGTTGATTCGGCGACCGGAGTCGGCCGTCGGTCGGGGCATTACCTATGGCTATATAGGGACGATGCCTTATGCACCTGATGAATTTCATAAAGAATTCGGGTGGATAGATCGTCAAACCTTGAATGATAACGATGTCAATTATTGGGATATCGGGGGGCAACGGTGGTATTATAATATGACCGATTTCGTTTTTTATACCGCCGATAACACGCAACAGGTAGAGGCCTATTTTTCCGTCCCGCCGTCATCTTGTCGTTTCTGGGAAAAACCGAAGATACGGCGCGCGATGCAGGCCGTTTTGGCTTTGTGTACTCCGCAATCACTGCCGTCTCAACAACAGGTGAATGCTTGCTTTACGGCGGACGTGTGTGATGATATTTACCGGAAAGCCTATGTCCCCGAAAAGAACAAGTATTTTCCCCGGGAAGAGCATGCGTTTGCCAAAAGTATTAAAAGTGCCTCTATGTCGGTTGTGGAAACCATACGGAACACGCTGGAAGAACAGCTGCGCAACAAACATGCCGAGGCTATTATGAAAATGCCGGGGTTCAAATCGTTTGTGAAGCGTACCAAAGGAATGTCCAAAATGAAAGCCCCGGTTCAAGTGCGGCAATACTTGACCACACATCGGAAGCGGCTTGTGCCGCAACTGGGGGAAAAGTTCGGATTGATCCGCAATGCGACATTGTTGATTCGTGCAACGAACCGCCGGGATTCAGTACGACATAATCGTGATATCAAAGCCTTTGTGAATGATCCGAAACAGATTGTCAAAGATATTGCCGCTATCCTGGAGGTATCGCCGCGAACGAACTCAAAAGCCTTTTGGAGACTGGTTGAAAAGCATGATCAAATAGCCAGGCACATGGATGATATGAGCCGCATTGAAGAAATTTTACAGGCCTATTGGTTGCCGAATGAAGGGGGCGATAAAATCTGTAAATACAATCGGTTGGCGACCGAGAAAGTCTTTGATAAACATGTGATAGACCAGGTGGTGCTACGGGTTAAAAAGTATAATGATGTGGCGCATAATAATCCGCACAAAAACGAGACTTGGGTGGAGTATGATACGGAAATTGCTGACATTCGTCAGGAATTGGAAAATATACATGCCCAACGCATGCGTGCTTACCAAGTCGGCGGATCGTCTCTGGCTGATTTACGTCCCCGTATTCCCCGTGAAGAACGGTATCCCAGCGGTGAATTACAAGCCGCTTATACCCTAAACGGCAACGGTCAAAAACAAGGTTTGGCCCTGACTTTTTATCCCAATGGCACTGTTTGTACACGCGGTCTCTATGAAAACGGGAAAAAGCAAGGTGAGCATGAAAAGTTTTATCCTGATAGGAAGGTGTTGTCCCGGTGCTTGTATCAAGACGGAAAAGAAAACGGGTTATGCCAGGTCAATTATCCTGATGGAAAGCCAAAGGAACGGAAAAATTACAAGAACGGGCTTTTGGAAGGTTCGTATTGTGAAAGATATCCCAACGGTCAACTGGCCGTGAAATGTACCTATAAAAACGGTCGCTTGGAGGGCCCCTGCATTTGGTATCGGCCCGATAGAACCGTATGGTCCAAGGGAACGTATCATGACGGTGTGCGGGAGCCGGAACCGGTAGAAGTGCCGAAAAAACGGGCAACCCGTGTTGCGCGTCATCCCAAACAGGTGATCCCGAACTTGGCCCAACACACGCGTTAAAGACTGAAACGGCGGCTTATGATGTTGCTCGGCCGGACCTGATCGTGTGATCGGGCGGGTTGACGGTGCCCGAAACCCGGGAACTTTTGCCCCGGCAGACAATCGTATCATTTTTTTTGAAAATGACTTGACACACCAACAGAAGTGTGATAATTATACACATGTATAAAAATAAAGGACCCTGAAATGCCACGCAAAAGCATGAAATTGGATGATAAACTGATCCGGGTCGGATTGGACCTGTTAGCCCGGGAAGGGGTGCGTGCGTTGACTGTGCGGCGCGTCTGTCGGCAGGCGCATGTCAATTTAGGTATGTTCACTTATTTTTTCGGGGATAAAGAGACGTATTTGAAACATCTGTTTGATGTGATACGGGCGCGGCTGGATACCTTTTTGAATATGGAGTGTACCGCCCAAATGAATGCATGGGAACGCTTGCGTTATTTCTTGCGGCGGTTGATGGCTTTTGCGGCGGAGAATGTGTATGTGTTGCGGGCGATTGTAACGGATTGCCTGATGTGGGATAAAACGCTGTGGGATTCCTATTGCCGGCAGGGGATTATAACACCCCGTCGGGATTTGTATCGTTTGATTCAGGAAGCACAAGCGGCCGGATATCTGACGCGAACACGGACGGCGACAGACATACATGAAACTTTTTTATTCGGCCTGATTTTGCCGGTGCTGTTTCCGACTTTATCCGATCGGTTGGTGGGCAATCCAAGTGGCATGTGGGCACTAGAAACCTATTATAATAAATTAGATGCGATGTTAGATGAAATGGAGAATAAACATGAACAAGTATAAAAAGATGATATGGGGTGCGGGGGCGATTCTGATGTTGGCGGCGGTTGCCGGGTGGCAGTATTGGCGGTCTCATCAACCGTTTTGGTACGCGGGAACATTGGAAACAACCAAAGTGATTTTATCGTCTAAACTGGCATCGGATATTGTGTCTTTTCCGGTGCGTGAAGGGGATACCGTTCACAAAGGACAGGTTGTTGTGGAAATGAGTTGTGATTCCTATCGCGTGGCGGCACCGCAAATCAATAATGATTATAATCGGGCTCTGGATTTAATTAAAAAAGGCCATATTTCTCAAGCCGAGTTTGATGTACTGGAACGATCCAAGCGGGATAATGACTTGAAATTGGACTGGTGCCGGGTACAATCGCCTTTGGACGGACGGGTGATGACCAAGTTCCGGGAAGAAGGCGAAGTGGTCGGCCCGGGGACGACGTTGCTGTCCATTGCAAATCCGCAAGATATTTGGGCCTACTTTTATGTCCCGCATGACATGTTATATCGCTTGTCTGTCGGACAAACGGTGGTTGGTATTTTGCCGGAAGCCCCGGATAAAACCTTTACTGGCCGAATCATCAAAATCAGTGAAGAAGCCGAATTTACCCCTAAAAACGTACAAACGCAAGAAGAACGGACACGCTTGGTGTATGGGATTAAAGTCCGGTTTGATAATCCGGACCTGATTTTGAAATCCGGTATGACGATTGAAAGCCGGCTGGAATGACACACATCATCCTGAACATTGATCAGATGACCAAACGGTTTGGAACAATCACGGCGTTAGATGATGTTTCCATGCGGTTTGAGACGGGACACCTGTATGGTGTGATCGGGCCGGCGGGTGCGGGTAAAACGACACTCTTTCGCCTGATGTTGCATTTGATGCAACCGAATGCCGGTACGATAACGTATCAATGTGATGGGCATGATGTGGATTTTGAATCGTTTCGGGGGCAAATGGCCTATATGCCACAAACGCAAAGCCTGTATGCGGACCTGTCGGTAGGGGAACATTTGGAGTTTTTTCGCGACTTGTACGGCATTGATGATAAAACGTTTCGGGTGAAGAAAGACGAGTTATTGCACTTGACGCGCTTGGATAAATTTTGGGACAGGCCGGCGGGAAAACTCTCGGGTGGTATGTATAAAAAACTGGGCCTGATGTGTGCGTTGCTGCGGTCGCCCCATGTGATGTTGTTGGACGAGCCGACCAACGGGGTAGATCCGATCAGCCGGCGTGAATTTTGGGAATTGTTGCATACCTCGGTAGAGCAGGGTATTTTGGTCATTATGACAACGGCCTATATGGACGAAGCAGAACGGTGCGGACGGGTTGTTTTGATGGAAAACGGGCATGTCTTGGGGACGGGCGAACCGGCCGATTTATTGCGTCAGGCGCATGTGTCTGATTTTGATGCTTACTTTTTGGGACGCGGAGGGCGGTCATGACAACGCCGATGGTAGATGTACGTCATTTAAGTGTGCGGTTTGGAGATTTCTATGCCGTTCATGATGTGTCCTTTACCGTGCCGGCCGGTGAGATTTTCGGCTTTTTGGGGGCTAACGGGGCGGGCAAGACAACCACTATTCGGGTGTTGTGCGGCTTGTTGTTGGCAACGGAAGGGCAGGTGTTGATTGACGGAGAACTCTTTTCGGCGGGTTGCGAAAACGTTATTAAGGCCAAAGTCGGCTATATGTCGCAACACTTTACCTTGTATGATGATTTATCCATTGCGGAAAATATGGACTTTGCGGCGGCGTTGCGTCATTTGCCCCGGGACGTGTATCTGAAAAATCGGCAAGATTTACTGACTTTTATCGGTTTTGATGCCCCCTTGTCCCGGGTGGTGAAAACCCTGCCCACCGGTATTAAACAGGAAATTGCCTTGTGTGTGTCGTTGTTGCACGACCCGAAAATTGTCTTTTTAGACGAACCGACGGCCGGAGTAGCCCCTGTGGCGCGTCATCGGTTTTGGGACTTGATTCGGACGTTGGCCGATCGGGGCAAGACGGTCTTTGTTACGACGCACTATATGGACGAAGCGGAAAACTGCGGGCGGATTGCCCTGATGCGGGCGGGAAAGTTGATCGCCTTGGATTCGCCGGCGGCATTGAAACACAAGACGTTTACGCAACCGATGTATAACCTGATACCGCGGCGCTCAGGGGTAGCCGTGCCGGATCGCCGTCTGTTTGATTTGTGGGAGCCGTACGGCCAACACTATCATGCTATTGCCCGGGATAAAGCGGTGTGGCAAACGTTGAAACAGGACTATGACATTATCCCGATGATGCCGTCCTTGGAAGATGTCTTTATGCGCCTGGTGGAGGGACAAAACCGATGATGTCATTTTCTTACCGGCGGGCGCGCGCGATTTTTGCCAAAGAGTTCAAACATATTTTTCGTGATCCGTTTACGTTGATGATGGCCTTGCTGTTGCCCTTGGCTATTGTGTTGATTTTGGGCAACTCTATTGAGTTTAATGTACGTTCGGTATCCATGGCCTATGTGGACCATGATCGGACGCAAAGTTCTCGCAAACTGATTGAAACGTTCGGCAGTTCCGATTACTTCAAACCGTATATCGTGGAAACCCCCGAAGAAGGGCAAGCCGATATTCGGGCTGAACGCGCCAAAATGATGTTGTTTATTCCCCCGAATTTTGAACAAGATATTCTGGCCGGTCGTACGGGAACGGTGCAAATTTTGCTGGACGGTGCGGATAATTCATCTATTTCGGCCATTATGAATTACTTGAATACCATCAATGTCAATGCGATTTATAAAATTCATGATGTGCCGGTGAACCCGGAACAGATTGTGTCCGTCCGTCATCGGTATTTATTTAACCCCGAATTGAATTCCAAGTGGTTTGCGGTACCGGGTATCTCGGCCGTGATTATTGCTTTGGTGGCCATTATGCTGACCACATTGACCGTTTGTCGCGAATGGGAACAAGGGTCTATGGAAATGTTATTATCTACCCCGGCCACATCGTTGGAAATTATGTTTGGCAAGTTATTTCCCTATGCGTTTTTAAGCTTCGCCGGCTTTGTGATTGTTTTCATCTGTGCGCGGACGATTTTCGGTGTGCCGTTTGTGGGAAACCACCTGATCCTGATTGGGGGAACGATTTTGTTTATTTTAGGATACTTGGCCACCGGATTGCTGATTTCCGTTACAACGCATGAGCAACAAGTGGCCGTACAATACGCTGCGACTATCGGGATTTTGCCGTTGGCGATGTTGTCCGGTTTTGTGTTCCCGATTGAGTATATGCCCCGTGTATACCAATGGGTATCGGCTTTGTTTCCGGCACGATTTTATGTGACGCTCTCACGGGATCAGTTTTTGAAAGGCAGTTCCTTTGCGGACTTGTGGGTCTTGTTTGTGGCGTTGGGGGTTCAAGCGGTTGTCCTGATGGCGGTCTGTGTGATTAAATTCAAGAGGTCTATTGAATGAACACATTGTGGGGATTTATTCGTAAAGAAGTCATCGGATTGTTAAGGGATCCGGTCTTGTTGGTTGCGTTGTTGGTCTTGCCGGCGGTACAGGTGGTGGTGTTGGGGCAGGCCATTACGCTGGAAGCCAGTCATTTACGCTTGGCGTTGGATTCCGAACCATCGGATACCATGATGAACCGCCTGTATGATCATGCGCTGGGATCCGGGTGGTTTGTGCAAATTCCGCCCCAAAGCATCAGTGCGATGCAAGCCGTTCAAACCGGTGCGGCCGACGTGGCCCTGATTGCTCCGCCGGGGGGCTTGACCCGGGCCGTACAACGCAAAGATGCCACGGTTCAGGTGTTGATTGATTCCACCAATGTCTTAAAAGCACAAAGTATAGAAGCCTATTTACAAGGGGTGATGGCCAAGGTGATGCACAATGAATTTCATCAGGAAACACACTTGCCGTTGACTTTCAAAACCCGGATATTATTTAATCCGCAATTGGATACCCAATGGTTCTTGGTGCCGGCGATTATGGCCATTTTGGTGTTTATGTCTATTTTGACTTTGGTGTGTATATCCATCACCAAAGAAAAAGAAACCGGTACGATTGAAACCTTGATTGCCGCGCCGATCTCAAAATATGATATTATCTTGGGTAAAACATTGCCGTTTATCTTGGTCGCGTTGGCCAATATGATGATTATTTTGACGGTAGGTATGGTTTTATTCGGCCTGCCTTTTGTCGGATCGGGACTGATGTTTGTGGCCTCTTTTTTGGTTTTTTGTATCCCGGCGTGTGCCGTATCGGTGTGGTTGGCCACCTTTACACATACGCAACAACAGGCGATGTTGGGCTTGATGATTGTGGCGTTTTTAAGTATGATGTTATCCGGATCTATGTTCCCGACCGAAAATATGCCTCCGGTTTTGCGGTGGGTGGCGGATATCAATCCGCTGACACATTTTACATATTTGTTGCGAAATATCATCTTGAAAGGGGCCGATTGGACTTATTTTCTGCACAAAGCGGCCGCTATGGCGGGGGTCGGGTTGGTCATCGGTGTGTTCGCTGTACGCCGTTTCAAAACAACTTTATAGGAGAATTGATACCATGAAACAAATATATTCTGTGATGATTATCGGCCTGCTGTGGGGCTTGGCTGTATCGGCCCGTGCCGATGTGTGGACGGCGTTGCAAACCGTTGCCGCCGATAATCCCGAAATTGCCGCTGCTCGTGCCCGGTTGGAACAAACGCAATCGGACTTGGGGTTGGCACAAACAGGGTGGCAACCGACTGTGGCCGCGACCGGCGGAATAGCCCGGGCCAAAACCAAAGCGGACGGTATGAATCTGGATCGGGCCTATACCCAAAAGGAATACGGAATCGGTTTGACTCAAAATGTGTTTCAAGGAGGGACCACGTTGGCGGCGACCCGTGCGGCCGATTGGCGTGTGCAGGCCGAACAAGCCCGTGTTTATGCCACGCAGCAAGATGTCTTTTTGGCAACCGTTCAGGCCTATATTGATGTGTTAAACACACGGGAAGTTCTGAAATTAGAACAAAATAACGAACGGGTGTTGCAGGGATATTATGACCGGTGTGAGGAAAAAGCAAAAGTGGGTGTCTTGACACAAACCGATGTGGCTCAGGCACGGGCCCGGTTGGCCGGTGCCCGGTACCGGGTGATTGATGCCGGGGCCCGGGCGGAAAACGCTTTGGAAACGTATCGGCGATTGGTGGGTGAAGCGGCGACATCTTATCCCGATATAGATCTGACACGAACGGACAACCTGTTCCCGAAGACGTTATCAGGGGCGGAAGAAACGGCTTTGAAAACGCATCCGGCCTTGGTGGCGGTTCAGGCGCAATATGCCGCCGCCGATGAAAATATCACGGTGGCCCGGCAAACCTATATGCCATCGGTAGATGTGAAAGCGTCTGCCGTTAAATATCACGATATACCGGTTGTGGACGAGATAACGGACGGGCGTATCGGGGTGTATTTAACCGTCCCGTTGTATGACAAAGGTGTAACCCGGGCCCAAACACGGAAAGCCAAAGCCACCCGATCCGAAGTTCAAATGATGATGATACAAACGCGGCGGACGATTTTGGAACATTTACGGCAGGCCTGGAATCGTTATCAGGCTCAGAAATCCGCTATAGAAGCCGCAGATTTGCGGGTGCGGGCGGCTCGGTTAGCGTTATCAGGGGTCCGTGATGAACAAGAACAAGGTCGGCGGACGGTATTGGACGTGTTGAATGCCGAACGGGAATTATTAGATGCACGGGTTATGCGCACACAGGCCGGTCATGCTCGGGTGGCGGCTTATTTTGCGGTGTTGTCGGGTATGGGACGCTTGACACCCGAAGCCCTGTCCTTGTCATCGGATAAAGCAAACGGCGACAAGCGATAACACGTTTGAGCCCCGCGTCAAGGCAGGGCCCGGGACGAATACTTATCGCCCTATTATTTGGTGGTCTGTTTTATATTTAACGGCTATTTTTTCTTGGTGCCGCATCCACATCCGCATCCTGGCATGGCGTGTCCCTCCTTTCACAAAAAACACATAAGGGGGCATTTCGGACTTGTCAAGCGCGTTATCTTTTTGTATAATGGGTCTTATGAAACGATTTTTAATACTTGTTGTGTGCTTGATTTTAGGGGCGTGCGCCCATCGCAACCCTTTGAGTAATATGTCTTTTCAGACCGTCATGGCTCCGCCGTATGTGGTGGCCGGGTGGTATAAGATAACCGATCCGGGTGAACCGATCAAAGTGTATATAGAAGGCGATGGGCATGCCTTTAACGGAGACGGGCAACCGACCGATAACCCGACACCGCGGGGCGAGTTTATGCGCCGGCTGGCCGCCGGAGACCCATCGCCGAATGTGGCGTATTTGGGACGACCGTGTCAGTTTTTACAGACAGAGGCGTGTACGGTGGCGGATTGGACAGTCGGGCGTTTTTCCGATTCGGTCATTACCGCCATGGATTCCGCCGTGGCCGCCATGATGAAAAAAGCCCGGACAAATCAGGTCATTCTGGTCGGTTTTTCGGGCGGGGCTCAAGTGGCCGGTTTGGTTGCCGTCCGCCACCCGAATCGCGTGAAACGGGTTATTACCGTGGCCGGCGTGCTGGATCATGCGGCCTGGACGGCATATCATGGCGATCCGCCGTTGACCCGATCATTGAACCTGGCGGATTCGCGAACGGCTTTTCTGGCTTTACCCCAAACACACTATGCCGGGGGCAAGGATACGGTGGTACCGGCTGCTTTGATTCAGGATTTTGCGGGATCGGATCATGTGGTGATTGTTCCGGGGGCCGGACATGGAACGGGTTTTTCTAAAATATATTCAAAAATTTATCAGGGGGAATAATGGCAAAAATATGGCTGTTGACAGATGATCGGGCGGGCAACGTCAATCAATTATTGGGGATTGCCGAAGCCTTGGGTGAGCCGTGGGAACGCAAAGAAATTCGCTATAATCGGTGGGTACGCCTGCCGAACCTGCTGCGGGGGGCCGGATTGATTGGTATTGACGCGCTGTCGCGGGCGGGATTGACACCCCCGTGGCCCGATGTGGTTTTAGCGGCGGGGCGGCGTGCTTTCCCGGTGGCACGTTATATTCGCCGGCAATCGGGGGGGCGAACCCGTATTGTACAAGTGATGAATCCCGGCCGGGCCGGATGGCGGGAGGCGGATTTAATTGTCTTGCCGGCACATGACGACTATCGGGGACACGATGCCCGTGTGATGACGGTTGTCGGGTCGCCTCATCGGGTGTCGCGGGAAAAATTGAGGGCCGAACGAGCCGTTTGGGAACCCCGTTTTCAGGCTTATCCGCATAAACGCGTGGCCTTGATTGTCGGCGGGGCAACGAAAGACAAACCTTTCCCGGAAACGGCGGCACATGAGTTGGTTCGGGCCGTGCGTGCTTTACAACCTGCCTCTGTGTTGGCCACAACTTCCCGTCGTACGCCGCCCGAAGTGGTGGATATTTTGCAGCGGGATTTGCCGCAGCCATGCTTTTTTTATCGGTACGGCGATGCGGGCGAAAATCCGTATTTCGGCTTGCTGTCCACGGCGGATGAAATTGTTGTAACCGGGGATTCTCTGTCCATGTGTTCGGAATGCTGCGCAACGGGTGTGCCGGTACATATCTTTGCGCCCGCGACCATGATGGGGCCCAAACATAAACGATTCCATACCGAACTGTATGCTCGGGGCTTTGCCGTCCCGCTGGGATCACCGTCCGTCCGTCCGTCAGGTGCGTTGAATCCGGCCTATGAAATTGCCGAAAAAATCAAGACCCTGTTGCAAAAGCCTTAAAAAAGAATAATTATTTCTTGCACCCGGCGATATTTTTTGCTATCATAACGGGCAGAAATATCTAGGAAAGGAATATCTTGATGAAAAAACAACTGATTACCAGTGCGTTGCCCTATGTGAACGGGTTGCCGCATTTGGGCCATTTGGTAGGGTGCCTGTTGCCGGCGGATGTTTTTGCCCGGTATCAACGGGCCAAAGGAGCCGATGTCTTGTTTATTTGCGGGACGGACGAACATGGCACGGTGTCCGAAGTCGGGGCGGCCAAGGAAAACATGCCGGTGGCGGATTATTGCAAGAAATATCATGACAAGCATGCCGAAATGTATCGGGGCTTTAATTTGTCCTTTGATTATTTCGGACGGACCAGTTCGGAACAAAACCGTGAAATCACCTATCGGATTTATCATAAATTAGATGAAAACGGCCTTATTGAAGAAAAAACAACCCGGCAGGTCTATTCTCCCGATGATGATCGCTATTTACCGGACAGTTATGTGATGGGGACTTGCCCCTACTGCGGTTATGACAAAGCCAAGGGGGACCAATGTGAAAATTGTACCAAGGTGTTGGATCCTACGGACCTGATCAATCCGCGCAGTGTGTTGTCGGGCAGTTCTCGTATTGAAATCCGGGAAACACGCCACTTGTTTTTGAACCTGCCGAAAATGGAGCAAGAGTTGGCCCGCTGGATTGAAACCAAAAAAGGAATCTGGCCCGATATTGCTTATTCCATTGCTAAAAAATGGTTGAAGGAGGGCTTGCAGGAACGGGGAATTACGCGCGATTTGAAATGGGGATTTGCCGTGCCGCGGCCCGGGTTTGAAAATAAAGTCTTTTATGTGTGGTTTGATGCCCCGATCGGATACATCGGTATTACCAAAGAATGGTCCGATGAACGCCCCGATGAACGGCGTTGGGAAGATTGGTGGCTGAACGCCGATGATGTACAATATACCGAATTTATGGGCAAGGATAACATTCCTTTTCACACTATCTCTTTCCCGGCTACGTTACGGGGTACAGGGGAGCGGTGGACAACGGTGGATTTCCTGAAAGGAATGAATTGGCTTAACTTCGCCGGCGGCAAGTTTTCCAAGTCCGCCCATCGGGGCATTTTTATGGACGATGCTTTGGTGGAATTTCCGGCCGATTATTGGCGGTATTGGCTGATGGCGAATGCGCCGGAATCCGATGATACATCGTTTGCATTTGAACCTTTTGCAGCCGTTATCAACAAAGATTTGAATGATGTGTTGGGCAATTTTATCAACCGTGTGTTGAAAATGACGGATAAGAATTTCGGGCCCGCTGTGCCAGCCGTAGGGCCCATCACAGAAAATGAAACGGACCTGTATCGGACATTAGATGATCTGGTTGCGACTTATACCCGTTATATGGATGGTGTAGAGTTTCGCAAGGCTTTGGCGGCACTGCGTGAAATTTGGGTGTCGGGAAATAATTATATCGCCAAAACCGAGCCGTGGAAAGTGGTTAAGACGGATCAGGCTTATGCCGGTACGATTTTGAATACGGCCCTGAATCTGATTCGGTTGTTTGCACACTTGTCGTCTCCGATTATGCCGGAAACGGCCGGTCGTATGCTGGCGATTATCGGCGAACCGGCAACCTTTGTCATGCCTGTGGGGCCGATGAAAGACTACTTGGGGGCTTTACCGGCCGGCCGGCCGATTGTGTTGGCGGAACCGCTCTTCCAAAAGATTATGCCCGAACGGGTGCAAGAATTGAAAATTAAATATAAAGAAACGGAGGAATGATTCGGATGAAACGCGCATCACGGTTGAACCTGAATAACATCTTGTTTTCCATTTTCTGGTGGTTTGTGCAGAAAGTGTCCCCAAGACATGGAGAACGGTTGTTGTATTGGGGGCTGAAATCCGGCGCGTTTCCGAATATATCGCAACAAGATCCGATTTTGGCCACACAGGTTTTGGGTATGGATTTATCTTCTCCGATCGGAATTGGGGCCGGTTTTGATCAACGGGGAAATGTCATTGATGATTTGATTTTTATGGGGGCAGGTTTCGGCGAGTTCGGCCCCTTTACTCTGGAGGCCGAACACCCAACGACAGAGACGTATTTTCTCAGTCGGGATCGGGCGGTGGTGACCCAAAGTTTGGGTTATAAAAATGCCGGTATTCTGAACATGGTACCCGTTTTTACACGGCGGCGGTACTTGCCGAACCCGATCAGTATCAACCTGACCATTACATCAGAGTTTGAAGACGAAAATGTCAAAATGGGACGCGTGATGACTTATGCCGAAGAATTTGACCTGATGATTCGGAAAGTGGCCCCTTATTGTGATGCGGTAACCTTGGATTTTTCGCATCCGGAGGCTGAATTATCCCGTTTAATTGTGGATCGGTCGGGGGTGGTACCGTTGTTGACGCGGTTAAAACAAGCTTTACATGAAGCCGCGCCGATTCAACAACCCCGCTTTTTAGTCAAGATTCCATTAGGATTGACACCGTTGGAATTACCGCTGGTTTGTCAAAATCTGATGGCGGCGGGTGTAGACGGTATTATCGTGGCGGGGGCCTTGTGTTTGGCTCAAAACCGAGTGGCTTTGTCCAAACAACACTACGCCGGTCAATTATCGGGGGCTCCGGTTAAAAAATATGTCATTGATATGATCAGTCGGGTCCATCAATTTACCAAGGGACAAGTCCCCATTATTGCCTGTGGCGGTGTTTTTTCCGGTCAAGATGCGTATGAATGTATCGCGGCCGGTGCATCGTTGGTGCAGGTGGCCACGGTGTTGCGGTTTGACGGGCCGGGTGCCATTACGAAAATCAACCGTGAATTGGCCACTATTTTGCGCCGTAAGGGGTTAAAACATGTCTCCGAAGCCGTTGGTGTGGATTTTTATTGACCTTAAAAAACATCGTAAAATATGCAAAAAAAGTTAAAAATCCGGTTGACAACGCCCGGACTTTTTGATACAGTGTAGGTAATCGGTCGGGTATACAGGCCGATGACGGGTTTTTGTCTGATGGAGAAAATCCGTTTATATTGCTTATTGAAAGGATATAAAAATGACACAAACGACGGCACTTTCTTTGCTGTATTCTAAAAATTCTCTCTCCCTCTATTTGACGGAAATCAACAAGTTTCCCATGCTGGATGCGGAAACGGAATACATGTTGGCCAAGCGGTATCACGAAACCGGTGATTTACGGGCGGCCCATGATTTGACCACATCACACTTGCGGTTGGCGGCCAAAGTGGCTTTATCTTTCCGACATTACGGTTTGGCTTTGTCCGACCTGATTTCCGAAGCTAATATCGGGTTGATGCAGGCGATCAAAAAGTTTGATCCGGACAAGGGGTTTCGCTTGGCAACGTATGCGATTTGGTGGATTAAAGCGTCTGTGTCCGAATTTATCCTGAAATCATGGTCGTTGGTGAAAATCGGTACCGTGGCGACACAAAAGCGGTTGTTCTATAACCTGCATAAAATCAAGTCTCGGTTGGGCCTGTATGATGAAACGGCGTTGAATGATGAAACCGCAACGCAAATTTCTCAAATGTTAGGGGTTTCTAAAAAAGATGTGTTGGAAATGGAACAACGCTTGTCGGGTGATTCATCTTTGAATACGACTTTGTCGGCCGATTCCAATACCAATCGTCAAGATATGTTGGTGGATACCCAAGAATCCATTGAAGAACGTTTGGGTGATTATCAAGATATGGCCTTGAAAAAAAAGTTGTTGATGGAAGCTTTGGCCACGTTATCGGAACGGGAACGGGAAATTATCCGGCAACGTTTTTTGACGGATACGCCCGATACGCTGGAAAACTTGGGGGCTCATTTCGGGATCAGCCGTGAACGGGTCCGCCAGATTGAAACCAAAGCTTTTGAAAAAATGAGTCGGCAAATCAAAGGGGCTGCTCAAAAATTTGCTATGTAAAATCAATATGTTATTTTAACTGGTTTCCTTGGGGCCGGGGGTCAATTTGACTTTTGGCCCTTTTTGTGCTATAATATACTTGTTCAACAACAGAAAGGAAACGAACGTGGGATTATTATCCTTGATTAAAAATAAAGTGAGGACCATCTGGCACCGAGAACACAAAACGGATGCGGATCAGTCTGCCGCCGGTGCTGCACCGGACCCTTCCCCTGCCGACAAAAGATTTGAACAACCGGTTTTGATACCGGCCTATAACCCGTATTTAGAACCCGAGCCGCGTGAACCGCGGGGCCGACGGCGGGCCGTTGTCTTGGCCGAACGGGATGAGTTGTTAAAACGGGAACAGGTACGCCGTTGGGCGGAATTACGGGGCGATATTCAACACATGTAAAAATCGTCTTATCCTAACGGAACGTATGATTGACCAAGGGCGAATTTTGTAATAAATAATAGGCTATGATACCGAAAATGGCCAGCATTATCATTATGTGGGCGCGGCGACTGAACATAACAACCTCCTTGTCTTGCAGTGTGTTTGGTTTGATTTTAGAATAAATTTTCAAAAAATGCTAGTATTTTTTTCCGAAATGGAGTAGAATACATGCCATGATGAAAAGCAATTTAACCATATATCCTTTAACGGATTTTGACGGTTTGCGTCAAGCCGGGCGATTGGCGGCTGACACATTAGATTATATTACAGACTTTGTGGAGCCGGGGGTCACCACCGGTCACTTGGATGATTTATTGGAACGCTTTATGCGTGATCATGGCGGTATTCCGGCCAATATCGGATATCACGGTTTTCCCAAAGCCAGTTGTATTTCACCGAACCATATTGTATGCCACGGGATTCCATCGGAACATAAAGTCTTGGAATCTGGCGATATTATCAATATTGATATTACCGTAATTTTGGATGGGTGGTACGGGGATACATCACGGATGTATTATGTGGGGAAACCGTCCGTTAAGGCTAAACGTTTGGTGGAAAATACATACGATACGATGATGGCCGGTATTCGGGCGGCTAAACCCGGTGCCACTTTGGGTGATTTGGGGTACGCCATGGAATGTGAAGCGCTGAAAAAAGGCTATTCGGTTGTTGAAGATTATTGCGGGCATGGAATCGGGCGCGTATATCACGGGTTGCCGAATGTGTTGAATTATGGTATTCCGGGGCAAGGCATTAAATTAGTCCCCGGTTTGGTCTTTACGGTGGAGCCTATGGTAAATGTGGGTAAATCCGAGACGTTAACCTTGTCAGACGGATGGACCGTCATCACCAAAGATCGCACTTTATCGGCACAATTTGAACATACCATCGGTATTACGCCTGACGGGTATGAGATTTTTACGCTATCACCCAAAGGATACACGAAACCACCGTATTGAGCAACCATGATTCTTAAATTACCACATTATGCGGGACATCGTGAACGCGCACGGGACAAGTTTTTAGAATCCGCCGATACGGGTAGTTTGCCTGATTATGAATTTTTGGAACTGATTTTAATGCGGGCAATCCCGAGGCGTGATGTGAAACCGCTGGCTAAAAATTTATTGGATCGTTTTGGCACATTGACCGGCGTATTGACGGCCCCACCGGACGAGTTGATGCAGTTTCCTTATGTGAAAGGGGCCGCCGTTTCTCTGTTCAAGATCATTGTGGAAGCCAATCGGCGTTTGTTGGAAAGCAACTTGCGGGATGCGCCGGTATTGGGGCTGTGGGATAACATGGTGGATTATTGTTGCCTGTGCGTCCAAGGGGATACCGTTGAAAATGTTATGGTTTTATATTTAGATACTCAATATCGTCTAATTCGGAAAGAAATACCGCAAAAGGGAACTACGAATCGGGTCGCCCTATATCCCCGGGAAGTGTTAAAGCGGGCTTTGATGTTAGGGGCGCATGCCGTTGTTGTCGTACATAATCATCCGTCCGGTTTCGTTCAGCCGTCGCCCGCCGATTTTGAAATGACGGCCGAGTTGTATCGGACGTTGGCGGTTGCAGAAATCAATTTAGTGGATCATTTAATTATCGGTCCGGGACGCAAAGTCTATTCCTTTGGGGCACACGGTCGTTTAACCGGCGGCTATGTGCCGGATCGTAAAGGGAAAATCTGAATCAAAAAGGCCGCCCTGCCGGACGGCCTGATTTTTATTTTAACTTGCCGCAACAATGCTTATATTTTTTGCCGGACCCGCACGGACACGGCGCATTCCGTCCGATGTTTTCGGGAATAGGCCGGGGGGTATCATTGTCCTGTGCTTGTGCCTCCGGTTGGGGATCGGCGGGTTTGATACGAAACTCGGCAAAGGCCAGCATGCGTACCACCCGTTCCCGTACGCGGGAGAGTAAACCTTCAAATAACCGGAAGGCTTCTTGCTTGTAGGCCGTAATGGGATTTTGTTGCCCGTAGGCCCGCAACCCTACGGCATTCTTCAAAAAGTCCAGCATTTGCAGGTGTTCTTTCCAGTTTTGATCAATGGCTTGAATCAAGATATTCTTTTTGATGTCTTGTTGAATATCCGGCGGTAAAATCGCCATCTTTTGTGCCACTGCTTTTTCCGACATGTCGCACAAGCGTTCAATCATGTCTTCGGGCGTGATACCGGGTTCGGCCACCCAGGAGGCAAACGGTGCGTCCAGGTCTAACAAAAAGCCTGCTCCTTTTGTCAAAGCGTTCACATCCCAATCGGCAGGAACGGATTTATCCGGGGCAATACCGTAAACCAAGGTTTGGACGCAATCTTCCCGCATACCGCGAATCACATCATCTACATCTTTGGCGGCCATCAATTCACGCCGTTGTTCATAAATGACTTTACGTTGATCATTCATCACACCGTCATATTCCAACAGATTTTTACGGACATCAAAATGGAAGCCTTCCACTTTCTGTTGAGCTTTGGCGATGGCTTTGCTGATCCACGGATGGACAATGGCCTGGCCCGTCGGCATGCCCATGGTTTTCAAAATGTTGCCGATCCGTTCGGATCCGAAAATACGCATCAGGTCGTCTTGCATAGACACATAGAACTTGCTGAGCCCCGGGTCGCCCTGTCGTCCCGACCGTCCGCGCAACTGATTATCAATGCGGCGGCTTTCGTGGCGTTCGGATCCCAAAACGTACAAGCCCCCTGCTTTTAAAGCAATTTCTTTGCCTTGTTCAATTTCGGCCCGGATTTGTTTGGTCAGTTCGGCTTCGTTCGCATCGGGGTGCAAGGCCTTTTCTTCCGCCAGGCGCATTTCAAAGTTGCCGCCCAACTGAATATCCGTACCGCGCCCCGCCATATTTGTGGCAATCGTTACGGCCCCGGGGCGACCCGCCTGCGCCACGATTTGTGCTTCTTTTTCATGATGGCGGGCATTCAACACCGCAAAAGGAAAGTCGGCTTTTTTCTTCAACAAATCCGCCAACAATTCGGATTTTTCAATAGATGTCGTTCCCACCAAAATCGGCTGTTGCCGTTTGTGTGCGGCGATAATTTCATCAATGATAGCGTCATACTTTTCCGCTGCGGTCCGATAAATCACGTCCTGCTCGTCTATCCGGCCCGAGGGTTTGTTGGGCGGTATGGCGATGACATCCAAGTGATAAGTGCTGTCAAATTCGGCGGCTTCGGTCATGGCGGTCCCGGTCATACCGGCCAACTTGGGATACAGGCGGAAATAGTTTTGGAATGTAATGGATGCAATCGTTTGATTTTCCGGTTGGATTTCTACCCCCTCTTTGGCTTCCAAAGCTTGATGCAAGCCGTTGGAATACCGCCGACCATCCATGATTCGGCCCGTAAATTCATCAATAATCATGACTTTCCCGTCTTTGACCAGATAGTCTACATCACGGGTGAACATCGTGTGGGCACGCAAGGCTTGTTCCACATAATGCACAAAGGGGATATTTTCGGTTTCGTACAGGCCCCCTTGCATCAAACCCGATGCGTTCAGACGGCTTTCAATAAACTCATTACCTGCTTCGGTGAGTGTTACATTTTTCCGTTTTTCGTCCTTTTCATAGTGCTCGGGGCGTATCTCGCTCATCAATTTGTCCACCGCCCGATAGCGATCTGATGAATCTTCGGCCGGTCCCGAAATAATCAAAGGGGTCCGGGCTTCATCAATTAAAATAGAGTCCACTTCGTCCACAATCGCATAGTAAAACGGTCGTTGTACCATAGATTCTACCGACAGGCGCATGTTGTCGCGCAGGTAATCAAACCCTAGTTCGTTGTTGGTGGCATAGGTAATATCACAAGCATAGACTTCTTTGCGGGCTTTGTCATCCAGTTCATGGGTTAAACATCCGACCGTCAAACCTAAAAAGCGATAAATACGTCCCATCCACTCGCTGTCGCGTTTGGCCAAATAATCGTTGACCGTGACAACATGCACCCCTTTGCCTGTCAGGGCGTTCAAGTAAACGGGCAGGGTAGCCACCAATGTTTTTCCTTCCCCGGTCCGCATTTCGGCAATTTTACCGTTATGCAGAACGATACCGCCCAATAATTGCACATCAAAGGGACGCAAACCTAAGGTTCTTTTGGCCGCTTCCCGGACAACGGCAAAGGCTTCGGGCAATAAATCGTCCAATGTTTCCCCGGCGGTCAGGCGTTCGCGGAAAGCCGGTGTTTTTGCCTGTAATTCGGCATCGGATAAAGCCGATATTTCGGGTTCCAAGGCATTGATTTTTTCAACCGTTTTTTTGAATTTTTTTAAATAGCGATCATTGGCTGAGCCGAACAGATTTTTTAAGTTCATGTTATTCCTTTGTTATCTTTGGACTGACTAAAATTATATGTCTATGACATAGGATATTTTTCACAAAAAGTCAAGGAAAGTTTCATCTTTTCTTACATTTCGGATCGGTTTTGCCGAAATCCGCTTGACAGGCGATGAAAAAGTGGCTAAAAAACAAAAAAGAAATTTATTTTGAAAAGGAGAAAAACAATGGGATTACCGACAAAGAATAAATCCGTGTTGGCATGGGTAGATGAAATAGCCCGTCTGACCGAACCGAACCGTGTGTATTGGTGTGATGGATCGCAGGCCGAATATGAGGCTTTGTGTGCCGAGTTGGTCAAACGGGGAACATTTATCAAACTCAACCCGAAAAAACGACCGAACAGTTATCTGGCGCGCTCTAATCCCCGTGATGTGGCCCGGGTGGAAGCCCGTACGTTTATTTGCTGTGAACGGGAAATTGATGCCGGACCGACCAATCATTGGGCTAACCCCAAAAAAATGAAAAAGACGCTTACCGGCCTGATGCGCGGGTGTATGCGCGGTCGGACCATGTACGTGGTGCCGTTTTCCATGGGACCGTTGGGATCGCCGATTGCCAAAATCGGAATTGAAATTACGGATTCGGCCTATGTGGCGGCCAATATGCGCATTATGACCCGCATGGGACGTGATGTGTGGAAGTACTTAAAAGGTAATGATTTTATCAAATGCTTCCATTCCGTAGGTGCCCCGTTGAAACCGGACGAACAAGATGTGGCTTGGCCGTGCAATCCGGATAACACCTATATTACGCACTTTCCCGAAACGCGTGAGATTATCTCATTCGGGTCAGGGTATGGCGGAAATGCATTGCTAGGGAAAAAGTGTCTGGCTTTGCGGATTGCAACCACGATGGCCCGTGATGAAGGGTGGTTGGCCGAACACATGTTGATTGTGGGCTTGGAAAACAAAAAGCAAAAATTGAAAGCCTATGTGGCCGCCGCATTCCCCAGTGCTTGCGGTAAGACAAATATGGCGATGTTGATTCCGCCCAAGGCTATGTCGGATTGGAAAGTGTCTACCGTCGGGGACGATATTGCCTGGATTAAACCGGGTAAAGACGGTCGCTTGTATGCGATCAACCCCGAAGCGGGCTTTTTCGGTGTGGCCCCGGGGACCAGTGTTAAAACGAATAAAAACGCGATGGAATCTTGTCGCAAAAATACCATCTTTACCAATGTGGCTTTAACCGATGACGGAGATGTTTGGTGGGAAGGTATGACGGATAAAGAGCCTAAACACCTGATTGACTGGCAAGGGGCCGATTGGACCCCGGGTTGCGGTCGTCCTGCGGCGCATCCGAATTCGCGCTTTACCGCACCGGCCGCACAATGCCCCAGCATTGATAAAGAATGGGAAAATCCCGCCGGCGTGCCGATCGCGGCCTTTGTGTTCGGGGGCCGGTTGGCGACGAATACGCCGTTGGTTTATCAAGCCTTTGATTGGTCGCACGGCGTGTTTTTGGCCAGCACGATGGGATCGGAAAAAACGGCTGCCGCCGAAGGCAAGCAAGGTGAAATCCGCCGGGATCCGTTTGCTATGTTGCCGTTCTGCGGCTATAATATGGGCGATTATTGGAAACATTGGTTGAGCATGGTCAAGACGGTGAAATACCTGCCGATGATTTTTCGGGTCAACTGGTTCCGCAAAGATGCCAAGGGACACTTTATGTGGCCGGGCTTTGGTGAAAATATGCGCGTACTGGATTGGATTGTACGGCGAACGGCCGGCCGGGCGCACGGTGTGGAAACCGCTTTGGGCATCATGCCCGAATATAACGATATGAATTGGACAGGCCTGAAAATGACGGATCAACAATTCAATGCTTTAATGGCGGTGGATACCGCGTTGGCGGCTCAAGATGTCGGGGCAATTGCCGGTCATTACTACCCGTTCCGCAAGGGTAAACGTTTACCGTTGGAATTGGATGCCGAATTGGTGTTATTGGACGAACGCTTGAAAAAGCGGTCCTGAACGGTGGATATGATGACACCCCCGGCCGGATGACCGGGGGTGTTTTGTGGGCTGTCTTACAAGGTAATCAGGCCACGGCTGAAAGCATAAACAGCCGCTATTGCTATTGCGACAATCGCGCCGGCCAATACCTTTTCACCCCGGGTGAATAAAGGGGCGTTTTCGGGTGTATCGTGCCGGGCCCAAATATAAAAGGGAATCCCAACGGCAATAAACACCACCGCCATCAACAGGTACTCCAACCCGGCGGCGTACAGCAACCAAATCGCATACACTGTCCCGAATAATCCGGTGATTAAAGCGGCAAAGCGGCCGGTTTGTTGTTGGGTCGGATATTGATGATCTTCACACATTTTCCACAAAAACAGACAGGAAATCAAATAGGCCGGTAAGACCATCACGCCTGTAATGGATAACATTGTGTTCCAGGCATTGTGGGCAAAATACACTAAAATCATGGCGGCTTGCATCAAGGAACTGGTAATCCACAAGGATACATTGGGTGATCCTTGTGCATTTTCACGTCCGAAGAATTTGGGAAATGTCCCGTTTTTAGCCATCGCATACGGCATTTCGGCCACAATCATGGTCCAAGACAGCCAACTGGCCAAGATTGCCACAATCATACCGATATTCATCAACCAAGAACCCCACGGTCCGACAACGGCTTGCAAGACACCGGCGGTAGACGGGTTAGGAATGGCGGCCAACTCTTCCCGGCTCATAAAGCCGAACGGCAGGACGGACAACAGGACATAAATCGCCAGGCAGCCCAAGAACCCTAAAACGGTTGCCCGTCCGACATCGGACGGCTTATCGGCCCGACCGGATAAAACGACTGCCCCTTCTATACCAATGAAGGCCCAAAGGGTTACCAGCATTGTATTTTTGATTTGTGAACCCAAATCTCCCAGTTTACCGGCGGACAGGTGTCCCCAAAAGTCCATATCAAACTTATCCCGATTAAAGACAAAGGCCATGATCAGGATAAACAGGATCAACGGGACCATTTTGGCAATTGTAACCACCAGGTTAATCAGGGTGGCTTGCTTGACACCGCGTAAAACCAGGAAGTTAAAAAACCAAATGAGTAAGGAACCGCCTATCACGGCATACAGGTTATTACCGCCGGTAAAGACACCGGGATAAAAATAATCCAGGGCATCCATCGTAATGACGGCATATCCGACATTGCCGAAAATTTGACACAGCCAATAACTCCATCCGATATTAAACCCCATATAGGGGCCGAAACCCGACCGGGCATACATATAAATGCCCGATGTCAAGTCCGGCCTTGCATCGGATAATATACGGAATGTATTGGCAATAAAGTACATGCCAAATCCGGTGATCAGCCAGGCTAAAATAACGGCTCCGACAGATGCGGACTGCGCCATGTTTTGGGGCAGCGAAAAGATACCGCCGCCGACCATGGAACTGACGACAATGGCGGCCAGGCCAAACAGGCCGAGCTTGCCGGTTGTTCCGATTTTTTTTGTGTGTTTTATCATGTGTTCTCCTTGATGAATAACGGGCGGAACGAACAGATACTGTCGCCGTGCCACCCGTTCGGATTTCATGCTATCGGTTTATTTCTTTAACTCAACCGCCGGCGCATTTTCAAAGTTCAAAAATCCCAGTGCCGTTAACGAATATCCGAATGCTTGTTCAATATTCACAAAATTATGATAAAATTGGAAATCACTGTGTTGTTCCATACCCCGTAATTCCAACTCATGATTTAATGATTTAGTCAACCACATTTCGGCATGTGCTTTGGCAATATCATCATCAATATAGGTGTCAAAGTATTCCACATATTCGGCCGCCCAACCGCCGATAAATTGACCGTCTTTTTTGCCCCATACGACACCGACACCGGTGGCGATGGCTTTGTGGTCTTCACGGCGCGCCCCGTTGCCGGCCATAATCACTTCCAACACAGCCCCATGTTTAAACGTGTCGGCTACTTGTTCCACCGGGACGATATTGCCGAATAATTCCGGCGGCAGAACCGATGTGTACGGAATGACGTTAAAGTCTTGAATCTTGGCCTGCGTTAACGCCGAATCATAACAGAATGTTTCAAACGGTTGAGGCGGAATACCGTCTTCCGCTTGTCCCGCGCCTCCCGTGTGAAAAGCTAAAGTGGGATATCTTGTTCCATAAACCATATTTTTCTCCTTCCTATGTTTGTTGCGGTATTGCAACTTCACATCAACATGTGGGACCCGGGGGACTTACCGTCAATCTGAACGAAAGGAGACTGGCCTTCGGGTGTGAGAAACCCCATAATCTTTATCGGTATTATTCTTGTGAAAGGGAGGAAAACAACATGAAAATACACAATTTAATCCTATGCAGTGCGGTAGCGTTGGCGGTTGCAACCGGAACAACCGTATGTGCGGAAACATTGACGGGCAAAGTGGTGGCGGCCAAAGGTAATGATATAACGGTCCGACAGGACGATGGCACCCAACAAACCGTCCGGGTCAATGATGAGACGACCTATCGGAAAAAGAAAGTCGTCCGGAAAGATAAAAGTAAGCAACATCATAAAATGAATACGGCCGCTTCATATTACACACCTTTGGCGGAAGAAGATGATTGGGTGGAAATTGTCTATTCCCCCGCAACAGGAGACGGTTGGATTGCAGAAGATATTACCGTCTATGACGATTGATACAGGTGTGATTTGTCCGGGTTGGTATCAGATCCCTGTCGGTGATATCGGCGGGGATTTTTGAATCTTGACTCGGTTTTTGTGAAATCAAATATGTTTTTTCTTAACAAATATGGGAAAATATACCTGTTGTTCATAAAAAATTAAACATTCTTCCTGTATGCTAATCAGCAGATATTCCCGCAATTCCAATTTTTTTTGTGGTTGTGAACATTTTTTTGTGGATTTTGTAAAAAAGGATGCTATAATGAGACAACTGCTGAAACGGACCAAGAAGGAAAGAGTACTATGCGCTATTTGAAATATACAACATTTGTAGTATCTGCATCGGTTATGTTGCTTTGTGGTATACCGGCCTGGGCCGATGGCGATCCGACCGAGCAAGCAGGGCAATTATTGCCCGATGAAACGCATGTCTCGGAAGATGCCGTTGCCACCGTAACCGCCGATGGTGATTTTTTGTTGCCGACCTATTTGTTGCCCGGTGAAACCGCAACGGTCAGTCGCACAACGCGCGTAGAACGGGTGTATGAACAACAACCGACCCCTGTCGCGCGTGCACAAGGCCAATCGGGATCAACGGTTGCGTCTGCCGTACCGGGGGCGGAAGTCAGTCTGATTCCCGTGACGAATGACAAGACTGCGCAAAATGTGCAAAAAATGCCGATGCAACCGGCAACCGCAGTGATTCCGGCTGTACGGGTTCAAGTGAAGCAACCGCAAACGCCGATAGCTTTGGGGGCCGGTCATGCGGCGACACCACTGACCGCCTGTCAGACACCGACCTGTCCGACATGTCCGGCTTGCCCGGCTGTGGCGGGGACACAAACTTCCGGGACCGATCAGGCGAAGCCGACATCTGAGCAAACAACGGCCCAACAAACGCCGCCCAAAAAGTTATTGATTCCGTTGGCTCCGGTGCCGAAACAAGAAACGGCCGAAGCCTATTTAGCGCCCAAGGAACGGTTTGTTGCTCCGTCCGAATATGCGGACCAAATGACGACCCGTTTGAAGAATGGCGAAGATTTGCCTTTCCTGATGCCGCATGAGATTCGGATTACGTTTTATCCGCGGGTGAGTTCTTTTTCGGGGCAGACACTGAAATGGATTCGGGCGTTTGCAACGGCAGCCTTGCAAGATCCTCGTCTGGTGGTAGAAGTGCGGGCCAGTTGCGCCGAAGCGGATTTACAGGAAGAACGCTTGAAGTTGGTGAGGGCGGCTTTGCAAGGGGCGGGCCTGTCCACACATCAGATCGTTGTCAATTATACAAACAGGCCGGTGGATACCATGTTGCTGCGGGCTATTCCGCGGCCGGCGGCGAGTGAGATTGTGCGGACCACACGGGACAAGCCCATGCCGAAAAGCATGTCTCAAGTAACCAAGTGGTGAAGTGGTCAGGGGTTTCAAAGTCAATGGGATACAGTGTCAATTAAAGGAGTCTGAACGATGAACAAAAAACAGGTGTTGCAAAGAACGGCATGGACGGGGGTTATGTGCGGGTTGTTGGGATTGACGGCCTGCGCTATGTCGGGGTCGGAAGATGAATTGTACTTGGGGGATGAGGCCGCCCCCGAAGCGGATACCGAAGTGGTCTTTCATACCGATGCGGATGCAACGGTTCAAAGTACAGAGAGCATTGTCTCTTTCGGTGAACCGGTGAACGACTCTGCCGAACCTTGCCCGGAAGAACTTGATTGCGTTGTGGCCGATGATTACTTGACGCGGCAATTTGAGACGAACGAGAAAGTGGCCGATGAAGATATTGCTCAATCGCGGCCGGCCGGGGCGCGGGCTGTTTCCGTTAAAGACAAGATGAAACAGGATGCTGCTGCAACGGAAAATATGGTGTTGGTATCGTCTGAAACCCAAAAATCAGATGACGGCAATACCACTACCACGAAAACGGTGCATACAGGGGCGGATACTGTGTCGGCCGAGACGGATATTGTTCCGATGCCGGCTCCGGTGGTTGTGGCCGGTGAAACCGTTTTGCAAACAACCGAAGCGATTCCCGAAGGCGAATTGACTCAGACAACGGATGGTACGACCGAAACAACGGAACAGGTTGTCGGCACGCCGGCCGGTAAAATGCCGTTGAAAAAAGTACGGACAACGATTACGGAAACAACCACAAAAATTAAAAAAGATCCCAACGCTCCACAAACCAGTGGTGATACGTTGGTGGATCGGATTGCTTACGGTGATTCCGTGCATGATTGGCACGCCGAATCAGGGAGTACATTGCGGACCTTGTTGGTAAATTGGGGAACGAAATCCGGTTGGACGGTTGTGTGGAAATTGGATCGGGATTATCATCTGGAAGCCGGTGTGGTTTTCCGGGGTACCTTTACAGATGTGTCGGGGGCATTGATTCGGTCTTTTGCTCGGGCAACGCCGGCTCCGATCGGGACTTTCTATCAAGGCAATCGCGTTTTGGTGATCAATACGCAGGAGGATGAAAATGAACGCTAAATCATTGTATCGGGTTTTGAGTGTGGTTTTATTGGGGTGCGTACCGGTATTGACCGGTTGCGATCGGTATATGGATAAAACCAACGAAAAAATTGAAACCACGCTGGAACGGGCCGAAGTGTATCAGCAACAGGCCACCATTCCCGATTTGCCGGCCCCTGTGGACACGGTACGGGTACAAAATGATATTTGGTTGGGTAATTCCAGTGTGAAAATTATGGAAGGGGATCCGCTGCCCTGGAATATGGAAAAGGATGACAGTATTACATTGGTCATTTCGCAAAGTGCGACCTTGCCGACTTTGGTGCAGGAAATCACGGATATAACGGGTATTACGGTACGTTTGGATGACTTGAAAGCCGAAAATGCCATGCCTCAGGAATCGGTACCGGTGAATTATTCGGGTAAGTTAAGCGGATTGCTCAATTATTTGTCTAATCGCTATGGTGTCTGGTGGCGGTATAAGAACAATGTCATTACTTTCTTTACCAAGGAAACGCGTGTGTTCACGATTTACGCCCTGCCGACTGAAACGAAAATGTCCGCTGATCTGAAAGGGACCTCTATGGGCTCATCGGGCAGTTCATCCGGCGGTGGCAATACCAGTTCTTCTTTGTCCACATCGGCGAATTTGGCCTTGTGGGACAGTATTGAAAAAGGTGTGCAACAAGTGGTTGGTCAGCAAGGGTCTCTATCTTTCAGCCGGGTGGCCGGTACCGTGACCGTGACGGCCAGTCCCTTTGTCATGCAGAAAGTGGCCTCGTATATTGCTAACTGGAATGAAAAATTGTCGCGTCAGGTGGCCATCTCCGTCAAAGTGTTGCAGGTATCGTTGGATAATTCCGACAACTACGGGTTGGATTTGTCGGCGGTGTTTAACTCCAATAATATTGCGGCTTCGTATGTCAGTCCGTTCTTGATTGATACGACGACACAAGGGGCGGGTTTGCTATCCATGACGTTGTTGCGTCCCAGTTCGCGGTGGAAAGATTCCAAATCTGTCATTGCGGCTTTTTCATCACAGGGTAAAACGTCTCTGGTGACCAGTTCCAGTGTAACCACCTTGAATAATAAAGTGGCTCCGGTGCAGATTACAACGGCGCAAAACTATGTGAAAGAAGTCAATGTAACGAATTATAATAACTCGTCCAGTAATGATTCGGAAGTGGATATGGAAACCGATACGTTGAATTACGGATTTACGATGGAAATCCTGCCGCGTATTTTGGATCACGGTCGGTTGATTATGCTCTTTTCCATGACGTTATCGGACCTGTTGGATTTGGAAACATTCTCGTCCGGCAGTCGCAACAAGAATTCTTCTTCCGGTTCGTCCGGCGAAGATACGGATAACAATAACGATGGTGAAACCACGACGGTTCAGTTGCCTAAAATGCAATCCCGCGGGTTTATGCAGGAAATCGCCATGAAGTCAGGATCTACATTAGTGTTGACCGGTTTTGAACAAGTCAGCAACAATATCAACTCTACCGGTGTAGGTAAGGCCAAGATGGGTTTGCTGGGGGGGAGTTCTTATAATCAAAACAAACGTGATGTGATGGTCATTTTGGTAACGCCCGAAGTGTTGGAATCCCCCATGTCGCCCGAAGCCAGAATGCGTGAGTTCTAGGAGATACCATGGCAGACGAAACGGAAGTCTTTGATCCCAAACACACAACCGCCTACTTGTCCAAGGTGGGCGGGCATGTGACCGTCAACGGCACCAAGTATGCCGTTGGGTTGATGTGGGCTCCGTTGCAAAATCCGGACGATCCGATTCCCGAAATCCGGGAAGCAATGGATGCCGAACCGGGGGCGGATTTATATTGCCAACGGACATCATCGGCCCCGCAGTACGGGTTGGGTAAGTCATCTTTGGGGCATTACAGCGGTCAGCCGGCTTTGGCGGCATCCGTGGCAACGGCCTTGTCGGGTAAGACTTCTGTGTGCGGGGTGTTCCCGGTGGATGAAGGATGGTGGTTTGTGGCCATCCGGAACGATTTAATCTTGGCCGAAGAAGATGTGTTGTTTGCAACGGAAGATGAAGCGAAACGCGCTTTTTTTGCCATGATGGCGGTCCCCGACTGGGATGCACGAATCGTGCCGGCCGAATGGAATGTGGAAGGTTCCGAACAACAAGACCTGAAAACCTTGGTTGAGAATGTTCGTAAAACACGATTATTTGAACTCAGTGCCGCGAAAAAGACTCAGGTTTTGGTGGTGTTGGCTGTGGCCGTTGTGGGGGCCTTGGGCTTTTTATTCTACATTGCCATTTCATTTTTGGCCAGTGTGTTTGAACGGGCTCCGATCGTTCAGTTGCCGACTCCGGAGAAAATCACACCGGTGGAACCGGAACCTGAAAAGCCGAAACCGTGGGAACGTGTGCCGCAAACGGATATCTTTTTGAACCGGTGTTGGAATAATGCGTATCAGTTGACGGCCGTAACCGTACCGGGATGGCAGTTGGGACGAATCAGTTGTACCCCCAAAGGCATTACATCGGATTGGCGATTGACGGGGACCCGCGGGGCTCGTTTGGCGTTTTTGAAAACGGCGTTGGAACGGTATCGTTTGTCCAAGGTCAATGTCTCCATTGAATCATCGGGAACGGCGGCGGGGATTTCTGTACCGTTCACGGATATTCCGTTGGTCATTTCTTTACCGGCGTTGAATAGTGCGCAAATCCGGGAACAGTTGACAGATATTCGTCAAGCCACCGCTTTACCGATTCAATTTTCCGAGCAAACCGTCAAAGAACCACCCGATAATCCGGACGGGACGGTGCCACCGAATCAGCAAATATATAAATACTATTCTTTTTCAATCAATTCCCCGTATTCACCGTGGGAGTGGAAGACTTTCTTTGATAAGTTTTCGGGATTGGAGTTTGTCAAAATGACCTATGATCCGGCGGTCGGATCTAATAACAAGTGGACCTATGAGGGGAGAATCTATGCAAAATAAAGTTTTGGGATTGATGGTGTTGGTATTGGGTATAACGGGTACATGGAGTACAATGGCCCTGGCTCAGGAACCGGTGGCGGATAAACCGGCGGTGATAGCGGATCAACCGGCCGATGTAAAGCCGGTGGCCGATCAAGCATCGGCGAAGCGACCGGATTCGGTTGCAACAGAACAGGCGTTGCAACCCGCCACGGAAAAGACCCCCAGCCCGAACAATACCGAATCGGCCTCATCGGGGGAGACTCCGATGGCTATGCCGGTTCTGAATGATATGGTCTTGCCGCCTCCGCCGGCGGTCAATACACCGGACGGATCGTTGGCACCGGCGACTTTGGGTACCGATGATGCCGTTCAGGCCGAAAACAAAAAGCGGCTGGAAGAAGAATTGAAAAATACCACCGTGGCCGGTAAAGCGATTGTGGACTTTCCCAACCGGCCGTCTTTGGGTACGTTGGAACTGGCTCCTTTGCCGGGGGCCAATGAAACAGCCATCAGTGGTCCGTCACCGATGGCGCAGTCCGTATCGGGTAAGGATTTACCCAGTGAACAACTGTTGGGTCGGATTACACCCGAAGTGTTTCAGGAAATGGCAGATTTGGAACGGGGCAATACATTCTTGAAATTGCAGCTGGAAAAAGAAAGATTAAAAAACGATCTGGAAAAATTAAAATCTACCTATCGGGAACAGCGGTTGAACGAAATCGCCAAGCGGGAAGATGTGGTGCGAAGTCGTATTCAATGGTGGCAGGAACAAGAACGCTTGCGTCTGGAAATTGAAAAGAAACAGGCCGAAGAAGCCGAATTGGCCCGCAAAGCCGCCGAGCAGGAAGCCACCTTGAATCAGGCACGAGAAGAAGCGATGAAGCGATTGGGACAACCGGTGGCGTCTGCCGATAAAAATGCCACAGCACCCGTGGCCGATGTGGTTCCGCAAACCATGGAAGAATTGTATACGCTGGATAGTATTCGCGGTACCGGCAAAAACTTGACGGCGCGCTTGAAGTCCAAAGCAGACGGCATGGAATGGGTGGTTAAAAAAGATGATATTTTACCGTCCGGTCATGTGGTCAAGGAAATTAAAAAAGACATGATTACCGTGGCATACGGCAAGCGGATTGACCAATTGGTCTTTCGGCCGGCGATGGCACAATAATCATGGTGCGGGGTCCCGTTAAAAATGGAACACACTGATAACAATCGGACGTATGTCGGTGAAAACAAGTCTGATGAACAGATATCACAGGCGGGGAATCCGGTATCTCCGCCGATTATACCGCCGCGCGCGGATGAGACGGATTCTCCGGATGCCGATGCCCCGACATCTTATCCGTCTTTTTTGAATGAGCCGCTTTCGCCGGATGCAACACATTTCATGCAAGATGAGGTACTTCCGCCGGTATTGCCACCGGTTTTGCCCGAACAGTCCGATTATCAGCCCCTGGATTTGAACGAACATAACACGGAAGCTATATCCGCCGAAACGGATCAAAAGCCGGAAACGCCTGTGGCGTGGGTCAACGAACCGGTATCGGTAGCCGGTGATTCGGTGGCTGCGCCTGTGCCGCCGCGGGCTCCGATTGTCCCTCCTATGGAGCCGGAACCGACCCCAAAGATGGAACCTGTTGCAGAACAACCGGATGAGCCGAATCATGATCAAGGGCTGTCGCTTTCTGAACCGACAACGAAGACAATGAAGACAGTTTCCGAAAGTTCGGCCGAACCCGACAAAAAACCGGAGGCTCCCGAAACCCCTCAGATGAAGCCGGCCGAAGCCGAAAAAACGCCGAAGGAAAGGACCGTTGCCGAGCCCGTCCCGGCCGATATACGTGCGGTAAAATCAACATCGGATTCAAGCGTGGCCGAAACGATCATGGACCTTGCCGCGTCCGATAATCCGGAACAAAACAGTGATTATAAATCGGCCACCTTTTTGGATGATTTGTTTGCAAACGGTAATGAATGTGTGACTCTGCCGACGGGTAGTTTCCCGGTCAAAGATGATACCCGGGCTTTGTTGGTGTTGTTTTCTAACGGTCGCTTTTTTGTGGCCGAATCCGCTAAATTTGACGGAAAAGTGTTGGGATTTGAATACTTGGCACGCAAACGGCGGTTGCAAATCGGCAAACCCGAATATGTTCCCAGTATTGTGATCAATGATATTTACGAATATGCCAACCGGAATAACGCGGCCAAGCCGATAGCGGCAACGGTAGAAAGCGAAGCCCAAGAGCAAGTACGGATGCAGCGCGATTTTGTGACCATTGTGTCGCGCGCCGCCAGCAGCAAAGTTTCCGATATTCATATCGTTGTGGCCGATCATACGACCGTTATGTTCCGTATCAACGGTTTAATGCAAACCGAAATGGAATATAATAAGGAGTGGGGCGAAAGTTTTGTACGGGCGGCCTTTGCATCGGCGGATATTTCAGATGCAAACTATGCCCAAAATGAATATCAGGCGGCTCAAAAATTGGGACGGACACCGTTGCGTGGATCCGGGGGGCGGTTGGTTTTGCCTCGCAACGTTTTGGGTATTCGTTTGCAGTTTAACCCGATCGCGTTCGGCAGTCGTTATGTCGTGATGCGGTTGTTGTATGCCGAAGATGATGTATCCGCGGCGGCCGATTTGGGCTTGTTGGGTTTTTCCAAAAAAGAAACAGATTTATTTTATCAAATGCGGGCGTTTCCGACCGGTATTGTGGTGGTTTCCGGACCGACCGGATCGGGTAAGTCCACGACATTGCAACGAAACATGATTGCCATGTTGCAAGAACGCAATTATGAAATCAATCTGATTACGGTGGAAGATCCGCCCGAATATCCTATTCCCGGGGCACGCCAGATGCCTGTGACGAACGCGATGATTGAAGAAGCCAAAGAACGTGAGTTTACCAAGGCTTTGTCGGCGGCGTTGCGATCGGACCCGGATTCACTGATGATCGGGGAAATTCGGACTTTGTCGGCGGCGGACTTGGCTTTCCGGGGGGCTTTGTCGGGGCATAATGTGTGGACAACGTTGCACGCCAACAATGCACCTGCGATTTTAATGCGGTTAAAAGATATCGGGGTGGAAGACTTTAAGTTGCAAGACCCCAGTATTATGAAAGGGATGATGGCCCAACGGTTGTTCCGAAAATTGTGTCCGTCATGCCGTATCAAAGCAACCGAAAACTTGAAACACCCGGCGGTGGAACGCTTGCGTAAGGCTTTGGGCGATGACGTTCTGGAACAATGTTATTTGCGGGGACCGGGATGTAAAGAATGTGATTTCCGCGGTGTGAACGGACGAACCGTTGTGGCCGAGTTTATTCTGCCCGATGCTACTTTCTTGGATTTATCGGTGCGGGGGGAATCTAAAAAAGCTCTGAATTATTGGATCAATGATTTGAACGGTATCACGTTGCGTGAATCGGCTCTGGAACGCATGTTATCCGGTGTGATTGACGTGGAAGAAGTGGAACGTTGGACGGGATTCTTGGATCAATATGTGATGGCATAAGGGGGATAACATCATGGCACTTTTTCATTTTAAAAAACCAACAATAACCAAGCCGGTGATTCCAAAAAAGACGCGCGCACCCGTTAAAGAACCCGGCTTTTCGGATTCGCTGAATATCGGCTATGCCAAGTTTATGGTACGGATGTTTACCAGTGATCGGATGGCCTTTTATCGTAAATTAAAGGCTTTGGTACACAACCGATTTTCCTTGATGGACGCTATGGAACGTATGTATCAGATTTACTCCAAAGACGGTAAAAATCCCAATGAAAGTATGGCGTTGGCTTTGGCCGCTTGGATGGAACGGGTCCGCAACGGGGATTCGTTGTCTGTGGCATTACGCGGGTGGGCTCCGTCTACCGAGTTGTTGATGCTGTCGGTGGGGGATATTACCAACCTGGAATTGGCTTTGGAAAACACGATTAAGGTGGTGGAGGGAATGCGGCGTATGCGGGCCCCGGTCATTGAAGCCGTATCCTATCCGTTGTTTTTGATTTTCTTGACATTCGTGTTGATTTGGGGTGTGGGTAAGTTTTTGGTACCCCCTATGGTGGATGCAGTGCCGACCTTGGAATGGAAGGGCTTGGCCAAGTCGTTGGTCAACCTGTCTTATTTTGTGGCGGATCATCCGTATTGGCTGTTTATGCCGCTGCCGGTGGCCAGTGTCATTATTGTCTGGACGTTTCCGCGGTGGCGGGCCGGTTGGCGGGCCGGGTTTGATCGCTTTCCGCCATGGTCATTATATCGGATCTTTATCGGGGTCGGTTGGTTGTTGTCTTTGGCCGCCTTGATTAAAGCCGGGACACCGGTATCGCGGGCTTTGCGGTTGTTGCGCGCCGATTCTTCCAAGTATTTACTGTATCGGATTGACAAGACATTGATCTTTGTTAATAACGGGGATAACTTGGGTGATGCGTTGTATCGGACGCGTTTAGGTTTCCCGGACGATGAAGTGATTGGGGATTTGCGGATTTATGCCGAATTGGATAACTTCCCGGCGGCGTTGTCGCAACTGGCCGATGATTGGATGGAAGATTCGGTGCGTATTATTGAACAAAAGGCCGCAATTTTGAATAACGTGGCGATTTTGGCGATTGCGGCAACCGTTGCATGGGCTGTGGCCGGTACGTTTGCCATGCAGGAACAAATGGTTTCGGGTATGGGTTTGGGGGGCTAGATCCGTATAAGGGACTGATTTTGAACAGAAACAATGCGTGTCTGCAAAAAAAATATAAAAAAGTGCATTTTTTTCTTGCAATTTGTCGCAAAATGTGGCATATATAGACACGCATTCAAAATGCGGGTGTAGCTCAGGGGTAGAGCGCGACCTTGCCAAGGTCGATGTCGAGGGTTCAAATCCCTTCGCCCGCTCCAAAAAACCTTTCTTCGGAAAGGTTATTTTTTTATCTCAGGGGCGTTTTTGCACCGTGAACACCATAATTTGCACCCCTACGGTATTGATGCGGCCGTGCTTTTCATTTCGGATGTTGAAAAGGCATGACATGATTTTATTATGTTCGGGCGACAAGATAATCTGTTTTTTTAAATTTCATGTTGATTTTTAGGATATTGTGTGATACACTATACCCGTATGATACGATTGAAATTTTTAACAGATACGCAGGGCCACCCTGTCAAAGTTTTTCATGGAACGTGCTCTCGGTTCCATGCATTTTTGCCGTTATCGCATTTTACCGTAGATGAAAACCTGGCCAAGGACTATGCACAGTCTAAACGGACACCGTGGGAATACGGGCCGGCACAAGACCGGGATGTGAAAAACCGTGTGTCAGATATGTTGCAGGCTTTGGGTAGACCTGTCAATCAAATAAGACGAATTATTCCGGCTTATCTGCGGTTGTCGCGCCCGTTGCGGGCCCCCGGGGATCGCGTGCCGGATACTTATCAGGGTGGGGAAATATATGCTTATTTAAGGCAGGCACAGCTTGCAAGTTCTGCCCTGCATAACCATTCCGATTCTCGGGCGGATTTTATTTATCAAAACCCTTTTGAGATGCCGGAAGCGGCCGTCAAATCTGAATTGGCTTTGGATACATTGTTTCCTGTGTCGGTTCAGGAAGATTTGAACCGATCCCATTTGGTTAAACAACGTTTGATACAATTTTGGGAAAAACAGGGGTATGACGGTTTTCAGTATACCTTGCAAGGAAAACCGGCTTTTGTGGTTTTTCGGCCCGAACAAGTCTATCGCTTGGATGCCCCGGGACAAAATAAAATGTACCGTGGGCCTGATCCCGTATCACAACAAAAGGTGCAGAAAATTTATGAAGCCTATCTGCGATCTTATCGGTCCTGTCGGTTGAGTTGTGTTGAAACATTCAATCGGGTGGCAGCGATGGATTTATGGAGATGACGCTTGTTTTTAGGACCGAAATGGGAACATAGAGTGCGGCAAATCGTGATCTGTGTACTCTGCACGGGTGTGTTTTGTTTTCATGCCTGGCTGGCTTTTCCGGGGAAATTGACACTATCGGAAAGCGTGATGCCGTTGATGGGAATTAAAAACGGGTGGTATCCGGTGATATTATCGTACGCGTTGGACTTTCTCTATTTTATCGGGGGACACCATGTGTATTGGATGTTATTTTTGAATCTGGTCCCGCTTTATGTGGGTCTTTTTTTGTGGACAACGGTGGTTTGGAAAGCCGTGAATTTCAAAAGTGCGCTGGTGATTCCTTTCTTGCCGCTCTTGATCAATAATATATTCAGCAAGAGTTTCATTTTATGCTCTACCACAATTTCGGCACACTTTTTGTTTTTGCTGTGTGCTTTTCTTGCCTATATTGTTGTTTTGAAAAAACGCGGTAAAGTGATCTTGTCTCTGTTTCTGTTGACGGCTTGTGTCGGATGTTTGACCCGACATAATGCTTTGATTGCGATGATACCGGTTGCTGTATACGGATTTCATTTTATGGTGCAGAATAAAAAAAATATATGGGTAAAAGATGGGTTAGTTATCGGTTGCCTGATTTTATTTTCTGTTGGGATGCCGAAGTTTTTACAGACATCAATTTCTCATCCGTCCTCACATTTGTTGCTGCACGGTATGGCGGCTGCTTGTGTACCGGCCGATGATTCATCTTGTTTTCCGGGTGTGTGGTATGAAAAGGGGGCAGATTGGACATACCTGAAAGAAACGTATCAAAAGAACAGATATTTTGCCGACCCTCTGTCTGTTGGTTGGATACCGAACCGGCCGTTTAACAGCCATATATCGGCCGGATTGATTCTTCCCTATTATGTTAAAGCCGTCTTAAAACATCCCGTGAATTACGGACGGCATGCCTTGGGTATGCTGAGGCAATTTTTGTTCTTGAACACGCACGGATATTATGCCGTTGATGATTGGGAAAAAAGCGGGATTATTGATGAACAAAGGCAATACCTGAAAACGGTTTTTCCTGAATCGGAATTAAACCTGATGTTCAGTCCGATTCAACGGGAAATCTTGTCTTTCTTGTCCGCTTATACGCTTTTCGTTTCGCCTTTTTATTTTTACCTGCTTCCTGTTTTTTGTTTGTTGATAGGGTGTATTTTGTATGCAAAGAGGCTGCATCGGTCGCTGTGTTCACTGTTGATATTATTTGCGACTGACGGGGTATTATCCGCTTTCTTTTACTCGGTATTTGCACCGGCGGTTTTATACAGATACGCTTATCCGGTTTTAATCAGTGCGTTGTTTGCCGTAGGCACATTGGCCCTGTGTGTATGGGATTATGTGAAACGAAAAAAAAGCGTTGAATGTCGGGAATAAGCGGATTTTGATTTTTTACTTGCAATAGGCCCCGAAATCACATAAGATACATGCCGGTAATAATATACAGTGAGTGAAAAATGAACAAACCGGTAAATCAATCTTTTCAATTCAATGTTCGGCAACAAGGGGACGGATTGGCCTTGTTGCGCGCGTTGGCCGATGCCCGTGTCCGAGCCGTCTTTTTTGACCCGCAATACCGGGGGGTGTTGGACAAGATGAAATACGGCAACGAAGGACAAAATCGCGAAAGAGCCCGTCATAACTTGCCGCAAATGACCGAAGATGTTATTCGGGTGTTTTTGACAGAAATTGATCGGGTGTTGGTTAAAAACGGTTATTTATTCTTATGGATTGATAAGTTCCATCTGGTGGAAGGGATACAATCGTGGTTTAGGGACATTCACGATTTGACCCCCGTGGATATGATTGTGTGGCACAAGATGAAAATCGGTATGGGATATCGGACGCGGCGGACATCGGAGTATTTAGTGGTTTTGCAAAAAGCCCCTAAAACGGCCAAAGATTCATGGTTGCTGCATAACATTCCGGACGTATGGAATGAAAAAATACACGGCAAAAGCCACACGCATACCAAGCCGATCGGATTGCAAACCGAATTGATTAAGGCCGTTTGTGTGGATAAAGATCATGACCTGGTCTGTGATCCGGCCAGTGGCAGTTATTCGGTCTTGCAAGCCTGTCAACGGGCGCAAGTCAACTTTATCGGTTGTGATCTTGTGTATGGGGCGGAAGCGGCAACCTAGTCCGTGTTTTCCCGCGTTATTTTTTCAAAAACAGGTGGACATATCGGTGTAAAAAAGCCTGCTGAATGGTGGCTAATTGATGCAGGGTTGTCAAGTCTACCCATTCATCTGCACCGTGCATGCCGGCCCCGGTGGCGGCGTGATAAATAACGGTAGATCCCCGATGAAATAGCAACCGCGATGTAGTGATTCCCCCGATATGTTGAAACCCGACGGGAGTGCCCAAGACATGCTCGGCCACCTGATGATAGGCCTGCAACAACGGATCATCATGTTTGATTTCAACGGCGTTGGCATGCATGGTGATATCATACGATACACCGGGCCCCAGGGCATTGTTCAGGTCGCGTTCCACCTGAGGCAACGTATATCCCGGCACTAAACGCATGTCCACGGTTGCCATGCAGGAATCACAGACGATATTGGCGGTTTTGCCCCCGGCGATTGTGCCAACATGCATTGTGTTGACCCAGGTATCGGTCGGTACGGTATGATCTGCCGCGTAATAGGGGTAGCGGGCACGCAGGCGGTTCAAGGTTTGGAACATGCGTTCATTGGCATCCAAGCCGTCCCAAGGGGTAGACCCGTGTGCGGCCCGGCCTGTGGCGGTTAAGGTGGCAAATACCGCGCCTTTACAGGCATCTATAATCCGGGTGATATCACCCCCGACATCTATGTCCAGGACGACTCGGGGAATGAAATCGGGGTGCGTTTGGATAAAGTGCTGCATGCCCCGACTGCCCACTTCTTCATCGGTTTCCAAAACAATCGCAAAGGAAAGAGGCAGGTTGTTTTCTAACACAAACTGCATACTGGAAAAAGCAACGGCGGCCATAGACTTCATATCCAAGGCCCCGCGCCCGTACAGGCGACCGTCCTGCACCCGGGGTGAAAATTGCGACACGTCCCCCGGCACAACGTCCAGGTGGCCAACGATCGCCACATCGGGGCAGGGAGTGTCCCGGTTTCGGATATAAATGACGGGCGATATATCGGCCGGATGGATTACGTCCACCATGGCCCCCAAGGGTGCCATCAGGTGTCGCACATAATCCGTAATCCGATTGATTTCTGTGATATGACCGGAAATACTCGGGATTTGAATAAGATCACAACAGACTTGTTCTAAATTCATTTTTTTTGCCTTTTATCTGCTCCAACGCCTAAACCATTTACGTAAAAAGCCGGCCGATGGGGTCCGTTCCGTTGGTTGGTTTTTGGGGGATAGTATCGGTGTTGACGTATTCGGTTGCGTCTGATTCGGTGTGGCCGAATCCAAGCCCAATTTTTTTTGGAAATAGTTGCGCAGCCCACCGGTTTGTGTGATTTTCAGTTTGGGCCATTTTTCCAATAAGTATATTTGTGTGGGGACATCTAACTTTTTAACGGTCAGAGTGGTCAAGGTTTTATTGCTCGGCATGAATTGTGGGCCTATTTTTTTCAGGCTTGGCAAATTCGCATGCGTGATACCGGTATTATGCATCAAAAAAGAGTGATCTGTTTCTTGTAATTTAGGCATGTTTAACGTTGTAAGATTTTTATTGTGGGCAAGAAAATAAGCACCTACTTTCCGTAAATTCGGTGTGTCCAGAGAGGATAGACCCAAATTACGAAATAAAAAAGCATCTTCAACTTCTTGTAAGTTTGGCAAACTCAATGTCGTCAGACCGCTATTATAGGGTAAAAACATATAGTCAGCACTTTTCAGGCACGGTGCATTGAGTGTTGTGAGTTTCTCATTTTTTCCTAAAAAATAATCTCCGACTTTTTGTAAAGCGGGTACATTGAGTGTGATCAACTGCTCATTGTAATATAAAAATTTTCTTTTGACGTGTTGCAGTTGGGGCAGGGTGAGTGTTCTGAGGTCTCGGTTGTCATGCAAAAAGGCATGTCCGACTGTTTGCAAATAGGGTAATTCAAGCTTGTCTAATGCAAGATTACAGGCCAAAAAATTATTTTCTACATGACGCAGGTTCGGCATATTCAAGGAATTGAGAATTGTGTTGTCAAGCAGGAAATTAGATCCGACACGTTGTACGTTCGGCATGTCCAGTTCTTGTAGAGAGGTATTATGTTGTAAGAAATCATATCCGACTTCTTTTGTGGTGGGTAAATGTAAACCGATGATGTTGCCTTGGTACAGTTTGACCATGGACACGTCATCGGCCAAAATTTCATAACTGTTGTCCGCTTTATTCTTTTGCAGGTGCAGTTTTTTATTTTTGAATTCGTTGGCCAAAATACTGATGAAACTCCCCGTGTTTTCCGTGATATCGTCAATGCGGAACTCGGCGGGTGAGATACTGGGATCCCGCAGAGTACGGTCCCGCAGGTTCAAAATACAAGTAGCCATCATTATTTCGTGTGTTTTCAAAGGGTGTATCTGACCGTCTTTGACATAAAAATTTTCACCGAAATAAATGTTATTTATTTCTTGATTATAGTGGATAATTTTGTCATTCATGTTCACAAAATAATAGGGTAATCTTGCTTTTTGTGATGAAAAATCTACCCCCAGGTGTTGTTTGATCGCGGCGGATAATCCGGGAATAATGTTGTCGGGATTGGAATTAAATGTGTTATCGGGGTTTTTGACCGTATGATTATACCGGTTTTTAATGGAAATAAAACCGCCCGTTGTTAAAACCTGAATGGAAAGCACACTGGTCCCGTATTCATCTTCCCGTTTTTCTTTTCCGATAAAATCTTTTCGTTGAATATCCTGAACATTTTTTTTGACGGCGTTGATAATGTGGTATTTTTGAAAGCGGGTCGGATCCCGAAAGGTACACAATTCTTCCCCGGGTTCAAAATAACGAGCAATGGCGTTTTGTTCGGCCAAAGTATGGACATAATACGCGTCGTACCCGGCCCGATCCAATAAAACCAACGGATCTTCCGGATGTTGGGCTTCTTCTATTTTCAGGTTTTTCAGGGAAATCAGGTAGGGCAGAATCGGTTCGGCTATATGGCCGGCGTATTTGACGATGTCTATAATGTTCGGAATGTCAAACACACCGTTATCATAGTTGCGAATGGCTTTGGCGAAGCGTTCCCCGTTTTGCTTTTTAATGTGTTCATAAACACTCTTGGCCATGGTGTGTCTCCTTGTTGACAGATATGATCAGTTTACCATAAAACGGCCTTTCTGTCAAGTTGATGACCGCAAAGAAGCCCTATCTTTCCAGGCCTTTAATACGCTTATAACATTTTCGGCAGACGGATTCATACGTGATGTTCCCTTTTTCAATCGCATAGGGCTTGGGGTTTGTATCCACCCGACCGTCCACATAGCGCACATGCATCGTGGCTTTGGCCCCGCACGGGCAGATACATTTAATTTCTTTGATACTGTCGGCAATGGCCAATAATTTTGCACTGCCCTCAAATAAATGACCGTTGGCATCGGTTTTTAAGCCATAACAAACCACGGGAATGTGTTGTGTATCCGCAATGTCGGACAAGGCCACAATATCGGCCGGCTTGAAAAACTGGACTTCATCTACCAACAAAATGTTAAAATCTATCCCCTGTAAAGTTTCCGGAGAAACGGAATCTATATACAGGGCTTGGTGTTTGCCGGTCAAAATCCGACTTTTGATAGGGCCAAAGCCGTTTTGCTGGCCTTCGCGATCGTCCAACTTGGGTTTGATAATCAAAGGTTTGAACCCTTGCTTGGCATAATTGTATTCGGTTTGCAACAGGGAAGTTGTCTTGCCTCCGCCCATCACACTGTAATAAAAATATAGTTTTGACATGATTTCATTCCTCGTACTGATTCAGGCCTGTATTATACTCTGTTTCCGCTTTGAACGCAAGGTGTTTTCTGATCTGAATTTGATATTCGGAAAAGTCGGCCGCGGTTTCGGTGCCGAGTTCACGATTCAGGTAAGTCCTTATCATTTCGTATTGATTTCCGGCTCGGGCCTTGTCAAGGCGTTCCATCGTATCCACATAAAAGGTGTTGAAACAACAAAAGGAGAGAGCAATGAAAAAAGAACTAACTATTTTAGTCATGTCGGCAGCATTATGCTTGGGGGCATGCCAAACGCATCAATCGTCCTGTACAACAGGAACGTGCCGGACCTGCACGTCTTGCCGTCGTGAAATCACGGTGGATAAGACACCGGCTTATTTTGCGTTTGATTCGGCAAAATTGACATCGGGAGATCGGACCAACTTGGATAAAGTGGCCGAACGGTTAAAGGCTAATCCGTCCGAAAAAATCTTGATTGCCGGTTATGCCGATATGACCGGTCCGGCGGCCTATAATATGCGCTTGTCGCAACGCCGGGCCGAGAGTGCGGCCATGTACTTGCAATCTTTGGGTATAGCGCATGATCGTATTTCTACGGTGGGATACGGGGCGACACACTTTGCCGATACCAATACCACCGAAATCGGACGGGCCAAAAACCGTCGCGTTGAAGTGTCATTTTCAAAATAACGTCAACTCTTTCAAATTCAGCACGATCCGTCCGGGTTGTGCTTTTTTTTGACAAAAACGGCATTCGGGTGTATAATACACCTATGCGCCATCAAGAAAACAATGAACCGATAGGGGAAATCAATCAAGCACGCTTGCGGGCGGATGATTGTTTGAACCGTGTTTATTTACCGCGTCAACACCGGCCGGTGTACAAGGCTGTGTTTGCCCGTATGTTGAAACAAATGCAAACCACACGGGCCGGTCGGCAGGTCCTGAATGCAGGGATGGCTCCGATCTATTTAGCACCGTATTTTGGTGAACAGCGTCAGGACTTGAATGCCTATATCAATGACTGTGGTCAGATTGTGATGAACCTGGCCACGATAGCCATTCCTGTCCGCGTGGTGGCCCAAGCGGCGCGTACGCCTGCCGAATTGAATCGGCTTGTGCACCATATACCGGTGGACGGGTTGACCGGTACCTTGATTCATGAATCCGTGCATGCCATACAACAAGATGACTTGATGGGGTATGATGCTTTGCGGGAAACGGCACCGACCGAGATGTTGTTAGCCTTACAGTTGGAAGAAATTGAGCCGCGAATTATGCAATGCCTGCATGTTATGGAGTTGCGAAAACGCCGATCCGTTGATGAAAGCGACAGTGTTCAAGCCTTGACCGATTATATGCAGGCGGTGGAACGACAATATAAGGAAAAGGTACAGGGGGCCTATACACCGGACGGGGCCTATCGGGCGACTGTACAATCGGCGGTGATGTTGTTGTTGACGGGGGGCATGTTGACTCAGCGTTGGCAATGGCAAGGGCCACAGTCTATTTTGCACGATTTGGATCATACGCGGGACGCAACGGAACAAGCAGCGGCCGAAAAAGCGTTTTTGTGGCAGCATACTTACTGGCAACAATTTGTATATTTAACGAAAGTTTATGCAAATGATATAGCTGCGGGGGCTTTGGGTATGGCGGATCGGGCCTATACGGCGTACATTTTGCAACGATTAGGGTTGACACGCGATGACTTGGCACCGGATAAGTGGTTGACCACCTTTTTACAGAATACATGCCAAGCCGATGATGAACACGCGTGTGCCGCATCACAACGATCTGATCCGGTGTTGGTGGCCGAGCACGCCTGTTGGTGTGAGGCTGTGAACCGACATGTCCGTCCGCGGTGTCATGTTCGGGCCTGACCCGGAGAATCGTGGCATGCAAGGTCTTCTGTGAGCTACGCTGCGTGAACGAACTCACGGTCGTGCGTTCTTTCCCGCCACGCACAAAAAAACACCGGCAAAACCGGTGTTTTATATGGCGCGCTTGGCGAGATTGCTCGGGTAAACCCTTCGTCCGCGCTGACGCTTGGACCGCCTGTCGGCGTCTACTCCGCTACGCTACGTGAACGAACTCACGGTCGTGCGTTCTTTCCCGCCACGCACAAAAAAACACCGGCAAAACCGGTGTTTTATATGGCGCGCTTGGCGAGATTGCTCGGGTAAACCCTTCGTCCGCGCTGACGCTTGGACCGCCTGTCGGCGTCTACTCCGCTACGCTACGTGAACGAACTCACGGTCGTGCGTTCTTTCCCGCCACGCACAAAAAAACACCGGTAGAACCGGTGTTTTATATGGCGCGCTTGGCGAGATTCGAACTCACGACCCTTGCCTTCGGAGGGCAATACTCTATCCAGCTGAGCTACAAGCGCACAAAATGAAAGGACGAAACCCTTATACACCCATTCTGAAAAAAATGCAAGTCTTTTTTCACACCTTGACAATTTTATTGGATTCTTGTATAATGCACCCTATGAAAAATGCCATACAATTTAATGCCCGCCCGTTGAAATCGCATCTGAAACGCGATCGTAAACGGTCGGCCAGTTCTACCAAATGGTTGCAACGTCAAATCAATGATCCTTATGTGGCCGAAGCTCATCGGCAGGGATATCGCGGACGGGCAGCGTTCAAAATTATTCAGTTGAATGATCAGTTCCACTTTTTCAAGCCCGGTAAACGGGTGGTAGATTTAGGTTGTGCGCCCGGCGGTTGGTCGCAGGTCGCCGTCCGAATGGTGCGTTCCGCCCCGGATAATCCCCTGGTGGTAGGTATGGATTTATTACCGGCCGATCCTATCCCCGGTGCTCGCTTGGTCCAAATGGATTTTACAACCGAAACGGCCCCGGAAACGTTAAAGGACATGTTAGGGGGGCATCCGGCGGATATCGTGATGTCGGATATGGCGGCGAACACCACGGGAATCCATAACATTGATCACCTGCGAATCATGGGATTATTGGAAATGGCTTATGATTTTGCCGTTCAGGTGTTAGCCCCGGGCGGTACGTTTATTGCCAAAATCTTTCAAGGGGGGACGGAAAACGCGTTTTTAGCCCGTATGCGCAGGGATTTTACCACCGTGAAGCATGCAAAACCCGATGCCAGCCGTAAGGATTCATCGGAATTTTATGTCATTGCGACGGGCTTTAAGGGACCTCACACATGAAACCGGATGCCATTAAAGCAGCCGCGGTAGAAGTGTTGACAGAGGTATTGACACAAGACCGCCCGGCCAGTGAAATTGTCAATGCTTATACACGGTCTCGGCGATATATCGGATCCAAGGATCGGCGTGTGTTGACGGACTTGGTGTGGGGGTATATTCGGCACCGGCGGCGGTTGTCCTATCTGTATCCCGGGGCAGACATTCGGGCAGGATTGGACGCATTGCCTGCCTTGCCGGAAGTGATAGATGGGGCCCCCGGGGCCGTCAATAATGAAGTGCCGGATTGGCTGCCTTCTCTGATTCCAGATGCGGATAGGGAACTGCCGGCTTTGTTATCTCCGGCGGATACGATTCTTCGGGTGAATGGCAATCGGGAACAAGTACGTCAGGAATTGGCCGAACAAGGCATTTTAACCGATCCGACCGCTTTGTCGCCTTGGGGACTGCGTTTGCGGGGACGTGTCAATTTGAACACGGTACCGGCCTATGTTCAAGGACGGCTGGAAGTCCAGGACGAAGGATCACAATGTGTGGCCTTTGAAACGGGTATTCGGGCCGGGGAAAAGGTGTTGGATTATTGTGCCGGAGCCGGTGGAAAAAGCCTGATTTTTGCTCAAATGATGGGAAATGTCGGGCATATTACCGCCCACGATACATCGGACATCAGTTTGGCCGAATTGCGCCGGCGGGCCGTACGGGCAGGGGTCCGAATCATCACGACCGAACGACCGGTACGTCCCGGCCTGTATGACCATGTGGTAGTGGACGCACCTTGTTCGGGGACAGGGACGTGGCGGCGTTGCCCCGATGCGCGCTGGAAACTAACACCGGAAAGAGTACACACTTTGATCCGAACACAACGGGACATTTTGGAACAAGTTATTCCGTTTGTGCGTTCCGGGGGACGGTTATCCTATATGACTTGTTCCCTGATTGATTCCGAAAACGCGGGACAAGTACAGGCGTTCTTGTCCAGACACCCCGATTTTTGCCTGATACGCCAACGGCAATTTTCACCGGCGCGCACTCAGACGGATGGCCTGTTTATAGCGGTGTTATCCCGAAAATAAAGGTAGATGACAAAAACACTCTTTTTGTGAAAAAAGACTTGTCAAAAGGCAAAAAATGCAGTATGTATGAAATATGCTTTAATTAAGAAAGGAGAAACTATGAACATCGGTGAATTGATGAAAAAAGCACAGCAAGTGCAAACCCAGGTCAACATTTTGCAAACCAAAATGGGCCGTCAGGAATTTACGGGTACGGCGGCCAATAACGCCGTGTCGGTGACCATAACCGGAAAAGGAGAAGCCACCAAAGTCCAAATAACGAAAGATGTGGTGAACCCGGCCGATGTGGAAACCTTGGAAGACTTGGTGTTGGTGGCTATCAATGATGCGCATGCCAAAGCGGAAGCCTATCAACAAACCGAAATGGAAAAGATTCAGGCCGGACTGGGATTGCCGCCGGACTTTAAAATGCCGTTTTAAGGGAACCGATGTCCGCGCCGGAAATTGAACACTTGATTCGTCAACTGGCGAAACTGCCCGCTTTTGGACCGCGCTCGGCCCGGCGGGCGGTGTTGTACCTGCTGGACAAAAAAGAGAGTTATTTTGAACCGTTGTTGTCTTCCTTGAAAACCGTACATGATCGGGTGGTAAAATGCCCGATTTGCGGCAATATGGACGCAACGGCCCCGTGTGCGATTTGTGCGGATCCGCGCCGGAATCCGGCTCAAATTTGCGTGGTGCGTGATGTGGCGGATTTGTGGGCATTGGAACGGGCGGCGGCTTTTCGGGGCGTGTATCATGTCTTGGGGGGCGTGCTATCGGCTTTGGACGGGATCGGCCCCGATGAATTACAGGTGCAGGAGTTGCTGGACAAAGTGGCGGCCGGCGGTGTGGATGAAATTATTTTGGCTTTGCCCGCTACGGTGGAAGGACAAACAACGGCGCATTATTTAAGTGATCGCCTGACGGGATATTCGGTCAAAATATCGGCCTTGTCGCGCGGTGTGCCCGTTGGGGGCGAGTTAGACTATCTGGATGACGGGACATTACAGATGGCTTTCAAAACCAGGCGTGATGTATAAGGGGGACACATGGAACAGGTAAAATCAGCATTGACGGCCTTAGAACAGGCTATCTTGAAATTGGAAAGCGCCGTTTATGATTCCAATAAAGAACGGGTGCAAAAAAATGAACAGATTGCCGATATGAAACACCTGATACGGGCCACGCATGATCGGCTGGATACCCTGATCAGCACATATCGTAAGGGGGATGCATAATGGCGATTGTCTCTTTGAAAATCGGATCACGGTCTTATAAGTTTTCTTGCGCAGACGGTCGGGAAGCCGAAATGCAACATTTAGCCGAAGGGTTGGATAAACGGGCCGAACAACTGACACAATCTTTGGGGTTTATGCAAGAAGGTCAAATGTTGGCCATGATCTGCCTGTTATTAGCGGAAGAAAAAAGTAAACTGGAAAAAGAAACCAATGCCGGCGTTTTACAGGAAACAGAAATGCGGTTGGCCGAGAACTTGAATAATCTGGCGGCTAAAATTACGTTATTATCCGAAAGTTTGAAAGAATGAAGATTTTATTTTGCGGTGATGTGGTCGGTAAATCCGGACGGGAGGCCTTGGCCCGCTATTTGCCTGTTGTGCGGGAACAGTATGGCGTCGGCCCCGTTATCGTCAATGGCGAGAATGCCGCCCACGGTTTCGGTTTAACGCCCAAGATATACCAATCGTTTTTGCGTATGGGGGTACACGCGGTAACCTTGGGGAATCATTCATTTGATAAAGCGGATATCAATGAGGCTCTGGATGCGGAACCCACTTTGATTCGCCCGATGAACTATCCCGAAAATACAATCGGGAAAGGCTATTGCGTTTTTGAACAAAGCGGTGTTAAAATCGGTGTGGTGCAAGTGATGGGACGGGTGTTTATGCGGCCTGTGGACGATCCTTTCCAAACCATGGACACTTTTTTCAAAACACATACTCAGGGTCGGGATTATGATGTGTTAGTGGTTGATTTTCATGCCGAAGCTACCGCCGAAAAGGTAGCTATGGGGCATTTTTTGGACGGGCGAGCCACGTTGGTTGTCGGGACGCACACGCACATTCCGACTGCGGATATGCGCGTTTTGCCGGGGGGAACGGGCTTTCAAACCGATGTCGGCATGTGTGGTGATTATCAATCGGTTATCGGTATGACGGTGGCCAGTGTCATGCCGCGCTTTGTGGGGGCGGGCGGTCGCCTGCAACCGGCGGAAGGGGCCGGCACTTTTTGTGGTGTGATCGCCGATATAGATGAACAAACCGGACATTGCCGCACGATGACGCAGGTTATTTTGGGGGCCAACCTACACAATACGCCCATAGGGGGCTGAACGCAACGCGGTTCACCAACGACCGCTGGACCCGCCGCCACCGAAACTGCCGCCACCGCCGCTGAAAGATGAACCGCCACCGAAACTGCCGCCACCGAAACTGCCGCCGCCGGAAGACCCACTGTCGCTGTCTGAAAAACCGCTTCCCCGTTTTTTGTGCTTTTTGACTTCTTTTTTGTATTCTTGAAACGGGAAGTACGGATTCTTTCTATAAATTTTAAGCATAGCCTTTGTGCTTGTATAACAGGCGTAGAAGAATACAAACCCGCATACGCCCAATATCATTCTATTTATCGTGTCATTTACACAGATTAAAACTATAAAGAGTATGAGGGGTGGAAAAAATATCAAATTCAAAAGTAGTATCTTCCGGAAGAAATATAACCTATCCTGCCGTGAGAGTTCTTTTTCTTGTTTCGTTGTGGGTACTTTACAGTTTGCGATGATTTTTTTGATTTCTTTTTCAGGGATGTATCCCGGCTTTGATTTTTTCTTTTTAGTCCTTCTGTTTTCAAGATGACTAACCAATAGGATCATAAAAATTACCAGGCCCAGGCCTCCCAAAATTGAAAACACAACCTTCAAGAAAAATGAAAATATATATGTATAAGTGAATGGTCCTATGATTGCCTGCTCACTATCGGTCTGCGTTTCCGGTGTGGCGGGGACGGTCGTGCCCGTTAAAACGCCGATAACGGCGTTGCTACCCTGAATTAAGGCTTCACCGTATTTTCCCTGCTTGGCCAAGGGCAACATGATGTGCCGGATAATTTGATCGGCCCGGGCATCGGTCAGGGTTCCTTCTAAACCATAGCCGACTTCTATCCGCATTTGACGTTCCGTGGGGGCAATCATAATCAATACACCGTCATTTTCATCTTTGCGTCCAATGCCCCAATGTCGCCCCAGGGCCACCCCGTATTCTTCAATTTCTTGTCCCCGTAAAGAAGCCAGAGAAACCGCGACCACCTGATGCGGTTCGGCTTGGGTCAAACGATTTTCTAATGCGGTCTGTTCCGAAGGCGATAAAATATGGGCTTCATCTACCACACGTCCGGTCAAAGCCGGGTACGAATCTGTGGCGGCGTGGCCGATGATTGGCAGGAATATCCCCACAAAAGCCACTAAAATGACACTCATTCGGGCCCAATGCTGATCCCATTTTTTCATGATGTTTCCTTTCATATCATCCGCATGATACCACCTGCCCAAGATCCGGTGTATCTTTCTCTGAATAATCAAAACACAACAGGAAAACGGGACATTCAAAACCTTGTGGTTTCAAAATGCCCCAAAAAATGAATGCTGTCAAGTCTTTTTATGCGCCGCGCCGAAACCGCAACAATTCAAAGACTCCGTACAAGATCAAGTATGCCCCTAACAGCAAGGTAATGGCAATGGCTCCAAACATCGGATATAGAAAGATGAATGTGCCAAAGACAATCCCCAAGACCCCGGAAAGCAGGGTAATCAAGTTGAATGTATCCGACCATCCGTCCCGTTGCAATCCGGCAACGAATTGGATAACGCCGACAAACAAGCACCAAAATCCGAAAATCAAGGGCAACGTTGATGCGGTTACATTGATGTTAGCCAATAATATCAAGCCGATAATAACATCTAAAATCCCCAGGCCCAGGCACCAATGTGTTTTACATTGTCGGGCTACCCACAGATAGCCGGCCCCCAATAAAACGAAATAACAACCTATCGCGATAGCAGATGCCAGTAAAGCCGTCATCGGGTTCAACAGTACAAAAATACCCCCCGCCATTAAAATCAAGCTGATTAAAAACAATCCCCAACTTTTTTGTTGCATGATTCCATCCTCCCATGCTTTCACATAGGTATTTGTGATTCCGAAATCAAGGTGCTACATGCTACTCACATCTTTGCTTGCCGGGATTATCGGGGTCGTTTATGGCGGATTGAACGGGGAAAGACGCGGTTTAACACCGGACACCGGCATGCCGGATGATGTATCCGGTTGGCGACCGGTATAAAGAAACGTGCGGATCAGGCCCGATCAAAAATGGCATCTTTGGCACGTTCCAAGACCGGTTTTACCAATGCCCGTGCACGGACCGCCCCGGTACGCAACATGTCTTCCACGGTGTCCCAGTGGGCCAAATAATCATGGTACTTGTCCCGCTTATCCCCGATTTCATCAATCAACGCGGCCAGCAACATTTTTTTTATGGTACCATATCCCATTCCCCCTTGTTCCAAACCGGTTCGCACTTCGGCCACCAAATCCGCCGGGGCCACGCCCCGCAAAATCTGATACAGTAAAATTTCATCCGGATTTTTGGGAGCATTGATATCCTGACAATCGGTTTTAATACTCATCACCGCTTTTTTTAACGTGGCATCATCGGCAAACAAAGGAATGACATTGTTATAACTCTTGCTCATTTTTCGTCCGTCCAAGCCCGGTACCGTTTCGGTGGCATCGGTTGTAAAATACTTAGGCAGCTTGAAAATCTGTCGTCCGAAATGGGCATTGATGGCCCCGGCAATATCGGCGGCAATTTCCACATGCTGCACCTGATCTTTACCCACCGGCACCCAATCGGTATCATAGGCCAAAATATCGGCCGCCATCAGCACCGGATAGGTATATAAGCCCATATTGATCCCCGCATCATGCGGTTCCCCCCGAGCGATGTTTTTATCTACGGCGGCCTTGTACGCATGGGCTTTATTCATAAAGCCCTTTGGCGTGTAAGCCATTAAAATTGTTGTCAATTCCAATAATTCAGGAACATCGGATTGGCGGTAAAAATAGGAGACATGCGGATCCAAACCGCAAGCCAGATAGGCACACGCAATTTCCCGTGTCAACCGCTTTAATAACGGTGCATCTTTTAAGGCGTTGATGGCGTGATAATCCGCTACAAACATGATGTGCTTACCGCCCTGACGATTAACATCGTGTCCTAATTTTACGGCCGGTTTAATCGCGCCGGCATAGTTGCCGATATGTAATGTGCCGGTCGGTTTTACACCGGTTAAGACAATTTTACCTTGTAAATCCATGGTTATATCCTTTCTGCTTTTCAGGTATTATATCGTATTTGTCCCAAAAACGCAAGGGGTCACCACAAAAAAACTCTCCGTCCCGGGGACAGAGAGTTTTTGATGTATGACGCTTTATTCCGCCAAAATACCGGCCAGGGCTTCACCCGTTTGTTCCACGACTTCCGCCTTTGGCTTGCGGTCATGATGCCGATCTTTTTTGTGGTCGCGTTTGGGTTCTTCGGGCAAGTCAATGGTTTCGCCCGTTTTTTGATCTACCCGTTTCATGGACAAGCGGATTTTACCGCGGTTGTCCGTCCCCAGGCATTTGACCCAAACTTTATCGCCTTCTTTAACCAAGTCGGTCGCTTTTTCTACGCGATACGGAGCCATTTCCGAAATATGGACCAGGCCGTCCGTCTTGCCCATAAAGGTCACGAACACACCGAATTCCATAATCTTGCACACCGTCCCATAGTAGTTTTTACCTTCTTCCGGTTCGGCCACAATGCCCTGAATCCAATCATAGGCGGCTTTACCGGCCGCTTGATCCACGGCGGCAATCCGAACGGTACCATCGTCTTCAATATCCACTTTGGCCCCTGTCTTTTCCACGATTTCACGGATGACTTTACCGCCGGTGCCGATGACATCACGAATTTTATCCGGATTGATCTTGAATGCCTGAATCCGTGGTGCATTCGCATTGATTTCAGCACGCGGAGCCGCCAAACTTTCGGCCATTTTGTTCAAGATAAATTGCCGTCCTTCATGCGCTTGTTTCAAAGCGGTGGCCATAATTTCCGTTGTAATGGACGTAATTTTAATATCCATTTGCAACGCTGTGACACCATCACGTGTACCGGCTACCTTAAAGTCCATGTCGCCCAAGTGATCTTCATCGCCCAGAATATCGGACAAAACAACAAACTTGTCTTGTTCTTTAATCAAGCCCATGGCAATACCGGCCACCGGCTTTTTCATCGGGACACCCGCATCCATCAAAGCCAACGTGGAACCGCACACCGTTGCCATAGAAGACGATCCGTTAGATTCCATAATGTCAGATACAACCCGCACGGTATACGGGAAATTATCAAAGTGCGGCAACATCGGGTGAATGGCCCGCCAAGCCAACTTACCGTGCCCGATTTCACGCCGACCCGGAGATCCCATGCGGCCTACTTCCCCAACGGAATACGGCGGGAAGTTATAGTGCAACATAAAGCGTTCTTTGTATTCGCCGGCCAAACTGTCCACAATTTGTTCATCTTCACCGGTACCCAACGTAGCCGTCACCAAGGCCTGAGTTTCACCGCGGGTAAATAACGCCGATCCGTGAGATTTAGGCAACACCCCCACTTCTGTTTCAATCGGACGAATGGTTTTCGTATCCCGACCATCAATCCGAATACCCGTTTCCAAAACGGCATCACGCATAATGCGGGCTTCCAGTTCATGGAAGACTTTATCACACACCGCATCTTCGGCGGGTTTGTCTGCAAACAAAGCGTGCGCTTGTTCCCGGACAGCCGCAACGGCATCTTGCCGCGCCAATTTTTCATGGATCTGATAGGCCGCTTTAATATCCGCACCCAACTTGTCCATAATTTCGGTCCGCACGGTGGCATATTCGGCGGGTTCTTGTTTGACTTCCCAGGGTTCCTTGGCACATTCTTCGGCCAAAGAGATAATCATTTCAATGACGGGTTTAATGCTTTCATGTCCGAAAGACACAGCCCCCAACATGACTTCTTCGGATAATTCCTGTGCTTCGGATTCCACCATCAGCACACCTTCCATCGTGCCGGCGACAACCAAGTCTAATTGACTGTGCTTCACGGCTTTCAAGTCCGGATTCAAAACATATTGTCCGTCCACATAGCCGATACGCGCCCCGGCAATCGGTCCTAAAAACGGCAGGCCCGAAATTGTTAACGCCGCCGATGCGGCAATCATGGCCACAATATCCGGTTGAGTGGCTAAATCAAAACTGATCAACGTGCATACCACTTGGGTTTCATTATTAAAGCCTTTGACAAACAACGGGCGAATGGGCCGGTCAATCAAACGCGATGTTAAAACTTCGGCTTCGGAGGGTTTTCCTTCCCGCTTGAAAAATCCCCCGGGAATCCGACCGGCAGCATACGTTTTTTCCTGGTAATTCACTGTCAGGGGAATAAAATCTTCAAAAGTTTCCGGTTGTTGCTTACTGGCACACACGGCGGCATGAACCATGGTGTCGCCATATTGCACGATAACGGCCCCATCGGCCTGGCGGGAAACTTTTCCTGTTTCAATGGAGAGTTTTTTACCCCCCCACATCATTTCTTTTTTGTATGTTTTGAATAAACTCATATTCTTTTCCTTCTCTATCAATAATAAAAAGGGGGTATCCCTTGACACCCCCTTTACGGGCTTATTTACGCAGGCCCAAGCGTGTGATCAGGGCTTCATACCGTGCGGTATCTGTTCCCTTGACATATTTCAACAACCGCCGCCGATTGGCCACCATTTTCATCAACCCGCGCCGGGAATGAAAATCTTGCGGATGGCTTTGCATGTGGGCCGATAAAGAAGCAATCCGTTCCGTTAAAACGGCAACCTGCACTTCGGGCGACCCCGTATCTTTTGCATTAACGGCAAAATCTTTGATGATTTGTTGTTTTTTATTTTTTTCTAACGACATCTGATATTCCTTTCATAATATGTTATAGAAGACTTTTCCACCGGGCCCGTCCGGCACGAACCGAGATATCGTTCAGTTCGGTCAAAGCAGAGCCTTCCATCGGAAAAGCAGGGGCAGTATAGCACACTTTTACCCAAAAATCAAGTAAAATCACAGGGGATATTTTCATCGTCTTCAACCGTTTCAGGTTTTGTTCCCATCACGGCTTGTACCGTATCATACGAAAAGCCCGCCCGGGCCAAAGCCGCCCGGTCTTTACGCCAATGGGCCGCCCGTTGTTCAATCGGCCGAAACAATCCGATTTTTTTACGAGCCGCCCAATGACGGGCCCGTGTTTCTTCATCGGCCGGGGAATCCGGATTATCGTCAGTCTGCAACAATGCCTGCACCGTATCTTTATCAATACCGTCCCGTGCCAAGCGGGCGGCGATCATGCGATCGGATTGACCTTGTTCGGCACAGACACGTACTCTGTTCGCGGCATAGCGGGTATCATTCACATAGCCCATATCCTGCACTTTTTGAACGATTTGTTCAATCCAGCGATCGGTTTCATCAGGGATAGTCTCTCCCCGGCGTGCAGCCGCCTGAACCCGACGATGAAGCATCGCCCGAACCTTTTGTGCCGATGCCTCAAAGCGGGACAGATAAAATAAGGTGATATGATAGAGCCGTTTTTCCGTTATCGGTTTTCCCATTGACAAAATATCCTTTCGGGTCCATAATAACCCCAAATGAAAGGAATTGCAAATGGATATTGTTAAATCATTTATGTTGGAGAACGGTTTATTTCGGGGATCCTATATTGCGGCAGATGATACGGTGAACGATATTTGGAACCGTCATGCCTATCCGGCCGAACTGCGTCCCCTTTTGTGTGAAGCCGTTTTGACGGCTTTGGCCTTGTCGGCCGGCATTAAATATAAGGGTGTCTTTTCCCTGCAACTGAAAGGAAACGGACCGGTGTCATCCCTGTTTACGGATATTACCGATGACAAGAAAGTAAGGGCGTATCTGACCCTTGCAGAGGGGGCAGATCTGACAAATCGGACCACATTGCCGGAATTGTTCGGGCAGGGACGGCTGATTTTTTCTGTGGCCGGCTTGGGGCAAGAACCGTATCAGGGCGTGGTGGCCTTGCGGCATGATACATTGGCCGAAGTCGTGCGAGATTATTTTGCCTTATCTGAACAAATTGACACCGATATTATCTTGCGCCGGCGGGGTAATTCCGGTCGGTGTATCTTGTTGCAACGGATGCCGAACAAAGCCGACGTGCCCGAAGCAACGGCCGCCGATCTGTGGGAAACGGTGGGGGTCTTGCTGAACAGTATCCAAAACAGTGAACTGTTTTCGGATAAACTGACGCCCGATGAGATTCTGTTTCGCTTGTTTCATGCTAACAAACTCACCGTTTTTGAACCGAAAAAGCCAATGTTTGAGTGTCGGTGTTATCGGGGAAAAATGGAACGCTTTTTGCGCCAAATGTCGGCGAAAGAACGGGCCGATTTGTACAATGCCGATGGTGTTATTGAAACCGCTTGTCAATTTTGCGGCGAAAAATACACGTTCACACGGGCAGAGTTGGAAGATTAGACTTTTATTTCAGCTGTGTCCGATACAGGGATGCATATACCGAATTTTCACGTGCAATCAACTCTTCATGCGTGCCGCTTTCCACAATTTCACCCTGATTGATGACGACAATTTTATCGGCATTACGAACGGTGGATAAACGGTGCGCCACAATAAAGACAGTCCGATCCGCCATCAGGTTATAAATCGCCTGTTGCACAATTTGTTCGGACTTATTATCCAAGGCGGATGTGGCTTCGTCCAGTATCACAATCGGGGCATTTTTAATGAAGGCTCGCGCAATGGCAATCCGTTGCCGTTGACCGCCGGATAATAAAATACCCCGTTCACCGATTTCCGTATCCAACCCTTGAGGTAAAGATTCAATAAATTCGTCCAAGCACGCATTCGTTACGGCATGACGTACTTCTTCCTCGGTTGCGCCCTCTTTACCTAACATAATGTTATGGCGAATGGTCCCGGCAAACAAGATATTATCTTGAAACACAACGGCAATTTTATCCCGTAATGAATCCAAATTCAAATCCCGAATATCCGTTCCGTCAATTAAAATAGCCCCGCTGCTTACATCATAAAACCGAGGCAGCAGGTTGACAAATGTCGTTTTTCCCCCGCCGGAGTTCCCGACAAAGGCAATGGTATGGCCTTTGGGAATCGTCAGATTCACATGCTTTAACACCGGCCGGCCTGGCACATATTCAAACGAAACATCCCGATAAACAATATCCCGCCGAATTTGTGTCAACAGGGGGGCATGTGGTTTACTGCGAATCATCGGTACTTTGTCCAGCAATTCAAATACCCGTTCCATGGCCAGGAATGACATTTGCACATTCGTAAAGGTGGAACCGATAGACTTAACCGGTGTATACAGCATCAATAACGCCGTAATAAAAGAGACAAACCCGCCGGTTGTTAGTTGCCCTTGATTGATCAGATAACTTCCTATAAAAATCACACCGGCAATCCCCAGCGATACAATAAAGTGCATCATCGGTGTCAATAATCCCGTACGCTTGACCATTTTCATACCCAACTTGAACACTTCTTGCAGCGTGTTGCGGAAACAGGATACTTGATACCCGTACAGGTTATAGGATGTAATGACGCGGTTGCCGGCAAAGGCTTCGTTATAATGGGTCATAATGCGTGATCCGGAAAAAACCGTTTTTTTCATAATGCCTTTTATTTTACGACGGACACCGGCTAAAGGATACAACGCCCCAAACAGGACGATCAAAGCAATAATGGATAACTGCCATGAATTCCAAAACAACACAAAGATAAGCGCAATAGACGAAAACAACCGTGTTGTAAACAATTTCAAATTGCTCAATAACCCGTTGCAAGCCAATTCGGCATCGGAATTAAAACGATATTGAATATCTCCCGATGTATTCTTGTCAAAAAAAGCCGGATCATTATGGACCATTTTCTTAAACAAAGTGAATTTCAAATCCATTGTGATTTTATTTCCGACCCAGCTGTTCAAATATGTGGCGGCATAGTTGAGTAAACTTTGAACCAAACTGAACAGCACGATCAACAAGGGGATTAAAGAAGTAGATTGAACCGTTTTTTCAATCATCACCGAGTCCATATAGGGCTTTAAGGCCCAGGCAATCACCGCATCCATCGCCCCGATCGGAATGGTGATCACCAATGACACCACCGCCCGTATCCAATACGGCCGTACATACGGTGCCATCCGCGAATAGTTGCGCACCAAGTTGATTTCTTTGAATTTCTCTTTAATTTTGGCTTTTTCGGCTTTACTGAGTCCCATTCTTTTTTTCCCTGTTTCAAATCAAAAATTGCGGTCAGTATAACGGATTTTTCCGATGAAGTCAAGCCCCGAAAGCATGACCTAATCCCGTCGGCCGAACAACCGTTCTATATCGTTCAGTTTCAAGGTAATATATGTCGGTCGTCCGTGAATACATTGTCCCGATGTTCCGCAATCTTCCATTTGACGCAACAAGGCATTCATTTCATCAAGGGTCAGCACGCGTCCCGCCCGTACAGACCCGTGGCAAGCCATTTTGGCACAGATGTCTTTCATACGATCTTTCAAAACAACAGTATCATCATATTCTCGCAACGTATCCGCCACATCCTGTACCAATCGTTTCAGGTCCGTTTTATCCATCAGGGCCGGTATTTCACGCACCGCCACACAATCCGTTCCAAACGCGTCTAACACCAATCCGAACGCCGCCAATTCTCCGGCCCGTTCCGTCAGGACCCGCACTTCATCGGGGGTCAGCGTCATAATTTCGGGAATCAATAAAGCCTGCGTTTGAACCCGGCCGTCCATATTTTTTACCAACTTTTCATACGTCAACCGTTCATGTGCCGCATGCTGATCCACAATGACAATACCGTCCGCCGCTTGAGCTACAATATAGGTTTGATGCAGCTGTGCTTTGGCCAGGCCCAGCGGGGGCAACGTTTCGGGTTGCGGTTCCGACATGGCTGCGACCGGTTCGGTTCGCACAGAAAAACTATCCTGTAAAAAGCCGGGTTCAACCGGTGCCCGTACCGGTGAAACCGCGGGCCGTTCAGGCCCGAAAGAAGAAACAGTCGGACGGGACAACGGTGTCCTGTATCCCCGAGTGGTCCCCCGGGACATCAGGGATAGGGCCGGAGAAATCGGGCTATCCGTTTGTGCCTTATCCAACGCCCCGATGCCAATTGTTGTTGCGGTCCTATTCCCATGTTCGGCCAACGTGTTTCGGATGGCCCCGATAATCAACCCTTTCACGCGGGCCGGATCTTTGAATCGTACTTCCGTTTTGGCGGGGTGTACATTGACATCTACATCGGTATTAGGCACACGCAGAAATAAAGCCACCACCGGAAATGTATCATGCCCGATCAGCCCCTGATAAGCGGCCCGAATCACGCCGTTTAACAACTTGTCGCGGATACATCGTCCGTTCACAAACAAGTATTGTTCCGTTCCTGTGGCCCGTGTATAAGTGGGCAATCCGATATATCCGTCCAGCGTGATTCCTTCATATTCGGCATGTACCGGGACGGTGTTTTCGGCAAAGGCTTTTCCGATGACGGTGTCCAGGCGTGTCAACAAGGCTTGTCCCGCCGGATAAGACAAGAGCCGCCGCCGATCGTCCGACACCGAAAATCCGACCGCCGGATAAGCCATGCCCAAGCGGGCCACCGTGTCCTTGATCGCCGCCGTTTCAGAGGCATCTGATTTCAAAAACTTCAATCGTGCCGGTGTTGCATAAAACAAGTCTCGCACTTCCACCGTTGTACCGGCCCCGCGTGCCGCCGGGCGCGGGACTTGCTTGATACCGGCATCAACGGTCAAGGCCCAAGCTTCGTTCGCTTCCGGCGGCCGCGAAGTCAAGGTCAAGCGCGATACCGATGCGATGGACGGCAACGCTTCCCCCCGAAAACCCAAAAAGTTGATGTTAAACAAGTCTTCTGTCGGCAATTTACTTGTCGCATGCCGTTCTACGGCCAAGGTCAATTCATCGGGTGTCATACCGCGTCCGTTATCCGCAACGGACAAGTATGTCTTGCCCCCGTTTGTCAACGTGATATCAATTTGGGTCGCCCCGGCATCCAAGGCATTTTCAATCAATTCTTTCAGGGCCGATGCCGGCCGTTCCACCACTTCGCCGGCGGCAATTTGATTGATCAGGTTTTGGGGTAATAATCGTATCATATCGGGTATCCTTTTCGTTTCAGTTTACATAAACTCGGGCCGAAAAGCAAGTAAAAAAAGCACGGACAAGACAGAAAAAACCCGGGTCTCCCTAGAGATTCCCGGGTTTCGGTTTAAACGGAATTACCCGTTGATTTGTTTGGCCACTTCGGCGGCAAAGTCTTCTTCTTTCTTTTCAATCCCTTCGCCCAAACCAAAGCGCACAAAGGCCGTCAATTCAGCTTTGGAACCGGCCAGGATTTCCTTGACTTTTTTATCCGGATCCATGATAAACGCCTGTTCCAAAACAACCACTTCTTCATAGAACTTCCGCAAACGTCCTTCCACCATTTTTTCAATGATAGCGGCCGGCTTGCCCGAGTTTTTGGCTTGTTCGGCATAAATACCTTTTTCATGGGCAATCGTATCGGCATCTACTTCATCAATCGCACGGAAACGCGGACTGGCCGCGGCAATGTGCATGGCTACCTTTTTCCCGACTTCCTGCAATGTTGCCGTATCTGCGCCGGTTAAAGCCACCAACACACCGATTTTTCCCATATTCGGAGCCGCCGCCGTGTGAATATACGGCACCACGACACCGTTATCCGCATGCACATACGCCACCCGGCGCAAGTTCATGTTTTCACCGATCGTTGCAATCAAAGATGTTAACGTATCGGCCACGGTTTTACCGTTCAAATCAGCGGCCTTAATAGCATCCATATCACCTTTTTTCGCCAACGCGATTTTTGTCAATTCACCCAAGAACTTTTGGAAGTCTGCATTTTTGGCCACAAAGTCGGTTTCGCTGTTTAATTCAACGATGGCCCCTTCATGACCGGAAACGGCCACGCCGACCAAACCCTGACTGGCGACACGACCGGCTTTCTTTTCGGCAACGGACATGCCTTTCTTGCGCAGGAAGTCAATGGCCGCTTCCAATTCGCCACCGACGGCGGTTAAGGCTTTCTTGCATTCCATCATACCGGCACCTGTTTTTTCACGAAGTTCTTTTACCAAACTGGCTTTAATTTCTGTCATTTTTTTCCTTTCTGTTTTCAAAGATCTGTTGTTCCGTTCTTTCCCACCCGAATCGGCGTACGCATTTTTATCCCGGCCGGCGGGTTCCCTTGTTCGGCGTATGCGGGCAGAGTATAGTACCCCGCCCGATACCGTTTGCTTATTCGGCTTGAGCCGGTTTTTCGGCGGCAACTTCCGCGGCCGCACCGACATCAACACCGGCGGCTTTCAATTCCGCCTGAATACCATCCAACACCGCACCCGAAATCAGGTCGCAATACAGGTTGATGGCACGTAAAGCGTCATCGTTGCCCGGAATAGGATAGGTAATACCGTCCGGATTTGCATTAGAGTCGCAAATCGCCACAACGGGGATTCCTAACTTTTTCGCTTCGGCAACCGCCAATTCTTCCTTGGGTACGTCAATCACGAACATGATGTCCGGACGACCGGCCATATCTTGAATCCCGCCCAGAGACGCGAACAGTTTTTCCCGTTCCCGTTGCATGTTCAGTTTTTCTTTCTTGGTAAAGCCGTTCAATTCACCCTTTTCCATTTTAGCATCAATGTCTTTCAAGCGACGAATGCTGGACGAAATGGTTTTCCAGTTCGTCAACATACCGCCCAACCAGCGATGGTTCACAAAGAATTGACCGCACCGCTTGGCTGCGGCTTCAATCGGTTCTTGTGCTTGGGGCTTTGTGCCGACAAACAGAACCTTGCCACCTTTGGCGGCTACATCACGCACGGCTTCCATCGCACGGTACAACATCGGGACCGTTTGTGTCAGGTCCATAATGTGTACGCCTTCGCGTGTGCCGTAAATGTATTGCCCCATTTTCGGGTTCCAGCGGCGAGCATTATGCCCAAAGTGAACACCGCTTTCAATTAATTGACGCATAGTTACTGTCGGAAGTGTCATATTTTATCCTTTCTTTTTCCGGTTATAACGTCTGCGGGGCAAGATACCGAAAACCCATTTCCCGGCACCGGAAGCGTTGTGATAAGACCGAACATGTCCGATAAAATCCCGCGCTTTCCCCGCATGTGAATTATCGCCCCATGACGGAACGATGCGATATATATACACGATTTTTAATCAAAAATCAAGTCTTTTTTTTAAACACGGGCCTTTGGAACATTTGTTCATCGGTTTGGGCCGGCAATAATGACAGGCGGCGGGCGGCCCAATGCCCCGGCGGATAAGATAAACGTGCATTATAGGCCCTGGCAACCGTATCATAAAACAACTCGGCCGATTGAATAAGTTCTTGAGTATCGGTGATTTCCATTTGCATTTCCAAAACATTGTGTGCTCCGGCCACATTCGGATTTTGCATGGCTTGTGTCAGCACGTCATCCAAAGATTGAGACAAAACCCGTTCGGCCCGCAACCGTTCCCCGACAGACAAAGGACCTTGCGTCTTTTGAACGCACCGAGTCAAATTTTGCAAAGCCTCCTGCATGGTCTTGTCATTTTTTTTCAGGACCGCCCGTACGCCGGGGATTAAATCCGAACGATGTTTGTATCGTTCTTGCAGCAGATTCCAAGCATCCTGTGTGCGCCGGTTCCACATTTTCAAGTTCTCCCGCCACATCATCAGGTATAGCCCCGTTAAAATCAATATAATAATACCCGCTGCCATATTGTTTTTCCGGGAATACTGTAGCATACCGTTCCCTATTTGACAAGTATTTTTTTACACGGGCTTGACAACCCAAACAAAACAGCGTAAAGTCCTTGCAACAAATATCTCAGAAAGGATCTATTATGAAAAAAGTATTACTCTCCCCTTTGTTTGCCCCTGTGGCGACTGTTTTGGCCGTTGGATTGTGTATCGCTTTGTCGTGGATTTTACACCCCGGCAATCCGACTTTCTTTTTTGATGAAGACGGTGAAAATGAATTCATTACGTATGCTGGCTATGGTATAGGGTTGATTGTTGCCTTGGGATACGCCCGGGATTACTTGAAAACCGATCGGCAAGCCTCTTATTTTGCATTATTGTTTCTGTGGCTATCGGCTTTGTTGCGGGAAGCGGGCATTCAACATTGGTTGACCGATCACGATACAACGGCCATTAAACTCCGCTTTTTTACTAATCCGAACAATCCGTTGTCTGAAAAGATTGTGGCCGCCGTACTGGTAGTTGTGGTCTTGGGAACGGCGGTTTGGTTGTTGTGCCGGTATATGCCCGGGTTGTTTCGGGGCTTTTTTGCACTGAACCCCTTGGCCTGGACGGTTGCAACATTTGGTGGTGTGGGGATTGTTTCACAATTTGCCGACCGTTTCCCCAGCAATTATTTCAAAGCCACCGGTGTACGCCTGGACGATACGGTGATTTATTGGTTCAAAGCGGTGGAAGAAAGCGGCGAAGCCACGTTGCCTCTCTTGTTTGCTTTGGGCTTTATACAGTACCATTTACTGCGGGAACAAAATCGCCCGAAATCACTTTAACGATTCATAGATTTTGTTGATAATGACGTTTTCGTCATCGGTGTCAAAAAAGTTTTTTGAAAATTCCAGTGTTCGGTCCTGATTGTTTAGGATATTAGCAATGAGTTCTTTTTGATATACTTCCAAAGCACGTCCCCGTTTTAGTGCCGCATGGCATGTTGGACATAATTTTGCCAGGTTGTCTGTGTCGTCCAATTCTTGATTGTTACCCAAAGAAATAACGTGATGTATTTCAAAGTATGGACGATTCGTTTTTCTATGTATAAAGCTCCGATCACAAATATTATACAGATTTTTGCAACATACGCATTCATCCGGCCATTCTAATCGAGCAATTTGAACAATCAAATCATTTCGGATTGTTCTTTCGTCTGATGCATCTGCTAGAAAACCAAGTTCCTTTTGATATTGTTTTATTTGTTGTGAACTCAATTTCCGATTCAAAATTTTATCTGCATAATAATCGATTCGCTTTTGGAAACTTTGAGAAGGCGATACTGAATACGGCACATTAAAAAATTGTGCACCGTTTCTGTATGTTCCCAACGGGTACCCATAAACATCTGTAATCACTTGAACTTTATATGGATTGAGAATGCCGATCTGGGCTACGTACCATGGTAACTGCATGCGCACTTGAGCATTTCTTTTATTCTTTTTGGTAAGATATTGCGGTTGCAGTTGTCGGAAATTTAAGTTCATAACAGAAACAGGCACATTGAAATATTCCACCAAAATACGGGCTTTTCTGACTTCTAAATACGAGTGATGATAAAAATAATCTTGTGCAATCAGGGATCGTTGTGTATCAATACTACCCCGCGTTTCCATAAAACCCCGAATAAATTCAATTTTGTCATCCGTCAATATGTCGCTACTAATCAGTTCCGAGTTTAAGATTTTATAGTACAACTTGTTAAAGAAACTGGTTGCCGATAAGTGCAAATCATTTTCCAAGGTTAAACAAGCCTTAAAATACTTACCTGATGAAGATAAAACCTGCCAATTTTCAAAACTCCGCCTATTCAGTTGTTCCAAATACGGTTGTTGTGATTTCAAAAACACAGGTGCCCATTTCGTTAATTTATAAGTCGTAAATGTTTTGATTTGCGCTTCATCACATTCAAAGCGACTATAGAAGCATCCCAAAACAAAAGGATTTATGTTCTGCACAAAAAATTCACTGACTTTCATCAAATTCTCCTTATAAAGTTTCTTTGATATTTTTATCATAATGTCTTGCAAAAGTAAATAAAATTTGATATATTGCGACTTGAGGAGATTATTTTTCATCCCTCAAAGGTGATTTTATGTATAATATCTTAGATTTATTTTGCGGAGCCGGTGGATTATCTTATGGATTGGATCAAGTTCCCGGCTTCAAAACAGTCATCGGGTTGGATTTCAATCTCTCTGCAATCAAAACCTTTTCCGGCATGTTCCCCCATGCTAGGGGATTGGTGGGTGATATTACACTTCCTCAAGTTCAGCAACAGATCGTTAATTTATCAAGACAATTACACGTCAACATGATTGTCGGCGGACCACCCTGTCAGGGGTTTAGTCTAAAAGGAAAAAATTTAGGCTTAAAAGATCCACGTAATTTTTTATTCAAAGAATATTTAAAATTTGTAGAGCAGCTTCAACCGGAAATTTTTATTATAGAAAATGTTAAAAACATTCTCAATTCTTCCGACGGGTATTTTGGACGTGAAATTAAACAGGAAATTGAAAACTTAGGCTATATCGTGAACGCCGGGGTATTAAATGCAAAAGACTATGGTGTACCGCAAAGTCGGCAACGCGCTTTTTTTATCGCATCAAAGATAAAATATATCCACTTTCCACAACCACACAAAATGTTAGTAACCGTCAGGGATGCTATTAGTGATTTATCCTATTTAGAAAGCGGTGAAGGAACAGAAATATCTGATTATAAACTACCACCGCAAAGTGCATACCAAGCGCAATTACGTGCTAATAAATTACAGTATCATATAGCCACAAAACATTCTGAAATCGCTCTAAAAAAACTTAAGATGATTCCACCAGAACAGGGAAAAGAGTACCTGCCAAAAGAATTGTATGGAAAACAAAAGTTTGGGACAACCTGGTCCAGATTATCCTGGGATGATGTCAGTCCCACCATAGACACCCGTTTTGATACACCGTCCAACGGTCGGAATTCTCACCCTTATTTAAATCGGGCCATTACTCCCAGGGAAGCAGCGCGTCTCCAAAGCTTTGATGATAGTTTCATCTTTCAAGGATCTAAGTGTGAAGTGTGCAAACAAATTGGGAACGCCGTACCACCTTTATTGGCCAAAGCTATCGGAAAGCAAATTATATTAGACATGAAAGAAAAATCAAAAAAAAAAGAAAACTACGAAATTGTCAATGACAATGCTTACACCATTATAGACCAATTTCTCAAAGAAAAGAAAATCGTTAATCATATTATTACAGACCCACCCTATAACATTTCAAAGGATAATAATTTTTCTACACTCTCAAACAGACAGGGCGTGGATTTTGGCGATTGGGATAAAGGATTTAAATTATTGGATTGGATACCGAAATATACACGTATTTTAGATAAAAACGGCTCTATCATCATCTTTTGTTCCTATCGTTTTATTAGTGATATAATCGTGAAATTAGAACATTGTGACATTCTGATTAAAGACATTATTGTTTGGCGTAAAACCAATCCTATGCCACGAAATATTGAAAGACGCTATGTACAGGACATGGAATTTGCTGTATGGGGTGTTAAAAAAGGGGCTAAGTGGACATTTAACAAAGACACAAACATTCCCTATTTAAGGTCTCTATATCAAACAGCAACGGTTTCAGGTAGAGAACGGACAATTCATCCTACACAAAAAAGTTTGAAATTGATGGAAGAAATCATCAAGGTTCATACCAATCCGACCGATCTTATTTTAGACCCCTTTATGGGAAGTGGCACAACCGGTGTTGCAGCGTTGAATTTAGGGCGACGTTTTCTGGGCGTAGAATATAACACAACTTACTTTGAACTTGCCGAAAGAAGATTGGCAGATACGGCTTTTTTTCTAAAACCATAATGATCAAAATCTGCTGTCGCCCGAGTTGTTAAACACGCAGAAAATAAAAGATTTTTCCTAACGTGAATCGGCTTTTTTGCGTGCGGCCAAGTTCAACACCGTTTTGGAAGTAGGGGGTGTGGGACGCGCAGTTTCCTGTCCCGCTCGGGGTAAAATAGGGGGTGCGACCCGTGCCTGTTCGGGTTTCGGGGGCAAAGGGCCGGCTTGACCGGGTAAAATCGGGGGTGCGACCCGGGAAGTTGCCGGGGTTGGAGCCGGGGTTGAAACCGATGCCTTTTGAACGCTCGGCAAAACAGGAGCAGCCACGGCCTGTTGTGTCGGTGGCGGTAAGGTTATTTCTCGGCCTTCCGCGTCATATTTTTTCTCAATACGATCCCCGTGCGGTGTTATTTCATAACTGCTCGCTTTTTGACCATATTCAAAATCCGTTCGTTTTGACCACCCGTTGGGCCGTGATTCAATCACAAAATTCGGCTCACCAAAGTCATCAAACGACGTTTCTTTAATGGACCCGTCCGGACTTTTTACTGTTTCATAGATTTTAGTCCCATCAGCATACTTTGTGGTTGTTTCTACTCCTGACGGTGATTTATACACACTTTCTTGGTGTTTTCCTGCACCATCGTATACGGTATGCGCGGTATAGCCGTCCGTATAAACCGTATCCGCCTCGGACAGCTTACCATTCTTATAGGCATAACGACTGATATGATCTGAATCTTTCATCTCAACCGAATGTATTGAACCGTTGATATAGGTAGTTGTCATTGAATCTTTATCTGTCCCTTCGGATTTCATGACCACCGAATGACCGTTGATTGTTCCGCGACTGATAAAAGTGCCATCGTTTTTCAAGACTTCCTGAATGCCGGGCACACTGGGAGTTCGCCGATTATCCGCAAAATACGTAGCCAACAAAGCGGCGCACAGATCCTTGTCCACACCCATACTGTCGCACAACCAATTCATCATATCGTTTTCCTGCGCAACGGTATCGGTAGAATTTATGATTTTCCGAGTGGTTGCTATATTTAACGCTTGTTTTTTATAGCCTGTATTCCATTCATTGATGCGTTCTTTCAGATCATTCGTACCCTTCATATTTCTACAATTTGTTAAAAACAAAAAAGCTAGGTTTGTTCGGGTCTCTTTATCCGCCGCGGTTTCGTCTAATCCCTTTTCCTTGTTTTGTGCTTTTAACCAAGAAAAAAAATCGCTATCAGATAGCATGACCCCCTTTTCGGTGGTAAAGGCGATATTGGCCATCCGACCGGCCATTTCACACATCACGTCCCATTTGGCCGCATTTTCCAGTGATGAAAAGGCCATATCTCCTTGCCGACACTTTTGAAACACATGTTGCATTTCATGACCAACGGTACCGGTCATTTGATATTTCTGATACGCTAACTCTTCTGTTTCTCCGACATTGGGGTTGTTTTTCTCTAAATCCTTGATCGTTTTTGAATTGAGACATATAGTCCTAGGATCATTCGCAGATACAAAAGCAAGAGTATCTTCTTGCTCTTCTGTTTTTAATGTAATTTTCCCCTTTGAATCGGCCACTTTCTGGGCCTCAGCCATCCATGCCTTTCCCACATCCGAGTTCATCAAAACATGCAGGTAGGTGTATAGGGCTTTCTTTTCATCCGTAGACTCCGCTTGAATCTGAAACGGTGTGTGCGCCAACGCCTGATCAATTTTATCCTCGGTGGTCCAATCACGGGGCGGTTTGGAACGTTTGCCGGTATTAAATTCCTGTTGTTCCGACAAAAAACGACGGTATTCCGGTGCATTTTTCTCTTCCGAGTTCAGCTCAAAAACCGTGGCCGCCGATGCCGCATCACGGGCCCAGTTATCTGCATAGTTCGGGGTGGATTTTTGTTCTTCAATCGGTTGCATCATCGTCTCTACCATGGTGTGATCACTCCTTTTCAAAATATACTGTTATTATATCATAAATCTCTATTTCTGTCAATAAATCGTCTCAGGACCGATCCTGCCCCTGAACGGCATAGGTGGTATAAACACGCCCTTGATCTTTTTGCCAGCGCAAAAAGGTCCGTACCATCGCCCGTGTGCGTGTATCCAAACGAGTATCCGCCTGTCGTAATAAAGAATCCGGAATCGAAAAGCGTACCGCCGCTAACCCGCCGGCTATTGCCGCCAAAGTATCACTGTCGCCACCCAAAGAAACGGCCGCCCGTACCGCGTCTTCATACGACTTGGCCGTCAGGGCACAGATCATCGCTTGGGGAACCGACCGACTGCATCGGCAATAAAAACGATTATAGGTCGGCCGAATATCGTCCGGTGTTTGGGACAAATCATAGCCGTATTTTGGACCGATTATTCGGATAATACGGGCGACAGGCACCCTATGTTTCAGCAAAAAACCCGTTTCTATATAGGCCCGAACGGCGGTTAAAGCTTCCGGTGTATTATGCGTTAAACGGGTCAATACATCGGCTTTACGTTTGGCATCCGCGCAAGTCTTTAAGGCCAACAAAGGCGACAGGCGCATTACACACCCGTTCATAACGGACGGCACAGTGTTTTCCTCATTCAGCCAGGCCGAAAATCCCCGACCGAATGCCGCCACTGTCCCGTTTTCGTAAGTCCGATGCCGATACGCTTGACCCCAAGTACGCAAATATCGGGCGGGATCTCCCCCATGCACCAGCCAATCCGCCACGGCACAGGTCAAAATCGTATCATCCGTAAAGCAAGCCGCCGGCGGAAATAACGTAAAATCTTTGGTCTTGACGTTATGAAACTCATACGCAGACCCGATGATATCACCAATAATTGATCCTAACATCACAAACGAACTATCTCCGATTCCATCATCATACGGCATATTGCCCGAAAAGACAATGAAAATGTGTACGTGTGGCACATAAAATCACATCAATCTGCCCTTGTGAAAATGTATCACTTGATTTTATTTGAATTTCTGATACAATAACAACAAATTGATAAACGGGGTTGAACAATGAAAAAAAATGATTTTTTATATAAAGGAAATGATCCGAACTTATTACAATTAAAAGAAAAGACCGCACAGGTATTGTATGCTATCAATTCCGCACCCCCCGCAGAGCGTGTCAAAAATCATCAAAATTTATTTCCTTTGATTTTTAAGCGGTTAGGCAAAAACTCGTGGTTTGAATTACCTTTTAATTGCGATTACGGTCAACACATTGAAATTGGAGAAAACTGTTATTTCAACCATCACTGTTCCATCGGCGACGGAGGAAAAGTAATCATCGGGAATAATGTTTTAATTGGCCCCTATGTCGGCATTTATACCGCTCAACACCCATTGGATTCTCAACAACGCCTGGCAGGCTGGCAACGCGTTTCCGATATTGAAATCGGTGATAATGTGTGGATTGGTGCAAACTGTACCATTCTGCCCGGTGTTAAAATCGGCAAAAATGCCGTGATTGGAGCCGGCAGCGTTGTCACTCAAAACGTTCCGGAAAACACATTGGCTTATGGGGTTCCCTGCCGACTGATCCGCAAGTTAGCTTGAAAATGTGATCACAAAACTGATAAGCCCGTTCCTTTTTTGGGCACAAACAAGTTTTTCATATTCGTTTGCTCCAACTCTAACAGTTTGACTTTTTTATCAATACCACCGGCATAACCCGTTAAACTGCCGTTTATCCCCACCACCCGATGACAGGGAATAATCAAGGATATAGAGTTATGTCCGACTGCGCCACCGACCGCTTGGGCCGACATGCGGCGGATGCCTTTTTCGTGCGCAATTTTATCGGCAATTTGCCCGTATGTCATGGTGTGCCCGAACGGAATGGACAACATAATCTCCCACACACGTTTCCGAAACGGCGTTGTACGCATGTTCAGCGGTGGCGTAAAATCAGGGGCTTGCCCCGAAAAATAAATATCCAACCACTTCTTTGTTTCTTGAAAAATCGGCAGATTTTTTTCTGGTGTCTGTTTCCTAATCGTATCGGCAAAATACTTTTGGTCGTCAAACCACAGCCCGATTAAAGCCGTACCATCGCTGGCCAAAGTTATGCCCCCAAGCGGGGATTGATAATGATGTACATAGTCCATTTCACCTTTCTCCCATTCGGCTATCAATGTATACAATCCCACGACCAAAGTCAAGCACCGTTTCGGCACGAATCAGGCGTATGAAAAAGCCACACTCACCCAAAATAAATCCGGACAGTTTGACATTAAATAAGGTTTGATATAAATTGTTCAAATTCCGCAGTAAACAAAATGACTTATCAATTACTGACCGTACAATCAACGACAAAAGAACAGATAAAAGACCATATACAATACGCCAAGTACAAAAAGCATTTTTCAAAAAGTGCTTTACAACAAGGCATCTGTCCCTATTGTGGATCGGCATTGAAACTACGAAATGGAAAATATGGAACCTTTCTGGGATGTAGCAGATATCCAAAATGTAAATATACTCATCCGCTTTAATTTTTATGATTGTTGCAGGCGTACTTTTTGTCGTTGTTCCTGTGAAACAGGCTGATATCTTGTCAACAGGGATAATAGTGGCTGTCTTTTGCGGTATCGGGATATGAAAAAAGCGGACACTTTAAAGTATCCGCATTTGTATTTTATAAATGGTCGTCATGAATGCGCAATTCACGAGATCATATCCTAAAAAAATACTTGCAAAACAAAAATTATTGTGTTATTCTAAAAGTGATTAGATTTACGGAGGTGTAATTATGAAAAAGAGCATTATTCAGGTTTTACCAGCACTCAATCAAGGGGGAGTTGAACGGGGAACAATCGAAATTGCAGAGGCTTGTCAAAAAGCAGGAATCCGCAATTATGTTATCTCCTCCGGCGGAAAAATGGTTTCAGAACTGAAAAAGTTAGGAGTAGAACATATCACTTTGCCTGTTCACACCAAAAATCCTATCCGAATGTGGTTAAATTCTTTCAAGTTGGCTAAGATTTTTAAAGAAAAGGATGCCGCGGTTGTACATGTTCGTTCAAGGGCACCTGCGTGGTCGGTAAAATGGGCTTGCCACCGTATCAATATTCCCTATATTACAACTTTTCATGGTCATTATGGAATGAAGCCCGAAGTTTTTAAAAAGCCATATAATCGCGTCATGACCCAAGGAGAAAACGTCATCGCTGTGTCGAGCTTTATTCAAAATCATTTGATGGAAGATTACCAGATACCAGACCCGAAAATTCGCTTAATTCCGCGGGGGGCTGATGTCGATAAATTTAACCCCAATAAGATAACTTTGAACCAACGCAAGAGTTTTTTGAAAAAGCATAATATTCCGGAAGATAAGCCCATCATCACTTTGGTTGGACGCTTGTCCCGGATTAAAGGGCATTCTGTCTTATTGGACGCCGTGAAATTGATGAAGCATAAGAAAGTGACAATTTTATTTGTCGGAGGAAATCCAAAGGGTGACTATGAGTCAGAGTTAAAAGAAAAACTGGCAAAGTTACCGAAGGAAACAACGGTTAAGGTATTTGCCGTTCCCGGGGATGAGATGCCACTGGTATATGCGGTAACGGATATTTATGTTCAACCGACTCTTGTCCCAGAAAGTTTCGGGCGCAGTATTGCCGAGGCGCAAGCTATGAAAAAAATCGTTGTAGCTTCAAACCACGGTGGAGCGTGTGAGTTAATTCGAACCAATTATTCCGGCTTTTTAACACCTGTTGGTGATTCAAAGATTTTATCCTGCTTTTTAGATAGCATCTTGGATATGCCGGCAGCCGAAAAAAAGACAATTGTTGAAAACGCGTATGATTCTGTGCGCTCGAATTATTCTATCAAGAAAATGTGCGACAGAACAATCAACCTGTATCGTGAGTTTTTAACCCGTAAATAGGAGAATATCATATGGATGTTATTTTGCTTGGCTATGGGAAAATGGGCAAAAATATTTATCGTTCTTTAAAAAAGAATGATTTAATCGATAAAATTTACGTTGTAGATCCCGTTTTTTCAGATGAACAAATTGTGGAAAATCAATACAAACATTTTGAGAATATTCCGGCAGATGCCCGTATAGATGCCGCTTTTGTTGCCAGCAATAGTGTTACCCATTTTGATGTCTTAAAACAAGTGGTCGCAAGGGGCATTAAGAATATATTTTGTGAAAAGCCGATGTTGCTGACAAAAAGAGAATATCAATTAATAGCGGAAAAATTGCCTGAGGATTCTCGTGTTGTGGTAGATTATATCCTGCGTTCTTCTAAAGCGCTAAATACGTTTCAACAAGCCTTTGCCGATCTTTTGCACAACGGATATGAGCTAAGGTCATGCAATATTGATTACGGTAAAGATAAAACAAAAGATCCCCGACGTTTTAAGGACATCGGAGTATATGAGGAATTGTATCATATATGGGATTTGGCATTTAATGGTCCTTTGTTTGGAAAAATAAAGAATATCCGTGTGTTGCAAAATGTTTATACACCAGATCCAGAAATTAAAGGACGTTGTATTCAACAACGTTTTAAGTATCGTGTTCAACAAGAAAACGGCAAATCTTTTTTGTTAAACCTGAATTCTTCGTTTCAAAAAGATCATCTGGAAAGAAATTTTACCTGCCTTTTAAAAAAAGGAAAGGATGGAGTTGTTTTGAATCTGTCTTTTGATAGAAATGGGGAAGATGTGTGTACTAAAGTTTTACCAGATAATCAAATTGAAACATATTCTTTTCTTTCTAATACAAAGTTGGATACTATAATTGGCGATAGTATTACTTACTTTAAAACAGGTAAAAAGGCTTCTTATTTGCATGATGCAGCTGATTCAAGTCACTTTCATAACTTAATGGTCAAACTGAAACAGGTTGCCCCATTGAAGCAGGAAAGTATTCAGCATCGTATTCAAGAAGCTATCAGATAATAATATCATTCTTGGAATGGTGGTTTTAGGCTCCCAAGGGGGAGGTGCTGAAAACAAAAGTTTTTTTGCTTCAAGAGTTCGTAAATTTGCAAAAATGGCTGTTTTTTGCCTTTCAACATTCGAACTCTTATAAATGCTTGTAAATAAAAGAAAAAGTCGCCTTTTCAGACGACTTGTGTTTAGTGGTCGGAATGGCGGGATTTGAACCCACGACACCTTGCCCCCCAGACAAGTGCGCTACCAGGCTGCGCTACATTCCGAATACGACTCTATTATACATATTTTATTTCGGATTGCAAGATTTTTTGTTCATTTTTGGAAAATATTTTTCAATGGCGACTTTTCCCTTCCTTGGAAGCGCTATATTCAGAGATAAAAAAATCACCCTCCGCGTTTCAGAGGGTGATTCTGACAGCTGCCCATAGCCGGGCTGTGATAACCTGAATTTATCTTCCATCATTCATCCGCGGATTCCGTTGACGATAATTTCTGACCATATCTTCTTTCATGGATTTTCTCCTTTTCTGATAAGTTTTAATCCCGGTTCAACATTCGCTTGGGGCAATTTTTCGCAAACCATGCATTGCCCAATGATTGCTTTCCTTTTAATAACAAGCCAACCTCGGCCGTTTCACGCAAGCGCCCTGTCTTTCGGACGGCTTGAATATCTTCGTCTCTCAGCGGTACAAAGTGTTCCTTCGGGAAAGCTTGGTAATCCTTGATTTGTTCTTTATTTTCTTCACGCCATTGCGACAATTCCCGGGCCGTCATGGCCAGCTGCGCCGTATAGTAAAGTGTTGTAATAACGCGTCCGGCATAGAATGAAGCACCTAAATAAGATACATTCTTGACCGGGACATTTCCGACTTCTTCATGGAACTCACGCATTGCGCCCAAATCCGGTGCGATATGATCATCCCGCTTATCGTTCGGACTTAGCGTGCCGCCGGGCACCTGAAAGGCCGGCAATTTCCCGTTTTCTTTTGGAGGCCTGTCCCCTAAAACCAAATAGTGATCCGACGTTTCAACCAGCATTTGAACGTTAACCATATTAGGAATATACATGTCCCCAAAAGACTTATAAAAGCCTTTCTTCGCCATTGTCTTCCAGTCTTTGTATTGTGCCGGAGCAGCTTTTATGTCGCCATTTTTCATGTCCACGAAACGGGCGGATACCATCTGCTCATCCTGCAGAGGTTCCTTGGCACAGGCTTTGTTCCATTCGGCATCTCGGGCTTGGACCTCTTCCGGCGGCAGATTAGCCTGCAACGATGCAAAGTTAACAGTTGTTTTGGGTAATTGCGCATAATCGGTCGGCATATAGATAATTTTAATCTTACTCATATCAAAGTTCGGATCAATATGTTCATACGGATTAAATATTTTCATGGTTGCTGCCTCCTGATAACCACAGGATACCACAGAATCGGACTTCTGTCAAGTTTTTTGTTTTTTTCACATAATTTGCCCCCGCCGGGTGGATTACAGTTCATGGTATTTTTTATTATTTTCAGCTTGATTTTTGCAAAAAAATAGGTTATAAGGGTTGCATCGGGGCGTAGCTCAGCCTGGTAGAGTGCTTGCTTTGGGAGCAAGATGTCGCATGTTCAAATCATGTCGCCCCGACCAAAATAAGGCAGTATTATTCATGCGTGTGTGGTCAGGGTTGTCGGGGGCTTACCGATGATTTTGTCAAGTGCCGGTTTCACAGTTAAAGGTATTTTGGGCTGTACCGATTGTCGGAACAATTAGGTTTGGATGTCCCCAGATTTTTGCGATGACGAAAAATCACAACAAACTAACCTATTCAAATCATTAAATCTTTTGTATGGGGTAGGGTTGCGCGGAATCCATGGTTTTTTGCAACACTTATTTTTAACAATTTTTAACTTTTTTACGGGGCCGGTTATTTTTCATGTAATATATTGATTTTCATGTATTTATTTTGCGTTCCCCGCCCGGACGCGTGCTCCCCCGAATCACCCCCAAACCACTGTCGTAAAAAAACATGGTTTATGGTACACTCCGAGCCAAAGAGAAAACTCAATCAAGAAAGGAAAAGCAAAATGAGAAACAATGAATCCGGTCGCAGTATGGTGGAAATGCTGGGGGTTTTGGCCGTGATAGGCGTGTTATCTATCGGCGGGATTGCCGGGTATATGATGGCGATGAACCGGCATCATTCCAACAGTATTGTGGCCGGTGTTTCGGCCCGTGCCATTACGGTGAGTGCCGAGAAAATGATGGGCCGTTCAGCCATGCACCCGGCGGATATGGAAACCAACATAGACGGTTATCCCGTCACAGTCGGTGAAGCCGATGATGTCGGTCAGGATTACTTTGAAGTAGTGGTTTCGGATGTGCCACAAGGGCCATGTCGGTATGTATTAAATCAAAACTGGGCCATACCGGAGGGAATCTATTTGAATAATGCCGTTGATTCGGCGAAAGACGGTTCCGACTGTCGTGAAGAAAATAATACCATTGCTTTTGTGTTTGACGCAACATTGAGACGTGCCTCGGATGGTTCGGATGACGATGCGGAAGCCGATAATTGCCGGTTTAGTTTGTGTCAGACGTGTGTGGAAAATGCAGATGGAACACAAACGCGTGGCTTTGAACCCCCGGGGTCTCCGTGTGAACAAATGTGTAAATAATGTATTTCCTGTATCAACAATCCCGGACCGAACGGTTCGGGATTTTTTTCTTGCGTTATGGCAAAAAAACGGATATACTGACACCCACATTTAATCAACAGGTAGCGTTATGGATATACAAGACACATTAAAAATTATGTTAAAAGGGGCTGCGGATGGTACGCCCCCGCATGAAATTATTGAAAAATTGGAACAGATCCAACGGGAAAATCGCCCCATGCGGATCAAATTGGGACTGGATCCGTCGGCTCCGGATATTCACTTGGGACACACCGTTGTGTTGCGCAAGATTCGGCAATTACAGGATTTGGGGCATCGGGCCATTATTGTGATCGGCGATTTTACCGGCATGATTGGGGATCCCACGGGCAAAAGTAAAACGCGCAAGCAACTGACACCACAACAGGTTAAAGAAAATGCCGAAACGTATCAAAAGCAGATTTTCAAAGTGTTGAATCCCGAACAAACCGAAGTACGGTATAACAGTGAATGGTTAGGCAAAATGACCTTTCGTGAAGTGATTGACTTGGCCGCCAAGACAACGGTAGCCCGCATGTTGGAACGTGATGATTTCCAAAAGCGGTACACGAACAAGCAACCCATTTCGGTCCATGAATTCTTTTATCCCCTGATGCAGGCGTATGATTCGGTGGTCTTGCACGCCGATTTGGAATTAGGGGGAACGGATCAGACGTTTAATATCCTGATGGGGCGCACGATCCAAAAAGATTTTGGCCAAAGCCCGCAAATCACTTTGTTTATGCCGTTGTTGGAAGGTTTGGACGGCATAGAGAAAATGAGCAAAAGTTTGGGAAACTATATCGGTGTGGACGAACCGGCCGCCGTTATGTATGAAAAGGTTATGAAAATCCCTGATAATCTGATTATCAAGTATTATGATTTAGTGACCGATGTGCACCCCGACACCGTTGCCAAAATCCGGGCGCGTTTGGCGGACGGGGCCAATCCGCGTGATGTGAAAATGGAACTGGCCCGCGAGATTACACGCCTGTACCATTCGGCCGAAGAAACAGACAGGGCCGAAGAACACTTCAAAACCGCGTATCAACGGCAACAAGTGCCGACAGACGCGATGGTGTTGTCCTTGGCCACCGGTGCGGGGTTGGACAAAGCGCAAGCGTTTATTGAAATTTTGTTCAGCAGTCAAAAGTATAAATCCAAGTCCGAATTGCGTCGCTTGATCACTCAAGGGGCGGTCAAAGTGAACGGTGAACGGATTACCGACCCGAATGCCGTCCCGGTTTTGACTCCGGATTCCTATATTCAAGTCGGTAAAGGCACCTTTTTCCGATTAGCGTAATAAGGAAATCAAAAAATGGGCTCAATTCTTTGGGATAGTTTGGTACCGGTTATAGATTTTATTTTATATCTTGTCCTTTTTTTGATGGGTGTCGGTGTCCTTTATATCGGTATCATTTGGCGGTGGACGGACATCTTGAAATGGAACAATGTGAATCAACCCCCTGAATATCCCAGGAAATCGGCCTTGACATTACAAGACAAAATGTATGCTGCTCTTTTGGCCTTTGTGAGTATGGTGGTTATCACTCTCGTTGCATTGAAAGATATATTCCCATGATAAGTTATCAGACATTTTTGAATCAAGTTGACAGCTTAAAGCCACCTGTTCTGAAACGATTTAAGAAGTCTGTAAAGTTATCCGGCTTGCAAGGGGTTGGATTGTGCTTACTGCTCTTATGGACTTTCTTGATGCCGTTGCTGATGTTTGCCTCTCGTCAAGAGAATCCCAATGAACCGATACTGAACGGTGAGGGTGTGTTAGCTTTTATGATAGCTTTTGTATTTTATATTTGCGGGTGGGCGGGCTTTGTGTATTCCTTGAAGTTTTCCCGTCAAGAAAAACGCGAAGAGTTTCAGGTCAAATCACCCACATGGGTAATGGATACTGTGGTTGTGATATTAAATTTTCTTATTCCTTACATTGTCTCTCGGTTAGTTCCGTGCATGTTTGGTAGTTATAATTGTCATCATTTTGGCAGAAACAAGCCGGAAACTTTAGTTCTGATGATAGATGCCGGATTGACTATTTTATATTTTTTGAATCCATACCGCGTTAAAAAAAATATATTAAAGAAACGCACAGCCCCCATATACAGAATCTTATCGGTTCTGGGGGTGGTTTGGGATCCGGAAAATCCGGCCCGGTTTTCCCTGAACAATGGGATTTCATTTGAGTCTCAGGATCTGACAAAAAAATTCGGATATTATGATGATAAAAAGCAGTTTTATATGAATTACAAAGGCATTGTGTTCACGGTGCCGCGCCGGTCTGTGGTTGAATCGTGGGACCTTAAAAACCGGTTGGAACAATTTATCCGTTCTTTGACCGGGCAGGCGTTGTTTTTTCATCCGCAGATCTTGGAAATCAGGGAAGAACACGATGATAAACGCCTGACCTTTTATTTCATGACATATCAGGGGACCGGGGCCCAACGCCCGAATTGGTATCAGGATAAATACTTTTATTACACGCGGGAAGATTTGGCCACCATTTACAATGATGTGGCGCAATTAAATGAGATTTATTGAGGCGTGTCTTGCGGACTTTTTCCTTGCATTCCGATTGAAAATCCGATACACTGGGGACAAGGAGAATCTGACATGCGGGCTTTAATCATTGACGGCGATAAAACATTTAATCAAGGCTTGGCGTTCTTTTTGAAAGGACGAGGCTTGGCGGTAGATTCGGCTTGGACCGGGGCGGACGGGGCCGATATGGCCAAATACTATGATTATGATATCATCTTGACCGATATTATGTTGCCCGATATGATGGGGCACGATATTATTAAACGCTTGCGCGGTACGGGTATCACAACACCCGTCATGATTGTGTCCAATATGGCCGCCATTCCGACAAAACTGGATTGCTTCGGGTGCGGGGCCGATGATTATGTCCTGAAATCGTGTGATAAGTACGAAATTTTTGCCCGGGTGCAGGCTATCGTACGCCGGTCGCATGGGGCGGCCGAGTCCGTGATTACGGTGGGGCAAATGCAGGTGAACCTGGAATCTAAAATGGTTACGGTTGGGGGCCGGCCTTTGCATTTGACGGGCAAGGAATATGCGATTTTGGAACTGTTGTGCCTGCGGCGGGGTATGACGGTCAGCAAGGAACAGTTCTTAAACCACCTGTATGGGGGTATGGACGCGCCGGAAATTAAAATCATTGATGTGTTTTTGTTTCGCGTTCGGCGCAAGATTGAACGCTTGGCCGGGGGAAAGCAGTATATTCGGACCGCTTGGGGCCGCGGATATATTTTGCAGGATACATCATCATCGGACGCTTGACACACCCGTCCGGTCAGGCCGGTAGGTGTTGACACCGAGGATAAAATCCGGTTCTCAGAAATGATCCTATAACATAATCAGTTTCCAAAAATAGTTTTTCTTTTTATTGAAAACTAAAATACATATTTTATAAAAAAGTTTTGCCATTTATTATTTTTTATTTTATCCTATCAATGGTAATTATTACCATGGTTTTAATAAATGGAGGAATATATGCGTAAATTTACTTTGAAGACAAAAAAAAATTATAAGATAGAAGTTAGTAATTCAGCTTGTTCATGTGGCTCTGGGACAGGGTCTGGTGGATATCATGTGACGCAAAACAAAAAAGTATCTCCAGTCATTAAAAGTATTTATAAGATAAAACAAAATTGTAGGGAAGCCGCATAGGATAAAAGAGTGATCTAAAGAGCACTCTTACTTTTTGGAGTGAAAAAATGTTGCATTTTTACATTTCGTTGGAAGCCGAAAAGAATAAACTGATGGATATGTTTTGTGTCGGGGAAGTGGCGGCGACGCATGCATATCGAGCGAAGCAATATCATTTTCCGTGGACATTGGCGCAAAAAATGTATCATGAGCCCCGATTTCAATGGGATGAACAACTGGAAGATTTTTTGGCGCAAAGTTATCAGGAAAATGAAGCGCGCCTGCATACATCAAAAGCGTTTTTTGAATCGTATTGGCAAATGAATGAGCACAAGTATTTTCCGAAACTCAACCAATTTTTTCAAGAAGAAATCCCGGAATATCGTGTTTTGTTGGCCCATTTTTTAGACGCGATATCCAATTGGACGGAACCGAATATTGTGATCAATGCGTATTCTTATCAAACAAAAAATCCGCTGTATCATATCTATTCTTTACTTTATGAAATCACCCTTTCACAAGTTTTTATCAGAACACGAAAATTGAAAACCAAAGAAGAATTTTCAGATGATAAATTATGGATGTCTGCGGAATTAACGGCGTTTGCTTTTTTAACAACAACTTTTCCTGAATTTTCCGAATGGCATGGGACCGGATATCCGCGCTTGGATACATACGCCGATCAATTTGTCAAGCTGATGCAAGAAAACAAATCATTTAATTTAATCCTGCCGGAGATTTTAAGATTTAAGTTTGACACCGGGGATAAAATCCGGTATAAAGTAGACGAATGATTAGGAGGTCTCAAATGAAACGCCATCACGCACAAACCGTTTCCGGAACGAAAAGTCGCAAGCCTGTTGCGCCGGCCCCGAAAAAACCGAACGCCCACAAATACGAAGGCCTGTGGGGGTGGCTGTCTTATGTGGGCTGGATGTGTCTTATGTCACCGATGATATTTCTTATTGTAAGTAATGTGGTTGAGGCGTATGAAAGACTATGGGGTGGAAAACATTATATATTTTATTGGCCGATTGTCCCTTTGTATCCTGTCTTGATAGGACTTGCTCTATCAGGCATCGTACTCAAAAAATCTCACTATAGTATGTGTTTATGTACCAAAATAGGATTCTTTTCTGTTCTGGCTTTGTTGGGCATTGTTGGGTCTGGTTCTGCTTGGAACACGGGGGAGTTTGACATATTAAGCGGCCTGGCGATGTTGCTTTTGCTTTCCTGTGTGTTTTTTATGATGTGGTATATCCGCTTTTTTTATCACAAGATCAAAGACGGGTATCGATTTGTGTGGTTGAAAGTTTTGGTCGCTATTCTGATCGCGTGTATTCCTTGCCTTTTCTATACCGAAACTCAGAGGTATGGGGCTTATGAAGATACCATATGCGATCATCTGCATGAAAATTCCAATTGATGGATACCGCCCTGTTTTGCTTGTAATGGTGCCGGATTGTGGTTATGGTTTGACTAAAATAAAAGGACCTACACAATATGTAAGTCCTTGATTGAATTGGTGGGCGATCAGAGACTCGAACTCTGGGCCCGCTGATTAAGAGTCAGCTGCTCTACCAACTGAGCTAATCGCCCCACTAAGCCGGCAGTATAACCCATTCATTTCCAAAAGTCAAGTCCTTGTGCCTAAAATTATGCAATTATTTTATCAGGCTTCTGTCCAAGATGGCGGAACAGATTGCATTATGACAAGCGTACTTGTTCTACGGCTCGTAATAACATTTGCTCATTACAGTTGAAATAATGTTGCGTGGTGGTGATATGTCGGTGATTGACCAATCGTTGTACCAGGCAGATATTCGTTCCGGCATTGATCAGGCGACTGACAAACAAGTGGCGGCCCAGATGGCTGGCGCCCTGAATACCGAAATGGCGATAGATACGGGCGAACAGGCGGCTGATACTCACACGATGATAGGGGTGTCCTTGCTTTTGGGAAATGAACAGATACGTTTCGGCATTCCATTCCGTATCCCGCTGCCGAATGTAGGACAAATATCTTTTGAACTCTTGCCGGATTTGATGATTCAGGTAATAGGTACACGTCTGTTGCCCTTTGTTTTTACGGCCGTCCAAGCGAATCCTGTCCCGGACGGTACCGGCGGTTGTATAAACGTCTTTGACTTGCAGGTAGGCAAAGTTGATACTGCGCATGCCGTGCCAAGAACACAAGAACATCATGCGTAGTTGTTGGGGGTGCCTTTGATGGCTGATATAGGTGAGAATCCGTTTTAATTTTTGATTGTCTACAACGGTTTGATTGACCATAAAAAATCCTTTTGTCGGGGGGTTGTGAAAAAGCGGGAAGAACCGTGTTGGTCCTTCCCGCCCGAAGTGTAAATCGGCTTTAATAGGCTTTATCGCTTTTCTTGCGATTGAACACCCATGAAGCCGCAACGGCTCCACCTGCTACATACAGGCCGATTTTCCACCACGGATAGCCGGCTTCACGGGGCATTTCACGTTGCTCCGCCTGTCGCATCCGGGCGTATTCCACCGGGTTTTCCCGGGCAATAGCGGCCCGTTCATCCTGCTTGGCTTGGGCATTTTCGGCTGCGATATTTTGTTGCCGTTGCATATCTTTCAACTTGATATTTGCAATGGTGCGAATGGACTTGTCCGCCGTCAGCAACAAGGCCTGATTTTCCGGGTGTTGCTCACGATAGGTGGCGGTGGCTTGCAAAACGGCCCCCATGACCTCGGACACATCGTTGGTACTCTTGCCGGTTGTGGTTAAAATCTTCCGTGCCGATTGGGAAATGGTTTGATAGGCTTGTTCACTTTCCGCACGGTGCTTGGATTGCCAATTTTCTTGAGACGTGACGGAAAAGCCCATCGCCGGACCGAACGCCTGCATAGCGGCCAATTGTTCTCCGTAATCCAACGGTGCCAAGACATCCCTTATATTCCGATAATAATTCTTGACATCTTTAATCAGTTCCGGCATGTCATCCACATACCAAGACCGTGATTCTTCACCCGGTTCCACATCGGGACGAATACGATTATGCATTGGCGACAGGTGGCGTTCATAATAGCCTTCACTGATAATCTGTTGGCACCGCAGGTTTTTTTCGTCCATATCCCGATACAGACTGTTAAACTCACCCACCATCAACCGACTGAATACCGTCCGATCTCGGGTTGTCATATTACGGGCTTGTTCGGTAGCAATCCAGTTTCCCGCCACGGGACGATTACCGATCAACCATGCCGGGGCTTTCTTTTCCGGTTCTTGCGGTACGGTTAAAGCCACCGCATTTGTAGATACGTTATTGGTGGTACCGGCGGCCGTGGCCGAGATATCGTTGGTGGCCGCTTGCAACTTTGCCGCCATGGTGGAAGTTTTTTTATCGTTTGTTGCCTCTGCCGTATGCGTTGGGGCAGGTGTTTTTGCCGTTTGGGCAGAGGCCCTTTCTTCCTGCTTGTCTTTTTTGGAACCCGATGTCAGACTGTTGATTCCTTTGATGGCGGCCGTCGTTAAGGTCGCGATGGCCAGTAAACCCGCCGCCCCCAAACTTGTTATGGTTTTCCATGAAGTGCCGGTTTTGGTATGAGAAGCCCGGGATGCCTTTTGTTGGCCGATTTCGGCAATATCTGTGATATTCTTATCCCAATAAGTTTGCACTTTGTTGGCGGTTTCCGCAGGGACCCACATGAATGATTCTTCGCGCAATAATTCCCCTAAAATATCGCGTGTAAAAGGATCGGATTTAGCCCGTTCCACATTTTGAATATGAGGGTGATCTTTTTGTACCAGTCCGGCCAAGGTCAGTTGGGATAGCTCGTGAAACTTAGCCCAATCTCCCTTGGGCAGTTGCTCGGTCCGTCCGTCCACGGTGATGTCATCATGTTCCGTAGCCACCCCGCCGATCATGTGGGCTTCGGCTTGATCATAGTGATCCAGCTTGAATAACAAAGCGTGGTGTTTTTGATAGGCTTCATATTGTTGTTGTGTTATTGTTGTCATGTGCAGGTTCCTCCGTTTTTACCACTATGTCCTTATTATACCATGTTTTTGTTGTTCTGTCAAACTTTCTCGGCTTGAACATCGGTTAAAGGCCGTGTTTTCGCATAGAACGACCGCTCGCGTGTCGGATCAATATCCAGACCGACCCCGGTCAAAGCACCGTCAGACAAGGACTGAACGACTAACTCTATCGCCCCCAGGGAAAAGCGATCGCCGACTTCCAGGTCCGTGAACTCGTTTTGCATAAAGGCGGCAATGGTCAGGGTCCGCATGGAATCGGGAACCCGAACGCCGTACAGATCAGACAGAGCCTGAAAGGTTGTATCGGGGGCAATGGGAAAGTCTCCCAAAATATCCCGTGTATCGTTCAAGTCTTGAGTTTGTCCCGTTCCATACAGATCATCCAGAATACGTCTCCGACTGTTGGACGGCAAAAAGACATAGACTTTATCCCCCTCCTGCAAACGTTTCAAGGCGTTGCCGGCAAAGTAAGCGATGCCGTCCCGCACCACCAAACTGGGAACGGCCCAGCGGGGAATCTTTTTCCCTTGAACGGCAGGGCTGTCGGCGGCTAACTGATACAAAATCAGGGAACTGTCCACCAAGCCGGGCAGATCTAATTCCGCTGCGGCCGGATCCGGGGCCGATGACGGCACGATGACATGACACAGGCGCGCGACCCATGGAATGAGAAATCCTTGAATGGCCAGGCTGGTCAAGACCATGACAAAAATAATGTTAAAAAAGGCATCGGCAAAGTCTAAGGCATAAACCACCGGCATCAAGGCCAATAAAATGGACGTAGCCCCGCGCAGGCCGACAAAAGAAATAAAGTTCTTTTCGGCCGGGGTATAACTTTTGAAAAAGGTGAGTAATCCCCAGACCATGGCCGGGCGGGCCACCAACATCAACAAAGCCCCCAAAATCAAGGCGGGTTTCCAGTATTGCTCTAATCCCGATACGGTGACGAACAAGCCCAAGCAAGTGAACATGGTGATTTGCGACAGCCACGTCAGCGTTTGTTGAAAACGATTGATTTGAGCGTGGGCCTGAATGGGACTGTTTCCCGCCAACAACCCCGCAATATAAACGGCCAGGAAGCCGGAACCCCCTAACATATTTGTAACCGAAAAACCGAGCAGCACCAATCCGATGACGAAGATCGGGTACAGGGCGGTTTCCAACTTGGTTTGATTGACGCAAAACGGGATCAGTCGCCCCAGTAAAAACCCGATACCGCCCCCGATAAGGACCTGCCCTAAAAACAACAGGCCCAAGGTGGTATAGGAAAGCGGGTGGCCGGAAGCCTGATGTTGAATCAAGGTAATGCACGATACGGTTAAAAAGATGGCCATGGGATCGTTGGCCCCGGATTCAACTTCCAGGGTGGCTTTTACTTTTTCACGCAACGTAATGCCTTGGGAACGCAACAAGAAGAAAACGGCGGCCGAGTCTGTGGAACTGATAATTGCCACCAATAAGAAAGCCGGAACCCAACCGATGTCTAAAATCCAATGAGAAAACGGAGCCATGGCCACGGCCGTCAACACCACCCCCAAGGTTGCCAATAAAATAGACGGGCGACTGGCCAATCGGTAGTTTTTCATTTCGGTTTGAAAACCACTGTCAAACAAAATCAGGGCCAAGGCCAGCGACCCGATAAAGAAACAGATACGCGGTCGGCGCAGGGTTTCCAACATTTCAAACCCGCCTGTTCCGGCCAGCAGGCCGACACACAGGAAAATCAAAATCAAAGGGATTCCGGCACGCAGTGAAAACAGGCTGGTCAAAATAGAAATGCACAGCAAGACGGAAAAAATCAAAATCGGCAGGTTGATAAAGTCCATAATATGTTATTTTGTCTCCTTTTTAGAACGGGATCGGCGTTTCAAGGACGATAGTTTATAACTGACGGCGGCGGTATCTTGCCCTGTTTTGGCCAAGCGATTATACATACGTTCAATTTCTTTGTTCAGGTAAGCCGTTTCAATTGCTTCGGTCAAGGCTTTTTTCCCATCGGCCGCGATACTGTTCATGATTTTGTCTTTCTGATCCAAAATCGTGTGGATGGGCATGTCGGGATGATTATTTTTTTGTTCAATGATATAAGGCAGGTCATAGATAATGCGTTCTACGGCTTTCCGGGCGGTGTGTTTATTCATCTTGCGATCGTAATACCGACCGATCATTTCAAAGGCGATACCGGCTTCCAAACTGTTGTCCACCACAATAAACGGCATCGGATCGGAAAAGCCTTTGGCATTGACTTCTTTCAGGTATTCCAACAAGTGATGAAAAAATCCGGCAACGTTATACAGGACAAACGGCTTGAAATTCAAGAAACCGTCCTGCATGGCCACGCAATCATAGGCCAATTCGTCCAACGTCCCTACACCGCCGGGGGTAAAAATCACAAAGTCGGCCCCCAACAACTGTTTTTTACGTTCTTCCAAAGTGTGCGCCACAATGATGTCCGAAACCTGATCCAACACCTCATCACTTTGATACATGGCCAAATACTCTTTTGTTGTGACACCATGAATAGGCTTGGCGGTTTTACGATCGCGTTGGGCCCAAGTATCCAAGACTCCTCGGGCCACCGCCCCCATAATACCGCGCGAAGACAATCCAAAGTCCAAGCGGTAATCATGACGGCCTATTTCTTGCCCTAAACGAAAGGCCTCGTCGGTATATATTTTTTTGATGCCGGCCCGCGAACCGCCGGCTACAAACACGCGTACGGTGCCGCTTTCGTTCTTTTTTAAAAAGGCGTTGGCAACGCGGCCGGGCTTTTGCGGAGCCGTTTGATACTTTTGTTCCCGTTCCAATAATCCCGACCCGCGTTCCAGTGAAATTTCATTCGGTTTTGTCATGGTTCACCCCCTGGTTGTTTTTTATACTATACCACACTTTTTGAAAAAAAATCTAGCATTTCTTAAAAAAAAATGCTATAACAAGCAAAAATTATTCAGAAAAGGGGATAAAATATGAAAAAAGCGATTTTGATTTTAGCGATTGTGGCCGTTTTGGGCGGAGTCGGGTATGAAACCTATCCGAAATGGCAGGCCTATATGCCGTGGGGCAGTCGGACGCAAGCTGCCCAAAAAATGCCGAATCCCGTGGTGGATACGATTACGGTTGCCCGGCAGAAAATCAATCCGCGGGCCAGTTTTGTGGCCAAAATAGAATCACGTGATCGGGTGGGCTTGCGGGCCCGCGTTACCGGTTTTTTGCAGGCCAAGTTATTTAATGAAGGGGATTTGGTCAAACAAGGCCAACCGTTATTCTTGATTGAACGGGTGAACTTTGAAGCACAACTGCGTCAGGCCGAGGCGAATCTGGCCAAAGCCGAAGCCGCCGCCGTCAATGCCAAAGCGCAATATGAACGGATTAAAACTTTGTTCAAAACCAAAGACGTGTCGGCCGCCAAGTTAGACGAAGCCAAAGCAGCGCACGATTCGGCCGAAGCCACCGTGGCTCAGATGAAAGCGTCCGTGGATTTAGCCAAAAAGGATTTGGAATATACAACGATTGTGGCCCCTATGGACGGTAAAATCGGGGAAAAGAACTTTTCGGTCGGTGAATTGATCGGCCCCAATTCCGGCGTTTTGGCCGAAGTGGTGTCTATTGATCCGATGGATGCCGTGTTTTCGGTGAGTGAAAATCAACTGTTGACCTTGCAGGAACAATTTGGTAAAGAAGAAGATACCGATGTGGCGTTTATCACGTCTAATGGCAAGACGTATCCGGAAATGGGACAGATCAATTTCGTAGATGTGGAATTGGATGAAGCCATGAATACCTTGAAAATGAAAGCCTCTTTCCCCAATCCGAATCATCGGTTGATCGCCGGGCAGTATGGTCGGGTGGAATTGACGGGTAAAAAGTTGATTGATAAGATTGTTGTCCCGATGCGTGTGGTGCAACGCGACCTGAACGGGGCGTATGTGTATCGCGTGGATGGTGATAATAAAATCGTAAAACAAACGGTTCAACCGGGTATTGAATTACCGGATTTTCAAGTGGTGATTGATGACGGATTAAATGTCGGGGATACGGTGGTTGTGGCCGGTTTCCAAAAAATTGCACCGGGGGCAACGGTTCAGGTAAATCCCGTACCGTAAAGGAATGGAGAATAAAAAATGATCGCAGATGCTTTTATTAAACGGCCGCGTTTGGCGACAGTGATTTCTTTGGTGATCGTGATGGCGGGGTTGTTGGTCTTGTCATCTTTGCCGGTAGAGCAGTATCCGAATGTGGTGCCGCCTTCGGTGTCGGTTCAGGCCGTCTATCCGGGTGCCAGTGCCGATGTGGTGGAAGAATCCGTGGCTCAACAAATTGAATCGGCCATTAACGGGGTGGAAAACATGCTGTACATGAGTTCCACCAGTTCCGATGACGGGTCGTATAACCTGACCGTCACGTTCAAAATCGGGACGAATCCGGATATTGCGGCCGTGAACGTTCAAAACCGATATAAAACGGTGGAAAGTTTGTTGCCCGAAGAAGTGATTAAACAGGGTGTCAATATCCGGTCGCGTATGTCGTCTATGTTGCAGGTGTATACCATTGCATCGGATAACCCTGAACATGATGCGGTGTATTTAACGAATTATGCCTTGTTGAACATCAAAGATGAATTGAGCCGCATCAACGGGGTCGGGGAAGTCTTTTTGTTTTCCACCCAAAATTACAGTATGCGTGTTTGGCTGAACAATGACAAGTTAAAGAGTTTGAAATTATCCACCAATGATATTTTGAATGCGATCAAAAGTCAAAACTTGCAAGCGTCTTTGGGGCGTATCGGGGCCATGCCGACATCGGCGGACCAAGAATTCCAATTCTCGCTGACCACCAACGGGCGGTTGTCTACCCCTGAAGAGTTTGGGGATATCGTCATTCGGGCGAATACGGACGGATCTTATTTGTTGTTAAAAGATGTGGCTCGGGTTGAATTGGGGGTCAAATCTCAGGCTATGAATGCCGAATATAATGGTATGCCGGCCGTCGGGTTTGCTATTTTCCAATCCCCGGGGTCTAACGCGATGACGGTGGCAAATGCGGTGTCTGCCCGTATGGCCGAATTGCAACAGAAAATGCCGGCCGATTTCCAAGTCAGCACCATGTTCAATACGGCGCAATTTGTGAAATCGTCTATGCAGGAAATTTTCCAAACAATTTGGGAAGCTTTTATTTTGATTGTGTTGATTACATACCTGTTTTTGGGAACCATGCGGGCCACCATTATTCCGACCTTGGCCATTCCGGTATCCTTGATCGGGGCGTTTGTCGGTATGGGCTTGTTCGGGGTGACGGTCAACACGATTTCTCTGCTGGCCTTGGTGTTGGCCATCGGTGTTGTGGTTGATGATGCCATTGTGGTGGTGGAAGATGTGGAAACGGTGATGAGTGAAAATCCCGACCTGAAACCGGCCGAAGCAGTGAAAAAATCCATGGACCGAATTACCGCACCGATTATTGCCATCACGTTGGTGTTGTTGGCGGTGTTTGTTCCGGTGGCGTTTACACCGGGTATTTCGGGGATTTTGTATCGTCAATTTGCCATAGCCATTGCGGCCACGATGGTCATTTCGGGGATTAACGCGTTGACTTTATCGCCGGCGGTTGCGACGCTGATTATGCGTCCGAATCAAAAACCGTTCCGGTTGGTGTCTTTTTTCTTGCATCTTATTGATCGGGTCCGCAACGGATATTCGGGGACGGTACGCCATTTGGTGCGGTTTTCCAAAGGGATTTTGATTATGATGGCTATGTTTGCTTTCGGGGCGTGGTGGTTGGTAAATCATACTCCCAGCGGCTTTTTGCCTGCGGAAGATCAGGGGTCCTTTATGATGGAGGTCCAGTTGCCGTCCGGGACATCTTGGAACCGGACAAATGAGGTGATGAAAACGGTGGCGGAACGGGTCAAATCCATTCCGGAAATTGATTCCTATATGATGATTACCGGATATGGTATTATGTCCAGCGTGCAATCGGCCAATAACGGGTTCTTTATTTTGCACTTGAAGCCTTATGCGGAACGGACAGGCGAAGGGCAAGATGTGAACAGTATTATTACGAAACTGTACATGAAGACCATGGATATTAAAGAAGCCCGGATTTTCCCCTTTAACATGCCGGCGATTATGGGTGTCAGTATGTCATCGGACTTTGAATATGTGTTGCAAAGTACGCGGGGGGATACGCCCGAACAGATTATGGCCGTGGCCAACGATGTGATTCAAGCGGCCAATCAAGATCCGCGTCTGCAACGGGTGATGACGTTCTATACCGTTGATTCGCCGCGGGTTAAATTAAACATTGACCGGAAAAAAGCGTATGCTTTGGGGGTGTCATTGGCCGATGTATTTGCGACCATGCAAACCATGTTAGGGGGTACCTATGTGAATGACTTTAACCTGTACGGACGTGTGTGGGAAGTGAATGTGCAAGGGGATGTCATGGAGCGGCGAACCTTGGATGACATTTTCAAAATCAACATTCGCAACAATCGGGGTGAAATGGTGCCCTTGAAGTCTTTGGTGACGGTAGAGCGGACCATCGGGGCGCAGTCCATTCAACGGTATAATAACTATCGGGCCGTGAAAATCAACGGTACGCCGGCTGCGGGCCAAGGTTCGGGTACGGCCATGCAGGCGATGCATGAAATATCGGAAAAAGTCTTGCCCGAAGGATACCAATACGAATGGACCGGTATGGCGTTGCAGGAACAAGAAGCCGGTAATACGATTATCCTGTTGTTCGGCATGGCGTTTTTGTTTGCTTACCTGTTCTTGGTGGCGTTGTATGAAAGTTGGGTGCTGCCGGTATCGGTGATGCTTTCCATTATCATTGGCTTCTGCGGGGCGATTTTGATGTTGTTCTTGCGGGGGATTACCAACGATTTGTATGCTCAGGCGGGCTTGATCGTGTTGATCGCTTTGGCGGCCAAGAATGCTATTTTGTTGGTTGAATTTTCCAAAGATCAACATGAAAAAGAACATGTGCCGGTGCGTGAAGCGGCCGTGAACGGAGCACACATGCGTTTCCGGGCCATTATGATGACGGCGTTTTCGTCTTTGATGGGCTTTGTGCCGTTGGTGTTTGCCACCGGGGCGGGGGCTATGGCGCGCCGGGCCATCGGGTCGTCTATCTTTGGCGGTTTGGCGGCAGCGTCATTTGTCGGTATTTTCTTCGTGCCGTTGCTGTATGTGTTCTTCCAAGAAACGGTGGAGTACTTTTGGGGCCAAAAAAAAGACGATTGACAAGACAGGCCACCCATGGTATACTTTAAGTATGAAGGAGGTATGATTCTATGAAAACAAAATCAAAGATCAGTTTGGCCGCCAAAGCGTTGCGTGGGTGTATCCGTACGGGTAATTTTGCAGCTCAAACGAAGTTGAATGTGATGTCTCAGGTGGGACAGTCATACTTGGGAATGGCGGATAGTATTGTCTCTGCCTTGACCGGTGTGGAACAAAAATCCGAAATAGCCTCGGCGTGTATCAGTTGCGGTGTGAACGTGGCCTCGTCGGGCCTGAACGCCTTGTCCCATGGGATGGAAAAAGGTGTTTCACTCACGGAAAAAATGCTCAGGAAAAAATACGCCGGTCGGTAAAGGAGAATGACATGCCCCAGGAACAAGCAAAGGAATACCATATTATTCCCACACAAGAAGGTATTTTGGCTATCGCAATTGCAGCACAGGCCGATGAACCGTCCGGGCCCCGTCTGGTGTATGATGGGGGCGAGAATGCGTTGTTTTATCGTAAACCCGATGAAACGGTGATTTTAGATTATTTGGACGAACGGGTCCACCAAACATTGGCCGATGCTCGGGAAGTCATGATGGTGGAAATTCACCCCGATTTGGAACAGGTTGTGCGATCCTATCGCGTGCCGGTGTCGATTGTACCGGTAATGCCACCCTGTATTTTGGAGGAGACGCTTTAGGGCGGTTGCGCATTTCAAGAAACACCAACGGCCGGTCAGTGTTCGTTTGACATAGTTATGATCTGGTACGTTGACACCGAAGATTGATACACTCAATAACCTGTAAAGCCTGCCATCTTTGAGGGTTTTCCAGGCGTAATTTTTCCATCTTTTGATGATGGGCGCGTCTTAAAAACACGGACAGACCCTCTTCCGGCATAAGGGCCGATTGTGTGGCAATTTTTTTGCGGCGCAACGAAGAAACTGTTTTTACTTTTGTCATAATCATTCTCAATAAAAAAAATCCCCAACGGGGACAAGGTCTGTTTGGTGCCCAGAAGAAGACTCGAACTTCCACCCTTTTGACAGGACTAGCACCTGAAACTAGCGCGTCTACCAATTTCGCCATCTGGGCAACGCTAGACAGTTTACATAAAATATCGTCTCTTGTCAAGTGATTTTTTTGCTTTGGAATGTAAAAAATACTTTCCTTTTGTGTAAAAATAGACTAACCTGACCTTAAATGTCATGACAAAAGGAGAAAGACACATGAAACAACCTTATCATTTTCCGACTCAGCAAGAATTGGATGCCGTACAACTCAACTGGAAACGCTATTTATTGCCCCCCATTCATCGGGAAGGGGTAAAGATTTTGGTGGCGGAAACCTTGATATTGGCGGTGATCGACATCCTGTTTTCAAAATTGACGGGGATTAGTTTTTGGTATGTGGGGTTGCCGTTGTTGGTCTTTTCCTTTTACTTTTTTCGCAATCCGGCCCGTGTAACGCCACGGGGGGCGGATCTTATTATTGCTCCGGCGGATGGAATTGTCAGTAATATCAAGCCCGTTGTGCCGCCCAAGGAATTGGACCTGGGGGACAAGCCGATGACCCGGATCAGTATTTTTATGAGTGTCTTTAATGTGCATGTCAATCGTTCACCCGTGACGGGGACGGTGCACAAGTTGCACTATCGCCCCGGCAAGTTTGTCAATATCTCGGACAAAGACAGTGAAGATAACGAGCGGCAAGAAATCTCTTTAATCGCCGAAAACGGGCAAAAAATCGGGTGTGTCCAAATTGCGGGTTTAGTGGCTCGGCGGATTTACTGTCCCTTAAAAGAAAAGCAAGCCTTGACCGCCGGGGACGTTTTTGGCATGATTCGGTTCGGCAGTCGGCTGGACGTGTATTTGCCAGAAGGCGTGTATCCCCGGGTTTTGGTGGGACAAAGTATGACGGCCGGTGAAACGATTTTGGCCGATATGTCTAAATAAAGGAGAAACAAAATGGCGAATAGGAAACTGAAAACAATGGCTCAGACTATTACGAATAAAGATATCAATGTGCGTCCCCTGTGTCCGAATGCTGTAACGATGACGGCGTTGGCGTTTGGGGTGTCATCCATCAATATGTCTTTATGGGGCAAGTGGGAATACGCCATGATTTTCATTTTCTTGTCCATGATTTTTGATTTTCTGGACGGGAAAGTGGCCCGCATGATGGGGGTCTCATCCCGGTTTGGGGCCGAGTTGGATTCTTTATCCGATTTCGTGAGTTTCGGGGTGGCTCCGGGGGTGTTGATGTATCTGTGGAGTGCCAAAGAAAATGTCTGCTATGATGTCGTGGCAACACGTGCCGAAGTGGTGGGTGTGTATTGGATTTTTGCGTTGTTCTTGGCCATGTGCTGTGCCACCCGTTTGGCCCGGTTTAACTCGCTTTTAGATGAAAAACAACCGGCCTATTGGACGCACTTTTTCATGGGGGTACCGGCTCCCGCCGGGGGTGGATTGGCTATGTTCCCGTTGATTCTGCATTTGGCTACCGGTTGGGATTGGGTGCGCAACCCGACTTTTGTGGGCTTTTTCTTGCTGTTCAGCGGGGTTATGATGGCCAGTCGTATTCCGACATTATCTTTAAAACACTTGCATATACCCCGGACAATCGGTGCGGTTTTGTTGCTGATCGGATTGTTGTTTTTGGCCGGGCTGTTGGTGCGGCCGTGGGCAACACTTGCTTTGTTCGGTATCGGGTATTTGATTTCTATCCCTCTATGCGTTTTTTACTTTTTCCGATTCAAGCGGCGGGCCAATGCCTAAAAAAGGCTTGCGAAACGGTCAAAGTATGCTATAATAAAAGAATGGGGAGGTACCGGTTATGAAAAAACTCGTTTACATTTTAGGGGCATTGGCCTGCTTGTCTTTGCCGGCCATGGCACAACTCAGTGCTGATCCGTGGGCCAATCAATCACCGGCTCAAGATAAGATACGCAATCAAACACCCAATACGTTGCACCAACAATTACCGCAGTTTGTCGGGGAAAACACGACATGGAATACCGCTATGGGGCAACGTGAAATTGCACCGGATGTGAATATCACAAACATGTTGCTGATGACGCAACATTTAAGAAACATGGGGTATCAAATTCCCGATGGTATTGATAACTTGATCAACACGGCTCCGCAAAAAATGCGGCGGGACATCATGACGGCGATGATTCAATTAAAATCGTCCAATCACCCTGTGGCGACAATGTCTAACGGGTTATCCGCTATTTTTGAACGCAACACGGGATTATCTTTGGAAAACCTGATTATGAATTCGTTGCGCATTATTGATGCACGGCGATAGGGGGGGACTATGCGATTGGGCTTTGCCTGTTTTTTGATGCTGACGTTAGGGGGACCGGTGTGTGCCGGCGAGTATTTGGATAGTCGTCCGGACTTGGATTTCTTAAATCAAACACCCCTTGTGTCCAAAATGGTTTATCGTGAAATGTGGCAACAAGAAAATGCGCGTGGCGTTTCTGAAGCCGGGCAGTTGGAGTATGTCATGCGGCACAATCCGGGATTGGATGCCGATACGATGGTGATTGTCCGCCGGGGGCAGGCGGCCATGCAAAAAATGGATTTTGGGTTGAAAGATAAAGATGTCGCCCAAAAAGCGGCGGCCTTGAAAAACGATCCGCGCGGGACGTTGCAGGGGTTGTCCGCGGCGAAACGGATATCGGCGACACCAACGGATGCACTGGCGGCGGAAGATACGATTGAACCGGCCAAGCGACTCAATGAGAAAATCAATTCAGATAAGTCGTGGGGTCAGTATAATCATAACATTGACATCTATGCATTTTAATGAGTAAACATATCCCTTTTGAAGCGGCTCCGGGGCCTGTGATTATTTTGGTTCATCCCCAAATGGCTGAAAATGTCGGCATGGTGGCACGGGCAATGATGAATTGTATGCTGTCGGACTTGCGATTGGTGGCCCCGCGGGAAAATCACCTGTCGGATAAAGCATTGGCGGCATCTTCGGGGGCGCAAGAGATTTTGACACATGCCCAAGTGTATGACACTTTACAGGACGCGTTGGCCGATGTGCAGTTTGTATTGGCGACAACCGCCCGTCGGCGGGGTATGACCAAGCCGGTTTATCATCCCGAAAAAGGGATATGCTTGTGCGCGGATTATATCCGTCAGGGGGCTCGAACGGCTTTGATGTTCGGGGCGGAACGCACAGGCCTGGAAAACGATGAAATCGTGCCGGCGGACGGGATTATAGAAATTCCCCTGAACCCCCACCATTGCTCGTTAAATTTGGCACAGGCAGTGCTTTTGACGGGGTATACGTGGTTTCGGGCGACACAGGATTATGATAACACGCATCTGGAAACGGAGGGAGCTGTTCCGGCCGATAAGCGGGAAGTGGCTACTTTTTTGAATCGGTTGCAAACGGTGCTGGATGAACGCGGCTATTTCCATTTTCCGGACAAGCGAGAACGTATGCAATTTAATTTGCGAAATATCTTTGAACGCAATCACTTGACCCATGCCGAAATCAAGACGTTGCATGGTGTCTTAAATCACCTGATCGGGAAATAAAAAAGTATTTGTGAAATACACCCGCACGTTAATCTCTCTTAGATTAGTTTGAGATATTCTAATCCGTCTACATGCAAGAATACTATGAAAAATAAACATCCCAGTATCAGAAAGATAAGAATCATCATTTTTTGATGCTCAAATGTATAATTACCCTGATGGGAATACAGACGATTGAGTAATTCTTGATATTTTTTGGGTACATTAAATTTATCTTGATACCTTTTTATAAGGATTAAATCTATGATCCAAAGTGTGCATAATGAAAATAACAAAAAGTATGATGTTTTTTTCTCAAAGGATATGAATAATAACTGACTTCCGGGCCATATCAAAAACAAAAAAGTTGAAAATAACAAGCGTTGTTTTCTGAATGTCGTAATTGGTTGTAGATCCTTTTTCTCAAAGTATATTCTGATCTCTTTCATCCGCTTTCCCCAGATTATACCCCCCCGGGGACGACTAGGCCAAAAGATATACTGTTCTTTTTTATTTAATGAGATAACATCCAGGGTAAAAATATACCATGCTGTCAGATTTATCAGGACAATGATCAGTGAAAAAATGGCAATGTCAAACAAGGATAGAACAACCGATAAACAAAACGAAAAAAGAATGAATTTGAAAGCCGATGAAAGAATGTCTGTCATGATGGGATGTTTACATTTTTTTTATTAAAAGTCAAGTGAAAACAGTAATCATATTTTTTCTATTGTCAAAAAATCTCTTGTCATGGGGGATGGATTATGGTATCCTTTCGTCAGAAAGGAGATGTGATGAAAACATATATTTTAACGGCGGTTGTATTGATGGGCTGTATGGCGCATCAAGCACGTGCCGATTTTGACTGCTATCTAGATCAAAGTAAATGTCCGACGGTGGAATGCCCGGCTGGTACGTTTTTGGGGAATGATGGCCAATGTTGGTCCTGTCTGACGGATAAAGATATAAATGTTGATTGCTTGGACGCTAGGCAGGTGCCGGAAGTCTGTCCCAATCGCACACGAAGTAGGGACAGATGTAGTGCCGTGTCTATCCTGACATCAAAAATGCGTATGCTTGAAGAGCAAAATCGGGTCCCTTTTTGGGCGAGATTCTTTGATTCTTTCTTCCGTCCTTTTGAAAAAGGAGAAAGCGGTGTGTATTACGATATTATGGGAAATAAATATATAGATGTGGACCCTACGATATTTTATTAAAGGAGTGTGTGAATGAAAAAGTTTTTACCCGTTTTATATCTGATTGGTGCCGTTCTTTTTTTGGTACTTTCAATAAGGATGTTTAATAGTTATCGCGGTGATGATGAATCGCTCATAGCATCAATTCTTGAAAATCTGTTCTTGATCTTGGGCGTTCTTTTCCCTGTCGTCATTGGGGCGTGTTGGGTTAAAAAGGGATCCGTTCAAAAATTCTTAATAACGTTTCCCTTGACATTTTTAGGTATTTTGACCCTTTTGAATCTTGTTGTGATGTTTTATGAAAACAAATATGTTGTTTTTCAGTGGCCCAAAGGCGAAAGGTTTTATGAAACCAAATATGTGGTTTCCCTGTGGACAATGGGTATTTTGTTTGTTCTTTCTGTCATCTTCTGGTTTCTGGGGCGGCGAAAAAAAATATCTAAGATATGGAGCTTGAACCTGTTTCTGACATTTTTATATTGTAGAGGTCTAGAACTTATTATCACTCTGCTTTGGATGTTTTATATGAGTTGGTATTCCCTGATTGCTTCTCTGTTTTCCTAAAAGCCGTGCGTTTCACGTAGAATAAGCTATCCTAACAAACCCCGTGTTTTTACACGGGGTTTTATGGTGATACAGTAGGTTATTGGTTCGGAATCATTTCTGTTCCCGGGAACATAAAGAAATCCCCAAGGGGATGTCCCTTGGGGATTGGCAAGTGTTTATGCTTGTTTCCGATTATTCAAAAATCTTGGAAACAACACCGGCACCGACCGTATGACCGCCTTCGCGGATAGCGAAACGCAGACCTTCGGACATAGCCACGGGCACAATCAACGTCACTTTTAATTTGACGTTATCGCCCGGCATAACCATTTCCACGCCTTCCGGCAATTCAATGGTCCCGGTCACGTCCGTTGTACGGAAGTAGAATTGCGGACGATAGTTCGCAAAGAACGGAGTATGACGACCGCCTTCTTCCTTGCTCAGAACGTACACTTCGGATTCAAACTTGGTGTGCGGAGTAATGGTACCCGGAGCAGCCAAAACTTGACCCCGTTCCACTTCTTCACGCTTGGTCCCACGCAACAACACACCGATGTTATCGCCGGCTTCACCTTGATCCAACAATTTACGGAACATTTCAATACCCGTGCAAACAGTCTTTTGTGTCGGACGCAGACCAACGATTTCAATTTCATCGCCCACTTTCAACACACCGCGTTCCACACGACCGGTAACCACAGTCCCACGGCCGGAAATGGAGAACACGTCTTCAATCGGCATCAAGAACGGTTGATCCTTGGGCCGATCCGGTTGCGGAATGTAAGAGTCCACAGCGTCCATCAAAGCCAAGATGGAATCGCGACCCAACTTCGGATCACCGCCATCCAAAGCCACTTTCGCGGAACCTTTGATGATGGGGATTTCGTCGCCCGGGAATTGATAGGAAGACAGCAATTCACGCACTTCCATTTCCACCAAGTCAACCAATTCCGGATCGTCCACCATGTCCATCTTGTTCAAATAGACCACAATGGCGGGCACACCCACCTGACGGGCCAACAAGATGTGTTCACGTGTTTGAGGCATCGGACCATCGGCCGCGGACACCACCAAAATGGCACCGTCCATCTGAGCCGCACCGGTAATCATGTTCTTCACATAGTCCGCGTGGCCCGGGCAGTCAACGTGCGCATAGTGACGTTTGTCTGTTTCGTATTCCACGTGAGATGTGTTGATGGTAATACCGCGAGCGCGTTCTTCGGGAGCCTTATCAATGTTGGCATAATCAACAAAGGTGGCATCGCCTTTTTCGGCCAACACTTTTGTGATGGCAGCCGTCAACGTCGTTTTACCATGGTCCACGTGGCCAATCGTACCGATGTTGCAGTGCGGTTTGCTTCTGTTAAATTTTTCTTTACTCATTTTGTTTCTTTCATTAACTGATCAGTTAGTAAAATGAAGTCTTACGACCTCGGTTCTTGTGTTTGTTTCGGATGTTTTCTCATCCGACAGGGTATCCAAAAGGAAATTGAAGCCTGTCTTTTTTGGAGCGGGTGATGGGAATCGAACCCACGTGATCAGCTTGGAAGGCTGGAGCTCTACCATTGAGCTACACCCGCGCAATTCCACCCCTACGGGCAAAACAACGAAACAATCATACACGCCTTTTTTATTCTTGTCAAGCAATTTTTTTTGTTGACGCGGGTCGGATTTTCGTTTATATAAAGATTATGATGAAACAAACATTGATTTTAGGCCTGTTTATGGGTTTGGTCGGGTGCGGATTAGAGCAATATCCGGCCGGTGATGTGCCGACAACGGCACGTTTGAACGCAGTACACATCGGGGATAGCCGGGAAAAGGTTTTGCGTGTCTTGGGAACGCCTGCAACGGTTAGTCCCGATTCGGTCGGTCCCGGCGGATTTATTGTCTATGCCCGCAATTTGAAGAGCAGTCGTGCTTTCTTGGAGCCGGCGGAAGTGGAACGTGATGTTTATGCCTATTACTTTGATTCTGATGACAAATTGGTGGCGCAAGAACATTTAACTTTGGCTGATGCACGGTCTTTGGGGTACGATTCGTCTCAAACACCGACAGGGGGTAAAGAATTGTCGGTCATGGAGCAGTTGATTCAAAACTTTGGGCGGTATAACACGGGATCGCAGGACAGTTCCGTCCGGCGATAACGGGATGCAGTTCCCAAAATAAATCCTAAAAAGCCTTGGTTTTTCAGATAATAATAAAAAAAATTATTTTGGGCTTTCAAAAATGAAAAAAATGTGCTATAATCCCTATATCATTTCAGAAAGGAGAATTGATATGTCCAAAGACTATACATTTAATCCCGGTGATTTTGTGGTATATCCGGCACATGGTGTCGGCCAAGTAAAAGCAATTCAAAAAACGGTTGTGGCAGGACAAAACATGGATGTTATTGCCATCAACTTTAATAAAGATAAAATGATGGTACGTATCCCGTTGACCAGTGCCCCTAAAAGCGGTTTGCGGCAGGTTTCGGATGCGTCAGTAATGGACATTGCATTACATACATTAAAAGGCAAGCCCAAGATTAAACGGGCTCAATGGAGCAAGCGGTCGCAGGAATATGTGGCTAAAATCAATTCCGGTGATCCGGTGGCCGTGGCCGAAGTGGTCCGGGATTTATACAAAAATCCGGCCGTTTCCGAACAAACGTTCAGCGAACGCCAACTGTATGAACAGGCCTTAAAACGTTTTGCATCGGAGTATGCGGTGGTCCATCAAATCCAGGAAACCGATGCACTCTCTCAATTGGAATCCTTATTGCAAAGTAAATCCCCCGCTGTGAAAACCACGTTATAACGGGTGGTATCGCTTATGCCGCAACGACATCTAACCCGTTTGTCTCAACGCCCGAAGCAGACTCGTACGGTATCGCCCGGTCCGTTTTTGCGGGGCGTGAACAGGTATATGTTGGTGATTATTTTTGCCGTTTTGGCTTTGTATCTGTACATCTATCCGGATGTAGGGCATAAAATCTGGACGGGCCTGAGGGCTTATTCGGGTGAATCGGCCGGTGTGATTACCTTTGAGTCTTTGTTTCAGGCGACTTTATTTTTTCTGTGTTCGTCTTATTTAATACGGGCGGGGCGGGCCCTTTTAGACGGACGAGTCCTGCCCCGTTTGACCGATGATATCGGGGTGCGTCATACGATTTTAACACTGTTCAGTTATATTGCTTGGATTCTGTTGGGCCTGATGACGTTGTCGGTGTTAGGGGTCAATCTGAAAAACCTGGCTATTGTGTTTGGGGCGTTATCGGTCGGGATTGGTTTCGGCCTGCAAAACATTGTCAATAACTTTGTCTCGGGCATTATTATCCTGTTTGAACGTCCGATTAAAGAAGGGGATTGGGTTGTCATCAACGGTCAGGAAGGCCTTGTCAAGCACATTCGGATTCGGGCCACCGAATTGGAAACTTTCGGCCTGTCTGCCGTTATTATTCCGAATGCCGATATTTTGTCGGGACAAGTGAAAAATTTAACGCATGAAAACCTGAACGGTCGGATTGAAATTACAATCTGTTTACCCTATGATACCGATGCGGCCAAAGCGCGCCAAATTTTACTGAGAATCACGCGCGCGGATCGGCGATTGATACGGGATCCGGCCCCTTATGTGGTGTTGACTGATTTTACCGATGCCGGAATTCGGTTGGAATTACGGGCGTATACTGGCAATGTTTTGAACCGATTGACGGTTAAAAGCGACCTGATGTTGCGAATCTTGGACGCGTTTCGGGCCGAACATATTTCTTTTTCTTACCCCCGGCGGATTGTGAGGTTGTCCCATGATGAAATCAAGTAAAGCCAAGTTGTTTGCCTGTCTTTTATTGGGGGCTGTGGCCGGGTGTTCTCAGGTCAGACCCTTTGTGGATTCGCGACGTGAAGCCGGGCAGGTCAATCCGGTCGGGCAATCGCGTCCCGATTATATCGCGGTGTGCTATAATCCGTTGTGGAGTGATTCGTCCGAAGCTGCTCAATTAGCCGCCAGTGCCTGTGCCACCCGAAGCAAACAAGCCGTTTTTGATAAAACATCGCCCTTTAATTGTCGGTTATTGACTCCGACAACGGCTTTTTATCGGTGTGTATCATCACCATAGTAAAACAGGGGAATACCCTGATACCGAATGGCACCATCTTTGGGAACCAACGTAAAGGTTTGCGGGGCATCACTGATAATCAGGCTGAACCATGCGGGTATATCGTCCCAGGCGGCCAAGAACGTTTTTAATCCCCGGGTATGTATCACGATTTCGCCGGTTTCCGCTTGTGTATCCATTGTACCGACCATGTCAAAAGATAATGTCCCGATTTGCCCCCGTATGTTTCGTATATTCCATTGTGTTTGCCCGATGTCGGCATTGATCACAATATCCGAATCCGGTGCCGTTTGAATGGTTAGGTACAGGGGCCAGGCCAAAGGCATTTCTACCCGAATATCTTTTAATGTATACGCGGATAAACCGTCCGGGCGCACGATTAAAGAGTCTGATTGCCAACAGGCTCGCAACAGGCAACCGCCCGGCTTTACGGTTTTAAGCTCAATCGGTGCGGGCAGAGAATTTTCTTCTTGTTTGTTCAAAAAAACGGCAAAAGCGGGGGCTTCATCCGAATCTGCCTGCCAACGATTGACCGTTTCGTTGACCTTATTGGCTACCGATGATTCCAGTTGCCGCAGGGCCAAAATAAATAAAAGACACAGACTGCCACCAATGATGGCTAAAATTTTCATGATTTTTTTCATGAAGCCAGTATAAAACAAAAATAACCACTTGACAAGCGAAAAAAAACGGTGTATAAGAAAAACCGCTTTCTGTGGGGCTGTAGCTCAGCTGGGAGAGCGCCGCGTTCGCAATGCGGAGGTCAGGGGTTCAATCCCCCTCAGCTCCACCAATTTTCCAAAGGCCCGTTGTCGGGCCTTTTAATTTCCGGGTTTGTGGCGTTTTCTTGTGTTTTTGCTTGCATTGTCATGTAAAATGGTGTACTCTTATAGGCATGTGATTGTATCAGTCGGAAATACCGGGATCAGTATCCCCGTCAAGTTTAAGGAGTTTGTATGAAATCACCTTTGATCTCAATTATTGTGCCACAGATGAGCTCAAATGTCCGGGAGTGTGCGTCTTTGATACGTACGATCAAGGCGGCGGACTGCCCCGTTGAAGTGTTTTTGATTCGTCCCGAAACGGATGTGCCGCCCCATGGGCCGAATGCCTTGAAGAAAGCCGGGGTCAAGCATACGATTTGTTATGAAAAACGTTTTGATATAGCCACGTTCAGAATGTACATTTCCCAAAAATGCCAGGGAAAATATATTGCCGTGTTGTCGCCGACAGATGTGTTTGAACCGGATTTTTTATTCAGAATGGTTCACCGAGCCGAACGGGCCCGGGCGGACATTACTTTTTGTGATTTTTTACGCTTTGACACGAAAAGTAAAACCCGACAGGCTGTGGCGTGGAGTCTGGTGCAGTCGCGGTTGCCGAGCAAGCCGGTTTTTTCGGCGGCGGATTGTCCGTTGACGGTGTTTAATATCACGCCGCTAGGCTTGTTTAATAAATTATACAAACGGTCTTTTTTGCAATCAATTCCCTAGTGATCAATAACATTAAAAAAGTATTGGAATATAAGAAAAAGTATCAAGCCACTTTACCGATTATTCACTGGAATTATATCGTGATGGATTGTACGCAGGATATTCGGGAAATTCGGCAAGCCAAAAAAATGGCCGCCGAGTTAGGTATTGATATTTTATTCAGAAAAACGTATGTAGATACATTCGTTCCGGATGATCCTGAAGCGATAGAACGGGAAACCGGTTTGGTTTACCGGAATGTAGATCTGGATAATGTGGCTAAAAGGTTTAATTACGCATTCCCGTCTACCTATTGTATTCAATCTTTCACGATGCCCCGAATTAACTGGGACGGTCGCTTGTTCGGATGTTGTTGCAATAATGACGGGTGGAATATCAATGTGTTTGAAATGGGGTTGGAAAAGGCGTTATCCTTGCCGGAAGTACAATATGCCCGCCAAATGTTGATGAATCGCGTTCCGGTCAGGCCCGGCGGACCATGTGCCACGTGTTTTGAATTGCAACGTATGATACGGGATAACATTTTTGTGTCCGATGCGGAAATTCAAAAGTTTGCGTGTTCTGATTAGGGTGTGCCATCTGTCGGGGCTTGATATTTCTATTCTTTCGGTGGGATTGTAAAACCGGAGTGGACAAAATATCCAAAATGTGATATAACAAAGGAGTATGAAAGGATATATCCTATGTCCAAGTTAAAAGAAATGTTGGCAATGGGCGGTTTAGCAATGGCAACGGCGGTACATCCCCTGCCAACGGACCGGGCTAAAAGTGTGCGTGTCGGGGGACAGGAAATTCAATCGGCCACTCTGGCCCGTAAGGTTCAGGTTGCCGGCCGATAGAAGGCTTTTTGTTATGAAACAACGCGTGATTGCTTTGGTGGATTGTGATTGCTTTTTCGTGTCATGCGAACGGGTGGATAATCCGGCTTTAAACGGACGGCCGGTGTGTGTGATGACCGGCGGCGGGACCAAAGGTATTGTGGTGTCTCGTTCGGCCGAAGCCAAAGCCTTGGGTATTAAAATGGGGGCTCCGATGTTTCAGGTGCAGACGGACTATCCTCAGGGAATTTATATTCCCGGTCGTCTGAGCCGATATGCCGATATATCCGCCCATGTCATGGCTGTTTTACGAACATTTTCCCCTGATATGGAAGAAGTCTCCATTGATGAAGCCTATATGGATTTAACAGGATTGAATCGTGTGTATCGGATGACGTACCGCGACCTGATTGCCCGTATCCGACAAACGGTCTGGGAACAAGCGCATATTCCGGTTTCTATCGGCTTGGCGACCACAAAAACGTTGGCGAAATTGGCCAGCGATAAAGCCAAAAAAACGGGGGGATTGTTTTTGATTCCGCCGGATCGTGTGCGTCCTATTTTACGGGAAAGCGGTCTGGAAGAAGTGTGCGGAATCAGCCGAAAAACGGCCCTGAAATACTGGTCCAAAGGAGTGACAACACCGGATGAATTTTTGGATAAAGATGTCAAATGGATCCGGCAAGCTTTTGGTGTAACGGGCGAACGGTTGTGGTACGAGTTATCCGGTCTTTCCGTGATCCCGGTCAACCCGGTGGAAGAAGCCCCCAAGTCTATTCAGGATACGCATGCTTTGGAAGATTTTACCGACAATCCGGATGTTTTGGAAAACACACTGTATACACATGTGCACCGGGCATCTCGTAAGTTGCGGACCTGGGACGGCTATTGCGGTACGGTGGGGGTTGTCTTGCGGACCAAGGATTTTCAGGTTATGGAACAAGATCTCCGGTTGGAACGCCCCACGAATTCCGAAAATACACTGTTGCGGCAGGCGCGCGTGTTGTTGCACCGCCTGTATCGGCCACGGGTCTTGTATCGGGCAACGGGAATTACATTGAAAGATTTGGTTTTCGGTCCGGAAAAGCAACCCTCGTTGTTTGGGGCGACCGAGCGCGAAGATGATAAAATATCACGCCTGATTGATACGTTGGAACAAAAATTTGGTAAGAGTGTCTTAAAATACGGTGCTTGAAGTTTTGCGGTTATTCATGTGAATTCTGCTTGACACGGGTCTAAAAGTATGCTACAAGCCGGAGAAAATAACATAAGAAATTGTGAATAAATGTTGTTTTATCGCTACGTTAGGTATTGTTGTAGATAAAGTTATCAATCAACAGTCGCAACGTTGTCCATCATGATCCGGTCTATCTGGGAAAATTGCCCGAAATTCAAGGAAAGGCCAAACGGGTGATTAAGGGTACAAAATGAGATATTATAAAATATTTTTTCTTGTTTTATGCTTATTGTTGCTTGTTGTTCCTTTGATGCAGATGAATAAGGAAAATGTAGCAACACAGGAAAATCGGACCCTTGCAACATTTCCCTTGACCCGGAAAGACGATAAGCCGAATTATGAGTTCGGCAAAGAGTTTGAACGTTGGTTGGGCGATCGGTTTTGGGGACGCACACAACTGATCAGTGCTCGCTTCTGGATGATGTATGCGATTAACGGGCGCATAGAAAATGATAAAGCTTTTGTGGGTGATGACGGTTGGATGTTTGAAAAGGCTAAAATCGTTCAGGTGCCGTCTTTGTATAAACAAAGAGAAAAAATAGAAAAAGATGCCGATATTTTGAAACGGTTTACCGATAAATTCAAAGATAGGAATATCCCGATATATTTTGTTTTGATACCGGATCGGGAAGATCTGTATCAAAAATACTGGGAAAAGCACTATCCGCCACAACCGCGCCTGGATTATGGGGATGAATTGATAAACGCCCTGAAAGACCACCCCAATATCCGTATTGCCTATCCCAAACAGGTATTTACGGAAAAACGAGATATAGGTATATTTAGAAAATATGATGAGCATGTCAATGAACATGGGGCGATCATTTTGGCCAAGTTTTTTTATGAATGTTTAGCTAAGGATGTGCGTGAATTCAAAAAAGATTTTCCTTTGGAAGTCAGTGTGCAAATGCAGTCTACTGACACGATATGGCCTCCTCATCTGGCTAATTTATTGCATATACCTGTTCCGTCTGAATTTGTGCAGGCAATTCAGGTTGAGAAGCAAAAACATATTACCGATATTGAAGATATTAATAAAACGTATATTGAAACACAAAACGATTTCGCTTATTCCGATAAACATATATATATTTTGGGCGGGTGTTATGGTTTTGATACTCTTTTTCCGGTGCTCAAGAATTTATTTCGGTTTACGACAATGATCCGAACAAATCGCATCAGCGATACTTATGATGAACAAATAAATAGAGCTGTATCGGCTTTCAATCGTCTGAAACAGGGTGATATCCTTGTCATTATGGGAAATGATTTTACGTTGGATTTTCTGAAAGTCGCCATGGATAAAAACAGGAAACATTAGGTTGGCTGTTCGGCTGATTTTGAATATGTTTCAATATGTTGCCATTTTGCCTCATACAAATAACAGATCATACCGATAACGGATATCAGGCATGAAATTAAAAGAGGATGCATATAACCGTAAATGAGAGTTGGGGAAAAAACGGAATAAATGATATAACCGCCAACACCGCCCATAGCAATATAAAATGTAAAAAACAGTAAGGAATTTCGCTGTTTTTTGAAGAAGTAAAAAGCACTTATGAATGCTATGAGAAAATTGAAATAGATAAAGATAAAAGTGGATATTTGGGGTAATATTCTTTCCAAAGCACGATAAATTTTTTCTTGTATCGGCGTATAGGTAATTTGCAGTTCGCCGATATCCATCATGTTGTATATTTGGAAGGTATCATCAGACTGTTGTTGATAGTTGAACGTCAAATCCAAAAAACGGCGTTGTAAACTTTGTACCGGCATTATGACGGGTTTTAATTTTAGATTTCCACGCAAAAAGACATGGATTGTTTTCAAATATCCCAACGGGTGATGTATCAATGCATTAAGATATTCTGTCAGGGTGTAATCATAAACGGGGCAACCGTCTGCTAACTGTCGCCCTTTTTCGTAAAAGGTTTTCAATTCTGTCCATTGATGTCCATGCCGTAAGGAAGGTGGCAGAGACGTTGTCTCATTGACATGCATGCCTATGATTTGGTGGCACAAGATATGGTAGTATGGCCGAATCGGTCCGCGACACAATAAGAGTAAAATCAAGGTGAATACAGTGGCCCCCGTGCCGAACAGATAAAATGTCTTTTTTGAATGGTACATCGTACTTAAAATAGAGGCAAATATCAAACAGGTCGGTAGTGTTTGAATGAATGCATTATGTCGGCTGAGAGTGGCCAATACATACATGATAACCAAGATGAAGTTCAGACCGTATCGCCGTTTTCTGGTTGTCCGATATGTCATGACCCAATAAAATACAAGGGCATAATAGAGCCATATGTACATAGCCGATGAATATCGCGTTGTCAGTATAAAATTACCGAAAAATAAGTTTGATATAAAAGCGGGACACAACGCCAAAAAACAAATCCATGAATTATACTTTTTCAACAAGGCGAATGTGATGATAAACAAACCCAGATAAAAGGGAACTAAGTTCATCAACAGCAGAAAATAAGCATGAGGCCCGAATAAATAGTACAGAAATTCCAGCTGTAAGGAAACCGATATCGGTTGCCAACCGGATTTGGAAAGAACAAGCGAATTTGATGTATCCGATATGTTCATAAGTCCGGGATATGCCATCCACAGATGAAAAGAAAACATGATGATGCAAATTAAACCGAGCAGCAGGACTTTGAAAGAGAGTTTATTTGTACACATTTGAATCCTTAATATGAAAAAACATCTGCCATTATATCTGAACATTCTTTGAAAAACAAGGTAAATTTTCAAAACGAATTCATCATGGTCCCTATGCGTTTTGATATGTGAATGGGACATGGGTTCTGAGTAAGAATGCCCGGCATCTTGACAGAGAATACCATTTATGGTATATTCAAACACACACAAACACAAAAGGAACAGATATGAAAACCTGCATATTGGTTGCGAATGAAGATGAAGCCCGTCATATACAAGAAATCGCCCAAGCCACCGCAAACACACAAATTGTGATTGTCGGAGAAGGACGGAGCCAGGTGCTTGCCACTTTATCCCGGTACCTGAAAGACGGGACGATTGCCCCGGATGACCGTGTCATCAATGTCGGATATGTCGGGGCTAACGGTTATCACAAGGGGGATGTGGTACGGGTGAAGAGTGTGCGACACTTGTACCCAAGCATCACGATTCGTGAACCGACCTTGACGTTGCCGTATACGTCCGATGCACCGGTTGCCGAGTGTTATACGGCCGACAATTTTGTTAGTAAAGACGGTTTTGATATGACTTTACGCGGTGTAATAGATATGGAATTATACTATATGGCTTTGATGTTCCCCGAAGTAAGATCCGTTAAAATTGTTTCCGATGAGTTGGATTATCACGATTACAAAGCCGCTGATTTAGAACAATCATGGCAAGTTGCCCTGCGGTTGATACAGGCCGATCTGATGGCGTAGACGCCGAATAGGGTAAAGAAAGGAAATCTTGGATATACGATCACTCGCTATCTCCTGTGTTGTCCGGTCCCTTTGTTTTCAGAATGGATAAACAACAGGGTTGTTGTACACTGAACAAGAAGTTCATTGGGCAAAAGAAATATCGGATTAAGACGTTAAATCCGTGCAAAACAAAGAAAAAACCATCCCGAATAGGATGGTTGATTTTTGGTACCTCTGGCCGGACTTGAACCAGCATGATATTGCTATCAACAGATTTTGAGTCTGTCGCGTCTACCAATTTCGCCACAGAGGCATGTGTTTTTTTGCTAGACATTTGCATTATACTCATATAAAATAAAAAGTCAAGAGAAAAAATAAAAATGATGCAATTTTTTTGAAAGGACCAACATGCAGTACTTAAAACCGACTTCTGTTTTCATCACCGGCGCGTCCAGCGGTATCGGCCACGCTTTGGCCTTGGCCTATGCCGAGCCGGGGATTTCATTATTTTTGTGCGGTCGTAATCGGGTGCGCCTGGAACATACGGCCGACCGTTGCCGGGGGCAGGGAGCCGATGTCCATACTTTCTTATTTGATGTAACGGACGAATCGGCGGTTGCACGGGCGATTGAACAAGCCGATACGATTCGTCCGCTGGACCTGGTGATTGCTAATGCCGGTGTTTCGGCCGGCGTTTTAGGCATGGATGAAACGCCGGTGAGCCATCGGACGATCTTGCAAACCAACATTTTCGGGGTCTTGAATACGGTGATGCCGGCCGTGGATGTGATGAAACAGCGTCATCGGGGGCAAATTGCGATTATGAGTTCTCTGTCCGGTTTTCGGGGCATGGCCAGTTGTCCGGCTTATTCGGCCTCTAAGGCCTGTGTGCGGGCTTGGGGTGAAGCCATGCGAGGGTTTTTGAAACCGTACGGTATTGCGGTAAGTGTGATTTGTCCGGGGTTTATTGAAACTCCTTTGACGGATAAAAATCGGTTCAAAATGCCGTTTCTGATGCCGGCCGATCGGGCAGCATCCATTATTCGGCGGCGGTTGCGGCGCGCCCCGATTTTGATTGCTTTTCCGTGGATAATGGCTTTCGGCGCACGATTGGCGGGGATTTTGCCCGGATGGTTGATTTTGCCGATTTTGGGCCGATTACCGAAAAAAGAAAAATAAATCGTTGCGAAAAAATTGCTTTTCTGATATAAAGAAGCATATATATTTTTTAACAAAGGATTCAGATATGAAAAAAGAAACATGTAAAGACAACTGTGGTGGGACTTGCGGCGGGGATAAAGCTTGTCAAATTCAACAACGTATTTTTGAACGTGAAGTAGATGAAGAACTGCGTCAGGAACGGTTGGCCCGGTTGTGGCAAAAATATCGTTTTTATGTCTTTTTTGCCGTGGTGGCCGTGTTGGTCGGGACCATTGGGGCCGAATGGTATCAGGCCTGGCGGACTCGGGTCAGCTTGGCCGAATCGGATCGCTTTGAAACGGCGATGATTGCGGCCACGCAAGGCCATACGGATTCGGCAGTAGATGAGTTGACGCGTTTGGCCGCAGAAGGGCGGACGGGGTATCGTTATTTGGCCCAAATGGAAGCTGCGGGGTTATTGTTGCGATCGGACAAGCCGGCCCAAGGGTTGGAACGGTTGCAAGCCTTGATGAATGATACGCAGGCACCAAAGCCGTTGCGGCAGGCGGCCACCATTGCATTTGTCGGTCATCAACTGGATACCGGTGATGTGCGGGAATTGCAGGGTTATTTAATCCCGATTATGGGGGATAAAAATTCGGCCTTTTTGGGGAATGCGGTGGAGTTGTCCGCGGTGATTGAGTATCTGACCGGCAACACGGATCGGGCGATCTTGACCATACAAACGGCTTTGGACGATCAAGGGATTCCCGAAGCCACGCGGGAACGGTTGGCGGCTTTGATGGCAGAATTAAAGGAATAATATGAAAAAAATTATCTGTGCGTGTTTATTGTTGATGGGAGTAGCGGCCTGTACGGACAAAGTTCAAGCTCCGGCGGACGGTCGGCGTTCGGTGGGGGTCGTCTCTGAAACCTTGCGCCCGGACCGGGGACAGCCGGCGTTGGCGGCGGGAAAGAAAGTGTCCGCTTGGCCGATGCGATTTCAAAATGCGGGAAACCGGCAACCGTCCGTTCGCTGGAATGGTACATTGAAACCGAAAACTTTGTCGGTGGGGCGGGGACTCTCCGGGGACAGGCTCACTATGGCCGGGCCGATTGTGTTGAAACATCGCGCGTATACGTTGGATTCGCATTTCCAATTACAGGCGACGGATATTGCAACCGGCAAGCGTCTTTTTCGGACACCTTTGGCCGAGATTACCGGAACCGTGGCACACAGTATCGGATTGGCCTCGGATGGTCATAACCTGTATGCCGTGGCGGGTGATGGCACGATTGTGGCGACAGACCTGACGGGAAAAGAACAATGGCGTATGACGGTGAAAGCTCCTTTGCGGTCGGCTCCGGTGGTTGCAAAAGGGACTTTGTTTGTGTCGGCCATCAATAATCGTGTGTTTGCGGTAGATACCCGAACCGGTCGGGAAAAGTGGCACTATGACGGCGAACCGACGGTTACCAATTTCTTTGGTATGGGAACACCGGCGGTGTCGGGTGATTTGGTCATTGTTCCGATGACTAACGGCCGAATCAATGCTTTTGATCGGACAACCGGTGTGCTGGTCTGGACCGAGATTTTGTGGTCCAAGCGCACCTATAATCAAATTATGGACATTCCGCATATTACGGCTTCCCCCGTTGTGGACGGCGATACGGTGTATCTGGTCGGAAATGCGGGAAAAAGCGGGGCCTGGCGCGTGGCGGACGGTACGAATATCTGGACGGCACCGATTGGCGGGCGCGAAACCCCGGCGATCAGTGGCAATGCTTTATTCCTGATGACAAATACGAACCGTTTGGTGGCCTTGAATAAAAAAACAGGCCGTGTGTTTTGGGAACGGGAATTGCCGACACAGAAACGCGGTGAGTGGTATGGACCTGTGGTTTCCGGCACCGAGTTGGTATTGGCTTCATCGGCGGGAGATGTGGTATTCTTGAATGCCAAGACCGGTCGGGAAGTACGGCGTACGCATCAGGGAGTTCCCGTTGGGGCACCGGTGATAGCGGATGGGGCTTTGATGACCTTGATGACGGACGGCGATTTAGTGATTTATAAGTAAAGGGTATCCGAAAATGAAAACCGTTGCGATTGTAGGCCGAACGAATGTCGGTAAGTCTACTTTATTCAACCGCCTGTGCGGGCGGCGATTGGCGATTGTGCATGACCGTGCGGGCGTAACGCGCGATCGGAAAGAGGCCGTTGCCACGTTGCAGGATTTAACTTTTCGCCTGATTGACACGGCGGGGTTGGAAGAAACAACATCTTTGGCGCATGCTATGTGGAATCAGACCGAACAAGCCATTCGGGAAGCGGATGTTGTGGTGATGTTGGCCGATGCGCGGGCCGAGTTGACACGCTTGGACGAACGATTGGCGCGTGATTTACGCCGGTTGGATAAACCGGTGGTGTTGGTGGCGAACAAGTGTGAAGGGAAAACCCAAGTGCATCAGTTGGCCGAATTGTATCGCTTGGGGCTAGGGGATCCGATTCCGGTTTCGGCGGAACACGGTTTAGGGCTGGATCGCCTGTATGGCATATTAAAGCCACTCTGTGCCGCATCGCCGACCCCGGAAACAGAACCGGCCGAAACGGATTCTGAAACATCTGACACACCTGTAAACCGTCCGTTGAAATTGGCGATTGTGGGGCGACCGAATGTCGGAAAGTCCACTTTGATCAACCGCCTGCTTCAAAAAGACCGATTATTGACAGGTCCCGAAGCAGGGGTAACCCGTGATGCCATTACGATTCCATGGGCGTGGAAAGGCAATCCGATTTTGTTGACCGATACGGCGGGCCTGCGCAAATACGGCAAAGTAGATGATGATTTGGAACGTATATCGGCCGCCGACACGCGCAACGCGATTGATTTTGCCGAAGTGGTGATTTTGGTGTTGGATGCCAATCAACCTATGGAGCGACAAGATCTGATGATTGCGTCCAAAGTTTTGGATGAAGGGCGGGGCTTGATTATTGCGTTGAACAAGTGGGATTCTGTGGCGAATCCCCGTCATGTACTCAATGAGTTAAAAGCCAAAATGGAAACATCTTTGCAACAGGTCAAGGGCTTGCCGGTTGTAACGGTATCGGCCAAAACCGGTATGGGTTTGGATCCGATGATGACAACGGTTTTCCATATTTACAAGTTGTGGAACAAACGGGTGTCTACCCACAAGATGAATGATTTTCTGAAAGCAATGACCGAGGCCCATCCCACGCCGATTGCATCCAATGGTCGCCGGATACCGATGAAGTATATGACGCAGGTCAGCATTCGTCCCCCAACCTTTGTGATTTTTTCCAGTAATCCGGATTCCTTGCCGGAATCGTATTTACGATATTTGTCTAATGGGATCCGCGAACAATTCGGCTTGGTTGGCGTGCCGATTCGGATTCACATGCGCAAGCGAGAAAACCCCTTTGCCGATCGGCGCAAGAAAAGTAAAAAATAAAGGTATGCCTAACCCGTAAACGCATACAGACGGTTGATACTTTTGGGTTGTTTCGGTTTATTTTGTCTGATGCTGTTATGCCTGTTTTTTCCCTATGACCCGGTATCATTCCGCCTGAAATTCAAACGGCGGACAAAGGGTTGTTCCGGTGTTCGGTCAGGATCATGGCCTTACAAATCAAGGTACCGGCGGTATTTTTTAATTGCGTAGTCTTGCGAAAGCGCGTGTACAAATCGGAGAGATACCGTTTTGACGCTACGATAAGGGAAAATTAAAAAACTTGATTTCAAGATTAAAATATGCTATAAGGGAGCATTCAACCTGAATAAAGGAGACAGTTATGATAGGAATTGTTTTGGTAACACACGGCCGCTTGGCTCAGGAAATGTTGAGTGTGGCTCAACATGTTGTCGGGCCGCAGACGGATGTGGCCTGTGTCGGGATATCCACCGATGATGATACGGAAACCAAACGACAGGAAATTTTGGAAAAAACGGCCGCAGTAGACAAAGGTGATGGCGTGGTTGTGATCACGGATATGTTTGGCGGAACCCCGTCTAACTTGGCGATTTCAATTATGGAAGAACGCAACATAGAAGTCATTTCGGGTATGAATATTCCCATGCTGGTCAAGTTGATGCGTGTTCGGAATGAAACGGTGGCTGATGCGGTATCGGCGGCTCAGGAAGCCGGTCGCAAGTATATCAACATTGCATCGCACTTATTAAAATTGGATGCTTGAATGTCTTGTCGGTGTCAGATTACAATACAGAATCTGAAAGGGCTGCATGCACGGGCAACGGCGGCTTTTGTAAAGACTGCCGAACGTTTTACATCGGATATTACGGTGGAAAAAGAAGGTGAGCCTCCCGTATCGGGTAAATCCATTATGGGATTGTTGATGTTGGCGGTATCATTGGGGGAAGATATTACGATTACGACAGACGGGCCCGATGCCGCCGAAGCGATGGCGGCTTTGTGTGAGTTGATCAATCATCGTTTCGGAGAAGGCGAGTAATGTCTGAACGCTTGGATAACATTGAAATTTGTTTGGCTCAACAAGAACGTATGCTGGATGATTTAAGTGGGGAAGTGGCGCGTTTATCCCGATTGGTTGAGGTGTTGGAAAAGCATATTGAACGATTGACGGCAGCGCACGCGGAAACCCTGGTTAAACCGCAATCAGAGGAAACGCCGCCTCCGCATTATTGACGGATTGTGCCCTTTTTTTGTCCCGTTGTTCAAAAAAGTCTTGATTTTTTTATCAAAAAGGTGTATACAATTTTCCGCCTGTCATAGTGATGGGCTGTGTCGGGCAATCACCCCTGGAGGAATGTCCGCCATATCACTTTGTTTTATAAGGATTTAATTATGAAAGCGACTGTATTAAACGCAACAAAACGTGAAAAAGCTGGTAAGGGGGCCTCTCGGGCAAATCGTCGGGCTGGTCTGATTCCTGCGGTAATTTATGGGGATAAAAAGGCACCCGTTATGATTTCTTTGGAAGAAAAAGTTTTGGTTGCCGAAATGGCGCGGAAAGGTTTGTGGACACGCCAATTTGAAATCGCGGCCGATGGCGAAAGTTTCCATGTACTGTGCCAAGATATTCAAAAGCACCCGGTGTCTAATCGTCCGATGCATGCGGACTTCCTGCGCATTTCCAAGAATTCAATGCTGACCCTAGATATTCCGTTGTCCTTTATCAATGAAGCGACTGCGCCGGGTATCAAGAAAGGCGGTGTGTTGAATATCGTGCACCGGACGGTGGAAGTGAAATGTACGCCGGACAATATTCCGGAATCTTTCGTGGTAGATTTGGGTACGGCCGAAATCGGCGATTCGTTTACGGCGTTTGCCTTGCAGATGCCCAAAGGTGTATCTTTGACGGCCGATGAAGACTTTACGGTGGCGACCATCGTGACGGCAACTCAAGAAGATGCTCCGGCAGCGACCGATACGACAGCCACACCTGCGGCTGCGGCGGCTCCGGCTGCGGCGGCTCCGGCGGCTCCGGCGGCTGATAAAAAGGCGTAGGCCATGTTTTTGCTGGCGGGATTGGGTAATCCGGGATCGGAATATGCCGATACACGCCACAATGTCGGGTTTATGGCGGTGGACGAAATTGTCCGCCGCTATTCCTTTACGCCGTTTCGGGATAAGTTTCAGGGGCAACTGGCCACCGGTACCATAGCCGGCGAAAAAGTCTTGGTGTTAAAGCCGACAACCTTTATGAACTTGTCCGGACAAGCGGTTGCGGCGGTTTGCTCTTTTTATAAACTGACACCGGACAATGTTATTGTTTTCCACGATGATATGGATTTACCGGTAGGTAAGGTCAAGGTAAAACGGGGGGGCTCGGCCGGTGGCCATAATGGGTTGAAAAGTATAGATGCGCATATCGGACCGGCCTATATGCGGGTGCGTATCGGGACGGATAAACCGGCCGATCGGGCCATGGTTGTAGATTGGGTTCTTCATGCTTTTCCCCGGGCGGATCGGGAACAAATTGACCGCGTGTTGGGGAAGATAGCCGACCAAGTTCCCTTGTTGTTGCAGGATAATATGCAAACCTTTATGAACAGGTTGGTGACTCCTTGATGGAAACCGAAAATCTGATTAAAACGGCGGCTTATTTGATGGATAAAATCGGATCTCGCAATACGCCGGCAAATGATATTTTGTCAGATTATATGAATACACATCGGTATTTAACTGCCGATGAACGGCGTGCCTTGTTGGATTTGGTTTGGTCGGCGGTCCGGGCGCGTTCACGCCTGATGTATGCGTGGTCGGATACGGATTGGGAGACACGCCTGACACGGTTTCGGGAAACGGGTCTGCCCGATGTATCCGGGGCCCCTGATTGGGTGCGATGGGAAGTTCCCGAATGGCTGCCTGCCCATGTACCTGATGCAGCCCAGGAATTGCCGGCCTTGTCAGGATCGGCTCCGATTATTTTGCGAGCCATCGGGGATCGGACACAAATCATGGAATCGTTGCGGGCCGAAGGATTGACGGTATCGCCTTGTACGCAATCGCCTTACGGGATTGTATTGGAAAATTTTGCGAATTTATCTGATACCAAAGTGTATAAGAAAGGCTTGTTGGAAATTCAGGATGAAGGGGCACAATTGGTCGCATTGGATATCGGGGTGAAACCGAAGCAAGATGTCTTTGATTTTTGTGCCGGTGCCGGCGGGAAAAGCCTTATTTTTGCTCAGATGATGGGGAATAAAGGGTTTATTCAGGCCTATGATGCCGCGCCCAAGCGATTGTTTGAATTGACCCGGCGGGCGGCCCGGGCGCATATCAGTATTATCAAAATTGTTACCCGATTGCCGGAACCGTTCAAAAAGTTTGATCATGTGGTGGTAGATGCGCCGTGTTCGGGTACAGGGACGTGGCGGCGGGTGCCGGATATGCGATGGAAATTGACCGAGAAGCAATTGAAAAACATAACGGCTCTGCAAGCGGATATTTTGAATCGCGCCGAACGATATGTAAAGAACGGGCATTTTTTGTCTTATATTACCTGTTCTTTAACGCAGGATGAAAATGAAAATCAAGTTGCCGATTTTTTGATAAAACACCCGAATTACACGGTGTTAAAGACAAAACGATATTCTCCGCTGCGTACACAAACGGACGGATTTTTCTTGTGCTTGATGCAGAAACGCTAGACGTGAATAATACCGTACACGGCGAAAGTCCGTTTTTTTTACCGGTTTTGTATGATTTATTCTTGACAGGGCAGAGAAAAAAAGTGTAGTATTGACTGTATCTTTTTATGAACGGAGGCCCCTTGATGTTGCGTTGTTTTTTATCCCTGTTATTATCCGGAACGATTTTGTCGGTTGCGTCTGTGGCACTGGCGGAAGCACCGCAAGTATCCGGCAAGTTGAATGGCAATTATACTTATAACAATGGTCAGTTGACTGTGCCTTATGGGGCCACCGCTACCGAAACCGGGGCGAATAATATGGTGCAAGCGTCCGAGAAAATGACCTTTACCAACAACGGGGATTTGACGACCGAAGACGGACACGGATATTATATGTATGCCACGGATAAAACATCTTTGTCGGGAACGAAAATCATCAATAAAGGGCAAATCAAAACCACGGGGAACGGCTATAGTATTTATGCACACCCGATGCCGAATCAAAAAATGACGACAGGGGTGTATAACTATGGTACCTTGGAACGTATCCACCTGTATCAATCGGCCGATGCGGATATTTTTAACGGTGAAAATTATGGTGATGATCACGCCGCATTAAATGGATCTGTCCTGTTGGGAACACAGGCACGCGTTTATAACCGGGGACAAATGGCTTCTAAGGCCGGTGAAAACAATACCGAGTTTCCGGGTTGGAGTGGCAGTTTGTTGTGGATGGATCGCGATAGCGAGTTGGTCAACGGGGCCTATGAAGTCATGGAAGACAATCCCAAACGGAGTGATGGGTCCAAGCGATTGAATGTCTATTTGAACCCGAATGCAACGATAACCACGGATAACATTTATTTCAGTCAATCGGGGCGCATGTATCATTCCGGTACGATTGAAAACCAAGTGATTAAAGCCGGAGATACTTTAGGTAATGCCAAAGCGAACGGGTTTCAACTATACCTGATGAATAATCCTTATCATGAAACGGCCCGACGTACAGACAATCGGAATTCTTCACACCTGTTGGTGTATACGGCGGATAATGCCTTGAATAAAGTAGATTCAACCATGACCGATCAAGACGAATTGGCGGTGTTGAAAACGGGTCTGATGGATTTAGGGGATATGGCGATGGTTCGGGCCGATCAAGGATCTACCGTTGTGGCCGATACCTTGCGTGTGGGGCAACAGGCGAATGTTCAGTTCGGGGCCGATTACTATTGGACCAGCGGTGAATATTATCAGGAACGTGATCAACGGGGAACACCGAACAAAAAGACAGCCGAAACCTGGGAACGGGAGATTATCATTAACAAGGAAGTGGCAGGTCAAGACGGTAAGATCACGACGACAGACGAAGAACGGACTTTAAATACGATACCCTTGGCCAGTCAGGTATCTATCGCTCAAACGCTTGTGGGGGCGGACAGTGTTTTTTCGGCCAAAAATACAACGTATACCGGGGAAAATTTTACGTTGGGGAAAGCGGGGGCTTTAACCTTTGAAGGCAGTCGTGTTTTCTTGAACAAGTCCGATGGAACAGGGGGCTTGACGGCGGATGCTGACGGCACCTTGGAATTGAAATCGTATTGGCAAGATGAAGTGAGTTTATCCGATGATCGGACACGATTAAACACAGAAGCCCTGGAAAAAGCCGGCGAAGAACAATATATCCGGTCCAAGATTGATGCGGGGGTGGTCAGCAATTATGTTCGTGCAGATTCCATAACCATGCAAGACGGGGGAACTTTGTCCCTGATCGGTACGCCTCACAAGGAAGAAAATATAGATAAGAATTTGAAAGATTTGGCCTGGTGGACCGATTCTGTCGTGTTCACCTCAAAATTGGATTTAGGAAAGAACAGCACCCTTTCTATGGCGGGTGGTACATTGACGGGAAATGCGTTGGCGGCTTTTAACATTACACAGGATGCCACCGGATATCACGCCGAACTTGCCCGGAGAAAAGACGAACCGGCGTTGTTGGATATTACACTGGGGGATAACAGCAGTCTGACTACGGCTACGGATGCCCAAAATGTGATTTATGCCGGATCGTTAACCTTCGGCAAAGAAGGAACTTTACAATTAAAAAGCGGGGGTGGTTTCGGTCTGTCCTGGGTGGAAATTGAAAAGGCCATCACGATGGGGGATGACGGCAAAGTTCTCAACAATGCTTTGATTAAAGCCGGAAAACTGGACATGGGAGACCGGGCCGAAATCCGGTTGACCGCCAATGGTACTCGTGCCGTCGTTGAGGCCCCGATATATGTGGGGGATGATTCCAATATCTATTTGACCGGTGCGGATATTGACGGCGGGTTGTTCAAAAAGGAAAACAAGAAAAATGTCAATGTGTATTCTGTGGCTAACGCGGCGGAAGGCGCGGAATTTCAACCCCCGACCGTCAGTGAAGAGAACAGTTTGCTTGGGTCGGTTAATGTAGATGATATTTACGTTCAAACCGGCGGATTACAAATGGGTAAAACAAATGAAGATCACGGTGATATATACGGGAATATCCATCTGGCATCGGATACGTGGTTGCGGCTCAGGGGAAAAGATGTCCGTGTCTATGATCCCGTGAAAAAGGACGATGGCGCCACCAATACGACTGTATGGTTAGACCTTTTGGACAACGGTGTCTTTAATATGGATAACATTTTTGATACGGACTTGGTTTTGATCGGTGGCGGGACTTTGAATGTTTTGGATACCGTAACGGCTGACAATGTGTTGCTGGATACGGCCGGGTCCGTTCGGGTTTATGATAACGATTTGATTCGGGCTAACATCGGTGAATGGCAAAACAGTTCCGTCAACACGACGGTGTTTGTGGCTCCGAAATACGAATCCTTGGATTCGTTTGGTACCATTCAAGTGGATCGTGTTGTGGTTGAAAACGGGGCCTTTAATACCCGTCATGCCATTTGGGCCCGCGGGTCCGATGACGGTAAGCCCGAAGGATTTTGGTTGGGCAGCCGGACGGCCTTGAACATTTTGTCCGATGTGGAAACCAGTCAGATTATTCGTCGTGAAGATGTAGCGGGTGCGGTAGAAAATACAACGGTCAATGTCAACGGGGGACGCTTGACGGTGGATTGGGCCGGTGATATGGATAACCTGATTTTGAATCAAGGGTCTTTTGTGTTCAAAAACTTGGGTAAGCCCGTCGCTGAAGATAAACGGAAGAACTTGAAAATCACGAATGATGTGGTGGTGAACGGTGGGACTTTCTTGGTCAACGGAACAACCGATGCGGGCAGTGGCCGTTTGATCATCGGTGGGGGTACGGGAAACCTGAACATGAACGGCGGGACGTTGGGTGTGTCTACGGATGCCTTGGCAAAAACGGATACGGCCGGTCAGATGAATCTCAGTGCCAATTTAAAGTTAGGTACGGGCAGTACGTTGGACCTGCGTACCACCGATGTGTCTAATGATAAAATTAAAATTACCGGCAATGCGGTCTTGCAGGATAAAATCCGGGTGATTTTACGGGGATTAAAGGCCAATACAGATTACGAATTGCTCTCTGCAACAGGGACTTTGGATGTGTCTCCGGATGCTTTGGAAACCTCTTTTTTGTGGCATAATGTGCGCTTTGAAAATCGGGGCGGCAACAGCCTGTGGTTGAATACCGGTTATATGACAACGTTGCCGGAAGAATTTGCCACCGCCGGTGTGTCCGATAACATTCAAGCAATGGGGGGTGCCTTGTCCGAACTGTGGGACGGTAATCACGGCCCGTTTGACGGCATCTTTTATGCGACAAATGTCAATGATGCGGCCCGTGCCGTTGCCGAGTATGTCCCCGAAGGAATCGTCAATGCCCCTCAGGCGACCTTGCGTACCTCTGCCACTTTCCAAAATGTAGCCTGGGGTGTGATGGATGATACGCGGCGATTGAGCCTGCCGGGACGAAACGGCCGGGTGCGTTCGTCTTATCGGCGATCGGCGTATTACGGACGGTCCGGCGGGGATACCCTGTATCGTTCGTATGTCGGCGATCGGACACGGGGAAGTTATATCCAACGTGAAAATCGGACCAGTATCGGGTCGGATCGTTTGGCTTCCAATCGGTTCCGAACGGATAAAGGTGGTTTGTGGGCCAAGCCGTTTTATGTTTCTATGACGCAAGATGATGATAAGGGGATCAGTGGTTATGACTATGATACCTATGGGTTAGCCGTTGGGGTTGATCGGGTGTTTGGTCGGTGGGCCTGGGGTTTGTCGGGGGTATACGCTTCGGGTGATTACGAAACGACAAATAAAGTCATAAAGGCCGATACGGATTCATGGGGTGTCGGTTTGTATGGGCGGTATCAGGCTCCGCGTTCGCCGGTGTTTATGAATGTATTTGCATCTTATGTAGTCAATGCCAACAAAACCAAGCATAAGATGGAAACAACCGGAACGGTGGTTAAAGCCGATTATGATACGGCGGCTTTGGGGGCCGGAATGGCTTTAGGGTATGATATTGCCGTGGCTCCGTGGATGTATGTCACCCCAAAAGTCGGTGTGAATTGGACCCACCTGACAACGGATGAAGTGAAAGAAAAAGGGACGGCCCCGATTCTGATGGCTGTTAAAAATCCTGATGTGGATTCATGGCAGATCCCGTTGGAAGTCCGCTTGGCTTTCCCGATTTATGCCCGTCGGTTTGAATTGCTGCCGGAATTGCATGTCCGGTATACGCATGACTTCGGGGATACGGAATACAAAGCCAAAGCCCGGATTCAAGGAACCGATACCGTTATTCGGCTCAAGAGTATTGCCTTGCCGGAAAATATGTTTACTTTGGGGGGATCATTGGGCTTCACGGCCGGTGCCCACGAATTTTCCGGACGGTATGACTTTGAAACAGGGGACGGGTTGACCAGCCATCTGTTCAACTTGGGGTATAAATACCTGTTTTAAGAAATGCGGGGCTGAAACGGCCCTGTTTTTGTTTCAGGTTCCTAAAATTGTTCGGCCGGCATAAGTGCCACTGCTTGCCAATTCTTCTTCTATCCGAATCAAGCGGTTGTATTTGGCCAGGCGGTCTGTACGGGATAAAGAGCCGGTTTTGATTTGACCGCAACCCGTTGCAACGGCCAGGTCGGCAATGGTGGTATCTTCTGTTTCGCCCGAACGATGCGATATGATAACATGATATCCGGCCCGTTGAGCCATATCTACCGCAGCCAATGTTTCCGTGAGTGTGCCAATCTGATTGACCTTGATGAGTATAGCGTTGGCAATACCTTTGTCAATGCCTTGGGCCAAGCGTTTGGTGTTTGTAACGAACAAGTCATCTCCGACCAGTTGTATTTTATCCCCCAGCCGATGAGTCAGCAAGTCCCAACCGTCCCAATCGTCTTGTGCCATGCCGTCTTCCAATGAAAAAATAGGGTAGGCGGCTATCAGGTCTTCATAATACCCGATCAACTGTTCGGCGGTCAGGGCTAATCCTTCGCCGGTAAGACGGTACAGGCCTTTATCGTAAAATTCACTGGACGCTGCGTCCAGGGCAAATACAATGTCTGTTCCGGCATGATAACCGGCCGTTTGGGTGGCCTGCATCATCATATCCAAGGCCTCAACGGCCGATCCGATGGCCGGTGCAAAACCGCCTTCATCCCCGACATTTGTACTTAAACCCCGCTGTTTTAACAAGGCTTTCAGGGCGGCAAACACTTCGGCTCCCATCCGAATGGCCTCGGTAAATGAGGGGGCCCCGATGGGCATAATCATGAATTCCTGAATATCAATCGGATTATCGGCATGTTTGCCGCCGTTTAAGATATTCATCATCGGGACGGGCAGAATATGTGTATTTGAACCCCCGATGTAGCGATAAAGCGGTAAATTTGCCGATTCGGCGGCGGCTCGGGCGACCGCCAAAGACACGCTTAAAATCGCATTTGCCCCCAGATTTTCTTTATTTTCGGTGCCGTCCAAGGCAATAAGAGTCGCATCAATCGCCCGTTGATCGGCGGCATCTTGCCCCGTCAGAGTATCATATATGGTTGTATTGACGGCATTGACGGCGCGCAAAACACCCCGGCCGTTATATCGTTTTTTATCGCCATCGCGCAATTCCAAGGCTTCATGGATACCGGTGGAAGCCCCGCTGGGAACGGACGATCGTCCGAAAGAACCATCTGAAAGTAAAACATCGGTTTCAACCGTTGGTGTGCCGCGGGAATCCAAAATCTCCCGCGCCGATACGTCTTGTATATCTGTCATTTTCTCCCTCCTGTATGGAACAGTTAGGGAGCTTTCACCAATTTGTCCAGAGCTTGTAATTTCGCCAACACCCGCGGCATATCGTGCAAAGGTATCATATTCGGGCCGTCACTGGGGGCGGTATCGGGGGTTTCATGGGTTTCTATAAAGATACCGGCGATACCCGTTGTTATGGCCGCATTCGCCAAAACAGGGGCGAATTCACGTTGTCCGCCACTGGACCCGCCATTGCCGCCCGGTTGTTGGACCGAATGGGTTGCATCAAAAATGACGGGATAGCCGGTGTGTTTCATAATCGGTAAAGACCGCATATCTACCACCAAGGTGTTATAACCGAAACTGGTCCCGCGTTCTGTCAACAAGATATTGTTATTACCGGTACTGGCGATTTTTGCCGCCACTTGTTTCATGTCCCACGGGGCTAAAAATTGTCCTTTTTTGACATTGATGATTTTTCCGGTACGGCCTGCCGCCAAGAGTAAATCTGTTTGCCGACACAAAAAAGCCGGGATTTGTAAGATGTCCACCACTTCGGCCGCCGCAGCACATTGATACGGTTCATGAATATCGGTCAATGTGGCGCAATGCAATTTGGCTTTAATATCGGCAAAAGCACGCAGACCCCGTTCTAATCCCATACCCCGGATACCGTTGATACTGGTACGATTTGCTTTGTCAAAGGAGGCTTTGAATACAAAGGGGATACCCATTTTTTGGGTCAATTCGGATAACGCCGCCGCCATTTCCATGCCGTGCGATTCACTTTCCATTTGACACGGACCCGCAATCAACACAAACGGTTTATCATTGTTAAACGTTATTGTGTTTAATACCACATCGGCCATGTTATTCCCCCCTTATGTGCGATTTATTTTTCGACTTGTGTCTGCCCTGTAATCGGCAAAGGATTGTTGGCCGAGGCGTTGGCCGGTCCTTTGGCCATCAAGACCAAAGACAAACTGGTAATGATAAAACAGGCGAAGAAACCACCGGTCAACTTGGTTAACAAATTGCCTGCCTGACGACCGGTCAAAAAACCGTTTGCGCCTTGTCCGCCGGCTAAACCACCCAAAGCGCCCCCTTCGGAACGTTGCAGTAAAACCAAAATGGTGATAGCAATTGCCAACATAATGTGAATGGCTAAAATAACAGATTGCATGTGTTTTTTCCTTTCGTTGTTCTTAAAATTGAGTTTCGGCAATGGCCCAAAAATCGGCAACTTTCAAACTGGCTCCACCGATTAAAGCCCCGTCCACATTTGGCACTGACAGCAATTCGGCCGCATTGGACGGTTTGACGGATCCGCCGTATAAAATACGCATTTGATCCGCTATGGTTGCGCCTAATACTTGGGTGAGCTCTTGGCGAATAGCGGCATGAATTTCCGCTACATCGGCCGTTGTCGGAACTTTGCCCGTACCGATGGCCCACACGGGTTCGTAGGCAATCACGCAATTTTCGGCGGTTGCCGTTGCCGGTACCGAACCGCGTATTTGAGTTCTGACCACATCAATGGCTTGACCGGCCTCGCGTTCTTGTAATGTTTCGCCCACACAGATAACGGCCGTCAGGTTCGCCCCGATGGCGCGTTCGGCTTTTGTCCGTACCACCGCGTCTGTTTCACCGTGCATGGCCCGCCGTTCGGAATGCCCAACGATTGTATGGGTGGCCCCTAAATCACGGACCATTTCGGCCGATACATCGCCGGTATACGCCCCGGCGGCTTTGGGTGCGACCGCTACATCTTGTGCCCCGATATAGACGGTGTGCGGTAATTCGGCCACTAAACCCAACAAACTCATGGGTGGACACACCAACACATCAAATGGCAAATCACCGTGCGCTTTTTCAAACACGGCCCGTGCCAAAGCCAATCCGTCAGCCTTTAATTCATTCATTTTCCAATTACCGGCGATCAGTTTACGACGCATAAAATTCTCCTTTGTTTCATTCAAGATGGTTTCTTTTACCACATTTCGCTGCGGATTTCAAGTTAAAAGATTGACTTTTTTCTTTTTTATGGCTAAGATTTGAGATGATGAAGATATTTTGTCTGTTTTTGGTATGGATATGTAGTCTTTCGGCCCTGGCCGAAGATTATGCATGGGCGGATCGGCGGGCCCGAAATGCCCCTGCATCTGTGGCCGAAACACCACAAAAATTAGTGGCTTATTTAACGAACGGGTTGACCGATGACGCCCAAAAAGCCCGGGCTTTGGCGGCTTGGATAGTGTACCATGTGGATCGGGACGGCTATCGCCACCGTGTTTTGATTAAATATGCCAACCGTAATCAAGACCCGCCCCCGCCGATAGCCAATGATACCTTTCAAACCCGGATAGGGACACCGGCCGATTACGCGGATCTGTTTGCGCGGTTGGCCGCTTTGGCCGGCTTAAAGACGGCAACCATAGACGGTTATGCCGGTGAACATATCCGTGCTTTTCGGTATCAAGGACGGGCCCAAGCGGTGGAAGTTTTGGCCGATATGTGGGGGGCCAATAATTATACTCTGGAACGATACCGGGCCCGTTGGAACGCCGTTCAAATCAACGATGAATGGCGATTGTTGGATACTTATTGGATGAATAGAAACCGGGATATGTACGCGGCATTGAACATTCAAACCGAACAGGCAATGCAACGATTTTTACAGCATCGGAAACGGCGGCTGCCGGGGGTATTTAAGGACAAAGCGGGTAAAAAATTGGATGACAGATATTTCCTGGCTGATCCGACTTTTATGATTCAAACACATTTTCCGTTGGAAACGCGGTGGCAATTACTGCCGGTGCCGGTGACGTGGGCCACTTTTACCGATCAATAGGCCTGATCTATGTCCGCGGGGCCACGGCAAAACACTGCCAACTGGCATTTTTCAGGCGGCGACAGGCATTGTGAGCTTCGTTTTGATTCTTAAATCCGATAATTCGGGACCGGAAAAAACGATTGTTCGCCCGCGGTGTTAAAATTTCTTTGTTGATAACGCCCAACAGAGCCACGGCTTCTTCCGCAATTCGGCGGGCTTTATCCTGCCCTTCAAAAGCCCCTACCTGAATACCCCACGCGTCCCCTTGTTCCGGACCGGTGTCTGACACGGCGGCTATCTGCGTGATGGGGGGTGAAACAGGTTTCAGTGTCCGCAATTTTTGACGCGTTAAAGCTAAACCTGCTTGCAGTATCGGGCGATATATATCCCGAGGCGGTTTGGCAATAAAGGCCTTGCGATTTAACGGGTTGAAAGCCCTGTGCAGGCTGCCGTCTGCTTGGGCGCGTTTTTGAATGTCCACCTGACGAAATCCCTTGTCCAATAATCGCATGGACCGTAAATCACGGCGTGACGGATTTTTTTCACCGATAACCACACTGACCAATCGGTTTTCGCCTTGTTTGGCCGTTGAAACAATGTTATAGCCGACCGCCGAGACAAAACCGGTTTTCAAGCCTTCTGCCCCTTCATACTGATCCAACACAGCATTGTGCGACATATAGGTCTGTCCCCGATAGGTAAAAGAAGGTGTGGCAAACAATTTATAGTATTCCGGATAATGTTCAATCAAAGCCATACTGAGTACGGCCATATCGCGGGCCGTTGTTTCCTGCCCCTCTGCATGCAGACCGGACGCATTTTTAAAAGTTGTGTGATTCAGACCCAACGTTCGCGCCGTTTTGGTCATCAGGTCCGCAAAGCGTTCTTCATCGCCGGCCAAAGCTTCGGCCACCACAACGGCGACATCGTTAGCCGATTTGATAATCAAGGCTAAAATCGCTTCATGCACGGTAATGGTATCGCCGGCAATAACGCCGATTTTTGATTTAGGCTGTGCGGCGGCATGTTCGGAAACGGGTAATTTATCGTTCATGGAAATCAAGCCGTCATGCAAGGCCCCGAATGTCAAATAAAGAGTCATTAACTTCGTCAAAGAAGCCGGCGGTCGTTGTTCATCGGCATTGTGAGATTCCAAAATAAATCCGCTGCGCGTATCTGCGACTAAAGACGAAACGGAACCGTGCGCCGCCGAAACGGTCCACACTAACCCCAAGATGAAACATAAAATGAATCTCATAAGATTGACTATAAAACGAAAAGGGGGACTCGTCAAGCAAAAAAAACACAAAAAAGCAATTTATACACTTGATTTATCCCGAAAAAAAAGTAAAATACAGGGTATGACTGAACAAACCGGTGCACATGTGATACATAACAAACTGCCGATCGTTTCCGAACGGCCGGGCGTGTATCGGATGTTGGCGACAGACGGAACGGTTTTGTATGTCGGTAAGGCCAAGAATTTGAAAAAACGGTTGACAAACTACACGCACACGGATCGCCTGACCCCGCGTATCCGGCAAATGGTTTCCCGGGTGGCCGATGTGATTACGATTGAGACGGCGGGTGAAGCCGAAGCCTTGATTTTGGAATCTGATTTGATTAAACAGTTTCGCCCGTATTATAACATCTTGTTGAAAGATGACAAGAGTTATCCGTACATTTTAATTACACAGGAAGAAACACCGCGCTTGGTGAAGTATCGGGGAAATCGGTCGGTGAAAGGGGATTATTTCGGGCCTTTTCCATCCGGACTGGCCGTTACGCAAACGGTCAAAGAATTACAAAAGATCTTTGGCTTGCGCACTTGTAATGAAGCACTGTTTCGTAATCGGACCCGTCCGTGCCTGCTGTATCAAATCGGGCGGTGTGCGGGGCCGTGTGTCGGGTGCATTTCGGCCGAAGCCTATCGCACGCGCGTGGAACAAGCACGCGCCTTTCTACGGGGTGAACGCCTGACTTTACAAGATGATTTGGCCCGGCAAATGCAGGATTTATCGGCCCGTCAGGAATATGAACAGGCCGCCGTGATACGCGATAAATTGGCGGCACTCAATCGGATTCAAACCACGGATTCCGAAGCCATCTTGACCGGCACGGATATTGTGGCCCTGTATCGCCGAGGGGATACGGCCTGCATTCAGGTCTTTTTTTACCGTTCCGGTCATGCGCAAGGCAATGCAGCCCATTTCTTAAGCCGCTTGAATGATGCGGATACCGGTGATATTTTAACGGCCTTTTTAATGCAGTTTTATGATCGGGTACCACCGCCCCGGCAAATTATCTTGTCCGATATGGTTCCCGGCGGCGTAGCGGCGGCCTTGTCTGAACGGGCGGGTTTTCCGGTGCATATTATTTATCGGCGCAACTTGCGGGGCGGACGGCGTAAATTGGCCGATACCGCGGTACAGAATGCCGAACAATCCTACCATCAACATATTCAAGCGGACACCATCAAGCGTGAAACTTGGGAAGAGTTGCGACAGTTGTTGCAGGTACCGATCTTGAATAAAATTGAAGTTTATGATAACAGTCATCTGCAAGGCACATTTGCCGTAGGGGCCATGGTGGCGGCCACACCCGATGGGTTTCAAAAAGATTTGTATCGCCGCTTTAACATTGATGGGACACGGGCACATACCAATGATGATTTTGGTATGATGCGGGAAGTGCTGTTGCGCCGGCTCAGTCGCGGTATCACGGAACATGATTTACCCGATGCCTTGTTGATTGACGGGGGTAAAGGGCAATTATCGGCCGTTACGGATATTTTGCACGATTTACATTTGGAACAGATAGCGGTCTTGGCGATTGCTAAAGGGGAAAAACGCAATGCCGGCTTGGAAACATTTTTCTTGGGGACGAAACCGGATACGCCGATTCACTTGGACTATCGGGGGGATTTGATTCACCTGTTGCAACGGTTGCGGGATGAAGCGCATCGCTTTGTGATTACGACACACCGGGCGCGGCGGGCCAAGAATATGTTGCACGAATCGCTGACCGATATTGATGAAATCGGGGCCAAACGCAAGAAAGCCTTGCTGCTGCATTTCGGGTCTGCTCGTGAGATTGCGGGGGCCTCGGTGGCTCAGTTGATGCGTGTCCCGGGAATAAATGAAAAAATTGCAAAAAAAATCTATACTTTTTATCACGGATAGGTTATATAAAGAATGAGAATCAAGAAAGGAAATACGAAATGAAACGTAAAAAAGCAAGTAAGTCATTAAAAAATAAGATAAAATGTCCTATGTCCGCTGTTCAGACTTCGGTCCGAAAAGTCAATGCGGTGGCTCAAAAACGAATCAATATTCCGAATTTGTTGACCCGGTTGCGTATTTGGGCTATTCCGGCAATTGTGGCGACATTCTTTTTAACGCGGTTTCACCCGGCCTGGGCTTGGGTAGGTGTTGTTCTGTTTGCTTTGGCGGGCATTACGGATTATATGGACGGCTATTTGGCCCGGCATTTGAATCAACTGTCGCGTTTCGGGCGGGTCTTAGATCCGATTGCGGACAAATTATTGGTCGGGGCCTTATTGTTAATGATGGCCTTTTCACGCCGTTTCGGTGAACCGGATACCGTGTTCGGTGTGTTGAATATCTTGTCGGCCGTGATTATTTTGTGCCGTGAGATTTTGGTGTCGGGGTTGCGTGAGTTTTTGGCCGAGATTAAAGTTGGCTGTCCCGTCACCCGCTTGGCCAAGTGGAAAACCGCTTGTCAAATGGTGGCTATGCCCGTGTTGATGGTGGCTCAGCCTCAGTTTTCGGGCAGTTGGGCCGTTTTGTGGACATGGATCGGGTCTGTGGCTTTGTGGGGGGCGGCGGTACTCACCGTCATGACGGGCTATGATTATTGGCGTTCCGGTCGTCAGTATATGAATGATTAAGAAAGGAAATAATGATGAATACAGTGGACCAAATTGAAAAATTGCATCAATTAAAACAAGAAGGCATTTTAAGTGAACAGGAATTCACCGATGCCAAAGCCAAACTGATGGAACAAGCCGGATCGGAGAAACCGGCCGTATCGTTCAAACAAGCCTATCTGTCTTATTGGAAAAATTCATTTGTGTGGCGTGGCCGATCGACACGGGCCGAATACTGGTGGCCGGTGTTGGCGTATTTCCTAATTAGTTTATGTATTCAATTTATGAGCTTGTTCGCTGCGTTGATGTGGGTGCATGCTGCTTTTTGCCTGAGTATTGCGCTTCTATTGTTTGCGGTGGCAAATATTTTTCCGGGCCTGGCGGTGTGGGTGCGTCGGTTTCATGATCGTGGCAAGAGTGCTTGGTTTGCTTTTTCCCCATACTTTGTGGTGCTGGGAAGCTGGGCTTTCGTGTGGTTAGCGACCAAAACAGGACTTATGGCGTTTCTCATTCTCGCTGTTGTGGGGATGCTTGTATATTTCATTATGCTCATTGTTTGGCTGGTCTTTTTGGCTTTGCCGGGTACGCCGGGGCCCAATCGCTATGGAGATCCCAAATAATGAAAACGTATGTCTTGACAATCGGGTTAAAGCATACTATGTGATACATCAGAAAACTAAGGTAATATAAAATAAGGAGTCAAAAAATGAAATTTAAACCTTTGTTAGATCGCGTTGTTTTAAAGCGCGTTGAAGAAGAAAATCGTACGGCCGGCGGGTTGATTATTCCCGATACAGCCAAGGAAAAACCATCGCAAGGGATTGTGGTGGCGGTGGGACCGGGTTCCCGCGATGAAGACGGCAAAGTGGTGCCGATGACCTTGAAAGAAGGCGATCGCGTTCTGTTTGGCAAGTGGTCCGGTACGGAAATCAAAATTGACGGTGAAAACCTGTTGATCATGAAAGAAAACGAAATTTTAGGCATTTTGGAATAAGGAGAATCAAGTATGTCAGCAAAAGAAATCAAATTCGGAACCGACGCACGCACAAAGATGTTGCGGGGTGTGGATCTGTTGGCCGACACGGTCAAGGCCACTTTGGGTCCCAAAGGACGGAATGTTGTGTTGGGTAAGTCTTACGGCGCGCCGAAAATTACCAAGGACGGTGTATCCGTTGCCAAAGAAATTGAATTGGCGGATAAGTTTGAAAACATGGGAGCTCAAATGGTGCGCGAAGTGGCCTCTCGGTCCAACGATGTGGCGGGTGATGGGACCACAACGGCTACCGTTTTGGCTCAAGCGATTATCAAAGAAGGCTGCAAAGCTGTTGCGGCCGGTATGAACCCGATGGACTTAAAACGCGGTATTGATATGGCGACCGAAGCGGTGGTGGCGGACCTGAAAGCCCGTTCCAAAAAGATTTCCACGTCTGCGGAAATTGCGCAAATCGGTACAATTTCGGCCAACGGTGATTCTTCTATCGGCGATTATATTGCTCGTGCCATGGAAAAAGTGGGCAACGAAGGTGTCATTACCGTTGAAGATGCCAAAGGGATGGATACCGAATTAGACGTTGTGGAAGGGATGCAGTTTGATCGCGGCTATTTATCGCCGTACTTTATCACCAATCCGGAAAAGATGATTGCCGAATTGGATAATCCGTATATTTTAATCAACGAAGCGAAGCTATCCAACCTGCAACCGTTGGTGCCTATTTTGGAAGCGGTGATTCAAACCGGCCGTCCGTTGTTGATTATTGCCGAAGACATTGAAGGTGAAGCATTGGCCACGTTGGTGGTGAATAAACTGCGCGGTGGTTTGAAGATCTGTGCGGTCAAGGCTCCGGGCTTTGGCGATCGCCGCAAAGCGATGTTGCAGGATATTGCCATTTTAACCAACGGGACGGTGGTATCGGCCGACTTGGGTATGAAGTTGGAAGATGTTACTTTGGCAACGTTGGGTTCGGCCAAGTCCGTTACAATTACCAAAGATGATACGACCATTGTGGATGGGGCGGGATCTTCCGATGAAATTAAAAATCGGGTGGCTCAAATCAAACAACAAATTGAAGATACAACATCCGATTACGACCGTGAAAAATTGCAAGAACGGTTGGCGAAATTGTCCGGTGGTGTGGCCGTGATTAAAGTCGGCGGGGCCAGCGAATTGGAAGTGAAAGAAAAGAAAGATCGTGTGGATGATGCTTTGCATGCGACACGGGCTGCGGTGAAAGAAGGAATTGTTCCGGGCGGTGGTGTTGCGTTGCTGTATGCGACCAAGGCGTTAGATACCGTCAAACCCGAAAATGATGATCAACGGGTCGGGGTAGAAATTATCCGTAAAGCCTTGCAGGCTCCGCTGCGTCAGATTGCGGCCAATGCCGCCGTTGACGGATCCGTGATTGTCGGAAAATTGCTGGAAACCGGTCGGATGACAGAAGGTTATGACGCGCAAAAAGGCGAATACACCGACATGTTCCAATCGGGCATTATTGATCCGACCAAAGTGGTGCGGACGGCTTTGGAAGGGGCCTCTTCCATCGGCGGGTTGTTGATTACAACCGAAGCCATGGTGGCGGACAAGCCGGAAGAAAAAGGCTGTTGCGATCACGGTGCCGGTGCCGCCGGTATGGGTGGCATGGGCGGTATGGGCGGCATGTATTAAGGCCCAATCCGTTATCCGAAACGCCGGGGATTTCCCCGGCGTTTTTATGTACGATCATCAAAAAATTGTCGCATTTTCAGAACGGCCACAAAATGGTTAGGTTGTCAACAACGCCGAGAGAATGTCGCCCATAGGGACGTTGTCGCACACCTTGTGAGTGTTGTCATTCGCGTGTTTTTCCTTTGTCATTCCCGATTTCTCTCTATTGTCGTTTCCGTTTTTTTTCTATTGCTATTCCCAATTTCTCTCTTTTGTCATTTCCCGTTTTTTTTCTATTGTCATTCCCGCGAAAGCGGAAATCCAGGACAAAAGAAGACCTTATGTTTTCCTGGATCTCCGGGTCAAGCCCGAAGATGACAAAAATTCAGAGTTAATCAACCGAAGATATAACAGCGGGTTATCTCTCTTGTATAGGCTTGCTAGTGCCACCACACCACCCTGCCAAAGGACCATCGCGATATGTACAACAATCCCCCGATACAACGTACGGACTCGAGCAACAGAAAGTGTTATTCTTGTACGGGGTTCCACCATCAGCACGGCAGCACGCTGCGGTATAGAATTGCGTACAGTTGAATGAGCATTCATTGTTTTTCCACGTACCGCCAATGGCGTTGCAACATGCTTCCGTGAACGTACCTTTAACATCCTTACCGTCACCCGATGCAGAGCAACAACCGTAACTGGTAACAGAACCGTTGGCGGCTTTACAACATGCTTCCGTCATTGTTCCATTGACGTCTGTCCCATCCTTTGCGTCGGAACAACAACTTTCTTTTTTGGATTGGCATTTTTGTGCTGTTTCACACCATATTTCCGTTTTTGTATCATCGTTATTATCTTTTTTGCAACAATGGCCATCAGAGTTATACTCGCCTTTGGGGCAACACTTGTTTTCTGTTGTGGCCCACTCGCGTTTACGACTGACACACTTACATTTTTCGTACGTATCGTAGTCTTTTCCATCATATTTAGAACCTTTTTTACAGATGTGGCTCTTCGTATCACAAACATGGCATTGTCCGTCATTACAATCCGAATCTTGCGTACAGTATCCTTTACATCCGACACCGTTTGAATAGTCCGAAAACTTGGCCCACTTGCCAGAAGCCGGAGAGTAAGTCAGACAAGTACACACTATGCAAAAGATATAAAACCGTATTTTCATGTTAACTCCTATTCTTTAATACATCCCGTTATTGTCACAAATGGTTTTTGACAAATGCAGCCGATACTTTCAGGACAAATGGTTATCGTTTGTACATATTCTTTGGGACATTTTCCCGATGTGCATGTCAAAAGGGCACTACAATGTGTTTCTTCATCATCGTCTATTTTTGTGTCCGGAGCTGTGTACGTACAAACCTGACAGTCTTGACAATCTGCCGCTTTACATGTTTCACCACGTGCCGTGCAACATGTCCGGGTTGTTCCATCACAATCCGTCAACACGGTTTCCATTTTATTTTGTTTACACTTGCCGGTTTCCGTATCGCACGTCTCACAATTTTCTTTATTGCAATCGTCGTTTGTTTCACAACAACCGGTTTCATCTTCACACGTGTGTGTGCCATTCCAGCTACAACAGTTTGCGGTTGTTCTATCACATTTTGTAATGACCGTTGTTCCTGCATCAACACATTGCCCGTTTTGACAAGCTTTACAATCACCACACATGTTGCCATTAGGAACAGCTTGACATTTCCCGGTTGCAGAATCGCAAAGTTGACAGTTTGGGCATTCATCATCGGCGTTGCATTTCGTACATCCCGGCAGAGTCATATCCGGAACACAAGTCCCGTTTTCACAGACTTCGCATTCGCCACATCCGTTCGGACACCCACCCCCGCAACCGGGTATAGATGAATCCGTCTGACAAACCCCCGAGACGCATCGTTCGCACGTTCCGCAGGCGGGATCGCAGGGGCAATCGGTTTCGTCCTGACAGGTGGGATCATCCATGCAACACGTCCGTTCACCCGAACAAGTGGTGACCGTTTTCGTCTGCTCTTGACATTCCCCGTTGGTACAGGTACCACACGTGCCACAGGACTCGCCCTCCTTATCGGGTACCAGCTTTCCGGTGGTGGTATCACACTTTTGACATATTCCCGGTGTTTCAGTACATTCTATGGGACAATCTGTTTCATCGGTACAGGTGGCGGTCAGGGGGCAACAATTTTCTTGTGTGCCATCGCACATTGTTATCTGAGTCATTTTATTTAGGCACGATCCGTTTTTGCAGACAGAACATCCGTTGCTGCCACAGGGTTGGTCGTTTTGTGCGGCATCCAAAACACAGGTACCTGAATCGGAATCGCAACGCATGCAATCACTGCAGGTCTGTCCGGCGCATTTATCTGCCGGTTCTTGGCATACCGCGTCATCGGGATTTAGGCAGCATGTCCACGCTTGCGTCCCTTCGGTATAACCTTGTAAGCAACAGGCATAGGCCCTATCCAAGGGATCATCACCATAGGTGCTAATACATCTGCATTCTGGACTTTCCGGGGGCAGACATCGGCCACCCATACAACAACCGCCGGACGGTCCGCCACAATGTGCGCCGTTTTCATCAGGGGTACAGAAACCATCACTGCAGAAGTGACAGGGGGCACATTGCTCATTGCGGTCGCATTCTACATCTTCCAGATCCATATCCATAAAGACGAAAGTGACGGTATTATGGTATTCGGCGGTGAAGTAATCGCCGGCATCATGGATACCACCGGTGTTTTCGGTGGGGCCGTCGGGGATACAGGGTTTGGGCGTATCACCTACTTCTTCCTCGTTGACCAAGGTGATGTGATCATCGGGGAATTCGGTATCTTGGATCTTTTCACAAACGCGTTTGGGAATGTTATACACTTCCAAAGCTTGCCTCTCTTCACCGTCATACACATAGTTGTTAAAGGCCTTGACTTCAAAATGGCCGTAAATGAGATCCTTTTCCGTATCCGGGTGAAACTCTGACAAGTTCAAGGGCTGCCCCAGCACCCGTTGCTGACCGATCACGACGGCCCGCGCCCGAACACCGGTAATGATACTGTTGGTCATAATACGTTCCATGGCATAACGATAGCCGATCATCGCCCCCACCGTTATCACCCCGATAATCGCCAAAACACCCAGCATTTCTACCATACTGCGACCGGATTCTGCGCGCGCATTCCTGCGGGCGCGTTGTGCGTAAAAATATGACTTCGCTTTTGATAAGAATTTCATTTCATTTTCCCCATAAAGTAATTTCTCTACGCTTCATTATAGCATATCTTATTTTTCCACGCAACACTTTTTTTATGCTGACGGGTGGTTTAAACGGTTTTTTTCGTTTTGTGCCCGGAAGTGCTTGACAAACACTTTGAAATCTGCAATAGTACTTTCAAAAATGAAAGGGTTATGATATGCATTCAAATCTGTTTTTGCGCATGATATCGGCTTTAATTCTGATACCGGTGGTGTTGGGGCCGATTATTTACGGGCGTGTGGCGTACGAAGACTATAACATTCCGCTGTATCCTATTTTGTTGGCCGCATTCGGGACGGGATTGGCCTGGGAATGGGGTACGATGTTCAAACGATCCGGTAGTGCTTGCCAACTGATTATTGCGTTGGTGGCGGGCTTGGCGGCGTTTATGGCCGAAGGCAATCCGACATTTGTATTGTGGTTGATTTTAGTGGGAACGGCGGCGGTTTATGCTCTGTCTCGGAATCTGCGTTTTTCCTTGGGTGTCCCGTATATTTGCGTGCCGATTTTGTCGCTGGGGTATATTTACTATGTGAATGAAAGTGTCAGTACCGAAATCGTTTTGTGGCTGATCTTTGTGGTGTGGGCAACGGATATCGGCGGTTATGTCGTGGGCCGGACGGTGGGGGGACCTAAACTGGCCCCGAAAATCAGTGCTAAAAAAACCTGGTCCGGTTTAATCGGAGCCGTCTTGTTTGCCATGGGTACTGCCTGCGTATTCGGGTGGTATTTACGGGCAAATAATCTGATGGAACGTTCCGATTCGTTTGGCAAGCTGATTGTTTCGGCTGGTATTTTGGCCGTTATTTCTCAGGCCGGTGATTTCTTTGAATCGGCGATTAAACGGCGGTTGGGCTTGAAAGATTCCAGCAATCTGATCCCCGGCCATGGGGGATTGTTTGACCGAGTGGACGGCCTGATGTTTGCGTCCATGGCGGCGGCGTTAGTGTTGGCTTTTGATAACAATGGGTGGTTTTTTTCATGAGTATGATACATCAAATTTCTTTTACAATTTATGAAATTGTGAACATGATGATGCCGTTGGCGTATGTGTTCGGTTTTATTTTTGTGCTATCTTTGGTCGTCATTGTTCATGAAGGGGGCCATTTTTGCGCGGCGCGGTGGTGTGGTGTTCGTGTAACGGATTTTTCCTTAGGCTTCGGACGGGAATTATGGGGACGCACCGATAAAAAAGGGACTCGGTGGAAAGTGTGTGCCTTGCCTTTGGGCGGTTATGTGAAGATGCTGGGGGATGAAGATGCGGCGGGGGCGAAATCTTCGGCCGATACGGTACCGCCGGACATGCGGCCGTTTACGTTTATGGCGCAAAAGTTATGGAAGCGGGCCATCATTATCTTTGCGGGACCGGCGATGAACTATGTCTTTGCCGTGTTTGTCTTGACGGGTGTTTTGTTTTTTGCCGGAACCAGTGAGTGGGCCCCGATTGTGGATAAAGTCTTGGATGATTCGGCGGCACAGGAAGTCGGCTTGCAACCCGGGGATCGCATTGTCAATATCAACGGACAAGACATTAAGACTTTTCCCGAAGTACAACGGATTGTACGGGTAACCGAGTTCGGCAAGTCTTTACAGATTCGCTTTGAACGCAACGGACAACTTATGGAGGTGACGGCTATGCCGCACTATATGGACGGCTATGACTATCCGATGTTGGGCTATTCGGTCCGGCGCGAGTTTTCCGAACCCCAAGATGTAGGGTTGATAGAGGCCTTTCAGCGGTCTGTGAAGGATGTCTGTATGATGACGACAGATTCACTGACCTACCTGTGGCAAGTGTTAACACAGCATCGGCCGGCCAAGGAAATGCGTGGGCCTTTGGGTATAGCGGAAGCATCGGGCGATGCGATGCGGGGCGGGTTCCTGTCGTTGATTGTCTTTATTGCCAATATATCCGTGGCGATCGGATTGATGAACTTGCTGCCGATTCCGTTGCTGGACGGGGGGCATTTGACGTTGTATGCGATAGAAGCCGTTCGCAGGAGACCATTGACGGAAAAATTGCAAAATACCCTGATGTGGGTTGGATTTAGTATTTTGATGGGGATTGTCGGGTATACGTTCTTTTTGGATATTCCCCGCTTGGTGCAAAGGATATTCGGATGAAAAAACAAATCGCTTGCTTATTGGTGTGTTCGGCTTTGGTATCACCGGCGTTGGCCGCGCGGCTAAAAGACATTTCCATTGAAGGGACGCGGCGGATTGAAAATGCCACCGTGATGGATTACTTGAACTTGGAAAAGGGACAGAATATTACGGATGCGGATTTAGATGCGGCCACCAAGACACTGTTTTCAAAGGGCTTGTTTTCCGATGTGGATATTCAAATGAAAAAAGGGGTGGTCTACATCAAGGTCAAAGAAAATCCGATTGTACATACGGTGTACTTTGAAGGCAACAAGGCGTTAAGCGATGATATTTTAAAGACGGAAGTGTTGTTAAAATCACGCATGGTTTATACGCAACGTAAAGTACAAAGTGATGCGGCGCGTTTGGTGGAGGTGTACAAGCGCAACGGGCGTTTTGATGCAACCGTAACACCCAAGGTTATTGATAAAGACCAAAATCGTGTGGATATTGTGTTTGAAATTGATGAAGGTCATAAAACCCTGGTGAAAAAAATCAACATCACCGGCAACCAAGCCTTTTCGGGATCCGATTTACAGGATAAAATGATGACCAAAGAGCAAGCCTGGTATCGCTTTTTATCATCTACGGATACGTATGATCCCGATCGGTTAAACTATGATCAGGAATTGTTGCGGCGATTCTACTTGGAAAAAGGGTATGTGGATTTCAAAATCAATAACGCTATGGCGGAATTGCTGCCGGATCGGTCCGGTTTTGTCATCAACATTGATGTGGACGAAGGAAAACGGTATCGGTTCGGAACGCCGACCATCAGTGTTTCTTTACCCGAATATAAAGACAAAGAAAAATTAAATGCTTTGATTGATTTTAAGGCCGGGGATTATTTTGATGTTTCCCGCGTAGATGAAACGGTCAATGCCTTGACGCAAGAAATTGAAAATCAAGGGTATGCGTTTGTGGAAATAACACCGGATTATCAAAAAGATGACGCTACTCAAACGATGAACATTGTGTTTCGTATTACCGAAGGCCCCAAGGTTTATATCAACAAAATTCGGATTACAGGGAATTCTCGGACGTTGGATAAGGTCATTCGGCGCGAGTTTCGGATTAAAGAAGGCGATGCCTTTAATGCGGCCAAGTTGCGGCGGTCTAAACAACGGGTAGAAGACTTGGATTACTTTGGTCGGGTAGATATGCAAACGCAACCGACATCCGATCCGAATCGGGCGGATGTTGTGTTAGATGTGGCGGAAAAATCCACTGGGGCATTCAGTATCGGTATCGGTTGGTCATCGTATGACGGTATGATGTTTGAAACGGGGATTCAGGAACGCAACCTGTTGGGAACGGGCAACATTTTGGGTATTAACGCCATGTTGTCGCAAAAGGAAACGCAATATACCGTTGGTTTAACCAATCCGTATTTTATGGATAAAAACCTGACCGCCGGAGTGGATTTATTCCGCAATACGCGGGATAACAGTGATTCCAGCTCGTACAGTTATACGTCTGTCGGGGGGACGGTACGGCTCGGATGGGATTATACCGACAAACTGCGTCATACGGCCCGTTATACGTTGCGTCAAGATGATGTCAATGATATTGACAGTGATGCCTCCATTTACATTAAAGAACAAAAGGGGAAGACCGTTGTATCTTTGATCGGGCAGGAATTGATTTATGACGGCCGCGACAGTCGTATCAATCCTACCACGGGATATTATACGTCTTTGGGTGTAGATGTAGCGGGTATCGGGGGTGACTCTAAATTTGTGCGGGTGAATATCACAGGCATTCGGTATTTCCCGGTGGCGGAAGAAGTTGTCTTGTCGTTGCGGGGAGACGGTGGCCGGATGTGGGGCTGGGGTGGTGATGATGTACGTATCAATGATCGCTACTTTTTGGGTGATGTTTCTTTGCGCGGGTTTGAATACGGGGGTGTCGGTGCCCGGGATCGGGATACTGATGACTCCTTGGGTGGCATGTGGTATGCAACGGCTACGGCGGAATTGGTATTCCCGCTTGGTCTTCCGAAAGAACTGGGTATCAAAGGTAAAGTCTTTTCGGATGCCGGGTGGATTGGCAAACCGGATAACTATAATCGGGCAACGATGGAGTATTCGGGAAAAACGCGATTGGCGGCGGGGGCTGGTATCCTGTGGCAATCGCCGCTGGGTATGATTAATTTGGATTTCTCATACCCGATCATGAAGGCCGATCATGATAAAACAAGGGTCTTTCGTTTAAATTTTGGGAAAGGATTTTAGAAAATGATTAAGGTAAACGAAAAAGTGAAACAAGAAACATGTGGGTGCGGTTGCGGATGTGGCCGGAAAAAGAAAGTGGCTGTATTAGCCGGTGCTTTTGTGGCGGCGGTATTGGTTTCGGTATGCCTGTGTCGCATGGTTTGCTGCGGTACGAAAACCATGGTGATTGACTTTAACCGTGTGCGTCAGGAAGCCGTGGCGTATAAATCCATCTTTGATGCGCAAAACGGATATTTGGAAAAATTAGAAGCGCAACTGGGGCTGGAAAAGGGCAATTTGCAAAAAGAAGATAAAGAATTGGCCGAAAAGAAAGGGAAATTGAGTGAAACCGAGTTCAAGAAAAAGGCCTTGGCTTTACAAAAAAAGGTCATTGAATTTGAACAAAAGCGTGTCGCGCGTCAACAACAAATCGCGGCGGCTTCTCAAATCGTGGCGGAACAGCTGCAATCGGATGTAGAAGCGGCTTTGAATGCTGTGGCAAAAAAAGCCGGTGCCGGTGTGGTATTGAATAAAGAAATGACGGTTTATTCGGGGGATAAAGCCGATTTGACCGATGCTTTTATTAAAGCGTTGAATGATAAAGTTCAACCGGTGGCCTATCCGGACCCTGCGACAATCCAACTGACGGCAGGGGGACAATAAGATGGCTGACCCCCGCTTTTTCCACAAGGTAGAGTCTTTAACTTTAGATCAAATCGTCCGTGTCGGTGAAGTGATGGCCCCGAAACATGCCGATACGTCCCGTGTGTTTCGGGACGTGGCCGGGTTGGAAACGGCCGGTCCGGATGATGTTTCATGGGCCTTTATCCCCAAAGCCCGAGAGGTGTTAAAGACCACCAAAGCGGGGGCCGTTATTGTGCCGGAAAAGTTTTTATCCTATGTACCTGAAGGGTGTATCGCTTTGATAGCGGTTGATGCTCATCGGTCGTATGGGTTGGTGGCATCGGCTTTTTATCCGCGTCAAGTGCAGGCCGGTGTTTCAGAACGGGCTTATGTTGACGAAACGGCCGAATTGGGGCCGGGGTGCCGGATAGAGGCCGGGGCGTATATCGGGCCGCATGTTAAATTAGGGGCCGGGTGTCATATCCATCCGAACGCCGTCATTGAAGAAGGTGTACAAATGGGGGATGCCTGTACGGTGGGGGCCAATGCAACGGTCTCCCATTGCGTGGCCGGTCATAAAGTGTACATCTATCCGGGGTGTCATGTGGGTCAAGATGGGTTTGGCTTTGCCATGTCGCCGGAAAAAGGGCCGCAAAAGGTGCCGCAACTGGGGCGTGTGATCATCGGTAATGATGTAGAAATCGGATCGTCCACATGTGTGGATCGCGGGGCGATGGGGGATACCGTCATCGGTGACGGGACACGCATTGATAACTTGGTCCAAGTGGCACATAATGTCAAGTTGGGTCGCTGTTGTGTCTTGGTATCACAGGTCGGTATCGCCGGCAGTTGCACGTTCGGTGATTTTGTTGTCGCGGGCGGGCAGTCCGGCTTTGCCGGTCATTTACAGGTGGGCACGGGGGCGCAAATCGGGGCACAGTCGGGTGTGATGTCGGCGGTAGAACCGGGCAGTATTTTGTTGGGATCACCGGCGGTACCGCACAAGGATTTTATGCGTCAGGTGTTGGCCGTTAAAAAATTGACACATACACCGACAGGTAAACCGCGGTTTTCATGGAAAGTTTGGGCACAGACCTTTTTGTCTCGGTTTAAGAAAGGATAATAAATGTTAGAAGAAAAATCAGAACAACCCGTCGCAACCATTGCCGAAGTCCGCATTGCGGAGATTATGCAGATGTTGCCGCATCGGTATCCGTTTTTATTGGTTGATCGGATGAAAAATGTGGTGCCCGGTGTTTCCGGTATCGGGATTAAAAATGTATCGGTTAATGAGCCGTTTTTTCAAGGCCATTTTCCCGGTAATCCGATTATGCCCGGGGTGTTGCAGGTAGAAGCGATGGCGCAAACGGCGGGGATGGTGGCGATGTTGTCTTTTCCGCCCGAAGAACGGGACGGGTGTCGTGTGTTTTTTATGACCGTGGATGAAGTTAAATTTCGCAAACCGATTATCCCCGGCGATGTTGTGGAATTCCATGTCAAAAAAGAACAAACGGTGCGTAATGTATTCAAATTTCGCGGTGAAGCGTATGTGGATGGCCGGTTGGTCTCTCAAGCCGTATTCAGTGCGATGGTTTTGAAAAAACAATAACAGGAGTCTCCCCCATGATTGATATTCATCAAACTGCAATCGTAGATTCTCGGGCTGAGTTGGCCGATGGCGTTGTTGTCGGTCCCTTTTGCGTGATCGGTCCGCATGTGAAAATCGGCCGAGATACACGCTTGATGTCGCATGTGGTCGTGGACGGTTATACGACAATGGGTGAACGTAATACCGTTTATCCGTTTGCCGCTTTGGGCTTGTTGGCGCAACATAAACGCAGTAATGCACCGGATGCTGTATTGAACATCGGGGACGATAACACGTTCCGTGAGCATGTAACGGCGCATGTCGGATCTGATGTGGATCATAAAATCACAACAATCGGCAACCGCAACTTGTTTTTGGTGGCCAGTCATATTGCCCATGACTGTATTTTAGGTGACGATATTGTCATGAGCAATAACGCTACCCTGGCCGGTCATGTTCAGGTTGGAAACCGAGCGATTATCGGTGGCTTGGCGGCGGTTTTGCAATTTACACATATCGGGGAAGGGGCGATGATTGGCGGTATGGCCGGGATTGCCCGCGATGTGATTCCCTATGGATTGGTCATAGGGGGCGGTCGGAGTGGCCTGTCGGGCTTAAACCTGATCGGGTTGCAACGGGCCGGTGTGGATAAGGAAGATATTTTCACCTTGCAACAGGCTTATAAAGTCCTATTTAATAAACGGGATACCCGCTTGTTTGCCGAACGATTGGCCGAAGTAGAACAAAATGAAACGTATCGGAATAACCCGTTGGTGCAAAAAGTGGTGTCTTTCGTAAAGAACCCATCTAAAAATAACATTTTACAACCGGATTGATATGAAAAAACACACACAAACATTGGGAATTATCGCCGGAAACGGGGCTTTACCTCGCGCCGTTGCCGAGACTTGCCGGAGTCAGGGGCGATCCGTGTTTGTGTTGGGCCTGAAAGGACACGCGGATCCTGTATGGGTCAAGCAAGCCGGCGGTGCATTGGTGCGTGTCGGTGCGGTGGGACGGGCCATTCGCTTGTTAAAGCGGGCCGGGGTGCGTGATCTTGTCTTTATCGGCGGTGTGCGACGGCCGTCATTGATTGAAATTTGGCCGGACGGCCGGGCATTATGCTTGTTGGCACGGGTTGGGTTTCAGTTATTGGGCGATAACCATTTGTTGGAAATTATCGTACAGGCAGCCGAATCGTATGGTTTCCACGTGGTTGGCGCAGATACGTTGGTTCCCGAATTAGTGGCACCGATCGGTGTATACGGGCGGGTGCAACCCAACGCACAAGATAAACGGGATATGGCACGCGGGTTTGATGTGGCCAAAACATTGGGGCAGGCTGATGTCGGTCAGGCCGTGATTGTACAACACGGATTGGTCTTGGCCCTAGAGGGTATTGAAGGAACAGCGGCTTTGATTCGGCGTTCGGCAACCTTAAAACGAAAAGGGGGCGGGGGTGTGTTGATTAAAGTGGCCAAACCGCAACAAGATCGTCGTGTGGATTTACCGACTATTGGTCCGGACACCATACAGGCTCTGTATGACGCGGGGTTCAAAGGTGTTGCGGTGGAAGCCGGATCTGCCTTGATTGCCGGTATGGATCAAGTTATCTCGTTGGCAAACAAGTTGGGGATTTTTGTGATGGGGGTCAAACCATGAAACCGTTGAAAGTCTATTTGATTGCGGGTGAGTCATCGGGGGATTTATTGGGCGCGCGCCTGATGCGTGCGTTGAAAGCGCAAATGGGACATCGGGTGGCCTTTTACGGTGTTGGCGGTGAAAGCATGGAACGCGAAGGATTGACCAGCCTGTTTGATATTCGGGATTTGGCGGTCATGGGTTTTTTTGAAGTTGTTCCCAGCATTCCGAAAATTTTGAAACACTTGGATGCGATTGTGGCGGATATACAGGCCGTGCAACCGGACATAGTGATGACCATTGACAGTTATAGTTTTTCGGCCAGGGTACATAAACGGTTAAAGGCGGCGGGATATACTCGTCCGCATGTGCATTGTGTGGCCCCTCAGGTATGGGCGTGGAAGAAAGGACGTGCCAAGCAGATTGGCCAATTCGTGGATCATTTATTTTGCCTGTTGCCCGATGAAGCCCGATACTTTGAACCGTACGGTATGCCAACGACGTTTATCGGTCATCCGGTTGTAGAAGGTGGGGCGGATCGTGGAAACGGGGCGGCATTTCGGCGTAAATACGGAATACGTCCGGATCAAACGGTGCTATGCCTGTTGCCGGGCAGCCGGCGTAATGAGATCAAATATCTGTTGCCTGTCTTTCGGGCTGCGGTGGAAGAGTTGCAAGCGTATGTCCCGAACCTGTACGTTGTGATTCCGACCGTTCAGACAGTAGCCCCGCGGGTGCAAGAAGCCCTGAACGGATGGCAGATTCCGCACGCGATTGTGATGGGGGAAACGGAACGATATGATGCATTTGCGGCTTCTGATGTGGCGTTGGCGGCCTCCGGAACGGTCAGTATTGAATTGGCTATGGCCGGTGTACCGCATCTGATTGCATATAAAGTCAGTCCCTTGACCGGTATGATTGCTCGCCGATTGTTAAAAATACGGTTTGTGAACCTGTTGAACCTGTTATCCGATAAAGAAGTCATCCCTGAATTGTTGCAGGAAAACTGCACGGTGGATAACATTGTGGAACACTTGCGGGAATTGTTGGCGCATCCGCATCAGGATACGCGCCCGGGATTGGAAAAACTGGGACTGGGATTGCCGGAGTCACCTTCTGATAAGTTAGCAACGGCGGTTCAAACTTTAACGGGGGCGAAACCTAAACGGTCTCTATCCCGTTCTGCCGCCGGTAAACGTCCGAAACGGACTGTCCGCAAAAGGAGTACAAAATGACCGCTTTTGAACGCCGGACATTGTATCATTTTCCGTTGTGTCCTTTCTCGCGTAAGGTTCGTTTGGTCTTGTTTGAAAAAGGGATACCTTACGGTTTGGTCCATGAAGTGCCGTGGCAACGACGGGAAGGGTTGTTAAAACTCAATCCGATTGGTGATTTGCCGGTGTTGGTAGAACCGGAGGGAGATGTGTTAACCCAACACAATGCGATCTGTGAATACTTAAATGAAATTGCACCGATTGTGAACCTGATGGGTGAAACGCCCAAAGGCCGTGCCGAAATTCGCCGAATTACGGGGTGGATTGATTCGGCGTTTTATATGGATGTTTTGAAACCGTTGGTCGGTGAACGGGTGTATAAAGCCATGCAATCGGGATTACCGCCAAACTCTTTGATGATACGGGCGGCACGAGACAACTTAAAAAGTTATTTGAAGTATTTGGAATGGTTGGCGGCACATCGGACCTACTTGGGGGGTCGGAATTTATCCGTTGCGGATTTAGCGGTTGCGGCTCATATATCCGTTTTGGATTATTTGGGTGAAATTTCATGGGAAAATTATCCGGAAATGAGATTATGGTATTCAAAAATTAAGTCGCGTCCTTCATTTAATTCTTTACTTTGTGATAAATTACCTGGTATAATGCCATCAGAAACATATGCTAATCTGGATTTTTAAGGAGCACACCATGAAAAAATTATTGCTTGCTATCGGAATGATGTTTTGCTTGTCGGGGCTGACGGCCTGCGGTGGGGACGGTCAAAAGGTATTTTATTGGGAACGGCCGAATACAGGCGCGGCTTGGTTTGTTCGGGATCATAATTATTGCTTGGGACAAGCGGATTATTGGCCTTATGAATGGCCGGGGATGCCATGGGGTTGGGGGGCACCGCCGGAACTGAAATTACGTTTTGATAACGATTCGGAAAACGGAATTTGGGCACAATTTCGTCCGATGCCGGGGGCGCAACCGGTTTATGTCAATTCGGTGGCCGGGGATTGGTCTATGTCGTATGATGACTATCAAGAATGCATGGAGGCCCGTGATTATGTCCAACGGAAGCCGGCCACCCAGAATCGTCAGGTATTTTATCAATAAAGGATTCCCTCATGGCTTTTCGTAAGAAAAAAAAGGCGATTAAAACATTCGCCGATATGACTCCGGCCGAACGGCAAACACAAATTGAAAAGTTGGCTTATTTGTTTGAACGGATGCGTTTGGGGGATTATGTCAATAATTTCAATCGGCCGGGACGTGTGTTTTTGATGAACATGTTGGGTGGTATCGGTCGCGGGGTCGGGTTGACCATCGGGGCGACTTTGGTGATTGCCGTAATCTTCAAGATTATCACCGCGATGATCAGTTGGAATGTCCCGTATTTAAGTGATATGATGAAAGAAGCCAAACATATTTTGGAAATGCGGTATGCCGGTGATAAAGGGCGGCGGGCCGAAAGCGGCGTGATTCGCCCCGGACAGGAAATTGAAATCAAACTGCCCGAACGCATGAATATGGATTCTGAACAGAAAGGACAATAAATGGAACAATCAGAAATTAAAGTAGGTATTATCGGTTATGGTGTTATCGGATCCACTTTCGGTCGTTGGTTGTCTGAACATACGGCCTGTCAAGTGGCGGTCTCCGATCCGCCCAAGGGTATGAATGATGATTTGACGGGCTGTTCTATCTTTTTTATCGGGATACATATTCCGACTGAAACCGATGGTACGCAGGATTTGACCCTGCTGAAATCTATTATTCGGGGATTGCCGGCGGGGCCGGTGGTTATTCGGACAACGATGTTGCCGGGGACATGTGATGCATTGACGCATGAATTGGATAGACCGGTTTTGTTTATGCCTGAATTTTTAACCGAACGGACGGCCTATCATGATTTTTGCCTGCAAGATGTCGTTATTACCGGGGCTCGCGAAATTTTAGATGTGATTTTTGCGTCTAAAAAGCGGTTGTATATGACCAATATAGAAGCCGAAATTACCAAATATGCACATAACGTTTTTGGTGCAGTGGCGGTGACCTATTTTAACGGTATTTATGAACTGTGTCATAACATGAATGCCGATTATGAGCATGTACGTCAAGGATTTTTGTTAAGCGGGTATCTCAGCCCGACTCATACCCACGTCCCCGGTCCGGACGGTAAAACAGGGTACGGTGGCAAATGTTTCCCAAAAGATGTCAATGCATTCGCAACATATACGCAGAATATGCACTTGGGACAGTTGTTAAAGCAAGTCGCCGAGCAGAACGAATATTATCGTCAAAAATAAAAATAAGGGGCCGAACGGCCCCTTTCTTACAGGCTGTGGCAATCACACCAGGACAGGTAGTTATAGGCTAAACTTAACAGCAACACAGCCGATACCGGTACAACCACTTTTTCAAACGGAAAGTGGGCATGACCGCCGTTATGTGCCTTCATCCATTCATAGAACTTCATGGCCAGAATAAAGGTTAAAGCCCCCAAAATGGTTGTGAACAAGAATGAATCAATGTACAAAAAGCCCCAATGGACGGTCGGATCATATTGCAAATCACCCATGTAAATAAAACAGACCGATGCGATGGACAAGATCATCAAAACATAATCCCGGTACGGAAAATGCCAATTTTTTTTGTCAAAAAAACGAATGATCCAATATCCCATAATGGCAAACATAGCACCGGCCCATACGCCGACCACGCAATCGTCCACCCCCATTTTGCGGGCGATGGATAAAGAGGCTCCGATGGCCACCGTACAGACGGCACAGGCAGGGTTAGCCAAGGCTTGACCGGCCACGGCCCAAACGGATAACAGGGATAATAATTTTTTCATATCAAACTCCTTTATAACTGATATGGGATCAGTATATAAAAAAGTCGGCGAAAAAGCAAGCCATTTTTTTCAGGCTTCGCGTTGGCGTGCCTGTGAAATCGGTACTGCGAAGTTTTTACGGGTACGAATCCGGATCGGCCGGCGCAAAGTATCCCATTCTGATTCCGTTGTCGGACGTATCGCAGGCCGAACCGCAACCGTCGCAACAGAAAAGTTGGGCAAATCGTCCTGAATATAAGATACCTTGGGGATACGGGTCGTTGGCGGAGGCGGTACAGGGGTGCATACCGGCAAAGTCGCTTGCCTTTTCATGACTTGACGCACCCGTTCCCGCATCAGGACAGAACGATAAAAAGCCGTCATGGTATTCAAGGCCTTGATAGCCCGACAATAGGTGTAGTAATAATCGTTGCTGACGTGTCTGCGAATATCTCGGTCGGGAATCAGGTTGATTCGTTCTTGATTTTCGGTGTTCAAAATATCGGTACGCCAAAAGTTTTCTTCATACGTACTGGCAATCACTTCTTTGCCATAGGGAATCAGGCATTTACTGCGATGCTTGTTTTTTTCGGCGTTGTATTGTTCCCGTTGTGCGGCTTGCTTTGCCATCAGGGCCACAGGCACAGGGTGCGGGGCATGACGGCACAGCAGGTCCAAGGCGCACATTTCAAACACCAAAGTTTCCCAAGCACTTTTGGCCGCAATCCGGGGGGGACATTTCGGGGGATGATAGGTTTGTGTTTGTTGTGTCATGGGGACCTCCTGCCGCTGAATAAACACATTATATCATATAAATCCGATTTTGTCAACGTTAAAGAAAGGGTGCCATACGGTCAATATGGCACCTTGTATTATAACGACTTCATCTTATTTTAAGGATAAGGCTTCGGCTTTATCAATTAAAGATAGAAAGCCTTGGCGGTACCCATAGGTGTCTTCACCCAATGATTTTTTTGCTACCCGTCGGACATCTTGCCACGTCCAATTCACAAAATTACTGGCCCGTAATTTTTGCCCAAAACCCGCAACCGCTACAGAAAAGCGCACATCATCGGGAACTTGATCAAACGGTACAGTTTCTATGACGGGTTGTTCAATCAACCGGGATTTTGATTCACCGGGTAATTTATAACGTACACGTACAAACGCTGTTTCATCATCGGTATTTTGAACTTGATTCATCGGTTTTGGCGCATAGCGTAAATCATCAACAAGTTTATTGTCGGATCCGACCGGTGTGATTTCATAAATGGCTGTGACGGTGTGTCCTGCATTGATTTCGCCGGCATCTACGTTGTCATTGTTAAAATCCTCACGATTGAGCAAGCGGGTTTCATAGCCGATTAAACGGTATTCAGATACCTGAGCCGGGTTAAATTCCACCTGAATCTTGACATCATCTGCAATCGGGAACAAAGTTTTCTTGATATCATCACTTAAAATACGCTTGGCTTCAATAATGGAGTCCAAATAATATCCGATACCATTCCCGTTTTGCGCTAGTTTTTGCATCAAAGCGTCGTTATAGTTATTACGTCCGACATTCAAGATGGATAGGTAAATACCCGATTTACTTTGACGCGACACAAAATCCATCAGGCTTTCATTTCGTGTGTTCCCGATATTGAAATCACCGTCTGTGCCCAATAAAATCCGGTTGACACCATTTTTGTCAAAATTGGCTTTGGCTAACTCATACGCTTTTTTCAGGCCGCCTTCACCCCATGTTCCCCCATCGGCAGATAAAGAACTGATAGCCGATTTAATTTGGCGTTTCTTGTCTCCAGAGGTTGGTGGTAAGAGTACTTCGGATGACCCGGCATACGTGACAATGGATATTGTGTCTTTTTCGGTCATTTTGTCCACCAACATATTAAAGCCGGCTTTGATTAAGTCTAACCGATCCGCGCCATACATAGATCCCGATGTATCAATCAATAAAACCAAGTTCAGCGGTTTTTCTTCTGTGGCGGTTTGTTCATAGCCTTTAATACCGATGTGCAATAACTTGTTGCCATCTTTCCAAGGAGATGGCATCAGTGTCGTATGAATGGCAAAGGGTGCCTCTTGGTTTTTCGGACCGGCATAGTCATACGGAAAATAGTTAATCATTTCTTCCACACGTACGGCATCGGTCGGGGGTAAATGATCCAGATCTAAATAACGACGCACATTCGCATACGACGATGTATCTACATCAATGCTAAATGTTGAAACGGGTTCTTCGGCCACCAACTTGACCGGATTTTCTTTTTGATGATCATATTTGCTGTTGTCCGCTTCAATCACATAAGTATCGTATACCGGATGAACACTGGCATAAATAAAGGTATTGTCTCCCCCCATGGTATCTGAAAAATTAGTATCGCTGACATCAATAAAATTAGTACCGCTGACATCAACATATTTGTTTCCTGATGGATCTCTCATTACATAATCCACAACTTGACCCAGAGCGAACACCAAAACACCCGCAATGAATACGGCAACAATGGCTCTTTTCCGTAGAAACTTCAAAAGGGCACCGATGCTTGTTAAAACCAGCATACAGATCAAAATGAGGAAAAACACAGCTCTATTTTCTTGGAAGATAGAAAGCAATGGTTCTGAGGGATACAAACCGATCAGACCGCAGATGAAATAGGCAAGTGTGCCAATCAAATATATCCAGTATATTCCTTTGAAACCCCTGCGTATCCAGCGGTGTATATGGGTTTCAGGTGGTATTTGTTGTATCTTTTTTTCCATAAATATATCTCCTTTCTGATGATTGTGGAAAATGGCCCGAAATAAGACCGGCGTTGCCGATTGTTCGGGAATTAGGATTCAAATAATTGACCGGGCAGTTTTTCCTTTTTTTTCGGTGGAAAAGTTTGATCAAACCGTTCGGCATCGGCCGTGTTCACCCTGTATCCGGCCGGGGTCGCATATTCACCCGTGATACCGGACAGGTATCCCGGTATCAATTCACGGCACAAAAAGAAAGACGCATCGGCCCCTGCCGGTAAGCCGGCATAGCGGATCCCGAAATGGGATGCGTATGTGAAGCCACTATGGCCGTAAAAATCAATGTTGCCTTCCAAGCAAACGGCTCCGCAACCTTGTTCTTTGGCTTGTTTCAGGGAATAATCCAATAATTGTTTCCCCAGGCCCTGACGTTTGAATGTCGGCGCAATGCAAAGGGGCCCCATGGTCATAATAGGAATCCGGCGTCCGTCATCGGCCTGAATATGGGCCCGCATGAACATATTTTGCCCAATGATACGGCCGTCTCGTTCCATAACAAAATCCAACGTTTTGACAAAAGCCGGATCTTGACGCAGGCAATGCATCACATAGTGTTCCAAGCACCCGGGACGATAGACATTCCAAAAGGATTCTCGTATCAGGTTTTCTACAATGCATTCATCTTCGGGTCGTTCCGGGCGAATAATATCTGTCATTTTTTGAACTCCTGCCTGGTATTTTAGCAGATTGTATCCATAAATCAAGTGCTTTTTTCTTGGTGATATCTCTTTATATAAACGGGTTATAGGCCCATTGCAGCAAAGCTTGCCTTTGACGGGGCCGACAGGTAAAATCCATGGGTGGACACGCACGTTCTACTTGAGCCAAATGACGGCGAAAAGCCCGCCACCGCCTGATTTGTAGGGCATCCAGTTCCGGAATACGCCGCCCCATATAATATCGGCAATACCATTGAAACCAGCCTCGGGGATCCGGCGGATAAATCCACCCGTTATCCCGCCATTGGCTCAGGCTTTGACGGGACTTGACGTGAAAGCAGTTGCAGGCTATATCCGGTCGTTCGGGATTCAAACGGGCTTTTTCAAACCATTCGGTCGGAAATTCGGCCCGACAATCGGTCAGGTAATGTCCTTCAAAAACACCCAGTTCCAACATCTCACGCGGGGTGAGTTGCGGTTCAAAGCCCGGCGCAAAATCTTGTCCCGGTCGGGCTACCCGCCGATAACAATAGCCTTGCTGCATTTTATCTGAAACGATAACAGGCATCTTATACCCCCCGGGAAAGAATATAGGCGGTCGTCCTTTGGTTGACAAGATGATGAAATCAGTTTTACGGCAAGCGTTTCCACGTGCGTTTTTTATTGATTTCTTCTTTGGCACGCACGGCGGATTCCAAGTCTATATCGTGCATATTGGCCAAAGAACAGACATATAAAAAGACATCGGCCAGTTCTTCGGCAACTTGCCCCACCCGGGAATCGCTGCAAGAAAAAATAACCGGTAAAAAAGACTTGACAAGGACCGACTGCCTGGCCTAGAATATCCTTTGAGCAGTTATGGGAAAGAAAGGGTTTCAGATGACAAAATCAATCATTATTTACTTTTCACGAGCCGATGAAAACTATGGGGTTGGTGATGTGAAAAAAGGCAATACGGAATATTTGGCTGATTTTATTCGGGAAGCGACCGGAGCCGATACCTTTCAAGTCACCCCCGAACATCCGTATCCACGGGATTACAGTACCTGTGTTCAAGTTGCACAAGAACGGCAACAAACACATGACGCACCGATTGCCAAGCCGGTCCCCGATATCACATCGTATGATACTGTTTTCATCGGAACGCCGGTGTACTGGGGGCGTATGCCGGAAGAATTAAGAACGGCTTTAAGTGGCCTGGACCTGACGGGGAAGACGGTCAATTTGTTTGTGACACACGAAGGGTCCGCTTTCGGTGATATTCCGCAACAATTAGAGATCATGTTCCCGAAAGTGGTTTTGAACAAGCTGTTTGAAATCATGGGGCGGCGGGCCGCCAAAGCCCGGAACGGGATTGCCCGGTGGTTAAAGGAATAACCCTGAATGAACCGGCGTATTTTGGAAGAAATAACAGCGTCCGGGTTTGTTCTACAACGGATGCAAGTGCCTTGCGTATGGTTTCAATCGGATGCCGATCGGGAAGTGACAACATGACACGTCTGTACATTGCCGGTGGACCGGGCAGTGGCAAGACGACTTATGCCCGGTATCTTTCTCACCGCTTGGGTATACCTTGCCTGGTACCCGACGGACCCGTTAGTTTAGGTTAAAAAAGAACCCCCGGTGTTTTACCGGGGGCTTTTGTCGGGTTGTATTCAGTTTCCCGAAAAGACACAGAATGACTTGCCATAGCCGGACACATAGGTACGGTTTGGACAAGATTCACAGGCTTCTTGTGAAACGCCGGGATAACTTGTTGTATCGGTACACTCGCGGCAGGTACCCGCCGTTGCGTCCACAAATTGACCGGTGGCACAGGGGTAGCAATCACCATTGATACTTCTGTAAGTATCTGCGGGGCAAGATGTCAACGCACAAACCGTATCATCAAATGTCATCAGGCTTCTTTGCGGACATTTATCACACTCTTCTTTTGTTGCCTCAGATGTTGTTGTAGACGTACATGGTAGGCAATCGCCGTATTTGTTTTGGAATTGGCCATCGGGACACTCTTTTAAGACACAGTCCCCGTTTTCCAGCAGTTTACGTTGGTCCCCACATTTGGCACATTCCTCTGCGGTTGCCCCGAACCAGTAGTAGCTTACATCACAGGAAATACATGGCGCATAATCGTTAGTACTTCTAAATTCATCCGGTTTGCAAAATTTACTGGTACACCATCCATTGTAATAAAACTTTTTATCACCACATTTTGCACATTCTTCGGCGGTTGACCTTCTGGAATCTTCATTGTCGCAAGAAATGCAATCACCGTACGAGTTTCTATATTCATTCGGTTGGCAAGCCTTGGCACAATATTCACCGACCAAAACCCGTTGATCACCACATTTTTCCACACAATCCGAGCTCTTAAGATCATGGCGTGTTTCATCACATGCATAACAGGAAGTCTCATAATTCTCATAAACACTAAATGTATTATCGGGGCATTGAGAAAGTGTGCATTTCCCCATCATGGAGTAAGTTCTGTTCGGGCATTGTTCACAGGCGGTTTGGTCGGCAGCATCAAAGGGTTTCAGTTCTTGACAGGAATAACAGATGTTATTCTTTCCCAAAATACGGGTATTCCCGCATTTTTGCGTACATTCACCGCTGGTAATCTGAGATATATCATCACATGCATAACACGCATCATAGGCGGTTCCTGCTTTTCTGCCCCTGAACGTACCGTCGGGACAGGTCTTTAACAGGCATACGCCGCTTTTGTGTTCCCGGACATCGCCACAGACGGCGCAGGCTTCCGGACCGGTCGGAACGGCATTGATCGTATCACAGGCATAACACTGTCCGTTCCCGCCGTTAAATTGCCCGGCGGGACAGGTCTTGCGACAGACATAAGAACTGTTGGAAGTTATCTGAGTTGGTGTAAAGCCGCAATCGGTGCAGGCCTGTATATTAGATGTTACAGTACCCTCTTGCACGGTATCGCACGACCGGCATTCGTCCGCCGAATACCGATAGGTTCCCGTAGCACACCGGGGGATACAATAACCAGCATACAATTCCCGATTGGTACATTTGGCACATTCTGTTTCATTGGTCTGCGGTATGTTGCTTGCAACGGTACAGTCAAAACAAGCCCCGTTCTGATCACGGAATTTACCGTCCGGGCAGGTTTTTAAGACACATTGATCGTTCACCATTTCCCGATTGGTACATGTGCACAAGGTGGCATCGGTATCTTGCGGGGCCAGGATATCACACGGCACACAATTACCATTTTTTGTTAAAAACTCATCACTGCCACAGGTTTTTAAGACACAGAACTCAACATTGTCAATGTTGGTCTGTACACGTTCCGGACAGGCACCACAGTAGGGCGTTTGTATGGGTTCACTCACCAGGCAGCTACGACATTGAATAGAATTGGCGGCCGTGGAACCGGGTACAGTGCCCTTGGGACAGGGTACCTTACACAGGGAAACATCCAGATATCGCGCATTACTGCAACTCCAACAAAGGCCATCTTTTCCGGCCAATATTTGATACTCATCGGTTGAGGTACAGGCGGCACAATCCCCATCGCTGGTTAAATACCCATCTCTATCCCGGCAGGCTACTGTAGAAAGATGGCAAAAGGAATAGGTTGTATCATACTCACGGCCCGGGCATGTATCACATTGGGCCTTAGTGGCTGTGGCACCCGTGGAACTGTCGCAGGGGATACAAGCCCCGTTCTTACTCCGAAAGGTGTCTGCCGGACATTCTTTGAGTGAACAGTCTACTTTCCCCGACCACATCTCGGATTGACGTTGGGTGCGTGTCGGTGTTCCGTTTGCATCTATGCACTGACTACATGCGTTTGATGTAGTTACTATAGTGGCCGGTTCAGAGCAATCAAAGCAACCTGGTTCACCCGTACCCTCTATTTCCCCCTGAATTTTACCTGCGGAACATTTGGCAAAAATACACATACCGTCACTGTATCGTCTGCTGCTACCACAGGCCTTGCAATTTTCTTCTGTAGCCGGAATGGCTTCTCGTTCATCACAGGAATACTCCCGGTATCCGGCCAAAGATACTAGCGGTAGTGCCCAGCCAATGATAATAATGGCAACAGAAATCAATTTTTGTCTTTTCATGATATTTCTCCTTAACAACTACCTAAAAAGGTGTTCAGGTTTTGAATGGCGCAACCGCCACCGCATGTTTGATAGGCTCCATCACAGCATTCCGGCGGATCTGAATAATTAACTGATGATCCGCTGCATGTATATTTTGTGTTGGACGATGTAGAGCATCCCCCCGTTTCTCCGCAGGCGCATGGTTCAGAATATGGACACGTAATACCACAGCTTCCATCACTAAAACAGCGTTCCGTCGTTATAGAACCATCAGTATGGACGTATTGATAGACATTACACGGATCGAAAAGTTTCGTTTCGGGACAACCGCATGCATCATATACAACCTGGGACAAGGGCCACATGCCATGCTCTTTAAGAAGTTTGGCGGAGATCTCGTTTTTGCTTTGGCATGTAGCATATAGACTTTTCTGCCCGGCTATTTCTGCTTGCTTTTGGGGATCGTCTTCCGGACATGTCTGCGGACAACACAAAATGCCACTGTGGGCTGTAACGGTCAAACGGCCAATCGAGTTTCGGCATGTCCAAAATCCATTTTTGTCATCTTTATCAAACTTGACAATCTCGTCCTTTTCACAACACTCGGGATAAGCACTGGTCACTGTTCCGTCTTCCGTAAAAGAACCGCTAAATCCTGCGAATTTTTTACCTTTACCGCATTTATCCGAACCCAGGAGTTTGCATGACGCTTCTTGTACCTTATATTGACGCGTGATCCGTTGACCATCTTCGGTAACAACGGCAACAGATTGCTGCGAATGTTCAATGACCGGCGGGTCCCAACCACACTCGGGCACATCATCGGCGGCCAGACCGGGACCTAGCGATAGTCCGTATCCCAGTAAGGCATAGAATAAGAATTTCACTTTGTTCATGTTTTTTCTCCTTAGTTGGTGGCACTGATTGCTTTGCAAGTGTTGCCTTGAGGGGCATAGTAAACACTTTTTGAATGGCAAATACCGACTATCCACTCAAACGGCTTTTGACAAATACAGTTCTTAACAGACGGACAGATCTTGACAGCCCCGATCATGCCTTCTGCTGCTTTCGGAATACATCCCTGAGAGATTGAGACCATGGTGGCACATCCGGCTTTATTATCTGCATCCGTAAAACCATTTTCTGCCCCTGTTTTGGGGGAAAAGATATTTGTTTTAACCCCGGTTTGAACGCACTTTCCGTTTTCACATGTTTCGCATTCGCCGCATCCGCCCGAGCAACCTTTACATTCGTCCGAAGTGGTGTCGGCAACACAGGTCCCGTTTTCACAGACTTCACATTCTCCACATCCGCCCGGACATTGGCATTCTTCGGAAGTTGTATCGGCTACGCAGGTTCCTTCTTGACAAACCTGGCATGTACCACAGGAAACACCGCAACATAGATCGCCATTACTGACGCAAGTCCCGTTTTCACAGACTTCACAGGTACCACATCCGCCCGGGCAGGTTGTATCACCCCCGCAACCGGGTATAGATGAATCCGGCTGACAAACACCCGAGACGCATCGTTCGCACGTTCCGCATGCGGGATCGCAGGGGCAATCGGTTTCGTCCTGACAGGTGGGATCATTCAGGCAACACGTCCGTTCACCCGAACAAGTGGTGACCGTTTTCGTCTGCTCTTGACATTCCCCGTTGGTACAGGTACCACACGTGCCACAGGACTCGCCCTCCTTATCGGGTACCAGCTTTCCGGTGGTGGTATCGCACTTTTGACATATTCCCGGTGTTTCGGTACAGTCTATGGGACAATTTGTTTCATCGGTACAGATGGCGGTCAGGGGACAACAATTTTCTTTTGTGCCATCGCATTTTTTTATCTGAGTCATTTTATTTAGGCACGATCCGTTTTCGCAGACAGAACATCCGTTGCTGCCACAGGGTTGGTCGTTTTTATCCGAATCGGCAACACAGTCTCCGTTATTACATTTTTTGCAAGCATCGCATGTGATATCTTGACACAGATCCGGCGGTTGACATTCTGCTAATGTGGAATCTAAACAACACCGCCATTCTTTTGTTCCCGGTCTGTGTCCGGCTGTGCAACATTGGTATTCGTTCGGATTATTGCGGTAAGCCACACACTGACATTCGGTACTGTTTCCCGCCATACATGTTCCGTGGATACAACATCCGCCGGACGGATTGCTGCATGATACACCGTCATCATGCGGCGTGATTGTGCCCGTAGCCGGATCGCACGTTTGACAAATGTCCGAGACATTTTCACAGAGATTGACGGGCGGTTGACATTCCAACGCGTTGGGATTGACGCAACACCGCCAAGCCTTTGTGCCCGTTGTATGACCGGCCAAACAACAACTCCATTGGGGTGTATCTTCTTGGTAACCGCGACTGCAACAGACATGCTCGCCGCTTTGGGGAACATAACCGTTGCATTGGCAGGACCGACTATCACCGGGCCTACACTGCCCGACCGAACAACATCCGCCGGCGGGATTATCGCAAGGGGCTCCGTCCCCCTTGTAATGACAAACGCCTTCTGAACAAGCTTGACAGATCAGGCAATCACTATCATCTTCACAGGCTTCTGTCCCCAGATCCATAAAGATGAAAGTGACGGTATTATGGTATTCGGCGGTGAAATAATCGCCGGCATCATGGATACCACCGGTGTTTTCGGTGGGTCCGTCGGGGATACAGAGTTGGGGCGTATCACCTACTTCCTTTTTGTTGACCAAGGTGATGTGATCATCGGGGAATTCGGTATCTTGGATCTTTTCACAAACGCGTTTGGGAATGTTATACACTTCCAAAGCTTGCCTCTCTTCACCGTCATACACATAGTTGTTAAAGGCCTTGACTTCAAAATGGCCGTAAATGAGATCCTTTTCCGTATCCGGGTGAAACTCTGACAAGTTCAAGGGCTGCCCCAGCACCCGTTGCTGACCGATCACGACGGCCCGCGCCCGAACACCGGTAATGATACTGTTGGTCATAATACGTTCCATGGCATAACGATAGCCGATCATCGCCCCCACCGTTATCACCCCGATAATCGCCAAAACACCCAGCATCTCCACCATACTGCGCCCGGATTCTGCCACTTTCATTTTACTACCCTTTCTGTCGGATACCATAACCATAATGAGCAGTTTACCATAACTCAAGTCGTTTTGCAACAATTTTTTATCGGTGTTTTCTGCAGCATAAATCATTATAAAAACAGTAAATAAATTTTTTTATTTCTTGTCGGATGCGTCCTGAATACCCAATTTTCCTTGTCGTCTTGGGACCTTGTCGGGCACTTACTTTCTTTGTTTTGGGGGTATGTTGAGCTTAACCGGAAAAAAACAGTTGCAGTTTCCCCAAAAATAGGATATAATACAACCCGGACGGCGGACGGATAACCCGTATGGCCGAATGTTTAACCTTTTGGGAGACCCCGATGACAACACAAATGACACAAGCCTGTATAAGCAAAACCCGTTCGGATTTTGCATCCTTGGCTTTGGCGGCTTTGTTGTTGTGCGGTGTGCGCAACCGAAGGGGCTAGGCTTATTGTGATAATGCGGCACCCCCTTCGGGGTGCTTTTTTTATATCGGAAAACACACTATGGAACCACTTGTTATTTATGATTCAACTTTGCGCGATGGAGAGCAATGCCCCCGAGGCGGTCAAATCGGCGTTGACCAAAAAATGAATATCGCCCGGGCCCTGGCAGATTTAGGGGTCAACATCATAGAAGGCGGGTATGCCGCCGCGAATGAAACGGATTGGAAGGCTTTGAACCAAATGGCCCGTGAAATTGCACCGACGGGTCCCATGATAGCCACGATAGCGCGATGTGTCCCTTCCGACATTGACGCGGCGGCACGGGCGTTGCAACCGGCGATTAAAATCGGGAAAGCGCGTATTATGACCTTTATTGCGACCAGTGATTTGCATCTGCGTGAAAAATTACAGATGAGCCGGTCCACCGTTTTGGATAAAATTCGGTCATCGGTGGCCCGGGTTGCCGATACCGGGGCCGATGTGGCCTTTGGGGCGGAAGATGCCAGTCGTTCGGATTTGTCGTTTTTAACGGATTGTATTCATGTCGCAATAGAATCCGGGGCGCGAACGATTGATCTGCCCGATACGACAGGGACTTGGGTGGCTACGCAGGCTCAAGCGTTTTTTGCCGAAATCCGCCGGCGTGTGCAGGCCCCCGATTTTGTTATCTTTGCCACCCATTGCCATAATGACAAAGGGTTGGCTACGGCTAACACGTTGTTTGCCCTGCAAGGCGGTGCACGTCAGGTGGAATGTTGCCTGAACGGATTTGGAGAACGTGCCGGCAATGCGGCATTGGAAGAAATTGTGATGAATGTGCGCTTGTCCCCCGAAGTTTATCCTTATGAAACAACCATCCGTCCGGAACGGTTGTATACCTGTTGTTGCTTGGCGGCATGTGAAATGGGAATAGACCTGCCGTATCATAAAGCCTTTGTGGGCGAGAATGCCTTTACGCATACGTCCGGGATACATCAGGATGCCTGGCTGAAAAGCCATAATCCCCGGATATATAGTGCGGTAGATGCCAACCTGATAGGGCGAACAAATGACGTGATTTTAACCCGGCACAGTGGAACCAAAGCGATTTCATATCAATTACGCCAACTGGGGCTGCCGGACACGCCGGAGATGCGGAAACGGGTGATGCGCGTCTTGAAACAAGGGGACAAAATCAATTTAACGGGGGCGGATATTTTGGGTTTTTAAGGACGCTTATATCAGAAAAAAGTCCGATAAAACGGGCTTTTACGCCCGGTTTGTCATAAAAAAGTTGCCAAAAAATTAAAAATATGGTATAATGAGTCTATTATAAGGAGAAACCGAACACATGTTAAAACAAATGAAAAATAAAATCTTATGGGGATTGATGGCTTTGGCGACTTGCTTGCCGGCGGCACGGGCCGATCAAACCAAAGAAACGGATGTCAAACCGATGAATATCAACGGTGTGACGATGCTGGTGCCGACTTTGGGCGTAACCGAAGAAAAAACGGTGGCTAAACCCGTGAAAGAAGCCGGGATACAGGATTTAGAAGACCTGATGCAAGAATCGGTAAAGTACCAGCAATCTTTGACCAACGGATTGGATAAAATCCTGGCGGCGGATGATTCGACTTATTCGGTGGCTCCGGATAAGAATTTAACCGACCTGATGGCTCTGACGGAAACGAAACGGCCTGCACAGTCGGCCGCTGTGATTGAATCGCCGGCGGTGGAACGTCCGGTTGCGGATCCGCGTAAACGTTCTGCGTTGTCGGATTTGAATGAACTGATCGCCATGACGGATACGACTCCGGCCCCGACACCGGCCCCGAAAGATAAATCGTCCGATCATGATGACCGGGGTTTCCTGTACGGTATGTTTTCGGTGTTGACGGTCGGTTTTACACGGTTGTTGAAAAAGCATAAACACTTTTCGGAAGACCATGAGTTGAATGAATACGCCAAAATGTTTTCGGCCCGAAAAGCAGCAACGGATGCCCCGATGCAAACGGGGGTGGTTCAAACGCCGGCGACCGAGACAACGCATATTACCGAACCGACCGGCCGTGATGATTTAGCCGGGCGACTGCATGCGTTCCGGACGTTGGCCGCAATCAAGCAAGAACGTTCCAAATTGACGCGGCGTATGGCACAGGCTCGTCGCACGAATGATACGGCGACTATGGCCGAAATTACCGCGATGCGGCAGGCTTTAAATGCCGAACGGCGGTATGCAACGACTATGGCCGGCGGGGCCAAGATGGCGGCGATTAAAGAACGGCGGCGTGTGTTATGCAAGCAAATGACACTGGCCCGTAAGACTCATGATACGGAAACCATGGATCGGATTACGGCCGAACGGGCGGTGTTGAAGCAACAAAACGGTGCCTTGAATGCCTATATTCGCGGGTTTGATTATAAAAAGGACCGGCGGACCTATTTGAAACCGAGTACGTTGGCGGGGATTGCACGCCGGCGGGCACATGAACGGGAAGGCTAGGTTTTGGAATAAACCCAACCTTTCGGTTGATTGATAATAGTATTCAAACCCCCTATTTGCCGTATAAGGACAGATAGGGGGTTTATGATGTGGCACAAGAGATTTCTTTTTGTTTTGGGGTTATGCATCCTGTTGGGGACGATGAGCTTGACCGGGATGAACGTGCATGCGGAAGAATCGGGGTTGAAACGGCTGACGGTACCGGTACATAAAGTCAAGATGACTCCGGTCTTGTTAACTCAAAAATATGTCGGCTTTGTGCAAGCCCCGATCAGTGTAGATATCACACCGAATTTAGCCGGCTTTATTCGTGATGTATTCGTGTCGGGGGGTGAACAAGTAAAACGGGGACAGGTTTTATTCACGATTGATCCGGCTTCGTATGTGGCGGCTTGGGCCGAAACAGATGCGGCCGTGCGTGGGGCGCGGGCCGAACGGGATAATGCGGCAACCTATTATAATCGTATGCAAAAGACGAACAAGCGCGCCATCACGGCCTCTAATCTGGATACGGCACAGGCACAGGCAGAATCGGCTCGTGCCACGTATGATCAAGCTGTGGCTCGTCAACAACAGGCGGAAATCAATTTGGCGTATACCTTGTTGTCGGCACCGTTTGCGGGTGTTTTGGGCAATATCACGGTGGCCCCCGGGGATTATGTCGGACCCGGCAGTGTGTTGGCACATTTGGTCCGATTGTCTCCGGTACGGGTTGTGTTTTCTGTGCCGTTTGCCGTGTACGATAAGTTTCAGGATATGCGGCAAAACTGTACGGTATCGGTACAAACGACCGCAGGGACGGTGCTATTTTCCGGCGGACGGATTGCTTTTGCCGATAATCAGGCTGATTCGGATACGGGTATGGTACCGCTTTATGCCGATTTTGATAATCCGATCGGGCGGGTGTTGCCCGGGGCAGCCGTAACGGTTGTGGTCTCCCGGCAGGTACCGCAAGCTATTTTAGTGAATAAAAGTTGGGTTGTCCGTTCACCTGATGGTGTGTTTGTGTATGTTGTGCATGAAGGGCGGATTACGCGTCAGGCTGTTCGGATACGGTCTGAAATCGGAGAACAATACGATGTGGAAGGGTTGGAAGCCGGTGATTTAGTGATTACGGCCCCGGTACTGCCCGCCGAAGTCGGACAACAGGTATCGGGGGTGGTTTCATGAAAATATCGGACTATTTTGTAGAACACCCCAAATTCGCTTGGGTTATTGCGATAGTGATGATATTGGTCGGGGCGATTGCGATTGCGGTGTTGCCGGTGTCGCAATATCCCCAAATAACACCGCCGCAAATTATTGTGCAAGCGCAATATCCGGGGGCCGATGCCCAAACATTAACGGATACGGTGGCGGTCCCGATTGAAAATCAATTAAACGGTGTGGAAGGTATGTTGTACATGTCATCGTCTGCCACGGATAGCGGTGTGTATACGTTGACGATTACTTTTAACATCGGTGTAGATCCGGATATGGCGCAGGTAAAAGTGGAAAATCGGTTGGAGCAAGCCAAGCCTTACTTGCCCGCCGTTGTGAGCCAGGAAGGGTTGAGTGTGATTTCACAATCGGCGAATGTGTTGGCTTTTTTGGTATTGGAATCACCCGGCGGAACATACGACGGATTGTATCTGGGAAATTATGCCTATACCCGTCTGCAAAACCCGTTGGCTCGTATTGCGGGAATCAGTGATGTGAATATCTATGGCCCCAAAGACAGTATGCGTATTTGGTTAGATCCGCACAAAATGCAACTCTATCATTTGAATACCGATGACGTGATACAGGCCTTGGAATCCCAAAATGCGGTGGCGGGGATCGGGGCTTTGGGATCAGCCCCGGGGCCTGGCGGTAAACAGGTCGGCTCCGTTTTATTATCACTAACCACACAAGGTCTTTTAAAAGATGCTGCCGCCTTTAATCAGATTGTCTTGAAAACGGATAAAAACGGTGGTATTGTGCGCCTGCAAGATGTGGCGCGCGTAGAAATCGGGGCGGATACATATACGCTGTCGGCACGCTATAACAACGCCCCATCTGTGGCTATTTCCTTGTCTCAAACACCGGATTCAAATGCATTGCAAATTATGAAAAACGTACACAAAGAAATGGAAACGTTATCCCGTGCTTTCGGACCGGACATGCGCCTGCGGGTCGCGTATGATTCTACCCTGTTCGTGCGGGATTCTATTCAGGGAATCTTGTATACGCTGCTGATTACATTCGGTTTGGTTATCGGTGTGGTTTATTTATTCTTGCAAGACGTACGGGCCACCCTGATCCCCAGTATCTGCATCCCGGTTTCTTTGATTGCGACTTTTATGGTGATTTATACTTTGGGGTTTGATATCAATATCTTGACACTTTTTGCGTTGATATTGGCCATCGGCCTGGTGGTAGATGATGCGATTATTGTGGTGGAACGGGTGCAGTATTTAATTCAATATAAGCAGATGCAAGGGGCGGCCGCAGCCGTTCAAGCCATGAAAGATATCGGCAGTTCCATTATCGCCACCACATTTGTTTTGTTGGCCATTTTCATTCCGGTTGGTATGATGGCGGGTATCACCGGTAAGATTTATCAGCAATTTGCGATTACCATTTCTACCGCTGTTTTGTTTTCGGCCGTGAATGCGTTGACTTTGTCGCCCATGTTGTGTGCCGTTTTTTTGCGCCCCAAACCGGCCCAAGGCCCGGATCGTTTTTTCCAGGCCTTTAATCGCCTGTTATCCCGTGGACAAGATCTCTATTTACGCGGGGTTCGTTTCTTGTGTACCCATTTGGTGTTGACGGGGTGTTTGACCGTGGGTGTCGTGGGGAGTATCGTATGGTTATTTTTGACGTTGCCGTCTTCCTTTATCCCCCAGGAAGATCAAGGCTTTATTTTGGCCAACGTGCAACTGCCCGAAACGGCAAGTTTCGCAATGACGCAAGAACGATTGAGTGATTTGACCGAACGTGTGTTGAAACAACCGGGCATAGAGTATGTCATTGCTATTTCCGGGGATAGTTTGATGAGTGCATCGGGCGAAAATATCGGTATGGCGGCGATTGGCCTGAAACCGTGGAATCAACGCAAGACGCGGGCCTTGGGGATAGAATCCATTACGGCCGACTTGAATAAAATGTTTGCCGATGATCGACAGGCACAAGTCAACTTTTTTGCCCTGCCGTCTATTCCGGGGGTAGGGACCAGTGATGGTTTGACATTTCAACTCAATGCGTTGAATCCGATGGCCACATCGGCAGATTTAGCCGAACGATTGGATACCCTGTTGTCCGATCTGAATCATGATTCGCGTTTTGCGTTTGCATTCAGTCCGTTTCGCGCCGATACACCCCACATTTATCTGGACATAGATCGGGATAAATTGGCCTATTATCAAGTACCTATGTCGGCAGTTTTGAATACGTTGGAAAATTATTTCGGGTCGCGGTATGTGAATAATATCACGTTGGCCGGGCAAGTCAACAAAGTGATTATTCAGGCCGATTATTCGGCCCGCCACAGTCTGCAAGACCTGAACAATACCTATGTACCGGCCGAGACGGGGGCTTTGGTCCCTTTGGGGGATTTCATGACCATGCATACCGTTTTTGCCCCCAAAGTGTTGTTTCGGTATAATCAATATACAACGGCGAGCATTACGGCCGAAACGGCCCCGGGTGTGAGTACCGGCACCGCCATTGCCGCCGTAGAAAATACGGCTAAAAGCCTGGGAAAAGAGTATCAGATTGCCTGGACCGGTATCAGTTTACAGGAAGTTGAAACGCAAGGCTTGGCCGCTTTGTTGATGACTTTGGCCTTTATTTTCGGCTACTTGTTTTTGGTGGCTTTGTATGAAAGTTTTTGGATTGCTTTATCGGTGATTATGACAAATATCTTCGGCATAGCGGGGGCCCTGCTGGGGTTGAAAATGTCAGGTCTGGATTTAAGTATTTATGCCCAACTGGGGATTGTGTTGCTGATTGGATTGGCCAGTAAAAATGCGATTTTAATTGTACAGTTTACCACGACTTATCAACGAGCCGGTATGCCGATCCGGCAAGCGGCCGAAAAAGGCGCAGGAGAACGGTTTCGGGCCGTATTGATGACGGCCATGACGTTTATTCTGGGGGTGATGCCGATGTTGTTTGCCGGTGGAGCCGGTGCGGCCAGTCAAGTGTCTATGGGAACGGCCGTCTTTTTCGGCATGGTCGTGGCGACCGCGTTCGGTATCTTATTCGTGCCGGCCTTTTGGACGGTATGCGATACATTGGCAACACGCACATGGGGTCGCAAAATTCGGGCGACAGGGGTGTGCTTGGTGTGTGTCTGCTTGCTTTCCGGATGTTTGATGGGGGAAGATTATACACGTCCTGCCTTTTTTACAGATACCGCGTTAGAACAGGCCTTGGACACCGTCCCCCCACAATCCCAAGCACCGGTTTCGGATACGATTTCTTTATCCGTATTTCAGGATCCGATACTCAATACCTTGTTGGACAAGGCTCAATCAGATAATCCGACAGTGCGACAGGCTTTGTTGTCCGTTCGTCGGGCCCGGGCCCTGACGGTGGGGCAAACGGCGGCGTTATTTCCGACTTTGGACGCAGCCGGCCGATATAACTATGTGAAAGAAAGTCAGAATATGGGACTGGTTTTTGATCAGGATTATTATCAAATCGGTTTTGATGCCGCATGGGAAGCGGATATTTTCGGCGGGACCCGTCGTCGGATTCAGGCGGCCGAAGCCGATGCACGGGCTGCGTTGGCCCATGTTGCCGGGGCCGTTGTATCGGTACGGGCCGAAACGGCCGCGATGTATTACACCTTGCGACAGGCGGAAATGCTGCTACAAAAAGCCCGTGAAAATGCCGATTTTCAAGGACGCAGTGTCCGCCTGTTGCGGGATCGCCTGTCATCGGGAATCGGTAATGACTTGGATGTTCAGCAGGCCACATATTTATGGCAACATACACGGGCCGCGATTCCACAGTTGGAACAACAATGCGCGGTGGCCCGACATGCCTTGGCGTTGTTGACGGGGCAACTGCCCGGGACCGTAGATGATTTCATATCCGGTGGACCAAATCCTATGGCGACACCGCACAAAACATTTGATAAGACATACGGTGATATTTCGGCCGAGGCCGTGCGTCATCGGCCCGATGTACGGGTGGCGGAGGAACAACTGATTGCGCAAAATGCATTGGCCGGTGCAGCGTTGGCCGATATGTTTCCCAAAGTCAGCCTATCGGGCCTGTTAGGGCTGGAATCACTCCACCTGAATAAATTGGAACACCGGCGGAGTTATGGATACAGTTTTACCCCGGATATAACGACACCGATTTTTCACTTTGGTGCGTTGTGGGAAAACTTACAAGCCGAGAAAATCGGGACGGAAATCCAACGTGAAGCCTATCGGTCGGCCCTGTTGACCGCGGCACATGATGTAAAAAACGCATTGGTGGCGATTCAAACTGAACGGGGTAGAAATCAAGAACTCTATCAGGCTTATCAACGGGCCGAAGAAGCGGCCGCATTGACGCGGGATGAATACTTGAACGGTTTAGTCAATTACAGTGATGTGATTGATACCGAAGAACGGCGGTTGTCGGCTCAAACCGATTGGATACAATCCAACGGACAACTATATCAAAATTTGATCGTGTTGTACAAAGCGTTGGGGGGCGATCCCGCCGATTCATCTTTGTCGGATGCTACCGACTAAGGCCGTTCAAACCGTAGCGAATCCGGTCGGTGCGCATTGGTTAAAAAGATACCGATTAAAATGACCAAGCCCCCGAAAATTTGGGCGGCGAATACCGGCTCATTCAGGATAAATCGGGCTTCCAGCGTACTGAACACCGGCATCAGGTAGTATAGGCTGCCCGCCCGCAGGTTTCCCAGGTTGTTCAAAGAGATATTCCAAAACAGGTAGGCCAATACTGAATTAAAGATTCCTAAACCTAACATAGCGGCAACGACCTCGGGGGTCATGTTGCGCGCAGTTAACGGATTGATATAGCATTCCGGAATAAATAAGGGTATTGTCAACAACATACCGATAAAGACCGTCAAGGACAGTAAAGTGGCTTGACCGATACGGCGGGGCTTTTTAGACATCAAAAAACTGTACAGTCCGAATGAAGCGGCCATACCTAACATCCACAAATCACCGGTTGCAAAATGCAGTTGGCTCAGACGACTGAAACGTCCGTGCAACAAAACAAAGAACAACCCGATAATGGTAAGGCCCAAGCCCAAGCGTTGTCGCCCCGTCAGGTGAAATCCGTCAAATAGCCGTGAAAATAATAATAAAAACACCGGCCCCGTTACCGAGATTAAAGACATATCTACCGCTGAGACGGTATAGGCGGCATAATAAACGCACGTGTTTGAAAAGGCAATCCCGATAAGAGAAACCCAAAAAATCAAGTCGGCATTCTGCCACAACGTTTTTCTGTGCCGTATTAAATCTTTAATTGTCCAAGGCAATAAAACCGCTGCGGCGATGAACCACCGAAAAAAAGCAATTTGCCAAGGCAACAAGACATCGCGCAACCATACGCCGATGATGACATTGAAACTCCAAAAAAAGACGGCCAATATGGCTAAAATATAGTATCCCATCATGCCGGCCTCCCCCCTGCCGATACGGTCTATATAAGGCGAATTGACCCCGGATACAAGACCTTTTTATACCCCAGACCCTTTTATCCGTTTGCAACACACAAGGATACAAATAACGAATCTGTACATCTGTTGTATTATTGCCCGCATATCGGTATGTCAAGATTTATTATTTTTATAAATTTTAATAAAAAATATGTTGACTTTAGACTATTTGTTTGTTACACCACAAAAGTGGTTGCCTAATAAATGTAGATGTGTGAATTTTAAAAATATATTAAAAGCTCTTATATTAACAAATATTCAGGTAGGTACTTGTGAAAGCTGATAATGATAATTTACTGACTTTAGGTATCTTTGCTCATGCCAATGCGGGGAAGACAACTTTAACAGAAAATCTTCTTTATCGTGCGGGGATTGTGCAGAAAATTGGCAAGGTAGATACAGGAAATACTGTAACAGATGGTATGAATGTTGAACGTGAACGCGGTATATCTGTTCGTGCTTCTTTGGTTGAATTTTCACTAGGAAATAAAAGAGTCCAGTTGATTGATACACCCGGCCATATTGATTTTGCTGCAGAAGTTGAACGTTCTATGAGTGTGTTAGATGCAGCAATTTTTGTGGTTTCCGGGGCAGATGGAATTGAAGCGCAAACAATTTCTTTATGGAAAATTTTGAAAAATAGAAATATTCCCGTATTCTTTTTTATTAATAAATTAGATAGAGTTGGCGGAAACTATGATAAAGTTATTCAAGAGCTGAAAACGGAGTTGCATATTCCTTTGATCCGCTTAACGGATGCTCATTATGATTCTGATGGCAAGCCTGTGATTACCGCTCGCTCAAAAGAACGCATATTGGAAGAGTTGGCCGATTTTGATAATGATTCCCTTGATAAATACTTAAAAGTCATTGATAAAAAAGATACACTTTCGGCTGAATATATTGATGAAAAAATTGCGGAATTGACCGAAAAAAGAATCGCATTTCCAGTTTCTGGTGGTTCTGCTCTGGATAGTATTGGAATAGATTATGTCGTCCGGGGTATAGAAAAATATTTACCGACATATCAAAAAAATGATCAAGAATCATTTTCTGCTTTCATTTATTCAAAGCGTATTGAAAATACAGCGCAGTATTATACAAAAATTTTGTCCGGACAGATTTCTGTTCGGGACATGTTGGAAACACCGCTAGGGGAGCAACAAAAGGTGACGCGTATTTTACGCCCGGAAGGTTCAAAGTTAGTACCGGTTGAAACAGCATCCAGCGGAGATATCGTTGTTTTGAACGGCTTAGATGTTGTTTCTGGCACTCTGATTGGTGAAAACCCTTTGTTTAAGCCCGTCAAGTTTGTTCAACCGATATTTGACATGAATGTTGACTCGAAAAAAACGGATAAAATCAAACTTCTTTCCGCTCTGAAAGTATTAGTTGCCGAAGATCCGTATTTGAATGTTCGTTTTGATCATCAAACACAACAAATTATGGTGAGCTTAATGGGGGATGTGCAATCTGAAATCATTACCACCTTATTGAAAGAACGTTTTGATATGGATGTCAACATATCAAAACCTGTTGTTATTTGTAAGGAAAAGCCGACTCAAACGGGTTTGGGTAAAGCTTCTTATACTTGTGTGTCTGGAATTGAGTTCAAAATTGATCCATTGCCCGCCGGATCGGGGCTGGTGTTTGAAAGTTTAATACCGACAGGCACATTATTGAAAAAATATCAAAATCAAGCCCGACGACAAACATTTGAGTATTTTAAGCAAGGAATCCATGGTTGGGAAGTGATTGATGCAAAGGTTTCACTTTTAGACGGAAAATTTGATTCTATGGGTTCAAAGCCAAAGCATTTTAACATTATTATTCCTTTGGCCTTGTATAGGGCTCTACGAAATTCAAAAGTTCAAATTATGGAACCGGTTTCAACGTATACCATTGAAGCACATAAAAGCATGTTAAAACCTTTATCTAATTTGCTTTCTCTGTATCATAGTCGTCCGATAGTTAGGGAAATGGAACATGACGGAATCGCTTTGATAGGAAGCATTAGATCATCAAAACTTATTGAGCTGCCAATACAAATTAGAAAAATAACAAGTGGTAGAGGGCATCTTTCAAGTGAATTTTTGCAGTATACACCTTCTTTAACTCAGTCAGAAGAAAGTAAATTTTTTGGGCCTGATCCCAGAAACGAAGTCCCGTTTGTTATTACAGAAATGGGTGCCAGTTTAGATGATTTGGATGTGCCATTGGCAAAAAAACAAATGAGCGGTGCAAAATTCAAATGGAAAAAGGAATTACGTGAAGGTAGAAAGTAGTCTTATACTTTGGTATGATCTTTCAGGTATGTCCCGTACTGTTCCTGTGTCGGGGTGATACAATCCGTTTGACAAAAACGAAAAAAAGTAGTATAATGAAACTAAGCAAACAAAGGAGGCTTATATCATGGCTTTATTCGGACCCAGTATTAAACACGATTTTGAAAAGGAAATTCAAGAAAACAATCGGCATGTCGGTGCTGGTCAAGTGAACCGGGCTCCGGAAAATGGTGATTTTGTGAAAGCAGGGGAACAAATCGCAACCGAACAGACGAAATCTCAGGCTGAACAGGCCCAAGAGCTTGCCGAATATCAAAAACGATCTGAGGCTGAAGCCAAAAGAATGCAAGAGGAATGGGCGCACCGTGAATCCGATCGGGATCACACCGATGATGTTGATACCCGGACCGGGCAAGCCAATATCAAAGGGCAGGCATTGCCCCAAGATCCCAACTTGACCGCCGATGGACAATCGCAGGCTGCTCCGACATCGCAACAATCGCAATCGGCTCCGACCCCGGCCGGTGTACGGGGACAGGCCGCTCAAGCGCCACAAGGACAAGCCCCGCAACGTCAAACGCCACAAGGACAAGGTCCACAAGCCCAAACACCGCAGGCTCCGCAACAGGCTGCCCCGGTTGTGCCGGCCGGGACTTTCAAAGCCAAAGCCTCCAGTTTCTTTGATGCAGATGCCAAAGATGGTTTTTGGGATACGTTTGAAACCAAATTAAAAGACGGTTTAAGCGGCAATACGCCCGAAGCCATTGCCGAAAATATGTTTTGGGCGATGTTGACGGGGTGGTTGGATATGCTGGCGGCCTACTTGAAACACAAGCGGCAAGATCAAAAACGTCAGGATAAGGAATACAAAGACCGTGTGGCCGAACATGATACCAAGACAATGGGGGTTCAGCAACTGGATAAAAATATGGCCCTGTGGGCGGTGTTGGGCAATCATCCCGATATGATGCAGTATGCCGGTCGTCCGGTTGGAAAGGAAGCCCGTAAAGCCGCGCTGAATGTGTTAAAGAAAGATAAAAATGCCAATGCGGCTTTCCGAACCATTATGTCGCAAATGTTGGGGCGTGAAGTGCTACCGAATGAATTGAATGACATGGTATCCAGTGGTCTGAATATGATAACCAATGGGAACTCGGTAAAGGAATTGCACGGTTTAGCCTTGAATAATCCGAAAATCAAAGCGGCCATCAATACGTCCGCTTTGGGGCAACAGGTCAATTACATTCATGGGCAGCAGGCCGTTCACATGGCGAATGTGCGCCAAAATCAAGCCAATCGGGTGGTTCTGAACAGTGTACGAAACAATCCGCGTGCGCCTACACCGAACAGGACCTATACCCAGGATCGCAGCCGTTCGGCAGCCTAGGTGTGATTCAAAACATGTACGGTCATCGGTAATTCCGGTGGCCGTCTTTTTGTATCCCGAAAACGACTGTATCTGTCGGCCGTTGATTGCCCGTTTTATGGTTTCTTTGGGGCGGTGTCCGAAGCCAATTCTAATTGTTGTAAAGCGCGAATCCGATCGCGGATTTTACCGGCGGCTTCAAAGTTTAAGGCCTCTGCCTCCGCCCGCATTTGCTTGGTCAAACGTGCAATAACGGCGGCTACGTTATCCACGGTTTCCACAACCGGTTGATGCGTTTTTGTTTCGGTATTGTCCAAGGTGCCGAACTCTTTCATCAGGTCCGGAATGTCTTTTTTGATGGTCCGCGGTGTAATATTGTGTTCGGCGTTAAAGGCCATTTGTTTATCTCGCCGCCGCTTGGTCTCTGTTAAAGCGGTATTCAGGGACGGTGTGATTTTATCGGCATACAAGATCACGCGTCCGTGGTCATTGCGGGCCGCCCGTCCGATGGTTTGAATCAGAGATGTGGCCGACCGTAAAAAGCCTTCTTTGTCCGCATCTAAAATGGCCACTAACTCTACTTCGGGAATATCCAATCCTTCTCTGAGCAGGTTGATCCCGACCAAGACATCAAAGGTTCCCAAGCGTAAATCCCGAATGATTTGTATGCGTTCCAAAGTATCAATATCCGAATGCATATACTTGGCTTTGATTTTGTTTTCCAATAAAAATTCGGTTAAATCTTCCGCCATTTTCTTGGTTAAAGTGGTTACCAAAACGCGTCCGCCCCGGGCCGCAACTGCTTGACATTCTGCCATCAGGTCTTCCACCTGACGGGCTATGGGGCGGATGATGCATTCGGGATCCAACAGGCCCGTCGGCCGGATAATCTGTTCGGTGAACACACCCTGAGCCTGATCCAGTTCAAACGGTCCCGGCGTAGCCGATACAAAAATCGTACGGGGACGCATGGCTTGCCATTCTTCAAATTTCAGTGGCCGATTGTCCAGACAACTGGGCAGGCGAAAGCCGTATTCCGAAAGAGTTGTTTTACGCGACCGATCACCCCGATACATGGCCCCGATTTGGGGAATGGTCACATGACTTTCATCTACGAACAATAAAGCATCCGGGGGCAGGTATTCAAATAATGTCGGCGGGGCTTCACCGGGCTTGCGTCCCGTCAGGTGTCGGGAATAGTTTTCAATGCCCTTGCAGGATCCGGTGGCCTCCATCATTTCCAGGTCGTATTTCGTCCGACCGGCCAATCGTTGCGCCTCCAAGACCTGATTATTTTGCTCAAACCACGCCAAACGATCGGCCAATTCGGCTTTGATACTCTTAATGGCTTGGGACAGAGCCGGGCGGGGTGTCACATAGTGGCTGGCCGGAAAGACGGTAATCTCATTCAGGTCCAATTTACGTTGCCCCGTCAGAGGATCAAACTCGCAAATACTTTCCAATTCGTCTCCGAAAAAAGATAATCGCCACGCCAAGTCTTCATAGTGGCTGGGGAAAATATCCAACACATCACCGCGCCGGCGAAAAGTCCCCCGTTCAAACGCCACGTCATTGCGTGCATACTGTAAAGCGGCCAACCGTCTGGATAAATCATCCATATCCACCGTATCACCACAAGTCAACGTAAAAGCCATAGAAGAATAACTTTCCGCATCACCGATACCGTAAATACAGGAAACGGACGAGACAATAATGACATCACGCCGTTCTAAAATATGTCGGGTCGCCGAATGACGCAGGCGATCAATTTGTTCATTGATGGCGGAATCTTTTTCTATATAGGTATCGGTGCGGGGAATATAGGCTTCGGGCTGATAGTAATCATAATAGGATACAAAGTATTCTACGGCATTTTCGGGGAAAAAGGCTTTCATTTCGGCATACAGTTGCGCCGCCAATGTTTTGTTATGGGCCAAGATCAGGGTTGGCCGCCGGACGTGATTGATGACTTGCGCCATCGTAAATGTCTTGCCCGAACCGGTAATCCCCAGTAAGACTTGATTTTTTCGGTTTTCGTTCAAACCTTTTATCAATTCTGCAATAGCCTGCGGTTGGTCGCCGGCAGGCGCATAGCCGGAGACCAGCTTAAAAGCTGCATCGCCGACCAACTCGGGGCGCTTGTACATCGGTATCATGCCCTATTTTCCTTTGCGGGCTTTGGGGGACCTTGTGCGTTGAGAAGTTGCAGACTTGACCGACCGCCGTTTACGGGGGCCAACGGTTTTTGCCGTGTCCGGTGTTGAATCTGATATCGGAGTGTTGGAAACGGGGGCATCTTTGTTCTTTAACGGTACCGTTGTCATAAAGGTTTTCAAGTCCCGTCCGGCCGCTTTCAAGTCGCCGAAAATGTCGCGCCATGCCGGTGGCGGTGTACCCCAATTTTTCAGGAAATAAACAATCCCGGCCAAAATTAAGATCCAGAGTATTATCAAAGAAGAGGTAGCTACATCTTTACCACACCATAAATAGGCGATCAAGGACAGCGACAACAATAAAAAGCACAAGCGCCGTTTCAAGCGTTTCCCGCCGTCAGGCATTTGAATTGTTGCGGCCTGTTCGGCTAAAAACGGTTGCGTGAACGGATAGACTTTATGTGTCGCCCACAAAGTCAGAGTGCCGGCCCACAGGACCTCCAAGATGTCATAACTGAACAAAGTTGCCCAAGCCAACGGATAGCCTTTGGCCGTTGTATACGCCCCGACAACCCCCAGCATCAAGCCACATACACCGGCGGCCGGACCTAAAACGGATCGCCCCGTCAGAGATTTCATCACCTGTCCCGTGGCCAATGTGATGACGATAATATAAAATACCGGATAAATAAAGGAGGCCGGTATGACGGTTCGTGCCAAGAAAAGGAATAAACCCTGGGCGCACAAGGACAATAATGACATATCCTGCACGCGGTCCATCAGGGTAAATAAGCGTGATGACAGGTAAATGCCACCCCCTAATAACGGATATAAAATCCAGGCCGGTACCTGATTAAATGCCAGCATATCCGGGGGGATCAACAAAGACCCGGTCAAGCAAAGCAGGGCCACCCAGGCTTCACGGATCCAACCGGTTCTGTGGCTGATGATAAAATTTGTCAGCAAGACCACCAATCCTAATCCCGCCCATTGTATCCACAGGCCCGTACCATGCGCGTATACGGCCAACGGCACCAATACCAGAATCGTCCACCAAATCCCAACAATCCGTTGGGCCGTTTCGGGGCTTTTCGGTGTCGCAAAGCGCCGGTAGGTGATACTCATACACGCCACCGTTGCCACCATATACATAAAGGCAAACAGCGTCAACCTTAAAAATTCTGCCATGATATTCCTCCCTAACAGGTAGAATTAAGCCTTATGTCGGAACGCGATTCGGCCCTTGGTTAAATCATAGGGCGTCATTTCAATTTCAACCTTGTCTCCGACCATCACGCGAATGCGAAACTTGCGCATTTTGCCGGAAGTATGGGCCAAAATTTCGTGTCCGTTTTCCAACTTAACGCGGAAAGTCGCATTCGGCAAAGCCTCCACAACGGTTCCGGTAAATTGCAAAACTTCTTCTTTAGCCATGAAAACTCCTGTTCATAAAAATAAAAACCAAGTTGCATCATATTATTTTTTATCCCTTTTTGCAAGGAAAAAATGCATGAGTTCCCCTAAAAACGTGTAAAAAAGTAAAAATTTCTGTTGCTTTCTTGCTTTTTTTTATTTATACTGGAAAAGGTTTATGAGGTTATCTATGGTCAAAAATTGTGTTGAACAAGAAAAAAACTTTAACATTTTGAAAAACGCATCGGGTGATTTGATGATTTTGATACGGGCCCGATTGGACGATGCCGTGGCACCGAAAGTGGTGTATAGCGGTGGTGAACATGCGTTATTGTATCGCAGTGATGACCATGCGGTTGTGTTGGACTTTATTCATCCCAGCGTGCGTTCGGATTTGACCCAAGCCCCGGCGTTATTGGTCGTGGAAGCGCGGGATGGGGCGATTATACGTGAATATATGGCCGAAGTCAAGCACTTACGCGATTTGCCTTTGCCCGATGGCCTGGTACTGAACTGAAATTGAACATTTGAAAGTGTCCGGGAACCACCGGGTGCAGCAGATTGAAAAGTCTGTACTATCGCCAAAGTCTTCCCTTATTGTTTGACATGCTCGGTCGCTTTGGGTGAAATAACCAAGTGCGAACGAATAATGACTTTATAAGATATTGCTTTGCTTTCGGGCATTAAAACCGGTGACACAACCGCCGGAGATGCCTTTTTCGGGGCATGGAAAGCAATCGGAGCGGATACCCGTGTGTCGCACGAAATGACTCGGTTGGTTGTGGCTGATGCCGGTACGGTCTGCGGAGCATGGAAAGCAATCGGAGCGGATTCACGCGTATCATGGGAAATGCTTGTGTTGATCATGGGAATAGCTATCACATCCGGTGAATAAACATCATGTTGCGGGCGGATCCGGGTGGCCGGGGCCGATACTTGTTCACATACCCCCGTTGCAACGGGAGTATTGGCATCCGGCAGCTTTTCGCGCGCATAGTGAACATCTTTCCCTTTGATATAGTATTCGGAATACGCCCCGTTGGACGTGCCATAGACGGTTTGTACAGAATGATAGCCCGGCATGTTCACTATGGTTGTGGTTCCGGTGCGACTGCCGTTCAGAATCTGACGGGCATGTTTGTGGGCTTCACGATCAGCCCGGGCCTGCGGCGACCGGCAACCGCCACCAATAGCGCATAAAGCCAAAGCCGTTAAGAAAATAGTTTTGTTTGTCATGTATGATTACCTCCGTTGTTCTGAACGCATTATACAGGTTCATTATCTTTTTGTCAAGGCTTTTTTACCTTGACAGGCCTGACAAAAAATCCTATATTCAAGACGGTATTCATGAGAAGGAGAAAAAACATGGAAATTATCAACGATACAACTTTTCAAGCGCAAGTCTTACACGCCGATAAACCGGTTCTGGTTGATTTTTTTGCGACGTGGTGCGGCCCGTGCCGTCAAATGTTGCCGATTGTAACGGAATTGGCCGATGAAATGGCCGATCAGGTAAAGATTGTCAAAATGGATGTAGATGAATCGCCCCAAACACCGGAAAAATTCAATATCGCCAGTATCCCGACTTTGATCTTATTCAAGGACGGGCATTCTGTGGCCGAACACACCGGTGCTTTACCCAAAGCCGACCTGAAAAAATGGATCAGCGAACATATTTAACAAGGGTTTCGGGCAAGTAAAACAAGGGTCGGTTTAGTGTACCGACCCTTGATATTATATATCGTTCAAGCGTTCCACCCGGACATCGGGGTGCGTGATGTTTGGTGATTCCACGGGAATGATTTGTTCCCAATCCTTGGGGGGCGGTTCGGTTGCCTGACATTCCACGACCCATATATCATAAATAGGGTGTTCCATCGCCGACAACGCCGGATTAGATGAAAACATCCAACCGTTAAAAACCATTTGTAAAGCGTTATCCCGATTTTTTTCTTCTATGGTTAAGAAAGCCGCATTTTCAGGCATTTCTTCCGGGGGCTTTTTTAAACAACGACGAACCGTAATTTGCAAGGTATCAAAGGTGCTGGGTTCACCGATATTTAATTCGGCCGTTGTTGTACGCCCCGTGATTTTATTGACCCCGCGCAACACAGCTTGGTCGCATTCAATATCCCCGGCCCATACCGGCAAGGCTATTCCCAATAAACATGTAAGCAGACCTGATTTTATCATACTTTATTTAACCGACAAAAAGATAAATTCAGACACATTGTCTTCCAACGATTTATAGTTTTCCGTTTTTTGGATTTTATCGTTGTTTTGCAAAACGGCTTGACTTTTGCCGGGTTCCAAACGAATGTACTTGTCCCCCATAATACCGACATCGGCGATTTTTGCCACTGTGTCAATGGGCAGTTTGATAGATGAATCAATGTTCAGGTACACATCGGCGGTGTAATCATTTTTATTCAACACTGTGGACAGAACCGATCCGACTTTGATGCCGGAAATACGCACATCGGATCCGACTTCCAACCCACCAATTTTCAAGAAGTTGGCCGATACGGTATAACCGTCAATTTTTTTGGTATCAATACGCGAAGCCGCCAAAAATAAAAAGATACCCGTAAAGATTAAAACACAAAAGCCTAAAATGGTTTCTATCGGATTTTTTTTCATGGTATAGCCTCCTGTTGCCGAGTCGATTCGTTTGCAGCCGTTTGTTTCTTTTCTCGCATAAAAGCATTGACCTTGTCCAATAATTCCCCTAAAATCAACGCATCTTGTGCATAACCGAACATTTCGCCGGATTGCATATTGTCTTCTTCGCCGCCGGGCAGGATTTCAATGTGCTTGGTTCCCATAATACCGTCCGTTTCAATGCGTACAGACGAATCAACGGGAATATCCATCGGTCTATCAAAGACCATTTGTACCACCACCTGATATCCGTTGGCGGCTAAACTTTGTTGCCCGATTTGTCCGACTTTAATACCGGCCAAACGTACTTCACTCCCGGACATCAATCCGTCCGCCTTGGTAAAGGTAGCATTCAGAGTAAACCGATTACCGGCTTGTTCATGAACGGATCGGTTATGGACAAACGTCAACAACATAACCAACACAATCGTCATAAAGATGCCAACGGCAATTTCTTTGTTTCCTTGCATGGTATATTCCTTTTCGGTTTTATTTGACCTAATTTTGAATGAATTGTCAAGTAAAAAGTAAAAAAACACATTGACGAAAGGCTTTTTTTATTTTACGATAAAATGTATGAAACGTTTTTTATTGCTTGTATTGACCTTGGGGGTGTGGTGCGCGTTTTGCGGACCGGTCGGTGCCGTTTCCGTCATTCGGGATACCGAAGCGGAAACCACGTTGCGCGGCTATGTCAGAGATATTTTTCAAGCAGCGGGCTTGGAACCTGAAAATGCTACGGTGGTGATTCTGAATGACCCGTCTGTCAATGCTTTTGTGGCCGGCGGTCAGACAATTTTTATTCACTCGGGCCTGATTATGAAGGCTCAAACGGTAGATGAATTGGTTTTTGTCTTGTCGCATGAAACGGGACATATTGTGGGGGGGCATATTGTGCGCGGGTATCAAACCTTGCAAAATGCTCAAACAACGGCATTGATTTCCACGGTACTGGGGGGTGCGTTGGCTGTGGTCGGTGGGGCCCCGGGGGCTGCCATTGCCGTCATGATGGGGGTGCAGGCTTCCGGTATGGGGGTTTTTACCAAGTATCGTCAAACCGAAGAAAGCGCTGCCGACCGAACGGCTGTGGATATTATGGATAAAATGGGATATTCCATGCATGGATTTGAAGGCATTATGAAAACCCTGACCACGTATGAACGGTTGAATAGTCGGGATGACGGAACCTATTTAAGAACACATCCGATGACACAAACACGAGTTCATGATTTACAGCGTTTTTTGCAGCATCCGCGCCCTTTGACAAGAGATGAAAAGTTTGATCTGTTGCGGGCAAAAATGGTTGGTTTTTTAGAGAAACCCGAAACGGTACTCCGGACTTATACGGGCAAGACATCTGCGGATTTATATGCGCAATCTATTGCTCTGTACCGCTTGCATCGTTTTGATGAGGCTTTTGACAAGTTGGATACTTTAATCAAACGTGATTCCGATAATTCTTATTTTCATGAATTGAAAGGCCAATTTTTATTTGAAGCTGGACGCTTGGACGCGGCTGCCGAGTCTTATCAACAGGCATATCGCCTGAAACCCGATTCGGCCCTGACAAATCTATCGTATGCTCAAGTGTTGTTGGAACGGGCCCATACGGCAGATTTGCCCCTGTCCGAAAAGTTATTGCAGGCGGTTGTGGCCAAAGAGCCCGATACGCCCATTGCTTGGCAGTTGTTGGCCAAGGTCTATGATCGGCAAAAACGCCCCGATATGGTGGCGTATGCGATGGCCGAGTTCAGTCGGGCGACCGGTGATAAGGTGATGGCGAAAAAACGGGCCGAAAAAGCGATCACGGCGTTTCCCGATGAGTCCGGCATCCGGCAAAAATTACAGGATATTATAGATATTGGCGGGTAAGTTAGTCATGCATTCGTTGCAGGGTCCGGCGTAATCGGTATTCCGACCGTAATAAACGCCGGGGGCGTAGGACCGATAGACACTGTTGCCGTACGGTATCTTCGGCCGTCATAAACAGCCAAAGACTTGCATGTAAAAAAGAATGTAAAACTTTTGTTTGCCCTTGGTTTTTCAACGTTTTCAAAGTTTGAATTTTGTCGGTAATGGTGTTATTGTAGCGGACCGGCGACTTGTTTAATCCTGATAAGAACAGGGGCCATAACTGTTCTGTTGTGGAACACACGCGCTTGTCCAAAAGCTTGTCATCAATGTCTATGGCATGCATAAATTGGCGGGCGTAGTGTAAGATATCTTCTGCCCGGCGAATGGAACCGCCGTTGAGACGTGTCATGCAACGCCAAGGAATCAGCGGATCAAACAGTGATGTTTTATTCCAACGTGCTTGCTCTTGTCCCCTGATGACGGCGTGACCAATGTCGGCCGTTCTATATTCGGTAAATGCCGGATCGGCCCGTCCGGTGATCAGGTGATGCCGGGCTTCTACAACGCCGGCCAACAAATGGCGTTTGAACGCCCGCCGGCAGGCCGGGTGTGCCAGGTGATAGGCCACCATGACATTGTCAATATCGGTGGCGTTCAAACGGGCTTCTTCTTGTAAGGTCCATTTCATACGTTCATTCAAATACCCAAAAAAACCGTGGTGTTTCATTTCATCGGCACAGTACTTAAAAACGCCGACAATAAATTGCCTTTCTTCGGGATTTTTGGTACGACATATTTTTTCAAACCGGGTTAATGCTTGGGCTTGTCGGTATTGAAGTTCATTGACATAACTGATTGTTCTGGTTAAGAAATCCATGGTACACTCCGATGTTAAATCGGATTAATAATACCATAGTTTGAACCCGGAGTCAAGGATTTTTGAAGCAACCTAAAAACACCCCCGCACAACGGGGGTGCCCGAAAAGCGTATCTGCTTTTACGTATATTGGCAAAGATCGCCTACAACGCTGTGACCTTTTGGGCACAGAATCAATTCACTGGCATCTGATTGATCATCTTCGGCATGGGCCGGGGTCGCCTTGTATAAAAATGATGATAACAATGTAAAGCAGGTCAATATAAAAAATCTCTTAATTTTTTTGGTCATATCTTATCCTTTCTTAATCACAGTTACCCTCAATATTAAAATTATTTTCTAACAATCGTCTCAACATGGGACAGGCTTCTTTATCCACATTGACTTTTATGGGAGATCTCTCGGGGTTATTTGGGTTCATAACAATAACTTCCGCATATTGGCCCACACGGATGTCCTCATCGGGTATCTGGCCCGTTTGTAAAACAACACTGGCCATCATAACTTGATTGGCCGTTTCGTTAGCCATGTGCCGGCGCATAGCCAAAACATAACCCGCAATCCCGCCGATACTCAACACACCGATGATGGCTAAAACACCCAACATTTCCACCATACTGCGCCCGGATTCATTTGTTTGTCGCATGATACTGTCCTTTCATTTTATAAATGACACTTCTCACTATATGGGATAAAAACAGGATTGTCAATAAAAAAGTTTCCGTAAAAACAAAATAATTTCTCGGCAACAGGTTGCGTCTAAACAATGCCCCATTTCGGCAACCTTAAAGAGTTGTGGATTCAGACCGATTTGACGTAATTGATTGATACCGATGATCATTTGGCTCGGTGGAACAACGGGGTCCGCTGTCCCATGGGTCATCAAAATGGGAAAAGGGTGAACGGAGACGGGGACGCTGGCCGGGCAATACGGCACCCCCGATAAACACAAGACACCCGCCGGCGGTTGTGGCAAAGATAACGCCGTTAAAAGGGCCATCAAGCCCCCTTGCGAAAAGCCCCCCAATACAATCCGATTAAAGGGCAGATGATAGGTTTCCTGCACCTGTTTGATCAGGTCGGACAAAACGGGAACGGTTTGTCGGGCCCGCTCTGTCAGGGTGGTTAAATCCGTGTGTGTCGTCCCGGTCAGATCCGTTGTATCCATACCGAACCATTCGTAGCCCCCGGGATAAACCATGCGGGGCGCATCGGGTGTGATCCAAGCCGTTTGGGGCAAATCTTTCGCCAATGTGTCGGCCAATCCGGCCATGTCCCGTCCGTTGGAACCATAGCCGTGGCACAAGATGACCGCTTGCTTGACGGGTGATGATGTGTCGGGTAAAGTGTGAAACATAAAAATTCTCCTTGAAAAGTCTCAGAAAGTGTGCTTATAAATACAGTATAAGTTATTTCACAGGAGAAAATCAATGAAAAAGTGGATACTTCTTTTCTTTTTGGGATATTGTGTCGGCAGTTCGCCCGCCGGGGCCCAAGAGTATTCCCGGACGACTCGGGGTATGAGTGAGCCGGAACAACTGGGGATTACGGCCGGAACGGCGTTGGCGTGTAATGCCGGGGCTAAATTAGATGACTTTGAATTGATTGCCAGTCGTCTGATAGCCAACAAAGCGTTGACCGCCGCCGATGAACAAAAAGGGTATCGCGAATATGCCGAAGCCAAGTTTCAAGCCTATAATGAGCAACGAAACAATCCGCAGGCCACCTGTGGTGAAGTGTTGGCCTCTTTTAATCATTTGCCGATTTTTCGGTCTGTGGTGTATGCCGATGGTGGGGTGAAAATGTATGATGGCAGTTATTTGAAACCCGTTCGGCCCGTGACGCGACCGGCCGTCAAAGCAACAAAAAACATGAAAAAAGCCAAGAAAAAATAGGTCTCTGATGCGTCCGGATATCTTAAATCCCCTGTTTATTCCCATCACCGGTGTGCCGGGGATCGGCCCGAAATTGGGAAAATTGGTGGAACGGTTGTGCGGGGATACGGTTTCGGATGTTTTGTGGCATTTACCGTGCGGCGTGAATCATCGTCCCGTATGGGAATCAGCACAAGATATTATGCCGGGGGCATTGGGAACGGTGCAAATGCGTATTGCCTATCATCAGGTTCCCCCTAATAAAAGGACACCTTATCGGATTGTGGGGGCGGCTTTGGATCAGACATGGGAGCTGGTTTTCTTTAATTACCACAAAAGTTATTTGCAAGCCCGTTATCCGGAGGGTAAAGTGCTATGGGTATCCGGCCGGGTGGAACGATCCGGTACCGGTTTCAAAATACTGCATCCCGATTATATGGCGGAAATCCGTCAGAATATACCGGAGTATGAAGTGATTTATCCCCAAAGCAAGGGGGTTTCCAGTAAATTATTGCGCCGGATTGTGGATACGGTTTTACCGGCTTTACCGGCGTTGCCCGAATGGCTGGACAGTGCTTTTCAGGCACAACATAATCTCCCCTTTTGGACGCAGGCCGTTCAAGAAGCCCATCACCCTAAATCGGCGACGGATATTCTGCCCACCAACCCGGCCCGCTTGCGGTTGGCGTATGATGAAATTTTAGCCAATCAGCTGGCCCTGATGTTGGTGCGGGCGCAAAACAAAAAACAATCCGGACGCATTATTCAAGGGGACGGTCATTTGGTTTCGGCCTTGCTGGATAAATTGCCTTTTCATCTGACGGGGGCTCAACAAAGGGTTCTGATTGAAATTCAACGCGATATGGCGGATCCCGCCCGTATGACACGCTTGTTGCAGGGTGATGTCGGCAGCGGTAAAACCATTGTGGCCCTGATGGCTATGTTGACGGCCTGCGAAGCCGGGGTGCAAGCGGCTTTAATGGCCCCGACAGATATTTTGGCCCGTCAACATTTTGCCAAGATTGAACAGTTATGTACTCCCCTGGGGATCCGAGTCGGCTTGTTGACGGGGCGTGATAAAGGCAAAGCTCGCGCGCAAATTTTATCCGCCTTAGCGACCGGTGATATTCATATTCTGATTGGGACGCACGCCTTGTTGACGGAGACCGTTGTGTTTCAAAATCTGGGGTTAGTGATTGTGGATGAACAACATAAATTCGGTGTACACCAACGGTTATCTTTGGTCCGGAAAGAACGCGGGGTCAACCTGTTGGTCATGACGGCCACACCGATTCCCCGCAGTTTGGCTTTGACGGTCTATGGAGATATGGATGTATCGCGGTTGGATGAAAAACCGGCCGGTCGTCAACCGATTGAAACCAGTGTTATGCCTGTGTCTAAAATACCGGAATTGATTGATCGCTTGGTGGTGCGTATTCGGGCGGGAAATCCCAAAACGCAAGCGTATTGGATTTGTCCGTTGGTGGAAGAATCCGAAGCCTCGGATTTAACGGCGGTCCGGGCCCGCTATACCGCTTTGCAAAAAACATTTGGGGATCGGGTCGGCCTGATACACGGACGCATGAAGGGGCCTGAAAAAGATGCCGTTATGGAACGTTTTGCAGCGGGTGAATTAGATGTACTTGTGGCGACAACGGTGATAGAAGTCGGGGTAGATGTTCGGACGGCCACCATTATGATTATTGAACAGGCGGAACGTTTCGGCCTGGCCGGCTTGCATCAGTTGCGGGGGCGTGTCGGTCGCGGGGCGGACAAGTCGCAATGCCTTTTGTTGCACGGTCCCCGATTGAGTGAAACGGCCCGGAAACGCTTAAACATTATGCGGGAAACCGATGACGGCTTTGTTTTGGCGGAAGAAGACTTGAAATTACGGGGTGCGGGCGAATTGTTAGGGGCCCGGCAAAGTGGTTTGGCCGATTTTAAAATGGCCGATGACAGTATGCAAAACGATTTATTATGGACGGCAACGAAAGATGCGCAAACGATTTTATCTTTGGATCCGCATTTGACCGGTCCGCGGGGGCAAGCTCTGCGGATTTTGTTATATTTATTCCGTAAAGATTCGGAACTGCAAACCTTGAAAGCAGGATAGCATGAGTGTACATTTTACTTTACAACCTCCCGAAGAAACTAAACGCTTGCGTAAAGAGTTTGATCGTCGCCATTTGAATCGAGTGTTTGTGCGATGGTTGTACAAGCGGGGATTGCTGGATCCGTATGCCGATGTGTTTAATTTGGAACGGGCCGCTGCGGGGCGGGTGCCGCACGGATTTGATGTACACCATATTGTGCCGTTGTCCGGGGGCGGCAAAAATCGTTTTTCTAACTTTTGTCTGATTGAACGATCGTTGCACAAGTTTATCAATAAAAAATGCTTTGAACCGGCATTGCGGAATATCAAAGTCGGTGAAAGCGTGGATATTGAGTTGCCCGATTTTGGCCCGATTGCCTTACGGCGAGACTATAATGGCTTTATTGATCGCAAGCTGGCTCACGCCAAGGATCGCAGTCGTTTTTATGCGTTTTTGCGTCAATGGAGCAAAGAACGGTAAGTTTAATATGTCATGTTTAAGGAAAGGAGTTTAAAATGACAGTTTGTTATCAAGCAGGAGACAAAGATACACGTCCATGGGGAACATGGGAAGTGCTGGCCGTTGGCGAGACATATATCGTAAAACGGATTGTGGTGATGCCGGGGCAACAGTTGTCTTTGCAACTGCATCACCATCGTGATGAACATTGGATTATTGCCCAAGGTGTGGCCGAAGTAACGTTGGATGAACGTGTCTTCCGGGCTCCGGCCAACACCCCGATTTTTATTCGGGCTACGCAAAAACATCGGATTGCCAATCGTACCGATTCACCCGTTGTTTTTATTGAAGTTCAAACCGGTGATACTTTGGACGAAAATGATATTGTGCGGTTGCAGGATAATTACGGTCGGGCCTGATTATCCGGTCCGTCCACCAACGCCGTTGTCGTTTCTGCCAACGGCGTTTTTTTTGATGTTATATATCCTTCTTCTACCGATCGTAGTTTGCGGTTGACGGCGCGTGTACGCGTGTCGGCTTCGTCCAGCGTTTTGTGCATTTGTTCCAGATTCTTTTTTACCTTTTCCACCCATTGCGCATATTTTTCAAACTCGGTTTTGGCTTCACTCAGGACCTGCCACACTTCACCGGACCGTTTTTGAATGGCCAATGTTTTGAATCCCATTTGCAGGGAGTTCAAAAAGGCACCCAACGTGCTGGGCCCCGCAATACAGATTCTATATTTATGCTGCATTTCAGCGGCCAAGCCCGGCCGCCGCATCACTTCGGCATACAAACCCTCGGTGGGGAGAAACATAATGCCGAAATCGGTTGTTTTCGGGGGTAAAACATATTTATCCGAAATCCGTTTAGATTCCAGTTTAATGCGTTTTTCCAGTTCATTTGCGGCGGTATCCACCAACGTGGGATTACCCTGTTCGGCGGCTTGCGCTAAACGTTCGTAATCTTCAATCGGGAATTTGGAATCAATCGGAATTAAAACATTGCCGTCAGGCAAGCGGACCGCATATTCCACCACTTCCGCCGAATCGGGCCGAATATGGGCATTTTTGATGAATTGATCCGGGGCCAGCATTTGCTCCAACAAGTTCCCCAATTGCACTTCCCCCCACGTTCCCCGTGTTTTTACGTTAGTCAAGACGCGCTTTAAGCCACCGACATCCGATGCCAATGTTTGCATTTCCCCCAAGCCTTGATGCACCTTTTCCAAGCGTTCGGATACCAAAGCAAACGATTCGCCCAAACGTTTTTCCAAAGTTGTATGCAGTTTTTCATCTACGGTTTCCCGCATTTGCTCCAATTTAACGGCGTTTTCCGTGCGCATGGTGTCCAAGCGTTCCTGAACCGTCTTGCGAATAGAGTCGTTAAATTGCAACAAGGATTGCCCCAACTCTTGTCGTAAATCGCGGGTATCGGCGTGCATCATGCGTTCCAATCGTTCCAAGTCCGCCGCCATGCTCGGCCGCCGTTCCAGCAGGTAAATCCGCATAATCAAAAATACGACTAACCCCAGTAAGATGCATAGCAGAATCAAAATAAAAATCATATCCATGAAAAAAGCCTTTCTTTTTTTATTGTTTTGCGCTAGTCTAGCAGAAGAATGTCAAAATGAAAAGAGAAAAAAATGCAAAAATGTATCAATCTGTTTTTATCGGTCATAAAATTGCCTGTTGCCTTACTGATGGTGGTGTTGATGATACCGGCCCTGAAAACAGATGCCGTGATTTTATATAACGGCCTGACCTTGACGGTCTTGCAATGGTTTTTTGTGCCACTGTTGGCTGTACTCTGTTTATGGATGCTGATACCCGGCTTGGGCGGATCATTCCTGTCCATCTTTGAGCATGAAGCAACACACATGGTGTTTGCCCTGTTGACGGGGCATACCCCCCAAGACATCAATATCAAAAGGGGAGTGGGTGGTAATTTTATATATCGTGGCCAAGGAAATTGGTTGATTTATATTGCGCCGTACTTTTTCCCGACATCGGCGGTGCTGGTGATTGGGGCCGCCGGTTTTTATGTGTGGATGGGACAGACAACGCCGCCGGCCTACCTGATGATTTTGGGCATTATGACGGGTTATCACCTGATTTCCACATTTGATGAAATTCATCCGGGGCAGACGGATTTTGCGGCGGCGGGTTACCTGTTCTCGCTTTTGTTTTTACCGGGGGCAAATTTACTGATGTATGGTTTACTGATGGCGTATGCCTGCTATGGTTTTCACGGATTTTCCATGTTTTATGACACCTTAATTGAACAATCCCGATGGTTTATCGGCTTATTCTTTTTTTCTTGACAAGTGTAAAGTTATACAATAAAATTTGTTCAATAAAACTGTATTTTTTGTAAGGAGTTTCCGATGAATAATGAAATTGATAAATTGAACAAAATGCGGCAAAACGGTGTGATTTCAGATGATGAATATCTTGTTTTGTTATCACAAAAGCAAACAGAACAACGCCACAATCAAAATAAACCGACTTTGACCCCAGAGCAAAAGAAAAAACATATTTTGTACGCGATTGTCTTTTTGGGCCTGTTTTGTATTTTAACCGGTTTAGGGTTGATGATTGCGGCGAACTGGGAAATGATACCGGCGTTTGTCAAAATTGCGGGCGGCCTGGTGACATTGTCCGGGGCTTTGATCGGGGCGGCGTATGCCGGTTCCCGCAATAACCGGTTGATCGCGGAGGCTTGTTTATTTGTTGCTTTTTGCCTGGTGGGCGGTAATATCGCTTTGGTGCAGCAAGTCTATCATTTACAATTATCGTTCGCCGAAGGCAGTTTATTGTGGTGGGTGTTGACATTACCCCTGTTGCCGTTTACCCGTTTGAAGATATTGATGATGGCATCGGTGGCCTTATTGGGTTTTGGTGTGTGGGATTATTTGACCGATTTATATTATATGAGCCTGGTGGGTGTTTTATTTGTCCTGATGTTGTTGACATTGTGCTTTTCACAGGAAAAAGTCAGTTGGATCCGGCATCTCTTGTTTTGGTGTATGGTGGTTATTTTATATATCGGTGATATTCATAGCGGTGCGGTCTTGACGGTGTTGGGACCGTTGACGACGACGGGATATTTAATTGTGTTGAGCCAAGCTTCTACCAAAACGGAAGAAGGTCAGGTCCGCTTTTGGCATTATACATTCCTGTTTGCGGCATACCGTATTTTGTTGCTGTTTTGGACGGTGTCGCACGATATGATGACCATCGGATTAAAGTTGGTTGTTTTCGGTACGGTCTTGCTGTTGGGCGGTGGTTTGTATTATGCCTCTTTGGAAAAAGTAAAGGCATTTGTACGGAGATTGGTTGTACATGAAAAATAATGCGTTTATTTTGTTATTGTTGCCTGTGGTGGGTATAGGGGCCTGGGTGCTTTATTTGGCGTCCTTTACCCAATCGGCGGAAATTATCACTTTGCCGGTTCGGGGGTATGATCCGCGTAATCTCTTGTCGGGGCATTATATTCAATATCAGATTGATTGGGAACGGGCCGATTGTAATCAAAGCAACTGGAAGGGGGTCTGTCCCCGGAATGCTTTTACCGGAGTGGACCGCTTTTATGTTCCGGAAAATAGGGCTTATGCCTTGGAACGTCAAATCAATGCCGCGGATGTCCGGGCGGAGATTGTGTTTGCGTATCGTTCCGGTCATCGTCCGATTGCACGGGAATTGGTGGTGAATCAGACCCGTATTTCATCCCGATTGACCGGTGAGTTGAACGAACAGTAAAAAATAACCGAAATATGTAAAAAACACTTGCATTTATAACGAAAAAAATGTATTTTGAAACCGAATGGAGTCAAAGGGTTAAAAATGCGTTTTTTTTCGGCGATAGTCAGTTTATTTTTCTTTACCTGTTTTGCTGTGGCGGCCATTGTGTTTGTCGTGATTTTACGGTATTCCATGGACTTGCCCGATTACAGAACGCTATCGGATTATCACCCCCAAATTACCAGTCGTCTGTACGCTGCTGACGGGTCGTTGTTGGCCGAGTATGCCACCGAAAAGCGTATTTTTGTGCCGGTGGATAAGATTCCGCCGATGTTGCGGGCGGCTTTTATTGCGGCCGAAGATAAAACGTTTTATACACACGGCGGTATAGATTTTATGGGTATTGCCCGGGCGGTGTTGGTGAACCTGCAAAATCTGGGTCGCGGCCGGCGTAAAGTCGGGGCTTCAACCATTACACAACAGGTGGCTAAAAATTTCCTGTTGACTTCTGAACAATCTTTCTCGCGCAAGATTAAAGAAATCCTGTTGGCGCGGAAAATGGAACAGACTTTTACCAAAGACCACATTTTGGAATTATACTTGAACGAGATTTATTTAGGGGTCGGGTCGTATGGTGTGGCCAGTGCGGCACTGAATTATTTTGACAAGTCTATGTCGGAATTGACCATTGGAGAAATGGCGTTTTTGGCGGCCTTGCCCAAAGGGCCCAACAATTATCACCCGACCCGTAAACCGCAAGCGGCTTTGGAACGGCGTAATTGGGTGTTAAAACGCATGGCTGAAGAAGGCTATATTACGCCGGCCATGATGGCCGATGCGATGAAAGAGCCCATTCAAATGACACCGCGTCATAGCGATATGATGAACGATGCCGGTTATTATGCCGAAGAAGTGCGCCGCTTTGTTGTAGAACGGTATGGGGAACAATCTATTTACAACGGCGGATTGTTTATTCGTACGTCTTTGGATCCGCGGTTGCAACGGGCGGCGACCCGGTCTTTGCAAAATGGTTTGATGGCTTATGACAAACGCCACGGATGGCGGGGACCCGTGTGTCATTTTGAGACGGGCGATGAAGCCAAAGTCTTTTTGACAACGGAAAAAGAGCCGGTGTACCTGCCCGAAAAATGGGACTTGGCTGCGGTGATGGGATTGACGCAGACAACTGCCGAAATTGTTTTGGCTGACGGGACACAAGGTACAATCGCATTGGCGGATTTAGCATGGGCGCGTCCGGCTTTGCCAGACGGTCGTATCAGTGTGAAGAAAGTACAAGAACCTGCCGATGTCTTGGCAATAGGCGATGTGGTGTATGTGCAGGCCAAAAAAGAATCAGGGCAATATACCTTACGTCAAATGCCGGCGGTAGAAGGGGCTTTGGTGGCATTAGATCCCCACACGGGACGCGTATTGGCGATGGTCGGAGGATTTTCGTTTTGGAAGAATCAGTTTAATCGGGCCGTTCAGGCGTATCGGCAGCCCGGTTCATCGTTTAAACCTTTCGTATACTTGGCGGCGTTAGATGCGGGGTATACGCCGTCCAGTTTGATACTGGATGCGCCGCTGGTGATGGAAAATCCGGACGGAACCAAATGGAAGCCCAAAAATTACAGTCAGGTTTTTTATGGTCCGACAACGTTGCGGGTTGGCCTTGAAAAGTCTCGGAATCTGATGACAATTCGTCTGGCGCAGGCTATTGGTATGCAGCGCATTTTGGATTACGGACGAAAATTCGGTATTTCCGATAAATTAGAACCGGTGTTGTCTACGGCTTTAGGGGCAGGCGAAACGACACTGATGCGCTTGACAACGGCGTACGGGATGTTGGTGAACGGCGGTAAAAAAATATCCCCCGGTTTGATTGACCGGATTCAAGATCGGGATGGCAAGACGATTTATAAATACGATGAACGACCTTGTGATAAATGTACGGGGCCGGATGCTTCACCGGATGAACGGCCCGTTATTCCCGATATGCGCGAGCAAATCCAGGATTCGGCCAGTGCCTATCAAATGGTCAACATCCTGGCCGGTGTGGTGGAACGGGGCACCGGACGGATAGCGAACAGTTTGCACAAAACACTGGGGGCCAAAAGCGGCACCAGTAATGACAGTTTAGATGCCTGGTTTATCGGCTTTTCACCGGATTTGGTTGTCGGTGTTTGGGTGGGTTTTGATACACCGCAAACGTTGGGTCCCAATGATACCGGTGGTGTGGTCAGTGGACCTATCTTTCGGGATTTTATGCGGGTTGCCTTGGAAAACAAACCGAACATACCTTTCCGCGTACCTGATACGGTTCAGTTGGTTCGTGTCAATGCTGCAACGGGGCGACCGGCCACGGCAGGCGATACCAATGTGATCATGGAGGCTTTTCGTAAAGGGACGGATTTAACGGTACCGACTCAGGTTATCGGGGGACGCAACATTATTGTACAGGAAGACAACGATATGCCCGCTTTGGGTGATGTGTATTAAGGGAAAAACAATGAAAACAGAAATAATAACTTTGAACGAAAAATACAGAGAAGTTTTGACGCTTCTTAAGGAGCGTCTTTGACTGGCCTGATGCTTTGCTCAGACAAGAAGAATTAGATGCATTGACGGCGGATCCGAACTTGTGGAACGATGCGGATAAAGCGCAACGCCTGATGACGGAACGGAATACGTTGGCAGATCAGATTTCTCGTATCCGTTTGTTGGAAACACAGGTTCAAGACACGTACGATATGATTGAGTTGGCCGAAGCCGAAGGCGATGCGGATCTGTTGGCCGAAGCCGAACGGGCTTTTACGGACCTGTCTTTGCAGGTGGAACAGGCGGAATTGGAAAGCCTGTTGTCGGCCGAAGGGGATAAAAACGATGCGTTTTTGGAAATTCATTCCGGTGCCGGCGGTACCGAATCTCAGGATTGGGCCGGTATGTTGTTGCGTATGTACATGCGGTGGGGGGAACGGGCCGGCTATCGGGTGCAATTATTGGAAGAAAGTGAAGGCGAAGAGGCCGGTATTAAATCGGCAACATTGAAAGTATCGGGGCCCAATGCTTACGGGTGGTTGAAATATGAATCGGGTGTTCATCGGTTGGTGCGTATTTCACCGTTTGACTCTAATGCACGCCGTCATACCAGTTTTGCTTCGGTATGGGTCTATCCTGTGGTGGACGATTCTATTCAGATTGATATTAACCCTGCCGATTGTCGGATTGATTTATATCGGGCCAGCGGTGCCGGGGGCCAGCATGTCAATCGGACGGAAAGCGCTATTCGGATTACACACTTGCCGACCGGAATTGTGGTGGCTTGCCAAACCCAACGGAGCCAATTCGCCAATCGTGATGAAGCCTGGCGCATGTTGAAGGCACGCCTGTATGAACGTGAATTACAAAAACGACAAGCACAACAAGGGGCCATAGAAGCCGCTAAAGGTGATAACGGTTGGGGTAATCAGATTCGGTCGTATGTGTTGCAACCGTATCAAATGGTTAAAGATTTACGGACCAATTATGAAACATCGGATACAGCGGGGGTTTTAGATGGTGATTTAGACGGCTTTATGCGGGCCTCATTGGCGGCATTGGCGAAAGGAAAGGGGGGCTAAATGCAACTGTTTCGCAGGACTCAGGCTTTGGAAGGTAAAATCAGTACCTTTTTAATGAATGTGATTCAGGCCGGTTATTTATTTACACGGGCTTTTGAACGGTATTTTGATGATGGTGTGTCGCCCGAGTTTTTAGACTTGCGGGCCAAGGTGAGTGCTTTGGAAGCCGAAAATGACAGTTTACGGCGTGATGTTGAAAATCAACTGTATGCCCAGCTGTTATTGCCGGATATGCGTTCTGATATTTTGAAATTGATAGAATCCTGTGATAAAATTATCAATAAATATGAATCAGATTTGATTCTGATTTCGGTAGAACGTCCAAAAGTACCTGCAACCTTAAAGCCTGATTTGTCTCAAATGATTACGACCGATATTCATTGTGTCAGTGCGTTGGTGTCCGGGTTCAAGACGGTAATGGGGGGAACGCGGGTATCGGATTTTATTCAGGAAGTTTACGCTTTGGAACATCAGGTGGATTTGCAGGCGATAAATCTAAAACAAAAAATTTTTCAAGAACTGAAACTGCCTTTGGCGCGTCAGTTGCAATTAAAAGAATTTGTGTACGGTATTGAAAAAATATCCGATATGGCCGAAGATACAGCCGATTTACTGTCCGTCTTTATGGTGAAACACGCTGTATGATAGGGGTGTCAATCATTGTGGCCTGCTTGTTAGGTCTGTCATTGGGACGGAACAATTTGGGCAATTTATTCGGTACGGCGGTCGGAACGGGTATGGTTCGCTTGAGAACGGCCCAAATACTCACTTGTCTTTTTTTATTCTTGGGTGCGTTCGTCAGTAGTGCGGCTACCACATCCAGTATCACCCAGATTGGTTCTTTGAAAACGCCGACTGATATTTTGGTTGTGTGTGCTGCGGCGGCCGTTGTGTTGGAACTGTTATCTTATCGTGGTATTCCGGCTTCTATTGTCCAAACGATGGTGGGTTCATTGATCGGGTGGAATGCCTACCGTGTATCGGATATGCCCTGGACACCTATTTATCAAATGGTTTGTGCATGGTGGGTCGCCCCTGTCTTGGCGGCCGTTATATGCGGTCTTATGATGATGCTGATGCGATATGTGTTGACCCGTTGGCCTCTGTCTTTGTTTGTGCGGGATCTGGTGTTGCGTTGGGGCTTGATTTTGGTGGGGATATCGGCAGCGTATACATTAGGGGCCAATAACATTGGGACGATTACAGGGCCGTTTTTATCGGTCTTTTCGGATTTTAATTCAGATGTGATGACGGGTCTGGTCTGCTTGGCCGTTGGGATCGGGTTTTGGTTGGCTGATAAAAAGGTCATTGCCACCATTGCGGCCCGCCTGTTTCCTTTATCACCGGCGGAAGCGTTTATGGCTATGTTTGGTACAACGGTGAGTATGGTTTGTTTTTCCATTGATGAAGTCCGTGAAATGTTGCAGGCATTACATCTGCCTTCTTTCCCATTGGTGCCGATACCGATGTCATCGGTTTTAATTGGTGCCATCTGCGGTATTTCGTTGGCTCGTGGCGGATATGGCTTGCGTTTTACGGTTTTAGGGCGTATTATGCTTTCATGGATACTGGTGCCGGTTTTGGCCGGTGTGATGAGTTGGGGTTTGCTATGGGGTTTGGGGTTGTGAAATGAGAAAGAAAGTCATGCATTTCTTACGATCATTGGTGGTATGCCTGATACGTACGGTGGAAGTTGTGGTGGCGTTGGGGATTGTGGCCGGTGGTTTGGTTATGTGGCGGTTATATGCCGATCCGGTTGAAATCAAAGAATTTTTACCGACATTGGAACGCTATATTTTACCCCGAGATTCCGGATTAACGTTGCAGGCGGATTCGGTGATGTTGGGGGCTGAATTCAATGCGGACGGGTTGATTCACTTGAATGTGCGTGATATGCAGGTGTTGCAAGCAGACGGTAAGGTTGCCTTGCGTTTACCGACCGTTAAAATGTCTTACGGTTTGGGACATTTGTTGACATTGGATTATATGCCGAACAATATGAAAATTGAACGTGCATTCTTACGTTTACTGCTGGACAAAGGTGGACAAATCCGCCTGTATGGTGATTCACAAGATATGGAACATCACGAACCGGATGTACGGGGTGTCATGTTGGGGGAACAAGGACCTTTGACTATTCGTAAAATTATTCGGCATTTGATGTCTTTTGATACATTGTCGTTAGAAAATGCCCGTGTGTTGATTGATAACCGAGAAAAAAAACAACGGTTTAGTTTGCGTCGGGTGAATATAGCTATGGAACGGCAGGCCGGCTTTAATCACGCCATCAAGATGAGTGCTTTACTGAAATTGAAGCAAGAGTTGACCAATATCACGGCCGAAGCGCAATTTAATCGTATCAGTCGTCAAATCGGATTTGATGTGGATTTTGATCGGTTGAATTTGCAACGTGTCGCACAAATGATACCGGTCTTGAAAGGGGCCCGTTTAACGGTATCGGGGCATTTGACCGGTATTTTTGATTTTAAACCGACTTGTACAGATTTACTATCCTGCTTGAAACAAGCCGCTTTCCAATTCAAAACGGTGCAAGGAGGAACCTTGAACCTGCCGGATCCGTTGACGAATTTGTATCACATTGATTCGGCCGTTATCAACGGGGCCGTGTCTGAGTCGTTGGCTCAAATTAAAATTGCCAAGTCTACCATTCGGTTGAAAAACGGACCGACAGCAACGTTGCAGGTAGATGTATCGGGTATCGGCGACTTGCTGTCTGGGGCCGATTTGAAAACGGTGAAAACCGTTTTACGGTCCGATATCTCCGCCTTGCCTATCACAGATGTGCCGTCCGTTTGGCCGGTTAAAACGGGACCGGACGCACATGCTTGGGTGAAAAAAAATCTTACGGCCGGAACGGTACCGCGGGCCAGTTTTACTTTATATTTTGACGGCGATGAGTTAACGGATTTATATGGTGAAATGCCGGTGCAGAATGTTCAGGTTCACTATTTGGACGATATGACCCCGGTAGATGATTTCTCGGGCTTGGTCCAGTTGTATCCCGATAAAGTTTTGATTACGGGACAAGCCGGTAAACTGCGCGGCTTGTCATTGACTCAGGCCGATATTGCACTGACCGATTTGCAACAAGAGATTGCACAGGCCGATATCACACTCAATGTATCGGGTCCGGTGCGTGATGCGATGACTTTGATTGCGGAAAAGCCATTGGAGTTTCCCCAAATGTTTGGGATCAACCCGAACGCAACGGACGGACAGGCGCGTGTCAAAACACATCTGGCGTTTCCTTTAATTGATGATTTAAAGCAAGATCAGGTTCAAGTTCAAGTTAAGGCCGATATTACAGATGGTATTTTCCCGACTCCGTTGCCTGATGAAATGTTGAAACACGGAAACTTGGGATTATCCGTGACGAACAAGCAGTTGATTTTGAAAGGAACAGGACGTATAGGGGACTTACCGCTGACATTAAAGTGGACGGACGATTTTACGGCCCATAAAGCAACGGACGTACAGTCTGTTTATGATGTACGGGTTAAGGCACCGATGGCGGCTCTGCATCGTTTGTGGGCCGATGTGCCCCGTTATGCGACAGGGAAAATGGCCGTTCGGGGTAAAATAACCACCTTGGTGAATGGTCAAATGCAGGCCGATGTGCAGGCGGACCTGGCCGGGGCAGAGTTAAATCTGGTGCCACTGTCTGTCCATAAATCGGTTGGTGTACCTATGACGATTTCGGCCGATGCACGTTGGCAGGACCGCGTGGGAACGATTGATTTCAAGGTTCAAGGCGTAGCCGATGGTGCACAAAAACAGCCGATCCGTGTATCCGGAAAAGTTCAAACAGGTCATGAACTGCGGGTGTCTTTGGAACAAGTGATTGCGCCGCAAACTGATTTTTCGGGTACTTTGGTCTGGCAGGAAAACCATAACTTGGGTGTGAAATTACAGGGAAAATCATGGAATTTAAGCGCGTTGGCCCCCGCTGATACTGTTTCGCAACCGACAACACCCGAACAAGAACGGACCGAAGCCGAAACACCCGAAAATTCACCGGTGGTGATACCGGCCAACATCACCCTGGATATAGCATTAGACACTTTCATTTTCAAACCTGATTTACCGTTGACACATGTTCGGGTAACGGGTGATAAACAGGATTATGTGTGGCAAAACATGGCGGTATCGGCCACGGGCAAGCAACCCTTTACGATGACATATACACCGAAAACCCGTAAACTGACGGCGAAGTCGGCCGATTTTGGGGATTTATTACAGCGGTTGGGCATTACGGATAAAATTATAGGGGGGACATTGAACGCCACGGCTAAACAACAAACTCGGGGTGGGTTTAGCGGTACGGTAAAAGTGCGAGACTTCTCTTTGAAAGATCCCGGATTTTTGATTCAATCATTGACGGTTTTGGGATTGGTAGATGCTATTCGCGGAGAAGATTTGCGTTTTGATCGGGCTGAACTTCCTTTTGAATGGCAACCGAACCCTGTTGCCGTTGTGATAGAAGAAGGCTATATGTCCGGGACATCGCTGGGCTTGACTTTTAACGGTCGGGTATCGCCGGTTATGGTGCAGTTGCGCGGATCGGTTATTCCCGCTTACGCCATTAATAGTTTACCGGGACGCATTCCCTTTGTGGGGCGGTTGTTCAAAGACGGTACCGGGGGCGGTTTAATCGGTGTAAATTATGAAGTGAAGGGGGCTCCATGGAAACCGGTGATAGATTTTAATCCGTTCAGTTCGGTCGCGCCCGGTATTTTACGCCGTTTATTTAACTAAGGTCTATCTTTCTTTCTATGCTGTTCCGCTTTATCTAATGGGTATGAAAAGGGGGATAGCATCATGTTATTCAATAAAAAAAATATTGGAATCATTTGTCTATGTTTAATGGTCGGATGGGGGGTACGGGCTGAAATTGTGCAGCCTGATACCCGAAAATCAGGGACCTATCGTCGGGCTCACAGTCTGTATCGGGCGTTAACGGCCGATGTAGATAGTATGGCGCAACGTTATGCGAACTTCAAACAGAAATTGGCGCATGACACAGGACTCAGTTATTCGTTGGATATTTCTATATTGGGTCAACGGGCGGCCCCGAACGGCAAGGGGACACCGTGGCAAACACAATATTACGGTTCGGCGAATTGGGATATGTTCCATTCGGATATTTGGGGGGCCGGCTCGGCTCAAATTGCTTATACGGCAGTACGCTATTGGGGAACAAATGCACAACGCGTGAATAATCGTATTGGTGTTATCTCGTCCTTTAATGATTATACAACAAACGCCAATTATTTTGATCAACTGTCTTATACACATCAACTACCCGGTGCATTGGACGGATTATCTGTAACCTTGGGGCAATTCCCGATCTATACTTTTGATGGAACAGCCTATGATTCCAACCAACAAATCAACTTTTTGAACTATGCTTTATCCCAAAACGGATCCTCTGTGTACCCTAGTGCCGGCCTGGGGGGCTATGCCACCTGGACACCGAATTCGGCGGTGAGTATTACCGCTGGGTTTCAAGGAGCCAGCAATATCTCGGGCGATCGGATCAGTGCCCATTCTTTCGGTAAAGGGAAATATACCGGATTTGGCAGTTTGACATGGACACCGACATGGACATCTGTCGGACAAAGCACTATCAGTTTTCTGTACTATTATCAACCGTCTGTTGCGGATCAACCGCAGGCTTCAAACGGATGGAGTGTGAATGTACAACAAAACCTGGGGGATAAATGGGCCGTGTTTGCCCGTTTGAACGGGACGGATAAGTCCGCCCAATCTGTTCGTCAGTCTTACGCCCTGGGGGTTGTGTGGAATAATCCGATGAATAGGAATGCGTTGGACCAAATCGGTGTGGCGGGTGCCGTCAATAAATTGAATAAAGCGGTAAACGGAACCGGTACACGTTCGGTTGAAAATGTGTTGGAAGCCTATTGGGCTTTCGGTGTTTCTAACTTTATGACTTTGACACCGGATATTCAATTCTATATCAACCCCGGTGCCGATACACGGCGGCACACCGCAACGGCGGCATCCGTCCGGGCAACATTGGTATTCTGATATGATTGATAAGATTGTACAACTGATTGGTTTACTCTTTTTTGCCTTTGCCGTTTGGCTGATAGGAAAAGAAATAGAACACATCGGTGTCGCGTCCCTGTGGCATTTGATTTTGTCTACACCTTTATGGGTTATTCTGTTGGTATTGATGATGATGGTATTGGATTTTGCGGTGTTATCGGGATATGATAAACTGGCCCTGGATTATATACATCATCCTTTACCGTTTCTTCGTGTGTTAGAGGCATCTGCCATCGGTTTTGCCATCAGTAATACCAGTGGCCATGCCTACGCGTCCGGAGGATCGGTGCGCTATCTTTTCTATTTACCCCAGGGTTTAACACGGACCGAAATCGTGAAAGTCATCGTGTTTGAAACGTTGACTATTTTTATGGGGCTGGCAGCCGTTTATTTGTTTGCGGTTGCCCTTATGCCCTTTGAACAGACTGCGAATACGGTATCGTACACACGATGGTTATATTGGTCCGCGGGGGGAATTGCGGCATTCTTTGTGGCTTATTATGTATTTTGGATTCGTCCGCACCGTGATATTACGGTCGGTCAAAATGTGATACCGGCCCCCAGTAAGCAGATGACACTTTTACAAATTATGGTTGGTATCTGTGATAACATAGCGTTGTTTTTGGCTTTTTATGTGGCTTTGCGGTACCATTTGGACGCACCGGTTTTTGAAACATTTATGGTTTTCATCCTAGCCCAATGTATCGGTTTAGCCACTCAGGTTCCCGGCGGGATTGGTGTCTTTGAAGGGACCTTTTTATACCTGTTTCCGCATACACCGGAGCAAAAAGCCGGTATTTTAGCCGGCTTGGTTTTGTTTCGTGTTTTGTGCTATTTTGTCCCATTGGCCCTGGCCGGGATCTACCTGGGCGTACGGTGGGTCGGACAACGACTTAAAAGTTAAAGCGTGCCCCCGCATACCCTTCATGCGCCCGCAGTTTAATGCTTTCACCGTCAAAAAATTGCGGTTTCCCCGAATCAATATAACGATATCCCAAATCAAAGCTGATTCGTTTTGTGATATTTAATCCCAGTCCCGCCCCAACATTCCAGGTAAAAGTCGTATCACTATCTGATTCTTCCGTCCGCCGGGTTTTATAGGCAAGATCCGTATAGGTGGCCCCGATACCGGCATTCAGATACGGCCGAATGACCGACCGAAAAGGCAAGTCGTAATAGGTCTGAAACATATAGCGTTGGGTGGAGTACTTTGTGCTGGATGACGTGGTAGTATCCTTGATGTGAGCCCGTGTGTTAGAAGTCCATTCGGCTTCAAACCGGACACTTTTAAGACGTATGCCTAAGGCCGTTATGCCGGCAAATACGGTGTCGCTTTCTTTCATCTTATCGGCTTTTGTCGTTAAATGAGTGGAACCGGCCCGTAAAGCCATATAGGGTCCGTTTTTTAAGGCGGCCGATGCTTGTCCGGCCAACATCATCAATCCTAAAATTAAAACGATTTGTTTCATTGTGTATCCTTTCGCTTATTCTTTATCGGCGGCGTATAAAGCGGTTAAACTGCGTAATTCGGCCGTATTGACATCTACGTCCATTGTATTGGCAAAGGCGCGTACCGTATCACCGGCTAACTCATTTCCGATGATTTCATGTAAAGTTTGACGCGTTTTGTTCAAACCGTCAGAATCACGTTGGGCATCCGGACGCATTATTTTGTCCACTTGCACCACCCATAACCCTTTGGGAGATTCATATACGGCTACATTATCTTTCCCCACTTTTTGCTTGAAAAGTTGTGATGCCAGTATAGCATTCACTCGGTCATTTCCCGTACGGGCAAGACCTTTTTCATGAAGCACAGGATAGTGCGAAAAGACACCCTGAGTAGATAAAGAGGTACCTTTTCGGACACGTTCGGCAACCTGATCGGCCACGTCCTTTACTGCCGCTTTTTGTTGATCGGCGGTCCATTGGGATACCAATTCATTCCGAACGGTTTCAAACGGTTTGACACCCACGGGAACAATATCCTCTACCATCGCCGCAACAATACCCTCTTTCGTCTCAAACAACGGGGTTGTTTCACCCCGCGACAGCGTAAACAGGCTTTGCAGCAAATCGCGCGTCAACAAGGCATTTGGAATTTGTTTCCCATCGGGCATAGTTCCGGCCACATCGGCGGCTTCAATGTGCTTTAAGGGAATATCCAATGTTCGGGCGGCCTTTTCCAAAGAATCACCGACACCTAAAATATCCTCTATTTGACGTGTAGCGGCCGACATGGCATCATACGCCCGTTCTTGGGCCAGTTGTTTTTTCACTTGCGCCCGCACTTCATTCAAGGGGGTCTGTTGGGCGGCTTGAATTTCTTTTACCCATAAAATGTGCCAACCGCTGACACTTTCAATGGGACCGATAATACTGCCTTTTGCGGCGGTAAACACCGGATCGGACAATTCGTCTAACAGTTCATTTTGAGCCACATAACCGAAACTGGTATCTTCTTTGCTCTGTCCCAATTTTTCGGCCGTTTTATCAAAATTGGCTGCGGTCAGACCGACTTTCGCCTGATCGGCCGATGACTTGTCACGGAAGAACATTTGACTGACCAAGCGTTTTTCCGGTTGTTCAAAAGCTTGTTTGCGTTCGGCCACCGCCGCATCCAAATCGGCATCATCAATTTTGACTTTCTCCGCCATCAGAGCCGGTGTTAAAACCACATAACTGAACCGCCGATATTCAGGGGTCATGAATCTTTCTTCAGCATAAATATCATAGTAATCTTTTAATTCGGCTTCGGACGGTTTGCGGGCAACGGGGATTTTGTCTGTTATAATTTCCAAAACCGTTATATCCCGCTTTTCATTCATGTAGTTATAGGTTGCCCGGGTTAAAATATCCGGTGTGTAAGAAACACTTTGAACCGCCCGCAACAGGTGCTTTTCCGCTAACTCGGCCTGCAAATTCGTCATCAAGTTGCTTTCGGACAGTTGGGCTTGGCGCAGATAAGCGGCAAACAGATTCCGATCAAAGTGGCCGGTCGCATCGGCAAAAGCAGGATTCATCTCCACATATTTGCGTACAGCCGCCGGTGAAGCCGTCAATCCCAAGTCTTTTTTGATGGCGTTAAAGATCATCGTTTGTACCTGCGTCTGCACGGTTTGATCCAACAGGCCCATTTCAATGGCTTGTTTATGCGAAATATACTGTCCCCCCATCATGCCGGACAATTTTTTAATATCGCGAGTGAATAAGTCGTTCAACTGTTGCGTTGTCATTTTTTGCCGACCCACCCGAATCACGGGGTTTTGTTGCCCGACCATGGACGACAAGCCGCCCACACCGACAACGAAAGCCATACTGATGAAAATTAAAGAGAAAATAATTTTGCCACCGATACCGCCGGCCAACCGAATGAAAAAGTTTATCATAGTATTTCGTTCCTTTATATCATGTGTCTATAATGAATGTGTTTGTTATACCCGAAAAAGTGTCATTTGACAAGATTTTTTCTTATTTCTGACGCATTTTTTCTTGCAACAAGGCGATTCCTTCTTCCAAAGTCGGAATTTGATCCTTTTTCTTGACAGAGGCCATCATCTTGCCGCATTTGACATAAGGGCCATAACGACCAACCTGATAGGTCAGATCTTCATTATTCCATTTCCCAAGTTTTGTGATTTTCTTTTTTTCGGTTTTTTGGTTCAACAAAACCAAAGCCCGATCCAAAGAAACCGTCAAAACATCATCGCCGGGTTCCAAAGATTTATAGGTTTTGTCCCGGCGGACATAAGGGCCGAACTTCCCCAGACCCGCTTCAATCAATGCATGCGTTTCGGGATCCTGACCCAAGGTGCGGGGCAGAGACAATAGGCTCATGGCTTTCTGAAAGTCCACCGTTTCGGGAAGGACACCTTTGGGTAAACCGGTTCTTTTGGCTTCTTTGCCGGTGCCTTTTTGGACATACCATCCGTAGGGTCCTTTACGGACAGAAATATCGGTCCCGCTTTCATCCTTACCCAACTCAAAGACTTGTTTATCGGCGGGGGCTTCTTCAATAGGCTGCCCGTTTTCGTCCCGGGGGGCATCAATGGTGGCCACTTGTTTGGTATAACCGCATTTGGGGTAATTGGAACAGCCGATAAAAGCCCCAAACCGTCCGACCTTCAAGGATAAATGACCCGTTTTACATTCGGGGCAGGCCCGAGATTCTTCTGTCGGGAACATGTGCTTTTCCAATGTTTTGGCGACCGTTTCCAAGACTTCCCCCATTTTATGCGGTTCCACATTCTTAACCGTAGCATCAAAGGTTTTCCAAAATTCGGATAGGACATCTTTCCATTTCAGAGCCCCCTTTGTAATATCATCCAGTTTGTTTTCCAGGTTGGCCGTATAATCATATTGCACATATTGATTAAAGTAATTTTCCATAAAAGCCGTCACAATACGACCCCGATCTTCCGGCACAAATCGCTTGGCCACCAACCGCACATAGGCCCGTTCTTGCAACACGGATAAAATAGTGGCGTATGTAGAAGGCCGCCCGATACCCAACTCTTCCAATTTTTTGACCAAACTGGCTTCGGAAAAACGGGGGGGAGGTTCGGTAAAGTGTTGTTCGGATATGACGTCTAATGTTGTTAAATTTTCCCCGGTATTCATGACGGGCAAAAGGGCTGTATCATCGTCTCCCTTCGGATCATCAACATCTTCCTTATATACTTTGATAAAACCGGCAAAGGCTACCGTCTGACCCGTGGCGCGCAGGCCCAACATCTTATCCTGCGACACAATGTCAATGCCCACTTTGTCAAAAATGGCACTGGCCATTTGACAGGCAACGGTACGTTTCCAAATCAATTCGTACAGTTTCCGGCTCTCGGGATCTGTGTCTATGGACCCCGGTAAACGGCCGGCATCTGTGGGACGAATGGCTTCGTGAGCTTCTTGGGCATTTTTGGAGTTGTTTTTATACACCCGGGGTTTATCGGGTAAAAAGTCCGGCCCGTATTCTTGCGCGATCACTTGCCTGATTTTTGTGATGGCCACGTCGGCCAAAGCCACACTGTCCGTACGCATATAGGTAATAAAACCGGATTCGTACAATTTTTGAGCCACCTGCATTGTTTTTTTAGCCGCAAAACCCAGTTTACGGGAGGCTTCCTGTTGTAAAGTTGATGTGGTAAAGGCCGGTGCGGGATTGCGTTTTGTTTGCTTACGTTCAATCTCGCCGACCGTAAAAGCAGCCTGCTCCACTTTTTGTTTTACATCAGCGGTCAAAGCCCCGGTGGACAAATCAAACTTGGTGAGTTTCTTTCCTGCCACCTGCGTTAAATGCGCCCGAAATTTTTCGGCACGGATTGTATTCAAATCTACATCAATCGTCCAATATTCTTGTGGCTTAAAGGCCGTGATTTCATCTTCACGTTCACAGACTAATCGTAAAGCAACCGATTGTACCCGACCGGCCGATTTAGCCCCCGGTAATTTGCGCCATAATAATGGTGAGATACAGAAACCGACCAGGTAATCCAGAGCCCGGCGCGCCAAATAGGCATCCACTAATTGCATGTCAATTTCACGGGGATGAGCCAGTGCTTCGGTAATGGCATTTTTTGTAATTTCATGGAAAGCGACACGATAGACCGGAAAATCAGGTTTTAATTTTTTACGCCGTTTTAATTCTTGTAAAACGTGCCAGGCAATCGCTTCCCCTTCGCGATCAGGGTCCGATGCCAAATACAAAGCATCAGCTTGGCTTAAAGCCTGCACAATTTCACGGACAACCCGTTCGGCCCGGGGTTGAATTTCCCAATCCATGGCAAAGTCTTCTTCGGGTCGCACCGATCCGTTTTTGGCCGGCACATCGCGAATATGACCGAAACTGGCTTTAACCAGATAATCTTTGCCTAAATATTTGTTGATTGTTTTTGCTTTTGACGGTGATTCTACAATAACCAGCTTCATTTGCTTACTCCATATTATACATCAATGAAACCCGATTGCCCGGATGTCGTTCCAACCGGCCGGCAATCGCCAATTCCACTAAAATAATGTTGACCATGCGGGCATCCAATCCCGTTTCGCGTATCAGATCATCTACTCCAATAACATCCGGTCCTAAATTGCTCATCAACAAAGACCGGGCATCGTTCAAAATGTTTTCATCAAACGGTACGGGTTGATATGTCTGAGTCTCCTTGTGATCACGCAGGGCAAAGGTTGTTAAAGCCCCCAAGGCATTGATAATATCTTCGGCTTGTGATACCAAGGTGGCCCCATCACGAATAAGGGCATTCGGGCCGGCACTGCGCGGATCTACGGGAGAACCGGGAACCGCCATGACTTCTCGCCCGTAAGATAAGGCTTCGTTGGCCGTGATTAAAGATCCGGATTTTTCTTGTGCTTCAATAACAAGTGTGCCGGCCGATAATCCGGCAATAATCCGATTGCGCCGCGGAAAGTTGCGGGGGGACAACGGGGATTCAAAAGGAAACTCGGACAACAAACAACCGTTTTCGGCAATTTGTTCATAAATGTCTTGATTTTCTTTGGGGTAGATTTCATCAATGGGCGTTCCCAAAACCGCAGTTGTGGTCGGGTATTTGTCCGACACACTTAAAGCACCGACATGGGCGGCCCGATCTATCCCGTGGGCCATACCTGATACGATATTATAATCGGCCTTTGCTAAATCCGTAGCAAATTTGCGGGCCAAGGCTTTACCGTTTCCAGATGCGTTGCGTGTGCCGACAATAGATACGGCTACTTTCTCAAGTACGGCCAGATTGCCCCGTGCAAATAAAACGGGGGGCGCATCGGGTGTTTGACGCAACAAAACCGGGTATTGCTTTTCGTTTTTAAAAATCAGATGCGTATCGTTCTGACAAGCCAGGTGTATTTGGCGTTCGGCGGCTTTGGCCGAAGCCAATATAATCGGCTTTTTGCGGCCCCCGCGGCGGGCCAGTTCATCTATGTGTTCAATAGCAACATGGGCCGAACCGTAATAACGGACCAGGTCATTAAACGTGGCCGGTCCGATATTTTCACTCATGATCAAGCGCAGACAGCTGATTTTTTCCGTATCCGTCAACGTCATTATTTTTTCCTTTTCAGGTTGATTTTGCTTTCTTGACCGTGAATCAGGCGACCGATGTTTGTCCGATGTCGCCACAAAGATAAGAGGGCCAATGCCGCATAGCAACAGGCATCTGCCGACGTGTTCCAAATACCGGCATAAATAGGAGCCAGACACAGGGCTGTCAGAGCCGATAGAGAAGAATACCGGAAAACCAGGGCCATCAGCAACCAGGTCAAGCAAGCCGCAATGCCCGTTGCCGGGGTTAAAACTAACATCATACCCAAAGTGGCAGCCACCCCTTTACCTCCGCGAAAGTGCAACCAAACGGGGTAATTATGTCCCAATACGGCGGCAAAGCCCGCCAATAAACCAATCGGTTCGGAATGGGCGGCCCACTTGAATATAAGGGCCGCTAACGCCGCTTTTCCCAAGTCAAAGATTAATGTCATCAAAGCCAAGTCTTTCCGTCCGGTACGCAACACATTGGTGGCTCCGATATTCCCGGATCCGATTTGACGAATATCACCTAAACCGGCCAGACGTGTGATAACCAAGCCGAACGGGATGGACCCCAATAAATAACCGCAGAGAACGGCCAAAGCGATGATCAACATAGTTTTGAAACTCCTTTCACAATTGTGTGCTATTTTAATTCAAAATGGCATCAAAAGGCAAGGAAAAAATCAATTTTATCTGATTTTATTTTATTTTTCGTTTTATTATAAGGCGTTAGCGGCATCTTGAACTTGGAATTGTACTTTATGACGGCCATGCCAATTATCCAATTTTAATGTGCCGGCCACATGAAAATAGGAATCACGTGATGTCATAAACCGTTGTCCCATCTCGGTATCGGCGGCCCGAAAAGCAATTGCATTCAGATAACCGCCGCCTCGGCCGGTCAAGGTGAGTGCCAAGTGTCCGTTTTTTAACGGCATACACCGACTGATCATCACATTTTTAATCACGAAACAAGGCTCCGCGTTGGCCTCGCCGAAAGGGGCCAATAAATTCAACGTTTGGACCAGCTGCGGTGTGGCACCGCCAATGTCCAAGATACCGTCAATGTCCAAGGTTGTCGGGTGGCTTTGACATTTCTCGGGTGTGATATGGACCTGTAAATACCGGTAAAAATCATCCAATCGTTCTTTTTTTAAGGAAAAGCCTGCTGCCATCGGGTGTCCGCCCCCGCGGGACAGAATACCGGCGGCCAATGCATTCATAATTAAAGTCCCCAAGTCTATCCCTTGAACAGAACGGGATGACCCCTTGATTTCATCACCTTCTATGCTGAGTGCGAATACGGGCATATTATACCTGTCTTTTAATCGGCCGGCCACAATACCGACAACACCTTGATGCCAATTTTCACCTTTGACCAGGATAAAAGCATCTTTTGGGGGCCTGCTTTCGGCCTGTTCCATGGCTTCCAACAACACGGCGGCCTCAATATCACGTCGTGTCAGGTTCAGGTCGTCCAGTTGTTGCGCCAAAGCGGCGGCCTGAATGGCATCTTGGCACGATAACAGACGCATACCCAAATCCGAATGCCCGACACGACCGCAGGCATTGACCCGCGGACCGAAGACATATCCCAGGTGATAGGATTCGGGGGGCTCGGCCAGTTTGACCTGTGCCGCCAAGGCCGCCAATCCTTTATTTTCACCTTTTTGCATTTGTTTCAAACCGGCCTTGACAAATAAACGATTGACACCCCGTAAACGCATAACATCACAAACGGTTCCGAAAGCCACCAAATCCAGATATTTCATCAAGTTCGGTTCCGGTCTTTTATCGGTATAAAAACCTCGGTTCCGTAAAACGGTGTTCAAGGCGACCGTAAATAAAAACACAACCCCGACGGCGGCCATATAGCGGCACGGATGGTCTTCGGATTCATCTAAACGCTTCGGATTGACAACGGCATACGCTTGGGGCAGACGAGATTCGGCATCATGATGATCCAAAACCAAAACGTCCAGACCGATTTTTGTGCCTTCTGCAATCGGATCAAAGGCGGTGGTTCCACAGTCCAATGTCGCCACAACATGACATCCTTTGTCTTTGAATTCATGCATTTTGGCCGTATTGGGTCCATACCCGTCTTCCCGTTCGGGGATAAAAGTATAGACGGTTATGCCGTTTTCCTGTAAAAACATTTTCATGATGGCGGTAGAGGTGGCACCGTCCACATCGTAATCCCCCATTAAACCAATCGGTTCGCCGGCTTGTATCGCGTCTGCCATGCGATTTGCGGCCTTTTCCATGTCTTTCAAGGTTAGTGGATTAGGCAGGTGTTGTCGTAAAGTAGGATGCAAAAAGGCTTCCGCCGTTTCGGGGGTAATGCCGCGGGCAGCCAAAATACGGGCAACAACATCGGGCAAATGTAGGTTTTGCGCCAAAGCTGATGCCGTTTGTTCATTCCCTTGCTGCATCTCCCATCTCAATCCGCCGAAGGATTGAACCACATTCAAAACGGCCATTTTCAGTTCCTTTCTGTCTTTTCATGTCATAGTACTCGTTTTATCGGATAAAATCAAGAAAAAAATTGTATAAAAAGACTTGCAATCCGATGGAAAGTCGTTTATACTGGAATCAGGGAAATACGTATGAGAGGTTTGAAATGAACATGAATGTTCTTTTTGTTGCCAGTGAAATGACCCCGTTCATCAAAACCGGGGGGTTGGGGGACGTTGTCGGGGCTCTGCCCAAGTCTCTGGTGAACCAGGGGGTCACCGTCAAAGCAATCATTCCCTTGTACTCCGCCATTGACTATCGGAAATATAATCTGTATCGGGTGATGGACGGTAATTGTGTGGCGATGGGAAATTGCCACGAATTTTTCTGTGTACACCGTTCTGATTATGTGCCCGGGGTGGAAACATATTTTGTTGAATTTAATAAATACTTTGATCGGAATGGTATTTATGATGATCAATGGAGTCATGTGGCGTTTCAAGATAACGCTTATCGTTATGCTTTCTTTTGTCGGGCGGCCTTACAGGTGGCGCGTGATTTACAGTTTCATCCCGATGTGATACATTTACACGATTGGCAAACGGCCTTGATTCCGTATTATACTAAACACGAACATGATCCTTTTTTTGCCGGTACCAAAACCCTGTTGACGATACATAACTTGCCGTATCAGGGGCGTTTTGGGGCCGATGTGGTGCCGTATGCCAAAATTGATTGGTGCGATTTTAATGCCTCTGCGTTTGAAGATTACGGCAATATCAACTTTTTAAAAGGCGGTTTGCGATTTGCGGACAAGTTGAATACGGTTTCACCGAACTATGCGCGCGAGATTTTAACGCCCGAATTCGGTGCCGGATTGGACTTTTTGCTGCGTGAACGGCAAAAGGATTTAAGCGGTATTTTGAACGGTATTGATACTCAGTTATGGAATCCGTCTCAAGACCTGATTATTCCCGAACGTTATTCGGTGGATAACGTGTTGGCCGGCAAGCGGAAAAATAAAGAAGAATTGGTCCGCCGTGTCGGGTTGTCCAGTGTTTCTCAACCTGTTTTCGGTATGGCGGTCCGTTTGGCCGAACAAAAAGGAATCGGTATCTTGTCGCAATGTATTGAACCGATTTTGAATACCATGCAATGTCAATTTGTCATTATGGGAAAAGGGGATAGTTGGGCCCAGGATTATTTTGCTTCCTTACCCCATAAATATCCGGGACGGATTTCGGTCAATATCGGGTTTGACGGAGAAATGGAACACCTGATGGATGCGGGCAGTGATTTTTCTTTGGTACCGTCATTGTATGAACCCTGCGGTTTGAAACAGATGGTCAGCCAAACTTACGGGGCTTTGCCGATTGCGCGGGCGACCGGCGGATTGGACGATACGGTCAATAATTATAATGAATACTATGGTGTCGGAACGGGATTTAAGTTTCACGATATTTCGCCGCAAGCCTTGTATAATACAATCGGATGGGCCAATGCGACTTACTTTGATCGCCCCGATCATATCCGCTTGATGCGCCACATGGCGATGAATAAAAATTATTCATGGACCAAGTCGTCGCAAGATTATAAACAACTTTATCAACTTATGTCTGGAGGTCATACTTAAATGCAAAAAATATCAGTAGCCATTATCGGTTGGGGAAACGTGGGACGCGGATGTAAACGTGCCATTGCCGAAAATCCCGATTTATACTTGGCGGGGGTGGTGCGTCGGCCGGCATCTTTGGCACAACAGGATCCGTCTTTGGAAAATGTACGCGTTGTATCCGATATTAAACAATTAGATAAGGTGGATGTCGCCCTTTTGTCCATTCCGTCTCGTGAAGTACCGGAACGTATTAAGGAATATCAGGCTTTGGGTATCTGCACGGTGGATAGTTTTGATGAACATGATCGGATCCCGGCTTTGAAAAAAGATTTGGATATCAATGCCAAAGCCAAGAAAGTGGTTTCTATTTTTGCGACCGGTTGGGATCCGGGTACCGATTCCGGTATTCGGGCGATTATGAAAATTGCGTCCTTTACGGGGCATACAACCACCACATTTGGGGGTGAAAAAGGCGGTCGCAGTATGGGGCATACAGTCGCGGTTAAATCAATTACCGGTGTCAAAGATGCGGTTGCGTTGACTTTGGCGAACGGTCGTGGTAAACAAAAACGGCGGGTGTATGTGGAATTATCACCGGATGCCGATGCGGAACAAGTGGCGAAGGCTATTCAATCCGATGCGTATTTTCGCAATGAACCGACCGAGGTACTCTTTGTGAAAAAAATTGCCAAGTATAACACCTTGCACCATGAAGGTGATGTGGAACGGACGGGTATGCAAGTCAATCAACGTTATACGATTGAGGGGAATAACCCCGAAATGACGGCCAATGTCATGGTGTCCTGTGCGCGGGCTTGTATTGCTTCCCGCGATCGGGGCGAGTACGGTACATACACATTTATTGAACGGCCGTTGATTGACTATTTGGCCGGTTCCGGTTTAGATGAAAAATTAGAAGGTTATTAGAACTTCATTTTTGTCATATATGTTGGGCGTGTTTTCTTTCCTGAACACGCCCTTTTTTGTTGATGTAGGTCAACATAATTCACACTAACTTTTCATTTTCAGTATGGCCAAGGCACGGGTCAACAGGCGGGCGGCGACATGTGCGTCCAAGACCTGCTTGCGCCTTTCGGGTCGCATAAAGCAGACGGTTTCCAAATAGGACTCGGTTGCCACAGATGAATAGCGTTCATCTATCCATAAAATCGGCAAGTGAAACTTTTCGGTCAATCGTTCGGCGAACAGACGGGCTTGACAGGCGGTCTTTCCTTCGGTGTTGTCCGGTTGTAAAGGCATGCCCAGAACAAAGCCGACTACATTTTTGGCCGGAACAATATCGTCCAATTCTTTCATTTTAGAAATAATTTTGAACGGAGCGGCTTGATTCCGCCCGGGATCGGTTAAGGCCAACCCGATCCGAACCGACCCGTAGTCAATGCCCATCAAGACACCTTGGGGCCCGATGGCTTTTTTGAAACTTTCTACGGATAAGTCTTGCGTTTTTTGTATAAATGGCGTATGATGCGATTCTGTCATGATGCTAATATACAGGAAAGGAGGTTGCCTTGCAAGAAAAAATTGTGATTGCTTCGGATCATGCCGGTTTTCAAATGAAAGCCTATCTGGTGGATTTGCTGCGCCGGGGCGGACATGATGTTTTAGACTTGGGTCCCGCCGATGAAACACCGGTGGATTACCCTGATCAGGCGGCCGCCTTGGCCCATGCGCTTCGGGACGGTCGGGCCGAAAAAGGTATTTTGATTTGTGGGACGGGTATCGGGATGAGCATAGCCGTCAATCGTTTTGCATTTATTCGTGGGGCGTTGGTTTTTACGCCGGAAATGGCGGCGTTGGCTCGCCGACATAATAATGCGAATGTTTTGATTTTGGGTGGCCGCACAACGGATCTGGCGACTGCGGCCGCATGTGTGGAAACTTTTTTAACAACGGAATTTGAAGGCGGTCGCCATGCGCGGCGTGTCGCTAAAATGGAGGTAATAAATAATGAATAATGCTTTTTGGACGGCTGACTTGGCCCAAACAGATCCGGAGATCGCTGATGTCCTGACGCGGGAATTACACCGGCAACAAGATCATATTGAATTGATTGCATCGGAAAATATCGTTTCACACGCGGTATTGCAGGCTATCGGTTCGGTTTTAACAAACAAATATGCCGAAGGATATCCGGCCCATCGTTATTACCACGGCTGTGAGTTTGTAGATATAGCCGAAACTTTGGCGATTGAACGGGCTAAAAAATTGTTCGGGGCCGCGTTTGCCAATGTACAACCGCATTCGGGTTCGCAAGCAAATGCCGCGGTCTATTTGGCTTTGTTGCACCCCGGTGATACAATTATGGGCATGAGCCTGGATGCCGGCGGTCATTTAACACACGGGTCGCGCGTGTCATCATCGGGCAAGTATTATCATAGTGTTTCTTATGGAATTGATGAAAACGGTTTGATTGATTACGATGAAGTGGCGCGTTTGGCGACCGAACATCAACCGCGTCTGATTATTGCCGGCGGGTCGGCCTATCCGCAGATAGTTGATTTTCAAAAATTCCGCGCGATTGCGGATCGTGTCGGGGCATACCTGATGGTGGATATGGCGCACTTTGCCGGATTGGTCGCCGGGGGTGTCTACCCTAACCCCGTTCCTGTGGCCGATGTCGTCACAACCACGACCCATAAAACTTTGCGTGGTCCGCGTGGTGGGATGATTCTGACCAATAATCCCGACTTGGCCAAGAAAATCAATTCGGCTGTCTTCCCGGGCTTACAAGGGGGACCCTTGATGCATATTATTGCCGGAAAAGCCGTTGCTTTCGGAGAAGCTTTGCGACCCGAGTTTAAGGATTATGCGCGTCAGGTTATCGCAAATGCCAAAGCGTTGGCCGACATGTTGATACACAGGGATATAGACCTGGTATCCGGTGGCACGGCCAGTCATTTATTGTTGATAGACTTGCGCCGAAAAGGGTTGACAGGAGTGGCCGTATGCGATGCCCTGGCGCAGGCACACCTGATTTGTAATAAAAACTCGGTACCACATGATACGCAAAAGCCGTCCGTTACATCAGGCTTACGGGTCGGAACGCCGGCCGGAACAACGCGCGGATTTAAGGAAGCCGAATTTCTGACAATCGGCAGCCTGATTGCCGATGTGATTGACGCGATGACTTTACCCGAGGCCGATCGTGAACGCGTGATTGCCAAGACTCGCACAACGGTTGATACGCTGTGTCGCGCATTTCCGATTTATGCGGAGGAACGGGCATGAAATGTCCCTTTTGCAGTTATACCGATACCAAAGTAAAAGATTCACGCGTCAGTGAAGACGGCTATTCCATTCGCCGGAGACGTAGTTGCCCTAAATGCGGTGCGCGGTTTACGACTTTGGAACACATTCAAATGCGGGATTTGGTGGTCGTCAAGAAAAATGGTGTCCGGGTACCCTTTGAACGGGAAAAATTATATAAATCTGTCCTGTTGGCGGTGGGAAAACGTGATGTCGGGGTGGATCAGATTGATATGCTGGTCAACCGCATTGTACGCCAGTTGGACGGGGCAGGGGATCCGGAGATCAAATCATCGGATATCGGTGAATTGGTGATGGATGAATTATTATCCCTTGACAAAGTGGCATACGTGCGTTATGCTTCCGTGTATAAAAACTTTACGAAAACTCAGGATTTTGAAGAATTCGCAGCAAAATTGACCAGAAAAAATGACAGAAAACTTATCTAAATTACCGTTCACAAACGCCCGATTGTTGGCGATTCAAACTTTATATGCTCATGAAACAGGGGACACCGATTGGGATAAATTGATGAGCCGTGCCCTGTTGGGCGAACTTGGGGGACAGGTTTTGACCGAACAAGCCGGAAGTGAAGCTTATATTTCATTAGCCCCCGCGGATACCGGATTGTATACACGCCTGGTTCAATCTTATCGCGAACACGAGGCGGATATTGATAACGCTTTGCGTTCGGCTATATCCGCAAAAATCGGTTTTGATCGGTTGGAGTTGACCTTTCTATGTATTTTACGGGTAGGTATGGCCGAGTTTTATGCCGATGCACAAACGGATGCACCGATTATTGTAAATGAGTATGTGGATATCACGCAATCATTTTATGACGGGGCCGAAATTAAAATTGCCAATGCTGTTTTGGATCGTTTTGCAAAAGTGATGCGCGGGGCTTGATATACAAGGTCTTTGCTTGAAAAACACCGAATCGCTTTCGGTGTTTTTCTTGTCTGATTTGTACCAAAAATAAAGTGCGAATCGTTGATGTTTCGGTCTGTTCAAGGGAAAAATCGGCTATAAGACCCGAAAAAAGGGGGATATCCGGCTAAAAAATGATAAAAAAATCCTTTTTTTTACTTTTTTATGTTGACATTTTAAATTATTTCCCGCAAAATCAAACACGAGGGTATTACCAACCTTCAATAACTTTAATATTAAAGAAAGGAAAATATAATGAATAAAACAGAATATATTGAAGCCGTTGCCAAACGTGCCGATGTTTCCAAAGCGATTGTCAGCAAGGTTGTCGCTGCCAGCCAAGATGTTACAATCAAAACCTTGAAAAAAGGTGATTCCTTGCAATTGACCGGTTGGGGTACGTTCAGCGTTGCTAAACGCGCTGCCCGTAAAGGTCGCAACCCGTCCACGGGTAAAGAAATCAAAATCGCCGCTTGCAAAACTCCCAAGTTCAAAGCCGGTAAGATTTTGAAAGATTCTTTGAAATAAGAAATCTTTTGATTTTCCCAAACCCCATCAGGTCTCACCCGGTGGGGTTTCATTTTGTTTTTTTGATTTTAACGATCGGGTTTATAGATAACACGCCCTTGATTGACATAATCAATTAAGACCTGTTCGCCAACTGCAACGGCGATGTTTCCATAAACGGTAATACCCCGTTGCCGAAAGGCCTTGTGCCAATCGGGTTTGTATCCTTCGTCAAAGCCGGTTAAGGCTTCTACCCGAGCCGATGGAACACCATAATACACAGTCTGCACGCCCGACCACATAATGCCGCCTAAACACATTAAACAAGGCTCGGCCGTAATATACAGACTCAAGTGGTGTGGCCCCAGATTATAGGTACCTAACTTTTTTTGTGCGGTGCGCAACGTGTTCATTTCGGCATGGCAATGACTGCATCCTTCCTGCACAACCGAGTTGGCTTCCTTGGCCACTAAATGGCCGGCATCATCATATAAGGCCGCTAAAAACGGACCGGAACCCCGCGCAATATAGTCGGGTACCTCATTTTGCAAGGCCGTGATAATCCGTGTCGCCCGTTCCAGTTTATCCGCATCGGGTGTCTCGTTAGCTATCAAATCGGACGGTATCATAAATGACATGGCATATCTCCTTTTGACGACATAGTATACAATATTTTTTCTGTATCGTCCAGAAAAAAGAAATCATGAAAAAGATAATAAAAAGACTTGCATTTTGTAAAAAAGTCTGATATACTGCCCCCGTTTCCCAAGTAATGGGGTGTCGCCAAGTGGTAAGGCAACGGTTTTTGATACCGTCATTCGTTGGTTCGAATCCAGCCACCCCAACCAAAACAGACAAGTCGCTAGAAATAGCGACTTTTTTATTATTTTACAATCACTTATATTGGTCCGTGTACGGCGTTTTTCAAAAAGCTCTTTTTTCAGCCCTACACGGACTCAAAATTCAAAAAAATCCTTGTTTTTCAATGCCTCATTGTCGGGATGACAAAAAATAATCTCAGAGATTACTGGGTATAGTTGGAATTGATTTTATTCAAAATATTTGTTGTATTTTTATGAAATATATACTAATATTTTTTTTGTTAAAATGTACCAAATGGACCAAAATGCCTTATCCTTTATCAAAAAAAACTAACTTATGTATGGAGTGTCCTTTTAACGATGCTTTTTATGTTCCCTGTTGGCATGTGGGAGGAGAAGTTGAGATACTTTTTGTTGGTAAGACAGCACGTGCCTCTGAAAACAAGTCTGTAGAACATTGGAAAAATAGAGCAACAGAACTATTTCTAAATAGTTCATGGGCGTATTGGAAATATACAAGAGAAATTACAGAATATATTTATGGTGATAAGGCTTGGAATAAGGTAGCTATGACGAATTTGATTAAATGTAATCAAGGGTCAACAAAAGATATGACTGCTGATGCTGTGAAAGATTTCTGCATTGTTAGGCAACAATTTATTGCGACAGAAATTAATCAAATTCGTCCTAAAAAAATTATTTTTTATACGCATCCCGATTATGATAAATACTTGAAAAAAATTTTTCAAATTGAACAAGAAAATCACTCGTTGGTGCAATTAGGTAAAAAAGAGGTTGATTTTTGGTCTTTTGTGATAAATCTAAATGGAAAAAGGATTTCATGCTTGCGAACAGGGCATCCGGAAAGAAAAAAGAAAATAGATTTTATAAGAGAAATTATTCAATTTTTAACAAAAGAGAAAGGATAAAAAATGGCAAAAGTATTTGTTGTAAAATATGAATATGAGGCTGACATCAAACTTTTCAAAACACAACATGAATATGAAGCGGATTTACTTTTTTATGAAGTTGATTATGAAAGTGAAGCAACTGATGATTCAAAATGGTATTTTGTTCAATATGAATACGAAGCAACCATTAAAGTTTTCTGGACTGATTACGAATATGAAGCAGATCTAAAAGTATATCCAGCACAGTATGAAAGTGAAGCAAAATGGAGAACCAGCCATAAATGGCGTAATCGCTTGGGTTGATATTCAAATTTAAATAAAAAATTTAAAAGATATGTGGATATATAAAATCAGTCCGTGTATTACCAGACTTCTCCAACCAAAACAGACAAGTCGCTAGAAATAGCGACTTTTTCTTTTATTTACAAATGCTTACAAATGTCCGTGTACAAGGGTATAAAAAACACTAAATTTTCCACTTACACGGACCAGTTTTGATGAAATTTTCTTTATTTTCAATACCGATTATTTGGGATGCTCGAAAATTACTTTGGCGCAATCAAAGAAACAATTAGGATAAAAAGAGAAATAATAAGAATACCCGAAATAATAATCAAAATACGCTTTAGTGTCCTTTTGAAGCCCTCTTTTTTTATCATGAAGTAGAGAGGGAATAGAAAAAATAGGAAAAGGAATATCCCCCCCAATAATAAAAGGATTATTTGAAAAATCATTCAAATAGCAAGGTACAGATGTTCCCTCTTTTGCAAAAACAGACACATATCTATTTTGACATATATTAGATCAAGCTTGAGTTGTTTTTATCATTACAACATCTTTTTCATCACAACTGTAACAAATACTATTATTCCCTTGCAAAGGTCTTTCGAGAGGACAATCTGCAGCGATCGCTGAAAAGCTAAAAAATAAAATGAACAGTAAAGAGAAAAAGTATTTCATGAAAACTCTTTTCGTTATCAAATAAGTGATTATCTACCACCTTTTGATTTACGATATGCTTTCACTATTTCTCTTTTAGCTATTTTTCTCTCTTCAGTGGCAGGCATATCGCGATTGAGACTATCAATGGTAACATTAAGTATTTGTCTGTGGCCATCCTTTCCATTTTCTTCCATGTTCCCTGTTATGAAATGCAGACTAGATCCTTCTTCAAATCCATGTGGCGCGTTTATATAGCCTTTTTTCTTGAGTATTCCTTTCTCTGTATATTCAACATACTTCGCCACTCCTTTTTGGGGTGTGTTTGTTCTAACAGATTGAACTTTTCCACTTTCAAAATAGCGTGTTTCTGTATCTCTGGTTCTCACTTTTGCCAACTTTCCGTTTTCATAAAAAGCTTTATCTATAAAGGGATCTGAAGAAAATTGACGATAAATTTGACCATTTGGATAATATTCTTCTTCTGTAAAACTAGTAATATGTCCTTTTTCATCTTTCAGATAAACATAGTGATCCTGTTTGGAACCATCTGCACGAAAATGGGTGACTTCCATTTGGGACCCATCACCATCTTTCGTCCATGTAATAATTTGAGATGCTTTTCTTTTCTCCCAAAATTTCCAAAAATTCTCTCGAGGGAAGTAATCGATTCTTGTTTTAATCTTTTTTGACATACTGGATCTCCTTATAACTAAAAAGGGCATCAAACACCCTATAATTCAATTATATCATAAAAAAAAATTCTGTAAAGCTTTAATTTTAGTCCGTGCCATGCAAGATGTCCCCAACCAAAACAGACAAGTCGCTTAAAATAGCGACTTTTTCTTTTATTTTCAATTACTTATGCGAGTCCGCGTTGATGCCTATCAAAAATGGCTAAAAATAGCACTTACACGGACTAGTAATGTCAAAATATCTTTTGTTTTCAATACTTGACTTTTGGGATACTTAAAAATTATCCCAGACTTTTGACTTCTACCTACGTGATAAAAAAGTTAAATTTTTACGTCAAAAAAGTTTTTTCCCCAGGGTGATAAACTGAAACCTCATCACTTTAATGTAATTAGGTTGGGATGATAATAATTCAAAACCTGCCCCAGGGGCCGATTATAAAAAGCAACCTCGGTAAAAGTTTTGCTGAGGTTATAAAAAAAGAAGGATGCTTTTGTAGACATCCTTCCTGCCTTAATAATTGGAATGCCTACTAAAACATTCCACAAGACGCCTTATTATAAATCAGTTTCATTTAAAATGGAGTGCTGTCCCGGTACAACAATGTTAAAAAACTTAATTTCGTTCTGGGATTGGAGCTTGAAAATAACACATCCAAAAGGTGGCGTTTCTTCTCTTTCTTGATATATGCCTCTAAACTTGATTCTGCCATTAGGAACATATAACTTGATACCAATTCCTTCAATAATTTCATGAAATTTTTTTGCTGTTAACATGGAAACAGGACCTAAAAAATAGATATCATTATGAACTTTTTGATAGGTATAAACTGCTTTTTCAAGGAAAGGAAATTTTAGATAGAAAGGTGGGTTAATCCATATTCTTTTGAATTTAGTCCAATCCTGAGTCAGACCGTCTGTGTCAATAGTGCTATAATTGGGAATTCCTAGGGCTTTTGCCTGATCTTTTGTTGTTGCAGGGTCATAATCAAAAGTACCAAACATATCAACAATATATTTTTGGGTATAACATTCAAAATTTTGTTCGTTAAAAGAAATAGCTCCTGTACTCATACATATTAGAACTGGAATTTATGATACTTCTAATCCTGACCTTAATAAAAATCGGCGCAAAGTTGAACGATTGACAGATAAAATTCTGGCTATTTGTGATTTTGACAGTCCTTTATTGAGTAAATTTTGAATTTTGCGTGTATTTTTTGCTAATTTTAACTTTTTAGATTGTGCGGCAAAGGGACGCCCCAATTTTTTGCCGCTTGCACGGATATTTGCCAAAGATGATTTTGTGCGCTGACTAATCAGGTTTCTTTCAATTTCGGCAGCTAATCCAAAAGCAAACGCCATAACCTTTGATTGTATATCGTTTCCCAGTCGGTAGTTTTCTTTGATGGTCCAGACCTGACAGTTTTTATTGAGGCATGTTTCTAAAATGCGCATAACCTCTAAAAGCGATCGTCCCAGTCTTGAAATTTCACAAGAAATGAGGATATCACCGGTTTGTAATTCCTCTAACAATAATCCTAATTTTCGTTTATGAAGTGGTTTGCGACTTGAAATTGTTTCTTCTACCCATCTGGTAATGATGAGGTTATTTTTTCTGGCAAATTGCTTAATCTCATAACGTTGATGTTCTAGCGTTTGCTTATTTGAGCTGACTCTAATATATCCTATAATTGACATTTTTAATCCTTTTGAAAGTGTTGATAAGACAAATATTTTGCGTTAATTTTCTGACCCATTTAATAGAACGATAAAGTCAATCAGTTTTTTTAATTTTTGAATTTTTTCCTTAAAAAGGTTTAAAGATCAGTAATATCAAAGGAAAAGTAGTCATTTCAGATGTTTTAATACCCACAATAAAATATAATTTTTCCTATCCGGTCATAAAGGTTGGTTTATGGTCAAATGTGCAAAAAATATTTACACAAGGAGATCTTTATGGGAAACCAGAACATACAGATAAGCTTTTCTGCACCGCTAAATCCAGAAGATACAGAGACACAAACATTCGGTTGTAGAGCAAGAAATCCAGATAGTTGCTCAAATGTTGATATTCAAAATGTTTGTGCATTTGTTTGCTCAGATAAAATATGCCGCAGACCTTCTCGAGCTTGGAAAAGACAGTTTTATAAACTGAAAGGAGAAGGTAATGGATCAGCTTGATAAGTATTACACTAAAGATGAATGTGTTAAACATATTGTGGAAATTACCTTAAAGTTTTTTTCCGATACAACCTCATTTTTAGAGCCAAGCGCAGGATCTGGAAACATCAGCCATTATTTAAAATCATTAAATTTAAATGTTATAGCTTATGATATTGCACCCGAATCACCAGATATTATTCAAAGTAATTATTTAACACAAAGGATACCGGTTGATGATCATATTACAATCGGGAATCCACCATTTGGTTATAAAGGTGATTTGGCTATTGCTTTTCTTAACAAAGCATTGTTGGAAAGTCGTGCTGTCGCTTTTATTATGCCAATAACAGCAAATAAATATTCAGTCCAAAAGAAAATATTAAAAGGAGCACGTTTAATTTATCAAGAAACGTTGCCTAACAACTCTTTTGAATTACCGGATAAAACAGAATATTCCTGTCCTTCTTTATTTCAAATATGGACGCGTGAAAGCACCTTACCAAATTTAAGATTACATAAACCTAGCATTAAACACAACGATTTTGAATTATACAGGCATAATGCAACCGAAACTAGTAAAAAATATTTAGACTATGAATGGGACTTTGCGGTCTATGCGCAAGGTTGGAAAGATTATACACAAAAATTCTATCCGAAAGATTATGAAGTTTTAAAGGATAAAATTAAGAATACCAGCGACCAGTTTTATTTTTTCAAAGCAAAAGATAAAAATGTTTTAGAAAAGCTGTTATCAATTAATTTTGATAAATTAGCACATGAAAATCATATTACTCCAGGTTTTTGTAAAAATGACATTATTCAAGAATACGAAAAATTAACAGGAGGCGGATTATGCCAAATGTAGATTTTTGTGTTCGTGAAGCTGAATTAGGCTTATGTGGTAATTTTAATCAACATTCTTTTGCTATTGCAGGTATTAACGATAGTGAACGAGTTAAAATATTTCGAAAAAAAGATGCTAAAGGAATAGAAATTATTTTAAAGAACTGTTCCAAAACAATTAAAGCATATATTATAAACAGATTTTATCATAATAACCGCATTTCAATTAATGATATATCTTTAAAACATGGTAGTGATAATAATAAAGTTGGGGCCGATTTAATTCATATCCTTCCCAATAAAAAGAGTATTGATATTGAAGTAAAATTTGGTGAAAAAACAGATAAAAATATTGGAATGGCTGTTTTTGAAAAAATTTTTGGATCCCAAGCATTTTCTAAAGCTTTATCTAAGGAAAAGAGGAATGAATGGCGCGAACTATATTGTCAAGAACTAGATGAACAAAAGCAATTAGATAGGTTGTTTTCCATTCTTAACCTTGCAATCAAAGAGTTTAATGAGTATCAGGAAAATAGAAATTATACTCTAACAAAAGAAGAACAGGAATTTATGGAAGATGAGATATTAAATACATCAGGAACCAATAATACAAAAGGAAATTACTACCTAAAATTCATTTTAGATGGGGATAATTTTTCTTCTTTTGGTTGTTTGACAACGGGTATTGGATCTTGGATTATAGAACCAGTTAATGCTTTATCTGCAAATGTAAAACGTGTTAATGTATACGTTAAAAATTATGATACCAACATACAAATTAAATACACATTAAATTGGAAAAATGATTATAAATACAAAAATGGTTTGCGAGCTTCCGCAAAACTGGGCTTAAAAACGCCAAATTGGAATGTTTGGGTGACCGCAGAAATTCAAAAAATATCATAGGAGTTATAGAATGGGATTTTTTAGCGAATTATTTGGTGCAATCATGAATCAGGACAATGATTATAAGAGGCAAGGCTATAACAGACGTGAACCAACGGCTGAAGATTATATTAAATCTGGTGAAATTGAATCAGATAATTATGATGATTGGCAAAGAAATTATATTGATGAACATGGTGAATTGCCAGAAGATTGAAAAATGCCTTACTGTTTTTTACATACATTTCAAGTAATATCAATCTTTTTTAATTGAATTCTAGACATTTTTAACATTAAAAGCTTTTAAAATAGCTAAAATTGCTAAATTTTTACTAGCAAAGTGCACTTTTTTCTACTTTTTTGCATTTTTTTGAGCCAGGGGGCGCTCCCGAAATTAGAAAAACGCGATATAATATACCCGTTAATCAAGAACAAACCATTGATAAGTGAAAGGAATTTAAAATGTATTGGTATATTATATTAAACGATAAAAAGCTTCCGACCCCCTATGAAACTATGGAAGAATTGGATAAAGCAATGGATGAGTTAAAATCCAGATTATGCGCCCCAATGACTAGCTGTGTGTATGAATAAAATAAACGAAAGGACAAAATCATGTTAAATCAATTTCAAAAGTTTTTAATCAACAAGGGATATAAAGAATTTTCAGCCAATGGAAGTCCGAGCACGGTTATTGATTATGCTTGGCGTTTGGAAAAAATCTGTTCGCGTGAGAGTATGACAGAACAACAACTCGCCGACAATATTTCAACCGTTTTAAAGCAATATGATAAATCTGGTGATAAATGGTTCGTGGGGCGCAGAAGTCATGAATCCTATATCAACGCTTTAAAACAATTTAGAAAGTTTGTATTGGTCCAAAGATTCGGTGGTGCTAATGCCTAAGTATTCAGAGATTACAGTCCAATTAGTAGGGCAAGACTCAAACGCATATAACCTTCTTGGAATTTGCAGACGAGCCATGAAACGCGCCCACCTGCCAGAATCAGAAATAGAAGCATTTACAACAGAAGCGACAAGTAGCAATTACGACTATTTGTTAGCAACCGTCTGTGAATATTTTAATGTGGAGTAATGACATGAATAAGACAGAAATGATACGTAAATTGAATGATGATTTTAGGACTAGCTTTGTAGGGGGGAAGATTATGCTGACAATAGGAATACGCGCCAAATCAGATATAGAACAGACTAAAATATTGGAACGCGTCTTAAATTTTCATGATTTTAACCACAGCAATGATCCGTATGGTGAGCATGATATGGGGCAATTTGCTCACAATGGAGAAAAGATTATATGGAAAATTGATTATTATGACCAAAGTTACCGCTATATGTCCGAAAATCCAGCTGATCCAACTATTACAAATCGTGTTCTTACTATTATGACTAGTGAAGAATATTAAAAAAATAGCTTGCATAAATCATTTTTTTATACGATACTAGAAACAAGAGGATTATATAAAGGAGAGAATATGCAACATATTTCAATAAAGAACTTTGGAAAAATAAAAGATGCGGATATTTTCTTAAATGGTTTGACACTAATCGCAGGACCAAATGATACGGGTAAGTCCACAGTTGGAAAGCTTCTTTTTTCAATAGTCCAATCAATTGCAAATTATAAACAGTGTTACAATTCTTTAAAAATGGATTTTATTTCAAAAGAATTTTTAGACCCAATGAGATATGAACTACGTGTTAATTCGAAACTAGATAGAATACGCTATGTAACAGGTTCACGAATTGGAAGTTTGTACCCTCGTGATGATGGTGATGATGTTACGAAAAAGCTTTATATTGCACTTGCTGCGGGTAGAGATTTTAATGACGCAACAAAGGTTTTAAAAGAATTAAAATTATTACGTGAACAAGCACTCAAAAATAAAGTATTTAGAAAAAATCATGCTCGTATTTTACTTTCCTCTGCAATTCGTTTTCTAGAGCAAAAGATAACAGATAAAAATCAATTTGAAACGGTATTTACAAGAATTTGTGATGATGTTTTTCACGGCAATTTAAATAATTCATATCGTAGAAAAGATAAGGCTTCTATTGATTACAAAATCAATAAAGAATCTGTTCTTAAAGTATCATCTATAGATGATCGTATCGTATGTAATTCTGTTAAAAATAGTTTTGCTTTTTCTGGTGCCACTTTTATAGATAGTGCAGATTCCTTAGAAGAAAGAGTTGGTTATCGTTCCATAGGTTTTGGTGATAAAGTATCTGATTTTGACTTCTCTCTTAAAACAGATCTCAAAAAGAAAAAGAATATTGCTGCTCGAAAATTTAAACAGGAAAATTTTTATGGAGACATTACAAAATCTATACAGGGAATTTTGGGGAAAGCATCGTTTAAATATGATGATGAAGAAAGAGTAATAAAATATAAAGTTTGCCACAAAGCAAAAAATTTGGATATTTTGAATATTGCAAGTGGTTCTAAGATCTTTGGCTTATTATATATCTTATTAAAATCTGGTACATTAAAAAAAGATGAATTATTAATTCTAGATGAACCAGAAACACATTTACATCCAACATGGCAAGTTATGTTTGCAGAATTATTGGTAAAAATGGTGAAAGATGGTTTTAACATACTCCTTACTTCACATAGTCCTTATTTCATTCAAGCAGTAAAGATCTATTCTGAAAAATACAACATTCTAGACAACAAGGTCAATTTTTATGCTGCACAAAAAATAGAAGAAATGAATTATGCCAAACTTATTAATATCAAAGATTCATTTGGTAATTTGCGTGATGAATTGATCTTCAAAGGACTGTATGAGCCTTTCAAGACAATGGAAGAAGTGCGCAGAAATATTTTTAGAAAGTAAAGTTTAATGTCAAATTCATTTTGTGATAAATGTCAACGACAATGTAAATTAAAGCAGAAAGTAGACATCTCTTTATGTGAATGTTGTGAAGATAAGTGTCCACAAAAATTGAAAAGGTCTTATCTAGCATTCAAAAATTATGACAAATATAAAGCCGATAAAAGAAAAAAATCTGTAGATGCATTATTACACACAAAATCATATTTATTTTTAATTGAAATAAAAAATCAGCCAACTTCAAATATTAACCCAGAAGAACTTGACGAGAAAATTAAGAATACGTTAGAAGATTTACATAATAAAGGTTGTAATTTGGGAAAAGGAAAACAATTTTTCCTTAGTATTCCAACAAAAAAACTATCCCAAACACCCAGACATACCCCTTCATCAGGAAGAATGGAATATTATTATACAAAAATTGGAAATGCAATTTGTAATAATAATTTAGACCGTTTTATGGATGGAAAGATCTATACAACAGAAGTAGCAAAACAAAAAATGCAATTAAAAAGCCATATTATTTCTTGTCAAGAGTTGGAAAATAAAATAATTTCAAGTTTTAATTGCAGGGAGAAAAAAACTTTACATACATCCCAAATTCGTTTAAATCATCCGTGGTGAGCATTTTTATTTTTTTAAGTTTCGGTTCAATTTTTTTTCATCTGTTGTGTCCGGTGATGATTTGGGATGCGTTTCTGCTCGTTTTATGAGACTTTTTAAACAGATTCATCCATCATTTCAGAATAGAGCGCTCCATTACTATATCTGGGAAATAGCTAATAAAAAATCATGGGGCAGATAAAAACCACTCACGTATACATTCATTTTTATTATATTGGTTAAAATGACGGATAGGTTTCTGATAATCCTTAGTTGTAAATATTCTACTCGGTCTAAATCTTCTGTCTTTTTCTGATTTTACAAACTCTTTATCACCATAACACCAGAGTCTTTGCATATCTAAGGGTTGACTGGTTATATCTATCAAAGTTTTTTCCCTCACGTCGGATATGTAGTAGTAATATATTCTTAAACGATCAAGCATAAATTCATAAAAGTCTTGAACCTTGTCTTTAGGTAGGTCTATTAAAATATGTAAATGTGGTGTGCTTTCATCTATATCTCTGTTCTTGCCATGCTCTAAGAATACAATCATTTTATATTGAAGTTCAGGATGTTTATTGTATCTTTTACCTAGAGTTTTTGCATAATATTTTCCCAATGCTTCTTTAAAATGATATGCAAGATACTGTTCTGAGATATTTATTTGTCCAGGATTAAAGGTAATGAATGTATTAGGGACAAAACCATTTTCATATAACCTTTTAATGATTCTTTCCTGTTCTGGACTTGATATTTCAACTATATTATGCATTTCCTTGCCTCCTTTTTAATGATAAGAGAGAGATACACTTGGGAATTGATAAAGGAGAAGCCTCACTTTATCTTTACGCCTTTTTCCGAATCTAAACAGGAAGAAACCTTCAACTGTTTTTAAGCGATTCTTCAAAATTCGGTACCATTCATTTTTTTATAGAACAGACAAAATCTTGAAAGTCGCTAAATTATTTTTCCATTTCTGATTTTTTTACCATTTTTAACTTTTGTAAACGCGTGGGTAAAAGTTAAAACTACTGAAAAAGCCCCCTAAATTGCACATCCCCATAATACATAAAGAAGCGGATTTTAACCTCAATTTTCAAAAAATCAAGGTTCAGATTGTTGGGTCAGAAAATGAAATTTAAGTTTATTCCCCAGGGTGATAAAGTCAATTTTTGAGCCTTTTTAACCTGTTTCCGGCCAGAAATAGGTCGTTTTTGTGAATTTTAACTTATTCTTTTATGAAAAACAGGTTGAATTTAACTTACTCTTTTGAAAATAATAGGTTAAAACCTGCCCCTGGGGCACTTTTTATCCAACCTCATTACTTTGGTGTAATCAGGTTCCATTTTTGATTAAGTGACATTGATGTCAGTTAATCAAACATCGGTAAAACTTTTGCCGAGATTCAAAAATATGTATTTAAGTTTTTTCCCCAGGGGAAAATTCTTTTTTGTGTACCAACCTCTGCTTTTTTAGCAAAGGTTCAACTTCCTAACCTGCGTTTAATAAGTTATTTTTTTAGAATTGGAAAAATATTTAGTAGAAAAAATATCATCTATACATTCTAAGAAATATCCAAAAACTGAAAGGATTTAGAATGGATATATTAGAATTGAAAATAAAAGATGAAATTGGGAAATTATACGAAACTACGACTGATGATGAACTGGGGGTGGCAACGGAAAATTTAATTGATTTTTATAAGTTAGTTGTGAAAATTATGCAAGAAAATCAAACACCTAAAATCCCGGAAAATAGTTCTGAAAATTCTGAAAAATAAGCATCTTTTTAGTCCGTGTAGCGTTATAATATACATATAAAAAGGAGTTTAAATTATGCGTAAAAAATATCAAACACCACCGCAAGTAATTTGTGACAAGGCAATTATTTTTGCTCGTGTTTCCAGTAAGCGACAAAAGGAAGAGGGTGTTTCTTTGGACGTTCAAATGGAAGCTATTACAAAATATTGCCATGATAAAAAATTAAAGATTATTGATGAATTTTGTATTGATGAAAGTTCCATGAAAGGTGATCGTAGGCAATACCATGAAATGTTGGATTTAGCTCAAAAAACCTCTGGTCCTGTGGCAATTGTTGTCAATTATGTGGATCGCTTGCAACGGAATTATGACGATAGTTATTTATTGAATAAGCTACGCCGTGAAGGTAAAATTGAAGTACATTTTTTAAAAGAAAATCTTATTATTCACAAAAATTCAAATAGTATGGAATTGAACTTTTGGAATATGCATGTATTAATGGCAAATGCACAAGTAAATAATATGATTGATAAGGTTAAAGGTAGTCAAAGATTAAATCGCTCGCAAGGAAAATGGCAAGGATCAGCACCTCTTGGATATTTGAACAGAAGAGATGGGGATAATAAAGCTACTTTGATTTTAGATCCTGTGCGAGCACCCATTATACAACACTTATTTCAAGAATTTGCAACCGGAAAGCATACAACTAAGACAATTTGGTTATTATCTCAACAATTAGGTCTATACTCTAAAATGAAAATCCGAAAAGGACAACTCGTTAGTAGAAATACCGTTTATGATGTTTTAACTAACCCGTTTTATGAAGGTTTTATGCATTATGAAGGTAAATGGATCAGACATCAATATGAACCTCTTGTTAGTAAAGAATTATTTGGTAAAGTTCAAAATATATTGACTAGAAATGGTAATCATAATCGTAATAATGTAGATGAAAATGCTGGCAAAACATATATTTTTCGAGGACTGATCCATTGTAAAGAATGTGGATGTTTAATTACACCAGAAACAAAGACTAAAAAGAATGGGCAAGTGTATGTATATTTACGATGTGGACATTCAAAAAAGGATTATCATCATTGTCATCAAGGGATTATTAATGAAAATGTTATTATTAATCAGCTTAAAAATGAAGTTTTTAATAAAATCACACTTCCATCCAATATACAAGAAGCATTGAAGAAAAAGCTTTTGAAAGATTTGAACCAAACAGCCAATTTTAATGCTTCTATCAAATCTAATACCACAAATTTACTGACTGCTTTAAAATTAAAAGAGGATAGGTTGCTTGATTTTTATTTGGAAGGAAAATTAAATCAGACAACTTATGACAGCAAAAAAGCTGAAATTGAATCTGAACGTAAAAGATTAATGGAAAATACCGAAAAATACAAAGAAATTGATAGTCAAATGAGAGACAATATCGTAAAAATTGTATCCACGGTAAGTAATCTAAATAATGTTTTTGATATGGCAACGATTTCACAAAAAAGCGAGCTGTTAAAGTTATTATTAAAGGATTGTAAATTAAATGGCGAAAGGTTGGAATATGAACTGAACAAACCATTTGATATGTTGCTTTCTTGCTCGGATTATAATCAATGGTCTGAAATCGCAGTTCACAATCTTGATACGTTTGAAAAGTTGGAAATGTAAATTTTTTATTCTTTTGTTTCTACCTGATGCATTCTTTCACATAACTGATATAATCCAAAAATAGTTATGGAAAGCATTTGGAAAATAAATAGCAAAAAGACAAAGGAAAGCACAGGTTTTATCAATATCTGAAACCAAAGATTTTTTGTAAAATAGGAACCACAAAAAAGTTCTGCTATTATTATGGAAAAATATAAAAATAAACTTAGCGTAGTTAGATATCCAAACAAATAATTGAGAAATCTTCTTCTTGTTAGTTTCATTTCTTTAATTTTAGAACCATTATAAGATATACTGATTGTCGGTGTTGGATCGGGCAATGCAAGGTCAAGAGTTTTGTTGGAAAATGTAGCTATGGCGGCTAATGCGGTTAAATAGAAACCTGGCATAATTTGTAGAAAACCTTTAAGATTTTGTAAAACTCCATTTTCTCCGATAAGAGTTGGCATTGTAGATAATAGTGACAATAACAGAAAAATCAATGACGAAGAGATAAAAGGTAAAATCCAATCAATCCACTTTTTCTCTTTTGATGGATCTTTTATAAATAGATAAAAAATTGGACGTGAAAAAATATATAGTAATGCCATGTGCCCTCCTACAATAAAGCTAACATTTTATTTACAATTTCTGCATTAAAATCTTCTTCTGCTTCTATCAAAGGAAGTGAAAAATCTCCTAACCTTTCTTTTCTCGTAAAACCATCGCCTATTACATTTTGGGTGTTCGTGTTTATCATAACAGATGAAGTTAAGTTTTGACCATTTGAAAAGCTAATTCGTAATCCTTCATAGTCAAGCTTTTTACCGATATGGCAAGCCTCAGTCAGTGCATTAGCAATAAGAGACAATTTTCCTGAAAGCGCTGTTAAAGTTAGTTCCCTTCTTTTGGGCTGAATACTATTTCCATTTGCACATCCTAAAGTGGCAACCTGATCACTTACTAGTGTCAAAGCCCTAATTTTACCATCATGCAACATTTGCTGAAAGTCTTTTGACAATTTTCCTTGGATATCAAAAAAATTTGTATATCCCTCTTTTCTTGGCTTACCACTAACGTCCACGCTTCCATCAATGGAGTCTTGCATAAACTCGTGAGGATATTTTTGTCGTATTAATCTAAATAAGTAATTAAAATATTTTTCAATATCTCTTCTTTTTAAATGTGGCGCTTCCTCTAGAATCCCAGTATATATATGGGGGTTTGACGATATTGCTTCATTTTTTACTATGAGGTGTGCTGTATGAGGCTCTCCCTCTCGCTCAGTTAGTTTTTTATTTCTCTGTTCATCTGTATCAATATCTGCAACGGGAATACTTGGGATTGTAGAATCATTAAAACAAATCAAAAATTTTATACAGTTATTTGAACTGTCAAATTCCATTTTCCTAATGTATGTCTTATTATTACGATTTTTATTCCAATAATCAGAACAACCATCATCTACTAATTCTTGAACCCTTTGTGCAAAATATAAGAAGGTTGGTTTTCCGGCATATAACGGATTTGAGCAAATCTCAAAATCTAAAAAAATAACATCTCTTTCTTGTGAAGTTCTCATACGTAAATCCTTTCTTTTTTACACTACTATTTTTCTATAAAAAAGTCAAGTTAAAGTTAGAAAACACGATGGGTAGTAATAAGATCTCAGTCCGTGTATTGCAAGATGACTCCAACCAGTTTGGACAGTGTCCAAATTTTGAAGCATATCAAATGGCTTTTGTAGCGTATATCCAAGGTTTCCCTTATCCAGTCCAAGAGTTCGCAGAACGAATTTCAAGGACATCCGCTTTTGGTCGGTATTTTTACTTAAACTGTATATTTTCCAAGCGTTTGCGGCAAGTTCGCAGAGTTCAAACAATGTTTCATCAAATTTGTCGTTTCCGGCTTCGGGTAAAAATCTGCATCTAACAGATAAAACCTTTTTGGGTATCAATAGAAATGCGGTTATCCAAGTGGCCTATATCAATCGTGAATTTTGCCATATATTCATTGCGAAAACAGAGAACTCCTTAGCCGATTTTGAATTACAGCCCGGCGAAGTGACCGGTATCTTTGCGATGGATATTAACGAAGCCATCGACCTATTTGCAGACGTCAGAGCAAGTGTATCTATTGAAGGTAAAGTTTGGAAAAATGACGGATACTCCCCTGTCTCGCGAACAATTATAAAAAAAGATTTTTGCTCTTACCACGACCGCGCTGAAATCTCCGGATATTATTTAAAAGTCATGATAATGGCAGAACGCTTTATTAAGAATCAAAAACCTTTGAGAATTTAAAAAATATATTGACTTTATCAAAGTTATTCCACAAAATAGATTTGTTATGTTGTATGATGAAATAACTTCTTTATCATTTTTTATTAATGGTTTGACGGTTGCTCACGCCCATCATCACCCGTAGGGGTGTATTACTTTATTTGCTTATTTTATAAATCATCTATTTCTTATTAAATTAATTAACAAAATTCTTTATTAGAGGAGAACTAAAATGAAACAATTACAAATTGTGGTTATGGGGTCCGCAGCAGATTTAACATACTCAAAAGACGCCGAACAAATCGCCGAAAAAAATAGGACAATTAATAGCTAAAAATAATGCAATCCTAGTGTTTGGGGCCGAGAAAGACAGTGACTCACTTTCTACCTGTGCCTGTCGCGGTGCACAAAAAGCTGGGGGAATAACCGTCGGTGTGACCTATGGGAAAGGGAAAGACCTGTGGGATGATGACAATGCACCGACTGTTATTATTCCTTGCGGATTAGAACGAGGTGGCGGACGAGAATTTTCACTTGTCCTATCGTGTGATGCGGTTATTGCCATCAGTGGTGGCTCGGGCACCTTAACGGAAGTTGCTATTGCGTATCAGGCCAACATTCCGGTTATTTGCCTATCCGGATTTGGCGGTTGGGCGGATAAGTTGGCAGATACCTATCTGGATGATAGAAAACGTGTCCTTTTCCGTAAAGCTACGACCCCTGAAGAAGCAGTTGAAATGGCTATTACCGCGGCAAGAGAGGCTAGAAAACAATAAAAATATTCTTTGAGGAGAGAAAAACATGAAATCAATACCGGAAATTTTATGTGATTTGATACAAATTCGGACGGATCCGACGGTGCAAGATAATTCGTCGATAGTGAATTATATTACCAATTATCTGCGGGAGAATGGAATTATTTTTAAGCTCATCCCTAATTCTGATAGAAAAATGAATATTTTTGCTGGAATTAATGTCGGAGGACTGCACGACATATCGGGTGATATTGTTTTATCTGGACATATGGATACGGTGGGGGCTACACCTGCTGATTGGGGAACAGACCCTTTTCAAGGCACTATTCGTAATGGTCAAGTCTATGGCCGTGGTGCCATGGATATGAAGCAATTTATTGCTGTGGTCTTGGGATTATTGCCGGAATTGAAACAAATATCCATACCGATATTTTTTGCTTTTACCTGCGATGAAGAAACAACCGTTTACGGCGCGGAACAAATTACCCGATTTTTAGCGGAAAATCGTATTAAACCGGATTACGCCCTGATTGGTGAAGCGACCGATTTTAAACTATGTGTCGGAAATCGCGGTTATGCGGGCTATCAAACCTGTATCAAGGGTGTTACGGGACACGCCGGTAATCCCAGTCTTGGAACAAATGCGGCATACATTTCGGCCAAAATCATTTCAAAGATTGAGGCATTAAATGCGGCCTATATGTCCCAGGGCACAACCCTGAATGTCGGAATTATTAATGGCGGTATTGGGCGCAACAGTATTCCCGATTATGCCACGATAGATTGTGAAGTTCGGTATCAAAATCGGGATGTTTGAGAGCAAATTAATACGGAAATGAACGCCTTTTATCAAACCTTGATAAAGGATTATTTTAATGCCCAGATAACAGTCAATGCGGCAGAAACTTTACCGGCGTTTGAAAAGTAACCGACAAGTCGTATCACACAAACCGCAAAAGACCTTTTGAAAACGGAAGAATTTGAAATTTCCTACGCATCCAAAGCGGGGTTTTATCAGGCGCTTGGTATGGATACCCTGATGTGCGGGGCGGGCAATCCCAAATTTGCCCACGCCGTAGACGAGCATATTGCCGTTACCGATTTGGGAAAATACGCAACCTTTTTAATTGATTTAATTAAAAGTGTAAAACCCTAATAATGGAATCGACTATTCATTAAAAGAAAGCCGAATTTTTTCGGCTTTTATGTATCTTAAAAAAATCAAAAGACGATCTTGACATCGTTTGAAAAATGTGTCACAGTGTGGTGGTATAGGTGACCGTGACAGAATTTTCTCTAACGCAAAAAACGTTACTGAACAATAGGATATTTCAGGGCTCCTGGTGGTTTCCAGGTAGCCCAGTTGGATTGTGTAAGTCGTCAAAAATGGCGATTTTTTCTTTTATTTATAATCATTTATAATGGTTCGAACACAAAATTTAAAAATGGCTCATTTTTTTGAGGCAGGTCGAACCAACAAAATACAAATCCCTTATTTTACAATTACTTTGCACAGTTCGAGTCCAGTTCCTATCCAAAAAAATCAAAATACACCATCGAACAATCATAATGAAATCTAAGAACTTGAATAATAGTTGAATTTTTTGTTTAGAAATATGCAGGAATATAAATAGAAAAAATTATATTTTTTCAATTATAATTAAAGGAATTACCATTTCATTTTCTGTTATACCGGCATGGTGTGCTTTCATATCATCAGGATAATAATGTAATTCAAAATATCTATTTCCTGTACCAAGTGCAATATAATCACCTAATGAGGCTTCAAAGTTATGGTTTTCTACTCCATCTCCAAACAGTTTTTTTTCTAATACCTCATCGGTCTTAAGTAAAATAAAATCTTTTGAAAAAAGACTATTGAAAGTATTTTCAAATATTGTCCTATTTTGTTCACGAACCCAAAAAGCACAAGCTCTTCCTTCAATGGATGTATTTCCTTCTATTAATTTTACAAACTCTGGGTATTCAAGTTCGAGATTTATAACCTTTGTATCAATGTGTCCGTGATCAGCCAAAATAATAATAAGACTTTCATTTAATTCTTTTACAAAATTTTCCGTTTTTATATTTAATTCTTTAATTAGTTTCTTGGTGTTTTCTGAACATGTTCCATTTTGATGCATACTGTGATCTGGTTCATTATAATATGCGTAAATATATTTTTTTTGATCCAAAGTGCTAATTTTTTTTATTTGTGAAAGCATATCATCTAAATCTTGATAATGATTTTTCCCAAAAGGGAATAAACCATAAGCTTTATATTGACCAGCACTATTGATTTGAGTTAAAATACTTTCATACGGTAAAAAAGTGTCAACAACATTATATGGCGCAGCCTCTATATCAGTATCCTTAATCGTGTTACTAAAGATGGAGACGTTTTTATTAATGCTCTTGAAATAAATATCATATCCAATCCTCCCATGTTCACAAGGATTCAAACCGGATAACAAAGAGGTAGTTGCTGCAGCAGTGGTCGAAGGAAAAACACTTGTAATTTCTCCTTTTACATTTTTTAAAAGAAAACTTTCAAGACTGAGATTTTTCCTTATGATATCTAGTCCTAGCCCATCATATACTAATACTATAATGTTTTTATAATTTCTTTTTTCCATGAAAGAATCTAAAAAATGTAATGTATTATGTTTATAAGGAAGTTTAAAATGTTTTAAAATGGAACATGCAACATTTGTAAGACAGTGATTATAATCTGGATATATAATAGAATTTTTCATACTTTACCTTTCTCTGTTTAATAAATTTTCAATATTAAAACGTTTTTTTTGAGAAGAAACTACCAAATGATCATTTATAGTTCGGCGATTTTCACCTTTGTGAATAGTTTTTAAATACATATGATTGATCATATGGCCATCCCAAGGATTTAAAGATAATCGATATCTACCAGTAGGTTGGCCTTTATAGTAAATTTCTTCTACCATTCCTACACCTTCAAATAATTCACCTTTTTTTAGGTGTAAATAATAACTTCCAATGTAATCTATAATATAATCTATTTTCGTTTCTCTTCCGTCAAGTATATTGCTCTTATCTGAAATTGGTTGAATTTCTAGTGTATCAGTATCATATATAGAAGGAATATAACTTCCCAATCTTTCCGTTTGAGTTATCCCTTTTACTTTATACATTCCAACAGGCCTAAAAGAATAACTATTAAAGTATTTCGAAAATCTTTCTTGGTATAAAGGATCCTTCGGATTTAACTTTCCGACGACATTAATTTTTCGATATTGCCCGTTTATGGTAATATACGCATAATTTTTTCTATTTTCATGCTGCACCACCCATCCGATGGGAAGCATGCAAACCGAGATGATAAATGGGAGTATCGCTAATATAAAATATCCCTTATTCAATTTGTATTTCTTGAAGAGAAAAAAACAAAACAAAGAAATGATAACAACAAGTAGTAAATAGATACAAACTCTCATAAAGGAAAGGTTTATATTGTCAATGATTGGTAGTATTATGGTCAACATGACACAAGATGTGATAAACGAAAAGGCCCCGATTAAAATTTGTTTCATATTTTTCATGATGTTATCTCTCAATAATTTACCGTAAAAATTTATTTGTATTCTTAAAAGCAATAAATGGATAGTTGATATAAACCACGGGAATATATCAATAAGGGCATGATAATATAGATTAAATATCGTTTTGGAAATTTATGCCTTAATAAAAAATATAGGGAACCATAAATGGTGTTGACTAAAAACATCAGTATGTACACCTGAGTTGCAGGTAATACAGCGCCATGACCTACAGAACAGGAACTTGGAGATATGAACGATACGCCCATGTATGTGCTTACTCCGATAAGCAGGAAAGAGACAAGGATAAATAAGATGTCTTTGGAAATCATATTTAATTTTTTCATTGTGATCTTTTCAAGCGTACATCTCAATCTATCATAACATCTCGGGGGTGTCAAGGATAATTGTGTACCTGCAAGCACCAAAAAGTGGCCACCGAATGGATGGCTCCCACTTTTTCTATTTTTTAATCTTCCGATACGGCTGTATAAACTTTTGCTTCCAAAATTGCAAGTGCGTATGGTTCTTGAAGACCTGGTTCAATGCGCCCGAAAATAAAAATATAATTTTTTATTTGTGATTTTTAAAAAAATTATGTATACTGGGGACTATCATACCGAAATATGATATGTCAACCATAAATGAAAAGGATAAATGATGAAAAAAACTTTAATTATTTTAGCCGTTATTGTCGCCGTAGGGGCTTGGTTTGTGATTTCAACCCTGAATGGTTTAATTCCCATGGATGAAAAGATCAAAGCCGAATGGTCTCAGGTTTTAAATCAATATCAACGGCGGTCGGATTTAATTCCCAACTTGGTGGCAACCGTCCGGGGGTATGCCGCACATGAGCAGGATACATTAGTACAAGTGATAGACGCGCGTGCCAAAGCCACGGGGACAACCGTTTCGCCGGATATGTTGTCCGATGCGAAGGCTATCAATGCCTTTATGCAAAATCAAAATGCCTTGTCATCGGCTTTGAGCCGCCTGATGGTTGTGGTGGAAAGATATCCGGAATTGAAAGCCAATGAAAACTTTTTGTCCCTGCAATCCCAGTTGGAAGGAACAGAAAACCGTATTGCCGTTGCCCGTCGCGATTACATTTTGTCTGTGCAAGCCTTTAATACCCGTATTCGGACTATTCCGACCCGTTGGATTGTGGCGGCCTTTTCGGACATGACACCCAAGGCCACTTTTGATATTGATGATGCACAAAAGGCCGTTCCCGTCGTTGACTTTGAGAAATGATAAAACGGTTTTTGGTCGGTTGCTTGCTCTGGGGTTGGGTTGGAATAGCCTTTGGCTTTCCGGCCCTGACCGGACCGGTGGTTGATGAAGCCCATCTGTTCACACCCCAAGGAAAGCAGGAACTTATCAACCTGTTGCAGAAAGATTCTCGGCATCAGGTTGTGATTGTAACCGTGCCGACTTTGAATGGGCAAGATATCTTTGATTATAACGATCGTTTGCTCCGGCAATGGGGTATCAATAACAAAAATATCAACAACGCCGTTTTTCTGATATTGGCTCCCCGCGAACACCAATCCGCTTTCAAGATTTTCGGATTGACCCAAACTTTAACCGAAAATGTGGCCAATGATATTTTATCTGACCTGAAACCGTTATTCAAAGCCGGGGAGTGGGATACGGCGGCCCGGTTGGGGGCTGAACGCATTTTGTCCGTTATTCAAAATGAGGCTCCCACCCGACATGTGAAAGAAGAACAGGCCGGCACGCCAGACAATCCTTTATTGATTGTGTTGATTACAGGCCTTGCAGTTATCGGCAGTGTGATTTTTATTTTTACGGCTCCGCCCCGCGAACGTTGGGATCGTTTTTATTTTCTCTTAAAACTTTTTGTTATCTTGTTGCACCCCCGCGGTCGGGGCTTAGCCGAGAAAGGTTCTTCCGGGTTCAAGGGCAAAGGCGGCCATTTCGGTGGCGGTGGGGCCAGTCGGAACTTTTAGGCCCCGACATGACAGGATTTCAGTTTGTTGTATTCTCTTAGCCGATGGGTCGTGATAAATGCCGTGTCAAAAACAACCGATCTGTTATTTAATTTGCGGGTTTCCGGGGGCGGGCAAGACAACTTATGCTCACGGTTTATCCGTTGAAACAGGGGCCGTTTGTCTCAATCCGGATACCGCTTGCATGCGTTTATTTACACCGGACCAATATGAACGCAACTGGGACGCGTGTTTTGCTAAAACGGTTGATTATCTGTGGATACAAGCGGCGGACTATGCACGGCGGGGACAGTCCGTTATTTTTGACATGGGTTTTTGGACCAGGCAGAGTAGGCAAGAAGCCTTATATAAAGCCCGCCAAATCGGCTTCAAAGTGATTGTGTATTATATAGATGCCCCTGATGCGATTCTGAAACAGCGGTTATCCCAACGATCCGGTATCATTGCCACCCGTAATTTACAGAACTTTGAAAACTTGCGTCAGCAATTTGAAGCCCCGGATGCCGCACAAGGGGAAACTTATATTCACATAAGGAACGGGTAAAATATCCCTGTTTCAATGTTGCTGTTTGTTTTAGTCCCGTACGCGACCGCGTAAAAAAAGTTCCATGTTCCGGCGATATTGGGCTATACCGGTTTCCAGACTGGTATCCTTGTTCACACGAACGGCAATTCCGCGCACATAAGCAATCACCGGTTTTTGAACTTTTCCCGATAATTCGGTTGCTTCCGTGATAACACGACCAATCATCATTTCGGGGTCAGCGTGATAGATAACAAAATTTTTCTTTTTCATATTTCTTCTCCTTTATTTTTTTATATCATACTTATGACATTTTGTAAAGGTTTTAACGGCTACATTTCATATCACGATCTAAATGCCATACGGAACGCACCGGTTTATTCGTCCGCGTGTCTTGATCGGACACAAAAGAAATGTAATCAGACATAACGGGATCGTTCATGCAATTTTCCAAGGCCCGTTCATCACCTGTGGCGGTCAGGGTACCATTGGTAGCACAGGTTTGACGACACTTTCCATACGTCCGATCCGATACCTCGGCCGATAAAATCATCACAGGTTGTTGATTTTCCATTGTGTTTTGACACGACAAGAGTATCTGCCTATTCGGCCGAACAACACGAACGGAAACAGGGTAGTGTTCTCCCAAGGCTTCCTGCGCATTTTTATCATACCGCACATCAATCAAAACTTTATCAGACCCCTGTCCCAATCGGGCATACGTATATCCGTTAACGCGGTTAAAAGTTTGTGTAATCGTTTGAAAAAGATTCAGTGTCATTATTTCTCCAAAATGTTCTGTTTCCTGTATATCATTTTATTGTATCACCTTTTTGAAATTTGTCAATCTTTTTCCAACAAATCTTTTTTTTGGGGGGGTGGATATACATTTTTTTCTTGTGCTTTGGAAGATCAGGTGGTACACTGTTGGCATGAAGTTTTATCATTATGTCAAGAAAGGCAATACGGTTTTACAACAAGGTCTCTTTGGCTTTGCCGGCAGTCCCAATGGTGATTTGGAACATTATCTGAAACGATCCGGCGGAAAAAACAAAGACGATGTGATTCAATGGATGGAGAGTTTTTTTATAGGATACAGTCGGGGAATTCGCTGTTTTTCCGAACCGATAAAATGGTATCCCCATTCTCTGCGTTTGAAAGAAATGGTAGAAACGTGTGATTTGATAGAAATTGATGTGGACCGATTAAACCAAGATGGCCTGTTGGAAAAAATCTATATCAATCCGCCTCTATCCTTAAATGAAGCAATATGCCAAAAGCAATTACAAGACATTCAAGACAAGCATAATGACGGATTTTATCCCATAGCATTGAATCAGATTCCGACTGATCCGGTGGATTGGACCGTTTGTGATGATGCCGCAGGCCGGCGTTTTGCCTTTGTTCCTTTTTATTTTTTGATTATGAAAAAAGGCGTTATTTCCCCATCGTATCTGAAAAAAATCTAAAAAATAAAACCCGTTTAAAGCGCGGGTTTTTTGTGGTGCGGAAAGCCGGAATCGAACCGGCACGGGAGCAAGTCCCAACAGATTTTAAGTCTGTTGCGTCTACCAGTTCCGCCATATCCGCACAAAACTGTGGTAGAAAACGGTCATATCATACACAAAAAAACAACTTGCGTCAAGACTTTTTTGTCATTTTATGAAAGAAACTTGCCAATTTTTGATTTTTGTGTTATACTAACGCTTATAAAGAAGGGAAGGCATGACCGATACACAACCTACATTTGCGTTCTTGAATCACCGGTTTCAAGATGCCAAAAAGCCACCGGAAAATCCGCCGATAAATCGGTGGATCGCGTGGTGGCACCGATTGTTTCCGGGGCGGGGGGCTTTTGACGCTGTCCACGAGATACAAAACGGCATGTATCGGATACGGTACCACAATCATCATAAGATTCAAATGACCCATTCTTTGTTTACGCGGACCGGGGGATATGAAAATTATTTAAGTTCAACAAATTATTACAGGCCAGGATCCAAAGAAACCGTTATAAAACGGTTATTGTGTTCCAAACACGTTAATCGGCGTAACAATCATGAGTTGGTTCAGCAAACCGAGAGTGTTTTTATTCCGGCCGAGCAGGTGACTTATACAAAGTCTTGTGATTTTACAACCGGTACAACAACTTTCCTGCACATGCAAAACGGCCGACATCAATCATGGGTATTTGATATCAACCATCGTCTGCAGGAAGCGCAGGACGGATATGAACCTACAAGTACATTGCCGGCACAATTTTTGGAATCACATTATACATACAACGCAAACGGACATCCCTTGCTCCGTAGCGATCGGTGGACCCGTATTACACCGGATGGTGCAGTTGTGTCTACCAAGGTTGTCCCCCTTCAAGTGCGTAAGACCGCCCGTATACATTTGCCTTTACCGGAAAACACGCGCGAAATATAATAAAAATCCCTGTTTTGCGGACAGGGATTTTTGGATTGAGAAATCTAACGCAATTTGATGTGGACTTCTCGCAGCTGTTTTTCCGTCACCGGAGACGGTGCATGCATCAGCAAATCCTGCGCCTGTTGATTGAAAGGGAAAGCAATCACTTCACGAATATATGTTTCATCCGTCATCAACATAACCAATCGGTCAAACCCAAAGGCTGCTCCTCCATGCGGGGGTGCCCCATATTGAAAGGCGTTCAGCAGGCCCGCAAACTTTTCCCGTACAACTTCCGGGCCATAGCCGGCAATTTCAAAAGCCTTAAACATGATATCCGGGCGGTGATTCCGAATGGCTCCGGACAAGATTTCATACCCGTTGCAAACCATGTCAAATTGGTAGGCTTTAATTGTAAAGGGATCTTGATTGAGCAACGCTTCCATTTCGCCTTGTGGCATAGAGAACGGGTTGTGTGAAAAGGCCGGAGCCCCCGTTTCTTCATCGCGTTCATAAAACGGAAAGTCCGTAATCCAACAAAAACGGAACGCGTTTTGTTCAATGAGGTTCAATTCCTGACCGAGCATGGTCCGGACAAGGCCGGCAAATTTAACCACTTTATCGCCTTTGCCACACACGAAGAACACACTGTCCCCTGTTTGAGCACCGGTGATTTGAAACAGTTTTTCCAATCGTTCGGCATCTAACTTTTTGGCGATCGGTCCTTTCGGTCCTTCGGCGGCAAAAGTAATATAGCCCAGCCCCCCCATTTCTTGTGCCACGGCAAAATCATTCATCTTGTCAAACCAACTGCGCGGTTTTGTGGCGGTGGCCGGTGTCCGTATGGCACGTACAAACCCACCGGAGGCAATCGTGTTGGCGAACAAACCGAAATCAGATCCGGCAAAAATTTCAGATACATCTTGGATGATCAACGGATTCCGCAAGTCCGGCTTGTCCGTTCCGTATGTCAGCATGGATTCCGCAAACGGAATATGCACAAACGGTGCCGCCGAGACTTTGGCCGAGGGTGCAAACTTATGGAACAAGTCTGTCATCAACTCTTCCCCTACGGCGAAAATTTCATTTTGCGTTACAAACGACATTTCAAAGTCAATCTGATAAAACTCACCCGGCGAACGATCGGCGCGACTGTCTTCATCACGGAAGCAGGGGGCCAACTGAAAATACCGATCAAACCCGGCCACCATCAACAACTGTTTGAATTGTTGCGGTGATTGCGGTAAAGCATAAAATTCGCCTTTATGCACGCGACTGGGGACCAAGTAATCCCGCGCCCCTTCCGGGCTGGATGATGTTAAAATCGGTGTTTGAAACTCCGGAAAGCCCAAAGACCACATTTTTTCCCGTACAAACCGTGCCATTTGATTACGCAGTAATATATTGGCATGCGGTTTTTCACGCCGTAAGTCCAAAAAGCGGTACGTCAATCGTTGTTCTTCGGATAAGTCTTCCGAATCGGCGACAACCTGAACCGGCAAAACGGCGGCTTCGGATTGAATCACGACATCTGACACACTGACTTCCACATCGCCGGTAGGCATTTTCGGATTCACGGTGTTGGCATCACGCAAGACCACTTGACCCGTTACGGTAATCACGGATTCGGGGCGGATTCTTTCCAAGGTTTGAAAGACCGGACTGGCCGTATCCAACACGCATTGCGTTATACCGGCATTATCGCGCAAGTCTATAAACAGTAAATTGCCGTGATCCCGTTTGCGGTGCACCCAACCGGACAATTTGACCGTTTGACCGGCATCTGCGGCGCGTAGGGCCCCGCAAGTATGTGTGCGATATTGATTCATGAGTGTTCTCCTTACTTTTATAATCAAAAAACTGCGGGCAGTATACTCCACACTTGCGGTGAAGTCAAGTATTTGTTATCTGTCGCGTTTGATTTTCTCTATCCGTGAAGGCGTAAATGTTTGTCTTTTTGAGTTGGTTCAGCCACGTTTTACAAAAAAACATCATAAAGTAGGTATTTTTAACCACAAAATTATATTGACACTAATAATATATTATGGGATAACTATAGGCTGAATGATGGATAGCAGAAAGGGCATACCATGGAATCAACAAAAAGAGTAAAAAGGGCCGGCAAAAAGCGGGGTAATATACGGGGACGTTTGTCCGATGGAACTCCCAATCCTGTTGATATTTATGTCGGGACACGCTTGCGTGAAGCCCGCTTACAACGGGGGCTCAGTCAAGAACGGGTGGCCGAAGAGATGGGAATTACCTTTCAACAGGTTCAAAAATATGAAAAGGGCTTGAATCGTATCGGTGCCAGTCGTCTGTGGGATTTGGCGCAGGTGCTGGGTATGCCGATTTCATATTTTTATGACAACATGGATCAAAAAGCGCAAAGCAAAAGTCCTCGTAAAATCAACTCATTGCATGATTCTGTAAACAGTATCGGGCCCGAGACCATTACGCCTCGGGATATGGAATTGTTGCGTTTGTTTAAAAAGATTCGAAATGAAGCGGTTATTGCCGGCGTGTTTTCTTTGGTGCGGTCTTTGGCGTTTTCATCTGAGGCTGCAACGGCTTATCCCGGTTTATCACAAACCGATAGCATGGAACGCATGATGTCCGAAGGTGATGACGGCAGCCACGCTGAATTTCAATATAACTTTGAAGCCCGTCCGGATTTAATGAAATAACGGTGTTTTTATCAGAAGCGGCCGGAAGGTCGCTTTTTTTTGTATTTTTTGAAACAACAATCAAAAAAAGTGTTGAATTTATAATTTAAGTATGATACAGAATACATAAGTATTTAGTTCAATCAGACAAAGTGGGGGTGAGCCATGATGAAGCAAGCAATATTTTACGCACTGATGTTCGGGATGATATTCGGGCCGGGGACAGGCTTTGCGGCGGGGTATACGCAGGCGCGGGTTCAGGGGCGCCCCACGGTACGTCAAGTGATTTACACTCGGGCGAAAGCGGGGGATGTTCGGGCATTAAAGGCCTTACAGGCGCGGGGGATATCGTTAGAGGCGCGGGATGACAAAGGGAACACGGCGTTGTGTGAAGCGACATGGCGGAAAGACAGGGTGGCCTTTCAAGCGTTGCGGTCGGCCGGGGCGAATTTAGGGGCAGCATGTATGAATCGGATCCCGGCCTCATACAAGACGGCGATGGGTTTAAGCCCGGCAACGGGGACGGGAGCCGGGACGACCGGGGCGGGCTTGGCGGCTGCGACCACGGCGGAAACGGCGGGATTGAGCACTGCGGCGATGGTGGGTATCGGTGTCGGTGCGGTGGCTTTGGTCGGGGGCGGCGTTGCTTTGGCCGCCGGCGGTGGTGGCGGCGGTAGTTCGTCCAAAGGGGGCAAGCCCCAAGACACCGGGGGAGAAACATGTGCCGGGTATACGTTGACCACCTGTCCGGCAAACGGAGATTGTGATACCTGTACAGACGGAGACGGAAACACCCGTTATACCTTGACCAAATGCCATGCCGGGTATGACAGGACCGGGAATACATGTGTGGCGCATAATTGTGCGGCGGAAGGGTATCGAGCAACGGCCTGTACCGCCAACGAGACACTGACGGGAACCTGTCGTTCCGGTGCGTCCACATGGTACAAATGCCAAGCGAAACCGGTAGATAAATGTGAAAACGTGAACTGCGGAGCCCATGGGACATGTTCGGACGGGATGTGTGTTTGTTCGGATAATTATTATGGTCCGCGGTGTGAGACGGCCCCCTTAAACTGCGGGGATCACGGGACATGGAACCAGGCGACAAAAGCCTGTGATTGTTCGGACGGCTATACCGGAACGACATGTCAAACTGCCCCGGTTGTGGATAAATGTGAAAACATAAACTGCGGAGCCCGTGGGACGTGTTCGGACGGGATGTGCGTTTGTTCGGATAATTATTATGGTCCGCGGTGTGAGACGGCCCCCTTGAACTGCGGGGCTCACGGGACATGGAACCAGGCGACAAAAGCCTGTGATTGTTCGGACGGCTATACCGGAACGATCTGTCAAACTGCCCCAGTCGTAGATAAATGTGAAAACGTGAACTGCGGGGCCCATGGGACATGTTCGGACGGGATGTGCGTTTGTTCGGATAATTATTATGGTCCGCGGTGTGAGACGGCCCCCTTGAACTGCGGGGC
>CAKPYH010000002.1 GCA_934202735.1 uncultured Alphaproteobacteria bacterium | reverse complement strand
AAATATCAACACAATACCCGTAAGGGTTGTCTATCGGACCTATTCCTTTGAATTATATAGACTTATTTTTTGGAAAATGAAAAATTTTCTCTAGTAAAAAGGGGCCCTTAATCTTTGTATGGTTTCAGATATATGAACAGAGGGCAAATATTGTTTTTAGAAAAAATTTCTCTTGCCAAGGGTCTAAAAGTATGCTACAAGGCGAGAAAAATTGCATAAGGGGTTGTGAACAAATGTTGTTTTCATCGCTGACGTTTTTGTTTTGCTTTTTACCGGCGACGGTAGGGGTATATTATCTAGTCCGCCGGGAATTGCGAAACATCGTGTTATTGTTGGCCAGTATTCTATTTTACGCATGGGGAGAGATTCGCTATTTACCGGTTATTTTTATGACAATCGGTATGAGTTATGCCGGGGCACTATGCATAGAGCATTTTCGGCATAAAAGGATATGGCTGACTTTTTGGGTGTTATCGGATCTCAGTTTACTGCTGTATTTCAAGTACACAAATTTCTTTTTAGAGAATCTGAGCCTTTTGTTTCAACGGGAATGGACGTTAAAGGTTGTGTTGCCGTTGGGTATATCATTTTATACGTTTCAGGCATTATCATATTTGATAGATGTGTATCGGGGACAGGTGAAAGCGCAACGAAACTTTTTGAAGATAGCGTTATATATCATTTTGTTTCCTCAGTTGATAGCCGGCCCGATTGTGAAGTATCATGACATAGCGGAACAGATAGATACCCGTCAAGAGACGATAGATCACGTATATTACGGCATTCGGCGATTTATTATCGGCTTGGCCCGAAAAGTTTTAATCGGCAATACGCTAGGTATTGTTGTAGATAAAGTTATCAATCAACCGGTGGCCGATTTGGATACATGGGAAGCATGGCTGGGGGCGATCTTTTATGCTTTCCAAATTTATAATGATTTTGGTGGGTATGCCGATATGGCGATCGGTTTATGTGCAATCTTTGGATTTAGAATCCATGAAAATTTTCATTTTCCCCTTTTGTCGCAGTCCTATACAGAGTTTTGGCACCGGTGGCATATCAGTTTGGGTACTTTTGTAAAAGACTATATCTACATCCCCATGGGGGGCAGTCACTGTCACTGGGTGCGTCATTATTTTAACTTATTTGCAGCCTTTTTTATCATTGGTATTTGGCATGGTGCAGATATGAATATGATGATGTTGGGTGTATATAATGGTGTTTTAATTATTATAGAAAAGATAACAAAGTGGAGCCAAAGAACAGAACATAAAGTGATGCAGTGTATACATTATGTCTATATGGTACCTGTTTTGTGTATTTCATATTTACATTTAAGATCCCCGGATTATTCATATACAGTGTCTTATGTCTTGAATATGTTTGGCATTCATATCAATCGTAGTGAAGTGATACATACATGGCGACATTATTTGACACACATGGATGTTTTCATTTTTTTGATTGCTTTAGTATCGGCTTGTGGGGTATTTCAAAATATCTTTCAAAAAGTAAAAAATCCGTTTTGGAATATGATCTTGGATGGAGTGTTGTTGCTATTACTGATAATGTCGGTCATGCAGTTGGCAGAAAGTACCTATAATCCGTTTATTTATTTCAGGTTTTAGGAACATGAATATGACAGAATATTGGGATTTTGAAATGGAAACGATGATGCCTGAACGTATTCAGGCATTGCAATTACAGTTATTGAATCAACAGCTGCAACGTGCCCGTCACGCTCCGGCCTATCGGGGAAAATTGCCGGAACGGATCTCAAGCTTGGACGCAATGAAACAACTGCCATTTACCGACAAGGGTACTTTGAGAGAAAATTTTCCTTATGGTTTTTTGGCCACTCGGCAAGAAAATATTGTCCATTTTCATCTTTCCAGTGGAAGTACCGGTATTCCAACGGTTGCTTTTTTTTCTAAAAATGATTTGAAGAGATTGATACAGAACGAAGCACGCTGCTTTTACATGGCAGGATTACGTTCTCACCATACCTTTCAAATTATGGCGGGTATCGGATTATGTACAGCCGGCTGGACGGCATACAGGGGAGCTACGGAAATTGGAGCATCCGTTCTTCCCGTCGGTCCGGGGAATACAAGGCGACAAATCGCATTACTGCAACAATTCAATGTTGATTTTTGCTTTGCTACACCGGGGTATTTACAGCACTTGTTGAGTGTGATCAACCAAAATAATGCTCAAAAAATACGATTGTCAAAAGCGATTACCGGTGGTGAACCGTTGCCAAAGTATTTTCAAAAATTGGCACAAGAAAAATATCATATTGAAGTGTTTAATTTTTATGGCATGACTGAAACGGGTAGTCATATAGCCACTGAATGCCCCTATCATTCCGGCCTTCATATATCCGAAGATCAGTTTTACTGTGAGATTGTGAATCCGGATACGGGGGAGGCCGTTCCGGACGGGGAATACGGGGAATTGGTGATTACCCCGTTGCAACAGGAAGCGATGCCTTTGATACGTTATCGGACACGAGATATTACACGATTTATGCCGGGGGAATGTCCTTGCAGACGAACGCATCGCCGAATTGAACCTATTACGCACCGCATAGATGATATGATGATTATCAATGGCGTTAATGTGTATCCGTCTCAGATTGAAGAATGTATATATCAATCGCTGCCAGCCGCCACGAATTGGCAGATTCATGTTCAAGAACAAGACGGTCTGAAAAAGATACGGTTGGATCTTGAATTGCCTGATGAATGGTTGCATAATCCGGCGTATTTGGATTCCTTAAAGCAGCAAATGATGTCAAACTTAAAAGCATCTATTACGGTTTCGCCGGTTCTGAATTTTATTCCACGTGGTACCTTGCCCGAAATTCAGGGAAAGGCCAAACGGGTAATTAAAGATACAGAATGAAGTGTTATAAGATATTTTTTCTGATTTTATGCTTATTGTTGCTTGTTGTTCCTTTGATGCAGATGAATAAGGAAAATGTAGCAACACAGGAAAATCGGACGTTGGCAACATTTCCCTTGACCCGAAAAGATGGTAAACCGAATTATGAGTTCGGCAAAGAGTTTGAACGTTGGTTGGGCGATCGGTTTTGGGGGCGCACACAACTGATCAGTGCTCGGTTCTGGATGATGTATGCGATAAACGGACGCATAGAAAACGATAAAGCTTTTGCGGGTGATGACGGTTGGATGTTTAAAAAGTCCAAGATCGCTGATGTGCCGTCTTTGGCGGCACAGAGAGAAAAAATAGAAAAAGATGCCGATATTTTGAGGCAGGTTGCCGATAAATTTAAAGATAAGAATATCCCGATATATTTAGTTATGATACCGGAACGGGAAGTCTTGTATCAAAAATACTGGGAAAAGCACTATCCGCCACAACCGCGCCTGGATTATGGGGATGAATTGATAAACGCCCTGAAAGACTGTCCCAATATTCATGCTATTTATCCCAAAAGTGAATTTGAACAAATGGCAAAAACAGAGTGGGTTTTTTATCAAGATGATGGCCATATGACAGATTTACCCAAAAAATTATTGATTCAGAAAGTATTTGAAAGATTAAAACAAGACTATTTTCCGCATTCTGAACTGCAGTTATTTGTGAAGCAAGATGTTGTAGTAGAGCAGCATGTTTCTCATATTGCTGCCCTGCTTGGATTACAGGGACAATCAAACATTATTTTACCCCATACAACGCTCACATTGTCTCAACAATTTTCTTCACAGGCCTTGAACGTGCCTGAGTATACGGTTGATGAAGATACGGAATACAAAGGCATATTTTTGAAACCATGGCAAGTCATGCAAACAAATGATGCGATACTCGATCAGCAAGGCATTTTTTATGGGCCATGTTATATGACTGAGATTTATGATGCCTTGAGTATTCTCTTTTCTAAGGCTGTGCACATACGTCCCAATGTTGCTGCATCAGGTCAAGCCGCTGTTGAACTTGCCCAAAGTAAGACGAATGACCTGTTTAATCTGACGGATAATACGATTATTTTTATTATGCCGCCGAACTTGACCCTGATAGAAAAAGCACTGCAACAACATAACAACAAAAAGAAGTGAAGGGTATGAGCTTTAACACATAATTTCCGGACAAATGTGATTGTTTTTTTGATAGATTATCGGAACCCTTCAAAGAATTTCAAGAACGCAGATTCAAAAAGATACGATTATCGGACCAAAATTACAGAGGAGATGGAAGAAAAATTGTAAAAATAAGGTTGTAATCTGTAAAGAGTTGTACTAGGATGAAACAATCAGGGGGTACATTATGAAACTTTATCACTACATTCCAAAGGATTCTGATTTTGTACATGAAGGTATTTTATCTGTTTCGCAAATACCAGAGGAAATTTTGAAATACGGCAAGCGCGTTGGTAGTGATAACCCTAAAGTAATTTCAGATTGGTTAGAAACGACATTTACCGGCCGTATTCGCAGTATTTCTGCTCTCACCGAGCCGGTTTGTTGGCAAGGAAATGATCCTATGTTAAAGGAATGGGTAGAGCAAAAAAGACTAATGGAAGTGGATTTTAAGAATCTACTAAAAGATGGTTTAATTGAATCTGTTTGGGTGAAAGATGGCTCGACCGCAAATGGAAAAAATGAAAAAATCATTCGGATTCAATATGACCAAATAGATTTCTCCCCGCTTCCTTGGCATTTGTGCTCTAAGGAAAAAGGAATGTTTTTTTGGGTAATTCGGCACTATTTTTTAGTGATGAAGGATGGTAATATTCCGCCAAAATATATTAAAGAAATTATATCATGATAGTTTGATATTTGCGATTTTGAGTGATTTTTAGCAATCGTAGTACCGGGCTCGGCGAAATACTTGCGCTTAAAAGTAAAAGCTCTCATTTGATTGAGGGCTTTAATACATGGTGCGGGCTGCTTTGCGATTATCGGACTCAAATTACATCAGGATTGAAAGAAAAATTGCAAAAAAGTTGCAAACTAGCAAAATTTTTTGTATACTAATACTTAGTTGAAAGGTTATAGATATGAAAAAAATTGTTACGTTTTGCGTTGTCCTGTTCTGTTCTAGAATAGCCATGGCTGATGGTGGGATTCCTTTATTAGTGTTTATGGGATCTAACTTTTTTGTGACGGGCAATTTTTTATTTCCATTTTTTTGGGGGTTATTACTTTTTTGGTTTGTGTGTTCAATAGAGAAAAGGTATTTAGCTAAAAAATTAAATATAAAAGAAAAAATATATAAACGTGTTATTATCGCAAATATATACTCTACACTGTGGGGAATTCTATTTACTATAGGATTGTCTTTCATACAATCATTTTTATGTGGCTTGATTTCTTCTTGCAAAGGAGAATGCCAAATTGCCTGTGTTTTGATGGGGCCACTTGTTGTCCTTCCTATAAAAAGTGCGATTTGGAGTTTTGTTTCGTTATTTTTACAATTTTTTATTTATTTATTCTTGTTAGGTTGGCTGTCTTGGTTTGTTGAATATAGATATCTTAAAAAAAGATTAAATGAACAAAAATTAAAGAAAACTGTCGCTTTCGCAAATCTATATAGTTATATTGGAATGACAGTTTTATCTGTACTTTTGTCATTTTCATTTCGTTATATTGTTGGTATGACTCAAAGGGACTGTGCGGCAACCTGTCAAAGGGAAGCAGATAAAGAACCACATTTAACATTACAAGGTTATGGAAAATCTGGCCGAATTATTGGTTGCCACTGTGATTTCTGTGATGATAGGGTACGGGATTGTGATTGGCTGAAAAAATAGTCCGATAATTGAGGATTTTCTGTCATTTTTAACAATCGTACTATCGGACTCAGCATAGTGCTTGCAAACAAAAGAAAAAGCCCTCGTTTAAAAGAGGGCTATAATACATGGTGCCGCTGGTGAGAATCGGACTCACGACCCCACCCTTACCAAGGGTGTGCTCTACCACTGAGCCACAGCGGCACAAAGAACAGAGATATTACTATCCGATTTTTATGTATTTGTCAAGTAAATTTTTTATGAAAAGCTGTTTTTTTAACCGGAAAGCACAAGATTAAAATCCGGGGATACACTATCGGAAAAAACAGGGGGCGTTCCTGTTTCAAGAATGCCCCCGTTTTGTTATACCCAATACAAGAAATATTCCTTATTTTTTGTACAAGGGACGCGCGGTGTAGTGCGTATGCAACAAATGGTGCGCCTTTTCGGATAAGGGGTGTCCCAAGAAGTTGTCATACAATTTCTTGATGTCCGGATTCAAGTGGGAACATCGTTGGCTTGATTGCCTGTCATCTGCCATCAAGCCCTGTATCCGTGCGCGTCTGATTTCGTTTGTGACACCTAAGGGTTGGCCGCCACCACCGATGCAGCCACCGGAGCATGTCATCACTTCAACGAAGTGATAAGGTGGTTCTTCTCCATTTTGAACTGCCTGACGGATACGTTCCATAACGGGCTGAATGTGGCCGATTCCTTGCACAACGGCGATACGAATTTCGCGATTATTCAAGTTCAATGTCATTTCTTTGATACCTTGATTCAGGTCTAAAATAGGCTTGATTTCCAACGCATCGTCCGGCATTTCTTGACCGGTGACCAAAGCATAGACGGTTCGCAACGCAGCTTCCATTACCCCACCTGTTTGGCCAAAAACCGTGGCGGCACCGGTATAGGAACCTAACGGACTGTCGGCTTGTTCATCGGGTAAATTCACAAAGTCAATGCCGGCTTGTTTAATCATACGGGCCAGTTCTCGGGTGGTTAAAGATACGTCCACATCTTGTTCACCGGAAGAAGCCATATCGGGTGTTCGTGCAATTTCAAATTTTTTCGCCGTGCAGGGCATAATGGATATAACCCGCATTTTATCGGCCGATACACCAATTTTATCGGCATAATATGTCTTGGTTAAAGCGCCCACCATTTCATGCGGTGATTTACAGGAAGACAAATGGGGCAGCATATCACCGTAATACTTCTCCATATAATCTATCCATGCCGGGCAACACGAGGTCATCATCGGCAATACACCTTTGCCATTCAGGCGTTCCAGCAATTCATTACCTTCTTCCATGATGGTCACATCGGCCCCGAAGTTGGTATCAAAAACCGTATCAAACCCCAGACGGCGTAAAGCCGCATAGATTTTTCCGGTAGTCAATTTTCCGGGTTCCAGCCCAAAGGCTTCCCCGATGGCTACACGAACGGCCGGTGCAATTTGTGCCACGGTATGCAGTGCAGGGTCTTGAATCATGGACCATACATATTGTGTATCATCGCGTTCTGTCAAAGCCCCCGTTGGGCAATGTGCGGTACATTGTCCGCATTTAATGCACGGGCTATCGCCTAACGGTATATCTCCCGCCGGTGCAATATGGGTACTGATACCACGCTTCAAAACAGACAACGCCCATACGTTTTGAACGTTTTGGCAAACTTCTGTACAACGGCCGCACAGAATACATTTACGCGGATCAAAAACGATGCTTTTGGTACTGTCATCTTCCGGGCAGTCTTGTGCGGTTGGTGTGATATTGGTAAAGCCGGTTTCCCTGATGCCGAAATCCGCTGCCAGTTGGCGCAATTCACACGTATCATTTTTCAGGCAGGTTAGGCATTCATTCGGATGACGGCTGAGTGTTAACTTTAATACGGTTTGTCGTGCGGCTGTAATTTCGGGATCTCGTGTAATGACCTCCATGCCTTCCGCCACGGGTGTGCAACAAGAACGCACCATGCGACCGTTTGCCTTGACAATACAAATGCCGCAAGCCGCCGTGGGATCCAAGTCCGGATGATGACACAACGTTGGTATTTTAATTTGAACGGATTTCGCGGCATCCAAAATGGTTGTTCCTGTCGGGACTTGCACGGTTTTTGAATCAATTTTCAAGTTTACCATGTTTTTACTCTCCTTGTGTTTGACTGTTGTCGGGTGAGACGGTATCGTTTTGTCGGACCGGCTCATCTGTCAATAAAGCATCATATTCATTTTTAAAAAATTTCATTGTGGACAAAACCGGGTTGGGGGCTGTTTGTCCCAATCCGCATAGAGATGCTTTGCGCATAGCATTACCGATTTCTTTGATTTTTTCCACGTCGGATCGGGTACCTTTACCGGCCGCAATTTTTTTCATCAGTTGCAACATCTGATACCCGCCAATGCGGCACGGCGCACATTTACCACAGGATTCATCAACCGTAAAGCCCAGATAAAATTTAGCAATATCCACCATACTGTCGTCTTGATCCATGACAATCATACCGCCGGATCCCATCATAGATCCGATTTTCTTTAATTCTTCATAACAAAGGGGCATGTGTAATTCCGATGCCGGAATCACACCACCGGACGGTCCGCCTGTTTGAACGGCTTTAAACGGTTTTCCCGAACTGGTCCCGCCGCCGATGTCATTTACCATTTCGCCAACCGTTGTTCCCATCGGTACTTCCACCAAACCGGAATGTTTAACTTTTCCGGTAATGGCAAAGACCTTTGTACCCTTTGAAGTTGCCGTTCCGACTTCACTGAACCATTCGGGGCCATTCAAAATAATCGGTGCAATGTTTGCCAAAGTTTCAACATTATTGATAGCCGTCGGTTTTGCAAATAATCCGCGTTGTGTCGGGAAAGGCGGCCGCGGTCGCGGTGTACCGCGTTTGCCTTCCACCGATGCCATCAAGGCCGTTTCTTCGCCGCATACGAATGCGCCGGCTCCATAACGAATATCGGCCATAAAGTTAAAGTCAGTTCCGAAGATATTGCGTCCTAAAATGCCATAGCGTTTGGCTTGTTTAATCGCCAGTTCCATCCGATGAATGGCTAAAGGATATTCGGCGCGAATGTAAAACCAACCTGACGTAGCCCCGGTGGCATAGGCACCGATCATCATGCCTTCCAAAACGGCATGCGATCCCCCCCCAAGGATACACGAATCCATGTAGGCCCCGGGATCACCTTCATCACCGTTGCAAATCATAAATTTTTCGCCCTCAACCAAAGGGGATTTTGCCAGCATCTCCCATTTTGTTCCGGTGGGAAAACCGCCGCCGCCTCGTCCCCGCAGGCCGCTTTTCTTGATCATGTCCAAAACTTCGGCCGGAGACATGGTCAGGGCTTTCATTAAACCCTGATATCCGCCATTTGCCACATATTCCCCTAAATCTTCCGGATCCGAATGCCCCAATAAACGCAGAACGATTTTGCGTTGCTTTGTAAAGAAGGGCAGGTCCAAAGATAATTCCTGTTCTTTCAAATAAGCGGGTAATTTTAATGATTGTTCGGTCGGTTGTGCCAAAGCCGGCGCAATATGTTCGGCAACAATACGGCGTGCCATATCGGGAGTCACGTGTTGATATAGCATAGGCTTGCGGCCTTGAATTTCCACGCGCGCCAAAGGTCCCGACGCGCACAGTCCCATACATCCCGTACAGACCAGACGTACATCTGCATCCAAGCCCATGGTTTTCAAACTGTCTTGAAAGGCATCAAGAACTCCGGATGCTCCGCCGGAATGGCAACTGGTGGCATTGCAGGTATAGATAGCGGCCCGGAAATTTTTGACTCTTTCCTTGAAGTCTTCTCCAAGTTTGAGCAGGGTGTCTTTTTGAGACCGTCCCAGGGCTTTTAATTTTTCAATTTGTTCTTGTGTTAATTCCGGCATTATATTTCTCCTTGTTCCTGATGAGCCATGGTTTCGCGCCATTCGGCGATGATTTCGGGCACTTGCTCCGGACGGACTTTCCCATAAGTTTTGCCGTTAATGACGACAACGGGGGCCAAGCCGCAACAGCCTAAACAACGCACGATTTGGATGTAAAACAATCCATCGGCCGTGGTTTCTCCTTCTTGTACGCCCAAGTTCTTTTTGAATGCTTCAATAACGGCCGGTCCGCCTTTGATATGACATGCCGTACCATCACAGATGGATATAACCACTTTGCCGGGGGCTTTTAATTTGAAATGGTTGTAAAAGGTTAAGACCGAATAGATTTGTGCCATCGGTATCTGTAATTCGGCCGCGACAATTTCCATCGCATCCCACGGTACATAACCAAAAGCATTCTGCACTTCATGCAGGGCCATAATCAAAGAGCCTCGCTTTGATTTCCATTTGACCATCATTTTACGTGTATCTTCTTGTATTTTAACTTTGTCTTCGGTCATTCCAATCTCCTTGTTTACAAATTCCAAAGTAGTCCGATCGTATCATATTCAAAACAGAAAAGCAAAGTCTTTTTTCAGATTTATGACATTTTTGAAACTTTTTCGGCCGGCTACTACTTTTCCCTTGACATACGCGGTATAATTATCTATAATGCCGGCCACTCAATTATAGTCAAAAGAAAGGAAAATAAAATGAGTTTGAATACATTTTTTAATCCGCAGTCTGTGGCGGTGGTTGGTGTTTCGGCCGATGAATCCAAATTAGGCGCAGTCGTTTTTAAGAACCTGATAGATGCCGGTTTTGAAGGGACACTGTATGGTGTGAACCCCAAGTTGGCCGGTCAGGAATTAAAAGGCAAAAAATGCTTTGCTTCCGTGCGGGATATTCCCGAAGCGGTAGATTTGGTGGTACTGTTGGTGCCGGCACGCTTTTGCGAAGCGGCCGTTGATGATGCGATTGCCAACGGGGCCAAGAATGTCAGTATTATTACCGCCGGTTTCGGTGAAGCGGGTAATAAAGAATTAGAATTGACGATTGCCAAAAAATGTTTGGATGCGGGAATCAACCTGTTGGGACCGAACTGCTTGGGACATATTTCCACTTTTGATAAATTAAATGCCAGTTTCGCCCCGTGTTTCCCATTGCGCGGAAATGTGGCGTTTATTTCACAATCCGGTGCTTATTGCAGTGCGATTTTGGATTGGGCAGAAGAAAAAGGGATTGGTTTTTCCCACTTTATTTCCATCGGGAATAAGGCTGATTTGAATGAAGCCTCGTTGTTGGAGGCCATTCAACATGACTCCAACACCAAAGCGTTTGTGTTCTACTTGGAAGGTTTGAAAAAAGGTCAAGAATTCCTGCGTGTCTTAAAAGAAGTTTCCAAGACCAAACCGTGTGTGATTATGGAACCGGGTAAATCTCAAAAGGCTCAAGCGGCCAGTTTGTCGCATACCGGTTCTTTGGCACCGAACTATCGGGTGTTGGAAATTGCGTTGCAACGCAGCGGGGCGATTCAAGTGTACACCACACGCGAATTATTTGGGGCATTAGAATTGTTGCAACATGTGAACCATACGGATTTCGGCGGTTCGGTCGGTATTTTGACCAATGCCGGCGGTGTGGGTGTGTTGGCTTCTGACTTATGTGAAGCGGCTCATTTGGATTTGGCACGGCCCAGCGAAAAGACCATTGCGGCATTGCGTGCGGTTTTAACACCGGAAGCAGCCGTTGGTAATCCGATTGATGTGGTGGGTGATGCCAAAGCGGATCGATATGAAAATGCGTTGCGTGTTTTGTGTGAATCCGGTGAATATAAAAACATTATTGTTTTGTTGACACCGCAAATGTCTACCGAACCCAAGGAAACGGCCGAAGCGGTTGTGAAATTGGCGGCACAATATAAAAATGTCAATATCTTCTGTTCTTTCATCGGCGGTTCCCGTGTGCGTGAGGGTGTTGAATTGTTAAAAGCGGCCAAGATTTTAACTTATGACTATCCGACTGATTGTGTACGCTTGTTGGGTCTGATGAAAGCTCAAATGGCGTTCAAAGGCTTGCCGGAAGTTCGGTTTGAAAAACATGAAGTACCGGCCGAAATTCGGACAGCGATTGCGGCGGCTCAGGCGGAAAACCTGGCTTCTTTACCGCAAAAAACGGTCAATATGATTATGGATCATTACGGAATTGATTATCCGAAATCGGGGAACTTTACGGACAAGGCGGCAGCGTTGGCGTTTTGCCAAAAGATTTTCCCGGCTCCGGTGGTGTTGAAATTGTCGGCACCTGATGCCTTGCATAAAACGGAAATGAAAGGTATTTACCTGAACATTGATGACGAAGCCAAGTTTAATCAAGCGTTTGACGGTTTGACCGCTACGATTGCCAAGTTTGAATTAAAAGGGGCCAGCGTCCTGATTCAAGAAATGATTACCAAAGCCACCGAAACCATTATCGGTGTCAATTCGGACAAAAACTTTGGGCGTGTGATGGTGTTCGGGACCGGCGGTATTTATACCGAAGTGATGCGTGATACAACTATGCGCATTTTGCCGGCCGATGACTTTGAAGCGATGATCAAAGAAACAAAAGTCGGGACCATTTTGAATGGTGTTCGGGGTGAAGAACCCAAAGCTGTCGGACCTTTGGCGGATACTTTGGCAAAAGTGCAACGCTTGGTTTTGGAAATACCCGAAATCAAGGCCATTGATGCTAACCCGGCCCTGATTACCAAGGAACGTGCGGTTGTCGTGGATTTCAAAATGCTCTTGAAATAATCACGCTTTTTTATTCAAGGCCCCGGTGATGATCATCGGGGCCTTTTTCTTGTGCATTTAGTCGGCAGACTTTAAAAAGTTTGACAAACGGCATTCTGAGTGATAAAATATAATTGGTTCCAGACAAGAACCTAAGGGAAAGGAGAATGTTATGACACAAAGATGTACGACCGTTCAAATCCGACTGCCGTGGAATGTTGCCTTACTGAAAGCCTTTGATCCTACGCTATCTTGGGATGATGTGCAACAAATGCAACGGCAAACACTACCGACCGATAAGAATCAGATATCCTCCAAATCTCGGCGTCATAAAAAGAAAAATCCTGTGCTACGATTTTTGAAAAAATGCGTCTATTTCAAACCAAGGACATTTATCGGGGCCACATTATTGGGGGCCGTATTGACGACTGTTGCCGGTATTTGGGTAACTTCTTGGACGCGCAAGCCACCCGCACGGCATCCGCGTCGGCCTCCGGTTGTGCAGCCGGCGGATCATTTCAAGGACATGTTGGAAAAATTTACTTACTTTTATATGGGGTATCAAAACCAACAACAAAAGGCGCAAAACTATGTGTGCCCGATGTGTGGCGATGTGATGACGGTACACACAACATCGGGACGGGCGGTGTCCGCTACGTGCATAGGGTGTCAGAAGCCGTATGTACCGTTGTTGACCAATCAGGTTGAACGGACACGCACGGAATAAGGTTGTGTGGATACGGCCTACCGCAACGTGCATCCGTTGCGCCGTAACCAAATTTCGGCATCGGCACGCCGATCGGTAAGTTGACTGACCAACCGCCAAAAACGCGGTCCGTGATTCATTTCTTGTAAATGAGCCACTTCGTGTGCGATAATGTAATCTAAAACAAATAAAGGAGCCAGCCCCAATCGCCAACAGAAATTCAAATTGCCCTTGGCGGAACAACTGCCCCACCGGGAAACGGTATCCTTTAAATGAATCTGATGAACGGATAATCCGGCTTTGGCGGCCAAAATACGGGCTTGTGTGTCTATATACCGCCGGGTTTCTTTTTTTATATAATCAGTAATTCTCCGATGAAGAAAAGCGGTTTCCCCACCAACGATTAAATCATCACCGCTACGACAGACACCGCCCCGATGTGTAGGGGTATGACGTATGGTCAATGATTGACCTAAAACGGACACGGAATCGCCGTTGTGAAAAGTTAAAGGGACGGTTAGGTGGTTTTGAATCCAATCCTGATGAGCCGTTAGAAAGGCTTGTGCGCGTGCCACGGAACAAAAAAGCGGAACGGATAAGACTACTTGATTTTTGCGATTGATACTCAAACGCAGATACCGGGACAGGCGATTTCTGCGAATAAGGATATTTTTATCTTGACAGATAGAATAACTCATGCTTAAATATATAACATGTTTTAAGGAGAATGTAAAATGATTAGTCGTTTTTTTCAACAATTATTTCACCTGTTTTTGTATGTGTTAGTGTTTGTGGGTCTGGCATGGTTTTTGCTGGGTATCTCTCCGCAAGAGACATGGATCCGGTCTAAAACAAATGTGTTGGCATTGATGGGGCAGACACAACGCTTTTCCGCCAATATGCGCCAAACGGCCGGTGATATGAAAGAAGCGGCCGATGCACAACTGCAATCGGCTTCGGATCGCCTGAAAGGTATTGACCCGTATGAGAAAGTTGCGGCCCGTTTTGATGCCGATATTCAAGGAAATAAATAAAAATCATTTATTGTCGTGATATTTTTTTCTGATGTTTTTGTTCAACCGACCCGACTTATGGGCCGGTTGAATTTTATTTGATGTCCCTTATATGTGTGATAGAGGAGACAAGATGGGTATGCAACAATCGTCAAGCCATTATTTATATTTAATGCGTCCGGGAACAGTTGCCCGGCACGGTATTAAATATGATTTTAAAGCCCCTTTATCACGTCGCGGCGTTCGTGAAGTGCTGCACCAGGTAAAACAATTTCGTGCAGTCGGCGGTATTCGTCCGGATTGTATTTTTTGTTCAACGGCAACCCGATCACGCCAAACAGCCGAATTATTACTCAATTTGTTTGTGGGAACACCGATTCTGTTTCGGGACACTCTCTATCTGGCCCCCAGTTTTCGGATTTTAGGTGTTCTGAAAGAAACTGATGAAATTTTTCGGCGTTTGATGGTTATCGGTCATCATCCGGGATTGGAGCAAATGACGGCCGTTTTAACAACGCCGGAACATCGGCGTCCTTTTGCGCCCGGGGAATGCGTTTCCATTGCATTGAATACGGTTGCCTGGTCGGCTCTGAAACAAGGTGACGGCCGAATTCAAAAAATTTTCCCGATTTCTTTTTAATTGCTTGCAAGGTTCATCAGTCTGTGCTAAACATAAAACAGGAAGGTTTTGTGATGAGAAAAAATGAATCCAAACAAGTCAAAAAACGTAAACGTAAGGTAAATGTTGTTGTGGAAAGCGTTGTCCCTTTTGACGCTGAACAACAAACATGCCTGTTTGAACGCTTAAAGCAGGTACTGGATACTGATAAAATACAAATTCGGTTTGCTTTGAATCCTGATTTGTTGGGTGGGGCCACCGTGAAAATGAACGGCCAACTGCTGGATTTATCGGTGGCAGGACAAATTCAGCGATTTCAATCGGACTTGACGGCTTATAAAACCACCTCTTTGGATATGAAGAAATTGGCGGATATGTTTCAAAAAAAAGTCGCTGCTTATCATTCAAAACCACTGCTGTGCGAAGTGGGTGATGTTGTTTCCGTATCGGATGGGGTGGCCCGTATTACAGGGTTGAATACACTGATGGCGGGTGAACGCGTCCTGTTCGCATCCGGGGCGGAGGGTTTGGCTTTAAACTTGAATGCAACCGGAACGGATGCGGTGGTGTTGGAACATGCCGATACCATTGCGGAAGGGGACCATGTGTCGGGTACAGGCCGAATGAGCCAAATGCCGGTGGGTCTTTCTTTATTGGGTCGGGTTGTAAATCCGTTAGGTCATCCGTTGGATGATCGGGAACCGGTGGATACGGCGCAAATGTATCCGGTGTTTGCACCGGCCCCGGGTATCGTGGCACGGGCACCGGTGAAAACGCCGGTCCAAACGGGGATTAAAGCGATTGATTCCCTGGTCCCTATCGGTCGTGGACAGCGTGAATTGATTATCGGCGACCGTCAAACGGGTAAAACAACTTTGATTCTAGATACGATAATCAGTCAACGACAAAATAATGCACGGGCGGCTTCTTTTAAGGACAAAGTCTTTTGCGTGTATGTTGCCATCGGACAAAAGCAGTCTACCGTGCGGGAGGTTCTGCGCGTCTTGCAAAAAGCGGGGGCCATGGATTACACCGTGATTGTCTCGGCTTCAGCATCGGATGGGGCGGCGATGCAGTATTTGGCACCGTATGCCGGTTGTGCTGTCGGTGAGTATTTTCGGGATCATGGCATGCATGCGATTATCTTTTATGATGATTTGTCCAAGCATGCGGTGGCGTATCGGGAAATGTCTCTTTTATTAAAGCGGCCGGCCGGACGGGAAGCCTATCCGGGTGATGTGTTTTATCTGCATTCTCGGTTGTTGGAACGGGCGGCGCAAATGGATGAAGCGCACGGGGGCGGGTCGTTGACGGCTATTCCTGTTATTGAAACTCAGGAAGGTGATGTATCCGCCTATATTCCCACGAACGTAATTTCCATCACGGACGGTCAAATCTTTTTGGAAAGCGCTTTATTTCATCAAGGGGTCCGTCCTGCCGTCAATGTCGGGTTATCGGTAAGCCGTGTCGGATCAGCGGCACAAACAGCGGCAATGAAGGCCGTTGCGGGAACGTTGAAATTAGATTTATCACAGTATCGGGAAGTCTTGTCTTTTTCGCAACTGTCATCGGATTTGGACGCTGCAACACGGGCATTGTTGGCGCGTGGGGCACGTTTGACGGAAGTCATGAAGCAACCACCCGGTCAACCATTGACACCGGCCGGAGAAGTGGTTTGCCTGTTTGTGGGCGTGAAAGGATATTTAGATGATATGCCTGTGGAAAAAGTGGCTCCGTTCTTGTCGGGATTGTTGGACAGATTGGAATTGCAAGGGTCTGATATTTTATCCGATATTGATACAAGCGGTCAATTATCAGATAAAACAGCCGAAAAGTTGGGGACTTTCATTCGGGATTATCAGGCCTATTTGGGGGATAAAGAACAAGCCGCATGAGTTCTTTGAAAAAAATCAGTGATCGGATGTCTTCGGTGCGGGCAACGCGTCAAATTACATCGTCCATGAAAGTGGTGGCTGTATCGCGCTTGAAGCAAAAACATGCCGTTTTTTTACGGGCTGTACCGTATGCCGATGAATTAAATCGTGTTATCAGACGGCTGGTGCGATCAGTCAGGCAAAGACAACAAGATGAATCTGCCACTCGGCCGATACTGCCCCCTTGGTTAGAGGGTACCGGTTCGGACGGACGCTATGTTGTGGTTGTGATTACGGCCGATGACGGCCTATCCGGCACGGCTTCGGTTCAGGTGATGCAACAAGCGGTCCGTGTGATTGATTATTTGCAGGCAAAGGGGAAAAACGTTCAAATTTTTGCTTACGGGACACGGGGGGCCGATTTATTACGGACCCGATATCCGGATAAAACGGTGTCGGTTTTGAAACAAAAAGCCATGAAAGATACGGCGGTTTATGTGAATGCGGAACGCTTGACCGCGTACATGATAGAATTGTTTGATCAACATCGCTTTGATGTATGTTTGTTTGTGTATAATCAATTCAAGTCGGTGGTTTCCCAAGTGCCGGTCATAGAGCAGGTTATTCCTAATCGTGTTTTTTATAAAGAAAATCCTTGGGATTTTTTGAATAAAACGGATGATGCCGATTACATCCGAAGGGATTCTTTGGGACAAAAAAAGATTGCTTTAAAAAACAGTGCTTTTTTATCGGCAATCGGCGGGGCCGATATGTTGCCGTCGTTGCAAGGGGTTATCTTTAAAACCGATCCGGATACCGGTAAGCGTGCCCCTTTTTTGTACGATTATGAACCGTCGGATACGGGACTGTTGCATGCCTTGATGCCGCAATACCTGACGGCGTATATCTACCGGGTGTTATTGGAATCGGAAGTATCGGATAATGCGGCTCGGTTGATGGCAATGGATAATGCGACACGAAATGCCGGAGATATGCTTAATGATCTGGTACGTCACTATCGGCGCGTACGCCAATCACGCATTACAACGGATATTACCGAAACGGCCGGTCATCGGATGGGGAAGGAGACTTGAATGAAGAAACAAAAAAAAGGATTGATTTATCAAATTCACGGATCTGTGGTTGATGTGTTATTTCCGGCAGGTGATATGCCACGCTTATTTGACGCTTGTATCACACAAAATCAAGGAACCGATTTGGTGTTAGAGGTGGAACAACTCCTTCCCGGTCATGTGGCCCGATGTTTATCAATGGCGGATACGGACGGATTATGCCGCGGACAGGAAGTGCTCAATACCGGTCGTCCGATTCAAGTGCCTGTCGGTGTAGGGACCTTGGGGCGGATTATGAATGTAACGGGACAACCGTTGGATGAACGGGGGGCCATTCCCGCCGAAGCGTATAAAAGTATTCATCAACAGGCCCCTGATTTGATGGATCAGGCGGCGAATACCGAATTACTGGAAACCGGCATTAAAGTGATTGATTTATTGTGTCCGTATCCCAAAGGGGGCAAGATAGGTTTGTTTGGTGGTGCCGGTGTGGGTAAAACCATGATCATTATGGAATTGATCAATAACGTAGCCAAGATTCATGGCGGATTTTCTGTCTTTACCGGTGTCGGGGAACGATCGCGGGAAGGCAACGATCTCTATCGGGAAATGGTCGCATCGGGCGTTATAGATATGCAAGGAGATAAATCCAAAGCTGCTTTGGTTTTCGGCCAGATGAACGAATCACCCGGTGCACGGGCGCGCGTGGCTTTAACCGGATTGACGGTGGCCGAGTATTTTCGTGATCGTTTGGCACAAGATGTCTTGTTATTTATTGATAATATCTTTCGTTTTACTCAGGCCGGATCCGAAGTGTCCTCTTTGTTGGGCCGTATGCCATCGGCTGTCGGGTATCAACCGACTTTAGCAACGGATTTGGGAACGTTGCAAGAACGAATCACGTCTACCCGGCGGGGGTCTATTACTTCGGTTCAGGCCGTCTATGTACCGGCCGATGATTTAACCGATCCGGCTCCGGCCACAACGTTTACGCACTTGGATGCGACGACGGTTTTATCACGGACCATAGCGGAACAAGGCTTGTACCCTGCGGTAGATCCCCTGGAATCTTCTTCGCGTTTGTTGACACCGGAATATGTAGGGGCCGAACATTATCGGGTCGCTTCTGCCGTTGTTCAGACTTTGCAAACATACAAATCTTTGCAGGATATTATCGCTATTTTGGGGGTTGATGAATTATCGGATGAAGATAAAAAAACGGTGGTTCGGGCCCGTCGGTTGCAGCGTTTTTTAACTCAACCTTTTGCGGTGGCGGAAACTTTTACCGGTCGTGCAGGGGAACCGGTTGCTTTGAAAGACACCATTCGCGGATGTGCCGATATTTTAGCGGGTAAGTATGATACTATGCCGGAACAGGCCTTCTTTATGATTGGACGGATTGAAGAAGCCGGTCGTAAAGCCAAAGAAATAGCGACACGGGAGGAAACACATGGCTGAGGATTTAGGGCCTGCTGCCGGTCGTATTCGGTTAAAGATAACCTGTCCGACACATTTGGTGGCAGACTTGGAAGTGGATTCTGTTCGCTTGCCCGGCGTTTTAGGCAATCGGTTGGTTTTACCGCACCAGGCCCCTTATTTTATGCGCTTGACGGCCGGTCCGGCGATTCTGCACCGTGCGGGGCAAAATGATGTGGTGTATTTGTTATCGGCGGGAGTTTGCGAAGTTCGGCGCGATATTTGTGCGGTTATGGCTTGGGCGATTCGCCCCGAAGATGTTGATCCGGCCGTTATTCAAGATCGTTTGAAAACGGCGCGCACGGTGATACAAAAGGTTATTTTGCCGATGGCTCGTCAGGAAATTGCCGACCGCATTGCCTTTTATGAAATGATTTTGAAAGGCCGATAATCACCAATGCGAACAAAGGGCTGTTGTGGCCCGATATGATTCGGGGGTATCAATAATATAATTCTTTTCGGCAATTTTCTTATTGATATGATCTATCAAAGGTTGAATTTCATTCGTTATTTGCTTGAATTGTTTTTCAAAAGCCGCTTGGGCTTCTCCTTGAGAAGTCACAAAAGTCGGCCGGATTTTTCGTGCAGCGGACCGCAATGCGCGATCAATGTCGGGCTTGAAAAATTGCATAGCTTCTTGCGAAACACGGACATGAAAATTTTCATGTTCTTTAACCACTTCATACTCACAGGAACCCGGTTGATACTTCTTGTCAATGTAAACGTCCAATATATCATATCCCAGCGTCAGGTTTATTTCTTTAATCTGAACACAAAAGGTGCGGGCATCTACGCGTTGCATGTCGGGTTCAGCCCGACCGTTCATGGCCAACTTACTGACCGTCATGCCCAACGTATTCGGAGACATTTTTTGGGGGGCACGTCGTAAAAACTCATCACGCGACAGATGTGTGATATAACGCACACTACCGGTTTTTGTTTCTACATACACGCGGGGAGTAATCGTTCGGCAAAAAGCACTTGCACTTTTTGCCCAAACAAGGCATAATAAAAGCAGTAAAAGTTTTTTCATAGGTGTGTTATAGCATAAGGAGATACAAAATGCAAAGGATTATTTCATGGAATGTGGCTTCTGTCCGAGCACGCTTGCCTGTATTGATGGACCTGATTACACGGGAAGAACCCGACATCGTGATGTTGCAAGAAACCAAAAGTGCTGAAACACGTTTTCCGACCATGGATTTTTTGGCCAAAGGGTATTATACGATTCTGTCGGGGCAAAAAATGTATAACGGTGTGGCGATATTGTCCCGGATTCCCATCCAAAATCCGGTGTATGCTTTATCGGGTTTTGAAGATCAGGCCCGCTTTGTTCAATGTGAAACACCGGGGGGAATAGTGTTGATTTGTGTATACGTTCCGAATGGAACGCCACCGCCGACCCTGGCGGGCGATATCACGCGATTACAGTATAAATTGCGGTGGTTGCAAGCCTTGCGGGAACATGTACACGGTTTAATGGAACAAGGGCGTTCCGTGATTTTGGCCGGTGATTTTAATGTGATAGAACGGGATGATGATGTTTATGATCCTGATGTGTTTCGGGAAACGGCCCTGATGACGGATTCGGTGCGGCAGGCATGGCGGGATTTGCTGAATCTGCCTTTGGATAACGCGGTCCGGCGGTTTAACCCGGATCCCCATACATATTCATTTTGGGATTTCCAAGGGGGAGCATGGCCCCGTAATAACGGCATCTTATTAGATGCTATTTTAACTACATCCTCATTGATACCGGCCGTTCAAAATGCCCAGATTTATCGTGATGTACGGGGTTGGAGCGGAACCTCGGATCATGCGCCGATTGGTTTAATTTTGGGTCAGGATATTTTGTAATTGTGTGGCGGCCTGCCGGGCTAAAACATCGGTTGAAAATAAAACGGCAATCCGTTTTTGCCGGCCTGTTTCCCCTGATAATAAAGTAATGGCACTGATACGTACCTTAAAATAATCGGCCAAAAAGCGGCACAGGGCCTGATTGGCTTTTCCGTCCACAGGGGGCGCGTTTAGAGCGATGCGTATATATGTTCCGTTCCACAGGCCTTCTATCCCGCACCGCTTGGCGTTGGGTAAAACCCGTACAGTCAGGTCTAAACGGTTTTGATGCAACGATAAATAGGAAGCCGGCACCATGATTTTATTTACATTTGACCTGTACATACCCGTTGGACTTGGTATATGTACTGCATTTTACTTTCTTGGGATTTTTACCTTTTTCTTTGGCCACGCGTTCCCGTTCTGCTTCTATACGGGCCTGCAACCGATTGTCGTCATTGGCTTCTTTTTGACCGGCCGCAATGGATCGTGTGAGCATTTCTTCCTGTTCTTGCAGTTCTTGTTCGTGTTTTGCTTGTTCTATTTGTTTATCGCCCAGTTGACGCACGCAATACCACAGGTTCTGACCGCCCAGGCCTTGGGTCCCCCAATAGCGGGAACATTTTGTGTTTAAGGCGTTTATGCGGGATTGAATAGCGTCCGATTTGCTGAAACTCATGGAACCGGTAGGATAACCGATAGCCGCCAGATATTCGTCATAGAACAGGCGACAATTCATATAGTTTTGCGTCCCGGTAGCGAATCCCAAAGTATGTTCACATTGATTGCGCATGGTTTGTTCATAGCGATACATGGATTCCCGGCGTTCTTGTTCCGAAACACAAGCACCCAACAAAACACAAAGCGATAATATCCCCAATTTTTGATACATTTTGTCTCCTTTTATTGATATTGTTTAGAATATGTTGGTATTTATTATACGCATAAAAAAATAAAAATCAAACTATATCTTATAAAATGATTTATGGAAAGATGGAAAGTATATCTTGTGTGCTTTTGTGTTTATTCCTTAATCTTTTGCAATGTGATGTCGGGGAAATCTTCTTCCGCTTTCCCCAAGTGCCAGGCATTACGGGCCAAAAAAACCGGATCCCCGTCATGATCGGTGGCCATTGTTCCCCCATTTTTGGCCACAAAATTTTCCACGGCTTTTGGCGCACCCGTTACCCATCGGGCGGTTAAATAACCGGTGGGTTCAAAAATGACCGGCACATCAAACTCGGTCCGAATACGATCGGCCAAAACTTCAAACTGCAAAGCCCCCACGACACCTACAATCCAGTCGGATCCGATGGTCGGCTTGAAAACGCTGGCCCCGCCTTCTTCGGCGATTTGATCTAATGCTTTCCCCAAATGTTTGGCTTTCAACGGATCAACGGCCCGCACTTTCTGCAACAATTCGGGCGCAAAAGACGGAATACCCCGGAACGTCAGGGCTTCGCCTTCTGAAAACGAATCACCTATTCGCATGCCGCCGTGGTTAGGTAAACCGATAATATCCCCCGCGTAAGCATCTTCGGCCAATTCGCGATCTTGGGCTAAAAACATGACGGGATTGTGCAGAATCATTTGTTTGTGATCACGCAGGTGCATTAACTTCATACCCCGCCGAAAATGTCCCGAACACACCCGCATGAAGGCGATACGATCCCTATGCTTTGGGTCCATATTGGCCTGAATTTTAAAAATAAAGCCGGATACTTTTTCTTCATCGGGATTGACGGCCCGCGTTGCAGTTTCTTGGGGACGAGGGGAGGGGGCCAGATCCACCAAAGCATCTAACAATTCCCGCACGCCGAAGTTATTGATGGCCGATCCGAAAAAGACCGGTGTTAAATAACCGTCACGATAGGCCGTTCGGTCCACCGGCTTACACAAAGCCTGTACCATTTCTACATCTTCCCGCAGTTTTGAGACTTGATTGGCGGGCAAGACTTGATCCAATCGGGAATCATCAATGCCGTTGATGGTTTCCACGGCAACGGGCAAGACGGATTTATTCCCCGTTCGTTCCATGAGATTCAAGCGATTGTGGCGCAGGTCAAAACAACCTTTGAACTCCCGTCCCATGCCGATGGGCCACACCGCCGGGGCAACGTCCAAAGCCAGTGTTTGTTCAATTTCTTCCAACAAGGCAAACGGATCTTGCCCTTCACGGTCCAACTTGTTGATAAAAGTAATAATGGGAATATCACGCAAACGACAGACTTCAAACAACTTCTTTGTTTGTGCTTCAATCCCTTTGGCACAATCAATCACCATGACGGCCGAATCCACCGCTGTGAGAACACGGTAGGTGTCTTCCGAAAAATCTTCATGTCCCGGTGTGTCCAACAGGTTGAACGTACAACCGCCGTATTCAAAGGTCATTACGGAAGAAGCGACAGATATACCACGTTCTTGTTCTACTTTCATCCAATCTGACCGTGCCCGCCTGTTATCGCCACGGGCTTTAACGGCTCCGGCCTGATTGATGGCACCCCCGAACAGTAATAACTTTTCCGTCAGAGTGGTTTTTCCGGCATCCGGATGGGAAATAATGGCGAATGTACGTCGTTTTTGAACGATATCAGATAATGTTTCGGGCATGATATTTTCCTTTTCTGGTGTGTAACATCATATCTGAAAATCATCTAAAAGTCAAGACACAACACCGAATAAAACATTTTGGCGATGTGTTAGGGAACATCAGAAAGATTACAGCCGATCTGAACGATAAGGCTTATGGCCCGGATGAGATGAAAGAAAGTATTCCGGGTGTTGGCCGATAATTTTACGGCTCTATGCTTTTTTTACTTTCCTTTTGCGGCAAAGTGTGCTATAACGGCCCGCATGTGAAAGGATTTTATCATGACACCAGAGATCATCAATTTTATTTTTCCAAAACCTTTGCCGACTCCGGCGGATATTGAAGCAAAATATCCTCCGCGGGTTTTATCGGACGGGGCCAAGGTTACACGTGTCGCCCCCAGTCCTACCGGCGACATGCATATCGGGAGTCTTTATGCCGGATTGCTATCGGAACGGGTGGCCCATCAAAGCGGCGGTATCTTTTACCTGCGTATAGAAGATACGGACCAAAAGCGTAAAAAAGACGGGGCGGTGGAATTGATTATCAATTCATTGGGGCACTACAATATTCATGCCGATGAAGGGGTTGATGAAAACGGTCACGATTTTGGCCCTTATGCCCCTTATACCCAAAGTCAACGTCAGGATATTTATCAGGCGTATGTGAAATCCTTGCTGGAACAAGGGTTGGCTTATCCGTGTTTTTGTGCGGCTGAAGATTTGGATATTATGCGAAAAATTCAAGAAAAAACAGGCGTGCGTCCCGGCTATTACGGCAAGTATGCCAAATGCCGTGCTTTAACCGATGAACAGATATGGAGCAATTTACAAGCGGGTAAGCCGTTTGTGATTCGGTTCAAATCTCCCGGCAACAATGATAAACGCATGGTGATTAAAGATTTAATCAAAGGTGAATTGGCCTTGCCTGAAAATGACATTGACGTGGTGATTATGAAGTCTGACGGTTTGCCGACTTATCATTTTGCCCATGCGGTGGATGATCACTTGATGGGGACAACCCATGTCATTCGGGGGGATGAATGGGTTTCATCCGTACCGTTGCATATTCAATTATTTGTGGCCTTGGGGTGGAAAGCCCCGAAATACGGTCATTATGCACCGTTGCAAAAGATTGATAACGGCAACAAGCGGAAATTGTCAAAACGCCATGATCCGGAGGCCAGTCTGGTTTTCTTTTGGCAAAAAGGATATCCCGAAGACACATTGATTGAATACATGTTGAATTTAATCAATGCGAATTTTGAAGATTGGCGGCGTAATAATCCGGATAAACCGGCCTTTGATTTTCCGGTAAACTTTAATAAAATTTCTAATGCTGCTGGGGCCTTGTTTGACTTTGTGAAACTGCATAGCATTTCCAAAGAAGTGATTGCCCGCATGTCGGCCGAACGTGTATATGAAGAAACATTGAAATGGGCAACGACATACAATCCGCCGTTGGCCGAACGGTTGAAAAATAATCGGGAATATGTGATTCGGATTCTGAATATTGAACGAAATATCGGTAAAAAGTCGCGTAAAGATTTGGTCAAGTGGGAAGACGTGGAACCGGAATTGACGTACTTCTTTGATGACTTGTTCACGGTCTCGGCGGCGGATAAGCAAGCATTATTGAATCCATTGAAACCGTCCGATATACAAATCATAGCCACCGAATTTACGGATCTATATAATCCTGCCGATGACAAAGACACCTGGTTTGCGCACATTAAAGCGATTGCGGATAAACATGGGTTTGCTACGGATATGCGGGCGTTCCGTGATAATCCGACCGCATTCAAGGGAAATGTGTCTGATATTGCCAAAGTCTTGCGTGTTTTAATTACGGGACGTGATAAAACACCGGATTTGTATGAAATCATGCAGATTTTGGGACCTGAACGGGTCCGGGAACGTTTGGCGGTTTCAGGATGATTGCAAAAAACGCGGCTTATATACCGCGTTTTTTTTATTCCCGCTGTTGCTGATTTTTAATCAGGTATTTTTCCAAGATAAACTTTTTATTTTTGGTAATAGGCCGGCAATAATGAACAACTCCGACACGTTTGGCACAAGCAGCCGCGATGTCATACGCGGCCCCTAATTGTCCGACCGAATGGGCATCATCGCTGATCATCGTTGGAATGTGAAATTTGACGAACTGTTGTATCAACCGAGTCAAATCGCGTTCACCGTATGATTTTCCCATGGCATTTTTACGCCGTAGAGAACCTGAATTGATTTCGGCAGGCATTTTCGTTTCGGCCAGGCATGACATCATTTTTTCTTCATCATCGGCGAAACAATTTTCTGTCCCTAAACCGCCCCGTTTGAACAGGTCCGGATGAGCCATGAAAGTAAAGTAGCCGCTTTTGACGGCACGACGTAAATTGCACCAATAGTGGTGAACAATGCTATCTTGCTCTACGGTATTCAGCGTGGCAATATCGTGCATATTTAACAGTTTATCCCGATATATGGCAAAGTGAGTAGACCCGATGACATAATCCGGTTTCAAAATTTTTAAGGCTTTTTCAAATCCTTTGGCCCATCCCCTATATTGAAAAAAATCGGCTTCCATTCCTTTGTAAATCGGGAAAGAAAGTTTGGTACGCACACGATCAATTTCTTCATAGTCGCGTTGAAATTTGATAATGGCTTCATCAAAGTTTTTAGAATACATCCCGTGCCAGGGCGTATCACGAGGATCCTTCGGGTGTGCCGCCGCCCGATAGAGAGCCGTCTTTTCAATACCGGGATAAACGATAAAATGATTGGAAATGCCCAGGGCTGAAAAACCGATGCGCCGTGCCGTCACGGCCATTTCTTCTATGGTGTTTGTGGCATCAAAACCGATCGTGTGGGTGTGAAGCGAAAATCTTGCAGGTTGCATAGGGTGTCTGTGTTTTGTAATCCTTTCTGTTGATATTGACCCGAAAGAATATATTTTACTCTGAAAAGTCCTATAAATGCAACCTTTTTTTGAAAAATCGGAATTTTATTCTTGGGACGTATTGGAATAAACCCGTTGCCATTGAACGCGATAGTGGATTCGTTGGGGATGGGCAAATTGATATAATTCAACGAACGGATAACGATCTGATACAAAAACAGGCACTTGCTCATTGATTAAAGTTGTTGTGTCTGCCGTGAACAATGTGTATTTAATGTAAGGATCGGTGGCGTTTGCAGGTTGACTCAAACGTACTTCTACGGTTCCTGCGGTCAGAATATCCAAATCAAAGGTCAATTCGGATCCGGTATGTTCTATAACAGTTCGTACTTGATCACCTTCAACGGATTGTGATTGGGATGTATCCGAATCGGAAACATATACAGCATACGGTGCTTGTTTTTTATGATGCCGGCCGATGATTTCTATACGGGCCGTTGTGGATTCGGGAATACCATGCCATGCCTGTTCTAACTGCTGTTGTTGTCTTAAAAAGACCTTGAAATCCGTATTCTCGTTCAATGTGATTTTAGGTTGAAAAATCATATAGGGATCATGACTGTCTGATTCTAAAACCAGCACATTTTCGCCCCCGGTTTTATGAGAATCTATATTGACATATTTCCATTTATCCCATTGATTAAAATTGATAAATTGTTCGGCTTTGACTTCTATATTGCGTATGATGACTTTTCCGGGATCGGAACCTATATCTATGCGCAATCCCATAATTTTATCAACGGGCAGGGGAATTTCCACATGCCCTATATTCGGGGAAATCATTTGGCGTACCGATTCCTTTTCCGAAAATTGTCCCGATTTATGCAGGTAAAAGACCTGTAATTCAATTTCTTTTTGGGTATCCATATCTATGACAACGGTCAGAGGTGCCGCTTCGTATTCTTTGGTTTCCGTCTGATCCGCCGATACCGGTTGACGGGATATCAGGAACCACCCTGATGTGAGTATAAGAAACAACCCCGCCAGGCAGCACAAGACCTTGTGCGCGCGAATAGATTTCACGATGGAAGATAGTTGGATTGTCATGCGCACCCCCTGGTATGATAGACGGGAATTTTAGCTATTTTGATAATCATACCCCCGTTTTTTGTGGTTTTCTTTTGAAAAAAGAAGTTCTTGAAACGGGTATGATAGACGGGGATTTTGACAATTTTAATCAACGTATATCCTTTGGATGTCCGTTTTTTTTGAAAGAAGAAATGTCGTATCTTGGCCCACATCAGGCGGCGTTGATAAGTTTTATCCCAAATTCCGGCGATTCGTTTTCCTTGTCCCGTCACAATTAAACCGAACACACGTTCCATCACATGTGCCAAAGTGCCGTCCTTAATGTGTCCGTTTGTTGGCTCAAAATCGTGCAACGTAAAAGCCAATAACGGTCGGCACAGGTCGGCACGAATCCAAAACATAGATCCCGCTGCGAATCGCACTTGTTTCACCGGTGCCAGACCCATTTTTGTCAAAACTTGATTGATTTGCGGTAGCATTTTTCGCCATGTCCGCGGTTCTTCCGTGATACAGTAAGCAGAGGCTATTTCGCCTATGTCGGGTTGCGTCTCCAAGAGATTGATGTTTTGACGAACACGCGCGGGCGATCCGATTAATGTATTAAGCATGATTTCACGCCACAGGGCATTTGTCAACACATATCCGTTCAGAATCGTTGTGTTTTGGGATTTTGTGCCTTTGGTGTGTAGTTTCAAGATATAACGGTAATTGTTCAGGTTGATACGATGTAGAAAATCAATAAAGGGGCCTACATCATATCCGCGATTTGGCACGACATACACATGGGCCGTCGGCCATACCCGTTGAATTTTTGCGATCAGATTGGGGTCATTTTCCACCATCGTGATAAACAAATCAAAAGCCATCCCCCGCAGATTTCTTAAAAACCCCAGCATCTCATCGGCTTGATTCCGATAATACAAGTGCAGATGAACGGCAACGGTTTTCATGCGACTTTTCCTATCCGATTCAAAATGTTCAACCACCACGGGACCGATACAACGGGCAAAGTGGTTTGGGCCAATACCCGCGATGATGAAATGCCGCCCCAACAAGCGGCGTTCTTACACCGTTTTACCAAGTATCGTCCACACACACCGGCCAAAGCCGCTTCATCACAAAAATGTTTGTCTTGATTTTCTTGGACCAATCGGGTTAAAATGCGGTCAATGTGAGGCAGAATCTCTATATTTTTAATTTTAGTACGCCCGGTAAAAATATAGTGGTTCAAAATGTACTTGTCGTTTTCATCAAAAATAATCCCATAATCTTTTAATACTTCATCGCGGTAGGCCAACTGCTCACGGTTGATTTCATCATGCATGATACGTGAAGTCATTTGCTTGTGCAGACGATAATTGTATAGCACTTGATTCAGGTTAGCCAGGCGGGTATATCGGGCGATTTCCATGTATAATTTTCGGTCATTTAAACTGATGAAATGTTCATCATAGGCAATCTGATGTTGCACCAATACCGAACGGCGAATCATGGCAGACGGGTGATGTAAGGGGCATTTGAATAATAATAAAGCACAAATATCGTCATGGTGTTCCGGCGGGTAAATGGAACGCATTTTTGTCCATTTTCCAAATCGCCAATAGGCGGTACCGCAAATGCCGACATCTGGATGAGATTCCAAAAAAGCAAATTGTTTTTCCAAGCGTTGCGGTAGAGAAATATCATCATGATCCATCACGGCGATATAATCACCCTGTGCGTGTTTCAACAAGAAATTGTGTGCACCCGCAACCCCCATATTTCGGTGTGAACGCATAAACTTGATGCGCGAATCCGAAAATTCCGCTATGATTTTATCCAAAGTGGTATTGTCGGGTGAATCATTCAAAATCAAAAATTCAAAATCCTTGAATGTTTGCGCCAATATGGACTGAACAGCCTGACGTAAGTAGTCGGGGCGAGTCTGATAGATCGGCATAATGACGGATATTTTGGGCATGATTTTTACCCCCAAACCCCTGAAAACAGGGCGCTTGAGACACAAATTGCCAAGAGTGTTGCCTTATCGGGGCCGCAATTTCTGTGTTTTAGTTTAATCATAGCTATATATATCACCTTTTGCTTATGGTTTTATTTTATTTTCCGCTTACAGAAGTCCTAAAAATTTCGCTTTGAATAAGATACACAATCCATGGTTTAATTGCAACCTTTTTTTTGAACTTTTTTGATTTTTTTTTATCATGAATAAAATTTTATATAATATATTGAAATAAATATATTTTATTTCATCTGTGCCAGAAATCCAACGGTTGCCAAACCCGATGTGGGGCATAGTCGCATAAAAACCATGGATTCCCTGCAAGGCTACACAACACAAAATATGTCATAATTTGAACGGGTTATCCGTAAGTGATTTTTTGTTGTGGAAAAAATCCTGTCAAGTTTCGCTTGATGGATATGTGTTTTTTCTTGCAATACGATTGTGTTTGATGTATGGTATGGCAACATGTGAGAAGGCGTGGGAGAGTAAATGAAACGGGTTTTACGTTATAGTGGTCTTTTTGTACTGATTGTGATTGCCGGGTTGTGCTTGACACGGGCGATTGTCGGTTTGTCGTTTGTGATGGGAGATCATGTTTTTTATCCGCCGGCCGGTCAGTTTTTAAGGCCTGATGTGCGCACTGCCCACTTTGTCATCTTGTCGGATAGTGGTTCGGCCAATCATACGCTGGAACGTGTGATTCGTGAAGCCAAGAATCAACATCATCCGGATTTCATGTTGTATTTAGGTGATTTAGTGACATCGCGTACCACCGAACATTTATTTTGGATGGTCAATGAAATTGCGTCTCGGTTGGATGAAACGCCGATGTATTTTGCGATAGGAAATCATGATTGTAAAAAACGTTCCGGTATGAATAAAAGCTATTATCGTCATGTGTTTTCTCAACCTTACTATTGGTTTGGTTATGGGGATACGTTGTTTATCACATTAGACTCGGCCTCATTGACGATCTCAGATGACGAATGGGCATTTTTTGAACAAGTCATGCAACGTATTCGGCCGTCTTTCCGCCGAGTTATCTTATACACACACGTACCACCAACGGGTAATCATGCTTTGAAACCGGAGTCATCAACTAAAATGGCGGAAATGTTAAGCCGTTATCCTGTGGATGCGATTTTTACCGGGCATGTGCATTATTTTTCCCGTCAAAATTTCAATGGCATTCCCCTGTACACCAATCCGTCATCAGGGCAACGCCCGCGCGGAGATATCCCGAAATTCGGTTATACCGATGTGGTTATTGATGAAAACGGCATTCATGTGACCCCTTATTACAGTAATCAACGGAAAGCCTCCGAATGGGCCGAAAAATTTTTTGTGGATAACGTGCTGACGGATCGTTTCAAATGGATTGTCCTGTGGGGAATTTTGGGAGGTGTTTTGTTGATCTGGTTCGGGTGTCGTGATATGCGCCATCCGTTTCGGCAACGACACAAATAAGGATTGTTGTTTTGCTTGACAATCTTGCAGGGGCGTGTTAAACTGACCCCGAAAGAAGAACGCAACATGCATATTCATACAGAACATGAACATCATAAACACGACGCAAAGGTGGAAACACATACAATCACCGGATTGATGATTGCGTTTATGATCAATATGTTGTTGACGGTTGTAGAACTGGTGGCGGGTGTGATGGCTCGTTCTACCGCTTTGATCGGGGACGCGTTGCATAATACCAGTGATGCGTTCTCAATTTTGGTGGCGATTATTGCGTATAAGATCGGTGTACGCCCGGCAACGGATACCTTTTCTTTCGGCTTCAAACGGGCCGAGACAATTGGTGGCTTTGTGAATTTGATTTTGCTGTTTGTGTCGGGGGTTTATTTGTTCTGTGAAGGCACCGCCCGTATCATCAGTCCTGAACGCATTGACGGTCCGGTTATTATTTGGGTATCTGTTCTAGCGTTGATTGTGGACAGTTTAACGGCGCGCTTGTCTCATGAACATGCCCATGCGAATATGAATATGAAAATGGTTTTTGTGCATAACTTGGCGGATGCATTCGGATCAATAGGTGTCATCGTCTCGGGCCTGTTTGTTGTGATTTTAGGTTGGAATTTCGTAGACGGTGTTATTGCCGTTATGATCAGTGTCTATATGATTTTTCAATCCGTTGTTTCTTTTTCGCCGATTGTGCGATTGCTGATGAATGCTTGCCCGCCCGAAATGAATGCCGCCGAGATTCGACAGGCTTTGCTACGTATCAAAGGGGTACATGATGTACATCACATTCACTTGTGGCGGATCTGTGAAGATCGTGTATCTTTGGAATGTCATGTGTGTGCGGATACCGTAGATGTGTTGCCCCGGTTGCAATCGGCTGTGGAACGGCGGTTTCATATTACGCATGCAACGTTTCAGGTTGAAACACAATGCCACCGAAAAAAATGTCCTTTATAAGGCCTTTTCATCGGTGTGATTTGGTCCTATATAAAGGTGAAAGGAGAACAAAACATGGAAATAAAAACACTATCAGCGGCTTTGATAGCCCTGGGATTGGCGATTGGGGGAACGGTGCCGGGGTATTATTACTATCAGGCCCACATGAACAACCGGGCCGTAACGGTCAAAGGCTTAGCCGAAAAAGATGTGCGGGCAGATTTGGCGGTTTGGAAAATCAAGTTTCAAACGACCGGTATGGTGTTGACGGATACCCAACGTGTATTGGCCGATAACCTGTCTAAAATTCAGGCTTATTTGACCGAACGGGGATTTACGGGGGACGAAATTTTGGTGGGACGAGTCAATACCAATGATTTAATGGCAAACCCGTATCGTGATAATGTAAAAGGCCCGCGATATATCCTGGGGCAGAGCATCACCGTGCGATCGGAAAAAGTAGATTTAGTGGAAAAATCACTGCGCGATATCGGCGTTTTGGTGGCGCAAGGCGTTTTGTTTGATAATCAGGAATACGGATCACCGGTGGCCTATTTGTTCACGGGCTTGAATGATATAAAACCGGAAATGTTGGAACAAGCGACAACCAATGCGCGTAAAGCAGCGGCCGAATTTGCCAAAAGTTCTGATGCCCGTGTTGGCAAAATTAAACGCGCCAACCAAGGAGTCTTTTCTATCTTGCCGCGTGAACAAACTCCCGGTGCTTCGGAAAGCGAACAAATTGATAAAACCGTTCGGGTTGTTTCCACGGTTGAGTATTATTTGGATTAAAGAGAAAAATACCCCGGTTCATCACCGAGGTATTTTTTTTATCGTGTACGACCATGGTAACGATTGATAGGCTTCTTTTGTTGATGGGCTGTTTTACGAGGCATACCCCGGTTTCCTTTTGCGGCGTGTGTTTTTTTGACCGGCGGGTATTTTGGAAGAAAAGCCCTAAAACCAAAGCCGTGTAAAAATTCCAATTCGCGTAATAAAACTTGTTCATTCATGGTATGTCTCCTTTCATACCCGAATAATATAGCAGGTTTTTCGGTAAAGTACAACCCTGTTTTTATTTTTTATCGTTTTTCAGGGTGGCAAGCCCGAAGATGACAGAAGAAATAAATGCCCGAAGATGACAAAAGAAATAAACACCCGAAGATGACAATACTAAAAATTGCCCAAATATGACAAAGGGGAAGAAACTCCGGTGGGGCCCGATGATGACAAAGTGGTAGATGTTTAGACCATGTCAAACAGACTGAATTATTTTTGCTTTTTATCCCCCAGGGCTTTCAGCAAAGCCGGTGTGGGGACAAAAGTCGTTTGAGAACCGGCCGGAGCGGCGACATTGACCCGATCCACCCGATTGGTCCGGGACGATCCATCCATACCCGGCACAAAGTTCGGTTTGACCGGCACGCTGTGGCTTTTCAAAATATCCTGCATTTTGCCGGACTTGCGGGCGATTGGTTTGCCTGTTGCTTTCGTATCCTGTACACTATTTTGTTCTACCGCCGGTGTGAAAGCCAAGCCCATATCCAATTTGGACACATCAAATTTATAATATACGGGTTTTCCATCTTTCCCGGTTTCTGTTACATATGTGTCGCCAAATTTATTCTTGCCCAATATTTGTCGTGTCCATAAATCTGGGTTATCTTTATCCCGTATATAGGTTGTTTCTATATCTTCATTTTCCGCAGTAGGAAACGCAACGGTATTTATTTCTCCATTTTCCCAACCTACTTTTCTGATTAAATGACCATCTTTATCTCTATATGTTGAGTCTTCATGGTTATTCCCTTGTTCATCTTTGAATATTTTTGTCTTGATCCGTACACCATCTATCGGACGTTGGATGAAGGCTGTAGTAATCGGGTTCCCATAGTTGGATTGTCGGAGACTTTTGATGTCCCCGTTATCATCGTATATTGTCCCTACAGTCTGACCATTAGATAGAACATGTGTTTCACCGTAAGACCCATCTGTTGTATCTATGCTTCTATTCTTTTGAAGATTACCATCTGGATCTCGCTCTTCTAAGTAAATTTTCCCGTCGTAATTGCGAATTGCATTTGTCCCTTCTAACTCATTGGTAAAACGATTATATTTATAAAATTTTGTGGGATCGTTTTCATCGCGCAGTAAATAAGTATCTTCCGAGATAGGGATCCCGCCTTGTTTCGTGATGTCATCCAGGGATAATCCCGGTGTTTCATACAAATCTTGTAAGTCAGCTTCTCGTTCTGGGGAAACAGAAACTTTTGCTGTATCACCGTTTTTCAGATAGGAGCGCCAATTGAGTATATCTAACACATCTTGATCTGAGTGGTAAGGTTGTTGGGGTGCGGCGGGGGCATTTGTGGCTCCGGTCATGTCGGTCGTTGGAGCATCATAGGCCGCGTCATATCCATCGGGCTTGGCGGCGGGGGCATCAGAACCGGCATTATCGGTCCCGTCAGAAGGGGAGACATGATCCGTCTGGCTTTGGCCCGGTTCATCCGGATTGTGCGGTGTCAGTTTTCCGTTATCATCGTAATAGTAATCCGTACTGTGTGGTCTGCCTACATTGCTGAAAAAAGACATTTTGGATTTACGCCGTGCGGGTGCAGAGGGTTCCACGGTGGGCGTATCTTGGTTTGTTTGTGCTGAATCGGTTTCCTGATTCGTATCATTGTATTCGTCCGAGTCGGTATAATCCGTGATATTCGGCCCGCGGGGTTCAGACTCCACCACCGGCCCATCATAGCCGCCATCGTTCCGCATGTTTTGTCGGATGGCCTGCATGTTGCCGTTCGCATCCGGTTTGAATTCAATCTTGCTGATCGGATTACCGGTTTCATCCATTTCATACATCGTATTGGGATCGTTCGGATCCGGCCATACCGCCGTTTCTTTCGTCAGGGGTAAACCACCTTCTTGATTGAGGGTATTCTGCAAATCATATCCCATCATCCTGCCCAAGGCTTCTATCCGATCCGGTGTAAAAGCATCAATAGTATTTTCTTCCGGTGTGTTTGATTGTCCCTGGCCGGTCAAAGCCGCTAATCCGACTCCGCCAATCAGAGCCGCTTGCTTTACACGATACTTTAATGAATCCAGAAAGGCCATGCGCACCACTCTCCTTATACTTTCAGTGTACCATAAAATGCAATTTTGTCAAGGTATCATAGCGGGTCGGATTCAAAAACCAAAAAAAATCAAAAAAATGCTTGACATTTGATAAAAAAGTCGTCATAATGCATCTACCTTTTCATGGAAGGGTGGCCGAGTGGTTAATGGCAGCAGACTGTAAATCTGCCGACTTATGTCTACGAAAGTTCGAATCTTTCCCCTTCCACCATAAAGGTTTTTTCCATACCCTATTTGTTTAATCTTTTCCAAATCTGTCTGTTAAAAATCGGGTTGTCTTTTCCCGACTGTACTGCGTTCCCTTAAAAAATCCTTGCGTTGTGATCAAAAGTCGGGTATACAAGTTATTGTAAATCTATTTTGACTTAAAAGGAAACAAATATGAAAATATCGGCAGAAATTGCAAAACTGGAATCGTTATATGAGCAAGGAATTCTTACCGAAGATGAACTGAATGCTTCAAAGGAAGCCTTGCTTTTCCCCTATATTGATTCCGACAGAAAAAGCAGAGTCAGTTATGTTATCTTTGCATTGTTTTTGGGCATTTTCGGGGCCCATAATTTTTATGCGGGTCGTTGGAAACGGGGCCTCTGCCAACTTTTGCTGACACTTTTAACGTGTTTCATAGGGGGCTTCTTCGTCAAGATTTGGGCTCTGGTTAATATCTTTACCATTAAAACAGACGGGAACGGCAAGCCTTTCATTCCCGGGAAAAAGTTAGATTATATCTTGGGAACGTTGGCTTACCTGATTTATTTTTTACTGCTGGTTGTGGGAATCTTGAGCGGTATCGGCTTGGTTGCGTTTGGGTACCGGGTGGATCGTTATATTCAATCTGTGCAACACACGGCATCCACTCATTATATTTCTTTCCCGACAAAATGTGTTGAATTAGTTCCTATGGATGAAAATATCGGGTTTGAAAATTGTATGGTGTATCCCGACGGCAGGATGGTTTTGGGTCATGTTGCTGAAAACATACAAGACAGGTTGTTGCTGAATCCGAAAGTGAAACGTATCAATCCTTCTACCATTATGATACCGGCCGATTATGGTCGTGAACAATAAAAAGGAGACAAAAGCATGTTAGCGGATAAAATAGAACGGCTGTATCGTTTGTATCAACAAGGGATCATCTCGCCCGAATCATTTGAACGGGGAAAAGCGGCGTTGATCTTGGAACAATCCGAAACCCCCGCAGATACACCCGTTATTCCTTTTGGACGGGCCTATAAATCTTATTGGAAAAACAGTTTTCATTGGTCTGGTCGGGGAACACGGGCCGAATACTGGTGGCCGGTGTTATGCAATACGCTCATATCCTGGGGGCTTTCATTTATGACAGGACTAACCCATTTAAGTGTCTTTGTGTTGCTCTCTATTATCTTTGCCATTGCCACTATATTTCCGAAATTGGCCGTCATGGTGCGTCGTGCCCATGATTTAGGAAAAAGTGCTTGGTTTGCTTTTTTGCCCCTGGTTTTGGATTTATTTTTGATAGCTTTGTTATTGGTGTTTGCTATCGGCGGGCAAGTGGTTGATTATGCGACACGCGATAATCCCATGGAAACATTCAGAACTATCCGGTCTGTTGTGTTTATGGCCGGTGGTTTTATGCTGATTATCTGTGGAGTTTGGACGTTCATTTGGAGCCTGATGTTATCCTTGATGCCGGGGCAACCCTTTACGAATAAATATGGAGACAGACAATAAATATGCCTAAAACCTTATCGCGCGATCATTTAATCGGTCTTTTTCTTTGTTTGTTGATATTGTTGGGGAGTGTCCTGATCATCGGGCAAGGAGTACGTCTGCAAAAAGATAAAGCGCATATTGTCAAATTGGGGCAACCGAACACACCGGCGGCTCGGAAAATTCGGGCGGCACATCAAGCCTATGATGCCGGTGAGTATGCGACGGCGTGTTCGTTGTGGTATGAAGCCTTGGACCTGAACCCGTTTCACCCGGAAGGGATTTGGCATGATATCACGATGTGTCAGTTGGAACAAAAACACTACCAAAAAGCATTGGACGCGGCAAACAAGGCTTTAAGTTATCCCAATAATCAAAGGGGTGATTTATTCCGAATGCGCGGACAGGCCTATGAAGGTCTGGGGGATTTCGCACAGGCCAAAGAAAATTACCTGAAAGATGTGGAACTGGAAAAGAATAATGTGGATGTCTTGAAAGATTTTTATTATCGGATGTCCAGTATCGCTATCAAGGAATTCAATTATAAAGAAGCCTTGACATACTATCAAAAACGTTCAGACTTGTTTCCGCCGGCCGAATACTATCATTTTGTGAACCGAACGGCTTGGTTGTTGATGCGTGATGAAAAATATCAGGTGGCTGAAACGCTTCTCTTATCGTATGAAAAAGAGATACAACAAAAAGGCAGTGCAAGAGAAAAAATTGATTTTTATGAACAATTAAATGAGATTGCTGTATTTTTCAAAAAATGGCCCACGGCTATTCATGCACTGGAAGAATTGGTAGACCTGGAACCGGAAAACAATCGGTACAAGAAAAGTTTATGCTACTTTTATAGCCAACATTATCCTAAAATTGAAGCTACGGCCAAATGTGCCGTCCTGCTGCAAAGTACGAATCAGGATATCGGAACAAAGTTAGGCAACCAAGTGCGGCGTTGGATCAAATAAACGAATGCCGGCGCAATTCTAAACGGATTTCGTGCTGTCGGAATCCGTTTTTATGTGTTCGGTGTGTGCCAGCAGGGCTTTGAGTTCGGCCACTTCCGCCCGCAAAGCGGCGATTTCGGGCATGATTTCCCGGCAAATACGGTTGGTCATATCGCTTTCCTGTCGTTGTCGGCGACAGGCCCGCCGAATCCGAATCAAAGCATAAAGGCCCGCCAAAATGCCTGCCAGGTACAGGCACAAGACCCCCAGCCCGGTTATCAGGCCCGAAACCGATGTCAATGTATAGGCTTTGGCGGCGGCTTGGGTACTGACGAAAAAGGCTTTCCCATAAGCCCACAAAGCCCCCGGAGTCATCAGGACCGGTTCACTGAGCAGGTCGGTCCGGCGGGATAAATAATCGGCTGTCTCACGGGCGGTTAAAACCCCGAAATAAGTATCGCACCAAATACTCAGGTGTCCCTGAATATACCATCCGGCACCCAACAAGGGAATGAGCCAAACGGCTTGTCCCAACAAGGCTTTTCCCAGGCGTTTGAATTTATCTTTAAGTGTATCGTGATATTTTTTCATGATCTGTCCTACATAAAATTGTACGGGTCAATGTCCAGGCGTACGTCAACGGCTGATGGGATTTTAACCCGCGATAACCAGGCATTCAGTACCTGCTGTAATCGGAAGTCCTTAGGGGTTTTTATCAATAAGCGAAAACGGTATTTTCCGCGCAGAATTGCCAAAGGTGCCGCCACCGGTCCCAAAACAGTCAGGTTGGGATCACGCGGGGCGGTGCGGGCGATTTCCAAGGCTATGCGATACGTTAAATCCATGTGATGACCACTGATGATAAAGGCGGCCAATCGTCCGAACGGTGGCATGTTCAGGACACGACGGGCCGTTATTTCTTCGGTCAAAAAGCGACTGCGATCGTTTTGTTGCAGGGCCTGAATAATCAAATTATCAGGGCTGTACGATTGCAAGACGGCAGTGCCTGCTTTTTGGGTTCGTCCGGCACGTCCCATCACTTGGTGCAACAGTTGAAATGTACGCTCGCCCGCCCGCAAATCACCACCGGCCAAGCCCATATCGGCATCAATTACACCCACCAGTGTCAGATTAGGGAAATTATGTCCTTTGGCCAAGATCTGGGTCCCGATGAGGATATCCAGATCGCCTGTCATCATTTTATCACAGATAGCCGCAAAAGCTTGCGGATTATTCAACGTATCCGATGTGACCATCGCACACCGGGCATTTGGAAAGGCTTGTACGGTTTCTTCAAACACACGTTCCACCCCGGGACCACAGGCGATCAAGGTATCCGATTCGCCGCATGTCGGGCAGGCGGTTGGTTTTTTGCGGGTATAACCGCAATGATGACATTGTAAAACACCCCGTTGCCGATGTTCTACTAACCAGGCCGAACAATGAGGACACTGAATTTTTTCTCCGCAGGCACGGCATAGGACCAAGGGAGCATATCCCCGCCGATTGATGAATAACAGGCTTTGTTCACCGACCTGTAATTTTTCACCGATTTTTTGCTTTAACAAGGGGGATAAAAACGAAACAGATCCTTTTTCCCGATGCCGCATGTCAGCAATGTGAATATCCGGGAAAACGGCACCGGCATAGCGATTGGGCAAAATAATATGTTCATATCTTCCGTTTTCCACATTGCAATATGTTTCCACAGACGGTGTGGCCGAAGCCAATACAATCGGGCAATGGGCAATTTTGGCCCGCACAACGGCCATGTCGCGGGCTTGATACAAGACACCGTCTTCCTGTTTATAAGACGCATCATGCTCTTCATCTACAATAATCAGATTCAATTTTTGAAATGGTAAGAATAAAGCAGATCGGGCCCCGACCAAAACCCGTGCTTGTCCGCTTTGTACCGCCCGCCAAGTATCCCGCCGTTGTTTGGGGGTCAGGGCCGAATGCCATACCGCCGGTGCTGATCCGAAACGTTCTTGAAAGCGATTGAGCCAAGCCGCCGTTAGTGTAATTTCCGGTAATAATACCAAGGTCTGTCCCGGAGTATCCAAAGCCCGAGCAATAGTTTCAAAATAAACTTCCGTCTTACCCGATCCCGTCACCCCGTCCAATAGGGCGACATGGAATCCTTGTCCGATTCGGGTAGCCAGGCGATCGGCGGCGGCCTGTTGTTCAGGGGAAAAAACAACAGATCCGGAACGGGGGTTGGGATCTTCAAAGTGAATCGGCTTTTTGCTTTCTTTGTCCGGATCGGGAATCAAAGCCATCTTCAAAACCATACCCGGTGGCGACAGGGTGTATCCCGCAACCCAGTTGACAAAACTGATGGTTTCCGGGGGTAGGGCCGGTAATGTCGTTTGTTCTGTAATGATTTTAACTTTCTCCGCCGGTATAGTCAGGTCCGGTGGGGTATCCCATACGGCTCCGATAACTTCCTTGCGTCCGAAAGGGGCTCGTACCAACTGTCCCACCGCCCAAGCGGTATCGGATTGATAGTCATAACATTTGACCGGTGCCGGAAATAAGACAGAGAAACGTTGCATTTTATTTTCAAATCCTTTATACTCGGTGTATAAGGATACACAAAATGAAAACGGAATACAAGTCTTTATCGGAAACCTGTGATAAAAAAATGCATGCCACCGTATCAGAATGGTTGGATGAGTTGTTATCCGAACGGCGTTTTTCGGTTAAAACACAGGAATCGTATTACATTGATATAAAAGAGTTTTTTACATTTTTGGCGGACCATTTGGGACAATCTGTAAGCCTGACGGATCTTAAACGGTTGACCGTTTCGGACTTTCGTTCCTTTTTGGTTTGGCGAACCAATCAACACATGGCGCGATCCAGTGTGGCTCGTAATTTATCGGCGGTCCGACATTTCTTCCGTTACCTGAGTCGTATCGGTATCTTGGAAAACAAGGCCATTATGGCCGTTCGGTCGGCGCGGGTCCCGCGGTCGTTGCCTAAGCCTTTAACGGTGGCTGATGCCCGGGCTTTTTTGGAAACGGCACGTCAAATGAATAAAAAATCATGGGAGGCTAAACGCGATGTGGCGTTGTATACGCTGTTGTACGGGTGCGGATTACGAATTGCGGAAGCCTTGAATTTGAATGTACGGGATTATCCCCTGGGGGCCGATGCCCTGATCATTACGGGGAAAGGGAACAAACAACGCTTGGTGCCGCTGTTGCCGGCGGTTCATCGGGCAATGAAATCGTATTTGGCGGCTCGGTCGGTGTGTTTGCCGGATTCTCCGTTGTTTATCGGCCTGCACGGAACACGCCTGAACGCCGGTGTTGTCCAAAGAAATGTACGGGCTATTCGGGCTAAATTAAAGTTGCCAAATACGGTAACACCGCACGCTTTACGCCACAGTTTTGCGACTCATTTGTTGGAGAGCGGGGGTGATCTCCGAACGGTGCAAGAGTTGTTGGGTCATGCGTCTTTGTCGGCAACGCAACGTTATACCGAAATCAGTCAGGCCCACCTGATGGGGGTCTATAATCGGGCGCACCCGCGGGCACACATAAAAAAATAAGAAAATCGCTATAAAAAACTTGACGTATCCCCTGTTATAGATTAAAATCGGCACAAGGAAAAGAAAATGGTTGAACAAAAGAACAGTCAGGCCCCTGTTTCCGTCCGGCAAATTATGAAGGATTTGCGGGATATTACCGTTCAAGAGATGTCTCCCGAAGAACGGTTGGATAAGATTGTCAACCTGGTGGCGGGCCGATTAAAAGTAGATGTTTGTTCTTTTTACCTGGCACGGCCGGGGGATATTCTGGAATTATTTGCAACTTGGGGACTGGATAAAAAATCGGTTCATGAAACCTTTTTGCGGGTCGGCGAGGGGTTGATTGGTGAAATTGCCCTGCAGCGCAAGCCGTTGACTTTTGAAGATGCTTGGGCGCATAACAGTTTCGTCTATAAACCCGAAACGCGGGAAAAAGGGTTCAAGTCTTTGGCCGGCGTGCCGGTGATACGGTCTAATCGGGTTTTGGGTGTTTTGGCCATTCAAACGCGCCGCGTACAAGCCTTTTCACCGGATTTGATTGAAGTGTTGGAAACGATCGGAATGGTACTGGCCGAAATGTTGTCGGATAATCATTTCAAGGCGGCTCGGGCCGAAACGGTTCCGGCCGGCCATCGTCAGAAAATTGAAGGCAACGGTTTAATCGGCGGGTTTGCAGTCGGACGTGCATTTGTGCATAAACGTATGGAACAGGTGGTGCAACTGCTGGCCAAAGATACTCGTCGGGAAACACAACGATTAAATCAGGCGTTGGCCCGGGTGGAACACGAAGTCAATAAAATTTTGGCTACATCGCATTTAAGTGGCGAACAATCCGATATTTTTGAAACTTATCTGATGTTCATCAAGGATAAAGGTTGGATTGCCCGTATGATGCGGGCCATTGAAACGGGTTTAACGGCGGAAGCAGCCGTGCAAAAAGTCGGTGGTGAAATGACATCACGCATGGAATTGATGACCGACCCGTATATTAAAGAACGGATTCACGATGTTAAAGATTTGATCAATCGCCTGATCCGGCATTTGCGGCGGCGGGTGGTTTCGGTGCCGAAGAAATCTTTACCCCGTCAAACGATTCTGGTGGCTAAAAGTTTGGGGCCGGCCGAATTGTTGGATTATGATTTGAAAAAGATTAAAGGGGTTGTTTTAGAAGAAGGTTCGCAAACCATGCACATGGTGATTGTGACTCGATCTTTGAACATTCCCTTGATTTGCGGTATTAAAAATGCTGTACAGCTGATTTCAGACGGGGATACGGTGGCGTTAGATGCCTCCGGGGGGCAGATCTATCTGAATCCGACCGATGATACGTTGGACAGTTTAAGCTTGCGGGCCGCCCGGCAAAAGAAATTGCGGGCCAAGTATGCTCAAATGCGTGAACTGCCGGCCACAACCGTGGACGGCGTATCGGTGTCTTTGAATATCAATGCGGGGCTGTCCCAAGATTTTACCCCGGATACGACACAATACTTTGACGGGGTGGGCCTGTATCGGACGGAATTACCGTTTATGTTGACGGATAAATTACCTGATGTCAAAACGCAGACGGGAATTTATCGGCGTGTTTTAGCCGGCGCGCAGGGTAAACCTGTTGTGTTTCGGACGCTGGACATCGGTTCGGATAAAGTATTGCCTTATTTCCAAAGACAAGCCGAAGAAAACCCGGCCATGGGGTGGCGTTCCATTCGGATGACGTTGGATCGGCGGGCGTTGTTGCGGAGTCAGTTGCGGGCTTTTATTCGGGCATCGGCGGGTCAGGCCTTGTACATTATGTTCCCGATGATAGCAACGGTTCAAGAATTTCGTGAAGCACGGCGTACCTTGGATATGGAATTGGAACATGAACGTGTGCGAGGGCATCGTTTACCGCGCGAAATCAAAGTAGGGACGATGCTGGAAGTGCCGTCATTGATTTTTCAGTTGGAACAACTGATTGATGAGTTAGACTTTTTGTCCATCGGAACAAATGATTTGGCTCAATTCTTATATGCAACGGACCGAGGAAATCCTATGATTTGGAACCGATATGATCCGTTATCGCCGGCTTTGTTGCGGGTTTTAAAGTATGTGAACGACATCTGTTCGCGCGCCGGTGTCCCATGTTCGGTGTGTGGTGAAATGGCCGGCCGACCGTTGGAAGCAGTTACGTTGGTGGGTTTGGGCTTTCGGTCGTTGTCTATGAATCCGGCCGCTATGGGGGCGGTGAAAGCGGCTATTCGTACCTTAAATCAGGGGGATTTGGCCAATTATTTGGACCGGCAACTGTCGGCATCGGCGGATAGTTTGCGGGATAAAGTGCGGCTGTATGCCGCCGATCATGATATTTTTATTGAATAGGGGATACTATGCAGGTAAAAGCCATTGTTTTAGGAGCCGGGAAAGGAACACGAATGGGATCGGATATGCCAAAAGTTTTGCATCCGATTGCCGGTCGTCCGATGATTTGTATTTTATTGGATACGTTGCGTCAATCGGGAGTCTCGGATATCACGGTTGTTGTGGGACCCAATATGCCGGAAGTGGCATCAGCGGTAGACCCCGTTCCAACAGTGATTCAACAGGAACCTCTGGGGACGGCTAATGCGGTGTTGGCGGCTCAATCCGAATTGACACCATTTGCCGGATGCGTCTTGATCTTGTTCGGAGATACGCCTTTGGTATCAACAGAGACTATTCATCGGATGATACAAGAATATCAAAACGGTGCGGCGGTTGTGGTTGTCGGTTTTGTGCCAACGGATGCACGGCGTTATGGTCGCCTGATTATGGGACCCGATGGTTTGGAACGCATTGTGGAATATAAAGATGCCACCGATGCTCAACGGGCTGTTCGGTTATGTAATTCGGGTGTGATGTGTGTGGACGGTAAATATATTTTGGAATTGATGAATAAAATCAAAAATGATAATGCGGCGGGGGAATACTACCTGACCGATATTGTCATGTTGGCACACCAACAAGGATTAAAATGTGATGTGGTTATCGGTGATGTGGAAGAATTGCATGGAATCAATACGCCGGATGAATTGGAAACGGCTCAAGAAATTTTTAAGCGTAGGCAAGAACGGCGGTAAGTCGGCCCGGACGCATTTAATTTCTGTGTTGCCGCATGTGTCGGACACTGCGGTGATTCAGGATCATTTACGTCTGCCGTTGCGACTTGTTGGGGCACATGTATCTGAAATCACGGCCGGTACCGTTCCACCGACCGTATCTGTCAGAAAGCGTTTTATGATCCAAGTACAGGCCTGGTATTTCATTTTTCGGACTTCTTTTTTTTGGTTTTGCCTGAAATATTATGGCCAAAAAATGGTGTCGGTTTTGACGGGCGTGTTGATTGCCTGTTTCCTGGTGGAGGGTATGATCGGCTTGATCATTTGGCGGATGCCGCCCGATCGGTTTCATCGGTTCACGGCTTGTTTGGATTCCGGGGTCGTGCCGTCATGGTGGGAACGCATAGTGTATCATACGGCTTGTTTTTGGGGTAGTATCAGTTAAGGAGTAAAGCATGACACAAACTTTATTAGCAGATATCGGTGGCACATACGCACGGTTTTGGACTTGGGAAAACGGCCAGGCCCGTTCTCCCGAAGTGTATTTTCAAGATCTGTCCATGCCGATGGAACAACTAATCCAATTGTATCTGGATAAAACCGGTATTTGTCCGACTACCTTTATTGCCGGTGCGGCAGGATGCTTGCGGCCTAAAGGGATTTTACACTTGACCAATCGGGATTTAATCGTGGATATGCCGCAACTTTGTCGCCATTTTGGCTTTGAACAGGGGGTGTTGGCCAATGATATGGTCTTTCATGCCATCAGTGTGCAAAATATCCCGGATTCCACAAACGCTTGTGTCGTGGTGATCGGAACGGGTATGGGGTGCTCCTATATTCGGGATAATCAGATTCAAGCTTCGGAAGACGGCCATGCCCGGATGACATTTTCTTGCCCTGAACTAGGGGATATGACGGCTCAATGTTGGGAAGATTTGCTGAGTGGTCCGGCCTTTTTGCGCCTGTATCAACATTTGGATTCAACGCACAAGCCGGTGATGCAATCCCGTGAAGTTTCTTTTCTGGCACATAATACGCACGATAAAAATGCACTACTGACTTATCGCATTATGGCTCAGGCATTGGCGGCGTTTTGTTTAAAGACGGCAACGGACAAGAATGTACCGGTGTTTTATCTGGGGGGATTGAGTGTAGAATTGTTGCGGTCCAAGCAAACCTTACAAATCTTTTTTGACGCTTTGGGTAAGTTTGCGGATATTTTGTCCATTCGGATTATCAAACCGTCCGATCAATCGGCATTGGTGGGGTTGGAAACCGTGGCTAAAACAATTGAGGCGAAACAGAAGATCACCTGCGTTCGCCCCAAAGATTTTTATCACTTCAAACAACGATAATCAGCACAAGGCCAATAAAATACCGGCGGCAATGGCCGAACCGATAGCCCCGGAGACATTGGCCCCCATAGCGTGCATCAACAGGTGGTTTTCGGGATTTTCCGCTTGTCCCAACCGTTCACTGACACGCGCCGCCATCGGAATAGCCGATACGCCGGCCGATCCGATTAAAGGGTTCATCTTGTGCCGTGAAAACAAGTTTAAAAAGCGGACCATTAAAACACCGCTGGCCGTACCGATACCAAAGGCGATCATGCCCAAAAACAGAACCATCAAGGTTGTCGGGGTTAAAAAGGCATCTGCCGACAATTTTGATCCGACTGTAATACCTAGTAAGATTGTGATAATGTTCATCAATTCATTACTGGCCCCTTTGGCCAGACGATCGGCCACACCGCATTCTTTCAACAGGTTTCCGAACATCAACATGCCGATTAAAGGGATAGCTAACGGAATAAACAAAGCCGTCAGCACAATAACCACAATGGGGAAAATTATTTTTTCACGTTGCGATACTTCGCGCAGTTGTACCATTTTGATTTGTCGTTGATCTTTTGGAGTACACAGGCGCATAATCGGCGGTTGAATGACCGGTACCAAAGCCATGTAGGAATAAGCCGCAACAGCAATAGCCCCCAACAGTTCCGGGGCTAATTTTCCGGCCAAAAAGATAGATGTCGGTCCGTCAGCACCCCCAATAATAGCAATGCTGGCCGCTTGGGGGAGTGTGAGTTCCACACCGGGAATGTAGCGGGATAGGGCGATACCCCCCAAAAAGGTACCGAAAATAGCAAACTGGGCCGCGCCACCCAACAGGGCGGTTTTAGGATTTGCCAGCATCGGGCCAAAGTCAATCATGGCACCGACACCCAAGAAAATCAGCAGTGGGAAAAAACCGTTGGCAATGCCCATGTGATACAGGGCATAGAGCAGGCCGCCTTCTTGGGCCATACCGGCACCGGGACAGTTGGACAGCAACCCGCCGATTGCAATCGGTATCAATAAAAGAGGCTCAAACTGCTTTTTAATTCCCAGGTATAACAAGCCTATACAGATAATCATCATAATGATTTGTTGCCAGGTTATTTGTATCAAGCCTAAACTGTCAATAATTGCTTGCATAGAGTATTCTCCTTACACGATTTCAAACAAAGGATCACCGGTTTTAACGGTATCACCCTTTTTGATAAACACTTGTTTGATACGGGCCGCCCGGGGGCTCTTGGTGTATGATTCCATTTTCATGACTTCCAGTACACATAGGTTTTGTCCGGCGGCCACGGTATCTCCCTCACGGACCAGAATCTGTGTTATAACCCCCGGTGTTCCCGCCGTGATACGTCCGGTGGAAGCGGTCGTTGGTGTGGCCGGTGTCTCTGCCTGTCGGGTGGCTTTACCGACAGTAAAGGGATAGTCATGTCCGTTGATGGTAGCAGTTTGGCCGGATACTTTGACCGAAAAGGATTCTCCCCCCACCGTGATATGCATGGTTTCGGTCGGTGCCGGCGTTTCTTTTTTATAGCGTACACCTAACTTGCCCTTTCCCAACAGGAAGTCAATCCCTTTATTGCCGCAACTGGCCGCAATAAAGACATTTTCGTCTGTGATCGGCAATCCCGCATCGGCAAGCATTTGCTTGTAATGGGCCCGTGATTTATTCGGATTTTTGTCATTTAAGGACAATACCGGTTCTTTTGTGGGTTTCAGGCCTAACTGCTCGGACGCAATTCGGACCACGTTTTTATCCGGTGCCACCGGTGTTTTGCCAAAATATCCCAAAACCATTTTACCGTATCCTTCGGCAATTTTTTTCCACGGCCCTTGCATCACATTGTTAAACGCCTGTTGAAAGTAAAACTGACTGACCGGTGTTACGGATGTTCCGAATCCCCCTTTACGGACGACTTCTTGCATCGCCACGATAATATCGCCGTACTTGTCCATCAGGCCGTTATCCCGCAACATTTGCGTGTTGGCGGTCAAGGCACCCCCCGGCATCGGTGACCAAGGAATCCGGGGATCGGCGTGCAGGGCTTCCGGTGGCAGAAAGTAGGCCGATAAAGCCTCTTTTAAGGCTTCTTCCACACGTAAAACGCCGTCAATATCGCAACTCAATTCATAATCCGAACCGCGTAAGGCGTGCCATAAAGTTGCCACATCCGGCTGACAGGTACCCCCTGATACGGGGGCTAAAGACAAGTCCACTATATCGGCTCCGGCTTCAATCGCGGCTAAATAGCAAGCCAACCCGACCCCTGCCGTTTCATGAGAGTGGTATTCAATGGGGCAGTGTTTCCCCACCAACCGTCGTGCCCGCCGGATCGTTTCATAGACAACGGCCGGAACGGATGTACCGGATGCATCTTTAAAACACAGAGAGTCAAAGGGAATATCTGCTTTGATAAATTTTTTCAGGCGATCTTCATAAAAATCGGGAGTATGGGCCCCGGTCTCCCCCGGTGGCAGAGACATGGTTGCCACGCATAGTTGGTGTTTTAATCCGGCACGTTTAATGCAATCCGCACTGTATTTTAAATTATCCGGATCATTTAATGCGTCAAAATTACGAATCGTTGAAACACCGTGCTTTTTGAATAACTCGGCATGCAATTTAATCATATCGGAACTTTGCGAATCCAAGGCCACCACGTTTACCCCGCGGGCCAAAGTTTGCAGGTTGACACCGGGACCGCAAATTTCACGGAATTTATCCATGACATCAAACGCGTTTTCGTTATTATAAAAGAATGACGATTGAAACGAAGCACCGCCACCGGATTCAATGTTATCAAAACCGGCTTTGACCGCTTCTGCCACAACGGGCAGGTAGTCGCGACTTAATACCCGTGCCCCGAAACAAGATTGGAAACCGTCGCGGAAAGCCGTGCACATAAATGATATTTTTTTCGTCTTTTTTGTTTTCATGTATTCCCCCGTTATTGCTGTGTTTCATGCAAGGCGACAGCCAAAGCCGCCGCTATTTTTTCCATCGGTTGCCGTTCTGTTTTCTGTACACAGATACGCAACACCGTCATGCCGGCCATCAGTATCAATAAAAAGGAGAACACGCCCCCCATGCCGATGACTGTAATAAATAAAGCTTGTAAAAGCATTAAAACCCCCATTTCATTTTCGGGTTCAGTTTAGATACTTTTTGAAAAGTTTGCAAGGATTTTTTATGGGTATTTTGTTTTTTTGCACAAAAAAGGCCCTTTAATGAATAAAGGGCCTGAAACATCGCAATGTGATCTTATCGTGTATATTGTCTTTCAACGGTTTGAGTAAAGTCAACCTTACCCTTGGTAATGAATTGCATACCACTCTTGGGATCAATCACCAGTGTTTCACCGTCTTTCAATTCCGGACGTGCCGTGCGGACAGATTGTTCAACGGCCGGAGCCGGAGTCTGTTGAATCACGGGTTGTTGCACCGCTTGTTGTTGATATACGGGTTGTGTATAAATCGGTTGTTGTACAACGGGTTGCGTATACACAGGTTGCTGAATCACTGTCGGTTGTTGAATCACCGTCGTTGTGGGATAGACCGTGTTATAGCCGTAATAATACGGGTACGGCCGCATCATATTGCCCATCCAATATCCGCCGACAAAGCCACCGGCAAACCCGGGCCAAAATCCGCCCCGCGGGCCATGGTGCCAACCGCCGTGGAAACCGCCCCGCGGACCATGATGCCAACCACCACGGAATCCGCCGTGCATTGGTCCACCACGGAATCCGCCGTGCATTGGTCCGCCACGGAATCCGCCACCATGATGCATGCCGGGGCCACAACGTCCCGGACGAGCTTCAGCCCGTTGCGGGGCCGCTACAACCGCGGCAATAGCCAATACACCGGTCAATAAAACTTTATTTAATTTTTTCATGATATGTCCTCCTATCACATTTTCGGGTTAGATTACCAACGGCAACGGCCCCAACCCCAATGACGCGGCGGAGGCGGCGGTAAAGCCGGCGCTACAACCACGGGAGCCGGAATAACCGGAGCCGGTGTTACAACCACGGGAGCCGGGGCTACGACCGGAGTTGGTGCTACAACCACGGGAGCCGGGGCTACAACCGGAGCAGCCACCACCGGGGCAGGGGCCACAACGGCCACCGGACGCGGGGCGAATAACCCCCCCAATAAACCGCCGACAAAGCCACCGACGAAAGCATTACCCCCATGGTGATGCGCAAAAGCCGGTGTTACGGCAGACAAAACCAATAAGCCTGTAATAATTGTTTTTTTCATTTGTTCTCCTTCCATGTTGTTAAACTAGGTTCATTATACAATAAAAGTGGACAAAAGTCAACTCTTTTTATTTATGATAAATTTTTACTTTATATATCAATATGTTGCCTATCTTTTTCCATTGTTGTAGTGGGCTAAAATCCGGCGTTTTTCAATGTTCCAATCCCGTTTTTTAATGGTTTCACGTTTATCAATGGTATTTTTACCGCGGGCGATGGCGATTTTCACTTTGGCTAATCCGCGGGGATTAAAAAATAAGTCTAACGGCACGACGGTTTTTCCTTTTTTGGCTAACTCGTCGTGGATATGTTTTAACTCTTTCTTGCGCAACAGCAGTTGCTTGGGGCGGCTGGCCACTTGTTTAACAAAGCCCCCTTTGGCCGCCCCATAGTCCATAATATGCATATTGATCAGGTACAGGCCGCCGTCATGTTCAAAGGCCGCATAACTTTCATTGATGGTGGCATGCCCCGCACGAAGCGATTTTACTTCACCCCCCGTGAGAACAATACCGGCCACCAGCGTCTCTAATATCTCGTAATTAAAGTGCGCTTTACGATTGGTGGCAACATTGCCGGATGTAATCATCGTTTGAGTCATGGCCTTATTATATCGGCTTTATATGAAAAAGTCAAGCAAAGGTTTTAACGTGTCTCGGTCTGCCTGAGATAGCACAGGCCAAATGTGTTCCCGAATGCCCATGTGATAGGCGGTCAGCCATGCTTTTTCCGAATCTGTCAGGCGGTTAAATTGAATCAAACGACCGTCAAACGGGACCCACAGCAGGTTTTCTAAAATCAAAGTATCCTCGGTTCCGGGAACAGTCATCAACATATTTTCCAACCGAATACCAAAACCGGCCCGCGGGGAATAATAAGCAGGCTCGTTAGAAAAAACCATGCCGGCCGTTAAAGGTGTTTGTGCCGTTTTGTAAATCACGGGCGGGGCTTCATGTACCGCCAAAAACAGACCGATTCCGTGGCCGGTGGCATGTCCGTAATCGGCCCCGTCTGCTTGCAGCGGTGCACGGGCACGTTCGTCCAAAATACCCGGCATGTCCCCTGATTTCAGGCGTGTTGTAGCCAAAGCAATATGCCCTTGCAAGACTTGCGTATACCGTTTTTTCATTAAGGTTGTCGGCTTGCCGATACAAATGGTACGTGTCATATCCGTTGTGCCGTTCAGGTAGTTTCCTCCCGTATCCACCAATAGCATGGGGGCCGCGGTTAAGGGCGTATTAGACATAATATCCGCGCGGTAATGCGCCCGTGCGGCATGTTCTCCAACGGCGGCAATCGTGTCAAAACTATCCCCGCGATACAAGGGGTTTTCGGATCTGAATTGTTTTAACAGGGTATCACAAGCCATTTCGTCCAAAGTTTCTTTTTTCCGTTCTATGGTTGCCAGAAAACGACACAAGACCGCACTTTCAAATAGGCAGGCTTGACGAATATTCTCTTGCTCGGTTTTATTTTTGACGGCTTTCATTTGAGCCGCCACATCGGGTTCGCTGATGACTTGGGCTACGGTCTGCACTTGTGTCAAGAGCCCTTGCGGTGTTTCATTCAAATCCATACCGATTCGAGTTCCAGCCATATCCGTTAAATTTGTCCCCAAAGGACAAACGGTTCCATCCGATCGTACAATCAGACGTTCAAACACAACGGGATATTCGGGGACGGTTAAACTGCGCCGATTGAGCAGGTAAGAAACGCTGTCCGGTGTGGTAAAAATAAATGCGTCCAATCCCTTTTCGCGAATGTGGCGTGCCACTTGCTTGATTTTTTCGTCCGAATCCGTGCCACAGTATTGTTTTTCATAGTCAAAGGCCGGGGCGAGTGTATTTTTGGCCGGGGGAAACAAGGTACCCCAATCTTCCGGAGATATTTCTTGTAAGGTAATTCCTTTTTTCAGCATATAGGCTACCCAGGCCACCGGCCGCTGCCAGGGATTGTAGCCGATAACGGCCCCGGGTATGTTTTTTTGAATCCAATCTGACGGTGTGGTTTGTGTAGGCACTTCATACACGGTAAAATCGGATTGCAGACGGGCTTGTTCGGTATATCGGGAATCCACGAACAATACGGCATGAGTGGCTGAAATAACCGCTATCCCGGCCGAACCGTCAAAACCGGTGGCTTGTCTGAATTGTCCTGATTCGGGGGGATAATGTTCCCCCAAAAAAGAATCTGTCCGCGTGATCAACAAGGCATCCAGACCCCGTTCGGTTAAAAATTGTCGTATACGTTCTTTCATGACGGATCCTTTTGCAACACCAATGTACTCCATCCGTTGATGCGGTAAGTCTTGATAACGTGTAAACCCAGGTCCGTATGGGCCTTTTGTACCCAATTTTCCTGATTGATTAAAAAACCCGATAAAATGGCTACACCGTTGTTGTTCAGGTGGCCATATAAATCTCCGGCCATTTCAATTAAAGGTTTTGCTAAAATGTTGCACAAAATCAAATCATAGTGTCCCGGTACCGAACTGTATCCGTTGCTGTGCCAAATGGTCATCAGGTCTGCCAAACCGTTTTGGGCGGCATTTTCACGAGCGACTCGTACCGATTCGGGATCAATATCCACCGCGTCCACCGGTTGATGAAACGACTTGGCATAGGCCATGCCCAGGATTCCGGAACCGCAACCGATATCTAAAACACGTTCGGGTCGTATTTTCAGATCTGCCAAAGCCTGTAAGCAACCGTGCGTTGTTTGGTGTTCGCCGGTACCGAAAGCCGTGGCGGCATCAATTTTTAAGGCTATTTTATCCGCCGGGGGCGGGGTTGTGATATGCGATCCGTAAATGTAGTATTGTCCCACTTCAATTGGCGGAAACCCTTGATAACTGGCGGCAAGCCAGTTGATATCAGGCATTTTTTGCAAGTGTAGTCGGGGGGGCGCGACATGCGCCTGTTCGGCGGCTTGCCGCAGCAAAGATCGCAGACTTTCCCGATCGGGTTCATCTTCAAAAATAGCCTGTAATTCCCACGCACCGGCATGGGGCCCTTTTTCCAAAGGACGGGTTAAGACGGCACCGGCCGTTTCGGATAACACATCTTCAAAAGCGGCCACGGCGTGTTCGGGTAAGATCAATTTGAAATCAAATGGCATCTGTTTCAGTTTCCTTTTCGTCAATGTATATATCAAACTTTTTCATGAGACGCAAGTCTTTTTCGGTTGCATGCCGGTATCTTTTATGCTAAATAAGATAAAAAAGGAGTGCTTATGAAAAAAACAAAACCGTTTGCGATTGTGTATGCTTTGAACGGACAAGGTGGTGCCGAACAACGACCGTTGACCGATTTATCTCACTTGGTCGCCGGAACGGAGACGGTGTGGATACACCTGAACCTGTCGGATAGTCGGGCCGCACGATGGTTGAAAAAACAACCCGAGTTTACCGACTGGGTTTTGGATAATCTGATAGAACCGGATATATCCGAACCCCGCATGCGTGTACGCCAAAATAACATCTTTTTGGTTTTACGTACCGTCAATATGATGCCGAAATCAGAGCCTGATGATTTAGTCTTTTTGCGCCTGTTTGCGTCGGAAAAAGTGTTGATTACCACTTATGAAAATCCGGCGTTGAACTTTGCCGAAATTGATGCTTTGTTTCGCGAGAATGACGGACCGATCGGTATGACGGATTTAATTCCCATGATTTTAGAGCATACATTGGACAGTGTTGCCGATTCGGTCAGCGGTATTGAAGATCAGGTAGATGATATGGAAGAAGCCATCATTACCGGTCGTCCCAATGAAAAGACGTATCAGAATCTGTCCGAATTTTTGCGCCAAGTGATTGTGTTGCGGCGATTTATGCTGCCCGAACGGGAAGTGTTGGACAACCTGATGCGGCATAGTGTGGTATGGTTTACACCGGATACCGAACGGAGCATTCGGGATGACTTTGACCGTATTCGGCGGATTGTGGAAGATATTGACCTGTTGGAAAAGCGGATTCGAATCAATCAAGATGCCTTGTCCCATGCCGAAGATCGGCAAACGCAGCGCAATACATATATGCTATCACTGATTGCGGGGATTTTTCTGCCGTTATCATTTTTGGCCGGTATTTTCGGAATGAATTTAGGCGGTATACCGCTGGGGGCCAGTGCGTATGGCTTTTGGACGGTGAACCTGGTGATGATTTTGATCGGCATTCTCATTTGGATTTTGTTCAAGTATCTGAAATGGGTGTAAAAAGACTTGCGTTTTTTTTAAAAAAATGCTATAACCTTGACCTGTGAATTTTATAAAGGAGATTTCATGTTTGATTTTACGGGAAAAACGGCCCTGATTACCGGGGCAACCGGCGGCATTGGTCGCCAAATTGCCAGAAAATTGTATGCTCAAGGGGCAACACTGGCCTTGACGGATATGAACCTTGATACCTTGACGGCGTTTCAGGCGGAATTGGGACCGCACGTTTTTGTGTATTCGGCGAATCTGACCGATACGGAAAGCCTGAATAATTTGGTGCGTCAGGCGGAAACGGATATGGGCAAAATTGATATTCTGGTGAATAACGCCGGTATTACCAAAGATGGTTTGGCCCTGCGCATGACCGATGAACAGTGGCAAAAGGTCTTGGACATCAATTTGACGGCCGGTTTCCGCTTGTCCCGGGCCGTGATGACGGGTATGATGAAACGGCGTTTCGGCCGGATTATCAACATGGCATCGGTTGTGGGCGTAATGGGGAACGCGGGACAGGCCAATTATGCGGCATCTAAGGGCGGACTGATTGCTATGTCCAAATGTTTGGCTCAGGAATTGGCTAAACGCAACATTACGGTTAACTGTATCGCGCCGGGGTTTATTAAAACACCGATGACGGATGTATTGCCCGAAGCAGCGAAGCAAGCGTTGGCGCAAAAGATTCCCATGGGGCGTTTGGGTCTGCCGGAAGATATTGCTAATGCAGCGGTCTTTTTGGCCAGTGATGAAGCAGGCTATATCACCGGTCAAACCCTTCATGTGAATGGGGGAATGGCTATGTTATAGGCCGTCCGGATAGAAAGTGATAATTTTTTAACTTGTTAAAAATAAATGAAAATTGTCGTTTTTATCCGTTCAAATAAAAAAAAGACTGGACGAAGTGAAAAAAATATGCTAAAACTGGGTCCGATTTCGTCAGCAATGACAAAAATTATTAAACAGAAAGGAAATTAAAAATGAGTAATATTGCCGAACGCGTCAAAAAAATTGTTGTGGAACACTTGGGTGTTGATGAAGCCAAGGTTCAAGATAACGCAAGTTTTATTGATGACTTGGGTGCGGATAGTTTGGACACCGTAGAATTGGTTATGGCATTTGAAGAAGAATTCGGATGCTCTATTCCCGATGACGCTGCGGAAAAAATTCGCACTGTGAAAGATGCAATAGACTTTATTGAAAAACAGGCGTAAGGGCCTGACAGAGTTTGTCAAAGGAACGCAATTATCTCATGATTTAACGGGTTGCGTTCCTTCAATTTTATTTACAAGGAACTGAAAATATGGCAAGACGGGTTGTAATGACGGGTATGGGGCTGTTGACGCCTTTGGGACGCGGGATTAAAACGAATTGGGATAAATTGACGGCCGGGGTGTCGGGCATTTCCCGTATTCAATCGTTTGATGTATCGGATTATACCTCGCAAGTTGCCGGTCAGGTACCCGTCGGGACGACTGCGGGGACCTTTGACCCGAATACGGTTTTATCGCCCAAAGAACAACGGCATGTTGACCCGTTTATATTATACGGTCTAACGGCGGCCATAGATGCTATGGAAGATTCCGGCTATGTTCCCCAAACCGAACAAGATATGGAACGCAGCGGTGTTTTGATGGGGTCCGGTATCGGCGGTGTCCAAACCATAGCCAATGGGGCCTTAGTGATTGATAAACAAGGTCCACGCCGGTTATCACCGTTCTTTATTCCCTCGGCTTTGATCAATTTAATTGCGGGACATGTTTCCATTAAGTACCATTTGAAGGGCCCTGCGCATGCCGTTGTGACGGCCTGTGCCACCGGGACCCATGCGATTGGGGACGCGGCGCGCATTATTTTGGCCGATGAAGCAGATGTCATGATAGCCGGTGGTGCTGAAGCCGCGATTTGCCCCTGTGGTGTCGGCGGATTTATGCAGGCTCATGCCTTGTCTACACACTATAATGAGACTCCTGAACGGTCTTGTCGGCCGTGGGATACGGGTCGCGATGGTTTTGTGATGGGGGAAGGGGCCGGAGCCGTTGTCCTGGAAGAATACGAACATGCCCGTGCCCGCGGTGCCAAGATTTATGCAGAAGTGGTCGGGTATGCGATGACCGGCGATGCCCATCATATCACGGCCCCTGGCGGTAATGGCGGATTGCGGTCTATGCAAACGGCTTTGCGACGCGCCGGATTAAATCCGTCAGATGTGGATTATATCAACGCACACGGAACATCAACACCGCTGGGTGATATGGTAGAGTTTAATGCCGTGAAAACCATTTTCGGAGATGCGCCTGTGGCTATGTCGTCTACAAAATCATGTACCGGGCACTTGTTGGGGGCGGCCGGCGCGGTGGAAGCCATTTATTCGGCTCTGTCCATTCAAACGGGTGTATTGCCGCCGACCATCAATTTAGAAAATCCGGAACCGGAAACGGCCGGCTTTAACTTGGTACCGAATACGGCTCAGGAAAAAGAAGTACGGGTAGCTTTGTCCAATTCGTTTGGTTTCGGTGGAACCAATGGTACTTTAATTTTGAAGAAAGTTTAAATGCGACATAGTGTTCTGATCTATTTCTTTTTGTTTTTTGTCGGGGTGTCCTTAATCGGGGGCAGTGTCTTGACCACATACACACAGTTTGTGGAAGACGGGCCGTTGACCGAAGCCAAAGAAGTTGTGATTCCCAAAGGCAAAAGCCTGAAACAAACGGCTACACTTTTAAAACGCGAAGGCGTGATTGAAAGTCCCGCTATTTTTGAGCTGGGGGTACGGGCCAGTGGAAATGCTTTGAAAATCAAATCAGGCGAATACAGTTTTCCCCGGCGGGCCAGTGCCAAGTTGGTCATGAACATCTTGACCCAAGGCCAAACGGTGGCCCGTCGCTTTATTGCACCCGAAGGGTTGACATCGGCACAAATTGTGGCTTTGATGGATCGGTACAAGGGATTGACCGGTGAAGTATCGGCGATTCCCCGCAATGGGACACTCTTGCCGGAAACGTATAATTATTCATACGGCGATACCAAGGAATCCTTGATTCGCCGGATGGAAACGGCTATGTCCGAAACGGTGGAGCGGTTGTGGCAAAATCGGGATAAATCAGTGCCGTTTAATTCACCGTCCGAGGCCGTTATTATGGCATCTATTGTAGAAAAAGAAACGGCCCGGGCCGATGAACGCCCCCGTATTGCAGCGGTGTTTTTAAACCGCCTGAAAAAGAAAATTCGGTTGCAGTCCGATCCGACTGTTATTTATGCTGTCACGGACGGTCGGTTGGATATGAAACGGGCCTTGACATATAAGGATTTGAAGATTCAACATCCGTATAATACTTATGTGATTTACGGCCTGCCAGAAGGGCCGATTGCCAATCCGGGACGTGCGGCCTTGGAAGCAGTGTTTAATCCAATTCAGACCGATGATATTTACTTTGTGGCCGATGGAACCGGTGGCCATGTTTTTGCCGCAACGTACGACGAACATCAAAAAAATGTCAATCGGTGGCGGCGGGCCAAGCGTAATAAAAAGTCCTTGGATAATGCCCGTCAGACGGGGATATCTGTCGGTACGCCACTGCCCCAGGTTTTACCCGATACGATTCGTAATGTAGCCCCGACAAACTGATGGATCTGTGTGGGGGTGGTTGATTTTGAAAAGGAAAAGCACATGAGACCTTTAATCAAACCCAAAGCGTTGCACCCCGGCGATACGATCGCCAGTATTTCTTTATCGTCCGGTACGGCCGGTATGTTTCCCAATCGCTATCAACAAGGTGTCCGCCAAATAGAAGAATCCTTTGGCATCAAGGTTATCCCGACACCACATGCCTTATGTTCGCGGGATGAAATCTATAATCACCCTGATTGGCGTTTGGAAGATATGATGTGGGCCTTTGAAAATCCGGCAGTTCAAGGGATTTTAACCAATATCGGTGGTGATGATACGATCCGGCTATTGCCTTTAATGGCGGAAAAACATTTTGAAATAATCCGTAATAACCCCAAGATTTTCATGGGCCTATCCGATACAACCGTCAATCACATGATGTGCTTTAAGGCCGGCCTTGGTACATTTTATGCGCCGTCCCTTTTGTTCGGCTATGCGGAAAACGGGGGCATTCCTGACATTATGGTTGAAAATACCAAAAAGACTTTATTTTCAACCGAGCCTGTCGGCATTCTTCCCGAAAGCAAAGAATTCATTGTGGAAAACGTGGACTTTGGTTTAGAAAACCCACCAAAGCGTGAACGTATTCCGACGACCCCTTGGCGTTATATTCAAGGGGACAAAACGGTATCCGGCCCCCTTATCGGCGGATGTACCGATGTTTTGATGAACACGATTATAGGGACAAAACTCTGGCCGGATTTAGATGATTTTAACGGGGCTATCTTATTCTTGGAAGATTCCGAAGAACAACCGCCGGCCGATTGGGTGTTATATTGGATGCGCAATTTAGGGGCCCAAGGTGTTTTAGAACGTCTGTCGGGCTTGCTCTTTGCGCGACCGGGAACTGAGCGGTTTACCACAAAAGAGGCTGAACAAAATTGGATAGCCAAATACCCGGAGTTTGATCAGGCGATTTTGAAAGGCCTGAAAGAATTTGGTCGTACGGATTTGCCGGTGGTGACAAATATGGATTACGGCCACACGGTGCCACAACTGATCTTGCCCTACGGGGTTCAAGCCGAAATCAATCCTGGACATAAAACCGTCGCTTTGCTTGAAAGCGGTATTGTTTAGAGATTATTATTGAAAGGACGGTATGATATGATAAATTTATTGGCAATACTGATAACGGGTTTGGTAGGTTTGAATGCCACAGCAGGGATATTAGACAAAGAAAAATTACATCATCAGTATTTAATTGAATTAGAAAACTACAAATCTTCACCCGTTCTCAAACCGATGCAAGTTGATTTTACCAAGTTAAATACTATTCAAGAAGATGATATAGAACAAGATTATACAAAAGACGGAATACTTTATGATAAAAACCGACGTCCCATCAATGGAACGATAGTTCTTGAAGATGAAACAAGTAAACAGATACGTACGATAAAAAATGGAAAAGTAGACGGATATACTGCCTTTTGGAGTAAAGAAAATGGGAAAAACGTATTGATCAGTGAGGCTTTTGTTGTAGACGGCCAGGCAATCAAATTTAGATATTTTTACCTGAATGGCCAGTTAAAAAGCGAGACTATAATGAAAAATAATATAGTTTTAGGAAGACATTTTAACTCATCAGGTGTTTTGCAGAGAGTTTCTATTTCTTCCAAAAATTTAGATAAAGAGCATGCTTTCTATATCGCGAATCATTATGATCGGTCTGGTAAATTAAATGTCACTCTTGATGGATTCATCCCATCAGCCTATTGCTATTTGAATGATTCTCAAACAAGACCTTTAACCTCAGCGGAAGTGGAATATATTTTTCAAGAAGAGAAACGATTGGCAGAAAATCAAGAAGATTATGAAATCAGGTTAGAATGTAAGTAAAATGGAGAACATGATGTGAAAAATTATTTGCAATTTTTCTTTCAACTATGGCTTAAAACAATTTTCCAAATTATGATATAATTTTGAAATATCATTATAGAGTTGACAGGCAGCTGTTTCGTCATAATAAAAGTATTGATTTTCGTAAAAATCAGGTGTATTGAAGAAACGTGATTGTAAGACAAAAAGTATTTCAAACCCCGATGACCTGTAAAGCAGAGAATCTGATGCGCATAAATTAACGGATGATTAATCCGTTGATAATTTGGAATAAATGCGAACGCCCTGATAAACGCCGTCCATCAATTCATATTCCCGCATTGTGCCGTCCAAACGATAGTTTAATCTTTCGGCAACGGCACAAGACCGCTTATTTGTCTCATTACAAAAGATTTCACAGCGATGACCGCCTTGTTCAAAAAACATTTGTTGCAGTTTTTTAATCATCTCTGTAATGTATCCGTGTCCGGTATAATCTTTGTCCAAATAATAACTGATTTCGGCAACCTGTTTGGCATCCCGCACATGAAGACCCGCATAGCCGATTAATTTTTCCGCTTTGAATATAAAGTAGGTAATGCTTAATTTTTCCCATTTTTCTGCCATTGATTTCAGGTTTTCTTCCGCTTTTGAGACAGTTGTGTAACCGCGTGTCCAGGGAATAAATTTAAACTCTTCCTGATTACGCAGAACCAAGTCGGCCACTTGTCCTGCAAATTCCGTGGACGGTTTCTTTAATATCAGGTTATCCAGTTCCATTTGTGTCGGAAAAATCATTTTTTCTTTACCTTTATTGTATTTAATTTCAACAAGATAATCTGGGTAAGTGGCTGGGCTACCTGGAAACCACCGGGAACCCCGAAATATCCTATTGTTCGGCAACGTTTTTTGCGTTAGACAAAATTCTGTCACAGTCACCTGTACCGCTCGACTGTGACACATTTTTCGATCAATGTCAAGATCGTCTTTGGATTTTTTTAAGAAAGTGAATTATTTTATAAAATTCGTGATTAGATTGTAAGTTTGTATAAATTTTATTTGTTTTTTTATTCTTATTTTGGTATATTTCTATTTGAAGGTAAAAATAAACATGATTTATTTAGTCAGGCATGGACAAACCAATTGGAATGCGGTACGCAGATTACAGGGACACGCTGATATTTCTCTTGATGCTACAGGAAGACACGAAGCATTCCTTTCCGGGGAAAAACTGGTCTCAATTAAAATAGATAAAATCATTTCTTCAGATTTATTACGGGCTAAAGAAACGGCAGAAATAATTAACCGTTTTTTATCCCGTTCTATTACCTTCGATACCAGATTACGGGAAATAAATTTTGGTGATTTGCAAGGGATGCTGTCAAATCATATATCGGATGAAACATGGAATATTTTTAATCATCATCCCGACGAATTTCATGCAGAATCTTTAGCGAATCTGTATAAAAGAGTTAAATCTTTCTTTGACGAATTGGATGAATGTCAAAATACATTAATTGTTACGCATGGTGGTGTTATCAGAATGACAATATATTATGCGGCCAATCGAAACAATTTTAACCAAGCCGAATTTGAAAAACACTTTTTAGATATTAGAATAAAAAATACGGAAATATTTTCCTGGGATAAATCAAAAGGTAGTTCGATTTTTAATACAATAAACTCTATATAAAATGAATATATTTTCTTACAATTCTTTAATAAAGTCTTTTACTTCATTAGGGATCATAAGGGCGCAACGCTTTGGCAGATTAATATCATTTGGTTGATTTAAAATCAAAAATTTGCGTAAATTATCTAAATCTATATTGTTGCAAAATTCTAATTTTATCAAGGCATTGATTGGAATTTCTAATAATGCGGGCAAATCGTTTGGAAAAATTTTTATTTTTTTACTAATTTTTACAAAATAAAAATCTGCTTCCATGGTTAAATTTGACGTTTGTTCGTACGGATTTATTGCGTTCATTCGAACTTTCTTTGTAAAAATAGGCTTTTGGCTTATAGTTATATCTTGAGATTTTAAACCTTTTATTTCTTCGGTTATTTCCCGAAACAGAGTTATTCTAGTATCATTTTTATCAGAATCTGAGACTTGTCCACCTATTGTTTTTATGATTGCTGCTCGTTCATCATTAGATAAGGTATACCATCTTTTCTGTTTTTGCATACCGAGAACAATATTGCCTTTATGTAATATTATTCCTTCTGATCCTTGTATCTGTAGATGATGATTATCTGTCCCTACCATCAAATGTTATCTCCTTTCCATGCATCTCATCATAAGCTATTGTTTTACAGTGTGATTGTATCTCTTTTATATATTCCTGTGGTGTAATAGTATTTTTCAAATTTTCTGTGTTTATATAAAAAGCAATAGAACTATATCTATTTATAATGAGTTTTTTCATTACATTATGAAATTCCGTCTGTTCTGCCTCTATATCCATTATATCAACTTTTTGATTTAATTTTTTCTTTATCTTTATTATATTTAATTTCAACAAGATAATCTGGGTAAGTGGCTGGGCTACCTGGACTCGAACCAAGACTGACGGAATCAGAATCCGCTGTCCTACCATTAGACGATAGCCCATCAGGGTATGTGCTCTATTATGCACATTTTGATTCAAAAATCAACATAAATTTTTAAAATTTGTTAAATATATGTGCGTTGTGCCCGAATGCCGTGGCCGATAGCACTCAGGACTTCATACCCGATTGTGCCACAGGTGGCGGCCATCTCATCGGCCGTCCATCCGTCATAGATCAAATAGCCCCAATCTCCTTCTTTGACATATTCGGGGGGTATATCGGTTATATCGCACATCAGGTTATCCATAGAAATACGACCCGCAACGGGGGCATCTATCCAACCGGCCGGTGTATTAAACCAAAGGCGGCCCTGCGGAAAGAAAGAACGGAAAACACCATCGCCGTAGCCTACGGAAAGTGTGGCAATACGGCGGGGTGCGGGGGTGATATAGTCGGCACCATAACCAATGGCCGCACCGCCGGGAACCGAGCATACACGCAAGACAGGGGCACTGAATTGCACGACATTTTGGCTATGCAGGCTTGCATGGGGGACAGGGTTGAGACCATACAAAACGGCCCCTAAACGCACAATATGAAACTGATAGGTTTTGCCTAACAGAAAACCGTCAGACGCTGCTAGTGAATACTGGGCGTGGGGAAACAGGGTGCGGATCTGTTGAAAGGCTTGTCGTTGTTCTTGGTTTTGCGGGTGGGCCGGATTGTCCGCACAGGCCAAATGAGAAAGGATGAGCCCAAAGGTGTTGCGTTCGGTTTCTGTCATGGTTGCCACCTGTGTCGCCGTCAGGCCCAATCGGTTTAATCCGGTTTCCACCTGTAAGGCCGGCCGTTGTTGATTGGGTTGATCCTGATGCCACAGAGATATTTGAGCAGGTGTGTTCAAAACGGGAATCAGGTTGCTACGGATAAAATGATCACGGGTATCCCGGCCGTAGCCTTGCAAGACATAAATATCGGCCTGCGGAGCCACCGTTCGGACCTCACTGCCTTCCGTGCCGTGGGCCACAAAAAAAGTCCGACAACCGTTGCGGTAAAGGATATCTGCAACGGCCCGGACCCCCAGGCCGTAGGCATTATCTTTGACAACGGCGGCCATTACGGTGTCGGCATAGGCACGGGCGGCGGCAAAGGTCCGATAATTGTGTAAGATACCGTTCAAATCAATTTGCAAGCGGGGGAGTGTATTCATATTGTTATTCCTTTATCATGATAAAGCGTTCTTTCAGGGGGACAAATTCTTTTTCGGCCGGGGATTCAACGGGGATACCGAAGGGCATCTGTGCCACCAATTTCCAATGGTGTTGCACTTGTTTGAATTATTCTTGCTCCACAGAATGGAACAGGCTTTTTTGTCCTATCGTACGAAATTCATTTTTCCGAAATGCAACATTTTCTTCTCCCAACAAAAAAGCCCACCGTTTCACACCGACGGGCTTTTCATAAATCCAAGCCAAAATGACCTATCTTTCTGCCCTTTTGACGCCTTGCGCCATTTGGATCATCTTCCGGGCCGTTGCCATGTCGGTTATCGTATAGTTCTTATCGCCATTTATTTGTTGCGTATAGGCTTGATGCATTTGTTTTTGAAAGTCAACAAATGTGTCTTTTGTAACTTGATTTGGATTTACCCATTTTAATAGAGTGAATACCGCCAATGCGGTAACATTAGCAATGCTCAAGTAGCGCCCCACTTTTTTATCGTTCATTTCTCCTAACAAAGAAGAAGAAAGAACCAAAAATACAAAAGACAACGCTCCTGCATTACACGCTGCGAAAAACGAATCATCTGTCATATTCCCTTTGCGTTGCTCGCGTGTTTTTTTGACGGCGTCATACAGAGACAGGATTTGTTTTTCTTGTTCTTTATCACCTTTTGCCAATTTGTGAGCAAACTTGGTAAAGGCAATTTCTTCCGGCACACCGGCAGCCACATCATCGGCATATTTCTGAATAGCATCGCCATTTTCTTGCCACAGCATATCGGCTTGTTCATGGGCTCTCTTCTCGTCAAACTTACCGTCGGCAGTTGTTGGGATCCAGGCCGGCATTGTAATTTTTTCACCTTGCGTGGCTTCCTGAGTTTTTGCCGGTGTATCCGCCGGTTTTGTTTCAGCCTTGGTCATCGGCGCCACCATGGCTCCCGCAGCCAAAGCAATCCCGGTCAGTGTTTTCTTAAAAGTCATTGTGAACCTCCTTGTAATATCAGACTCTACATTGCTATTATACCACAATAATTTATTTGTGTCAAATTTTTTCTCGCTACCATGCAAATTCTACTTTGCCGTCATAAAACGAACACGCCATTTTTTAAAATCTGTCAATCACTCTGCTTTGCCACGATTTTTCCGCTGAGCGAAGTGGCTGTTGCCCCGGTGATTTGCACCGACACAATTTGTCCCAGATACTTCTTGGACGCCGCCACATGTGCGTTTTGCAAATACGGCGTATAGCCCGAAATCTGCCCTTTTTCCGTGCCGTGGGCCACAAAAAAAGTCCGACAACCGTTGCGGTAAAGGATATCTGCAACGGCCCGGGCCCCCAGGCCGTAGGCATTATCTTTGACAACGGCGGCCATTACGGTGTCGGCATAGGCACGGGCGGCGGCAAAGGTCCGATAATTGTGTAAGATACCGTTCAAATCAATTTGCAAGCGGGGGAGTGTATTCATATTGTTATTCCTTTATCATGATAAAGCGTTCTTTCAGGGGGACAAATTCTTTTTCGGCCGGGGATTCAACGGGGATACCGAAGGGCATCTGTGCCACCAATTTCCAATGGTGTGGCAGGTGCCACATATCTTGTACACTTTCATCAATCAAGGGATTATAGTGTTGCAAGGAAGCCCCAAATCCGACATCTTCCAATAACATCCAGATATTAGATTGCAACATACCGGCGGCTTGTTGCGTCCACACGGGAAATTGATCCCGGTATAGCGGAAATTTATCCATATATTTTTTGATGACGTTTTGGTCATCATAGAACAAAATAGTGCCATAGGCATTCCGAAAACTTGTGATTCGATCGGTGGTCGCGGGCAGTTGTTTGTCTGATACAATTCCGCGTAAAATGTTCAAAGCAATATCCCACACCTGTGTGTGCGCTTGCCCCAGAAGCAGCACTGCACGCGTACTTTGCATGTTGAACGGTGAAGGTGTGTGTTTTAATGCCTCTTCAATCAAGCTTTTAATTTTGTCATCGGATATCGGGGTTTCGGCGGATAAGGCATAGTATGTCCGCCTCCGAGCAATGGAATCTGATAATGTTGTCATGTTCTTTTTTCTCCTCCGAAATAATATGCCTGTTTTTCAGACAAAAATCAAGTCTCTTTGACAGAATGTTCATAATCTCTCCATGGAACCGGATCCGGAAATGGTAAAAAGATAAAAAAATGTTGACTTATCTCTTTCTTTCTTCCATAATGTGATAAATTGATTAAGAAAAGGATTGAACGTATGGGATTTAATTGTGGAATTGTCGGATTGCCGAATGTAGGCAAATCAACTTTGTTTAACGCGTTGACGGCTACCGTGAATGCTCAGGCGGCCAATTATCCGTTTTGCACCATTGAACCGAATGTGGGGCGGGTGGCTGTACCCGATGATCGTTTGATGACTTTACAACAAATTGATCGGGCGGAAAAAATTGTGCCGACTCAACTTGAGTTTGTGGATATTGCCGGTTTAGTAAAGGGGGCTTCCAAAGGAGAAGGCTTGGGCAATCAATTCCTGGCCAATATCCGGGAAGTGGATGCGATTATCCATGTACTGCGGTGCTTTGATGATACTGATGTCGTGCATGTGGAAGGGTCTGTGGACCCGATACGGGATGCAGAAACGGTGGAAATGGAACTGATGCTGGCCGATTTGGACAGTTTGGAAAAACGGATTGTCGGTGTGCAAAAAAAAGCACAAGCCGGGGATAAAGAATCTAAACAATTACTGGCCGTTATGAAACCGGCTCTGGATATGTTGCACGGGGGAAAACCTGTCCGCTTGGCCCGGCCGGCAGATGCGGATTCGGCCCGCTTGTTTGACGGATTATGCTTGTTGACGGGCAAGCCGGTTTTGTATGTGTGCAATGTGGATGAATCCGCTGCCGCTACCGGTAATGAGTACGCACGTTTGGTTCAGGAAATGGCCCGGAAGCAAGGAAATTCCAGCGTCATTATTTCGGCAGCGATTGAAGCCGAAGTGGCACAACTGACCGATCCGGTTGAACAACGCGAATTTTTGGATGCTTTGGGGTTAAGCGAAACCGGTCTCAGCCGAATTATCAAGGCCGGCTACGCGTTGTTGGGGTTGGAAACGTTTTTTACCAGCGGTCCCAAAGAAGCCCATGCCTGGACAATGAAAAAAGGATGTTTGGCCCCGCAGGCAGCCGGTATTATTCATACCGATTTTGAACGGGGGTTCATTCGGGCCGAAGTGGTGTCATACGCAGATTATGTGGCCCATCACGGAGAAGTGGGGGCGCGTGAAAACGGCAAACTGCGGCAGGAAGGTAAAGCCTATGTGATGCAGGACGGTGATGTCGTGCACTTCTTGTTTAATGTTTGAAAGGAAGAAAACATGCCGATTATTTCTTGGCGAGATCAGATGAGTTTAGACTACCTGCCTTTGGATCAGGAACATCATGATTTCCTGAATGTAGTGAATCGGGCATTGGTGGTGGCACGGGCCGGTGATTTTGCGGCGATGGAATGGGTCTTTGACAAGTGTTATAATTATGTATGCGATCACTTTTCGCATGAAGAAGATATTATGGAACGGATTGCTTTCCCCGATAGTGCGGCTCACATGCAGGCCCATCGGACATTCATCAAAAATATATCCGAATTCCGGTTGGAGTATGAAAATGCTGTGGATTTGGACAAGAAAAAAGAAATTGCGGTTCGTACATCTGATTTTTTAAGTTTATGGTTGGTTGGACATATTCTCAGTCGCGATAAACTTCTAAAACCGTATCTGGTGCGTCTTAGGAATTTGCCGCCCCGGATGAATTATGATAATCCCTAGTATTGAAAGGAAACACAAATGGGAACTTTAGGAATAGCAGTTGTTGTCTTGGCATTTTTTATCATTGTGACTTCGGTCGTAATCGTACGCCAAGGATATGAATATACGGTTGAAAGTTTTGGTCGGTTTACAAAAACGTTGTCCCCGGGCATACACTTTATTGTCCCGATTGTGGAACGGATTGGGGCTCGCTTGAACAAAATGGAACAGGTCTTGAACGTGCCGTCTCAGGAAGCCATTACAAAAGATAACGCGATGGTTAGTGTGGACGGTGTGTTGTTCTTCCAAATTCAAGATGCCGTCAGTGCCGCCTATCAGGTACGCGATTTACATGCGGCTATTTTGAACTTGATTATGACCAATATCCGGACGGTGATCGGGTCCATGGAAATTGATGAGTTGTTATCACAACGGGATATGATTAACCACAAATTGCTGTCCGTTGTGGATGAAGCCACTATCCCTTGGGGTGTCAAGGTGACGCGTGTTGAAATTCGGGATATTACACCGCCGCGTGATTTGATTGATGCCATGGCGCGTCAGATGAAAGCTGAACGGGACAAACGCGCTGCTATTTTGGATGCCGAAGGGATTCGCCAATCTGAAATTCTACGGGCCGAAGGTGAAAAACAAGCCGCTATTTTAGATGCCGAAGGGAAAAAAATGACGGCCTTTTTACAGGCTGAAGCCCGCGAACGTTCGGCCGAAGCCGAAGCCAATGCAACCAAAATGGTTTCGGACGCGATTGCCAAAGGGAACATGAATGCCATCAATTACTTTTTGGGCCAAAAATACATTGAAGCACTGCAAGGTATTGTAACATCTCCCAATCAAAAATTGTTGATGATGCCGATGGATATGACGAATGTGGCCGGATCTCTGGCCGGTATCGCCGAAGTGGCTAAAGAGGTGCTGAAACCGACCACGCCGGCTCATCGGAAATAGGGGGGTATCATGTCCTTGTTCATGCAATGGTTGCTGATTGGAGTCGTTTTGACGATTCTGGAACTGATTATTCCCGGGACGTACCTGATCTGGTTCGGATTTGCGGCACTGGTTATGGCGGGAATTGTCTATTGCATTCCGGACATCAGTTTGTTGGCACAACTGGTTAGTGTCGGTTTTTTGTCCGTAGGATTCGCCCTGCTGGGGTGGAAAGTTTATGGCCGATTGATTTTTCGGATCAATATGCCTGAAGAATACAAGAAATTGAACGATCCGGTTGCACAACTGATGGGTAAAGTGGTTACTGTGACGGCCGTCAAGGAAGGAAAATATCAGGTTGCCGTTGGCGATACCGTCTGGATGGCTTCATCTGATGACGATCTAAAACGTGGTGATAAGGTCGTTATTTCAGGTAGTTATAATAATGTTGAGTTAAAAGTAAAAAAATATCTTGACAAAAAAATAAAAAAGGTGTAGAATGGCGTTCAAGAACGGAATGATGGCTTGTTATGGTAATACCCCTCATAATCTCATTTCAAAATAACCTTCTTGCCGTTATTCCGTTCTTAACTCCTTTTAAGATTGACATGAAACACTCCGCCATCGGCGGAGTGTTTTTTTTGTTATTCACATGTTGTCCCATCGGCACTAACGGTTCCGGCACAGAAATTGCATGTCCCATTCTTCCATGTCCGGTTCCCGCACGCCAAACAGGAAGACTGTTCAGCAGCATACTGCCAGGGATAAGCATCGTTTGAACACGGGATACATCGCTGATAATTGGCGTAATAAAACCGTTGTCCTTGACATTTAGTACACTCAGATTGGTCCACATGTTCAACCACATTATCCCCGCCGCAGGCATGGCATTTTCCTTTGGTGTCTTGAAACTCACCGGCATGACAACCTTGACAGGTACCGTTGACACAATAGGGCGTATTCCCCGAACATGCGGCATCGGTATCGGTACAAAATCCGCGTACACACGTCTGACATCCCGAACATTCCGAATCTTGCGTACACCGCGACCCGCCGTTCTCATCTGTTCCCAGCGTCTCCGAAAAAATAAAACTCATCGTAAGATAACCCAGGCATTCACTATCCCCTGTCATCTTCCGGCTCCTTTTTTTAGTATTGCCATCTTCGGGCCACACCGGAGATTCAGGGGATAGAAGTCCTTGTAATCCTATGGAGAATAAACATATCATACAACAATTATACATCGTATAGTATCCTTTTTTGACTGTTTTCGGTTTGATTATTTTACAAAAATCGTGAATCATCGGAATGCGATTTATTTACCATTATAACAAGGAGAAAACATGACTTATATCGCATATTGCCGTGTGTCAACCACACATCAACGTGAAATCAACCAACATTATGCTATTGAACGTTTTTCACGGGAAAATAATATGACCATAGAACGGTGGGTAGAAGAACAGATATCATCATCTAAACGATTAAAGCAACGTCAATTATGGTTTTTATTAAATACTCTGAAGGCGGGTGATATTTTAATTACCACCGAAATATCTCGTTTAAGCCGGTCTATCAATGAACTGTTTTATATTTTGGAATTTTGTTTAAGTCGGGAATGTCAGGTATGGACTTTGAAAGAAAATTATCGCTTAGGGAATGATATACAATCCAAAGTATTGGCATTCGCTTTTGGCTTAACCGCCGAGTTATCTAAAAAATTATTGCAAGATCGGACTCGTGAAACCATGCACCGATTAAAAGCAGAAGGCCGAACATTGGGGCGTCCTGTCGGAAAAAGTCTACGCCGATTACGTTTGCACAAGAATCGGCGAAAAATAAGCCGATTGGTCCAACAAGGTGTATCAAAAGCAACGATAGCACAGTTATTTTCGGTACATAAAACAACTTTATATCGCTATTTTCATTCGGTTCAAAATAACAAGGATATAAAAAGCAGACGCGTTTGATTCCAAGTTCACTTTGAATGGTGCCGGGTATGCCGAGAGAATAAATGAAAAAAAATTGAAATTATCCGAAATAAATGTTGCAATTCTTTTTTTTATCGTTTATAATAAACGCTATCTTGCAGATAGCCGACGTAGCTCAGTGGTAGAGCTACTGATTTGTAATCAGTGGGTCGGGAGTTCAAGTCTCTCCGTCGGCACCATTTTTCATTTGAAATTCAATGATTTGCCGGGACTGGCACTTTATTTCCCATTTTTTTTCCCTGATTTTTCAACCTTTGAAACATATCCCTGTTCATATCAATGAATCACCACTTGAAATGACAAGTGGCTTTAATGTATCACATTTTTAGATTCGTTTCAAGGGAATAAAGGATTATTTTATAAAACATGTACTCTTGTTTTGCGCAGGACTTCGTCAAAGGAATCGGGTCTGTTCATCCATTCCCGCAAGTCTTCAAAATGCTTGTTCAAATCCATTTCTTGATATTTTGTTCCCATAAAAAATACTCCATATCAGTTGTCTATATGGAGTATTTATCAGAAAAATGTATTTTTTTATATCTACTTCAAGGCAGATACAACTTCTTGGGTAATGTCAATCCCGCCGGAAAGGACGGCGGAACGATTAAACACGGTGCGACAACCGTATTTTTTGGCTGTTTTGTCAATCAACTCATTGATATTTTGTGCGATTGCTGACATTCCCTTGTCATAATCCGCTTTGATTTCAGCATTGCGTTTTTGAGCAATCTCTTTATACTCGCGGGCCAGATTTTCCCGTTTGGCTTTCTTCTTTTCAGCATTGATTTCTTGCTTGGCCCGATCCAACCAGAGGGATAATTCATTCAGTCGTTCGGAATTACTGCGCTTTAATTGATTTAATTCCGCCGATTGAGTCGCGACAGCAGTCATATTGACAACAGCAATTTTAGGTTGGGTGTAATGACTTCCCAAACCCCAAGCACATGCCACGATGGCCGTAAGGCCGATTATTTTAGCGTAAGTTCGTGCTTTGATCTGTTTTAAGTATTTGATATTCATTGTTTACTCCTTGTTTATAAAGTGAGAGGGAAAGAACTTCCCTCTCACCTTGTTTTGTATCACAGAGATTAGAAACCAAAAGTGATCCCAACCTTGTAAGATACATTGCTGTTTCCGCCATAGGCAGCACCCGCATTCAACAATGTTCTGTCATTGATGTAGTGGAACGCACCAACGGCCAAAGCCTGATTGCTACCATAACCACCAACGGCTGCGCTCAACTGTGTTTGATGCGCATTGGACAAAGGTTGTAAGCCAGCCAAAGCAGCCGTTGCCGCCAAGCCTTTTTCCATTTTGTCTTCCAACTTGTTGATCTTGCTTTCAATGTTGCTGAAACGCGCTTCGTATTGAACTTGCGTATTACGCAAATCCGAACGAATGGCCTCTTCGGCGGCCGTGGCACGAGTCGTTTCAGCGGTGATTTTACCATCTAAAACGGCTTCAGCGGCCGTGGCACGAGAGACTTCACCCTCTAACCCATCGTTCAAAGATTGAAGGTTAGAAGCCACATCTGCGTTAGAAACATATTGACCACTCAGGTTCGCACGATTACCAATCGCGTCATCCAGAGCCGTCAAGTGATCTTCCACGGTTGTTCCTGTGGCCAAATTACCCTTGGCATCTTCGCCACGTTTAGCATTCAAACCGTGAATAGTCCCCAATGTCGCGTCAATGTTGGCAATCGCACCAGACACGGTTTCGGCATTGCTATCCGTCCCGTTGCTGATATTGCCGGTCATAGAACCTGTAAAGGCCCCTAAATCACCGATTTTATCGTTGATTTCATTAACCGCTGTTTCACGGGCAGTGATTTCTGTATCAATCTTTGTGTCCAAAGTTGCTTCTGCCTGTTCGGCGCGGGTCTTTTCATCACTAATCTGACCTTCCAAAGACGTTTTCAAAGTCGTATCCGCATCGGCGAAGTCTTGACGAATTTGAGTGTCGGCAGAATTAATAGCATCAGAGATGTTTCCACCTTCGGCCAACGCGTCAGAAATGGCTGCGTTTGCTTTTGTTTCGGCTTTGTCATCCATAACCTTTGACAGAGAGTTTTTATATTTATCCGCCCCTGTTTTTGCTGTGTCATAGGCGTTATAAGTCGTCTTGGCGGCTTCATATTCGCCAACTTGCTGACGCAGGTCTTCAATGCCCGCATTCACCTTTTCTTGGTCAGCATCAAATGATGTATTGGCTGCATCATACGCCGATTGTGCCGCCTCATAATAACCCAAAACATTCCCGTAGGCCTTCTGATCGTTGTCATAAGCCTTACTTGCATCTATAGCAGCAGTTTGTGCGTCAGATCCTAATTCGTTCACCTTATTAAAATCTAATTTCCCATCTTCACCCCAAAAATCACTCAAATTATATGAAGTGCCATCAACTGAAAATTGATAATCTGAACGACTCACTTGACCGGATTCAATATTCAAGCTGGTTTTGCCATCTACACGATTCGCTGCGGAAGAAGTTGTAAAATTATAATCATCCTTGGAAACCGCTTGATCCAATCCAACTGTCGTCGTTGATCCATCGGCTTTGGTTGTTGTGTAGGTATAAGTCGTCTTGTCCAAAGTCACCGCGGTCGGATCTGTTGTCGGATCGGTAAGGGTATATGTACCACCGGCTACCGCTGACAAGTTTGTAGAACCTGTGGACAAGTCTAAACTAATGTTGTCGGCCGTTGGCGCAGCACCCGGTGCAGTAACTTCGGCTGTCGTTTTCTCCGTTCCCGTCACCTGGGTGTTGGTGGCCGAATCCCAAGTGGTCGTATTATACGAACCATCCGCAAATGCCGTTTTGGAATTATCTAAAACCGCGGCAATCACAGAATCGGTAATATCAGTTGTACCTTCTTGAACATTGATAGCAGCATGAGCATGGGTTGCGCAAAGCAATCCGATTGCCACCGCGTTTAAGAATAAACATTTTTTTAATATAGCGCGATACCGTTGAGATAACTCCCGAATCGCTGTTTTTGTGTATTTCATTATATTTCCTTTCTTTAATATATCAAAGTTGAAGGGGGAATTCCCTTCGTTTTCTATATTACACAAACATCTGTTTTCGCAATGGTCGGTTTTGGGAAGCAAGGGAAAACGGGTCAAAATCACATATTTTGTTGATATTTCAATGAATTAAAGCGTCTGAAATTATTTTTCATTTTTTGTAAAAAAGTGCTTGCTTTTTAACAGATGTTTTTTTGCTAATGCTTTTTTGGTAAAAAAGATTGTTTTTCAGATAAATAAATGAAAGGAGAAAAACTATGATATACGGTTATTGTCGGTGTTCTATGGAAAAGAAACAAACTTGTTCAAATCAACATTTTGCTATTCAGGAATATGCCAATCACAATGCCTTGCGCATAGACCGGTGGGTGGAAGAAAATATCAGCAGTCGGAAACCTCTGAACAAACGGGCGTTGGGGACTTTGATGGACAAAACCGTTGCGGGGGATACCTTGATTATCACCGAAATTTCACGGTTGGGGCGCAACCTGTATGAACTGGCGGGTATTCTTCAAAATGCCGTCAATAAAGGCGTTACGATTATCAGTATCAAGGAAAATTATCAGTTTAAAGATGATTTATACTCCAAGATTATGGCATATACTTTCGGATTGGCGGCCGAGATAGAACGAGATCATATTTCCACACGAATCAAAATATCTTTGAATAAACTGAAAGAACAGCATATCAAGTTGGGGCGACCCGTTGGGGCGCAGGCAAAGGCGTTAAAATTGTCCAAAAATCAGAAAAAAATCAAGAAATTGTTTGACAAGGGCCTCAGTCAGGCACAAATTGCCCGCCAAATGAATGTCCACCCGACCACCTTGTGCCGATATTTGAAACGCGTTGGGGTGGAAAACTTATAAGGGGGTGATAATCGTATCACTTTTAATCACAAAACGCACCTATTTTATCCCCAAAATAACACAATTAGAGTTAAATGGGGGAAACAATACCCTGAAACCTGTTAAAAAAGGATTTGAGTTTATCTAAAAACAGACAATCGTTTTTAAGGTATGAATATTTGGTCTTATAAAAAAGGAATAAAGGAAAAGATCTCGTTGATTGCCGTGTTGGTTGTTTGGACAAAACTATCTCGGAGAACATTTTTTCCTAATCTTTCAATAGCATTTCCTTTTGCTTGTTTCTTTAATCCCTCTTGTTGCCTTAAATCATTTGTTCTTTGATTTTTAACTTCTGGTATCAATATTGGAAATCTGTCTCCTTTGTTGTTTTCTATACATAAAAAACCACCATCGGGAGTCATATGAATATTTACACTCAAAAGTAAAAAAATAAATTTTTTAATTGAATTTTGTTTTTTATTTCGGTAAACTGGGTTTGCATACAGTAAAAGGAGGCTTGACATGTACACAATAACAGAAGACGAAACACCCAAAGTAAAAGACGGTATTGCATTATACCTGGATGCCGGGTGGGGGACTGCCGCCGATTATATCGGTGCCGAGCAAGTATTTGAAACTGCTTATCGGAACTCTCATTTCGTGACGGCAAAGGACGGACAACACTTGGTCGGTATGATCAGATATCTGACGGACAGCGCACACGATACACAAATCGTGGAATGCGTGGTTTTGTCATCGTATCGGAATCAAGGAATCGCCAAAGCGATGTTGGACAAGTTAAAAGAACTTTATCCGACAACGGATATTTATATCCAGTCTACCGAAAAATGCCGGGATTTCTTCCTGCACGAAGGGTTCAAAAAACACAGTTTAATTGGTTTAAGTTATTCAAAATGAGGGAAAGAATACGACAAAAGCAACAACAGGTTATCAACAATTAAGAAAAACAAAGAAAATTGCATCTTACTATTGCAGTTCCCAAGGTTGCGGCAGCGGCGTTAAAAGCCGGAATCTGATCAAAGAAATGCTTGTATAAAAATTGTCCGGCGGTCCAATCGCGACCATCCGCAGTAAATGTTTGAGACAAAAATCTCTCAAAATTTGTCGCGTGTGCCAGGCTGCTGATAATGTATTGAAATATCTCTACTTTATCCATTAAAAAATGATATCATAAAATCGGGTTTCAGTCAATCAAAATTGTTGCAACGGGTTCCAAAATAAAGTACACTGTATTCAGTTTAATTCAGGAGTATCTTATTATGCCGGATAAAAGTGTTCAAACCATTCGTGATTTAATTTTCTATCAATACGCCAAAATTATTGCTAAAAGCGCTTATCAAACCGGCGATAATGCGACCGCCAAAAAGAAGTACTACGGCTTTATCAAAAACACATTTCGCAAGTTGCAATCCGGAGAACTGTCTTGGTCGGATATTTTGCGGGAAGATATACAGTTCGCGCAAGCCGAGAAAAAGTGCGCTTATTGTGGTACAACCGAGAAACTAACACAAGAACATATTATCCCCAAAAGTATTCACATCAACGATCGTTGCCCACAATGTGATAAGATACAAGCCATTCATAATATGGTTTTTGCTTGCGAGACGTGTAATCGTCGTAAACATACCAAAGGACTCTATACTTTTTTCCACGAATTGTATCCCGATGAGAAGATGTCGGATATAGTGCCCCCTTTATTGGAAAAGAAGTATTTGAAGTTGATGTATTGTTGTCATCAATGTGCCGGTACTTTGGAACAAGGGGACTTGAATGGGGACGGCGTCCTGAATGTTTTGGATATTGATGCCATTTTGAAGTGGCCTTGTATCCATGCATAAAAGTCCCCCGGCTTTCGGAAGCGGCTTACACCAGGTATCCGTGTTTCAAAGCTGCGGCCACGAAAGCTTGAAAAATCGGATTGGGATGTCCGGGGCGTGACGTAAATTCCGGGTGGAATTGTACGGCGATATAAAATGGATGAGAGGGTATTTCAACAATTTCCGGCAATAACCCGTCCGGAGATTTTCCCGATACCATCAACCCTTTCTCTGCCAACGCCGATTCGTATGAAATATCCATTTCATAACGATGCCGGTGTCGTTCCCGAATTGTTTCGGCGTTTCCGTAAATAGCGGCCGCCAAACTGCCGGCTTGCAGGACGCAGGGGTAAGCCCCTAAACGCATAGTTCCCCCCAGGTCGCCGTTATCGGGACGAATTTGTTTCTGTCCGTCTTGTTCCCATACTTTCATTTTAGAAATCACCGGGGTACAATTCCCGCCGAATTCCGCCGATCCGGCGTTGTCAATGTGCAGTAAGTTGCGACAGGCTTCCACAACCGCCATTTGCATGCCCAAACAGATACCGAAGAAAGGTACCTGATGTTCGCGCGCATAGCGAATGGCTTTAATTTTTCCGTCAATACCTCGTACGCCAAAGCCGCCCGGGATTAAAATACCGGCATAAGGTTTCAAAAGTGTATCTACTTCCTCTTGCGGTTTTCCTTCCAGTTCTTCGGCAGAAATCCAAGTTATGTGCACTTTGGCATTGTTGGCAATGCCGGCATGAGTCAGGGCTTCGTGTAGGGATTTATAGGCTTCCAATAAACCGCAATACTTGCCGATAACGGCGATTTTAACTTCCTTTTCATAGTGTTGGCAGGTATGGATAATCCTTTTCCAATCATTCAAATCGGGTTCTTGACTGTTTTCTAACATGCCAAAATGTTTTAGGACTTGAACATCCAGACCTTGTTCATGATAGGTGAGGGGGATCTTATAAATGTTATCGGCATCCAAAGCCATAATCACATCGTCCGGTGCCACATTGCAAAATAAAGCCAGTTTACGCCGTTCATCGGCCCCTAAAGCCACTTTACTGCGACACAATAAAATATCGGCTTGAATACCCGATTCCATCAACGTTTTGACGGCATGCTGAGTCGGTTTTGTTTTTAATTCACCCGCTGTATCAATATACGGTAATAACGTTAAAAACAGGATACAGACATTTTGGCGTCCCACTTCATTTGAAAACTGACGAATGGCTTCCAAAAAAAGAGTGCCTTCAATATCGCCGACTGTGCCGCCGACTTCATATAACACAAAGTCTTCACCATGCAGATCTGATTTCAAAAAATCTTTGATTTCGTTGGTGACATGGGGAATAGCCTGAACCGTTGCCCCTAAATAATTCCCGCGCCGTTCTTTTTGAATAACGTTATAATAGATTCGGCCACCGGAAATACTGTCCGTTTTGTGGCAATTCACGCCAGTAAATCGTTCGTAATGCCCCAAATCCAAATCCGTTTCGGCCCCGTCATCGGTTACAAAAACTTCTCCGTGTTGATAGGGGGACATGGTACCGGGATCAATGTTCAGATAAGGATCCATTTTACGCATACGAACGGAGTAGCCGCGGGCCTTTAATAACGAACCGGTAGCGGCCGAAGCGATTCCTTTGCCCAAAGATGATACGACTCCACCTAAAATAAAGATATACTTTGTCATTGTTGTTTCCTTTCAAAACGGGAGTTAAATGAAAAAACCCCCTGATATTTCAGGGAGTTCCGGTTATTTATCCAAAGGCTGTACAAAGGGGAAAAAGCCACTTCGGTCAAAAACCGATGAATCTTCGCCAATCCGATACCCTTGTGTTTCATGTTGCCTTTCTGTTTGAATGCCTTTATTCTACAAAATTTTATGCAAAAAGCAAGCAAAAAATAAAATTTTTTATGCGTGCGTCAGGGTGTCCAATGGCCACCGCGGCCGTGGCCGAAAATCAAACGAATCCGTCAATCCCAACCGAAAGCGTTCTAATCCCGCCCAAGCAATCATTACACCGTTATCGGTACATAAACCAATGGGCGGTGCCGAAAATATCATTCCGTTTTTATCGGCTAATCCTTGAATCATGCTCCGGACCGCCCCGTTGGCGGCGACACCGCCGGCGACAACTAAATCACGGGCTCGGGGATAGCGGGACCGAAAGGTTGCCAGGGCATGTTCCAGTCGATCTTGCATCTGTTTGACAACGGCCGTTTGAAAAGCGGCACAAATATCGTTTTTATCTGAATCGGTCAGGGGACCGCTTTTATCAATACAGACACGCACAGCAGTTTTCAAACCAGAAAAAGAAAAATCGCACCCTTCACGGCCCCGCATGGGAACGGGAAAATCATACCGTTTGGCATGACCTGATACCGCCCGTTTTTCCAAATTGGGGCCGCCTGGATAGCCGATGTCTAACATTTTAGCGACTTTATCAAAGGCTTCCCCAGCTGAATCGTCAATGGTACCCCCTAACTTTTCATATTGTCCTACGCCTTTGACAATCAAGATTTGGCAATGCCCCCCTGATGTCAGCATCAATAAATACGGAAATTGTACAGGGGCCGTCAGGCGGACCGTCAAGGCATGCCCTTCCAGATGATTGACGGCAATAAACGGTTTATGGTGGCACAGGGCAATGGCTTTGGCTGTCATAACCCCTACCAAAACGCCACCAATCAAGCCGGGCCCGCCGGCCACAGCCACGGCATCAATGTCAGGTAGGGAAACACCGGCTTTATTTAAAGCTTCCTGAATTAACACATCACATTTTTCCAAGTGTGCACGTGCCGCGATTTCGGGGACAACGCCACCGAAACGCCGATGCTCGTCATATTGCGACCAGACAACAGAAGACAAAATGTTCCGTTCATCATTGACAAGGGCGCACGCCGTTTCATCACAACTGGATTCTATCCCTAAAACAATCATTTTTTCTTTTTCCTTTTTAACATAATTTCCAAGGCTCCACCACCGTTCAACCAACGAACTTGATTGATCTTTTCCTTGAAAAAAGGTGTTTCCAACCAACCGGTTATTTCCTGATGAATTCGCCCTTCCTTGTCTTTTGTTCCTTTGCCGGTGATCAAAGTGATGTACTTTGTATTTTCACGCACATGTAGCGTTATGAAGCGACAGACAGTATGATAGGCTTCTTCCACCGTTAAACCGTGCAAGTCCAAAACGGACATCAATTCCCGGGCAGGGGCAGCGTGTACCTTTAATCGTTTCGGGAAAGGGACCGGTACCGTTGCCCGATTTTTTTTCAAGGGGCGTAAAGTTCTTTTGATGTTCTCCCACAAAGACAAGTCGGTGCTTGAAAACATATTTTTCCCCTAGTTCGGCAATAATAGGAAATATCGTCCCGGCTGATTCATGCGTCCGGCCAAAGAAAAAGCATCTTCCCCGTGACCGAAAAAATAATCCGCACGTACACCGCCCCGAATGGCATGCCCGATATCTTGCGCGACCACCAAAGTTTGTATAGGAGACCCGTCCGGTGATTTTGTATCTAACCACATCGGTGTTTGCATGGGAATATATGTCTTATCCACCGCCACAGAATGCCGGGGTGTCAAGGGAACGCCGGCATATCCGATCGGCGTTTCACCCATGACTTCCCGAAAGAAGATATAACGTTCATTTTGTGCCATCAGATTGCGGGCTTGATTTGGATGTTGTTGTAACCAATCCCGAATTTGAATCATGGAATGTCCCGATTCACCGATAAGGCCTTCATCAATTAAAATCTGTCCAATGCCTTTGAATGAGCGATTGTTGGAACCGGCAAAGCCCAAGTGAATTCCGCCGTCCGGTGTTTCCATTCGCCCGGAACCTTGTACATGCAACAGGAATAATTCTACCGGATCATCGGCCCAGGCAATGATGGGGGCATTCAAACGACCCGCTTCAATATCGCGCCGTTGGGGATAGATTTTGTCTTTTTGATAATCCGGGGGCAGACCGTAGACGGGGACTTGGACCCCATTCAGGCGTTTGCGTGTACCGCTTAGTTCTGCTTCGTAATAGCCGGTAATACGACCAATCGGATTGCCGTAAGATTCTACGGCATAGGGGGTTAGTTTTTGTTCCATATAGGCCCGTAAGTGTTCACCGGTATCGGGTAAATTCTGACAAAAATCCTGCCACATCGGTGCCGGTTTTTGACAAGCCTGCCGAATGGCCGGATACGATTCGTTAAAATCATCTTGTGTCCAACCGGGTAAGTCCGAAAAATCTGTTTTTTCCAAATGAAATGAACGCCCTTTATCCAAAGGATGTGTAGCGCACCCCGTCATTAAGCCGGTTATGACAATCAGGAGACCGATTATTTGACGCATGGGGTCATCCGACTTTGTGTGGCCGTGACAAGCCAACTCTGTTTGGTTTGTTTTTTGAAAACCCAAGTATCTGTCATCTTGGCAATTTTCATGGCATCGCCTTCCAATACACGGCCGGTTGCATCTTTTAACAGGTTGATTTGTTCGGTCATAAAACGCACGGTAATTTCATCATGGGTTGGTGATTGATGAATAATATCGGCCGAATCAAAACAGATCAGGGAAAAATCCATTTTCTGCTTGTTTTGTTGTCGGGTTTCAATATCGTGCTTAAAAGCCTGCCACACATCATCGGACAGGTGCTCTTTTAGGGCCTTGACATTTCCGTTGACAAAAGCAGCCATCACTTTTTGAAAAGCAATTTTGGCCGCCATCAAAAAGAATTCTTCATTCCATTCATCGGTTGTTTGACGGATTTGTTGAACGACGGGAACATTTGTACCGTCATTTTGAATAATCAGACTGATACGATTTAAGGGCATGGTCGGCTTTTGGTGAAAGGCCCGATACAACCGCCAGATAAAGTATCCGGCTATCGCAGCAATCATTACGGTTTCAATGGTCATTGTTTTTTTTCCTTTACAAAACAAGTGAATCACGATATAAGATAAATGCTAGTAAAGCGTATTTTTAATTTTTTTTCAAGAGGATTTTTAAAAAATGGAACAAAATACAGAAAAAACAACGGGTACGATACAAATAAATGCCCAATATGTCAAAGACTTATCCTTTGAAGCACCGGGATTACCCGCAATTTTAAGTGAACTGAAAGGGGCTCCGGCTATTTCCGTTGATATTGATGTCAAGGTCAATAAGGGGGGCGATAAGTTATATCTTGTTGATTTGACAATTAAAGCACGGGCCGAAAAACCGGAAGATAAAAAAACGGTCTTTTTGTGTGAATTGACGTATGGCGGGTTGGTAACCTTGGATGTGCCGGCCGAACATGTAGAACCGATTCTGTTGGTTGAAATCCCGCATCTGCTGTTCCCGTATGCACGGGCCATTATTGCCAATACAACACGGGAAGCCGGCTTGCCGCCTTTGCAAATCAACCCGGTGGATTTTGCGGCACTGTATCGGCAGAAAATTGAAAAACACGCGGCTCAAAATTAAATAAAAAACAGAAAACAAGAGGAAAAAAGTTGATTTTTTCCTCTTGCTTGTGTTAAACTGAAATCCGAAAGGAGACAAGTGATGCTGATGAAAATACTGCTGTGGGCCATTCTGATCGGTTCTGTGATTATGGGATACTTCGGGTATCAAAGCGGTTCTGCCGCCAATGCAGCTCTGGGAATAGGAGTCTTGCTATTGGTTGCATTCACATTGTTTTTCTTGATTAAACTCTTTTTGGGTTTTGGATTTGTGGTTGTTAAAATTATCTTGTTTGTTGGTTTGTTTGCACTGATTGCTATTTCTGGTTTGAAAGGGTGCCAATACCTGATGGGGCAGGGGCGACAAGCCAATCAGGAACAACCGGCTCAGGCCCAATCCTTTGCTCAGGAGACCGCACAACAGGGGTTTTTGGAGCGGGCGTTTTCTTTCTTCTCATTGTCTAAAAACGGGGCGCAAACGGCGAACAAAGAATTGATCGGGCAAGCGCAAGACAACCGTCAAAAACTGGTCCCTCCTTTACCTCCGAAAATCAGCGGTCGTGTGGACGAAGTCCGATCGGGGTATTTGTTCCGGATTGGGAAACATTTTATCAAGTTGTATGGAATTGATTCGCCGGACCTTAAGCAGACATGTTTGGATAAAAGGGGGGATTCTTATGCGTGCGGTCGGAAAACAAAAATGATGTTAGAACGGTTGGTGCTACATAAACACGTTCAATGTCAGATTGCCGGGGGTGATTATCAAGGAAACTATATTGCCACTTGCAAAGTCGGAAGTTATGATATCGGGGCCAGTTTATTAAAATCCGGTTGGGGTGTTGCGGATCGGGCGGTATCATCGGTCTATATTCCCTATGAAGAAGAAGCACATCGGAGTAAAAAAGGGTTATGGGCGGGGCGTTTTGTGGCTCCCTGGCAAGCCCGTCATCATCGGACTCAAACCGGTACCGCCAAACAGAAAAAAGGATTTTGGGAGAGTTTGTTCTAATGCAAACATTTATTTCCTTGACGGAACAAGACACAATTACGGTGGCTGAACGGTTGGCACGGCAGGTGAAAGTCGGCGATGTGATTGCCTTGTATGGTACATTGGGTATGGGTAAAACGGTTTTTTGCCGGGGGTTTGTGCGGACTTTTATGCCCTTGCAGGAAGTTCCCAGTCCGACTTTTACACTTTTGCAGGTGTATGAAACACCTTCATTTCCCATTTATCATTTTGACATGTATCGTTTGAAAACCCCCGATGAAGCGTATGAAATCGGCATTGAAGATGCTTTTGCCGAAGGTGTTTCCCTGATTGAATGGCCGGAGAAGATAGGACCATTGTTGCCGAAAAAATATATTTCGGTACGGTTGGAAGCCGATGGGGATAAACGTCTTATTTGTATTGAAGGAATTGAAATATGACACGTGATGCGGTTTTGCAGGATTTTTTGTCTCGGAATGGTTGGGGATCGGCCCTTCGTATGCCTTTAATGGCAGATGCGTCTTTGCGTACGTATGACCGATTGGTTTTGGGCGATAGAACCGCTATGTTAATGAACTCTCCTTTGAGTGAACATCCCGAACAGTTTGTCTTAATTGATGAGATGTTGATTCGTCTCGGTGTGAAACCGCCTCGCATTTTGGCCCAAGATTTACAGAACGGTTTTATACTCTTGGAAGATTTTGGCGATAATACCTTTACGCGACTGCTGAATGCCGGTTTTGATGAATATACCCTGTATCAAAAAGGGGTAGATGCTTTGATAACACTACAAAATAATCTGACGGTTGTTCCCGCCGGTGTCCCGGCGTATACGTTTCAATCCATGATGTTTGAGGTGTCCTTGTTGCCCAATTGGTTTGGCCGATATGTAGTTCCCAGCGGATTGTCGGATCAGGCCGTAGCGGATTTTACGGCCGTTTGGACACCGCTGATACAACAGATTGAGACGTTGCCGAAATCGTTATGTTTACTGGATTGTCATGCCGATAACCTGATGTTGACACCTGACGGTGCGTGCGGATTACTTGATTTTCAAGATGCTCGATTCGGACCGTGTGTTTATGATTTAATGTCTCTGTTAGAAGACGAACGCCGTGATGTATCCGCCGATGTGCGGAACCGTTTGATTGATCGCTATTTTGCGGCCCGACCAAGTCTTGATGCACCCCGAATACGGGACATGTTGCCGGTGGTGGCGATGCAACGTCATACGAAAGTCATTGGTATTTTTGTACGTTTGGCGATGCGAGACAAGAAAGAACGCTATTTACATCTGATTCCGTTTGTGTGGCAGTTGACGGAACGCCATTTGAATAATCCTTTGTTTACTGACTATAAAAAATGGTTGGATACGTATATTCCGATTGCGGCACGACAGACAGTTTTTCAACCCGGAGAGAAAGCATGACCCCGGATACATTGATGATTTTAGCGGCCGGTCGCGGTACGCGTATGCAACATCTGACCGATGATAAACCAAAGCCGTTGATTTCGGTGTTGGGGCGGACGTTATTGGATCGCGTTGTGGATCAAGCCGTTCAGGCCGGTATGGTTCATTTTATTGTGAATACCTGTTATAAGGGAAAGATGATTGAGAATGCTTTGTCGGCGCGGAGAGATGTATCTTTTTCTTTTTCACGTGAAGAAACGGCGTTGGAAACAGGCGGTGGTGTCATGCATGCCCTACCGTTGATTTTACCAACGGGATCAGACGGTTTTTTTGTGGCTAATGCGGATCCTTTATGGGTTGATAAAGACATCTCTTTGTTTGCCCGGTTGGCCGCTTCTTGGAATCCCGATACGACTGACATTTTATTGGCTTTAATCCCGAAGGAACACGCCTTTGGGGCCGTGTACAGCGGGGATTATTTTATGGAAAAGAAACGGCCGAGACGTAAACGCCCCGATGAAACCGCTGCACCGTACCTGTTTACAGGTGTGCAAATTATTCATCCCCGTGTTTTTCAGGGTATCTCTCCGGGAGTGTTCAGTTTAGTCCGGTTGTATGATCAGGCACAACGCCTGGGGCGGTTGCGGGCCGTCATCTATGATGGTGATTGGTATCATGTCGGTACACCCCAGGCTTTGGCGTTAACGGAAGAAAGATTACGCGCATGATACGAAACATTACTTTGTCGGATGATATGGCGGAATGCCTTGTGGATCATGTTATGCACATATCTGATAACGGATCGGCCGAAAAAATGGCGCGGATTCAGGTGATTTTACCGACCAGGAGAGCCTGCCTGTCGGTTAAAAATGCTTTTCTTCGGCGCAGTTTGACACATACCTTTTTATTGCCGCAACTGATTCCTTTGTATGAACTCAATGCTTTGAATCCGGATATTCCGCCGGCGATGCCTCCCTTGAAACGGACTTTGTTATTATCACGCCTCTGTGCACAAAAGCCGAATATAAATACGCCGGAACAGGCCTTAAAAGTGGCTATGGGTCTGGGCGATTTGTTGGATGAGTTTTATCAATTTGAAACGGATACCTCGTGTTTGAAAGATTTGGTAAATAATCCGAATTTTGCCGAACACTGGAATGAAACCATTACTTTTTTGGATATTATTACACAATCCTGGCCCCGTATTTTGCAAGAGCAAGGTATGATAGATATGGCCGATCGTCGAATCCGGTTGATTGATTCCTATATTCACGATTTGTCTTTGAAACGAGAATCGTGTGTGTTGGTCGCCGGTTTAGATGGCGGATTGCCGGTGGTGCGGCGTTTGTTGCGAACCGTTGACACATTACCAAACGGGTGTATTTTTGTTCAAGGTGTGGATTTTTCTTTATCTGATGAGGACGTGCGACATTTACCGCCACATCACTATCAAGCCGATTTACAGCGGATTTTATCGGCGTTGGATCAGACACGTTCCGATATCAAGAAGGTTCCTTGTACCGATCGTGAATATATGATACAAACGGCTTTCAAACCCGAAAATCGGACTGAAGAATGGCGGCAGGCAAGGCTGAATAAATCGGCCTTGAATCAGATAACGCGTATTGATTGTGATACGGCGGCAGAAGAAGCGTTAACCATTGCTTTATTGCTGCGGGGAGTGTTGGAAACGCCGGATAAAACCGCAGTTTTGGTAACCCCGGATCGTAATTTATCGCGCCGGGTGATTGTGGAAATGCAACGATGGGGAATCCAGTTGGATGATTCGGCCGGCGTGCCGGCAACGAAAACTGAAATCGGTACATTTCTGCGGTTGATTAACGCGGTTGGTTTATCGGGCGGTAAGGCCCATGATGTGTTGGCATTATTGAAACATCCTTTGGCGGCGGACGGAAAAAATCCGACAGAATTTCGGCATGCGGTGCATCGTTCCGAATTAAATGCTCGTCATGAAAAACAAAAATATAACATAGACTTAAAAACAAAACTTGAACCTTTTACAGAACTGTTTACATCAACGGAATTGATCCCGTTTCAAACGATTTTACAAGCCCATTTATCGGTGGCTGAAGCTTTGGCAACCAGTGCCGATAAATCCGGTGCTGCCCGTTTATGGAGTGATGATGCCGGGCAAGCGGTGTTTGAGTTGTGTAGCGATTTAATGGCGCAGTCAGAGTTCATGGATCCGATTGAAGCTGCTTTTTATCCTAAAATGCTAGACTTGTTTTTAGAGAAAATCACGGTGCGTCCGACTTATGGTATGCATCCCCGTCTGGACATTTTAGGACCAATTGAGGCTCGGTTCCATCACGCAGATGTGTGTATTATCGGAGGATTGAATGAAGGTGTTTTTCCCCCGATTCCGGAAACAGGTCCCTGGTTAAATCGGCCGATGCGTCAGGTACTCGGTTTACCGGCCCCGGAGAGTAAAATCGGGGCCTTGGCTATGGATTTTGCACACTGTTTTTGTGGACAACAGGTCTTTTTGACCCGAACTCGTAAAGATGGCGGATCCGAAACAATCCCATCCCGTTTTTTGGCGCGTTTGGAAGCCACTGTACAAGGCAGTGGATTGACTTTTCCCATTCGGGAAGCGGATTGGGCGCGTCAACTGGATACACCACAAACTATGGAGAAGGTAGTTCGGCCGGCCCCTTGTCCTCCGGTGTCGGCGCGTCCTCAAGAATTGGCGGTAACGCGCATAGAAATGTGGATGCGTAATCCTTATGCTATTTATGCCCAATATATTTTACGGCTGTCGCCGCTGGAACCGCTGGAAGGCCGCCCGGCACAACAAAAGCACGGTATCGGTGTGCATGAGGCCTTGAAACAATTTATTCATGAAAGTCCGACAAATCAAAACCGTGAACATTTGATGCAGTTGGCTCGTCAAGCATTTACCAGGTGCGGCTTGACCGAGACAGAACAAATTTTCTATCTGCCACGATTTACCGGCATTGCGGATTTTATCATGGAACAACAAGCAACAGAGACGACCTTGCGACAGAGTTGGACCGAAGAAAAAGGACAAATTACCCTTGAAGTGGACGGTAAACCGTTTACACTATCCGGTACAGCCGATCGGATTGATTTAATGACCGATCCAACGGGGCATTTGTGTACACGGATTATTGACTATAAAACCGGCACTGTGCCGACCGGCACAGAAGTGCTGGCGGGTTTTGCTCCGCAATTACCCTTGGAAGCATTGATTTTATCACTGGGTGGTTTTTCTCATGTGCCGGTGGCACCGTTGGCCTCTTTGTCATTTTGGAAGTTGGCTGCAAAAAAGCAAGACTGCAAGATCGTGGATGTTTTGAAAAATAAGAATGCCCCGGAGGCTGATACGTTGTTGATGGCAGCACGGGACGGTTTAATAAATTTGGTGCGTGTTTTTAATCGGCCCGATACACCGTATGAAGTTTGTCCGGTGGCTGGAAAAGAACCGACGTATAATGAGTATGCCTATTTGTCCCGGGCGGCCGAATGGCAACATGGAAATGGAGATGAAACATGATTGATGTCAATCAGGAACAACGGCGTGCCAGCAATCCCTTGTCATCGGTTTGGGTATCGGCTTCGGCCGGTTCGGGCAAAACGAAAGTATTGATCGATCGGGTATTGAATCTGTTGCTTTTAACGGGACGACCGGATAAGATACTCTGCCTGACTTTTACAAAAGCGGCAGCGGCAGAAATGTCCAATCGGATCAATGGTGTGTTGAAAAAATGGGTGATTTGTACCGACTCGGTTTTGCAAGAGCAGTTAGAAACTTTAATCGGAGAGACACCCGACCCGGACATGATGGCGCGGGCGCGTCGGCTATTCGCATCCGTGCTGGAAGTGCCGGGCGGATTAAAAATGATGACCATACATGCCTTTGCACAATCAGTCTTAAAACGATTTCCGTTGGAAGCCGGTATTCCTCCTAATTTTGATGTGGCCGATGAAAATATGGCTCAAACACTATTGAAGCGGTGTGTGGATGCGGTCATGAATGATGATTCGTTGCAAGATGCTTTTCGGATATTGGCACCGTACAAGACGCAAGATGATTTAATCTCCCTGTTAAATGAATTGATTGATCAACGAGAAAAATTGCTGGCTTTGCGGGGACAAGGTGATTTTGAAACCTTGATATTGAAATTAAAGGAATACTTTAATATATCAAAATATCATGATGAAAATGAAATAATATCTGAACATTTTAAGCCTGAAGAATGGCCCGGGATTGCGGATGAACTTTTAACAAAAAACGGTACGATCAATCGCAGAAAGAAAAAATCTCCGTTGGCAGCGTTGGCCCCTTTGGCCGAAGAAACATCTCAAAATCTGCGTCATTGGAAATTGCTAGAACTCAACCGGGCTTTGTTGCAGTTAACGTATGCTATTTTGGGGCGATATCAACAGGAAAAACAAGCGATCGGTGTACTGGATTTTGCTGATTTGATTGCTGCCACAAAGAGGCTCTTGTCTCGTAATCATGCAGCGGCGTGGGTTTTATTCAAACTGGATGGTGGATTGGATCATATTTTGGTAGATGAAGCCCAAGATACCAGTCCGGATCAATGGCTGATTGTGCAGGCTTTGGCGGAAGAATTTTTTGCCGGTGACGACGGACATGAAACAGTGCGTACCTTATTTGTTGTGGGTGATCGGAAACAATCTATTTTCAGTTTCCAAGGGGCCGATCCCGATGTATTTGAACAGATGCGACAGTATTTTGAACACCGTATTACGGCCTCTGAAAATGATTTTCAAAACGTGCCTTTTAACTGGTCGTTCCGGTCCACCCGTCCGATTTTGGAAGTTGTTAATCGCGTACTGGAAAATGATTTGGCTCGGGCCGGTGTTTTAGCTTCCGGCGAGTCGGCCGTTCATATTTCGTTTCGGGAACAAGATGCCGGATTGGTTGAAATTTGGCCGTTAGAAGAGCATCAAAAAACAGATGAACCCGAGCCTTGGAAACCGCCGGTAGAACGTACCGCTCCTGTTTCGGCTGCCACTCGGTTGGCTCATAAAATTGCAGATCAAATTGCCGACATGATTCGCCATAAAGAAATGTTGGAATCTGTCGGCCGACCGGTACGGGCGGGCGATTTTTTAATTCTGGTCCAACGGCGGACATCCTTTGTCCCGGAATTGGTGCGATGCCTGAAAGATAGGAACGTTCCCGTTGCCGGAGTAGATCGCTTGAAGTTGCGTGATCATATAGCCGTTCAAGATTTGATGGCGGCAGCCCGGTTTGCGTTATTGCCCGAAGATGACTTGAATTTGGCCTGCCTGTTAAAAAGTCCGCTGTTTCGTCTGACGGAAGATGATTTGTTTCAAATTGCTTATAACCGCGGTTCTAAAACCGTATGGGACAGGGTTCGGGAGCTATATCCGGATACGGCCGCCCGTTTAATGATTTTGCTCAATCGGGCCGATAAGGTGCCTCCGTATGAGTTTTTTGCGTATTTGTTAGGACCCTTCGGCGGTCGTCAACGTTTTATGGCCCGTTTGGGGACAGAAGCGGGTGAAGCCTTAGATGAATTTTTGAATTTCGTCCTGACTTTTGATCAAAATGAAACCCCGTCATTACAGCATTTTATGGATACAGTCGGACAACAAAAAATGGAAATTAAACGGGATATGGATAATGGACAACAGGCCGTCCGTATCATGACCGTTCACGGATCCAAAGGTTTGCAGGGCCGTATCGTCTTTTTGCCTCAAACACGCTATATAAAGCCTCACAATCCGCCAATCTTGTGGTTGCAGGACAAATGGCCTTTTTGGGTGCCCACAAAAAGTGTCGGTACCTTAAAGACGGAAGAATGCCAAAGTCAAGCCGCAGCTTTGGAACGTGCCGAAAATCACCGATTGTTGTATGTGGCCTTGACGCGTGCCAGTGATCGGTTATATATTTGCGGCTTTAATGGTGGCACGACGGTACAACCCGATAATTGGTATGATTTGGTGCGACAGTCCTTGCCGTATCAGCCGGATGCCGATGGTGTTATCCGGGTGAAAAGTCCGCAAACAGGAAAGATAAAATCGGATACGGATCCGGAAACATCAGCCCCCGTGCCTTTGCCGGCCTGGGCCTTGAAAACGGCTCCGACAGAGCCGATACCCCCCCGTCCGTTGGCACCGTCTAAACCGGAAAACACGGTGGAACAAAATGAGTCGCCCTTGGCACCCGGTCAATCCCTGGCGTTGGAACGCGGACGGTTTATGCACCAATTATTACAATACCTGCCAACCATGAACCAAGACAAGTGGCCGGCAATGATTGAACGATTAAAACCGACGGGAATTGACTTACCGAAAAATGTAATACCTTTGTTGACATCACCGCAATTTGCACCGATTTTCGGGCCGGATTCTTTGGCAGAAGTTCCGATTGTCGGCGTATGGAAGAATCGTGTGGTGTCCGGGCAGATTGATCGCCTGATTGTGCGGTCGGATTCGGTGTGGATTGTGGATTTCAAAACAAACCTGCATGTACCCGAAACGGTGGAGCAAGTGCCCATGGCTTATCGGGAACAGTTGCGTGCTTACCGTGCTTTGATTACCAACATGTATCCCGATAGAACCGTACAAACATTTTTATTATGGACAGAAAATATGACTCTGATGGAGATGCCCGATGAAAATTAAAATAATGATGGTTGGTTTATGCTTGTTGTTGGCGGGGTGTGCCGGTGTTGTCCCTAAAACACCGGCCGGTTGGACCCGAAAGACGATAGAAACAAAGTATTTGTCTTTTGCGGTCTGGGAAAAAATTCAGGGTACGGGTCAACCTTTACGTATTTACCTGGAAGGGGACGGTCATCCCGAACCCAAACGGCCGATAGCTTTTGAATTGGCCACAAAAGATAAAACAGATTCCAACGTTGTATATGTGGCGCGCCCCTGTCAATATGTCAAAAATGATGAATGTCATAATCCGGCTTTGTGGCAAGAAGAACGCTTTAATGCTGAATTAGTAGATGAACTGAAAACACTGATTGTCTACTTGGCACATAAATATCAAGCACCGTCATTGGATTTAATCGGTTATGACGGGGGTGGTACAATGGCTATGTTGTTGGCCGTACGTATGCCTGTTCGCCAAGTAATAACCGTCGGTGGTATTTTGGATACACAAAAGTATGCCGCAGATCAAAATATCTCTTTGAACGGTTCTAATCCGGCCGACTATTTACCGGCTCTGTCTTATGTGTCGCAAACACACTATGTCGGATCAGCCGATTCTATTGCGTTGCGACGTGATGCGGAACGCTTTGTGGGACAATTAAATAATCCTCGTTCGGCTCGGGTTAAAATTGTACCATCGGCAACACATACCGATTGGAAAAATCTAGTGCTTGACTAGAACGCATACTAATTCAATGTGATTGGACCATTTGAATTGATCTACCGGTGTGATGCTTTCTATCACCCACCCGGCATCGGACAATATTTTACAATCACGGGCGGCTGTTTTGGGATTACACGACACCATGATAATTTTCGGAACGGCTGTTTCGGCGATCTGTTGCGTTTGAGTTAAGGCTCCGGCTCGGGGCGGATCCAATATAATCAGGTCTAATTCGGCCAATTCATCGGATGAGAGCGGGTTCCGAAATAAATCGCGTACATGCCCCAGGGGACCTAAAACCGAGACACTGTCCCGGGCGCAGTCATACCCTGTGATTTGAATACCGGTATCGGCTAACGGCCGGGTAAATGTACCGCGTCCGCAAAATAAATCCACGGCCCGTCGGGAACCTTGAGCCGCTTTTAAAACTAAATCAATTAAAATATCTTCCCCTTCTTGGGACGGTTGTAAAAAGGCATCCGGTAAAAAGGGCAGAGAAACTTTAGCCAAAATAGGTTCATTGTTATAGGATATCCGTGCCACATGTGAATCACCGGCCCATAAAGCCAAATGTTCGCGCATTGTTAAATTCGGGCTTGTTCCTTTGACGGGGCGGATGTGAATGTCTAATCCCCAAGGCGTATCCAGCATAAAAATATCGCCCGAACCTTTCAGTGTTTTAACCCAGGTACGTACCCAATTTAAGCCTGTTATTATAGAAGGTTTTAACAAGCGACAGTCTGTAATTTCAATCAGTTGATGACTGTGAAGGGCATTATATCCGATATGACCGTTGGCATAGGCAAATGAAGCGCGCCGCCGCGTCCGTAAGGGAATTTCACGCATGGGCATCACGGGAGGTGTTAAACCACGATCCGCAAACGACCGTAACACAAAAGATTCTTTATGGGCCCGATATGCCTGATCAGACATATCCTGATACAGGCATCCGCCGCATTTTCCGAAAAAAGGACATAAGTTTTGTATATTCATAACGGCAGTATAACAATTTTTTTTATTTTTGTCATCTAAATAAATTGACTTTTGAAAGAAAAACGGATAAATTACTTGAAATATGAAAGTAAAGGAAATCTCTATGACTGAAAATCAACAAAACCTGGGACATGAACAACGGAAAATCCGTGTAGAAAAATTGCGTGCCATGGAACAAGCACACATCAACCCATATCCGCATATTTATAAGCCGACAGAAACATCGGTGTCTTTGAATGAAAAATATGCCGAATTGCCCAAAGATACGCAGACGGATGACGTTGTGCGCGTTGCGGGCCGGATTCGGGCGATTCGCAATTCCGGTATGTTTATGGATATTTATGACGCAACCGGTAAAGTGCAAATCTATACATCTTTGGAACAATCTGATGAATCTGTAAAACAAATACTGAATTGGTTGGATATCGGGGATATGGTCGGTGTACAAGGAACCGTTCGGCGGACCAAACGGGGTGAATTATCCGTAGCGACACAAAGTCTTACAATGTTGGCCAAAGCGTTGTTGCCGTTGCCCGAAAAGTTTCACGGCCTGACCGATACGGATACCAAGTATCGTCATCGGGAATTAGACATGATTATGAATCCGGAAACGATTGAAACCCTGATGAAACGTAGCCGGATGGTAGAGGCAGTCCGTCAACTGTTGTTATCCAAGGGGTGTTATGAAGTGGAAACGCCTGTTTTGCAGGTGATTAAGGGCGGTGCTACGGCAAAACCTTTTATCACGCATCATAATACATTGGATATGGATTTATTCTTACGGGTGGCCCCGGAACTGTTTTTGAAACGATTGATTGTCGGGGGAATGCCGGGGGTGTTTGAATTTTCACGTAACTTCCGGAACGAAGGCATGGATACCACACACAATCCCGAGTTTACCGGCATGGAAGTTTATATCCCTTATATGGATTATCATGATATGATGGATCTGTTTGAAGAAATTACGCGGGCGGCGTGTTTGGCCGTCAATGGAACTTTGCAGATTGAATATGATGGAAAACAATTTGATTTAAGCAAGCCCTTTGCTCGGCGGTCTATGGCGGATCTGGTGAAAGAACACACCGGCGTGGATTTCTTGTCTATTACCTCTGATGCAGAGGCACGCCAAGCGGCAAAACAGTTGCATGTAGATGTGGCCGATGATGCGGATTGGGGGCATGTGATGGCGGCTGTGTTTGAAGAAAAATGCGAACAATATCTGGTGCAACCGACACATGTGATGGATCATCCCAAGTCTATGTCTCCTTTGACCAAGGAGCATCGGTCCGATTCACGTTTGGTAGAACGATTTGAGACTTATATCAACTGCAAGGAAATGTGTAATGCATATTCCGAGCTGACGAATCCGCTGGATCAACGGGCACGCTTTGAAGAACAAGTGGCGGCACGGGAAGCCGGTGATGAAGAAGCGGATATGATGGATGATGATTTCGTTGAGGCTTTAGAACACGGATTACCCCCCACAGGTGGGTTGGGGATTGGTTTTGACCGATTGGTTATGTTTTTGACCAATAATACGTCTATCCGTGATGTAATTGCTTTTCCCACCATGCGCAAAAAATAAAAGGAGAAAACTATGACAGAAGAAAATAAAACAAATAAAAAAGAACAAGCCGCAGCCGTTACGGCCGAACGGGTGCAACAACTGAAAAAAATGTTGACATTGGAACCGATTTTTATCAATCTGTTTGCTCATAAATTAAAGCCGTTTGCCAAAGCCATTTATTTTATTTTTTCGGCCATTTTGGCGTTGGCTTTTTTGGGCACATTGTTGTCTATCGGTAGTGTCGGATTTTCCGGTTTTATTCTGTTCACAGCCGTTTTGGCGGTTGACTTCATTGTGGTACGGATGTTTGCCGAATATCTGAATCAGGGTTAATCTCCCCCGTTCCCGTAGCTCAGATGGATAGAGCACAGGATTCCTAATCCTGGGGCCGTGGGTTCAACTCCCGCCGGGAACGCCATATTGGGATAAAAAGATGGCTGATTTTTTACAGGCAACGGGTGTTTTTTTTCAAAATACCGGGTTTTTGATTGTCGGGAAAAGCTGTGTCGGCAAATCCTCTTTGGCCTTGCAACTGATTGAACGCGGGGGGAGTTTAATCGGAGACGATGGTGTCTTGGTATCGGTTCGGCGGGGTGTGCTATATGCTCAACCGGTGCCCGCTACGCGGACGTGTATGGAGGTGCGGTCGCTGGGTATTGTATCCGGATTTCGGACAGTCGCGCGTGCGGTGCCCGTTCGGGCGATGATAGAATTGTCGGCGGATATGCCGGAACGCCTGCCGGAACGGTACGCGCAAGTCGTGGCCGGTGTCTCAATTCCGACTTATCATCTATGGTCCGAAGATAAGTTTTTAATAGATAAAATGCGTGTATTGGTTCATGTCTTACGGGGTGCTCGTGCTTTGAAACTGGTTGAACATTGGCCACCCGAGACGGAAACGACACATGCTTTACGAAGATTATCCCGCACGCAATCAAACCGGCGTTAGTCTTTGAAAATAAAGATTGACTTTGGGATATGAATTCCCTATAATGCGTGTCCAAAGGGAAGGGATATGATATGCAACACGCTGTTTTGGGCATTGATTTCGGTACGACAAATTCTGCCGTAGGGCGTGTATGCGGTCCTGGGGATGCGGTCGCTTTAATACCGGTGGAGCAGGGGGCTTGCACGATACCAACCGCCTTGTTTTACACACATGATAACCAAGTGTTATTTGGTCGTGCGGCTATTTCGGCCTATATTGATGGGACAGACGGCCGATTTTTGCGTAGTGTGAAACGGATTTTAGGCACGGATTTGATGGATAAATCAACGATCGTCAATACACGGGCGATTCGTTTTGATACAATTATCAAGACGTTTTTATCTCATTTGAAACAAACGGCCGAGCGGGCATGTCAGTGCGATATTTCATCGGTTGTTATCGGTCGTCCCGTCCATTTTCAAGATAACGGCCCGGAGATGGATCAACGGGCGCAAAATAAGGTTGATACAGTGGCCCGGGAAATCGGATTCAAAAATGTTTGTTTTCAATATGAACCGGTTGCGGCGGCCTTTGCCCATGAACAACATTTAACGCAAGACAAATTGGCCTTTATTGTAGATCTGGGGGGCGGAACGGCGGATTTTTCCGTGATTAGAATTGGTCCGAGTTATCGTTCTCAAACGGATCGGTTGCATGATATTTTGGCAACGTACGGTATTCGGGTCGGTGGTAATGATTTTGATCGGGATTTTTGCTTGTCGGCCTTTATGCCGTCCTTTGGCAAAGGGGGAGTTTATGGTACGAAACGCTTGTCCGTTCCGGATTCTTTATATTTTAATTTAGCCGAATGGAGCCTGATCAATTTTTGTTATACTTTCAAAAACAAAATGATGGTGCAAGATATTTTAGCGCAACCGTGCGATCGTGTGAAGATAGAACGTTTGGCTGAATTATTGGAATATCAACTGGCACATCATCTTTTAAAGGTCGCAGAAGATGCTAAAGTTCAGTTGAGCACTCATGAACAAGAAACGCTTATGTTTCGCGAGTTATCACAAAACTTGATATTTGCGGCCACACGACAAGAGTTTAATGATGCCATTCAGGCAAGCTTAGACAAGATTCGTCAAGCGATGATGAATACACTGGCACTGGCCGGGGTTTCGGCTTCACAAATCAATATGGTGATTTTAACGGGTGGTACGTGTTTGGTACCTGCCGTTAAACTGATGATAAATCGGGTTTTCCCGGGGACAGACATTTCCGAATCTGCCAAATTGGAAAGCGTGTGTACCGGGTTGACATTGACGGCACAAAAACTGTTTTATTGACAATAGATGGTTTCAAAAAGGGCAGGCAACCGCCCGCCCCATCTTTAATACTTCCAATCAAATCCGAACAAGGCTCGGTAATCCGGTGCCGCCGTAGCGTCATGATCCGGATGGAACCGGACACCCAATTCGTACCGCCAATCAAATGTTTTGCCGGTTTCGGTCATATAGAGGCCGACATTGTATTCTCGGGCGGTGGATTTCAACGAGACCCGATAGGTATCCGTGTACACGGTATCATCATACATGCCGCGTCCGGTGGGCAACAGGAAAGTGGCCGTGCCTTTACGTATCCGCAAGGGGGATGATACTTGCAACCCGAACAAGCGATCTTTTGTGGCTTGATACCGGGCATCCAAGGCAAAACTATCCGATTCCAATCGTCCGAAAGACAGAAGTGAATCGGTACCGTTCATCACACTGTGTCCATAATACCAGGCCGCCGAAAGCGTCAACCGTTGTGTCGGATAGATTTCTGCCACCGCACCGGTGTAGTAGGTGGTTCCGGTGTCGGTTTTGAATGCCCCGGCACCGTTCATCCCCAGGATAGCATCTTTTTCGGATACCATACCACCCACGGCTTTCAGGGTCAATCGGCGGGACGGTTGATAAGATACTTCGCCGGAAAAAGCATTGACCGATTTTTTGAATTCGGTATCATAGTCTTTATCGGCATCAAAGAAACCGTTTTTACCCGTGATGGCCCCAAACGTAAAGCCCCATTTTTTATTGAGTTTAAACGTATGAGCCAAAGCATAACTGTTTCGCATTTCCGTGAACGGGTTGGATAGGACTTGATTAAAATAGTCTTCCCCCAATCGTGTATCCGCCCGATATGACAGGCGTAAAGCTTGCGTATCGGATAGGGCCAGGTTCATATCTAACGCCCCATAGCCTAACAGGTTATCTGTGGCCGGTGTAGTGGCAAAAGTGAAACTCAACTTGTCCGGTACGCCGGCGGTTTGGACTTTACCACGGGACAGGAAAGACCGGAAAGATTGACGGAATGCTTTTTCGGACCGGTGTGGCCGTTTCACCAACGTATCCATCCGAATCATAAACGGGCGTTCATAGGCATCTAACGCCATCACGCCGGCCGGCATGTTTTGCATCAAGGCGGTACTCATCCGCCGGGGCAGTTTGAAAGAAGCCTGTTTAATCGCCATACGATTCGCATTTGTGGTGGTTCCCGTTGTAACGTACAGGTCGCCAATGGCCGAACCGGTGGCTTTGTCCAGGTCCACCATACCATGCCCGTACAGGGTGCTGGTGGGTTTGGTTTCACCGGTTTTGATACTGGTGTAAGTCCCGCTGTTTACCCAATCGGGTAAGTCTTGATTGGCCGTCATGAACAGCAGGTCTACCACTTCTTGCGAAGACAACCACGGATACGCCCCCATCAGCAAGGCAATACTGCCCGTTACCACCGGTGTGGCCATGGATGTACCCCACAGTTCACCATATTCTCCGCCGGGGATAGTTGACGTAATTGCTCTATGTTCTTTATACCATGTATTAGCATAATCATAGGTCCATGTACCGTTATCATACATTTCTTGTGCGTATGCGTAAGCTGTGTCTGGATCTCCACCGGGGGCCGAAATACAATAGCCTTGGGCTGCCCCGCACGATTGTGAATAATTGGCAAGGCCGTTTTTATAATTCAGGGCCGCCACCGCCACAAACAGGTTCGTCATGTCATATTGACTCCCTTTCCCGAAAGTGGTTGTCAAGGGAACCCCCAGGTCAACAGTTGCCGGTAAAACCTGGCCATCATGCTCATTGGGGGCGCTGTCATTTCCGGTGCTTTTTACCGTTACAATGTTATTCGCGGCCAAAGTTTTATAGCCTGCAACCATAGATGCAGAGTAAATATTACTGGCGTTTTTCCCTTTGGCATATTGTACCTGTGTTTTTGTATTATCATAGGAAGCATTGCCACCAAAACTCATATTGATCACCCGGACCCGTTGATCCGCAAAGGTCTTGGCCGCCAATGCAAATCCAAGTCCATACTGATCAAAAATACCGGCCACCATTTCCACATTGGGGGCCACCCCGTGCATACCGGAATTATTTTTGGCTGCACCGATAATCCCCGCCACGTGTGTGCCATGGCTGTTCAATTTACCATCAGAATCTGTTTTATGTGGGTTTGGATTATATTTTTCTTTATCCCAATCATAATCATCGGCGTATGCGTTCGCGTATGCATTCCAATCGGCCGCAGATATACTTCCTGCCTTGTAATATTGTCCGGCACTGTTCTTCATATTACCATTTTCATCTACAAAGGCAAGATAGTGCGTATTATCCTCGACCCAGTGATAATAACAATTTTTCTTATCTGAACCCTTACACGGGCCGTAATCAAAGTTAAAGCCATAGATATTTCCATCGACATCTTTGGACAGATTGTCAATCAAATCCTGATGTGTGGTATCTACACCGGAATCTAAAACACCGACCCGTACTTTTTCGGTGGTGGGTTGACGGGTGTTCGGGTCATGCACTAAACCGGTATATCCCCGGGCATAGGCTTTATCGGCCCCGATCTGAGCCAGGAAATTTCCCTTTTTGAATTCTGACGTCTGCCATGTTACGGGATCGGCTAAATCCGGTTGTGTGCCGGTTCCACTGCCGATAATTTCACATAACGTGCCGGTATAACCTGTCCCGGTACAATCGCAGGATGTAGGCCCGTTTTGTTTTCCGCCATGCAAGCATGCGTATGTGGCATAGCATTGGAAGGTATTAGGGTCTTGCCATTGATCAGGGCAGGTACAATCGGATATTTGTGTGGCACCGGCGGCGCTGGTTGATCCGCTGGGGCATTGAGTACAGGTGGTCCCGTCCCCATATTGTCCGGCCGGGCAGGCGGGGGCTTCTTCACACACCAAGTATTGTTGCCCGCCGGATATACAGGATGCTTTTTGAATGGGTTTATGGCTGGGGCAGGCGGTTAAAGCTTCCCCGGCGCAGGTGGCGGGTTTACAATTTTGACCGTCTTGGACCCAACCTTTGGTGGCATCACAGGCGCACATCCCGGTATCAGAGTTGCAGATTCCCCCGCCTTGGCATGTTATACCCGCACATTTATCCACAACCGGGGCAGTTTGACATGTCGTTCCGGTATAGCCGTCCGAACAATCACAGGCTTTTGTCGCCTTGTTCCATGTCCCATGAGCCCCGCAGTTCAAAGGGGCCGTCTCACACCGCGGACCATAATAATTATCCGAACAAACACACATTCCGTCCGAACACGTCCCATGGGCCCCACAGTTCACGTTCGCGCATTTATCTACAACCGGGGCGGTTTGACAGGTGGTCCCTGTATAGCCGTCCGAACAATCGCAGGCTTTTGTCGCCGGGTTCCAGGTTCCGTGATCCCCGCAGTTCAAGGGGGCCGTCTCACACCGCGGACCATAATAATTATCCGAACAAACGCACATCCCGTCCGAACACGTCCCATGGGCCCCGCAATTTATGTTTTCACATTTATCTACAACCGGGGCGGTTTGACAGGTGGTTCCGGTATAGCCGTCCGAACAATCGCAGGCTTTTGTCTCCTGGTTCCATGTCCCGTGAACTCCGCAGTTCAAGGGGGCCGTCTCACACCGCGGACCATAATAATTATCCGAACAAACACACATTCCGTCCGAACATGTCCCATGGGCTCCGCAGTTCACGTTTTCACATTTATCTACCGGTTTCGCTTGGCATTTGTACCATGTGGACGCACCGGAACGACAGGTTCCCGTCAGTGTCTCGTTGGCGGTACAGGCCGTTGCTCGATACCCTTCCGCCGCACAATTATGCGCCACACATGTATTCCCGGTCCTGTCATACCCGGCATGGCATTTGGTCAAGGTATAACGGGTGTTTCCGTCTCCGTCTGTACAGGTATCACAATCTCCGTTTGCCGGACAGGTGGTCAACGTATACCCGGCACATGTTTCTCCCCCGGTGTCTTGGGGCTTGCCCCCTTTGGACGAACTACCGCCGCCACCACCGCCGGCGGCCAAAGCAACGCCGCCCCCGACCAAAGCCACCGCACCGACACCGATACCCACCATCGCCGCAGTGCTCAATCCCGCCGTTTCCGCCGTGGTCGCAGCCGCCAAGCCCGCCCCGGTCGTCCCGGCTCCCGTCCCCGTTGCCGGGCTTAAACCCATCGCCGTCTTGTATGAGACCGGGATCCGGTGCATACATGCTGCCCCTAAATTCGCCCCGGCCGACCGCAACGCTTGAAAGGCTACCCTGTCTTTCCGCCATGTCGCTTCACACAACGCCGTGTTCCCTTTGCCATCCCGCGCCTCTAACGATATCCCCCGCGCCTGTAAGGCCTTTAATGCCCGAATATCCCCCGCTTTCGCCCGGGTGTAAATCACTTGACGTACCGGCGGACGACCCTGAACCCGCGCCTGCGTATACCCCGCCGCCAAGCCTGTCCCCGGTCCGAATATCATCCCGAACATCAGTGCGTAAAATATTACTTGCTTCATCATGGTTGGATCCTTCTGCGTCTGATTGAACTAAATACTTGTGTATTCTATATCATACTTAAATTATAAATTCAACACTTTTTTACATCTAAAATATAATTTTTATTTCATGTTTTGAATTCTATATGTATTTATACAAAAAATAAGTATCTTTAACTTGTGATGGGGCTTGACATTAGATGGAAAACAGAGTACAAGATATAATCATTTATCAACAAAAGGAGAAAAAAATGATTAAATCCGAATTGATTGCCAAAGTGGCAGAAGCCAATCACTTGACCCGGGCTAATACCGAACGTGTCGTCAATACGTTTTTTGATGCCATTACAGATGCTTTGGTAAAAGGGAAGCGTGTTGAATTACGCGGATGGGGCGTGTTGTCCGTACGGACCCGCAAGTCGCGTACCGGTCGCAATCCGCGGACAGGGGCCAGTGTGCAGGTCGCCGAAAAGCGTGTGCCGTTTTTTAAAGCCGGTAAAGCCATTAAAGACGCTTTGAATAAAAAAGGTTAGTATTTTACGGGAGATTTGATGAACTGGATTACCAGTCTGACTCGTCCGACAGTCAAAAAAACGCATATTCATACCGATGTACCCGATGATTTTTGGGATCGGTGTCCGTCCTGCGGGGCTATGTTGTTTTATGAAGAAATTGCTAAATCCGATTATGTATGCCCGCGATGCGGATATCATTTTCGGATGCCGTTGGTGCGGCGGTTGGAATCTTTGTTTGATGATCAGGCATATACCTTGATACAACTGCCCAAAGTTAAAGAAGATCCCCTGCATTTTTCCGATCTGAAAAAATATGCTGATCGGTTGAAAGAATCCCGTAAAAAAACGCATACCGAAGATGCAATTATGGTGGCTCATGGTAAAATCGGAGGAAAAGCCGTTGTTATTGGTGCTTTTGATTTTAACTTTATGGGCGGATCTATGGGCACGGCGGTTGGTGAAGCCATCCTGATGGCGGCTCAATTGGCTCAGCTGCAGGAAGCCGCGTTGATTCTGATACCTGCGTCCGGTGGGGCTCGGATGCAGGAAGGCCTGTTATCTTTGGTACAAATGGCCCGAACGACAATTGCCGTTGACAGGTTAAAGAAAAAACGTCTTCCATATATTGTTATTCTGACCAATCCGACAACCGGCGGCGTTACGGCATCTTTTGCGATGCTGGGAGATATTACATTGGCTGAACCGGGGGCAATTATCGGTTTTGCCGGTGCCCGTGTGATTGAACAAACCATTCATCAAAAACTACCGCCGGATTTTCAAAAGGCCGAGTATTTGTTGCAACATGGTATGATTGATGCCGTTGTTCCGCGGGCCGAATTGCGGGATAACTTGGCGCGTATTTTATCCTTGTTGATGCCTTGATTCCCGGATCACGCTGTTGGGAACCGAACCGTTTTGAAATCCACGGATGTTATCCAAAGTAATTTCATTGATACGGTTGATGGCATCAATAGAGTTAAAAGCAATATGAGGTGTGGCAATCACATTCCTGAATTGTAATAATTTCAAGTTCATGGCCGAGTCCAACAAGAAATCGTTGGTGTGGCCGGCCGCATCAACCATAATTTCGTCATGTAATAAAAAGTCTTCATTTTCCAGTACGTCCAGTCCGGCCCCGCCGACAATTCCGTTTTTGAGAGCCATATAGAGCGCTTGTGTATCAATTAAATCACCACGGGCCGTGTTGATAATAATGACCCCCGGCTTCATTTGTTGAAAGGCGTTCATATCCAGCAAATGATGATTTTCCGGTGTGGACGGTATGTGTAAAGAAATGATATCGCTTTTGCGAAAAATAGTTGTAATATCATTGACATATATCCCTTTTAACGCATCAGACGGATAGGGATCATAAGCGATAATATTCATACCAAATCCTTGGGCAATCCGAACCATGTGGCGACCGATGGAACCGGTTCCGATAATGCCGATTGTTTTGCCAAACAAGTCAAATCCCAAGTAATGTTTCATTTCTATCCGATTATGTGCCATATCATTTTTGGCCCGAATGACTTTACGGGCTAAGGCTAATAGTAGGGCAAAGGCAAATTCTGCCACCGTTGTGGCACCATAAGCCGGAACATTGGCAACGGCAATACCGCGTTTCCGACAATACTCCAAATTGATGTGGTTAAAGCCCGTGGACCGTGTGGCAATCAGACGTAAATTCGGAAAAAGATCCAACTTGTCTTCGGGTAGGGTCTCTGAATGCGTAAAACACGAAAGGACATGAATATCCCGATAAGGTTCCAAAGATTTTATGTTTGTTGCGTTCAAACTGGTATCCATAAAGACAGGATGTGTCCCGGGTATAGGATGAGCCTCTACAAAATCTTGCAGTAGTTTATCCGAATCAAAAAATAAAATCTGTTCCATGTCATTTCTCCTGACAGTTATATAAGACAGCGGATCCGGAAACGCAAGATTTTAATCGGGGTTATCTTGTGGATAATGACGGTCAATCAGTCCCGCTGGCGTTCCATCGGATTGGTTATCCATTTACCGCCACAATACAAATGTCTCAAGTCGCGGGCCAAAACTTTTTGATGAAAATGATTGATAATAACACCGTTTTTGAAGATGGTTACGGTTGATAAATTGCCGTTTTTATCAAACCCTTCAAAGGGGCCATTATACTTGTTGTCTTTAATGGAAAAACGGTGATCCGGACAACCATTATCGCGATAAACTGTATAACGTCCGTCTTGCAACCTTCCTTGGGCATAGGTGCCGATAAAGCGAATTTTGCCATTGGAATAACGTTCTTCATAAGGGCCGTTGTATGCTCCATCCTTGAATAAGCATTTGATATGAAGCTGTCCATTTTCATAATATGAGATATAGGTTCCGTTCAATCGTCCGTCATCATCAATGGTATATTCTTCCGCGATTTGTCCGCTGTTGTATGTATTTTTTTCAATCATGTTATTTTACTGTTTTGTATGTTAGTATATTATTTTTGATCTTGATGTAAGAAATGTTCAAGCCAATGGATATTATATTGTCCGTCAATAAAATCGGGGTTGGCCACAATGCGTTGATGTAGCGGTATCGTTGTGGGTATTCCTTCAATAACAAACTCTTCCAAGGCCCGCCGCAGACGCATCAATACACCGTTCCGTGTTCTGCCGTGAACAATCAGTTTAGCCACCAGGCTATCATAGTTGGGGGGAACGGTATAACCGGCATACATACCTGAATCCACCCGTACATCCAATCCCCCCGGTGTATGCCATTGACCGATAGTGCCGGCCCGCGGTATAAATGTTTCCGGATCTTCAGCATTGATGCGGCATTCCATGGCGTATCCGTTAAAATGAATGTCATCTTGAGAATAACCCAAGGCGGCTCCACTGGAAATGCGAATTTGATCTCGCACGATATCCACCCCTGTCACGGCTTCTGTAATGGGGTGCTCTACCTGAACCCGGGTATTCATTTCCAAGAAATAGAAAGATCCGTTTTCATACAAGAACTCAATCGTTCCGATATTGCTAAATCCTAATTTTTTCATAGCATTGACGGCGACCTGACCGATTTGTCGGCGCTGTTCTGGATTTAGGGCCGGTGATGGTGTTTCCTCCAAGATTTTCTGATTGTTGCGTTGAATAGAACAATCCCGTTCACCTAAATGAACGACATTGCCATAGGTGTCCGCCAAGATTTGAACTTCTATATGTCGCGGATTTTCCAAGTATTTTTCTATGTACACCGAGTCATTGACAAAAGCATTTTTTGCTTCTTTTTTAGCCAACGTAAAGGCTTCGGACATTTCGGTGTCATTATGAGCAATTTTCATCCCCTTACCCCCGCCGCCGGCGGTAGCTTTGACAATAACGGGATAGCCGATTTTATGCGCCCATGTCAACGCTTCGTCTGTTGTTTTAACTTCACCGTCTGAACCCGGTACAATGGGTAGTCCGGCATCTTGTGCCGCTTGTTTGGCACTGATTTTATCCCCCATCAGGCGAATCATTTTGGGTTCAGGTCCGATAAAGGTAATACCGTGCATTTGAACCATTTCGGCAAACTCGGCGTTTTCGGATAAAAAACCGTATCCCGGATGGATAGCATCGGCCCCCGTTAAAATTGCCGCCGATATAATGGCCGCTTTATTCAGGTAAGATTCACGGGCCGGAGCCGGTCCGATACAAACGGCTTCATCGGCCAACTTGACATGCATCGCATTGGCATCTGCCGTAGAGTGTACCGCCACGGTCTTAATTCCCATTTCACGGCATGCCCGATGAATGCGTAGGGCAATTTCACCCCGATTGGCAATCAATACTTTTTCAAACATGCCTATTCCACACGAAACAAGGGTTGATTATATTCAACGGGACTACCGTTTTCCACCAAGATTTCCGCAATACGACCGGCTTTATCGGATTTGATGGGATTAAATGTCTTCATGGCTTCAATCAGACAAACAGTTTGCCCGACAGAAACTTTATCCCCCACACGAACAAAGGCCGGGGCCTTTTCATCGGGGGCCAAATAAACCACACCCACCATGGGTGAAACCAGTTGGCTTTCCTGCTTGTGTTCAGCCGGTTGAACCGCCGGTGACGATACACTGATGGCCGGTGAAGGGGCAGCCACAGGAGCCCCACCCCGTACGACACGCAACCGCACGCCGTTGGCTTCGTATTCAATTTCGCTCAGGTTATTTTCCGTCAACAAAGCGGAAAGTTCTTGAATGGCTTGCTTTTGTTCTTGTTCCATACGATATTCCTTTATACTGTCATCAAACAGAGTCTGTTGTACACGATTTTCAGATAAAATGCAAGTGTAAAAAATTAAATTTTATCTTGCAAAGTACTTTTAAATATGTTAGGGTAAGCGTGATTGGGTATATTACAAAGGGGATTTTATGTCATTTTTTGATTATTTGCGTGAGCGTGGTTATGTGTACCAAATGACCCATGAACGGGAAATTCGGGATTTATTGGACGGTGAACAAAAGTTTACATTCTATTTGGGAATTGATCCGACAGCGGATAGTTTGCACATCGGCCATTTTTTTGCGTTGATGATGTTTCGTCATCTGCAACGGCAAGGACATCACGGTATCTTGGTCATCGGCGGGGCGACGGCATTGGTGGGTGATCCGACCGGTAAATCCGATATGCGTAAAATGATGACAAAAGAAATGGTTGCTCATAATGTGGCCGAAGTCAAAAATTTAGCGGCTCGCTTTATCCGAACGGATGGCGATAATCCCGCTTTGATTTTGGATAACGCCGAATGGATTAATTCCTTTAATTATGTTGACTTTATGCGGACGGTAGGGGTTCATTTTAATGTGAATAAAATGCTGTCCTCAGATGCGTATGCAAAACGTTTGGCAAATGGCGGGCTGACTTTTCTGGAAATGGGGTATATGCTGATGCAAGCATACGATTTTGTCTATTTGAATCGCACGCATAATTGTGTTTTGGAAATCGGAGGCAGTGATCAATGGGGTAATATAGTGGCCGGTACGGAACTCAGTCGTAAAATGAACTTTCATGCCGATGGTCGGACAACGGCCGATTGTCCGGATACATTCGGGTTGACCTGTCCGCTTTTAATGACTAAAGAAGGCAAAAAAATGGGGAAGACCGAAAGCGGGACGTTGTGGGTTGCCCGTGATCGGACCACGCCTTATGCGTTTTATCAGTACTTTTACAATACGGCCGATGCCGATACCGAAATGCTCTTAAAACTGTTCACGGATATACCGACGGCCGATATAGAAACGTTATGCCGCACGGATATTTTGGCGGCTAAAAAGAAAATGGCGTATGAAATTACGAAATTAGTTCATGGATCTGATGAAGCCGAACGCGCCGTTCGGGCGGCCGATTCCGTCTTTAAGGGGGATGCGTCATCTGATGATGTGCCGATGGCCGAATACACCGGTTGTCGGGATCATTTATCCGTGGTTGATTTGGCGGTTTCCGTAGGCTTTTTGCCTTCCAAAGGTGAAGCACGCCGATTGATTATGCAAAACGGTTTATCCCTGGACGGTCAAAAAGTCTGTGATGTGTCGGCCTGTGTTCCGGCCGAGAAGGAAACGATTGTTTTGCAAAAAGGGAAAAAGAACTTTTTGAAAGTCATGCTCAAATAATTTTTTGCCGAGGGGAAAGGTGAGATGCAGAAGAAAAATATCGGAAAAATCACGGCGGTAAGCGGTAGTGTGGTCCATATTCGGTTTGAAAAAGAATTACCGACTGTTTTTAATGCGTTACGTACCGAAAATGATATGCCTTTGATTCTGGAAACTCAAGGCTATATTGATGAACATACGGTTCGGGCTTTGGCACTGGGGGGGACACAGGGGTTGTCGCGCGGTATGCGTGTGGCAGATACCGGACATCCGATAGAGGTCCCTGTGGGCAAGCCGACATTAGGGCGTATGTTTAATGTATTTGGCGAAACGATTGATGGGGGTAAACCCTTGTCAAAAGCGGAAGTCAAATCCATTCATGCGCAACCTGTTCCGGTATCTGAATTGGAAGTATCGTCTGAAATCTTCGTAAGCGGTATAAAGGCAATTGATTTGTTGGCTCCTATGGAACGTGGGGGAAAGGCGGGCTTGTTTGGCGGTGCCGGTGTGGGTAAAACGGTTTTAATTACCGAAATGATCAACAACATGGTGGGTCGTTATGAAGGGGTCAGTATTTTTGCCGGTATTGGTGAACGGTCGCGGGAGGGGGAACAATTATATCGGGAAATGCAAGAGGCCGGTGTTCTGAATAAGACCGTTATGGTTTTCGGGCAAATGAACGAAGCCCCCGGTGTCCGGTTTCGGGTGGCACTGTCGGCTCTGACTATGGCCGAGTACTTTCGTGATGAAAAAAAACAAGACGTGTTATTGTTGATTGACAATATCTTTCGCTTTATTCAAGCCGGATCCGAGGTCTCTACCTTGTTGGGACAGATACCATCCCGTGTCGGTTATCAGCCGTCTTTGGGAACGGATATTGCGGACTTGGAAGAACGTATTTCCAGTACCGCTGACGGGGCTATTACATCTATTCAAGCGGTCTATGTGCCGGCCGATGATTTTACGGATCCGTCAGCTACACACACGTTTGCGCATTTATCATCCACCATTGTTCTATCGCGGGCACGGGCGGCACAAGGGTTGTATCCGGCCTTGGATCCGCTGGCTTCCGGATCTAATATGTTAACGCCGTTGATAGTGGGGGATCGGCATTATCGTGTGGCAACCGCCGTTCGGCGAACTTTGGCCCAATATGAAGATTTGAAAGATATTATTGCCATGTTAGGGTTTGATGAGCTGCCGGAAAAAGATCAGCAAACCGTCTTGACGGCGCGTAAGTTGGAACGCTTTTTAACGCAACCGTTTTTTACTACGGGCCAGTTTACGGGTATGCAGGGTAAATCTGTCAATCTGGAAGATACGATTTCGGGATGCGAACGTATTTTGTCCGGTGAATTTAATGATTTAACGGAAAATGATTTTTACATGATCGGTACCGTTGATGAAGCTCGTAAAAAGAATGGAAAGCACAAGGGGGCTTAAATGAATATGACCTTGCGTATTTTTTCACCGATAGGTATTGTGCTGGATACGCCCGTGGATCAGGTGGATTTTGAAGCTATAGACGGCTTTTTTACTCTGTTGCCGCGGCATACGGATATGGTATCGGCCTTAAAGGCGGGAATCCTGACCTATCATAAGGGAGAAAATCGGTCGTATATCGCATGCAATCGTGGTGTATTAGTGAAAAAAAACGATGTGATCTCCGTTTCCACAAAACTTGCCATTTCCGGAAGCAATCTAAAAGAGTTGGAACAAAAAATTGCCGTTGACTTTAAAGCGTTGGAAGAAGAACGCAAAGAAGTCAATACCACCATGGCACGGTTGGAAATCGGGTTGGCCAAAGGGATTATGTCTTTGAAAGGACAGGGGGGGTAATATGTCTGAGTTTGATAAAGAGAATCATAAAGTTGCCAAAACATTGATCCGCAAAGCTCAACAAATGGATCGTCGTTCAAAACGTGTCTTATTCTTTAATGCTGCTATTTTAAGCGTATACGGTTGGCAAATGGCCGTTCCGGTGTTGTTGGGGATAGTGGTCGGTATGGCGTTGGACCGGGCCTTTCCGAACCTGTTTGTTTCATGGACGCTGAATATGATTATTTTAGGTTTTGGAATTGGTATTTACAACGCCAACCATTGGGTCCGGCAACAAGGAATTATTCGCAAGAAAAGGAATACGAAATGAATTTTGATATTTTTAGAATGCCTCTGTCCGATATCGGATTATATTTTGTCGCCGGTTTGGCTTGTGGTGCGGTGTATATGTATTTACTGTGGGAAACGGTTAGTTTGCTGCCCCGGGTGAAACATTTTCGCACGTTTTTGTTTTTATCCAAGGTTTTGCGTATTTTCTTGATTTTAACGGTTATGGTCATTTTGTCCGGTCATCATGCCGGTCGCTTCTTGACATTGTTTTGCGGTCTCGTGACGGCCCGTATTTTAACAGTGCGGTTGACACGCGTGGAAAAAAGTGTCCGCACAGAACAAACAAAATTAGAGCCGATGCCCCATCGGACCAGAAAGGGAAAACGCCGGAAATGAACACTGTTCTGTTTCAGGTTGGATCTTGGTCCGTGACGATATCGGTATTGATGTCGGTGGTTGTTGCGTTGCTGCTTTGTTTGGCCGCTTGTTGGTGGTTAAAAAATACCGCGGGTAGGATATTGGCTGTAATTTTGATTGTGTCAACCTGGTGGAGTGCGTTAAATCTGACGGGGCAGGCAACCGCCGGTTTAGATTTGCAAAATACGGATACAATGCCTATTTTGACTTTGGGGCCTTTAACCATTGGCGGAACGGTTTTTTATTCGTGGATCGTGATGGCGGTGCTGACCGTTTCATCTTGGTTGGTGACCCGGCGATTAAAGACGACACTGAATGTATCGGCGACACAAACGGCCTTGGAGATGATTGTTATGACCATTCGATCGCAGATTAAAGAAGTCAGTGGGGATAATCCGGCCCGTTATCTGCCGATGATGGGGACATTCTTTTTATTTATCGGGTTAAGCAATCTGTTGACCGTTTTACCGTGGTTCCGGACACCGACAGCTTCGTTGTCTACAACATTAGCCTTTGCTCTGTGCGTGTTTTGTGCGATGCCGATTTACGGTATTAAGAACGCCGGTGTGATCGGATATTTGAAAAAATATGTGGATCCGACCCCCATTATGTTGCCACTCAATATACTCAGTGATTTTTCATCAACATTTTCATTGGCTTTTCGGTTGTACGGTAATATGCTGAGTGGCGTTATTATTACATCAGTCTTGATGATGTTGGCCCCTATCTTGGTTCCTTTACCGTTGCAGGTGTTGGGCTTGATAACCGGGACGATTCAGGCCTATATTTTCGCTTTGTTGGCGATTGTATATGTGTCTTCTGTCGGCCCACAACAACAATATGTAGACCATTTGAACTATGATTAGAAAGGAGAAAATAAAATGGATGCAATTACTTTAATCGGAGCTATGTCGGTTTTATCGGCGGGGTTATGTATTTCCATCGGGGGTATCGGACCGGGCCTTGGGGAAGGAAATGCAGCGGCCAGTGCGTTGCGTGCGATTGCTCAACAACCCGATGAAGCCGGAACGATTACACGAACATTATTTGTTTCCATGGCTATGGTGGAATCTACGGCTATTTATGCCTTTGTGGTGACGGTTTTAATCTTGTATTTTAATCCGTTTTGGAATTATGCCGTTGAAATGGCTGCCAAGTAAAGGAGCCCGTCCATGGGATTTGATTGGGGTACCTTTATTGCCCAAATTTTGAACCTGTTTGTATTGGTGTGGTTGATGAAGCGTTTTTTATATCAACCGATTATCAATACTATTACCAAACGCCAGGCGATTTTGGAAGAAAAAGTGCACCGGGCCGATGAAGCTGTGCGGGAGGCGCAGCGTCAGCAAGCCGTGCTGACGCGTCAGGCCCGGGAATGGGAACTGAACAAGCAAAAACGGACCGATGCTTTATTTGCGGCATTGGAAGAGACCCGACAACAACAACAAGAAAAGCTGGCTGAACAGGCCGAAGAAAATCGTCAAAAAATGCAGGCCGATTTAGAACGGGAAGCCGGTACATTGCAGTTTGAAATCCGGGACATGATGGCACATAATTTTCTGGATTTATCGCGTAAAGTTTTGATGGATATATCGGATGTGTCGCACATGGCGCAAGCCGTTTCTTTGTTCCGTTCTAAAGTTCTGTCCTTATCAAAAACAGAATTAAATAATATCAAAAAATCGTATAAAAAACATGGCGTTATAAATGTTTGTTCATCTTCTGCTTTAACGAAAAAAGAGCAGGCGGACTTGTTGGCATTTTTAATGGAAACATTTGATATAGCCGATCAAAAGTGTTTTCAGATCGCCGTTCAGCCCGACCTTATTTTCGGGATAGAAGTTGTCATAGGTGATACTATTTTGGAATGGAATTTCAAGACATATTTAGACACATTTGAAACAAACCTGAATGCGGCTTTGGCCGGATTAGTGACAAAGGAGTCATAAAAGCATGTTAAAACAGGCATCAAAACAGGCAACTGAAATAATCAAGCAATCTATTCGTCAAACACCGACCGAGTTAAAGGTGGCTGAAGTAAGTCCGATTATTTCCATATCGGCCGGGACCGCGGAGGTCGGTGGGCTGGAAAAAGTTAAGATGAACGAATTATTGACTTTCCCGGGAAATACGGTCGGCATGGTACACACTTTATCGCCGGATAGAGCCGGTGTTGTCTTTCTAACCAACGCCGATCATTTGAAAGCCGGTGATCGGGCCAAGCGGACTAATCGTGTGTTGGACGTGCCGGTGGGGGAAGCTTTGTTGGGACGCGTCATCAATCCGTTGGGTCAACCGTTAGATGATAAGGGACCTGTGGCGACGACGGAAACATGGCCGGTGGAACGCGAATCACCCCCTATTATGCACAGGGCACCTGTGGATACACCGTTGCAAACGGGTATCAAAGCCATTGATTCGTTTACACCCATCGGGCGCGGACAACGTGAATTGATATTGGGAGATCGTCAAACGGGCAAAACGGCGATTGCTTTGGATACCATGATCAATCAAAAGGATTCAGGTGTGATTTGCATTTATTGTGCCATCGGGCAACGGGCGGCCGGAACAGCGCGTGTGATTGATGAATTGGAACATCACGGGGTGATGAAAAACACCATAGTTGTGATTGCCGGCGGAGATGATGAAGCCGGGTTGCAGTATATTGCCCCTTATGCCGCCACCAGCATCGGTGAATGGTTTATGGCACATGGGCGAGACGTTTTGATTGTATATGATGATTTAACGGCACATGCTCGGGCATATCGCCAAATGTCATTACTCTTGCGTACACCACCGGGACGTGAAGCTTTCCCGGGGGATATTTTTTACATTCATTCGCGCTTGTTGGAACGGTCTACACATTTACGGCCCGAGTATGGTGGCGGATCATTGACGGCCCTGCCTATTGTTGCAACGGAAGCCGGTAATATTTCTGCTTATATTCCGACTAACATTATTTCCATTACGGACGGACAAATTTATTTGTCTACCGCTTTATTTCAAAAAGGAATCTTGCCGGCGATTGATACAGGACCGTCTGTATCGCGTGTGGGGGGAGATGCACAGCTGCCGGCTTATCGGAGTTTGGTAGGCCCCTTGAAACTTTTTTATTCTCAGTTTGAAGAATTGGAATCTTTTGCTAAATTCGGCACTCAGATGGATACGGAAACCTCTAATCGCCTGAAACGCGGGCGCGCCATTCGGGCAGTTTTGCAGCAAATGCAATATGCTCCGATGCCGGTGGCCGATCAAATTGCCGTTTTCTTGGCGACAAATGCCGGTTTGTTTGATGAGGTGGCAGAAGATAAAATCGGGCAGGCACAATCCGTGGTAATTCAAACACTGCATCATCAGTTTACGGGTGTGGTGGCTGCGGTATCCCGTCGTGAAAAATTGAGTGATGACAGCCGCGATAAAATGTTGAGTGCTTTTCAAAAGGCTTTGCGTACCGATAAGGGGTTATCAGCGATATGACTTTGGAAACCTTGAACAAACGGATCAAGACGACGACCGACTTACGCGATATTGTCGGGACGATGAAAATGTTGTCATCGGTGAGTATCGGTCCGTATGAAAAGGCTTTAGTCTCTCTGAATGAGTATGGTAAGACGATTTGGTCGGCTTTTATCGGTTTAATGAAAGATGATCGTTTTACCGATACCATGCGGCCGATTCATACAACACATCCGAAGACCATTGCAGTCTTGATTGGGACGGATAACGGTTTGGTCGGTCGTTTTAATCGTGATGTGGTTCAGTTTGCCCGCCAGGATTTAACACAGCGCGGGATTTTAAGTGAGACACATTTTATTTGTGTCGGTCGCCGGGTGGGCATGTTGGCCGAGACGGGACACCTGAAACCGGATATCACTTACCCGATTTTGAATTCTTTGAAAGATGTGGCATCTGTGGCCGGTATGGTTTTGGTGAAGATTAATACGTTATTGGCTCAAAATCGGTCAGAGCAAGTGTTGATTTATGCTACTCATAAAAAATCCGGAACGCCGCAACAGGTTCGTTGCTTGCAACTCATGCCGCTGCCCAAGTCGGAATTAAAACGATTAAAGCATGAAAAATGGGAAGGTCGATCTTTGCCACTCATTACGGCCAACCGGGACGAGTTATTTGCCGCCCTGATTAACGAATACTTGACGGTTGTGCTGGGAGGGGCTTTAACGGCTTCATTGGCGGCGGAACATTATACCCGTATGGTCAATATGCAACAGGCGGAAAAAAACATTGATGATTCTTTGGCCGATATGAATTTAACCTATCAACAACTGCGTCAAACCGGGATTACAGATGAATTGATTGATATTGTCTCGGGGGCCGAAAGTTTGAAAAAAAAGAAAGGGGAAAACTAATGCGTCCTATCGTATCTGCATTGTGTATCATGATGATTATGTTTGCGGGGATATCGCGGGCTCAGGAGCCGACAGATATCACCTGCGAAGCTTTACTGACTGCGGCAGAAACAACCCCGGATGACGGTGTGTATGACCGATGCGGCTTTGGAAATGCCGATAAAGCATGGCAGACATGGGCTCCCTTTGTGTCGGCCCACAATATGAAACGGGCTTTGTTTGAGTTGTGTCGCCGCTATCCGCAACATCAATACGGCCTGTTGTATTGTCAAAAAGCCATTGATTTGAATTATGGTCCGGCGTTGGTTTATTTCGGAGACATCAGTTTTCAAAACGGTAATGGATCCGAAGCCTTAAAGTATTTTTCACAAGCAGCAAAGGCAACGGATCTATCCGAAGACGATGTGCGGCGGATACAGGAAAAAACGGGCTTGCTTTATTTAGAACAATCGGCTCCGTGTTATAATCCGCAAGCCGGAGTCAAATTGTTGAGTAAAGCGGCCGAAAAGCGATCGGCTGTGGCCGGGAATGCCATCGGTTATATTTTGTTCAGCGGTTATGCCAACACGGATCCGAATTGGGATCGGGCTTTACGGGCGTTTTGGAAAGCGGCCCTATTGGGATGCCCTGCGGCAGAAGAGAATCTGGGGGCTTTCTATCTGTCGGAACAGGGAAAAATATCACATGATGATGCCGCGTATTATATGTCTTTACAGGCCTTTACGTGTACACCCTTTGATAAACAGGCGGCTCAAAATCCTGACTGCGATTGTACCGAAATAGCGACAAAAGATAAATTATATCGGGAACGTCCTTATCTGTACATAGGGCAAACGGCAGCCGATAGGGTTATTTTGCAAGATAAAACCGGTCAAAACCATACCGTGCGCATCAACGATATATTGCCCGACGGTTCACAGGTTGCCGAAATTACACCGGTGTTGGTGGTCGTTTGGCGGGCTGATGTTCGGACACCGATTGCACGGTATCCGTCTGATAAATGTACACAAATTTGCTTGGGAAAAGGAACAACGCAAACACGCCGCCCTGTTTCTATCAAGCCGTATCGCTTTACTTTTACGCCTCAAGAATGTCGGGAAATTCGCTATTATGCCGAAAAATTGTTGGATACAACACAACCGTATACGGGTAAAGCCGAATGTGCCCCAACGGATACGGCCGATCAAGCCGATCTTTTTATGGCTTTATAATAAAATAATGCTTGATTTTTTCTAAAAAATGGGCTATACTCGCCCCATCCGATGAATCCTTGCTCCCGCAAATCGGACGGGGGCTATGTTCCGGGCGATTGCTCATTGGGGGTAATTGGCATAAACAGGAACGAATAATCCATAAGGAGAGGTCAAATGCCTTTTTATGAAAACGTATTCGTTGCACGGCAGGATTTAACGCCGGCCAAAGTCAACGAATTGACGGACAAGTTTGCCGCCGTCATTGAAGCCAAAGGTGGCAAAATAACAAAACGCGAAGACTGGGGTCTGCGTAACCTGGCTTACAAGATTCAAAAGAACCGTAAAGGTTATTACACATTGATGAACATTGATGCACCGGCCGAGGCCGTTGTGGAAATGGAACGTCTGATGCGCTTGGATGAAAATCTGTTGCGTTATTTGACAATCAAGGTCAAGGCTTTGGAAGAAGGTCCTTCTGCGATGTTGGAACCGAAATCTCGTAAAATAAAAGCCGATGATAAGTTTGAAATTGAAGTGGGCGAAGGGGAATAATCATGGCTGAAAAAAGTTCTTTTTATCGTCATAAAAAATCCTGCCAATTCTGTGCGGAAGGTATTGACGAAATTGATTATAAAGATATTAAACTGCTGAGTCGTTTTGTGACAGAACGGGGTAAAATGGTTCCGGCACGTGTATCGGCGACTTGTGCCAAACATCAACGGAGTGTTGCTCGTGCGATTAAACGGGCTCGCTATTTGGCTTTGATGCCGTTCATCAGCGACTAGGGAGGTTCATTATGGAAGTTATTTTACTTGAAAGAATTGAACGCCTGGGGCAAATGGGCGATGTGGTCAATGTCAAGAGTGGTTATGCGCGTAACTACCTGTTGCCGCAAAAGAAAGCCTTGCGTAAGACAAAAGATAACATGGCTTATTTTGAATCCCGTCGTAAGGAATACGAAGCCCGCAACCTGAAGATGAAGCAAGAAGCCGAAGATATTGCCAAGAAATTGGAAGGTTTGTCCGTGGTTATTGTACGTCAAGCGGCCGAAACAGGGCAATTGTACGGGTCTGTAACCATGCGCGATATTTGCGAAGCTATTCGCGATGCCGGGTTCCATATTGAACGGTCTCAAATTGACTTGAACCAACCGTTCAAAAACTTGGGTATCTTTGATGTGCGGTTGTCATTGCACCCGGATGTTTCTCAAATGGTACGGGTGAATATTGCGCGTTCCGAAGAAGAAGCCAAACGGGCCACACAAAAGAGGGCCAAAAAAGAAGAAACAAAATCGGAAGATAAGGTTGAAGATAAAGCCGTTGAAACACCGGCCGAAGAACCGAAAGCCGAATAATTTTGTTGCTTTACACGATGCCCCCGAATATCGGGGGCATTTTTTGTATACTTAAAAGGATGCCGAGGCTGTGGACCCCTTAATCACCAGGCAAGAATGGTTAGTGTGAACGGCGTTGCGAATAATGGTAAAACAAATCACGATTTTGTTTGGTTTGTTCTTGTTCTTGATGTTGCTGTTTTTTGGCCCGGCGACACCATTCCAAAACTTGTTGACGTTCTTCTTCACTGAAGTGCTGATACCGTTGATCATCGTGCACATCGGACGCACGCTTTTCCTGCCGTTTTTCGGGTTGCGGGGGCAGGGGATTTCCCGTCTTTGGTTCCGTATCGCGGGTCGGATTTCCTTTGCCGGAGATGATATCTGACAATGTTGTCAATTTATCAGACGGTGTAGCGGTATCGTCAAATGTCATTTCCCCCCGCATACATCCTGCGGAATCATAACAATATGCTGAATGATTTGTCATATTTTCTCGCACTTCCCCGATATTCGGACAACGTGTTATCCGGCTATCAGGTGTTTTACCATCGGTTTGATACCTTGTCATCACCGTTGCATTTGGAAATTGAGAATGGGACAAATAGGTTGTCTGTGATAACAATGTTCCGTTCGGCCGAAAGCGACTTTTTTTTGTGGCATTGCCATCTTTATAGGAGGTATGCTCAATGCGTACACCATTCGGATTGACAATTTCACTTTCAGATACTCGGTTTTTATTATCATAAAATGTCCATTCTTCGTGTCCATTTTCCAAGGCCTTCCAAGATGATGTTTTTTGACGACCATTCATCGCATAGGTTGTTTTTTCTACACAGGTATTATTTTTGTACGTTCCTGTTTCAGATCTATATTCATCCTTATTATAAAGTTCATAATGTCCATGCCGGATGTATTCTTTGGGATTGTTTTGATTTTGTTGAACTGCATACTCAGCCGTTAGTTGACCGTTTTTATATTTCACAACTTCTATTAGAGTATTGGGATTATACATATCCATGCTATATCGGTAAACGTCGCCATCTAATTTACCATTGATTGTATGGCCTTCATATCTGGTATCGCCGAGTGTTTCTGTATAATTGATATTGTTTTTGTTGATGATATATCCCATTGGAAACCTCCTTTATATAACGATTGTGGTTGGGATCAGACGTAGCTCACCCATACTTATAGTGTACCATAAACCATGGTTTTTTGCAATATCCAATTTCAGATATTTTCAAAGGGCAAGAAAACAAAGTAAAAAACAAAATAAAATCATTTATTTCAATATATTACATAAAAAATAACCGGCCGCATAAAAAAGTTGAAAATTGTTAAAAATAAGTGTTGCAAAAAACCATGGATTCCCTGCAACCATACACCATACAAAAGAGATAATGATTTGAACGGGTTATCCGATGGTGATTTTTCGTCATCTCAAAAATCTGCCCCGGGTGGCATTTTTTTCTCTACCCCGTCATCGGCGAGCAATTTTTAGTATTGTCATCTTCGGGCGTTTATTTTCTTTTGTCATCTTTGGGCTTGACCCGGAGATCCAGGGGAAAGAAGTCAATATATTATCTTCGAGTCCTGCCGGGATAAAGGAAAAAGAATGCTTTTATAATTCTGAAAACCCCGTCTAACCGGTAAAGAAAGACGGGGTTTATGCAAGAACGATAGGATTATTTATTTTTTTGTAAATACTGAATCACGCTGATATCGGCGGGTGCAAATGTGTATTTATCCAATGCGTCCGGCGTAATGAACTTATATTGTTCATGATCGCAGATCTTAATTTGTCCTTGCCCCTTCCATACGGCCGAACAAACATACATAGTCAAATCAAAGTTCGGATAACTGTATTCGGTTTTGAACAGGTCATCTGTGACATCAATATCAATATCAAACTCTTCCCATATTTCGCGTTTCAAAGTTTCGCGTGGGGTTTCACCGGGTTCAATTTTTCCACCGGGAAATTCCCAAAAGCCGCCCAAGGATTTATCCATACGCCGTTGAGCGATTAAAATCTGATTGTTTGAGTTATAAATAATACCGGCCGTTACCGTTATGTGTTTGCGTTCCATAAAAATGTTCCTTTAATCAAAAAATAGTGGGGCGGAAGATGAGACTCGAACTCACGACATCTGGTACCACAAACCAGCGCTCTAACCAACTGAGCTACATCCGCCATGGAACTGATGTGTATTTTTAGCCTATTTTCCACCAAAAGTCAAGCAAAAAAATCATACCTTGCTATTTTTCTTGTGATAGGCCTGAAATCAGATTTTCTTGACGTAATCGCATAATGATGGTATAATACGAAGTATCGGGATGGAGAAATAAGTATGCCACAAAATGATCTGCAACAAAAACGGGAACAAGATACGGAACAAACGGCTTTGCAATTTGCGCGACAGGTGGAAAAATCGTTGCATCATGAAAAACGGGCTATTTCACGACGGATTTTATTGATGAACTTATTATTTCCCGTTCGGTCCATTTTGGCCGTTTTTACCGGGAAAGATCCCTTGGCATTGTTGGCATTTATGGGGACAAATGAAGCGTCCGATCATTTGGAGTTTATGAATCAGGTCAACGCCGAAGCGGATATGGTACGCATGGAGAATAAATTATTTTCCATTTTTTCCCGCGAGGCCATTCGGGATATGCCCGAAATTGAACGTGAAGTCAAAAAAGCACCGGTATTGCGGGAGGGGATTGCTGCGTTAGCGCGTAAATCATCACAATTCATTTGGTCGCGTTCGGTATTTGTGGGCAGTATCCTTGGGGCGAGTGTTTCCGCTTTAACCGCTGCGGCACCGGCCCTGATGGGTGGAATTGGTGGAAGTAGTGCTTTATCGTCTGTGGCATTGATGGGGGGTGTGATGGCCACGGCGGCCACCGTCAATACATTGGCATCTCTGCCCTTATTACGGCGACAGCGCGCAGACTTGAAACAGCATCAACCATTGATGGTTCAAGCCAATCAACAAGTAGGCAATGATCGTAATAATGTTTTTGCGAATCCGGCTTTGCAAAACAATACGAACAGTTCCCAAAACGTTCTTCAAAAACTGACGCAATCCGTGGACCAACAAGAAGGTTTGTTGGCGCGTATGAAGAGATGTATACGTTTGTTTCGGCGTATAACGACCGCGAAAAATATAGCGATCAATTTAACTGTTTTTGCGGCCTGTTTTTACGGATTGGATATGAGCTATACCGCATTGGCCACAGTGATGATGGGGGTCAATTCGTTGAATGCCAGTGTTGTGGGGGCTTTGATGGCTCGGTATCGGATTAAAGAAAATTCCGATGCCATGTGGAAACAATACGAGTATATACGGCACAATCCTATTTACACTTTACAGGAGGGTCAATCCTGCTTGAAACAGAGGCCGGATACGATTTGTTTGCAAAATGTTCAATATGCACATCGGTATAACGGGACAGAAATTCAAAATATCGGTCGCCGAGATGAACGACCGGTTATTCAATCACGTCATACGGTATATTTTCGCCCGGGTATCAATGTGTTGGGCGGACCGTCCGGTGCCGGTAAGTCAACCCTGTATAAATTATTGCGTCACGGGGACGATTTAACCGGTGGCAGTATATCCTATGGGACAATGGTAGGAGATACTTTTGTGGGCTTGAAAAACACCGATATGCCCAAAGATGAAATCGGTAATCATATCGCATTTTGTTTTCAGGATATTGAAAATGATGGGCGTACAGCGTTGGAAATGATGCAGGCCGCCAATCCGTACGGAACACCGGAAGTATTTGAAAAAGCGTTTAATACCTTGGATTTGTCTTTGTACCACATAACCCCCGATCAAAAACGTGAACCCCGATTGTTTTCGGAATACAGTAAAGGGGAACGACACAAGATTATGTTTTTGCAAGCCTATTTATCTCCACGGCCGATTTTGGTTTTTGATGAACCGACCTCCAATGTTGATGATAGAATCGGCCGCATTATGATAGATATGCTGAACAAAGACGGGCAGGTAGGTCCAGATGGCAAAACGCATAAACGTACCATTATTTATACGACACATAAAACGGATGAATTAGATATCTTGAATGTGAATCAAGTGGTTGATTTAGCCCCGACACAAGACGAAAAAATTATGAATGCGTTTTACAAACAGCATGGTGTCGGGTCGGCGCGGTTGCCGACTGATATAACGGTGATACCGTTTTCCACTCCGGCCGAACGAGAATCGTATAAAAACCTGATGCGGTATCGGGCTTCGGATCCGAAAATATTACAGGATAAAAAAGCAAAACAACAATCCGTGATACATGATTTGCAAAAATTCCTGTCTCTCTCCGCCGTTCAATATGCCGAAGATTTACAAAAATCACGGGTAAAAAAAGAAACGAAGGGGTCCTCTCAGCCGATCGGCGCGGTTGCGTCTCGTCATGGCGGTGGCCGTTGAGCAGAAACTAGCGAACAGCAAAACGCGGAAATAAGGCATGCAGGGTATCTTGCAACACTTGATCATTGAAAAAGCATTGTATCGCCGATTCATCCGGTGGATTTACATCCCCGTCAAAAGTGCGATAATGCTGCAAAACATAGTCTTGAACCCCTTGGGAAGCCAAAGTTTTTCCGATGGTTAAAATATCATCTTTGGTCAGAAAACGGGGATCAGCCGTTGTGCGTGTTTCCATGGCGATACCCGATTTCAGCAGTATGTTTAAACTTTCCCGAACCGGGCCGTCCATGTGTGCCCGCCCCGTTAACAGGTCATATTTATGCCACGGGGCTTTGATATCTAAACCTACCCAATCCAATACGGGCAACATGGCTTTCAGGCGGTCGGGATAAACGCCGGATGTGTGCAAGCCAACCTGATAGCCCATTGCTTTAATTTCTTGTGCTAACTTGATGATATCATTATGTTTTAATGGCTCTCCACCCGATAAAACGATACCGTCTAATCGGCCCCGCCGTTCCACTAAAAACGTATGTATGTCATCCGGGGAAATATCTGTTTCCGTTCCGTCTGTTTGCAGAGCATAATTATGACAAAACGGACATTTAAGCGGACATCCGCGCAGAAATAAGACGGCCGCCAGCAATCCCGGAAAATCAATCGTTGTAAAGGGGACCAGGCCGGCAACCGTCAACATCAAAAAAACCTAACCGACTTTTTTTAACTCACAGGGACATGTGTTTTTTTCTTCAAACCACACCCGTTCATTAAATTCACTTTTCTTACCTTTATTAAATTGACTGTAAGGCCGGAAATATCCCATAACGCGGGTCCAACATTCAACCGGTTGACGTAATGTCTCATTGGCTTGTAAGATTTCTTTATCTGTCATTGTAATGTCTCCTTTCCTGATTTAGACAGCTTCCAATTCTTTTCTTTTGCGATCAATCAATTCTTGGTCGCACAGGGGGCAGAATTTATGTTCCCCGCTGAGATACCCATGTTTGGGGCAAATGGAATATACCGGCGTGACCGATACATAGGGCAGGCGGTAGTTTTCCAAAACCCGACGTACAAAGTGCTTACACGCATCTGATGACGACATGCGTTCATTCATATACAAGTGCAAAACCGTACCCCCTGTGTACTGGGTTTGTAAATCATCTTGATAATCCAAGGCCTTGAACGGATCATTGGTAAAGCCGACAGGCAACTGTGATGAGTTGGTATAGTAAGGGGCTTCCTTTGTGCCGGCCTGAATAATATCCGGGAAACGTTTTTGATCTTCACGGGCAAAACGATAGGTTGTGCCTTCTGCCGGTGTGGCTTCCAGGTTATACATGTTGCCGGTTTCAGCCTGATACTCAACCAACTTGTTCCGAATATGGGTCAGTAATCGTTTAGCAAAATCCCGACCGAATACAGTGGTAATATTTTCTGTATCATTGGTAAAATTACGAATCATTTCATTGATACCGTTGACACCAATGGTGGAAAAATGACTGCGGAACGAACCTAAATAGCGTTTAGTATAAGGATATAACCCACGATCCATATGCAATGCAATGGTCTTGCGTTTAATTTCCAAAGATGTTTTGGCCAAGTCTAACAGTTCATCTAATCGTTTATACATCCCGGCTTCATCATCTTTGAATAAATAGCCTAAACGGGCACAATTGATGGTTACAACACCGATAGAACCCGTTTGTTCGGCAGATCCGAATAAACCGCCGCCCCGTTTTTTCAATTCCGTTAAATCCAACCGCAGGCGACAACACATAGACCGCACATCAGACGGCTTCATATCCGAATTGAGATAGTTTGAAAAATAGGGCAGGCCGTATTTCGCCGTCATTTCAAACAACAAATCTATGTTGGGTGAATCCCATGGGAACAAATCGGTAATATTATATGTGGGAATCGGGAAAGTAAAGGGACGACCCTTGGCATCTCCGTCGCGCATCACCTCTAAAAATGCCCGATTGATTAAATCCATTTCCGCCTGTAAGTCACCGAACGTGAAATCTTGTATCTCGCCACCGATGACGGGGTGCTTATCCGCTAAATCGGCCGGGCATGTCCAATCAAATGTCAAATTGGTAAAGGGTGTTTGTGTCCCCCACCGTGAAGGCACATTCAGGTTAAATATAAAGGACTGCATGGCTTGTTTTACTTCGTCATAGGTCAAATGCTCAATCCGTATAAACGGAGCCAAATACGTATCGGCCGAAGAAAAGGCTTGTGCGCCGGCCCATTCATTTTGCAATGTTCCTAAAAAGTTGACCATCTGACTGAATGCCGATACCAAGTGTTTCGGCGGCTTGGATTCTACTTTGTTGGGTACGCCGTTGAACCCTTCCTCAATCAAAACACGCAACGACCAACCGGCACAATATCCGCACAACATATCCAAGTCATGAATGTGATAATCGCCGTTTTTATGGGCCGCTCCGATCTCGGGGGTATATACATGATTCAGCCAATAATTTGCCACGACTTTTCCGGATACGTTCAGGATAAGTCCCCCCAACGAATATCCTTGATTCGCATTGGCATTGACCCGCCAATCGGACCGATCCAAATATTCGTTGATGGAAGAAATAGCATCAATAACGGCTTTTTTGTCTTTTCGTGCTTTTTCACGTTGTTCGCGATACACGATATAGGCCCGTGCGGTTTTGTAATAGTTTGACGAAATCAATACCTGTTCCACAATATCTTGGATCTGTTCAATAGTGGGGGCCAATGTATCGGAAAAACGATATTTTAAGACTTTAACAACTTGTTGTGTCAACAAACGTGCCTCTTCGGATCCGAATTCCGTGGTGGCTTCACCTGCCTTGGCAATCGCGGCCGCAATGCGGGAAGCGTCAAAGGCAATGCGTTCCCCGTCACGGCGAATCACATCGGATAGAGGGCCTAAATCTACCGGCCAATTATTTTCTTGTTTATTTTGAGTATCTTCCAACATTTTGTGTCATAATCTCCTTTAAGCTACTATATATTGTGGTGTCAGCCCACCTGTCTGTTTCTAGGAAACTTCATTTTTTTGCATCTGTCAACCCCCTTGATGAAAATAATTTGCAATAGAAAGTTATGTAAAAAAGGGAAGGCCTTGTTTTATATTATATTTTTAGCTTTTTTGCCGATCTAAAAAAAATTTTGCTGATAGGAACTGTTATTTTTTATTAAGAAATTCGGGTGAAGTTTATGCATCTGACTGAGAAAATAATCTCTGATTCTGACTGATTTTTCAGGGAAAAATGGGATTTGACCGATTCGTTCAAGATACAATGAATAACCGTATACACATTTTACATTCAAATAATATAATTATAAAAATATATAATTATCAAAATGATAATGTATTTTATAAAAATATATACAAAAAACTTGAAAAAAATCTTTTTTTGTGCTACACTCACACAATCAACAATGAATGAAAGGAAAACAGATGAAAAAAACAGCCTTGATTTTATGTGCCTGTACGCTGATATCGGCGTGTACCGCCACACAACAGCCGGTGGAACGGGCTTGTCCGTCTTGCAATCCCCCGATTCGTCGCTTTGAAATTATTACAGAATGTTCGGATTATCGGGATACTCCTATCAGTGGGAATAGTTTTTCTCAATGCCGGTATTGCACGAATCGTATTTATTCAAATGGTATAGATGTGACTAACCAATTCATGGGTATGACACAAGCCGTACGCCAACCGGTTCGCCCGAAGCCGAGTAAGCGGCAATACCGGTGTCTTTCGGATCGTCCGACACCTTGTGCCCGATAAAGCAGGAATACATTTGTCGTTGTTGTCCGGCTCGCCGGAAAAAAGCGGGCCTTTTATAAAATTTTGCTTGACTTTTGGTGCGAAAGCGGCTATAAGCGACAGTAATGCGGGTGTAGCTCAATGGTAGAGCGGAAGCTTCCCAAGCTTAAGACGAGGGTTCGATTCCCTTCACCCGCTCCAAAAAAACGGTCCGATAAAACGGACCGTTTATGCGTTGTCTTGAACATCGGATTCTTAAATAAAACCGTTTTCTTTTGCTTTCAATAATACTTGGACACGATTCTGGACACCAAAAGCACGCAGTAAGGCACTGACATGCATTTTAACGGTTGGTTCCGCTACACCCAGATTATGGGCAATTTGCTTATTAGAAAATCCTTGTCCGAGTTGTTGCAAAACCCCCACCTGCCGTTGTGATAAGTATCCGCCACCGGGCAGGGCGTAGTCTTGTTTCTGATAAGGTTTTGAAATTATAGACATGTGAGACTCCCTTCATGAATACCGCATTCTTAATTACCCAAATCGGCTTCCATTTGTTTAATTTTTGCTTCTTTATGGGCGATTTTACGGGAAATCAAATCCAGCATCGTTTGATGACCATTATCTTTGGCCCAGCTTTCAATCATATACAAGGCCTTTAATTTTTCTTTTTTAGTTTCCAGAATAAATTTTTTCATCTCTGCCGGAAATTCACTCCAAGCTTGTTTAATTTCGGACTTCAATAATTTTTTTTCTTCCGGATTTAACCGATTCTCTGTATTTACTTCTGTTTTAGTCATATTTTCCCCCTTTTTAAATTATCTTTTGGATACACCTATCAGGTATGAACAAAATATCGGTTTGTCAAGGGGCTTTATTTAAAAAGCCCCGTTATGTTTTTTAAGGCTTTGGGAACGCCTTGCGAAATACCTTCTTTGCTGGTTTCAATCAGGGCGGAAACTTCATCAATACCCATTTGTGCCATTTCGGTTGCCGTTTGCTGCACCGCATGTAATGTCTCCATTGATACCAGGTTCAGGACATCAGCCATAATTTCTGCCGGCGATTGTGATCGGCTTTCGCCAATGTGTGTTTTATGAATATCGGGCAGGATTAAAGTAGTTGTTTTTTCTCCGATTCCCAAAGAAATATGCGTGTTTTCAATACGCAAATCTTTGATAATAACTTTCTTCCCGGGGTCGGCTTTTTGTTCGGTCTTCTTTTTATCGGATTTCACGGCTTTTTGAGTCGTTTTACTGGGTGATCCCAAATATGATGCTATATTTTGCTGCAATACCGATATATTACTTTCGGGATTTGTCAGGCTTTTTAATTCGGCGGAAATGGCCGTTCCGTCAATCATCACCGAGTCAATAATAATCGTATCATCTAAAAAGGTTTTGGGATGAAAGGTAATACGAATCTGACCCAATTCAAAAATATTATTGCTGCTAAATCCTTTAGGATTACCGATTTTTAAATTGATGACTTCAATGTTTCCTTTCAATAAAGACAGATCCACTTTATCCACCGAAGCGGTTGTCTGTGTAATAGGCGGTACTTCTCGTGAAATCACTTCACGCACAATTTCACCCAAGTAAAGATATATACCGATTAAAGCCACCGTAATCAGTACAATCAACCACGCCAAACATTTAATCAAAAAACGAATCCAAGAAAATTTCTTTTTACGCATAGGCAATCCTTTCATGATAGTTCAAATATAAACCATTTTTTGATCTTTTGCAAATATTTTTTATCGCCGTATCTGTGTTTCCGAAACAAAAACAACCGTTGCCTGATCGGGCAACGGTTGTTAATGTGCCTTATCCTTAGGAACGTAATACGGCACCGGTATTGCGGGCCACCAAGTTGATGATCTGGGTGGATAATACTTCAATATCGGCATCCGTTAACGTTTTATCCGTTGGTTGAATGGTTACCTGTATCGCCAAAGATTTTTTACCGGCAGGTAAATGATCCCCTTCGTATTCATCAAAGACATTGACATCGGTAATCAAGTTGCGATCGGCATTTTCTATGGCTGCAATAACTTTGGCTGCATCAACATTTTTATCCATAACAAACGCAAAATCACGGGTCAAAGGCATCAAGTCTGATAACTTTAACGGCTTTTGCATTTTACCTTTGGCTTTGGCGGCCGGTACCATATCCATATAAACTTCACAGGCACATACCGGTGTTTTAATGTCAAAGGCTTTTAAGACCATCGGATGAATGTCCCCAAACACAGCAACAATGTTTTTCCCCAGTTGAATACTGCCGGATCGTCCCGGATGATACCACACGGGTGCATTCCGGAATACCTGCGTATTACAAGGGGCATCTATGGCAGCCAAAGCGGCCAATGCATCGGCTTTGGCATCAAACACATCCACATCGCGTGTCGGTTGTAGCCAGTGTTTGGGTGTCCAAGAACCCGCCCGTACCGTACACGCCACTAATCGTTGCGAACCCGGTACAATATCGGTAAACTCCGGACCGACTTCAAACAGTTGTACATCCCGTGTTCCCATGTCTTGATTCCGTTTGACGGCGGATAATAAATTGGGGACTAAACTGGGACGCATTTCGTCTAAATCAGACGCAATAGGATTGGACAGTTTTAAATTCTTACTGCCAAAATACTGTGCCAATCGCGAATCCATAAAGGACCATGTTATGGCTTGACATAAACCTCGTGCGGCTAAGGCACGCCGAACGGCAGCTTCTCGCCGTTGGTGCGGCATTAAAACACCGGTAGGCAATGTATCCGAACGCATCGGTGCATCGGGCAGGGTATCCAACCCGTAAATACGGGCCACTTCTTCTACCAGGTCGGCCGACGTAGAAATATCATGAATACGCCACGATGGGATCGTTATTTTGTGCCCGTTGATTCCAAACCCCAGCTTTGTGAGAATGTCGGTTGTTGCCTTTTCCGGTACGTCCATACCGATAAGACGTTTAATTTCGTTAAAATCAAAGTCAATGATACGGGTACAATCCGGTGCCGATCCTGCAACGACTATATCGGATGGTTCACCACCGCACAGGTCTAAAATCATTTGCGTGGCCCGTGCATTGTCATCGGTACAACTTTGCGGATCAATACCACGTTCAAAACGACTTCGTGAATCAGATACGGCTCCGGTCTTGACACCCGTTTTGGCAATGGCTTCGGGCTTGAAATAAGCACTTTCCAAAAAGACGTTGCGAGTTTGTTTAGAGACAGCCGTGTCAATACCACCCATAATACCGGCAATGCTTTGGGGACCGTTGTCATCGGCAATCACACACATATCGGATGTCAATGTGTATTCTTTATCGTCCAAGGCCATCAATTTTTCACCGTCTTTGGCCGCACGAGCCGTAATCACACCCCGTACTTTATCGGCATCAAAAACGTGTAAAGGCCGACATTCGGCAATGTTGAGATAGTTTGTGATATCCACCAAGGTTGAAATCGGTCGTAAGCCGGCGGCAATTAAAGCCTGCTTCATCCATTCGGGACTTTCCCCGTTTTGAACATTACGAATGTAGCGCCCCGTATAAATCGGACAAGCGTCATCTGTTACAGCGACCTGAATCGGCGATGGAAACTGCCCTTTTATGACGGGGACAGGTGTATCAATCAGGGTCCCGATTCCGGTGGCGGATAAATCCCGGGCAATCCCTTTGACCCCCAAACAATCCGGACGATTGGGTGTGATATTGACATCAAACAATACATCGGCTTTCAGGGCATCTGCCGCAGGTGTACCGGCCGGCAGATCAGTTTCAATTTCAATAATACCGGCATGTTCGGTACCGATACCCAATTCATCGGGGGCACACATCATGCCATCGGATGTTATACCGCGTATTTTACCTGCCTTAATCGTTTCATTGAACAGGGCTATATAACACCCCGGTTTAGCCAGGATAGATTTCAATCCCGGACGTACATTAGGTGCGCCACACACGATTTGTATATCATTTTGACCATCAAAGACAGTTAAAATATGCAGGCGATCCGCATTCGGGTGCGGGGCTACCGTTTTAATTTCGGCCAGCACAAATCCTTTCAGCGAATCGGATAAATCCTGTAAGTCCTCCACTTCTAAACCGATAGCCGTCATTTTGTCGGCCAATTCTTTTGGGGTGGCCGTTGTATCCAAGTATTTTTTCAGGGTGGATAAACCAAACTTCATTTTCTGCCTCCGTTCATGGATAAACCGCTGGTTACTGTTGGAATATCTAACGGTAAAAAGCCATAGTGTTTAATCCATTTCATATTACTTTCAAACATTTGTCTTAAATCTTTAATGCCATACTTCATCATGGCCAGGCGGTCTAGCCCGATCCCAAAAGCGAAACCTTGATACTTGTCCGGGTCAATGCCACAGTTTTTTAGAACCCGGGGATCAACCATGCCACAGCCTAATAATTCCAACCATTCTTTGCCGACATTGCGGGCCATAACACCGCCCAAATCCATTTCGTAAGACGGTTCTGTGAACGGGAAATAAGAAGGGCGAAAGCGAACTTGCACATCATTGGTTTCAAAGAACAGTTTGAAAAACTCAATCAAAACGGTTCGCAAATTGGCTAAATTCGTCTTTTCATCAATCACCAAGCCTTCTATTTGATGAAACATAGGGGTATGTGTGGCATCATAATCTCGCCGATATGTCCGACCGGGGCATACGATTTTAATAGGGGGTTTTTTGTTTTCCATAGTACGAATCTGAACCCCGGATGTTTGCGTACGTAACATCATTTGATTATCAAAAAAGAAAGTAGCCTGCATTTGTCGGGCCGGATGTGCCGGCGGCATATTCAGGGCTTCAAAATTATGCCAATCATCTTCAATATCGGGGCCTTCGGCCAGTTCAAATCCCATCTGTGCAAAAATGGTTAATGCTTCTTCAATTGTTTGTGAAATCGGGTGAATGCGTCCCGAATTTGTTTCCGGGCGACAGGGAAGGGTGATATCTACACTTTCGGCCGCTAGCCGAGCATTCATTTCCTGAGTTTCCAATGCGGTTTTACGGGTGTCTAAAGCCATCGTAATTTCATTTTTGAAAACATTGAGCAGTTGACCGGCTTGCTTACGTTCTTCCGGTTCCAAACTCCCCAGTGTTTTCATCAGGGCCGTAATGCGTCCGTTTTTGCCTACGGCTGCCACACGAATATCATCTAAAGCCTGTAAAGAATCGGCGGCAGAGATAGCAGCCAATAATTCCGGCTTGAGTGTTTCAATTTTTTGTTTCATTATTTTTTCCTTTTTTTAATAAAGATAACATTCCTTATATCATACTCTATAATAAAAGGAAAGTTTTTTTATGATCTTTTTTAAAAAAAGTTTATGTTGTCGGTGTGTTTAATCCTTTCATAACCAAACGCGTCAGACGTTCGGTAAAGTCAGCCGGATTGCGGACCGGTTCTCCTTCCGCCATCAGGGTTTGATTAAACAAGACGATGATACTGTCGGAGACGATTTGTTCTGAACCCGCCTGATTTAGCAGTTCGGCCAACTTTGCAATCACAGGATGATGCGTATTTATTTCCAAGATTCTGGTGCTGTCAAACTGAGTGGATTGCCCGTGTATTTTCATCAGGCGCTCCAAATTCAAACTCATCTGTCCTTCCGGCGTAATCAGCGCCATCGGACTTTTGGTTAAACGATCCGTCATTTGTACTACGCCGACCGAATCGCCTAAAACGGCTTTCACACGTTTGATTAAATTTTCACCCGTTGTTTTGTCCAAAGTCGGTGTTGCTTCGTTTTGCTGCGGTTTGATTTTAGCGACATCATCTTTGGCATGCATAACGGATACAATATGTTTCCCCTTGTGTTCCGAATATGTTTGCACCCAAAATTCATCAATCGGATCGGTCAACAATAAGACCTCAATACCACGGGCCGCAAAACCTTCCAACTGCGGGTTTGTTTTTAAAGTCTCCAAATCCGTTCCGGTCAGATAGTAAATGTTTTCCTGTTCGGGCTTCATGCGATTGATATATTCATCAAAACTCACCAAGGTTTCACCGGCGGTAGAGTGAAAACGACATAATGCGGCAATCTCGGCCCGTTCATCACTCGGTTCATATAATCCTTCTTTGAAAACAATACCAAAGCTGTCCCAAAAGAGTTTATAATCTTCCGGTTTTTCTGCCCGTTTTTTCAAAGCAGCCAAGACCTTGTGGACAATACCTTTGCGGATTTTGGCCATCACCGGTGTTTTTTGCAGCATTTCACGGCTGACATTCAAGGGCAGATCGTTTGTGTCAATCACGCCCGTCATAAACCGCAGGAAATAAGGCATTAAATCTTTCATATCATCGGTAATAAAGACTTTGTTGGTGTAAAATTGAATCCCCGATTTCCGATCCGGCTGGAATAAATTAAACGGCGGCTTGGTCGGTATAAAGAGCAGGGCCGTATAATCAATAACCCCTTCGGCTTTATAATGCAATGTCATCCATGGGGTATCAAATGCATGCGAAACGGATTGGTAGAAATCCCGATACTGAACATCGGTAATATCGCTTTTATTGCGAGTCCACAAGGCCCCGACTTCATTGATTGTCTCCTCTTTCCCATCGGATACTAAAAGAATCGGCCACGCCACATGATCGGAATATTGTTTGATTAAATGTCGGATACGGATAGGTTCCAGATACTCGGTCATATCTGATTTCAAATAAACCGTAACGGCGGTGCCTCGGTGGGCCGTTTTATCTTCCCGAATAGAAAAAGATCCGGTTCCGTCAGATTCCCACACCCAACCGGTTGTTTCACCGGCTTTGCATGTACGCACAATCACACGGTCCGCCACCATAAACGAAGCGTAAAAGCCGACTCCGAACTGTCCGATTAACGCCATATCCTTTTGCTTATCTCCGGTCAGGTTTTTCACAAATTCTGCCGATCCGGAACGGGCGATAGTACCCAAGTGATTGATTAAATCATCTTTGTTCATACCGATGCCGTTGTCGGTAATCGTCAATGTTTTTTCTTTAACATTCGGTGTAATTTTAATTGTCAGAGGTTCCCGGGAAGCCAAATCGGGGTGAGTCAGAACGGCATAGCGTAATTTATCACACGCATCCGATGCATTAGAAATCAATTCCCGCAAAAAGATTTCATGGTTGGAATATAGGGAATGGATAACAATATCCAAAACTTTGGCAACTTCCGCCTGAAACATCATGGTCTCTGTTTTTTTATTTGTGGTCATCGTATTTTCTCCTTTACATACCATCTTATTTTGGGGATATATAGGGCTGTTTTCAGGGGTTTCAAGGGTTTGGATTGACTTTTTCTAAAAAAAGTGATATAATGAAAATAGTTAAAGGAGAAATAACCATGACCACAAATGTAATAGATGCAGAATTAGCAAAAAAAATTGTACACCACCTGAATGCGATTGCGGAAGAAAAAGCCGTTATGACACCAAGCAATGCCTTAAAAATGATTAAGGCTGTTCCGGGATTGTATGCCTTGGGGAATAAGTTATTGGTTCACAGGATTTGTGGCGTGGCCGGTCCTGTTGTTGCCGATATGTATAAAAAGGATCCACATTCCGAACAAGGGGCTTTATGTTATCATTTGATGCATGAAGCCGGAAAAATTTGTTTTGGCCATCGGTTGGCCGGTATAGATAGAAAGTCTCGTCTCAACGAGTTTGAAACGTTTGAACCCTTTATGGCTCAAAATCGGGCTTATCAAGTCGCGCGTGAACGCTTTATGCACAAGTATAGTGATCCCAATCAACGGCGCATATCAATGAAATTATACGGCGAACCCGTTGAAGTCTATCACTTGCGGCGAACATTGCGGCGTGGTGGTCTTGATAACGAGTAATCAAAATCGTCTATATTAAAATTTTGTCAAAATTTCCGAAATGATTATTGACAATCAGTATCATTTATGGTATATATGCGTCCTTGCAAACAAAAGGATACGGATAAAATGACGGCAAAAATTATTGTTTTCGCGAATGAAAAAGGTGGTACGGGTAAATCTACGTTGGCCATGCATACGATTGTGGCTTTACTGCGTGCCGGTAAGCAAGTGGCATCATTTGATTTGGATGCCCACCAGGGAAGTTTAAGCCACTATATTGAAAATAGAAAAACGTTTGCCCAAGAACGGAATATCCCGTTGCCGGTGCCGACACATACCTGTTGGACAGATGATATCAATCAAATATACACCTTGCGTGGCCAGGTAGAAAAGGTCCTGAATACCGTAGATGCCATTGTCATTGATACCCCGGGGGCTCACACCGAACTGGGACGACAGGCGATGATTTTGGCGGGATGCCTGGTAACCCCCTTGAACGATTCGCTGATGGATTTGGATGTGTTGGCGAATGTGGATAGTGATACCTTGCGGATTAAAGGTCCCAGCCACTTTTCGCAAACGGTTTGGGAAATTCGGCAACAACGCATGATGGAACGTAAACCGCCGATTAACTGGATTGTTGTGCGTAATCGGCTGTTGTACAGTAAAAGCAAAAACTCACAAAACATGTCTATTTTGTTAAATGCTTTATCCCGGCGGGTTCATTTCAATGTTGCCGGCGGAATCTCCGAACGGGTTGTGTTTCGGGAATTATTCCTGAAAGGTTTAACAATGCTGGATTTTCATGACAGTAATGTTCAAGCGGTTCATACCGTTTCTTCGCACACGGCACGTCAGGAATTGAGTGTTTTATTAAAAAATATCTGGGGTGAGGACTTGTTTTTAGAAGGAAGTCGTGCTATACAATAATCCGATAATGTCAGGCATAGGTCAGGCGAAAGGATTAGATGATGGAAATTACGGCTGTAAAAACAACACCTTACCAGGATCAAATACCGGGAACTTCCGGCTTGCGGAAAAAAGTCTCGGTTGTTAAGCAAAAGTATTATGTAGAAAACTTTGTTCAAGCGGTTTTTGATTGTTTGGACGGCTTTGAAGGAAAAACGCTTGTTGTGGGTGGAGACGGCCGGTATTATAATGATCATGCCGTTCAATCCATTTTAAAATTAGCGATTGCCAACCAATGCGGGCGGGTTATTGTAGGGCAAAACGGTTTATTGTCCACACCCGCTTCTTCACATATTATTGTGAAATATCAAGCGGTTGGCGGGTTTATATTGTCGGCCAGTCATAATCCCGGCGGGCCGAATGGTGATTTCGGTATTAAATATGATAATGAACATGGCGCGCCGGCTCCACGTGAGATGACGGATCGTTTTGCGGCTCGGGCCAAAACAATAGATCATTTCTGGTCCGTAGATATTCCGGATATTGATTTGTCTGTTATCGGAGAACAAGTGTTTGGTCAAACAACAATTCAGGTCATTGATCCGGTTGATGATTATGTGGCCTATATGCGGCAAATTTTTGATTTCAAAAAAATACAGTCCTTATTTGACAGGGGCTTTACGATGGTGTATGATGCCATGAACGCGGTAACGGGCCCTTATGCTGTGCGCATTTTTGAAGATATTTTCGGGCAACCAAAGGGGACGGTGCGTCACGCGGTGCCTTTACCGGACTTCGGGGGACTGCATCCGGAACCCAATTTAACGCATGCTCATGATCTGGTCAATTTAATGTATACAGACAACGCCCCCGATTTTGCGGCGGCCAGTGATGGTGATGGCGACCGGTACATGATCTTGGGGCGATCCTTTTTCTTGAATCCGTCCGATAGTTTGGCGATTTTAACCAAGTATTTGAAATCTATTCCTTATTATGCTACTAAAATGACAGGGGTGGCGCGGTCTATGCCCACATCATTTGCAGCGGATTTCGTGGCCGCTGCAGAAGGAATCGCTTTGTATCAAACGCCAACGGGGTGGAAATTTTTTGGTAATTTGTTGACGGCGAAAAAAATTGCTTTGTGTGGTGAAGAAAGTTTTGGTGCCGGGTCTTGTCATTTGCAGGAAAAAGATGGTATCTGGGCGATATTGTGTTGGTTGAACATCTTGGCTCAAACACATAAAAATGTTGAAGAAATTACAACAGATATGTGGAAAAAACACGGCCGCGTTTTTGCTATGTTGCAATCCTATGAGGGGATTGATAAACAGGCGGCGGATACATTGATGTCGGATTTAAAAACACGTTTGAACACGCTGTCGGGTATGGTGTTTAAAGGGCAAAAAATTACCGCAGCCACTTCCTTTGCTTACACCGATCCCGTAACACAGGAATTAACAGATAATCAAGGAATATGCCTTTCTTTTGGTCCTGATGCCCGCATTGTTTTTCGCTTATCCGGCACCGGTAGCAGCGGTGCTACTCTGCGCGTTTATTTGAATAAACGGGTTCAGGATGCCACTTTATTTACACATACGCCCTCGGATATCTTATCCGATTTAGCGGATATCAGTCGTGATGTGTGTCATTTGAAACAACTGACCGGTTTTGAGCAACCGAACATGATAACCTAGGAGGTAAAAATGTCCCCCGATTTTCTGCAAACATTCTTACTGGCTTTTATCCAAAGTGCAACCGAGTTTATTCCGGTGAGTTCGTCTGCGCATTTATTGCTATTTCAGTCTTTTGGCTGGACGCATCAAGGTGTCTTTTCTGATGTAGCCATGCATGCCGGCACCTTGTTGGCGGTTTTGGTTTATTTTTACCAAGATATATATAAAATGGTATGCCATTTATTTGATAACGGACCTGAGCACCGATTGGCGCGCAATTTAGTGATTGCGACTTTGCCGATTATTGTCGGCGGGGCTTTGGGTGCGGAAGTGATTATGCACTTGCGGGTACCTGCTGTGATTGCCGGTACGTCTATCATCTTCGGTATTTTACTGTATATCTCTGATCGGTTGACGTATGCAGGGACGGATTTGCGTTCTATGACAGCCCTGGAAGCCTTGTGTATCGGATTGGGGCAGGTACTGTCTTTGGTACCCGGGGTCAGTCGTAGCGGTATCACCATTACTTGTTGTCGGGCACTGGGTTTCAGTCGGCGGGAGAGTACGCGGTTCGCTATGCTGCTATCGGTGCCTACCATATCGGCAGCTGCGGCTTATATGTGCTATTTGGCTTGGCGTAATCGGGAATGGAATCTCATCTTTAATATGGATACATTGATTGGGACGTGTTTGTCTGCTGTTATGGGATTATTGGTGATTCGCTTTTTGATGCGCTGGGTTCGCCGATCATCTTTTGGCATCTTTGTCGTTTATCGGATTCTTTTGGGTCTGTTTATTTTCTATTATTTCTGTGTATGATTTTAAGACATACAGCCGAATCGCACTGGAAAGATTGCCCGTGCGCGTATCATCTATTTCCTGAATTAAATGCGATAAAGGGGTGTTGTGGGCCTGGGCCAGGCGTGTAAAAGCCGTCCAAAATTCAGGCTCTATGGATAAACTTGTTGCATGACCGGAAATAATAACCGAATGTTTTTTCATTGTTTTTTAGATCGCAAACTGGTTAAATCAATAATTTCTTCCGATGAAGAATCAGATACGGGGCAGGGTGCTTTTTCCGGATCCAGGGTCAAAACAAATTGAGCCGCCGGATCGGCAAAAGTTAAAATTGCACGATAGGGAATTGTTAAAGTGGATAAGACCCCGCCAAAGGTCAAATCTACCGAAAAGGATTCGTCATTGACAATTAAACCGGAAAATTGATTTTGTAAGATGATACTGATTTCTTTCGGATATTTTGACCGAATGAAGGTTGGTATCTGTACATCCGATCGATCGGTTTGAAATGTGATAAAATAGTGGGAATCGCCATCCAATCCTTGTCGGGCCACATCACGTAAAATATCACGGATCACCTGACGCAACGCACGCTGCATAAAGGGTTTATAATCTTTTGTCATTTAAAAAAATCCTTATAAAGCCCCGAAGGTTCTGTTGCTGGGCCCTTCGGGAAGCCTCACCCGAACGCTCAAATGTTTCGGGAATTGATGGTTATTTCAGACGCAATTAAGCGGCCAAAGCAACCGGAGCAAAATTATCATTTGCATTTATTTTTTTCAGCCCGATAACGGCGGTTACTATACCGGATGTAAGAGAAAGCCTTTACTATGCGTGTCAATCCTGTTTCACCCCCATGATATGGTGGAGGTGTCGGGTACCGCCCCCGAGTCCACTACACCTATTTCGCCTTTCGTTTAACATCATAGTCCGGGTACACCGAACAGATATACTATAACATATTTTCCCAAAAAATCAAGAATGAAAACAATAAATTTATTTTTTCTCTTGATATTTATAAAAATTTCTCTTATAATAAAGCATGTTTTTCAGTAAATAGGACTGCCTTGAAAGGAATAAGAATGCCAATAACCATTGAAAAAAGAACCATTACGCCACGGGCACATACAAAAATGAAACGCCCCCAAACCCGTGAAGAGAAAATGATAGATTCTCTGTCGCCTAATTTGAATGTGATGGTTAATGCGGTGCGCAAGGCCGGTCATAGTATGATTCGTGATTTTGGTGAAATTTCCAGTTTACAAGTCTCGCAAAAAGGGCCGGGTGATTTCGTGTCCAATGCCGATTTGATGGCAGAAAAAAATCTGATTACTTATCTAAAAGAAGCACGCCCCGACTATGCGTTTTTATCCGAAGAATGCGGTGAATTAAAAGCTGAACACGGCAGTCGTATGCGATGGGTGATTGATCCTATTGACGGTACAACGAACTTTTTACATGCGATTCCGACATTTGCGGTCTCTGTGGCCTTGTTGGATAAAGAAGAAGTTATCGCCGGTGTGATTTATAACCCGGTATCCAATGAATTATATTACGCCGAAAAGGGGCAGGGGGCTTTTGTCATGACACCAACGGGCAACCGCCGTTTACGGGTATCCGGCCGGACACAAATGGCCTATTCGTTATTGGGCTCAAATGCTTTTGCACGTGAAGAAAATCGCAACGTCTTGATCCATTTGGCCGATAAAGTGGCATCTGTTCGGTTTAATGGCAGCACAACATTATCTTTGGCTTCTGTGGCCGCCGGTCAGTTAGATGCTTATGTGGCCTCTCAATTCAAACTGTGGGATATTGCGGCCGGATACCTGATGATTAAAGAAGCCGGTGGCTTTGTCTCTGATTTGAATGGGAATCGTGACCTTTTCAGTATTGTTAAATCTCAACATATTCTTGCCACAAATATGGCTTTGAAAGATAATTTACTTAAACTGGTTGGGGGGTAATATGAAAAAATGGATTATTTCAGGAATCATTTTATGTGTTATCGGGGTGGCAGATATTGCACTGGCCGGCCCGGTATTTTCATCATCGTTGGGCGGTGGCGGTATAGGATACGGATATACCACCGTGCGTGACGGGCGAACTTATACCCCCTCAACACGGTCCAATGTGCAAAAACGCGTTGTTCCTAGACGTACTGTTCTTCATTATACCGAAGATCAAACGGAACCTAATGAAAAACAACGTGAAATCTTAATGAAAATTGTTCGGCGTATTCAAGAAGGTAAAACTTCTTCTGTAGAAGTGATAAGTATTGCACGAAACAATGGCATTCATTATCATCGTCTGACATTGTTAACACGATTTTTTATATTGTATGCGAACAAACAGATCCTAACAAAGCGTATTTCAGGGGCTTCGGTGTTGGATAGTAATAATAATACGGTGGAAATTATAGAATATCGTTAAAAAAGACTTGCATTTTATTTGAAAATGGTGTATAACACCCAGTGTAGTTTTTTTATGGAGATTTAGAATGAAACAAGGTATTCATCCCGATTATCACGAAATCACGGTTGTGATGACCGACGGTACGGAATTCAAAACACGGTCTACTCTGGGGAAAGCAGGGGATACGATTCGTTTGGATATTGATCCGTTGTCGCATCCGGCCTGGACAGGCGTTTATCGTTTGATTGACGCCGGTGGTCAGTTGGCTAAATTCAACAAAAAGTTTGCTGCTTTCCGGAAATAAGGCATATTTTTTGATGATTAAAACTCCCCGTTTGGGGAGTTTTATTTTGTATCCGAAATACGTTCATATAAATCATGGACCGGTGTCTTACGATAATATTGCTTTAAGATTTCTTCATCCGGTTGAAATAAAATAGGGGCATTTTCTTCATCTCGTGTCTTTTCAACATCTTTCAAGATATCCTTTAACACAAAGCGTGGATGATGTTCACGTAAAATAGCATTCAAATCCGGTAAAGGGTGTCTCTGAAACCGGCGATGATCTGTCAAGGCACCACGGGCCAAACCGAACCAATAGTAATGGAGTGGTAGCAGTTTGAAATAAGAGGACACCTGAGAGTTATAGGAAAGAAGTTGATCTCCCGGTTGAATATAATCTTCTATATATCGGCGTTCACCCATGTTAAAAATGTCATAACCGTTTGGTTTTGCAAAAGCCGGAATGATAGCGGATATACCGAACGTTATAACAAACAGTGCTTTCAAGGTTGTCAGGACGATATGATGGTACATGCCAAACCCCAAACCTAACACTACTGCCGTAAAGACGGCTTGTGGTAGAAAATAGCACGGATAGGGGTGCGGCGTTCCCAAAAAAAGGACCGTGTAAGTCATCAAAACGGCGGTACTTTGCCGAATTAATCCCCGTCCTTTAATCAGGATAATCCCCAAGAAACATAGATAGAGAGCCAGATAAATTTTATCCGTTACAGTCATCACATAGGCTTGAAAATCACGGAACCAATACAGATTCAACAACCAATTCAGTTCCCAATAATCCCGAAAATCACCTTGATAAATCAGATACAGCACATATCCGATACCACACAAAAACGGACCGATAAGGGCCGATATGGCTACCTTGAAAGGGATGCGCTTTGTTGCGATCAAATAACCTTGCCATAGACCGAAAGGAATCAAAAACAGAACAATTTTTTGCAGAAAGCAAAAGGACAAGAAGAAAGAAGCGTAAGAAATAACCAAATCCCGGGGAGTGTGTTTCTGAGAATAGCGGATAAAGAAATATATACCGGCCAGCATAAAAAATAGCATAGGATTATCGGGCCGAACGGCCAAAAATTGATAATCTGTAATGGTATAAGAGTTATAAAAGAAGAAAGTTGCTAAAACGGATACAATGCTATCGGAGAAACGGCGCACGATAACCGCTATCCAACCCAATGTTCCGGCGTATAATCCCAGCATCAATAACCGTGACACAGCATAAATATCGGCCGTTTTTTCAAAAAGATCATATAAGGGGGACAGGCCATACCACAACAAGGGGTGGTGATGCTGAAAGAAATCTCGGTAGGGGACCAACCCTTCATGTACAAACCAGGCAGATCGCAGATGTTCAAACTCATCCCGATGCGGGTTGAGAAACAGATTGTTCAAGACTATCCATACGGACAAGCAACATAAGACCCACCAACCCAGGAGTAAAAACTTATTTAAGATATCATTTGTCTTCGTGATAGGACTTTTCGGTATTGACATTCCAGATCTCTTGTTTGTCCGTTCCTGTGCCACAAATATAATCCACCACCGCCATAGCCGTCAGGACCGAGTGATCCATATTGTTATAATGGTGCATTCCATTGCGTCCCATAACAAACAGATTGCTAAACTCATTCAACCAAGTTTTGACTTCATCAAAGCGGTTATATGTTCCAAAATAGGCCGGATAGGCTTTCGGTACTTTAAAGTTGACAGTGTCCAAAACATCTTTGGCATCAATCAATCCGATGGAAACGGCTTCTTGAACGGCCATGGCGGTAAAATCCGAATCATTCATATTCCACAGGTCGTCCCCTTCACGGCAAAAGTATTCCAGTCCAATCCAGACCGTATTTTTAAAGTCGTGAACCAAATACGGACTCCAATTATTAAATATTTGAACGCGCCCCAATTTAACGCCTTTTTCTTGAACATAGATCCAGGTGTCTTTGGGCATGCCGTTTAAGATACTTTCATGCAATGTGTATCCCAACTTCATTTTATTCAATAACAATCCCACCGTCCGAAAATCACGATAGGCCAAGCCTTGCGATACGGTTTTCACATTATCCGGCACATCGGGCAGGGCCGCCGTTAAATCACAAATCGGCATGGAAGATAATACATAGTCTGCCGGAATTGTCTGTGTCCCGTTCGGCCCGTCAACCACAACGGAAACAGCGGTGTTTCCTTGTGTATTTATTTTAACAACACGAGTATTCAAACGGACTTCGCCACCGGCTTGTTCTACACGCCTGGCAATTTCTTCCCATAATTGACCGGGGCCTAATTTCGGATACCAAAACGATTCAATCAGGCTGGTTTCTTTCTGTCGATTCAAAAAAGGAAGAGCCTTGCCTGCAAAATTTAACAAGACTTTGAATACCGACAACCCCTTGACACGCTGTGCCCCCCAATCGGCAGCAATATCGGAACATTTAACACCCCATAACTTTTCGGTATAATCCCGGAAGAAAGTTTCATATAATTCTTGACCGAAACGATTGATAAAAAAGTCTTCCAGGGATATTTCCGGTCGTTTGTGTATAACGGATTTCAGGTAAGAAAAACCAATTTTCATCATTTTCATAAAACCCAAATTCCGAATGGTTTGCATATTCAGGGATACCGGATAATCAAAAAACGATTGTAAATAGTAAATGCGCGAGACGCGATTTCGATTCAACATAACCAAATCATTTGTTTCCGGATCCGGCCCCGTTTCGGACAAGTCTACCCGGCGGTTAAACAATAAATCATCGGCGGAAGGAGCCCCTTGTAAAGGCATGACTTCGGTCCACCAACGACAGACTTTTTCGGATTTGGAAAAGAACCGATGACCGCCCATATCCAAACGATTTCCTTTATAGGTACGGGTAGCACTGATACCCCCGATAAAATCATTTTGTTCCACGATAATGGGGTGAATATCGGTGCGTTTCAATAACTCGGTAGCTGCAGCCAGTCCGGCCGGACCGGCGCCGATGATCAGGGCGGTTTGTGTCATGCATTTCTCCTATTTCACAACAATGTTCATTAAACGACCGGGGACATAAATCACCTTGATGATTGTTTTACCCGTGATGAAATCGCGGATACGTTCATCTTGACAGGCTTGTTCCAACAGAGTGTCTTGTGTAATGTCTTTGGGAACGGTCAAAACGGCCCGTTTTTTCCCTAAGACTTGGACCACAATGTCCATATCGTTTTCAACCAACAGGGTATTATCAAACACCGGCCAAGGATCATACGAAATGCCACCGGTATGCCCCAGCCGTTCCCACAATTCTTCCGCCACAAACGGAGCCAACGGAGAGAGCAGTTTAACAAAACTCTCCATGTCAGATTTGGCAACAGGCTTATCGGATTTGTAAATGGCATTCACCATTTCCATCATTTTGGAAATAGCGGTATTGAATGTCAAGCGTTCCATATCTTCCGTCACCCCTTTGATGGTTTTATGCATCAGGCGCGTTAAATCCGGATCACCGGTTTCTTGAATTTTATCGGGGGTTTCAAAGATATTCCATACCCGTTTGACAAAACGATTGACCCCGTTGATACCATCCGCAGCCCAAGGTTTTTCAGCTTCAATCGGTCCCATGAACATCAGGTATAACCGCATAGAATCTGCCCCGTATTCTTTGGCTACATCATCGGGATTAACCACATTAAAACGCGACTTACTCATTTTTTCAATTTGCGTATTGACCCGCGTATCGGTTCCTTTGACATACCAATCATTCCCCCGACGTTCTACTTGACGCGGATAGTAGTACTTTCCGGCATCATCTTGATAAGAGTACGCCAAAATCATGCCTTGATTGACCAAACGCTTAAACGGTTCATCGGTTGAAACCAACCCGGCATCAAACAAGACCTTTTGCCAAAAACGGGCATATAGCAGGTGTAAGACCGCATGTTCTACGCCACCGACATACAAGTCTACCGGCATCCAATACGATTCGGCTTCTTTACTGACCGGTGCCGTATCATTATGGGGGTCGCAATAGCGCAGGAAATACCATGAACTGCCCGCCCATTGCGGCATTGTGTTTGTTTCCCGCTTGGCCGGCAGACCTGTTTCGGGATCGGTTGTATTAACCCAATCGGTGCAACGAGCCAACGGTGGCTCACCGTCAGCGGTCGGGCGAAATTCCGGCAGTGGCGGCAACAAAACCGGTAAATCTTTTAAGGGTAAAGACTTAATGGTTCCGTCCTGACAATGAATAATCGGGAACGGTTCTCCCCAATACCGTTGACGCGCAAATAACCAATCGCGTAATTTGTAATTAACGGTACCTTTACCGAAGCCGTGTTCTTCGGCGTATGCGATCATCTTCTTTTTGGAATCGGCCACGTGCAGCCCGTTCAAGAAATCCGAATTGATTAAGGCCCCATCACCTTCCCAGGCCGCGACAGACAAATCAAAGTCGGCCGGGGATTCAATGACTTGAACAATGGGCAAGTCAAATTTTTTAGCAAAGTCATAATCGCGTTGATCATGTGCCGGAACGGCCATAATCGCACCATACCCGTAATCACCCAATACATAGTCGGCAATATAAATAGGAATTTTTTTCCCGTTCAAGGGATTGAGAGCGTATGCCCCCGTAAAAGCACCGGTTTTTTCTTTGGATTCGGCCATGCGATCTTGAGCCGACTTTTTACCGGCGGCGGCTACATACGCTTCAACCTCTGCCCGACATGCCGGTGTTGTGATTTCTTTGACTAAAGCGTGTTCGGGGGCTAAAACGCAGTAGGTTGCTCCGAACAAGGTATCCGGCCGTGTTGTATAAACCGTAAAAGACGCATTTTTATCGGCTACCTGAAACGTAATGTCCGCTCCGGTGGATTTTCCGATCCATTCGCGTTGCATGGTCTTAATACTTTCGGGCCAATCCAGCTTATCTAAATCTTTCAGCAATCTTTCGGCATAAGCCGTAATTTTCAACATCCATTGACGGAGTGGCTTTTTAATGACATCATCGCCGGTTTCAACATATTTGCCGTCTTTCACTTCTTCATTGGCCAAGACGGTCCCCAGTTTGGGACACCAATTCACGGGTGTAATTACTTCATACGCCAACCCCCGATCAAACAAGATTTTGAAAATGTATTGTGTCCATTTATAATAAGACGGATCTGTTGTATTGATTTCACGGTCCCAATCATAGGAGAGACCCATTTCTTTGATTTGTTCCCGAAAGACATTTGCGCTTTGTTTTACAACATCGGCGGGGTGCATACCGGTCTTGTCGGCATATCGTTCCGCCGGCAAGCCGAACGCGTCCCATCCCATGGGGTGCAAGACATTAAATCCACGCATCCGTTTATATCGCGCCACAATGTCGGCAATGGTGTAGTTTTCTGCATGTCCGACATGCAAGCCGGCCCCTGACGGATACGGGAACATAACCAATGAATAGTATTTTGGCTTGCTTTTATCAATTTCCGCATGGAATGTTTTGTGTTCATCCCAGTATTTTTTCCATTTTTGTTCAATTTCAATATGATTATATTCAGCCATCTGTTTCTCCTTTATACGAATTTTGAAAAATCATACCGAAAAAGCAAGCACAAGTCAAGGATTTTTTATCTTGGTTTAACGGGAAGTGTCTGCATAAAGCCAATCAATTTCGGGATATGAGATAAAATCTTTTATCGGAAAATAAAAAAAACTTTCTTTTTCGGGGAAAGTATGCTATACATATACCGTTTTGATGCGGACGTGGCGGAATGGTAGACACGACGGTCTTAGAAGCCGTTGCCGAGAGGCGTGTGGGTTCAAGTCCCACCGTCCGCACCAATTTTTGACAGAAAAGGATAAAAAGGATAAAAAATGACAAAAAACAAACTGGCCCATTCGCTGACACTCAAAATTGCGGCGAAATTATTTGCCGATAAGATTGATGAAAAATTAAAAGAAATTCAAAAAGAAGCTAAATTGCCGGGGTTTCGTCCGGGGCAGGCTCCGATGAACTTGATTAAATCTAAATATGAAGCCGCCGTTAAAGGGGAAGCTTTGGATGCATTGATTCAGGAAGAAGTGGAAAAAACCTTCCAAAAAGAAAATATCCGTCCGGCTCTGCGTCCCAAAGTTGAATTGGACAAGTTTGAAGAAGGTCAGGATATCACGGTCAAAGTAGAAGTAGAATCTTTGCCGGAAATTAAAGTCACGGATTTGAAAGATGTCATCATTGATAAGATGAATGCCACGGCCGGCGATCAAGAAATCACCGAGGCTTTGAATAAATTAGCCGAAGCCAAAAAGACCACTGAAGTATTGAATGAAACACGTCCGGCCAAGACGGGTGATGTGGTTGTGATTGATTTTGTCGGTTCCATTGATGGTCAGGAATTTAAAGGGGGACAAGGAAAAGATTATTACTTGGCGTTGGGGTCCAACACTTTTATTCCGGGCTTTGAAGATCAGTTGATCGGTCATCAGGTCGGTGATAAAGTAGATGTCAAGGTATCGTTCCCGGACAATTATCACGCCAAAGAATTGGCCGGCAAGAAAGCCTTATTCAAGGTAGACGTGAAAGAATTACGTCAATTCAAATTGCCTGAAATCAATGATGAATTTGCCAAATTGTTTGGAATGGAAACCTTGGAAAAATTAAAAGAAATGATCAAGACTGAGCTGGATAAGGAATACGCCCATGTGTCTCGTACACACGCCAAGCGGGCCTTATTAGACGAATTGGCCAAGGCTTACACTTTTGATGTACCTCAAGGCATGGTGGATTTGGAATTTAATTCCATTATGGCACAATATGAACAAGCCAAAAAAGCCAATCAGTTGGACGAAGAAGAAAAAACAAAATCCGAGGAAGACTTGAAAAAGGAGTATCGGGCAATTGCGGAACGGCGGGTTCGCTTGGGCTTGTTGTTGGCAGAAATAGCAAACCTGAATAAAGTGACTTTGGGGCAAGAAGATTTAACCAATGCCGTCATGGCCGAAGCCCGTCGTTATCCGGGACAGGAAAAGATGGTCTTTGAGTACTATCAAAAAAATCCGAAGGCCTTGGATTCATTAAAGGCACCGCTGTTTGAAGAAAAAGTGGTTGACTTTATTTTGGGGCAAATCAAAACAAATGCCAAAGATGTATCCGTCAAAGAATTGTATGACTACAATCCGGATGCACCCCAAAAGAAGGGTAAATAAAAACGTTCAGGGGAATCGTATGCGTCAGGTACGGCGGACGATTCCCCCGATATTTTAAGGATAAAGATGATAAAGGAACCTTTGACAGACACACAGGCACAGGCGTTCACCGAATTGATGGATATGGACAAGAAATATCCGGTGTTGGTCTATTGTCGTCAAGACGGTCAAATGTGGCCGATCGCCGATGTGATCACGGGAACGGATAAAATGCCTGATGCGGGACATGCTCAAAAAGGCTTGAATCGTTTGTTATCCTTGTTGGCAGATAATGAAGAATACTTGTTGAGTCCGCGGCGCTTGATGTGGGTGCGTCGGGCAATTGATTTGTCTTTAACGGCTGGGGCTGATCCGATGTATGTTGCGCCAGGTTCACCTGATTGTACACAATCGGAATCTATATTGACCCGTTTTGTCATGCACAAAAACTACTACGGTGCAACGGCAGTCTTGAAATCACCCAAGCTTACAGGTGAAAAACAACCGACTCGCCTATGGCGTTTACTGTCGCGACAACCGTTAAAACCGGATATGTTAGGGCTATGTAAGGCATTATTAAAGAAAAAGATTTTACCGAATCGCCAATATGGTATTCCGCCTAAAATCGCTATTGCCATTATTCGGTCGGATCGGTTATTCTTCCGTCAGGAACGGATTCAATTACCTGTTTTTTTACAACGTAAAGCAATGATTGAGGGGAAACATCACGAAAGGATACGCACATGAAAACACGTGAAAAAATCACCTCGGTCAATACCCGCCTTATACCGGAGCGTATAACGGATATGCTGGTCAAATGGAGTTATCTGCCGTATGGTCAAGGTACGCCGTATGTGCAAGAGATATTCCGGAGATTGGGGAACGGGCCGTTTCCTCGGACAAAAGCGCACATGCAGGAAGAACAACGTGTGGCCGGTATACTCTTATCTGTTGAAAGTCAACAAATAGGGGGGGCTGTACCTGGTATCGCGTTGAATTTTATCAATTATTTTGTACAAACGGGGCGGGTTCATTTGGCCGCCGAGTTTGCTCTGCATAAAAAATTTCAAGGCTTGCGCAACACGGATTATCTGTTTCGGCAACTCACGACCAATTTAGATGAACGAATCGGTCAGTATAATCCGGCCTTAAATCCTAAAATTTTAGCGCTGCATCAATCTGAACGACCGGTGGATAATAAATACTTTTCCTATTGGAAAGATCAAAATCATCGTTTGTTGTACACCTTGGCACAGAATGATTTTTGGCCTGCCGATGTCAAGATTTTTCAAGATGTACAACAAGCCTTACTGCAAACGCATCCATCTTTTTTTGAAGATAAAAAAGCCGAATGTGCCCATAGAATTATGCAGGCCGATACCCCTGAAAAACTATGGCGTGTATTGGCCGAACAATCACGTATTAGATATTAAAAGGAGAACACAACCATGCAACAAATAACAGATAATACTTTGGTTCCGACCGTCATTGAAACAACAGGCCGCGGGGAACGGGCTTTTGATATTTATTCGCGATTATTGAAAGAGAGAATCGTCTTTTTAACAGGGCAGGTGAATGATGATGTCGCCAGTTTAATTTGCGCCCAGTTATTATTTCTGGAAGCAGAAAATCCCAAGAAAGAGATTTCCTTTTATATCAATTCACCCGGAGGTGTTGTAACCTCGGGATTGGCTATTTTAGATACCATGAATTATATTAAATGTCCGGTGTCAACGGTTTGTATGGGGCAGGCGGCCTCTATGGGATCGTTGTTGTTGACTTGTGGAGCCAAAGGGCGGCGCTTTGCCTTGCCGAATGCACGAGTCATGATTCACCAACCCAGTGGCGGTTTTCAGGGGCAAGCCACAGATATGGAAATTCATGTGCGGGAAATTTTGTCCATTAAGGCCCGCTTGAATCAGATCTATGTGGAACAAACTGGACAATCGTTGAAGACCATTGAAGCCGCTATGGAACGCGATAATTTTATGACGGCTCAAGAAGCCAAACAGTTCGGATTGATTGACGAAGTGATTACAACTCGGGAGGAAAAAGTATGACAGAAGAAAATAAAACAGAAGAAATGCGACGATGCTCATTTTGCGGTAAGACACAAAATGAAGTACGGCGTTTAATTTCCGGGCGTGCCTTGAAGTCGGCCGATGGAGAAGTGAAAACGGTTTTTATCTGTGATGAGTGTATTGACTTGTGTCGTGATGTGATAGAAGCCGGCAGTACGGATACACCGGAAAACAAGACCGTTGAATCGGAAACGCCGAAATTAAAAACACCCCACGAGATTCACCAAATTTTAGACGATTATGTTATTGGGCAAGATAAGGCCAAAAAAGTTTTGTCCGTTGCGGTTTATAACCACTATAAGCGTTTGAACAACAAGGAAAAACAAGGCGAAGTTGATTTGGAAAAATCCAACATTTTACTTTTGGGTCCAACGGGTTCGGGTAAAACATTGCTGGCCAAAACCTTGGCACGGACATTGGATGTTCCTTTTGCGATTGCCGATGCCACCACTTTAACGGAAGCCGGCTATGTCGGAGAAGACGTTGAAAACGTGGTCTTGAAATTGTTGCAAAATGCGAATTATGATGTCAAAAAAGCCGAACGAGGCATTATTTACATTGATGAAATTGATAAAATTTCTCGGAAATCCGATGGCCCGTCTATCACACGTGATGTTTCGGGGGAAGGGGTACAACAGGCTCTGTTGAAACTCATGGAAGGTACGGTGGCTTCTTTACCGCCGCAAGGCGGGCGCAAGCACCCGAACCAAGAGTATATTCAAGTCAATACCCAACACATTCTATTTATTTGTGGCGGCGCATTTGCCGGACTGGATAAAGTGGTGGAAAATCGGGAAGCCGCTTATTCTGTTGGTTTTGGTGCGTCTGTCCGTGCAAAAGGTGATAAGAAAACGGGGGAATTGTTGGCAAAATTGGAACCGGCGGACTTGTTGAAATACGGCTTAATTCCCGAATTCATCGGTCGGTTGCCCGTTGTAGTTAGTTTAACGGATCTGGACGAAACGGCTTTGATACGCATTTTGACTGAACCTAAAAATGCGCTGATTAAACAATATCAAGCTTTATTCCAGATGGAAGGTGTTAAATTGACATTCACACCTGAAGCTTGCTCGGCTATTGCCAAACAAGCCATGGAACGTAAAACCGGAGCACGCGGGTTACGTTCCATTATGGAAGGATTGCTCTTGGACTTGATGTACGAATTGCCTTCCATGTCCGGATTAAAGGAAGTTGTTATCAATCAAGATGTTGTTCTTGGTTCGGCTAAGCCGGTGTTTGTTTATGAAACACCTAAAAATGAAAAAGCAGGATAAGAAAAACAAATAAAAGGTGCCGTTTGGCACCTTTTTTAATTGGCGGAGAGGGTGAGATTCGAACTCACGGTAGGGTTACCCCCACGCCGGTTTTCAAGACCGGAGCCTTAAACCACTCGACCACCTCTCCATATAATAGGGTTTCGGATAAATTGTGGTCCTATCCGAAAACCGCCGCGTTGCTTTGGCTCTGCCAAATCAACCGCCGAATTAGTCCTACGCTTCGCTTCGTTCCACTTCGGCGCAATGCGCCTGGTGAACAAGACCGGAGCCTTAAACCACTCGACCACCTCTCCATAATAGGTTTCGGATAAATTGTGGTCTTATCCGAAAACCGCCGCGTTGCTTTGGCCCTGCCAAATCAACCGCCGAATTAGTCCTACGCTTCGCTTCGTTCCACTTCGGCACACCTTTTAGCATGGATTCTATCGGTACTCTATTTATTACAGAAAAAAAATAAAAAATCAAGTGATTTTTTCAAAAAAATAGGTTATGATAAAAACCAAGGAAAAGGATATTCTATGAAAAAAGCAGTGAAATTCGCGTGTTATGCCTTATTTTTCGGGGTTTTAAGTGTATACCGAACCGCATGTGCCGATTCGGATTTTGAATCTTGGAAGAAAAAATTTTACCAAGAAGCACATCGGGCCGGTATATCTGCACATGTTTTGGATCAAACTGTCCCACGCATGCAGCTATTGGAACGTGTGATTCGGTTGGATACGGATAAACCCAAGTATTTGCAGAACTTTTATGATTATACCGGAGCTCGAATCACGGATAATCGCGTTCAAAAAGGGCGTGAAATGATGCAAAAATATCCGACTTGGCTGGGTAGGGTAGAACAAAAGTATGGTGTACCACGAGAATACTTGGTTGCGTTTTGGGGTATGGAAACAAATTACGGCGGGTATAAAGGTAAAGTGAACATGTTGGATTCTTTGGCCAGTTTAGCCTACCATCCCCGCAGGCAACGGTTTTTTACCAATGAGTTAATTGCTTACCTAAAAATCATTGAACACGAACCGACGGTTGCCCCTGCATTAGGATCCTGGGATGGAGGATTCGGTCATTTTCAATTTATGCCGACAACTTTTTTGGCGTATGCCGTGGACGGTGATGGAAATGGTCGCCGGGATATTGTCAATAACATCCCGGATGCTTTTTCGTCGGCGGCCAACTATCTTGCATCTATGGGGTGGAATAAAAATGAACCCTGGGGACGGGAAGTGATTGTTCCGGATAACTTTCCCTCCCAACACCTGCATCAGCACACCAAAAAGACGGTTGCGGATTGGTACTCTTTGGGGGTACAGCCCCGACATATAACCGCATTTCCGGCCGCTGAACAAAATACAATGGCCGAATTACACATGCCGATGGGAATCCATGGACCGGTTTTTTTGGCGTATCCCAACTTTCGGATTATTATGCGTTGGAATAAATCGGAATTATATGCGTTTGCCGTCGGATTATTAGCGGATTCGTTGCGGCATCAGATTCCCTGTCCCAAACCACCCCCGGAGTTTCAACCCTTGGAAACGGAATATATTATTTGCATGCAAGATGCACTTCGGGCGCAAGGGTATTTATCGGCCGGATCGGACGGTCGGGTAGGGCCGAAAACCCGTCAAGCCTTACGTCGTTTTCAAGTAGAAAACGATCTCTTTCCTGACGGATATCCAAACATGAAACTTATTGAAAATTTAGGGTGTTATAACAAATGATGAAAGTATTACTTTATTTAATTTCCTGTTTATCTGTTGTGTCTTTGGCGGGATGTAGCGAAAATGGTTTTTGGTTTCGTTCCGGCAATCCTTATGATGATACGGAACCGGTAGAAAGTGTCTATTATATCGGTGAGCCGTATCGGATTAAAGGGGTGCTGTATACACCGGCAGAAGATATGTCTTATAGCGAAAAAGGGTTTGCTACCTGGTATACACGTCCCAGTCAAGATCGCTTGACAACCAACGGAGAAGTGTTTGATGATAATAAGATGACGGCGGCGCACAAGACTCTCCCTTTACCCAGTTTGGTACGTATTACAAACTTGGAAAACGGAAATACGGCCATCGTACGCGTGAACGACCGGGGACCGGCGGTTAACAACCGACTGATTGATGTGTCGCGTCAGGCGGCCGAAGCATTAGAGTTCCCCGAAACCGGGACAACATTAGTGCAGGTAGATATTTTGCCGGAACAGAGTCGCCATTTAAAATCACAGTTAAACGAATTTGTTGAAACGGGGACCTTGATTGAAGAAACAACCGAAAGTATATCACCGGATACGGCGATCTATCAACCGACAGATACGGTATCCGAACCCGTGTATACCGGCTCAACCGTCAATGTAGACATGTTGCCTCCCGTGGTTGATACCGAAAAGACCGTATCCGAAACGGTTCACAAGACAAGTACATCTGCAAACGTACCCGTTCCCCAGCCGATTGTAGAAATATCACAAGGAAACTGGTATATTCAGGCCGGTGCCTTCGGATTGACCGAAAATGCCAATCGGGCCGTACAAGCATTGGATAAATTGGGTACAGTATCAACCAAACGTACCAATAATATGACCGTTGTTTTAATGGGCCCATTTGAAACGCGTGCAAAAGCAAAAGATATACTTGACAAAGTGCGTGGAGCAGGGTATCCTGATGCTTGGATAAAAAAAGTACAGTAAAGGAATAACATGAATAAATATCTGATTTGGACAATAATGGCGGGAACGATTTTAACATCTGTTTCGGCCGATGCTTTTGAAACCAAAGCCAAATACGCTCTGTTGATGGATGCGGATACGGGCTATGTGATGTTAAATAAAAAAGCCGATATTCCTATGCCGCCGGCTTCTATGAGTAAATTGATGACGGCGTATGTTATCTTTGAGCAGTTAAAGTCCGGAAAACTGACCCCCGAGACGGAATTTACGGTATCGGAAAATGCGTGGCGTAAAGGGGGAGCAAAAAGCGGTAGTTCCACCATGTTCTTAAAGCCGAATCAAAAAGTGCGAGTCAAGGATTTGTTGCGGGGGATTATTGTTCAATCAGGGAATGATGCCTGTATTGTGGCCGCTGAAAATATCGCCGGAACCGAAGAAGTCTTTGCCGACATTATGACACGTAAAGCCCATGACCTGGGTATGAAAACGGCTTCTTTCAAAAACGCAACCGGATTACCGCAAGCCGGCCATGAAATGAGTGCCAAAGATCTGGCTGTTTTAGCGCAGGCCTTGATACGTGAATTTCCGGAATACTATCCGATTTATTCTGAACGTGAATTCAAGTATAACGGTATCAAGCAAGGCAATCGGAATCCATTACTATATGAAGTACCGGGGGCAGACGGCTTGAAAACCGGTCATACGCAAGCGTCCGGTTTCGGTTTGACGGGATCGGTTAAAACGCCGGATAATCGTCGCTTAATTATGGTCATCAATGGCTTGAACAGCATGTCAGATCGGCGGACCGAATCCAAACGTGTCATCGGCTGGGGGATCGGAGCCTTTGAAAATATCACTATGTATGGACCTGATTCGGTTGTGGCGCAGGTACCTGTTTGGTTAGGTACTTCGGCAACGGTGACGGCGGGTGTAACCCATCCCTTATCGGTAACCGTCCCGCGGGGCGGAACGCCGGATGTGCGTGCGGAAATTACCTATAAGGACCCTGTGTCGGCTCCGATTACGGCTGGTCAAGTGTTAGGGAAAGTCATTGTACGCGGTCCGGATAATCAAGTCCAAACGGCCGATTTGGTTGCGAAACAGGATATTGCCAAAGTGGGATATTTTGGCAAGTTAAAAACGGTTGTTCTGTCTTGGTTCGGAAAATGAGTCGCGGTTTATTCATTACCTTTGAAGGTGGCGAAGGTGCAGGCAAGTCTACTCAATGTCGTTTGCTGGCTGAAGCATTGACGGCACAAGGACATACTTGTTTGTTGACCCGTGAACCCGGCGGCAGCCCGGGGGCAGAGCAAATTCGTTCATTATTGGTACAGGGAGATAAAGATCGCTGGGATACCATGACAGAGATGTTATTATTTATGGCCGCCCGGCGCAATCATCTGACCCAAACAATATGGCCGGCCTTACAGGCGGGAAAAGTTGTCATTTGCGATCGTTTTTTGGATAGTACTGTTGCGTATCAAGGGTACGGCTATGGGAAAAATCAAAAAACGATTGATGATATTTACAGGGTTTATCATTTAATCGCCGGAGACTTTAAGCCGGATTTAACATTTATTTTGGATTTGGATCCGGCTGATGGAATTCGGCGGAGTTTATCCCGCTCAGGCAATACCGAACAACGATTTGAAAGCATGGATTTAACCTTTCATCAAAATTTACGGACCGGTTTCTTGGAATTGGCGAAAAACAATGACCGATATTATGTCATTGATGCGCTGCAATCCATTGATATCATACACCGGAAAATTACGGATATCGTGCGGCAAAAAGGTTCCTGAATGACACAAAAACAATCCCTTTTAGACCAAGTTCAACGGAATATCCAGACCGGAAAAATGGACGGTTCATGGATTATAACCGGAGGGTATGATTACGAAAAAAAACGTTTTGTATTAGATATTTGCTCTATGTTATTCAAGCAAAACATAAATGAATACAGCACATTTCATCCGGATATAAAGTGGCTGGAATGCAGTTTAACGGATGAAGCCAAACGCGATATTCAGAAAACAATTTTGGCCGGGAAAGCGGTTCAAATTCCAACGGATGCCCCCCGTAAAAGAGATATATCGGTAGATGACGTACGGGAAGGGATTCAGTTTTTATCGTTAAAGCCCGGTGAAAACGGTTGGCGTGTTTTGATTATCAATCCGGCGGATAAAATGAATGAAAGTGCGGCCAATGCTTTATTGAAAGTTTTGGAAGAACCGTCATTGCATTGTGTGATTCTTCTGCTGTGCCAAAATATGGGTAAATTATTACCGACCATTAAATCACGCTGTCGGAAAATTACTTTGGCCCCTATGACCGCGACAGAATTATCGGATCGGTTGCATACTCTTTATCCGGCTTTGTCTGCCGATGATTTGCGGGGGATCATTTCTTTATCGGATTGCTCATTAGGACTGGCTCGTGATATTTGTGAGCATGATGGTGTGGCGTTATATCAAAGTATGCGTTCTGTGTTTACAGCCGGTAGAAATGCTTCATCCGATGCAATCAAGGCTTTGGTAGATCAAGTCGGAGATGATACAATTCGGTATCAATTATTGCAAAAGTTTATCTTGGATTTTGTGGCAGACTGTGCCCGAGAAAATGCACTGACGCAGCCGTTTTTGGCGGAAGACTTTTTGGACATATTTCAAGAACTGAGCCAACAATTTTCAGATATTAAACGGATTTCGTTGGACAAGAATCAGGTTTTACAGGCGGCTTTATTCAAAGTGGCCGGAGCTTTCTCATGATTGATAGTCATTGTCATATCGGCTTTCAAGGGCAAGATGTCGCACCGATTTTAGAACGTGCCCGTGCGGCCGGTGTATCACATGTACTATCAGTGGCGTGTTCTCAAACGGATTATGATGATTTAATCCGATTGTTAAAGGCTGAACCATCGGTCTACGGAGCCTTTGGCATCCATCCCGAATCGGTTAAGGACATGCCTACCCATGATGATTTCATACACAAATCCGGAGCACACAAACGACTGATCGCAGTGGGCGAAATCGGGTTAGATTATCACTACATGACGGTGGATAGAGCAGCACAATATCATGCGTTTGAAACACAATTGACATGGGCCTACGAATTGAGAAAGCCGGTGATTATCCATACGCGTGATGCTGAAAAAGATACAGTGGCAATTTTGTCATCTGCGGCCCGGGCCGGGTTATTACAACACAGCGGTATTTTGCACTGTTTTACCGGTACCCGACATTTAGCTGAAGTAGCCTTGGATTTAGGTTTGTATCTTTCGGCATCTGGTGTTATTACATTCAAAAATGCCGATGATATTCGGTCCGTTTTTAGCCAAGTTCCACTTGACAGGCTCTTGGTTGAAACCGATTCGCCCTATATGGCACCTGTGCCGTATCGCGGACATGAGAATGAACCGGCGTTTGTTATGGAAACAGCCCGTCGGTTGGCCGAAATGAAAGGTATGACTTTGGCCGAGTTGGATACTTTGACAACACTTAATTTTAACCGATTATTTCACATAAAGGGGAACGAAAATGCAAGTTAGAATCTTGGGATGTGGTCCTTCGTTCGGTGTGCCGTCTTTAAATCGCGGTTTTGGTAAATGCGATCCGATGAATCCTAAAAATTTCAGATTGCGCAGCTCATTACTCATTCGGGAGGAGGGTACAAATATCTTGATTGATTCCGGACCCGATGTCCGGGTGCAGTTGCTGCAGGCGGGACACCCGAAACTGGATGCGGTGTTGTACACCCATGATCACTATGATCACATGGGAGGGGCCGATGATTTACGTTTGGCCCTGGGTGAAAATCGGGAGACCTTGCCGGTCTATCTGTCCGATCGGGATACAACGCACTTCAAAAACATTTTAGATTATATGTTCAAGCCGGATCATCAAGGGCATACGGTTTTTGACCTTCATACAATTTATCCTTACACACCGTTTACCATCAATGGGATGAAGGTTATCCCCATTCCTCAACAACACGGAAAAGGCGAATCCTTTGGATACCGGATTGGTGATTTTGCTTATTCCACTGATGTGGTAGATATGGATCCGGCAGGATTTGATGTTCTGGCCGGGGTCAAAGTATGGATTGTGGGTGTTGTGACATCTGTCCCAAATATCAAGCACTTACATACCGAAAAAGCATTAGAATGGATTGAACGTATCAAACCTGAACGGGCCTTTTTTACCCACATGGGGACTCGTATGGATTACGATGCATTATGTGCCTATCTACCTCCCCATATTCGCCCTGTATATGACGGAATGGAAATTGAAATTTAATACGATTATCAATAAGATACAACTTTTAACTTGCCAAAAACACAAAACTGTGCTATAATGACACTACTGTTTAACAAAGGAGATGATACATGAGCACACCCATTCCGGTTATTGAAACCGCCAAAAAAATCAAACAAGGAGAAATTCCTATGGATAAAAAAATGAAATTGCACCAATTAAAAGTACTGACACATCAGTTATTTGTCGCCCATATCCCGGGTATTATGATTACTCGTATGAAAAAAATAGGATCATTATGGGGGAACGGCTTGTCAAACTCATCTGCTTCTACGGGCAAGACAATGACCGAACGGCCCGAATGTCGGCCGGTATTAGTGCGGGCAGGGCGTAAAGCCTATGAAATGCGTCAGTTAGATTTGGCCGTACGGTTGCGGATACGTTAATGAAACATTTAAAACGGGGGGTATAAACCCCCGTTTTTTTTTACTATTACATTTGTGTAGAGATTATTACTTAATAATAAGGATAATATTTATCATCACCAATAATACCACCAAACATAAACCGATTAGAATATTTGGCACTTTCTTTGAGAGAACACAGTTTCCGTCTTTCATTTTACGATTAGAGCATTTTTTACATTTAGATGCATCAGTGGAAATATTCTCCAAATAGCTACAAGGATAACATTTCCCATCTTGCATCAAACGATTATCACATTTGTCACATTCTGTCTCAGAAGCACGGTATGCCTTGGGATCTCTACAAGATCTACAAACATCCCAATTATCTTTAAACTCTTCATGAGAACATCGGGCTAGACATTCCCCATCTTGCATTAAACGATTACGACATTTGGTACATTCTGTCTCAGAAGCACGGTATGCATTTGGCACGCTACAAGATCTACAAACACCAAAATTATCTCTAAACTCTTCATGAGAACACCGGACTTCACATTTCCCATCTTGCATCAAACGATTACCACACTTGGCACATTCTATCTCAGAAGCATTGTATGCATTTGGCACGCTACAAGATCTACAAACATCCGAATTATCTCTAAATGCTTCAAGAGAACATCGGACAACACATTTTCCATCTTTCATAAAACGATTACCACATTTGGCACATTCTGTCTCAGAAGCATTGTATGCATTAGGATCGCTACAAGATATACAAATACCAGAATCATCTCTAAACTCTGCATTAGAACATCGGACTACACATTTCCCGCATCTACAAACATCTTCATTAGAACACCATACACATTTTTCGCTTTCTAGTATTACTCGTCCCGGACATTTAGCACATTCTGTCTCAAACAGATAGACCGGGGAGGCTTCGCAACTATAACAATCACCCCAAAAACCTCTCATCGGTAGATCTATCGGACAGTCGCTTCCATTCACATATATAACATTGCGATCCACCGTCATCCGATCCGCCATCGCTATTTTTGATCCACTGATAGACAAGATACCTATACCGAGCAACACTCCCAGTATTTTTATCATACGACAACCCGATTTATTTGTTCCCATGCTTTTCCTTTCTTGGTTATATTTTCTCATTATATCAACGTATATCATAAACCATATTTTTTTGCAATAGTGATTTTACATCACAAAAAGATATAATGATTTTATTGGGTTATCAGAATATTACAAGGATTTTAGTACCACTGGATTTCCGCTTCCGCGGGAATGACAAGATAGGGGGGGAGCTTCTAACATTCACACCATATTTTTACCATTTGGTGTACCCCCGAACAGCCCCCTTTGTCATCTTCGGGCCCCACCGGAGATCCAGGGGAGAGAAGTCATCAAGAAAGAGTAGGGGACAGATGACTGATTTTACCAGGGCAAGCAGGATTTTTATGCTTGTTGATTACAGAAACGGATGCATTTCCAATGAAAATTTTACAAAATCTGTCTTATCAGCCTACCCATCCGGCAGGCATAACGGCCCATTTTGATATAAACAAATCCCCGGAACTGTTTTCATACAGATTTGTTCCCAAAAAAAGCATGAACGATAGTGCGATAAAAAATAATTTATGTTGAACGGTCCGCATAGTATTTTTTACTCACAGACTTATCCACAACATCGTTTATCATATTGTTATATAATATAATTTCATGATTTTATACCATAATAAAATGTCGCATAACTTTTATTATGTATAGTAATGAGTAAAAAATGTGTAAGTATTGTAAGGACTTAAAAAATTTAAGAAATACTGACGTGAAATATTATCAGGATACTGTTGATGCGTGTAAACGGACGATTGCACGTCAAGAACAGTTATTGGAAAAGATTTTGCGTTTGTGGAATTCTGCGGATTACTTTGTTGGCCCGCAGGAGTTGTCGTTAATGATTAAAATACAAGCAGAACTTGAAAGGAGTGTGATTTGAAATGCGGTTGAGATTGTCTAGACGTGCTAAACGTAAGATCAGACGTGCCGGGTTCCGGCATCGTCGGCGGATTAATAAACTTGCCCGTCGTGGTGGATTTATGTTGGCAGGTTAAAATTATGAAATGTACTCATCCTATAAAAGTTAAAGGTTTAACCGTTCCGTGTGGTCAATGTACTGCATGTCGGTTAAATTATTCGGCTATGTGGGCTTTGAGATGTGTTTTAGAGAGCCAATGCCATCAAGAAAATGTATTTTTGACGTTGACTTATAATGATGAACATTTACCAAAGAATAAATCAGTTTCAAAACGCGAAATGCAAAATTTTTTGAAACGTTTTCGGAAGTCGGTAAGTCCAGCGAAAGTTAGATATTATCTTTCAGGTGAATATGGTTCACAGTATAGTCGGCCACATTATCATTTATTGGTATTTGGTATTGGTGTGAAAAATCCTGTTTTTGAAAAATTACATTGGGATTGTAAATTTCAAGGTTTTTGGTGTCAATGCAAGGCGTGGAAAGATGAGAAAGGTGAAAGTATTGGAAATTGCTTTATTGGTTCGGTTACTATTGCGTCTGCTCAATACGTTGCGAAATATGTGATGAAAAAGCGTAAAGGAACGGATAGTAAGGTTTATTATCAGAGTCTCGGTGTAGATCCTGAGTTTTGTCTTTTATCTCGTCGACCTGGTTTAGGTATGTCATATTTTGATAGACAACAAAAACAGATTTATAAACTTGGTTATATAATGGTAAATGGAAAGAAATTTCCCCTGCCCCGTTATTATTCAACAAAGTTAAAGGAGCGAGTGCCTGAGTATGATTTTGTTTGTGAAATGGAGAGTTATGATAAAGCAATGAAATTAAATCAAGAATGGATTAAACTCCATGATAAATTAGGATATAATGCGTATCAATATCTTGATGATCAGTTGGAGCAAATGGCAAATAATATTCAAAAGCGTATGGAATTATCAAAAGGAGTATTGAATGCGTAATTTTTTGAAAAAAGTAATTTACTATGGAACGTTGGTTGTACCGTTTTATAGGTTTCTCAAGGATATTTTTGTAAATGGTTATATTCAGTACATAAATCATCAGGAGCAAATTGAAACAGCCAAAATGCATGCGAAGTTTTTCGCTGATTCATTGGATGATATGTCCATTGAAGATTTTAATAAATTAAGAGAAAAAATTTTGAAGAAAGGAAAATAATATGTCAGAAGTAATTTATGATAAATATAATGACGAATTTGAAGAAGATGTTGCAGTTTTTTATACTGATAAATCTGTTGAGATGCGTGAGAAAATTGATTTTTATTCAGCGTTGATTGATTGTTTGAATTATCGATTATTCATTGCTTCAAAGAAATATGCCGAATTAATGCATGATTATCGTAAATTGGTAGGTTTGCCTGTAAAGGAGGTTGCAAATGATAAAACCCAAACGTGCGCTTAATGCATTTGATTTAAGTCATGAATATAAAGGTACATGTAATATGGGTTATCGAATACCTGTGTTATGTCTTGATGTGATGCCTGGTGATACTATTGATTTGAAATCATCGGTGTTTTTGCGTATGGCTCCGTTGATTGGTCCGGTAATGCATCGTTATGATGTTAAATTGCATACTTTTTATTTGACAGAAAATGCAATGATGCCTAAAGATTATGAGTCTTTCATGACAGGTGGTAAAAATGGTGATGATAGTACAGTTTGGCCACATATGAAGTCACCTGTTGGTGGTTATAAGCGTGGTTCACTTGGTGATTATTTAGGGTATGCATGTTCAACATTATCAGGTGATGGTCAAGGACAAACTAATCAGATTAATGGTTATTATTTGCATTCTGCTTATCCTAATCGCATGTATGCTAAGATATTTAATCATTATTATATAAATGAAAATATCCAGGATGAAGTTCCAGTATCTGAAGATCCGGGATTAGATACAGTGACTAACGTTGATTTGTTAAAAGCAAATTGGCAAAAGGATTATTTTACGTCTGCTTTAGATACGACGCAGCGTGGAACACCTGTATATATACCGATTGGCACATCAGCACCGGTAATTGGTAATGGAATGACAATTGGTTTGACCGATGGTGTTGACAATAAAGGTTTAACATATGGTGATTTAAACAATTATGGTACTGTTGATGCTCAAAATTCAAAATATGGCACTCCAACTGGTACGACTGGTGTTGTTTCATCTCAAGGATCATCTCATCGGACGTTAGGATTGACAACGGATCCGGCTAAGTCTGGTTTGATAACAGATTTATCTCTAGCCGCATCTGCTCCTTATTCTGATTTTAGGTTGGGTGCTCGTGTTAATTATTTGCAAGAGTTGAATAAACGCATTGGTTATCGGCTAGTAGAATGGACATTGGGACATTTTGGCGTAAAAGTGCCTGATGATACTATTTATGAACCAGTTTATCTTGGAGGTGGTTCTGGTCCAATCATGATTACACCTATTGAGCAAACATCTCAGACGACAGAATCGTCTCCACAAGGTAATCTTGCTGGTCGTGGAACTTCTGCATTGACTACTCGTCCTATTCGGAAAACATTTACTCAACATGGTTGGGTAATGACTATTATGTCAATAATGCCGAAAGCAGAGTATTCTCAAGGACTTGCGAAGAAATTTCAACGTAAAACGCGTTGGGATTATGCATTACCAGTCATGGATGGTGCTGGCGATGATAAAATTTTACAGTCTGAACTATATGTACAAGGTTCTAATGTTGTAGATACTGATAACGTTTTGTTGGATGACAAAGAATTTGGTTATAAGCCTCGTTTTGAAGAATATCGCTCCGAGTTTTCAACCGTTCATGGTGAAATGCGTAAAGGTGGATCTGAAACATATATGACAGGTGGTCGCTTGTTTGAAAACATGCCTCAGTTGAATGCACAGTTTGTTGAAGCTGATCCATCGTATCGTATATTTGCTGTAGAAGATCCCGATGTTCATCATTTTGATTTTGAAGTGCTGCATGAAGTTCGTATGTTGCGGCCCTTATCAATGTATGGTGATACTTCTTTAATTTAATGAAAGGATTTTTTTATGTTTAATACTCGTTATAATAGAAAAAAAGACGTTGGTGAGAGTTACGAGCCTGATTCATCTTTGACACAGCCTGGTCAGAGTGAATCCTTATTGCATATTGTTCAGCGTTTGACTCGTAAACCTGATCCGACTATGCGTGATTTGTATGTTATTGCAAAAGCAACTGGTCAAGAATTTGAAGATCCGAGTTCTATGTCAGATGATGAATTGGACGAACGTATGGAACGTGTGGTTGCCCCTGGCGATAACATAGACGTTGCTGAAGCGTTGTTAAATGCGCAGTCTGATTTATTAAATGCTCAGAAAGTCGCTTTAAATGAGTCTGAAACGAAAGCAGAGCGGGAGTTAAAGGCGAATGTAAGCACTGATGAGCATGAAAATATGACGGAAAGTGCATGATTGGAGCAGTCCGCACAGTTCTTCTCTTGATGTAACTGTGCGGACTGACACCAAGAGAAAAATTTTTGGCATGCGGCTCCTTATATAGCAAGCAGGCCCAAAAAATTTTTTGATAGTGTAAAAAAAATATAAGAAAGGAATTAAAATGAGTTTTTTGAAGAAGTGGAAAGGAACTGCTTTAGGTGCACTAGCAGCCCCGTTTACAGGTGGATTATCATTAGGTGCTGGATATCTATATGATACTAATAAGCAACAAAATCAAGCGAATAAGAAAGCAGTAGATCGTGCAAATGCTTATGATATGTATACGTGGGATTTGGCAAATCAGTATAATAATCCGAAATCTCAGATGGCTCGGTTAAAAGCGGCAGGATTAAATCCGAATTTGGTTTATGGTTCAGGCAACGTGACCGGTAATACAACAGGCACAGCCGGTTCTAATGGTATAGCCCAACAGGAAGTTTTTAACGGTGTATCAAAAGGTTTGCAATATGCTCAAGCAACGGCGAATTTGCAAAATACCGTTGCGAATAATAAATTGTTGCAATATCAAATGGAAAAGACAGACGCCGACCGTTTGTTGACGGAAGTGCAGACGACTGATTTGCGGAATTTTCTTACCGGTGATGGTCGGTCAACTTATCATTCGGTATTTAGTAAGCCGCGTGAGTATGCGTATGATACGTTTACTCGTATGGTTAATTGGATTTTTGATCAATCTAAATATGTGCCGAAATCACCAAAAAATGTGCCTCAACCTATTAATCCTAATTTGCCAGCGATAGGTCGTAATAAACGGCCGGGAACTGGTACAGAAATAGATTGGTTATTACCTTTACGTAGATTTCGTAAATAGTATTTGACAAAAGTATTTTTATGTGTTATGGTGTTGTTATGATATGGGAAATTAATAAAACTTTATTTAGTTTAATTTTTAATGTTGTTTTGTTGCTGGTTATGGTGAGTTTTCTTTTAACTTGTTGTGCTGGCTTGTTTGGTTTATAGCTTTTATTATGTATAGTAAGGAGTAAAAAATGTGTAAGTATTGTAAGGACTTAAGAAATTTAAGAAATCTTGTTTCCAGCGCCCGGTTTTGAAATAAATAATCGCTACAACCGCTTGCAACAATGGCGCCACCGGCATTAAAAAAACAACATCAAAAATATCTGCTGCCGTTAAAATCAGGTAAATACGCAAGACAACGGTCTTGTGTTTATAATTTTATGAGAGATACAGACTGAGAAAATCAATTACATTCCTTTAATTGGTGCGCAGACACCTCATATACCCCGTTCCCGAACACCGATCAATGATTGTTTCCAGCGTCCGGTTTTGAAATAAATAACCGCTACAACCGCTTGCAGCAATGTCGCCACCGGCATTGAAAAACCGACATCAAAAATATCTACTGCCGTTAAAATCAGGTAAATACGCAAGACAGATGATAAAATGTTATTCCCCATGGTAAAGGTTGTGCGGCCACAGCCGTTAAAGAACCCATGCACACAGAAAATATAGGCCATAAACAGGCAGTCCGGACTGTAAGCAAACATAAATATTTTCCCGGAGTTAATGATACTTTCATCGGAACTGGCTAAATGCATCAGGCCTTGTGGCCAATCATACATCAGCCAAAAGGATGGGATAGCAAAAGCCAGCGATAATAAAAAGCCGGTATAAAATGTCTTTTTGGCGCGACCTGCTTCCCCTGCTCCCATATTTTGCGCCGCCATAACGGATATAGAGGCCCCAAAAGCCAAGGCCGGCATAATCAGAAAACCATCTATGCGGTTTGTAATCCCCAATACGGCTGACTCAACAACCCCTAATTTATTAACAGCTACTGTCATAATCGTATAAGACATAAAAACAATTGTTTGTTGAATGGCGGTCGGAATGCTTAATTTCAGGATTGTTTTAGCTTTTTGTGGAAAGAGATGAAAATTTTTCAATTTGAAATCAAAAATAAACTTTCGGCGCTTTAAGTAGAGAATCCCAAATATCACACTGCATGCCTGCGCGATGACAGTAGCCGCCGCGGCCCCAGAGGCCCCCCAATGAAACCCACCGACAAACAAAACATCAAGTATTACATTTATAGCACAAGCTATCGCAACGAATTTTAAGGGATTTTTTGAATCACCAAGCCCCCGTAAAACGGCCCCTATTGATTCATAGGCAAAAGTAAAAATCAAGCCGCCACCGCATATTAAAATGTAATGATAGGTCCCCGTCCAGGCTTCGGTAGGTGTTTTTAACCAATCTGTGATCGGACCGGCTAGCCATAGCATCAAACCAGCACAAACAAGTGATACCATTCCAAACAATGAAAAGACGGTAGTGATTGTTTCCAAAACATCTTTTTCTTTTTTTGCCCCAAAATATTGCCCGATTAAAACGGTTCCGCCCATAGCCAAGCCGATAGCCAATGCCATCAATGTAAATACGGCCTGTGCCCCCGTAGCGGTTGCGGCCAATGCCGCTGAATCGGCAAAATAGCTGACAATCAGGACATCGGCAGCTCCATATAAAGAAACCAAAAAATTAGCCGCCAAAAACGGAATAGCAAACCGGATTAAATTTTTGACGACATTACCACTTGTCAAACGATTGGCATCGGCAGATAACATAAAAAGACCTTCTTTCTATGCTTGTATATCATGATAAACACTATCGGTCAAGGGGGCTGACAGATATTTTTTAAAAATGTATGTGATACCGTGAAAAAAAACTTGCATTTTTTTTTGAATAGTGCTAGAAAGTTCAGGTAAAAAAGACATTTTTCCACAATCGGTGTGGTTTTTATTTTAACGTTAAGAAAAACAAAAGGATATATAAATGAGTAAATGGGTTTATACATTTGGTGACGGAAAAGCCGAAGGCGATGCCTCTATGCGGAACCTGTTGGGTGGAAAAGGGGCTAATCTGGCCGAAATGTCCAGTATTGGTGTACCTGTTCCGCCGGGGTTCACAATTACCACAGAAGCGTGTACATATTATTATAAGAATAACAAGGCTTATTCTCCCGAATTGAAGGAACAGGTCATGCAGGGCCTGCGTGGTGTGGAAGCCGTCATGGGTAAAAAGTTCGGTGATGCTGCAAACCCGCTGTTATTCTCGGTTCGTTCCGGGGCGCGTGTATCTATGCCGGGTATGATGGATACAATTTTGAACCTGGGCCTGAATGATGAAACCGTTGAAGGTTTGGCAAAAGCGTCCAATAACCCCAAGTTTGCTTATGACAGCTATCGTCGTTTTATTCAAATGTATTCTGATACCGCGATGGGTGTGGATATTCATAAGTTTGAAGCCGTTTTGGATCGTGTTCGTGAAGAAAACGGTTATAAGCACGATAACGAAATGACGGTTGAACAATTAAAAGAAGTCATTGCCGAATACAAAAAAATCGGTATTGCCGAAGGTAAACCTGTTCCGCAAGATGTGTATGAACAATTATGGGGTGCCATCGGTGCCGTGTTCGGATCGTGGATGAGTGAACGGGCTATTTTCTATCGTAAATTAAACAATATACCGGCCGATTGGGGTACTGCCGTGAACGTACAATCCATGGTCTTTGGGAACAGTGGCGATGATTCGGCGACCGGCGTGTGCTTTTCGCGTGATGCAGCCACCGGTGAAAACTATTTCTATGGTGAATATTTGAAAAACGCCCAAGGGGAAGATGTTGTGGCAGGTATTCGGACTCCGCAACAAATTTCTAAAATCGGAAATGAACGTCGTGGGTTGAGCCTGCCCTGCATGGAAGAAGAATTCCCCGCCGTTTATCGTGAATTGGACAGTATTCGTCATAAACTGGAATCTCATTATAAAGATATGCAAGACATGGAATTTACTGTTCAAAACGGTAAATTATGGATGTTGCAAACGCGTAATGGGAAACGGACCGGTTTGGCGGCTTTAAAAGTGGCCGTTGATATGGTGCATGAAGGCTTGATTACAAAAGAACAAGCCGTAACGCGTGTGGAACCGGGCCATTTGGATCAGTTATTGCACCCGATGTTTGATAAATCCGCCAAGCGCGATGTATTATCTTCCGGGTTACCGGCATCTCCGGGGGCCGCTGTTGGTCAAATCGTGTTCAGTGCAGCCGATGCGGAAGCCGCAGCCGAAGCCGGAAAAAAGGTCATCTTGGTGCGTGTGGAAACATCGCCGGAAGATATTGCCGGTATGCATGTATCCCAAGGTGTGTTGACGGCTCGGGGCGGTATGACCTCTCATGCGGCTGTGGTGGCCCGTGGTATGGGGATCCCCTGCGTATCCGGTGTGGCCGATCTGCGTATTGATTATGCGGCTCAAACCTTGACGGCCGGTGGTGTTACCTTAAAGGCCGGTGATATGTTGTCCATTGACGGGACAACGGGTCAAGTGATGGCCGGTGCCCTGCCGTTGGTCAAACCGGAAATGGCCGGTGATTTCGGCGAATTTATGGGATGGGTTGATGAAATCCGTACTTTAACGGTTCGTGCCAATGCGGAAACTCCCGCTGATGCTCAAACCGCCAAGGATTTTGGTGCCGAAGGTATCGGGTTGTGCCGGACGGAACACATGTTCTTTGACCCCAGCCGGATCAATCACATGCGTGAAATGATTTTGGCTAAAGATGAAGCGGGTCGCCGGACGGCTTTGGATAAATTGTTGCCCTTCCAACGCGCTGACTTTATATCTTTGTTCACGATCATGGATGGTCTGCCGGTAACGGTGCGGTTGTTGGATCCGCCTTTGCATGAATTCTTGCCGAATAAGAAGGCTGAACAAGAAGAACTGTCTCGGATTATGGGTGTATCGGTTGAAGAAATCGTTGCCCGGACGGCTGCTTTACACGAAGCCAACCCGATGTTGGGTTTGCGTGGGTGCCGTTTGGCCGTTGTATATCCGGAAATTTGTGAAATGCAAACACGGGCTATCTTGGAAGCCGCGATTGAAGTAGCCGCTCAAGGTAAAAAAGTGTTGCCGGAAATTGAAGTACCGTTGATTTCTTCTCGTAAGGAACTGGAAATCTGCAAAAAGACCATTGACGAAACTGCCGCCAAAGTCTTTGCAGAAAAAGGTGCCAAGGTTGAATACACGGTCGGGACCATGATTGAATTACCGCGTGCTGCTTTATTGGCAGATGAAATTGCGGAATTGGCCGACTTCTTTGAATTCGGAACAAACGACTTAACTCAAACCACTTTGGGGATGAGCCGTGATGATGCCGGTTCTTTCTTACCGCAATATGTGGCCAAAGGGATTTATGAACGGGATCCGTTCCAATCCTTGGATGCTCATGGTGTGGGCAAGTTGATTGCTATGGCTTGCGAAGCCGGTAAAAAGACCAATCCGAATATTTATTTGAGTATTTGCGGTGAACACGGTGGTGATGCAGACTCCATCAAGTATTTGGATCAATACTTGAACGGTGTATCTTGCTCGCCGTATCGTGTACCGTTGGCTCGGTTGGCTGCGGCTCAGGCTGCGGTGGCCGCCAAAAAATAATTGGTCGGATAAAACCAGAAATCGCCCTGCTCTCTTGCGGGGCGATTTTTATATAAAAGGAATGTGTTATAACACCGATTTTATATAAAACGAATGTGTTATAACACCGATTATTTCAAATTTTTCAGATATTGTTCTATTGTACCGTTTGACAAAGCTAAAATTGCCCGAAAATCATCGGCCGGATTCACTTGATTTTTACGTTCAAAACCACATTTTTGACACCGGTGCAAAATATAGTCTTTCCCATTTTTATGTTCTAATTCAATCGCTTGCATGATTCCATGACAAGTACAAGCCCGATCACCGGGATTGATGTCTACATGTAAACTGGATAAACATTTAGGACAATGATTGGTGTATCCGTTTCCCCGAACAACCGTTCCACAAACGGCACAGGTAAAATCTTCTTTGTGGCGTGTAAATCTGGCGGTTGTTGTCATTTTTTTCTCCAAGATTGAAAGAAAGGCACATCTTTTGGGGGCACACTCACCGTTAAAGTGATTGTTTTAGTGTGATCTTTTCGGGATATGACATGCCCCCGCCGATAAACGGCGGCTAAGATGTCTCCCCGTTCAACCGGAACGGCCAAAGAAAGTACCGGTTTATCTTTTATCAATTCATGTTCAATACGTTCTAGCAACGCCTCAATCCCCTGCCCTGTTTTAGCCGAAATAGGCCACTCATTGAGACTCCGATTTTTTTGAACGGCCAAGCGTTCTTGTTCGTCTGAATCCAACAGGTCAATTTTATTCAAGGCTTCAATTAAACCATTCTCTACTTTATCCTTCACCCCCAGATCAGACAAAACGGTTTCTACATCGTTTTTTTGGGCCAGGGTATCCGGATGTGAAAAATCGCGTACATGAACAATGACATCGGCTTCCAACACTTCTTCCAAAGTGGCCCGAAAAGCCATGACCAGTTCTGTCGGTAAATCCGAAATAAAACCAACCGTATCGGATAAAATAACATCCGTACCGCTGGGTAAACGGACCTGTCGCATGGTGGGATCCAAGGTGGCAAATAACATATCTTTTGCCATCACGTCTGCTTGAGTTAAATAATTGAATAACGTTGATTTTCCTGCATTTGTATATCCGACAAGAGCCACAATCGGGTACGGAACCCGCCTGCGGGCTTGGCGATGGAGTTCTCGTGTTTTTTTGACATCATTTAGTTCTTTTTTTATTTTAATAATATCGTCATCAATTAAACGGCGGTCCAATTCAATCTGTGTTTCCCCCGGTCCTCCTAAAAATCCGGCTCCTCCCCGTTGACGTTCCAAGTGTGTCCATGATCGGACCAAACGCGAACGCGCATAAGTCAAATGGGCCAATTCTACCTGCAACACACCTTCACGCGTGCGGGCGCGTTGTCCGAAAATTTCTAAAATTAAGGCTGTTTTATCAATAACTTTTGTCTGCCATACTTTTTCTAAATTGCGTTGCTGTAAAGGCGATAAATGACAGGCCACAATCACAACATCGGCCTCATATGCCCACGGAAACAATCGTTCAATGGTTCCTTTTCCCAAATAGGCATTGGCTTGTATCGTCCGCAAAGGCAGGGCTTCACGATAAATAACCGTTAAATCAATCGCTTGAGTTAGAGATACGGCTTCATCTAAACAAGCCGCGGGACAACGTTCCCGGGTATCATGTCGCAAATAAGGATATAAAACAACAGCTTGTTGCTTCATCGGGGAGTCCATTCAATCAAAACACGGGCAAATTCAGTTCCCGAATCTGCATCTGTAATTTTGTGTATTGTCGTACACTCTTGCCAAAACGTTTGTACATGTATTTGATTTCCTCGTTTAGCCGACCGTTTGAATGTAATTTGAATATCCGCCGGCGTGTGTGAACGTAAAAAATCATCATCCAATCCATCCAAACCCCATGACGGATACAATGCGTTGTTGACATGTTGGTTGAGATCAATATCATCTTCGCGGACAGGGAAAAAAACGTTTGTTTCACTACCGGTCATATCAGGGATTTTATTAAATTCCGGTGGTAATACATGCTCATCAATCGGCACATAATGCGGTAAATGCTTGGCCACAGATACCGGCCGCATTTTCAAGGCATCTAACAGGACCCATTGACTGGTTGCCCGTACCATGACTTCCCCCGTCTGACGCGACATTTGAAAATCACGAATACCCGATGCCGCCGTTGTACCGGACGGCCAAGTTTCAATCACGATATCATCATTCCAAACAGGCCAGGATTGTACGGCAATATGATACGCCCCGCAGACCCACCCCAAGTTATTTTGTTGACAAAAATCGTATCCGACACCCATGATATCCGCATGTGTATCGGCCATATCTTGCAAGAGATTAAACAGGCTTCTCATGCGCAGTTTTCCTTGAAAATCGCATTCAAAACTTTTGATTTTATAAGATTTTTTACATTTTTCCATTATGAACCTCTTGTTTGAAAACTAACACACTCCAAGCCGGTACCACCACATGTTTGAGTTTGTGTTGAGCCGCATCGGTTGTATCTAAAATCAACTGCCACGATTCTGTCGGCAATCTCCAATCCAGGGGTTTATCATAGGCATTAAAGATGAAAAACAAGTTTTCACCCTGCCCCTTTAACCAACATGACAAAGCCCGCACATAACCTTTCCAATCATCGGGTTGCATGGCCGTCCCATCCGGACGATACCAAATAAAATTATCGGGATTATGGAAATCACTATCGTCCAGTTCAGGATATGTCCGACGAATCAGGGTTAAACGACGTACCAATTCCAACATACGTTGTCCCATTTCGGTTGTATCCGGCCAGTTGATCCAGGAATAGATATTATCTTGTGCATAGGTGTTATTATTACCAAAGGAAGAGCGCAGAACTTCATCCCCCCCCTGTATCATCGGTGTTCCGAACGAGAGCAGTAAAGAGGCCATCAAGCCTCGGGCACGGCGTTCACGCACCGATAGAATGCTTTTATCATCGGTTTCGCCTTCCACACCCCCATTCCATGAGTAATTTTGATCGGTCCCGTCCCGATTATTTTCCCCATTAGCCTCATTATGTTTATGATTGTATGAAACTAAATCCCACAAAGTAAAACCGTCATGAGCCGTAATAAAATTCACACTTTCCCAGGGTTTACGACCACGCTTGTCATACAAATCCGATGAAGCCGTCATTCGGTTTGCAAAATCGGCCGCCTGAAATTCATCTCCACGCCAAAACCGCCGGAGTGTATCACGAAATTTGTCATTCCATTCGGCCCACCCGGGACGAAAAGAGCCTACCTGGTATCCACCGACCCCCAGGTCCCAAGGCTCGGCAATCAATTTTTGCCGTTGTAAAGTGGGATCCTGCTGAACGGTGGTTAAAAAATCACTGTTCATCGCATATTGATTATTGTCATCGCGTGCCAAAGTGGTGGCTAAATCAAAACGAAAACCGTCAATGCGCATGACTTCAGCCCAATAACGTAAAGAATCCATCACCAGTTGCAGCGCACGCGGATGCCCCAGATTAAATGAATTGCCACATCCCGTTGTATCATCGTAATACCGCGGATTTTCTTTGTTTAATCGGTAATAAGAGGCATTATCAATACCCCGATAACACAAAGTTTGCCCCATTTGATTCCCTTCGCCCGTATGATTATATACAACATCCAAAATAACTTCTATACCGGCTTCATGAAACACACGGACCATGTGTTTAATTTCGGATAGTTTCTTTTGAGATAAGTATAATGCATGCGGAGACATAAAACCGATCGGATCATATCCCCAATAATTGGTTAGATCTTTATCCAATAGAAAACCATCTGTCATAAAGGAAGCAACCGGCAATAATTCAACAGCCGATATGCGCAGGCTTTTCAAATAAGCAATAACCGCCGGTGTAGACATACCCGCAAAAGTACCCCGTAATGCCGCATCTACATCCGGATTTCGGGCGGTAAAACCTTTCAGGTGTGTTTCATAAATAATTTCACTATCCCATGGATTCTTTGGCTTTTTTATCGGTCCCCATTCGTAATCATTATCATCGGTAATAACACATTTCGGCACATAGGGAGCCGAATTGAGCCGGCTGAATGACAGGTCTGCCAACGGGGATTCAGGCCGATACCCGAGCATGGCATTATGACCGATGATCGGCGTGGTCATCATTTTGGCATAGGGATCAATCAACAACTTGTTGTGATTAAACCGATGACCTTTTTCGGGGGCATAAGGTCCATAAACACGATAGCCGTATAACTGACCGGGTTTTAAGCCTTTGATATACCCATGAAAGACCTCATCGGTATAACGGGGTAAATCAATGCGAACTTCTCCATGTTCGTTTTTGTTAAACAGGCATACCTGAACCCGCTCGGCATTGGCCGAAAACAGAGCAAAATTGACACCGTTTCCATCGTAATTTGCCCCCAATGGATAAGGTAAACCGCCAAAGATTTCATAGTTCATTGTTTACTCCCGTTTCTTACTGATTCCCGCACAATCCAATTTGAAACAAACCACCGATAAGGGGGGCAAAACCACCTGAATGTCATATTTTTTAAAGTTCCACCCCGGATCCTCCGTTTGAATATCGCCCTCATTTTTAACATCGGATCCTCCGTAAACGGCTAAATCCGAATTAAATACTTCGCGGTAAATCCCCGATTCATTAACACCGATACGATAATTATATCGGGGTACAGGGGTAAAATTACAAGCCACCACCAGAGAATCTTTACCGGATTTATCATGCCGCATAAAAGTGAAACATGAATTTTCAAAATCATTACCGTTTATCCATTCAAAGCCACCGGCTTCAAAATCGTTTTCGTACAAAGCCGGCAACCGCCGATACAAGGCATTCAAATCAGAAATCAGCCGTTGTATCCCCCGATGTTTGGGTTGATTGAGCAAACCCCAATCCAAACTGTCGGCATATCGCCACTCGGTTCTGACGGCTAATTCATTCCCCATAAACAATAATTTTTTACCGGGGTGCATGAATAAATAAGTGTAATACAACCGAAGATTCGCGAATTTTTGCCACATATCCCCGGGCATTTTATCAATCATCGGGCCTTTGCCGTGGACCACCTCATCGTGCGACAAGGGCAAAATAAAGTTTTCCGAAAAGGCATACAGCAAACTGAATGTCAATTCGTTGTGATGATATTTGCGATGGATAGGATTTTCAGACATATAGTGCAACGTATCATGCATCCAGCCCATATTCCATTTATACCCGAAACCAAGCCCCCCCACATAGGTCGGACGTGAAACCATCGGCCATGCGGTAGATTCTTCCGCAAACGTGGTTGCCCCCTGCCCTTCGGCAAAAACAACTTCATTCAAGCGACGTAGAAAAGCAATAGCTTCCAAATTTTCGCGTCCGCCATATTGATTGGGAATCCATTCCCCCTCCTTGCGGGAATAATCCAAGTAAAGCATACTGGCCACAGCATCTACCCGCAAAGCATCTACATGATATTCTTTAATCCAAAATAAAGCATTCGCCAATAAAAAGTTGGAAACTTCATTACGGCCGTAATTGTATATTTTAGTTCCCCAATCTTTGTGTTCACCTTTACGGGGATCGGCATGTTCATACAGAGCCGTCCCGTCAAAATCGGCTAATCCGAAAGCATCACGCGGAAAATGTGCCGGAACCCAATCCATAATGACTCCGATACCGGCCCGGTGTAATTCATCAATCATATATTTGAAATCATCAGGTGTACCATAACGACTGGTCGGCGCATACATACCGGTGATTTGATAGCCCCAACTGCCATCAAACGGATATTCGGCCAGAGGTAAAAATTCAACATGTGTGAAGCCGGTTTCTTTTAAGTAAGCCGGCAATTCCCGTGCCATTTCACGATAGGTTAACCAGCGATTATTTTCCAAACTGTTTCGCCGCCAAGACCCCAAATGTACTTCATAAACCGAAATCGGTTGAGACAGAGCATTCGCTTGGGCCCGACGGTTTTGAATCCAATCGGAATCCTGCCATTGATAGGCATGACGATTAAATACTAAACTGCCTGTTTTCGGTCGCATTTCAAAGGCGAACCCGAACGGATCCGATTTCAAAGGCATCAGGCGACTTTGTGCGCCGATGATTTCATATTTATAAATATCCCATTCTTTCATACCCGGGATAAATAACTCCCATATTCCCGAACTTCCGCGCGGACGCATTAAATGCCGGCGACCGTCCCAATCGTTAAATACCCCTACCACACTGACCCGTTTTGCATTCGGGGCCCAGACCGCAAAGGAAACACCCTCAACCCCTTGATGTGTCATCAAGTGTGCCCCCAATTTATCGTAAATTTGCATGTGATTGCCTTCACCATACAAATACAAATCCATTTCCCCTAACACCGGCCAAAAACGATAAATATCTTCTGCCTGATATGTTTGACCGTTATGCAAAGTAATTTCAAAGATATAGGGGAAAAAAGCTTCTTCACCCGATAAATCCAGTTGAAATAAACCATCGGGATGTACGCGGCGCATAGCCCCCAGGTTTTGATTTGTATCTGTCCGAATAACAGATACTTGAGCCGCTTGGGGTTGTAATGTGCGAATATAAATCGCTGTCTTGCCCGTTGCATCCTGTCCCAAATGCATACCTAAAACATCAAACGGGTCCCCGTAATAATTGCCACAAACCAACGATTCAACCTGAGATACTTCTAAAATCAGACTCATTTTTACCCCTTTATTTCAATTCATTTAACTATATAGCATTATTTTTATAAAAAAGGAAAGTTTTTTTTCATTTTTGGCGATTTTATTTTTGGGCCACGATAACCAAGCCATCGGCAAATCCGTTTCCTTCACGTCGCAAGGAAATATGCTTTTCAGTCGTCATTTTGAAACCAACTTGCCTGAGACTATCGGTAATATAAGCGCGTGGATAGACATACCGTCCCGATAGGGCCAGTGTCGGGGCCGGTTCTGTCGTGATTTCAACGGACAAAGCAAACAAGCCACCGGGAAGTAAATGCTTGTATACTTGTTCAAAAAAATTATTTATTTCAGAAATATAAGGTATAATTTCTATACCAACAATTAAAGAATACATTATATCTTGTTGATATAAAAAATGAATTATATCATCCGTTATTAAAGATTGATAGGTATCTGTTTGTCTAGCATGTTCAATCATCTTGGGTGATATATCCACACCGGTTAAGTGGTGTATATGTCCTCTCATCAGGCGACCGAAGAGACCTGTGCCACACCCTAAATCCAATACATGACCTTCAATATGTTCGGGCAATAAAGTTATGGCTTCCGGCATAGCGGCTACCTTTAATTGGGTCATTTTATCATCATACGTATCGGCAAAAGCATCATATAATCGCTTGACGTACTCTGTCATATTCGGATCTGCTGCACCGGTTAAAGCAGCCAGAGTATGACCGGCCACCGGATTATTTGGTTGATTTTTCACCCATCCACGTGCGAAATCCGTTGCCAGTTTTCGGCCGTTTTTATCCCGCTCGGCCAAAGCCGTCAACGTATCTGCAATACGCCATTCGGTTTCTTGGGGCGCATGCGCCATGAATAGTACCTTGAAATAAAGGCCCGCTGCATCTTCCAAATTACCCGTCCGTTCCAAAACCGCCGCCAAATTATATAAAGTTAATGTATCATTGTTATTGATCCGAATCAACACACGATATTCTTCTAATGCTTCCGCCAGCCGATTCTGCCGGACCAACAGGTCTGCCAGATTTTGTCGGGCGGGTATGTCATCCTTATTTTGAGCCAAAGCACGTTTGTAATACTCTTCTGCCGCCGCGTACTCCACTTTATCACGATAAATATCGGCTAAATTACACCATACTTCAGCCCGATACGGATTACGTTTCAAAATATCCTGATATATTTTTTCGGCTTGTTCCCGTTTCCCATTACGCGCATACAGGACGGCTCGCAAAATGTCATAAGTATCCACACCATCAGGAACATGTTTCAAAGATTGCTCGGCCAAGTCATTGTTTCCTTGTTCAGCCTGTTGCCGTGCCAGGTAATACCAAGCATCAGGTAAGTGCGTCTCCTCAGCCACTTGTTGTAATTGCTGCACATCATCGGACATCAACGCTAAACCCAAGCGCGCTTCCGGCAAATCCGGCGTCAAATTGACGGCCTGATGAAAGGCTTTCCGAGCATCATCAGTCCGTCCTAAATCCAAAAAAATAAACCCTTGTTGTGCTAAACCTTGCGGATTTCCGGGCACCTGTTGATACATGGTTAAGGCTTCAGTCAAGCGTCCTTGCCGTTGCAGAACAGATGCCAATGTCAGGCGATAACTTTCTATATCCGGATATAATTTAACGGCTTGATACAACAATTCGGCGGCCGGCTCCAAAGCCCCGGACCGGTACGCAATCAAGCCCAATAGCAACAAGGCATCTCCTTGTGTCGGTTCAACGGCCAATACATCACGACATAGTGCTTCGGCTTTTTCCAAATGTCCCTGATTATAAGCGGCATAAGCCTGATCTAAAAATACATCTATCTTATTCGTCATCAATAGAACCCCGACGACCGATAACCATTTCCCGATTAATATCTACACACTCAATCAATCCGAAACCGACGAATAAGGTCATCATAGCCGTTCCGCCGTACGACATCAAGGGTAGCGGAACCCCGACAACCGGCATCAATCCCATAACCATCGCCATATTAATGAAGACATAAAGGGCAAAATTGACGGTTAAGCCGACGGCCAAAATTTTACCGAAAAAACTGGTACAACGATGTGCGATGAAAAAGCCGAAACCGATAATAATTCCATATAAGATACATAGAACTAACGCACCGAGCAAACCGAATTCTTCCGACAAGACGGTCAAAATAAAATCCGTATGCTTTTCGGGAATAAAATTCAGATGGCTTTGTGTGCCTTTCAAAAAGCCTTTACCGAAGACACCGCCGGAACCCAGAGTAATCTTGGATTGCGTGATATGATAACCGGCTCCGGTCGGGTCACTTTCGGGATTCAAAAAAGTAAGAACGCGCTTTTTTTGATACTCGTGCAAGCATGACCAAATCAAGGGAAAAGATAGCAAAGAAGCCGATATTAAAACCACAAACTTCCAAATCTGAACCCCAACCAGGTAAAAAATGGCACCGGTCGCAAAGACCAGCATCATACCGGTTCCTAAATCGGGTTGTTCCAAGATAAACAAAACGGGGATCACCATCATCAATGCAGGGGGAATAATAAACTTTAAAGATCGGATTTCCTCCAGCCCGGCCCCGTGAAAATACCGGGCCAAAGCCAAAATCAGGGCGATTTTCATCAACTCTGACGGTTGCAACATAAAGATCCCCAAATTCAACCACCTTTGCGCCCCCATGCCGACATGACCTATCACCGAAACGGCAATTAATAAGACCAATACACCACCATAAATAAAATACGCATACTTCATCCACAACCGTAAATTTGTCATCGCAATCAGATAAAGAATACCCAAACTCATACAAAAACGAATGCTTTGGTTAAAGGCTCGCGGATAAAATTTGGGATAATCCCGTGCATCACCGACCGAATACAAAATACCTATCCCCATCAAAACAACCAGGCAAATAAAGAATAAGTATATGTAATTAAACCGTAAAATTTTTTCTGTCAACGGTAAATTATAATCTTTCAGATAACAATTCCGATCTTTAAAAAAACTCATGGTGTACTTCCTTATTCCTGTTCTAACTCTAGCACTTTTGTCATCAATTCGCGCATCAACGGGGCTGCCGTACGACTGCCGCCACCGCCATGTTCTACCAATACTACTGCGGCATATTTGGGGTTATCCGTTGGAGCAAAAGCGGCAAAAATAGCATGATCGCGATATTTCTCGGGCAATTTATCTTGAGAAATAACCCCTTCTTCCCGTTCTTTCAAGCTGATCCGCCGCACCTGAGTTGTAGCGGTTTTTCCGGCCATCTTTTGCCCTCTAAAATTGAAACGCGATCCGTATGCCGTACCGCCGGGTCGGTTGACCACATCATACATACCGGCCCGTAAAACTCGCAGATAAGCCGCTTTAAAAGGCAATGGTTCTGCGGGTTTCAGTTGGTTTTTCAAAACAGTCGGGTGTATGTTTTTACCGCCGGCAATCCGTGCCACGGCGGTCGCTATTTGTAAAGGCGTTGCATTCAAGAAACCTTGACCGATACTTAAATTCAATGTATCCCCCATACGCCATCCTTCACCCCGGCGTTCCATTTTCCATGCCGGTGTCGGCAGTAAACCGATACTTTCATCATTCATGCCAATCTGAACAGGCGCACCAAAACCCAAGCGTTGTGCCGTTTCAATAATCTTTTCAGGGCCAATTTTTTGCGCCATTTCATAGAAATAAACATCGCAAGAATGCATAATGGCTTCTTCCAGATTTAGCGGTCCGTGTCCCTCTTTTTTCCAGCAGTGAAACAAATGGTCTCCCAATTTCGTCTTGCCGCGGCAGTTGACACGGGCATTCGGGGTAATATCACCGGTTTCTAATCCGGCTAATCCGACTACTAATTTGAAAATAGACCCCGGAGAATACAGGCCGCTCAATACTTTGTTTTGCAAGGGCCGATGAGGATGATTTAATAATTTATTCCAATTTTTATATGAAATAGGGACCGTAAATAAATTACCGTCATAGGACGGTGTTGACACTAATGCCAAAATTTCCCCCGTTTGGATATTGATCACAACGGCCGAAGCGGCATACTCACCCAACAGCCGTGTAGCAAAGTTTTGCAAACGGGAATCAATGGTTAAATGTACATCTTGTCCAGCCTCCGGCGGTGTTTCTTGCAGTACCCGTACCGTACGACCATAGGCATTGATTTCAGAAGTTTTTTGCCCCGGTTTACCCTTTAAGGTGTTTTCCAAAGAACTCTCTATTCCCGTACGGCCGACACGGTATCCCGGCAGGTCTAACATCGGATCATTCGGATTACCGGCAACGTCTTTTTCCGTCAACAAAGAAACATACCCCAATACATGTGTATTACCGATTCCGGCGGGATAAAAACGCATCATTCCTTCTTCAATCTGAATTCCCCGCAGATCCGGCATATTTAATTGTATCCGTATCATTTCATCTGTGGTCAGATTATCTTTCAAACGTATAGGCATAAAGGCACGTTTACCACGGGCTTCATTTTCAATCCGCTTGATTTCTTCTTCATCCAAAGGAATCAAGCGTAAAAATTGCCGTAAAGTCTTTTTATAATCGCCGGCTTCTTCTTTAATTAAAACGGCCTGAAACGTTTTGGCATTTTCGGCCAGTTGTACGCCATTGCGGTCATAAATATTGCCGCGTGACGGCATCGTAAAGCGTTTAGACAAGCGATTTTTTTCTGCTAACAGGAGGTATTTTTCCCCCTGAATAACCTGTAAGTAAAAAAGACGACCAATCAGCACAAATCCCAAGATCAGGAACAAAACGATCAGGCCCATGATCCGGTGTCCCATAATATGCGCTTTTTCATATTTCCAGATACTCATACACCGCTCTCCTCAATGCTTTTATTGAGACGGCCGCATACGGCTACACCCAAGGGATAAAGTAAGTTTAAAGTTACATATTGAAACAACAAAAATCCGTTGGCTGAAATAACCCCGACACAGAGAGAAAACAAAAAGTATTGAAGTAAAATCATCAGACCGCTACAAACCGCAAACAACATCCACAGACTTTTGAAAGACAGTTCTTTTAAAAATAAGCGGTTTAACCGTGCCACAAAAAATAATAAGACAAACAGGAAAGAATATATGCCCAAAGGCGTTTGTCCAATTACATCGGCAAACAGACCCAAGGTAAATACCGCATATGCATTCAAGGCATTCGGGTTAAAGATAGCAAACCAAAAAATCGGGATAGCGACCAGACCTGTAAAAATAACGTGGACACTTGGTGTTTGTGCTATCAGTATCACAACGGCACACAACAAAAACGGCAGGAGTTTTTTACCCTGTGCCACCCATTTTCCCATCCCCATTACGGTGCCTCCGTCGCACACTTATCGGCCAACAAAACATCATTTAGGCCAAAGTTAACCAAGCGTACAAAATCGGGAATAGTTTCTTCAAATAAGCGGACTTTGATATCACCGGTCTCCACAACTTCAACAATACCGATTCCCAACCCCGCCGGAAAGACCCCAACTTGTCCCGATGACAAAACCACATCACCGGCAGAGACTGTTTTATTTTCCGGTAAAGCAATAATTTTCGGATAATCACTGCCATCGCCGGATAAAATGGCCGGTACACGGTTTTCACCAACCGAGACTGGAACTCGTGATGCATAATCTGTCAATAGCATCAGGCGAGACACATTCTCACCCACAGCGACAACACGTCCCAAAACACCGGCCGATGTCATGGCCACATCACCTTTTGATACACCTCCGGCAGTGCCGACACCGACAATAAGGGAACGGACAAACCGCCCCCCGTTATCGGTTAAAACCTTACCGGTCACAAAAGATGCCGATTGTGGCGGGATATAATTCAAGGCTTCTTTTAACCCCCGCTGATCGCGTTCCAGCTGCCAGGCCAAATTACGCCAATTTTTTAATCCTTCATTTTCGGCCCGTAATTTTTGATTCTGATGATAGGTCTGTACAAAATTTCCGCATGCCGTCCAAGCTGTTTTACTCCATCGGATTGGTGCGGAAACGCCCCGAACAATCGGGGCTACCGTTTCCTGAACCGTCATTTGAAATTGATTGAGATAAGGACTGTCAAACTGACCTAACATAATCAATGCCACCGATATCAATAACAACCCCAGCGGTAAAAACAACCGGATTTGTGATTTTACTTTTTTCAGGCGGAATTGACGACTTTCCATCGGTACAGCCCGATTTAATACATACTGGTCAAAATGTTTTCAAACTTTCCGACTTCTTCCGAAGCACGTCCCGTTCCCAATGCCACACATTGCAAAGCATTTTCGGCCACGCAAACAGGTAATCCCGTTGCTTCCCGCAACACCGAATCCAACCGTTTTAACAAAGCTCCGCCTCCCGTCATCATAATCCCTTTATCTACAATATCGGATGATAATTCCGGATCAGTATGTTCCAGAGCCACCTTAACGGCTTCCACAATTTGACTGACAGGTTCGGACAAGGCTTCGGCCACCTGACGTTCCGAAATAATAATTTCCTTGGGAACACCATGCATCAGATCACGACCTTTCACCGCCATAGTTTCGCCTTCGCCGTTTTCGGGAACTGACGCAGCCCCAATCGTTTTTTTAATTCGTTCGGCCGTTGCTTCGCCAATCAACAGGTTCTGATTACGCCGTATATACGAAATAATGGCTTCATCCATCTTATCACCGCCGACACGGACCGAGCGGGCATAGACAATGCCACCCAAACTCATAACAGCCACTTCAGTAGTGCCACCGCCAATATCTACCACCATACTGCCCGATGGTTCATTGACCGGCAAACCGGCACCGATGGCCGCCGCCATGGGTTCTTCAATCAAAAAGACCTTGCGCGCCCGAGAGTTTTCGGCCGCTTCTTGAATGGCACGCCGTTCAACGGCGGTAGACCCGGACGGCACACAAATCACAATCATCGGACGAGATAAACTCTTATGCCCTAATGCTTTTTCAATAAAGCGTTTAATCATTTCTTCCGCCACATCAAAGTCAGCAATCACACCATCACGTAAAGGACGAATAGCCTGAATCTGTCCCGGTGTTTTTCCCAACATTTGTTTAGCCTCATTGCCCACGGCAATCACTTGCTTCTTACCGCGATTTTCCGCAATAGCCACAACGGAAGGTTCATTTAAAACAACCCCCCTGCCCCGAACATAAACCAAAGTGTTGGCCGTACCCAAATCAATCGCCATATCTGACGAAAACAGATTCAAAAATTCTTTAATACGTGAGAGTTGAAACATAAGAAGACACCTTTCATAAAAAAACTGACATTTTATTTTTCATACATACAACACTTTTTCTTTGAAAACAAGATTTTTTTGTGTTTTTTGTAAAAAAAGATACTATACTTATGCATAATTGCATTCCGGCCATAATGATTTTACATCTTGTATGTATCAGGAAAGGAGAAAAAAATGTCTGATTTTGCATGTGTGAAGTGTGTTTTTGCACCCGATAGAAAAATGAACAAGATGGAAATGCTGCGCGCCATCAAATTTGCTTTATCATCTGAATTTGAAGCCATTCAAATTTATCAACAAATCATGGAAAGCACCGAGGATGGACGAATCGTTAAAGTCTTGGCCGAAATCACAAATGATGAAAAGCATCATGTCGGCGGATTATACAAATTATTAGAACTGTTATCACCGGAAGATGCTAAAGAATATGAACACGGATACCAGGAAACGTTAGAAAATTATAAATGACGAATCAGGGTAATGCCCTTTAATGAACCGCCGGCTTGTGTCATCAAATTTCGTCCGCGGTTCATTTCGTATTGCGCCATACCGGTTTCAATGCACCAAACGGGCGTGATACCCACATCCAACGCCCCACGAATATCCGTGCGAAAAGTATCTCCGACCATAGCAATACGAAGTGTTGGACGGACATGGAGGCGTTCAAAAACAAATCGGTAAATTTCAGGATACGGTTTACCAAATTCCTGTACCCTTCCCCCCATACGCCGATATGTTTCGGAAAAAGTTCCCTGACGAATAATCCAATCGGGACATGGCCGATTCACATGCTGTTCCAATGCCATTAAATCAGGATTCGTACTGACGGCCGGTAAATTCAAATCCCGACACTTTTCTAAAATCGGTATGAATGGTTCCACCGATAATAAATCATATTTTGTACCGCCAAAACACATTAAAAAATCCGGATGGTTATCAGGATATTTCGCCCGTTGTTCGGTTGTAAATTGCGGTGCTCCGAAAAAGATAAAGTCGGCTTGTTCCGGCGCTGATACACGCACATAACCCGCAGATTCCAAATCCACTTTTGATAAGCCGATAATATAAACATGTGGTCCCGGTACATTCAGCAACCCTCGTCTGATATAATCCAAGCACACATCACCCGAAGTAATAACATCAGTATAATGAATCCCCCGAATAACCCCTTTACGGATATAATCGTCAACGGTATGTTGTCCCACGGAAGATGTATTGGATACAATACACAACGGTTTACCTTGACGCACTTGATCGGCCATCGTTTCCAAACTGCCCGGTATAGGGGCTGCACCACCCCAAAACACACCATAGGCGTCAAATAACAAGGTATCAAAGCGATCAGAAATCTCTGAAAAATTATCGTATATCATCAAGGTTGCCACCGATTAAAAGGTAAAGAAAGAACACTATGCCGCACAAACGGTACAACGGAATATGATTCTATTTTTTCATTTTTATTCAATGTGCTAATCATAATTATAAAAGTATTGATATAAGTATAAAAATGTGCCAATTTCGGCATACCTGCTTTGAAATCCGCTTCGTATGCCGTAAAAGACAAATAAAAATCCACTGCCGTATCAACTTTTTTTGAAAAACCCAAACGGCGTGATAAAGCTTCAAAATCCCGATGCACGGCGGTATCTTCTATATCAACGCCGACAGGTGTATCGGCGGTTATCAAAACAACAAAGGGCCCGGAATGAGCCAAACTGATGTATCCTGTTTTAACGGACGGCTTTCCGGACGGCGAAATACTCAGATCACACCCACATATATCCCGAATTAAAGCGCGTCCCGTTATGAATTGTTGCCGATGTCCTATATTGTTTATAACCTGATAGCGTGCCAAATCACCGGGTGATAACAGGGTTGTATACCGTTGTTTTAACTCCGGCGAAATTTCATCAGTATTGACAATATATAATTTCATAAGAAATCCCGTATTTCCTTGGCCAATGTTTTGTATAAAAGCGGTCCGCCATGCCCTTGTTCAGGTACAACGACCAAACGGGCCTTTTTCAATACTTGAGCCAAATCATACGCCCCTGCTATCGGACAACAAAAATCCAATCGGTTATGAACAATCAATGTCGGTATGGATTGGATGTGATCAATCTGATCAAGTATCTGATTATCTTTCACAAAGAAATGATTTTGTTCATAGTGCAGATAAATACGCCCGGATTGTATATACGAATCAGTCAAAGCCGGAGTCTTATCAAAACCGACCAGAGTTTGACCCAACTGATGTTCATACGATCCGAAATACTTTTGTGCTTGTTGAATATCTTTGTATTTATTGGAAAAGATTAAAGTATGATAGTAAGGTACAATGTTGTCCGATTTGGCTTGACGGCGCATTTCATCTATCAGATCAGGATAAAACAAACGACTGTTATGCGTTACCCACAAGGCATCTTGTTCCCGCATCAAAAAAACAGAATGAAGAATCAGTTTAGACACACGCTGTGGATACATTTCCGCAAATAATAAGGCCAATCCGGACCCAAATGACCCACCGGCTACCACAATCTTTTTTTTGATATGCAAAGCGTCCAAAAGCTTGACGGCATCACGTATGGTCGCTTGCGTTGTATTATCACGAAAAGCATCGGTATAGCGTGATTGCCCACATCCCCGTTGATCAAATATAATCACACGCGTCGTTTTTAGGTCGTAATCTAGGACGTGTTTGGCACGGCCGCATCCACCGGGGCCTCCGTGAAAGGACAAAACGACCGTTCCTTTCGGATTCCCAAATTGTTGATAAAATAGGCTATGTCCCTGCCCGACTGATACAAAACCGGTTTGATAAGGTTTAAGCGAACGCCGAAAGAATGAAAACATATCTGGTACCTCCTTGTGTATCACCTTAACCGACTTTTACTAAAAAGACAAGACCCTTGTACAAAAAAAAGACCACCATCAACGGTAGTCTTTCAAAAATGGTAGGCGGCGAGAGATTTGAACTCCCGACCCCCTCGGTGTAAACGAGGTGCTCTGACCAGCTGAGCTAGCCGCCCGCAACAGGAATGTTTTTATCATTCTTTTTATGCTTTGTCAATAAAAATGTGCATCTATCTTTCTTTTTTTTCCACACCATCCGGCATACATCAATCCCTAAAGCCAAGCAACCGATACAAGCGATGACCATTAAATAAACACTGGGTATTACATATCTGAGAAGAGGGACCGGTACGAAAAAGATATTTATAAACAAAGTCGCCAATCCGGCACCACTGGTCCCGAAAATAAAAGCTAACAGTACATTTCTATGCCTGAATAATGCCAAACCGGACAGAACAAATAGTTCTAATAACACACCTAAAACATACCATCGTCCGATGGCCGGCCAATGGAAGTTGATCGTATCATAAATGGTTTGACGGATAGGAGACATTTGGACATTCCACTCATTCTCCGGAAACTGTTTTTGTTTCCATGCACTTATATCCGGTATTAACTCTATTTGAGACTTTGCTATTTGTTCATTTATCCCTATTCGGCGTTGGAAGGGCCCTGTGGTATCAAAAAAGGCTCTCCAAAAACGTTTTTCATGTTCCCAAAAGTTTCGGGGATATTTCATCAATGCCGGCAACCAATCATGTATGACACTTATGTTTAACCCGGTTTTAAATATTCTATTCTTCCTCCAAGGTGCACTTAAGGGATCGGCATTCAACGGTTGTGCGTGGTACAAGTGTACCAGTTGTTGAAAATTTTTACCTTTTTCATACCATTCCGTCCGAAAACATGAAGAATCGCCGGCAGGTACACACGCCCCTGACATTTGATGGAGCAAAATATGTTGTTCCGGATGCAATTTATCGGCACAGAGAAGTCGCGGTATCAAGATAGCCACACTGACAAATGCAGTTAAAATTCCAAACAAAGAAACGAAGTCCCAGAACCAATGACGTTGTTTCAACCGCGCATGATGATAAATCAAAATGAAGGCCACAGGTGCCACCGAAAAAATAGCCGTTTGTCGTAATAATGTACCGATACAAGCCAACAGGAAAACAGACCACCCTATCAAACGAGAATATTTATGTGGAACCCCGATATAAAAGAAAACCATTCCATACAATAAAAACAAAAAGGAAGCCAAAAGTATGTTATTACACATAGAAGGTAATGGTAAGATTAAATCCCCCAAAAAAAGAAAGGGGAAAAGTATGAAGGCTTTAAGGGATTTATAGCGCAAATAAAATGTTGTAAAAAAGATCCACACCCCGGTAAAAAACATCAAATTATTCAACAAGAAAAAATACCATGAATGTTCGCCCCAGACAATACGTAATCCTTTAATAACCACGGTTAAAAAGGGGGGGTGCCATCCGAACACAGTGTTGTCGTAATGTACCGGTATATCCCGATTGAACAATCCGGGATAGCCAACCCAAAACCAAAACAAGGCTATACCGACAGCCAAGCAAAAACCGAGCAATAATACCAGTGCTGTTTTATGCTTATCGTATGTTTTAACGGGGGTCATATTTGAATTAAACCGGCAAAGGCGTCAATTTCTTTTTCAAAGCAATTTTCAAGACTTCTTCAGCCCGAGACACCGGAACAATACGGATATTATCCTTAACTTCATCGGGAATTTCTTCCAAATCTTTTTTGTTTTCTTCCGGAATAATAACGGTTTTAATCCCGGCCCGTAACGCCGCCAATAACTTTTCTTTTAAGCCGCCAATCGGTAATACATGGCCCCGCAAAGTAATTTCCCCCGTCATAGCCACATTTTTCCGAACCGGGATACCCGTCATAGCGGACACCAAAGAAGTCATCATGGCAATACCGGCCGATGGCCCGTCTTTCGGGGTTGCACCCTCCGGCACATGAACGTGCAGGTCGTTCTTTTCAAACATTTCAGTGGCAATCCCAAATTGGGCATGATGTGCCCGCACGAATGATCGGGCGGCTTCTATGGATTCCTTCATGACATCACCTAACTGACCGGTCAGTAATGTGTTTCCCTTGCCCGGCATTGTTACGGCTTCTATGGATAAAATTTCACCGCCGACTTCCGTCCAAGCTAATCCGGTTGTGGTACCAACCTGATCTTCTTCTTCGGCAACACCAAAAGTATACTTTGGAATGCCGGCATATTTTTTCAAATTTTTTAAAGTAATACTAACAGATTTCAAGTTATCAAGTTGAATTTCCTTAACAACTTTACGTGCAATATTTGCAATTTCACGTTCCAGATTTCGTACACCGGACTCACGCGTGTACCGACGAATCATATCCAATAAGGCATCATCCGAAATACTCAATTCTTCGGGTTTTAATCCCGCCGTTTTTAATTGCTTGGGGATTAAATGTCGTTTGGCTATTTCTACTTTTTCACGTTCTGTATAACCGGATAATTGGATAATCTCCATACGATCCAGCAACGGACGCGGCATTTTCAAAGTATTCGCCGTTGTGATAAACATCACATGCGACAAATCATAATCCACTTCCAAGTAGTGATCGTTAAACGTTGTATTTTGTTCGGGGTCCAGTACTTCCAACAGGGCCGATGAGGGATCTCCCCGATAATCATTGCCCAATTTATCAATTTCATCTAACAGAAATAGCGGATTGATTGTTTTGGCTTTCTTCATATTTTGAATAATTTTGCCCGGCATAGACCCGATATAGGTCCGCCGATGTCCACGAATTTCCGCTTCATCGCGCATCCCCCCCAAGGAGGCCCGCACAAAACGCCGTCCGGTCGCCCGAGCGATAGATTGCCCCAGAGATGTCTTCCCTACCCCCGGAGGTCCTACTAAACAAAGAATAGAACCCTTCACACTGTTTGTGCGTTTTTGGACAGCCAAAAATTCCAAAATCCGTTCTTTGACATTATCCAGTCCATAGTGATCTTCATCTAAAATACGTTTGGCTTCGGCCAAATCCGTTTGCAGTTTGTCTTTTTTTTGCCAGGGCAATACCAATAACCAATCCAGATAGTTGCGAATCACACCGGCTTCGGCCGACATCGGGCCCATCATTTTCAATTTTTTAAGTTCAGATAGAGCCTTTTCCGTAGCTTCTTTGGACATACCGGCTTCTTTAATTCTCTTTTCCAAATCGCCGGCTTCGTTTCCGTCCTCATCACCCAATTCTTGTTGAATGGCTTTCATTTGTTCGTTCAAATAGTATTCACGCTGACTCTTTTCCATCTGTTTTTTGACGCGTTTACGAATTTTCCGTTCCACTTCCAAAACTTCTACTTCTTTTTCCATCAGTTTGAATAACAGTTCCAAACGTGCCGAGAGTGAATTTTGTTCCAACAGTTTCTGTTTATCTTCCAACTTGACATTCAAGTGCGTTGCAATCACATCGGCCAATTCTTCCGGTTTTTTAATCTTTTCCAAAGCGTTCAAAATTTCCGGATTGATTTGTTTTTCCAAATGCACATAAACCGAAAACGAATCGCGTACCGACCGCATCAGGGCTTCAACTTCATTTTGCTTGGTTTCTTTGTCTTGTAAAATTTCGGTATAGGCTTCAAAAAAGGCTTCGTTTTGTGTCCAGTCTTTAACCCGAGCACGGTTTTTCCCTTCTACCAAAACTTTAACTGTTCCGTCAGGCAACTTGATCATCTGCAAGACCGTTGCCAATGTACCGACAGGATACAAATCACCCGTATGCGGTGTATCCATCAACGAATCGGTTTGAGCCACCAACAATATGGGCTTGTTGAATGCAATCGCATTATCTAAAGCAGCCACAGATTTATCCCGACCCACAAACAGGGGCGCAACCACATGCGGAAATAAAACAATATCCCGTAACGGTAAAACCGGATAAACACCATCAGTCATCGTTGTCGTCATAAAAATCTCCTTAAAAGCTCAAGTATATATATGTATGTTCAGGACCGGTTGTCAAGAAAAAAGACAAAAAAAGACAACTTTTTACGGTTTGTTTCATAATATCCTATTTCCGATAAGCGGCACGCAACATTTGAATTTCCCGGGCATAACCGCTTATGTGATCCTGCGGCGTCTCTAAATAAAACGGTAAATGCTTTAAAGCCGGATGATTGATGACACGTTCCAAGGCTGCCTGCCCGATGTACCCTTTTCCAATAGCGGCATGCCGATCTTTATGACTGGAAAAAGGCATCAGACTATCATTCAGATGCACGGCTTTTAACCGCGACAATCCGACAATTTTGTCAAAATCCGCTACCACGTCGTCCAGTCGGTTCACAATATCATAACCGGCTGCAAATAAATGGCAGGTATCCCAACATACTCCGATTGTATCCGAATATGACACACGTTCTATAACGGCTTGCAATTCTTCAAAAGTTGAACCGATCTCGCTGCCTTTACCGGACATGGTTTCCAACAAAACAGTTGTAGATAAATTCGGTGTGATGACGCGATTAAGCACATTTGCAATCAAGGTAATTCCTGCCTTTATTCCTTGTCCGACATGACTGCCCGGATGCAAGTTATACATATTCCCCGGTATCAGGGTCATACGATGCAAGTCATCACGTAAAATAATTTCGGCAAATTCACGCGTTTCTTTTTGGGCAGCCGCCGGATTCAAGGTATAGGGTGCATGAGCCAGAATGGGGGCAAAATGATTCGTTTGAGCCAAATGAGTATAAGCCGCAATATCTTGTCGGTCCCAGGCTTTAGCCTGACTGCCGCGAGGATTACGTGTAAAAAACTGAAACGTATTACCCCCCAAAGACAAGGCAACCTGCCCCATATTCAAAAATCCTTTTGAAGCCGAAAGATGACACCCGATATTCAGCATGCTTCCCCCTGTGGCCACAGACGAGCCCGATGGCATGCGTCGCGTACGATATTGTTCTTGTTTTTCTGTAATTTTTCAATCCGGCAAGCACGGACGCATTCCCAGGTATCTACCGGATATTGTTTGTCCCATACTTGCATCAATTTACGGTTGGCATCACTCATCCGAAAACGACGATAGGCTTGTTCAAAGTACAAGTACGTTCGGGCAATTACACCCCGAACAGCGGGGGGCGGCTCTGCTTTACGATCCTGTATTTTCATGGGACAAGACCCGAAGGACGATGGTGTATCTTCTTGAAATTGCGTAAAATTATAATTACTACGCAGCGCATTGACGGCCCCGATAGCCGGATACAGATTATACATGTCCGCCTGCATATATCTGTATTCACGATTGACGGCATCGGCACATTTACGTCCCTTAAAAGCCTGTCCGTTGAGTTCATGGCAGTCGGGATGACCTTCACGCCACTCGGTAAAAGTACGACCAAAGTTTTCAGCCGGAACAATATGTTCCCATTCTACACGGTTCGCCCGAGACCGATACTTATCCGTTTGAAAACCAACCGGCATTTTGATTCGCTTTTGTACACTAAATTCGGCACCGCAATACACAGTAATCCGATGGTCGTAATAGACCTCTTTCTCCAACATCTTTTTGGCTGCCGTAAAGGAATCATTTGCGGTATTGCCCGAATCAGCCATTAAAACATTGGCCGTAATTAAAACAACCGCAAACACACATACCATTATCCCATATCGTTTTTTCATCTGTTCACCCCATGGAAATCCATCATATTCAATTTTGCATTGAAAAGCAAGAAATTATAAAAAAATCTCAAAAAATAAAAAAAGTTCTTGCATTTCCTTTTGAAATCGTGTAAAAGGATAACTGCTTTCGGGTGTGTAGCTCAGGTGGTTAGAGCGTTACGTTGACATCGTAAAGGTCGCAAGTTCGAGTCTTGCCACACCCACCATTTTTACCTTCCGTATTCGGAGGGTCTTTTTTTATCTTGATTGCGGATAGATCAGAGAACATCATTCCCTGCCGATTTATTATATCATGTATTTATTTTTACATTCCCAGCATCAAACGAATATCTTCACTGAGTCGTTCAATACTCCACGGGGGGTCAAAGGTTAACTCAACCACCACTACACCCGTTCCGGGAACCGATGACACGGCATTTGCCACCATACCCGGCATTTCCCCGGCCATCGGACATGTGGGGGAAGTCAATGTCATAATGATATTCACATCCCCGTTATCGGCTTGCTTAATATCATAAATCAGCCCCAGTTCATAAACATTCAACATCAACTCGGGATCTTGAACGGCCTTCAACGCCCCGATAATATCATCATGTGTCGCCCGTTGAACCCCCGGCCCTAACGGTGAACCGGCCGTTGCCCGATAAACCATATCTAAATCCGGTGTTTCCGGTTGTGGCGGTATAATCGTATCCGTCATCGTTCTACCCCTAATAAAGACAAAGCCTTATGTAATGCCTGCATAAAGATATCAATATCTTTGGCATCATTATAAAGGCCAAATGAAACGCGTAGAGATACATCATACCCTAACCGATGATGTATCGGCATGGCACAGTGATGCCCCACACGCACACAAATGTTTTCTTTGGCCAAAATAAAAGCTAGATCAGCCGGATGGACACCTGCAATATGAAAGGCCACAACACCTTGTTTATCCGAAGCATCACCCAAAATGTGCATACCCGGTACAGCATGCAATTCCGATAATAAGGATTGCGTCAACTCTTTCTCGTGGATTGCAATTTTATCCATACCGATTTGCGATATATAGTGAATCGCCGCAGCCATACCGATCGCTTCCACAAAGGGCGGAGTCCCGGCTTCCAACCGTGCCGGGACATCGGCAAAAGTGGTTTCTGCCACCGATACCGTTTTAATCATATCTCCCCCGAATTGATACGGTGGTATTGCATTCAGTGCTTCCGTTGTACCATACAGGACACCTATCCCGGTCGGTCCGTAAATTTTATGTCCCGAAAAAGTATAATAATCGCACCCCATATCCGCCACATTGACGGGCAAGTGAGCAATACCCTGGGCCCCGTCAATCAAGACACGGGATCCGGCTTTATGTGCCAAATGAATAATCTCGTCCACTGGATTGACAATCCCTAACACATTGGACATTTGGGCCATTGCCACCAATCGTGTACGCAATGATAACTTCGCCCGAAAATCATTCATATTGATATGTCCGTCATCCCCAACATCAAAAGTCAAAAACTTGGCCCCTGTTCGCAAGCAAACCTGTTGCCACGGGACAAAATCGGCATGATGCTCGGCAATACATACCAATATCTCATCTCCCGGACGTAAAATATGCTCATATCCGGAGGCAACCAAATTGATACTTTCCGTTGCCCCTTTGGTAAAAACAATATTTTGAGCATTGGTATGAAGAAAATCGGCGACTGTTTGACGGGCAAATTCATACGCTTCTGTGGCACGGGTCGCAATTTCACACTGACCCCGATGAATATTGGCGTACGATGTCCGATAAAAATTATCCATGGTTTTGAGCACAATTTCCGGCTTTTGAGCCGAAGCCGCCGAATCCAAATACACCGTTTTTTGTGTGGTTAACAAGGGAAAATCTGACTTAAACATATTTCTCCATCCATTCATCGGTTCGCCCCGAAAAAGCGGGATCCAAAGCATCTTGCACAAAAGCGTGCAACAACAAAGCCCGCGCCGTTTGTTCCGAAATACCGCGCGACATCAAGTAAAATAAATGATAGGCATTCATGGGACCGATAGCCGATCCATGGGCACATTTGACATCATCGGCAAAAATTTCCAATTCGGGAATCGCCGAAATCAACGCCCCGTCCGTCAAGACCACGCCCCGATGATTTTGGGCCGAATCGCATTTTTGCGAATCCCGCGGTATCCGAATCACACCGGCAAAATGCACACGGGCCTGATCGGTAGCTATGCCCCGAACCAGTTGATCCGCCTGAGTACGACCCGATTGATGTATAATATCAAAATCCAGATTGATTTTATCTTGTCCTGCGGCCAAATAAATGCACTTCACCAGGCATGAAGCCCCGGGTCCGGCTAAAATAATGCGTGTGCGAATGGGACCCCGAAAAGCCAAAGCAGACAATTCGGCACGTCCACCCGCCGGAACGGTAATCTCCCACACGGAATCATCGGTCGTACGTTCGGTTATTTGACCATTCAGGTTCAAACGACAAATGTTAGCGATAGATGTCATATCCGGTTTCTTCCAATTTCAAAGCCAAACTTTTATCGCCGATTTCCACCACATGCCCGTCTACCATCACATGGATAACATCAGGGGGTATATATTCCAACAAGCGTTGATAATGTGTGATCAACAAAAAAGAACGATTGTTATCCCGCATAACATTCACGGCATCGGACACAGTTCGCAGAGCATCAATATCCAATCCGGCATCCATTTCATCTAAAATACAAAATTCCGGTTCCAAAAATGCCATTTGGAAAGTTTCCATTTTCTTTTTTTCACCGCCCGAAAAACCGACATTGACGGAACGTTTAAGCATTTCATCACCGATATGAAGGGCTTGAGCCCGCACTTTTAACCGCTTCATAAATTGAACGGCATCTAACTCCGGCAGTCCCAAAAATTTACGTTTGGCATTCAGGGCTGTTTTCAAGAATAAGGCCGTACCGACACCCGGCAATTCTATCGGTGTTTGAAAAGCCAAAAAGACACCCGAATTGGCTCGTTCATCCGGTGTCATAGTCAATAAATCCTGCCCCTTAAAAAGGATACTGCCCCCCGTCACCCGATAGGCCGGATGACCGGCAATCACGTTGGACAAAGTACTTTTACCCGATCCATTCGGCCCCATAATTGCATGGACTTCTCCGGCCCCGATTGTCATTGAAAAATCTTTCAAAATCGGCTTATCTCCCACACAGGCGCACAAATTTTTAATTTCTAACAATGCCATTTTTTTTCTCCAAATACGATAACACATCACATACAATTTTATCGGCCGATTGTAAATCACCGTCAATCACCCGATAAGGCATATCTAATCCGGACATCAAGTCTTTAACACGCACATCCATTTCTCGGGCTTGTTGTTCGGTTTGCAACCGACCAGCGGGATTGTACGGTTTGACACGGTTGACAAAATAATTCAACATATCATATCGGCCGTTGACAATGCGTATCATATCCCCCAAGGGTTTGTTCAGGTCCGGATCCCGGTTATACAATGCCGACAGTGCCACCGGCGAATCCGTAATCACGACATCTACCTGATCGGCACATCGTGTGATGCGGTAATACTGCTTTGCGAACACATAAATTTGATTATCCAAAGCCGTTTGATTGTGTTCCCACACTTTATCTTTAGCAAATTCCGGAGCCAGTTCGCAGTTCACGCCTGCCATTTTCAAGCGGGCAAAAACATACGCCGCTATGGTAGATTTACCGGCACCCGGCCCTGCAAACAAGTTGACAATCAACATGTTGTATCCATCCCCAAAACACCCTTTAAGCGCTGCACTTTGCGGGCCGCTTGTTCTTGAACTTTATCGGCAATACCGTATATGTGCAATAACTGCTCCATCATAATCAAAACATCGGCGGCTTCTTCGGCAATTTCATCCAAATTATCTTTCCGCCGATTCATATTTTTAATCACTTCTTTTTGCAATTCACTTAATTCTTCAAACAACTGCAACATTTGCCGATCTTTTCCCCAATTTTCCAAAGCCCTTTGGCACACTTCTTTGGGAATATAATTATAATGACTCATCCGACTGTTCCTTCCAGGTTGATACCGATTAAACGTTGTGCTTCTATGGCAAATTCCATAGGCAGTTTTTGCATCACTTCCCGACAAAAGCCATTGACAATTAAGCCCACGGCTTGCTCGGCCGTCAGGCCGCGTTGCATTGCATAAAACATTTGTTCTTCCGAAATTTTTGATGTGGTGGCTTCGTGTTCTATCACCCCGGTTGTATCGGCACATTTCATCACGGGTATCGTATGCGCCCCGCACATATCTCCAATCAACAAACTATCACACCGGGATACATTATGGGCCGAGGTTGCGCCCGGGGCTACCCGAACCAGACCACGATAAGTATTATCACTATGCCCCGCCGAAATGCCTTTGGATATAATCGTGGACGATGTGTACCGTCCCAGGTGTATCATCTTGGTACCGGTATCGGCCTGCTGACGGTGGTTTGTCATAGCAACCGAGTAAAACTCACCGACAGCGTAATCTCCCTTTAAAATACAACTGGGATATTTCCAGGTGATAGCCGATCCTGTTTCTACTTGGGTCCAAGATAATTTTGCATGATTCAGGCATAACCCTCGTTTAGTTACAAAATTATAAATACCTCCCCGACCATTTTCATCACCGGGGTACCAATTTTGTACGGTTGAATACTTGACTTCGGCCCGATCTTTAACAATGATTTCCACAATTGCCGCATGTAATTGATTTTCGTCACGTTGAGGTGCGGTACACCCTTCCAAATAACTCACATACGAATCGTCTTCGGCAATAATCAGGGTCCGTTCAAATTGTCCGCTGTTTTTGGCATTGATACGGAAATAACTGGATAATTCCAACGGAGCCCGCACACCACGCGGTATATAAACAAATGATCCGTCCGAAAAAACAGCACTGTTCAAACACGCGAAGAAGTTATCCGTATAAGGTACGACCGACCCCAAGTATTGGCGTACTAAATCCGGATGATGACGAACGGCTTCGGAAATAGAGCAGAAAATAATGCCTTTTTCTTGTAGTTGTCGCCGATAAGTCGTGGCCACGGATACACTATCAAAAATAGCGTCAACCGCCACACCGGCCAACACCTTTTGCTCTTGTAAAGGGATACCCAATTTTTCATAGGTTTTTAAGACTTCTGGGTCTACTTCATCCAGCGAATTGACTTGTTTGGAACGCGGAGCCGCATAATAATATAGGTTTTGATAATCAATCGGTGTATATGAAAACTTACCCCAATGCGGTTCCGTCAACGTCAACCAATGACGATAAGCCCGCAACCGAAAATCCAGCAACCAATCAGGCTCTTGCTTTTTAGCCGAAATCATGCGGATAATATCTTCATTCAACCCCTTGGGCAGCACATCGGAATCCACCGCCGTTTCAAAGCCGTAACGATATTTTTCTGAAACAATTTCGCGTACCTGTTTATTTGTTTGTGTCATGTTGTCCTTCTGAATTATGGGGCTACTATGACCCATTTTTGAAAAAAAGTCAAGAAAAAGCACTTTTTTACTTGTCATTGGCTTAAAAAAAATGTAATCTGAACTTGATTTTGAATTAACAGGAGGTTTTTTTGATGTTGCAAACCATGGATCCCGTTGTTGTTGTCCCAATGTTTTTTATGATAACAACAATCCTGTTTGTCGTGGTATCTCTGATATTTATCAACCGGTCCAAGCATTTGAAGCGAAAAATATCTGCCGTGTTGGAAACACTGGCTGCCCGCAATAAAGAACTATCAGATTTACATGCTGCGGGTGATAATATCCTTTTACCCTTTATTTCCGAGACGGCGCGCAGTATTATTGTTTCCATTGATGCCGATGGCAAAGTAAAAGATGCCAATGATTATGCTTTGGAGGTCTTCGGTTATACGGCTGACGAATTGATCGGGCATGACGCTTTCGGCACCATTTTTCCACTGCAACACAAACTGTCAACGCTACGCCCTAATATTATCACACGTATCTTAACCAATCCCAAATTATATATAGAGTGCGACACCGAAAACACGAAAAAGTCAGGCGAACATTTCTGGATTTCATGGACCAATCGGGTTATTTATGACGATTCGGGACACCCCATAGAAATACGATTGGTCGGGTTTGACATTACCAAACGAAAACAACTGGAAGAAGAACTGCGCTATTTGGCCACGATTGACCCATTGACGGGTGTTTTGAATCGTCAGGCTTTACTGGATGCCGGGGCCCATGAATTAAAACGCGCCATACGATATAAACGTCAGTTAAGTATTTTAGTTTTAAGAATGGATTACTTCCATAGTGCCGGCGATTCTACCGGTTTTAGTGATGAAATTATCCGTAAAGTGATTGCCACTTGTCGCGCCAACATTCGTGACTCCGATTGTATCGGTCGTGTCGGGGATGTTGAATTTGCCATAATTTTACCCGAAACATCGGCCATGCAGGCCATGGTTTTGGCCGAACGCTTGAAAGATAAAATACAAAGTGAAAACCTGAAAAAAACGGGGGGGTCATTCGTATCGGTCGGTTTCGGTTTATCGGAAAAGAAATCCGAGAAGGATACAATTGACGGCTTGATGTTATCGGCATTGAACGATTCGGAAACGAAAGAAGATACACTTCACACCAAAAAGTATGTCAAAAAAGGAAAGTAAAATGCAAGAAATCATATTGTCTAACGATCGGATAAGTATCGGTGTTTTACCTGAAATGGGGGCTTCTTTATCTTTTTTAAGATATCAAAAAGATGGAAACATTCATGATATTTTACGTCCTTATAACACGCAAACGGGTAAAGCCGATGTGAACAATACGGCCTTGTTTCCCATGTTGCCCTATTGCGGCCGAATCCGCGGGGGTAGTTTTACTTACTGGGGTATTTTACGCAAAGTACCGAAAAATCATACAGGTTTCCAAGATCCTATTCACGGAGACGGATGGAAAAGCACTTGGTCCGTCACAGACAAAAGCGATACTCATATCAAGATGAGTATGCAACATGACAAAAAAGAACACGGTTTTCCGTTTTCATATTCGGCCGACATTACATACCGCCTGAAAGGGAGTAATTTAGACATTGACCTGTCGGTCATGAATCCGGCCCCCTTACCCATGCCATGCGGTTTAGGGATACATCCGTTTTTTGTAAAAGACAAAGATGTTGAATTAAACTTTAAGTCGCAAGTCGTGTGGAGTAATGAAACCGACCCGATTTTTGACGAACCATACACAACCCCCGCGGCATGGAACTTTAACGGGGGACGGGCACTTAAAAATGCCGTTTTTGATACATGTTTCGGTGGCTTTGAAGAACAAGCCCGAATCGTGTATCCCTCTAAGGATATCAGTATTGACATGACGACAAATGATTTATTTCACCATGTTGTTTTATTTTCTCCCAAGGGCAAAAATTTCTTTTGTCTGGAACCGACAACCCATGCTTCAAATGCGTTCAATTTGGCGGCCGATGGTGTTATCGGTACCGGCATACGCAGTATCGGTCCCTTGCAAAAACTCAACGGACATATTACTTTTAAAATACAGGGGTAAAGAAAATGAAACCGGTTTTTACGAAAATTGTCGCGACCTTAGGACCTTCTTCGGGCGATGCCAAAACAATCGGCTCTTTAATGAAAGCAGGGGTAGATGTCTTTCGTATCAATTTCAGCCACGGAACCTATGCCGAGCATCAAGCACGATTTCAGATAATCCGAAAACTGGCTCAAAAACAAGGCAGGCATTTTAGTATCTTGGCAGATTTACAAGGGCCGAAATTACGTGTGGGACATTTTCAATCCGGATCGGTCGTCTTAAAGGTCGGGCAATCTTTTTGTTTGGACATGAATCCGGCTGTCGGAGATAACAAACGTGTCAACCTGCCCCACCCCGAGATATACAAGGTTGCCAAAAACGGCATGTCGCTTTTGCTCAATGACGGCCAAATTCGGCTTAAAATTACAAAGGTTGACAAGGATTCTATTCAAACAAAAGTTTTGGTAGGCGGCGTCCTTTCCGATCACAAAGGTGTCAATTTACCTGATGTTCTTTTACCGATTTCAGCCTTAACGGATAAAGACAAAAAAGATTTAAAATTTGCCCTGAAATTAGGTGTAGATTGGATTGGATTATCCTTTGTTCAGCAACCTGATGATGTACGCTTGGCCCGCCGTCTGATCGGCAAAAGAGCCGGCATTATTGTCAAGGTTGAAAAACCGTCTGCCATGACACACTTGGAAGAAATTGTATCTTTAGCCGATGGCATTATGGTGGCTCGCGGTGATTTAGGCGTAGAATGCCCCATTGAAACAGTACCGGCTATGCAACGCAAAATCGTAGATACCTGCCGTCGGTTCGGTAAACCCGTCATTGTAGCCACTCAAATGTTGGAAAGTATGATTCAAACCCCTGTTCCGACACGTGCGGAAGTATCAGATGTAGCAACCGCCGTGTATGAAGGGGCGGATTGCGTCATGCTATCTGCCGAAACAGCCGCCGGGAAATATCCGGTACAGGCCGTTGCAACCATGCGTAAAATTATTGATACCATTCAGGCGGATACCTACTATGCTCATGCCATGGAGGCACAATCCCTTCCTCCGGATAAAACGGTCGCCAGTGCCATTACGGCCGGCATGAAAAATATACTGCGTGTCTTGGATAATCCGGCCTGTATTGCTACTTATTCCATATCGGGAAAAACCACATTGCGGGCGGCTCGTGAACGGGTACCGGTACCTATTTTGGGTTTAACACCCGACAATAAAATAGCCGATAAGTTAGCCTTAGTATGGGGGGTTGTACCGGTAAAAACACGTCAGTTAAAAGACATGATCGGGGTATCTCCGATTGCCGTAGAAATCGCAAAGGATTTGAAACTGGCACAAAAAGGACAGGAAATCATTATCACGGCCGGCATTCCCTTTGCAAAAACGGGAAAAACCAATATCCTGCACATTACCGTTGTGGAATGAAACCGTATAAACACAACAATTCAGTATCCATGCGGGGAGACAATAAAATGGGGAAATCCAAAAACATTATTTTGAAATGGATCAGTGATGAGCAGCAAAATACCGAAACCATGGCGGACACACTGACGCGTATCGTTCACAATCCGACAAAAATGAAAGCATGGTTGGATCTCGTGATTACAAATCCGCGTGATAATAAACCGGCATGGCGGGCCATTACTCAATCTTTTCCGACAGTAGCTAAAAAACGGGCTTGGATTGAATCCTATCGGGCGAGTTATACGGACTATATGAATGCTTACTTTACTCATATAACCAAGATTGAAGATATTGTGCGTGTATTTCCGAACCTGACACCGTGGACATTAGAACAACGCTTTGGAACCATTCGCATCGGAACGGTACCGACCATATTCGCAGATACAGCCGGCTTTGAAAGCCTGTTAAAACAAATCAATGTATCCAAAGTTGTCAAAACATTCAAACAAATTAAAAAACTGGAATGTCATTTACCGGATTTTCAAACGGCTTTTCCGGCCGTTAAAAAAATTGACTGGTTTGACTTTGGGGCCCGTTCAGCTTTTTTGAAAGAGTTAATCACGGCAAAGTGCGGACGTGCTTTTACGGTTCGGGTGGGCGATCATAAATTTCAAGTGCGTTTTTTGTGCAATCCTTTTTCCAGTAAAATGGTGTTTCAAATCAAGGCCGAAAATGAAAATTATATTTTGAAAACGGCCCCTTATCAATTTTTGAGTGTACATAATGATCGTGTCAGAAAAGAGCATGAAAATATGGCTATTCGGGCCGATTCAACTTATTCAGATGCTCTGCTGGAATTTTATTTAAAGTTGAATAACTGCCCCAATGCACCGGATATTTTATACTATCATTTTAATCGGGAAGCCGCTTTATATCGGTTGGAAACGGGAAAACCTTTTCATACCGGTATCAATCAAAACAAATATCTGGATTTTTATTCCTTTAACACCCGCGTCATTCCGGACGCTACCCGTTTAGGCATCTATGTCAATGACATACATCGTGATAATTTCCTGGTATCCGATACCGATCATCAAGTGAAGATTATTGACATCGGACATGCCTCTTACTGCAATCCCATGACACCGGGAATTCCGGGTATGACCTTCACCCTTGGCAATTTGTGTGGCAGAGACTATATATCCTGTGATGGTGTTTTGGAAATGGAGGACGTATGAGTGATAAAGCCTATTTACAGGCCTTAGCCAAAGGGTTGGGATTAAAATCAATCAAACCGTTATTCTGTGTGATGGGCCCCGAGGAATTAAAGCACACTTTGAACGGTCTCAACATGCATGATTTTGATGACGGGCGGCGTTTAATTACCTTGCATACACATTCTACGGCCTCAGACGGACGCATAGAGCCGGCGGATTATTTGGACAATGCCGAACGTTATCGTCAAAAATACGGGTATCGCGATTTAATTGTGGCATTGACGGATCATGATACATTGAATGGTTTAAGTATTGCTTTAACAAGTATCGTACAACATCATGATAAATATAAGCATATTCGTTTCGTACTTGGGTGCGAACTCAGCGTCATGTACTTTGATGACAGCATGCGCCGTCCCATGGATTTTGAAATGCTGCATTACGGTATCAATCCTTTTGATGTGTCTTATCGGAAATGGTTTGACGATTTGCGTTCCCAAAGACAAAAAGCCCTGCCCGGTATTTTTGAATTTTTCACAAAACGGTATCCTGCGGCTTCTATTTCTCTTAACGAATTTTTAGGCCGGTATCCCCAAATGAAGCGTGGGTTCGGATGCTATTTGGCTTATATTACCCCCCGATATATATTGGAAAAAATAAATGATCCGACTGAAACAGAATTTGTCTGGGATTATTTTCGCCGATTGGGTAGTCCGCTTTCCGAAAATCCTGTGTTATTTTGGCATACGGTTGATGAAGTTATGGCCCGCATTCAGCAGCATGGTTTCGGCTTTCTGAGTGTAGCACATCCGTATCGTATCCACTTGGAAGGCAAAATCAATGGAAACGGTCCGGCATTTCTCACTCATTTGTTCACGGTCTTGAAGAATAAAGGCGTGGCCGGATTGGAAGTATTTTATGCTAATTTAATTCCGGACTTGAATCATGCCTTGGACAAGATGATGGCCGGTGATGTCCCGACTTCAGACACTGAACGTTGGGTGAAATCCGTTCTGGAGTTTGCCGATTCTCATCAGATGATTAAAACAGGCGGCACAGACAGTCATACATCCTTTTTGGGTAGCCGCAAGCGCGCTTTGGTACAAGAATTAATCACCCTATGGCAACAATATAAACCCTTGGTGCAAGAAGGATATCGGACACTCAACAAAGAAATGACGCTGGGACTGCCGGCCCCGTGTATGCCCCCAACCGGAGCCTACCGCGACACCGGGATTGGGTCTCCCTGGGGAGACGGTGCCAAACGGATAGCCGACTTTTTCGGTGGCATCTTTGACAAAGTTCAGTTGGGTCCCATGGGGCGTACACATGCGCAAGCCAATTATTCCCCTTATGTATCTGATACAACCCCTAATCCGTTTTTTATCCCCTTGGAACGGCTTGTTCGGCAAGGTCTGATCTCGGCAACCGATTTGAATACCGCGTATGATATACCGAAACAAGACGGGCAAATTGATTTTGAACAAGTGGAGCAAACATATCGCCACCTGTTGCATAAGGCCTGGCAAAAAGACAAAGGTCATGAAACAGAACAGGCTTTCATCATCCGTAAGACGGCCGAGTATGCCCAGAATCCACCGGCATGTTATATTGCCGATTTACAAGTGCGCATTCCGTCCGATGTGGCGAAAGAGACATCGGATCTGTTTTTGTCCGGATATTCCTTAGGTTCCCCGGCAGATATGTATTCGCCGGTGGCTCGCAATTGGCATTTTCCGGTTTTTAATCCGGACTTACTGTTTAATCAAGACGGTAGTTTGGGACCGGCCGGACGCGTTTGGTATCATTTAATTGATACTGCGTTAGATCATGCTCCGGGCGGGTTACGTATTGACCATTATATCGGTTTTGTCAATCCGTTTGTCATCTCTGACACGAATCCCGATGATTGCGGTCGCCTGTTCAGTTCTCCGAATCATCCTGTCTTGGGGCGTTTTGCCAAGAAAACGCCTGAACAATTCGCCGAAATGACCGAAAAAATTATTTTAGCCTGTGTCCGCAAACACGGTTTAAGTGTACGTGATATTTACGCTGAAGATGTGGGGGCCCGACCGCCACAACTGGATAATGTTCTGGATCGTTGCGGATTGGGACGTTTGTTGATTGCTCAGTTTGCCGAACCGACCGACTGGACCCATATATATCATCTGAAAAATGCCCGGCCGAATGATGTGGCCGTACTGGATACACACGATTCACCATCTGTTCAAATGTTTTTTAACAATTTACCGGAAGACAAAAAAACACAATTCGCATATATGCTGGCATCTGATTTACGTTTTAATTATACAGATGATTTGCGGCGTGTAGAACAACTGATTCGCATGCAATGGGGGGCTCTGTTAGCCTGCCCGGCCGAACGAGTCCAGGCTTTTTTTACCAGTTGGACGGGACAAATCGGTCAATATAATCGTCCCGGCACACCCGATAAATGGCATTTGAGATGTGTCGCTGATTTTGAATCTCTGTATTTCAAAAACTTGGCACAAGGCCGGGCATATAATCCGTTTGATGCCATAGCCTTGGCCGTTTATGCCCGGGGAGATGCCTTTTACAAGCGACATCAGACACTGGTACAACGACTGCGTCAGGCAGAAGATGAAATCATGACACTGGCTCGCCAATTATAAGATATTTTTTTGCAGATTTTACTTGCTTTTCAAAGAAAAATGTGCGTAAATAAATCACACGCTTTTTTTAATACTGTAAACAAAGGAGAAAAAATATGACAGTACGTGTTGCAATTAACGGCTTTGGCCGTATCGGTCGTTTGGTGTTTCAAGCGATTACGGAACAAGGGTTGCTGGGGCATGGCATTGATGTTGTCGCCGTTGTGGATATGGGAACGGATGCCAAGTATTTTGCCTATCAACTGAAATACGATTCCGTTCACGGTAAAATGAAAGCCGACATTACAACCAAAAAATCTGATCCGGCATTAGAAGCCGATGATATTTTGGTTGTCAACGGTAATGAAATCAAATGCTTGATGGCTCAAAAAGATTTGGCGATGATGCCGTGGAAAGATTTGAATATTGACTATGTGATTGAATCCACCGGTTTATTCACTCAATCAGAAAAAGCGCAAGGTCATTTGACCGCCGGTGCAAAACGCGTGGTTATTTCTGCCCCGGGTAAAGGCGATGTGAAAACTATGGTCTTTGGTGTCAATGAAAACGAATATGATCCGTCCAAGCATTTCATTGTATCCAATGCATCCTGCACAACCAACTGCTTGGCTCCGTTGGTTCATGTCCTGATTAAAGAAGGTGTCGGTGTGGAAACCGGTTTGATGACCACAATTCACTCTTATACCGCCACACAGAAAACCGTTGACGGTCCGTCCAAAAAAGATTGGCGCGGGGGTCGTGCAGCGGCCATCAATATCATCCCGTCCACCACGGGTGCGGCCAAAGCCGTTGGTGAAGTATTACCGGTTGTCAAAGGTAAATTAACGGGTATGTCTTTCCGGGTACCGACGGCCGATGTGTCTGCGGTGGATTTGACATTCCGTGCCGCCCGTGATACCAGCATTGAAGAAATTGATACCCTGTTGAAAAAAGCGGCCGATACATATATGAAAGGCACTTTGGGATATACCGATGAAGAATTGGTATCTACGGATTTCATCAATGATTCGCATGCCAGTATCTACGATTCTTTGGCCACCATGCAAAACAACCTGAAAGGCGAAAAACGCTTGTTCAAGATTGTTTCCTGGTATGACAATGAATGGGGTTATTCCAACGCGTTAGTACGCATGGTAAAACACATGGCAACCCAGGACGGTTTATTGAAGTAAACCATCACGACAAAGAACGCGGTCCTTCACCGGGCCGCGTTTTTATTATTGTGTCAAGGGTCTCATTTCTTCTGCAAAATGGCTTTGCCGATTTCATACGCCTTACGGCGCAGATCGTCATCATCAATTTCCGCCACACGAGCCATCAAATTTTGCTCTTCAACAATGGTTAAAGGCCGCTCCGGAATGACAGGTTTCACGGTCAATTTCAAAGCCCCTTGTTGTATCTTAATCCTTCCCACCGCCGGGTACCCAAAAAATGCATTGATACGTTCCAAGACGCGCTGTTTTTGATGTTCAAACAACATGGCAAAGGCACCGCCGGCACTTTTAACGTACAATGTACCGTTCGTACGTTTATCTTTGTCAAAACTCAATTTTTCGGGAATAATGCCCTGGGCTAAATCCGATCCGACAATATCATTCCAACTTTCCAAGATATCCGCCTGGGCGAAGCCGCGTGTACCTAACACGGGCGACACAATACGCCGTACTTCTTTGGTTAGAGGGAACAAGCCTTCATAGGCACGACGAGGATATCCCCGATCATCTTTATCACATTTTTCGGTCATGGGCATAGCGTTCCCGGAAAGAATCGTGAAATGCTTGAAACCGATTCTCGGCAATCGCCTGACGAATTTGTTTCATTAAATTTTCATAAAACCAGATATTATGCTCGGTCAATAACATGCTCCCCAAAATTTCACCGGCCCGAAACAGGTGATGCAGATATCCACGCGTATAAGTTTGGCATGTCGGACAGGTACATTCTGTATCTAACGGTCCATGGTCATCTTGATGACAGGCATTTCTGAGATTTAAGACACCCTGGCTGGTAAACGCCTGAGCCGTCCGCCCCGACCGGGAAGGCATTACGCAATCAAACATATCCACCCCGCGATAAACGGCCCCGACAATATCACTGGGCCGCCCTACCCCCATTAAATAGCGAGGCTTATCATCCGGCAACGCGGGGGCTGTATAATCTAAAACCGAGAACATTATCTCTTGTCCTTCGCCCACCGCCAAACCGCCGATGGCATAACCGTCAAAACCGATATCCGTTAACGCCTGCACAGAACGCAAGCGCAAATCACGATACATACCGCCTTGCACAATACCGAATAAGCCATACCCCGGGCGATCACGAAACGCCGTACGCGATCTTTTGGCCCAACGCATAGATCGTTCCATGGACTTTTCAACCGTTTTACGTTCAGCGGGATATTTCACACACTCATCAAAAGCCATTGTAATATCCGAATCCAACAAATATTGTATGTCCATGGATCTTTCCGGTGTTAGCAAAAAGCGTTCACCGCTTAAATGAGAGTTAAAAGCAACGCCTTCTTCCGTAATTTTACGCAGACCGGACAAACTCATGACCTGGAATCCACCCGAATCGGTCAGAATCGGATGCGGCCAATTCATGAAGCGATGTAATCCCCCAAAAGCCGCCACCCGTTCGGCTGTCGGACGCAGCATCAAATGATATGTATTTCCCAAAATGATGTCGGCCCCGGCCGCCCGTACTGTTTCGGGCTTCATGGCCTTGACCGTTCCAACCGTCCCAACCGGCATAAAAGCCGGTGTTCGCACTTTTCCGTGCGCCGTTTCAACTTCCCCCAGACGCGCCTGACCGTCAAATGACAATTTATTAAATTTTAACATAGACAAAACTCTCTTTCTGTGCTATAAATGACCCATCTTGGACGGATTATAACAGATAAAGGAAAAAAATTCAATGACAAAATCAGAAAAAAAGGAAAGTTGGTGGGGTGAATTAAAAGGATTAATGTGGGCTGTTATCGTGGCTTTGATTATCCGATCGGTGGCGATTGAGCCCTATAATATCCCGTCCAGTTCCATGGTACCTACTTTGTTGGTTGGTGATTATATCGTGGTTACAAAATACGATTACGGTTATTCACGTCATTCCTTTCCGTTTTCTTTACCCCTGATCCCAACGGGACGTATTTTTGAATCTGCCCCGGACCGTGGAGATATTGTCATTTTCAAAGTACCGACAGATAATCGTACCGATTATATTAAACGAGTGATCGGCCTGCCCGGTGACACCATTCAAATGGTCAACGGGCGTTTACTGATCAACGGCCAAATGATGGATCGCCGTAAAATCGGTGAAGAAGATTGGGAAGTGGAACAGGCAGGCTTGGTTCATTATACAAAATATCGTGAAACATTACCCAATGGGGTCAAGCACTTGATTTATGAACAATCTGATACAAAAGAACAAGATAATACAGACCCCTTTGTGGTACCGGACGGCCATTATTTTATGATGGGGGATAATCGCGACAATTCTATGGATAGCCGCTTTTTCGGATTTGTACCGGCCGAAAATCTGGAAGGTAAAGCGCGTTTTATCTTTTATTCAAATAACGGAACCGGTGATCTGTGGCAATTTTGGAAATGGGGCGATTCACTGCGCCTGGAACGATTTTTTGAAGGGCTATACAAATGACGGATATTGTATCTTTATTTCATGATAAGACCTTGTTAAACAAGGCTTTGCAACTTTCTTCTCATGGCAAGCGTGCGGGTTATGAACGGTTAGAGTTTTTAGGGGATCGTGTCGTCGGATTGGTGGTGGCAGAAATGCTATACACCCTCTTTCCGCGTGAGCCGGAAGGGCCGATGGCTAAACGTTTTGTCTCTTTGGTCCGTGAAGAAACTTTGACCTTGGTGGCCAAACAAATCGGCTTGCCCCCCATGCTCATCACTCACGAAGATATGTTGCGTCAAAATGCATCCATTCTTTCCGATGTATGCGAAGCCATCTTGGGGGCCTTGTATCTGGACCGTGGCATAGACGTGGTCCGCGAGTTTATGAAACCGATTTGGACACCGTTGATTTTATCCGAAATACAAGTGCCGCAGGATCCGAAATCCGCTTTGCAGGAATGGGCACAAAAACGATATAAAGAACTGCCGGTTTATAAAATGTTGGATAGAAAGGGGCCGGATCATCAACCGATATTTACCGTTTCCGTCTCGGTGGCCGGGCACACCGTTATCGGACAAGGGACCAACAAACGAAGTGCCGAACAAGCTGCCGCCGATACTTTTTTGAAAGAAATTCAACATGGATAATCAAAATCAACATTTTGCATTTGTGGCGGTATTGGGGGCTCCGAATGCCGGGAAATCTACTTTGGTGAATCAGTTGGTCGGATCCAAGGTTTCCATAGTTTCCCCCAAAGTTCAAACCACACGTTCCCGTATTCGTGGAATTTTAGTATCGGGAGACACGCAGTTGGTTTTAACGGACACACCGGGCATTTTCAAGCCTGGCCGGCGTTTAGATCGGGCTATGGTTGCTTCCGCTTGGACCGAAGCCGAAGAATCGGATATACGCTTGCTGTTGATTGATGCCACGAAGGGTATTGATAAAAACACAGCGAGCATTATTCAGATCCTGCAACAAAACAAACAAAAGGCTATTTTAGTCTTGAACAAAATTGATTTGATGGCCAAGGATAAATTACTTCCGTTGATTGCGCAACTCAATCAATATCCGATCTTTACTGAAACATTTATGATTTCGGCAGCCACCGGTGAAAATACCACAGACTTAAAGCAGTATTTAATCAATCGGGCCCCCCGCGGGTTTTGGATGTTTCCGCCGGATCAACTCAGCGACCTGCCTAATCGTTTGTTTGCGGCCGAAGTAACGCGTGAAAAACTGTTTATGAATCTACAACAGGAATTACCTTATACCATAGCCGTTGAAACGACATCATTTCAAGAACAGAAAAAGGCCATCCGTATTGAACAAACCATATATGTGGAACGTGTGGGACAACGGTCCATTGTTTTGGGCAAAAACGGATCCATGATTAAAAAAATCGGTGCGGCCGCACGTACCGAATTGGCACACCTGTTTGAACGTCCCGTTCACTTGTTTTTATTTGTTAAAGTGAAAGAAAATTGGCAAGAAGATCCTTCTCAATACACAAATTGGGGGTTGGATTTTAATGCCTGAATTTCGGACGAATCAGGCTCTGGTTTTATCGGCCCGACCATTGGGGGAACGGTCATATATTATATCCTTGCTGACCCCGGATCACGGCCGACATATGGGTGTGTTTCAAAAACGACACCCGCCGGAAACAGGTGCATGGGTTTCGGTGCGTTGGCGAGCACGTTTAGCCGAGCAAATGGGACAGTTTTACTTGGAAGAAGTCCGTCCTTTTTCAGTGGCATACTTGGACGATAAAAAACGATTGGCCTGCATTACCTGCCTGTGCCGACTGTTAGATGATTTGTTGCCCGAACGACAATCCTTTCCCGAACTGTATCAAGCCGTTTTTGATTTTTTAGATCATTTGGATGAAACGGATTTTTTGAAGTACTATGTCTTGCTGGAACAAAAAATACTGACGGAAATCGGTTTCGGATTGGATACAACTGCCTGTGCCGGCGGCGGAAACCCGCATGATTTAGCCTATATTTCACCTAAAACCGGTCGGGCCGTCAGTCGCGAAAAAGGGGAACCGTATAAGACAAAACTCTTGCCCCTGCCCCGCTTTTTATGGCAATCCGTTCCGGCAACAGAGGCGGACATTCGTACAGGGTTGAACTTGACGGGATATTTTTTGCAAACCTATGCCCTAAAGCACCCCCTGCCCCCTGTTCGCAGCCAATTATTTTAAATTCAAACTGTCAGGATCCGGCACAGGAACGGACAAGTATTGCATACGGCGCACTTCGGCCCGTGTTTTTGCCACTGTATCCAAAATCAAAGCCATGGCTAAACTCACCCCACCGCATATCATCAACCCGACCGACAAAATCGTGGTAGGTATGCGGGGAACTAATCCTGTTTCCAAATAGTGAAGCACAACGGGTATGGCACACAACAAAGACAAAACAAAAGAAAAAATAGCCCCCATACCGAAAAAGAGCAGCGGCCGTTCTTCCTTGATAAGAACCGCTATCATTTTCAAAATCCTATACCCATCACGAACGGTTGACAATTTACTGCAAGAATTTTTAGGCCTTTCGTAATACGGTGTCGTCATATCGGCCATGGGAACCCGCATAGATGACGCAAAAACCGTCAATTCAGTTTCCACTTCAAACCCTTGCGAATTGGCCGGAAATGATTTGACAAAGCGCCGAGAAAACACCCGTAATCCTGATAGCATATCGGCCGTCTTGTTCCCAAAAAACAGGTGGACAATGCGTGTCATCAGGGTATTTCCCAAACGATGACCGGGACGATAAGCCGAATCCGATGATGTTTCCCGCACTGCCGTCACCATATCCAAACGTTCGGAGACCAAACGCTCAATCATTTTCGGAATACTGGCCGTATCATAGGTACAATCGCCATCAATCATCACATAAATATCCGCTTGAATATCGGCAAACATCCGCCTGATAACATTACCCTTTCCTTGATTTCTTTCGGCAAAGACATAGGCCCCGGCCGCCCGAGCCAAAGCCGCCGTATTATCCGTTGAATTGTTATCATAGACATAGATATCCGCATGGGGTAAATGCTTATGACAATCTTGTACCACACGTGCGACCGAAGCGGCTTCATTATAACAGGGTATTAAAATCGCAACTTTCATGAGACCCCCTTACGAAAGGCAATGTATTTCAGCATTAAATAACTGTTTATCGTTACCAAAGCCAAGGCTAAAACTTGCGCCGTATACGGATTTAATTTCATCAAAAACAAGGCTAAAAGACCGGCATTCAAAACATAACTGCACCCCCAACTGAACAAGCAGCGCACATATTCGTTCCAATAATTTCCTTTTGTACCGAAAACGTATATTTTTTGCGTCCAATAACTGTTAACCGAAGCCACCAGGTTTGATAAAAGAAGAGCCGCTTGCGGATAGGATCCCTGCATCAAATACAGAAAGAGTGCATACAAAGCATACGAAATAACCGTATTATACCCCCCCACCAACAAGTACCTGATTTTTTCAGGAAATCTCATCCAAAATTGAAAAACGGTTTGATATAGTGCTATTATTTTCATCATGCCTGTCAAACTAGCAGAAAGAAAAAATAATGTCAATACTTGATTGCACTTTGGTTGTTTTTTTGCTATAATGACAGTATGAAAAAAGAAAAAGTATTATTATTATCTTGTTGCGCCCCCTGTTCTATTGGGGTTATTCACCGGTTAAAGCAAGCCGATACAGACTTGACGGTTTTATTCTACAACCCGAATATTCGTCCTGAATCAGAATATATACGCCGCCGAGATGAAAATAAACGAATCTGTCAAGTCGTGGGTGTCCCGTTTGTAGAATTGCCCTATCGTCCCGAAGACTGGTCGGCCGTAACCCAAGGGTTGGAAAATGAACCCGAACGGGGAAAACGGTGTGATAAATGTTTTTTTCTGCGATTACAACGGGCGGCGGAATATGCACGAGATAACGGATTTAGCCGCTTTTCATCTGTTTTGGGTATCTCGCGTTTCAAGGATTTTGACCAAGTCTGTCGTGCCGGAATACAAGCCGCCAATCAGATTGGTATTCCCTATGATCTGACGAACTGGCGTAAAAAGGGGGGCCTGGAATACGCTGAACGACTGGCCCGTGAGCAAGGATTATACCGCCAAACATATTGTGGTTGCAAACCGCATACACTTTCGCAGAAAAAGTGCAACACATAACCGACATTTATGATATGATAAAAATAATTGAATATCATAGTGATAACTAAAAATACACATTTCTGTAAAAAAATTTCACTTTTTTGTTGCAATTTGAAAATATATACCCTATTATATGTATAGGAAGACTAAAAAATGGGAAAAGTGGCTGCCAACAATTCGGCGGCCACTTTTTTTGTTATTCACACGTTGTCCCATCGGCGCTAACGGTTCCGGCACAGAAACTGCATGTCCCGTTCTTCCATGTCCGGTTCCCGCACGCCAAACACGATTCTTTATCATTAGTGATTTGATCGCCTGCTTTATCGCATCTGAAGCATGCCGAATACTCTGAACGTGAAAATCTGACACCTTTACACTGACGGGCACAATCCGGTCCATAAACCGTATAGAATACAGTATCGCTACTATCACAAGCAACGCATTTTGAACCGTTCCATACTTGACCGGCCGGACAATGACCTTGACAAATTTGTGCGTTATTTTCATGGATGACAGTGCCGTTACAATAATAGCAGAAATCATTGCGCCAATAGTTATTGGGGCAAGCAGCACAATCGGCTTGTGTGGACTGACGTGCCAGAGGCGCATCACATCGGGTACATTGAGCAAAGGTGATTTCCGGGAAGCGAACTCCCGCGCATATTGTCCGACACGATTCCCGGGAAACACCAAACAAAATAGTATCCGTACTATCACAAGACACACACTTGTTACCACTCCACACTTGACCGGCCGGACAATGACCTTGACAAACTTGCTCATCATTTTCACTGGTGATCATACCATCGCAATAATTACATGTAATCTCACTGCTGCCATAACGCATCCAATACCGTTTTGCACAGGAATTACACCGGGCTTTGTCAATATCATTTTTGTTGAGATATAAAGAACCTGGATAAGTACATGGGACACAGCGTTGATAAGAAAGTGTACTAAAGCGTTGTCCTTTGCATTTATCGCATTCGGATGGATCCACGGATCCTATAATCGTATCCCCACTACAAGGATAACATTTTCCTTTGGTGTCTTGAAATTCACCGGCATGACAACCTTGACAGGTACCGTTGACACAATAGGGCGTATTCCCCGAACATGCAGCATCGGTATCGGTACAAAATCCGCGTACACACGTCTGACATCCCGAACATTCCGAATCTTGCGTACACCGCGACCCGCCGTTCTCATCTGATCCCAGCGTCTCCGAAAAAATAAAACTCATCAAGTTCTCATCTTGTTCACAGGTCGTTTGGTTATCATTGACCCAAACACTATCCAACCCCCGCCAATGTGTCGTCAAGGCCAAGATATTTGTACACACAGCCCGGGGAACGCCTGCAATATCAATATCAAAATAGCGTGGTTCATCGGTCAAGCGATAAATATCTGCGTCATAGCCATCGGTGGTTTTGGCGGGGAACTCCTCCAATGTCAACTCGTCCCGTCCCAAAGCGGCCTGTTGGCTACCCGCAATTGCCAACATGTTCACATACGTGATCGTATTATTGGCCCGCAGTTTGTTCATGGCGTATGTATAGCCGGCGATCCCTCCAATGGACAAGATGCCCATAATGGCCAAAACCCCTAACATTTCTACCATACTACGACCAGATTCGGTTTGTTCAGCCGGCAGATGAGTCATTTTTTTCGGTTGTTTCATTTTGGCTGTCCCTTTCTTGAACGTATTTCTTCTTTGGCCCGGAGTGTACCATAAACCATGGTTTTTTGCAATACCCAAATTCAGGTATTTTCAAAGGACCAGAAAACCGAGTAAAAGAACAAATAAAATCATTTATTTCAATATATTATATCAAAAACAACCGGCCAGAACGCAGTGAGCGGGTAAGCGCAGCGCATAATTCAAAATGTTGGAAACATCTATATTTTGTCATTCACGCGAAAGCGGAAATCCAGGATAAATGAAGTCCTTATGTTTCCTGGATCTCCGGGTCAAGCCCGAAGATGACAAGTTTTACCCCTGTCCTGTCATTCCCATGAAAATGGGAATCCATTGGGCACTGAAATCCTTATAATATATTGACTTCTCTCCCCTGGATCTCCGGGTCAAGCCCGAAGATGACAATATAAAAAAATGCCCGCCAATGACAGGATATAGAAAAAAAATAGTTTCTACACACAAACCGCCCGAGAACTATCCAATTTGCGGGCGACTTTGTATGAGATACCGCCAGGTCCTAAGCATGTGTATGCGTCCGGATTGCACGTATCATAATGGGCAAACATCGCGGCCCAATGGCGTCAGGTCGCTGCTTCACCACCTCACGCCAGGTCAGCGTCTTCTTTCTAACCAAAGGCACATCTATCTTGGCACCGGCTTTCAATAATGCCCGTAGGACCTTGGGTTTATCTTTACACAGTGCATACGAAATCGGATAAATATAATTGGTATGCCACCCCAAGTAAAAACGATTCCAGTAGCGTATTTTTTCGGGTCGATTCAGATCAACTCCGTTATTTTTGAAGACCGGAACAGCCAAAGCCATATCACGCATACATGCCAGCCCCAGTGGGCTTACCCCTGCCTTATTCGGGTATAACTTAGCCCCGGACCGTAAAAGCATATCGGCCACCGCAAACCGTTTCCGTTTAATGGCCAAATGCAGAGCCGTATCACCGTTGCTGTTTTGGTAATTGACATCAGCATTCCAGACTTTGATCAAATGAGCAACCATCGTTTTGCGTCCCAATGCCGCTGCATGTGGCAACATTATATTTGCGATATCCGACCCCAGACGTATTCCCAAACAGGACGCTACCAAAGAAACACATCCCTGCAAGCTCAACAAAACACGAGAAAAACTTTCTATTGCCAGGCGATGTTTCAAAGAGTCGGGCAATGTATGAGAATGATTCAAAATACGTTGAACACGTTGTTGAAACTCAGCCCGACGCTTAGGCGGAACCAAATCGGCACGGGGACACACTCCGGCAAGGGTTGTATATGCCCGTATCCGATCCGAATGATTGCTTTGATACATCACACTTCACTCAATTTTTTATCCAACAACTGATTGGCCAATGCCGGATTGACTTTGCCATGACTGGCCTTCATAATCTGCCCCACAAACCAGCCTTTCAGTTTATCTTTACCGGCTTTAATTTCGGCCACTTTGTCCATATTGGCCGCCAAAACATCGGCAATAATGGCTTCAATCGCACCGGTATCCGTGGTTTGTTTCAGCCCTTTTTCTTCCACAATCACGGCGGGAGCCTTACCCGTTTGCGTCATCAGTTCAAAAACTTCTTTGGCAATTTTCCCGGAAATGGTCCCATCGGCAATCAATCCGACCAAAGCCCCTAAATCCTGAGCCTTAATCGGACTGTCCGTAATGGTTTTGGCCGATTTGTTCAGGTAAGCAAACAAATCACCCATCACCCAGTTAGCAACTTTTTTGGCATCTTGTCCTTGAATAGCGGTTTCAAAATAGGCCGCCGTTTCCACATCGGCCGTCAAAACAGACGCGTCATAGGGTGTCAACCCCAGTTGTTCCACATACCGTTTCTTTTTGGCGTCCGGTAATTCAGGCAGATTTTTGCGGATATTTTCAATGTAGTCGTCCGTTAAAATCACCGGTAATAAGTCCGGATCGGGGAAATAGCGATAATCATTTGCATTTTCTTTACTACGCATCGGGCGTGTTTCCAGGTTCACCGAATCAAACAAACGGGTTTCCTGACGACATTGGCCACCGTTTTCATAAATATCAATCTGACGTTGTGCTTCAATTTCAATGGCTTGCATGACAAAACGCACCGAGTTCACATTTTTAACTTCTGCCCGCGGACGCAGTCCCGTTTCACCCACCGGACGTACCGATACGTTCACATCACACCGCATAGAGCCTTCGTCCATGTTGCCGTCACACGTTCCGAGAGCCCGTACAATCGCACGCAAATTGCGCAGATATTCCCCCGCTTCCGCCGGTGAATGCATATCCGGCTTGGACACAATTTCCATCAGGCCTACACCACTGCGATTCAAGTCAATCAAACTTTTGCCCGGCACCATATCATGAATGGACTTGCCGGCATCTTGTTCCAAATGCAACCGTTCCACACCGATTTTTCGGGTCCCTTCATCGGTGGTTACTTCAATAAACCCTTCACCGACAATCGGGTAATACAGTTGTGAAATCTGATACCCCTGGGGTAAATCGGCATAAAAGTAATTTTTACGATCAAAGCGTGAAAATTTGTTGATTTTGGCATTCAGGCCGAAACCCGTCTTGACACACTGTTCAATACACTTGGCGTTTACCTTGGGCAACATACCCGGAAACCCGGCATCAATAAAGGAAACTTGTGTATTTTGTTCGGCACCGAACTTGGCCGATGCCCCTGAAAAGACCTTGGATTGAGATAAAATCTCACAATGGACTTCCAATCCGATAACCAGTTCCCAAGCCCCTGTTTTTCCTTGAATAGTATACATATTTATCCTTTCACCCGATGCGGTATTAAATCAAACCCGGCCGCTTGTTCCAAAGCCGTTGCAACCTGAAACACAGTCGGTTCATCAAAATGTTTGCCAATTACTTGCAATCCAATCGGCAGACCTTTATCCGACAATCCGATCGGCAGGGACAATCCCGGAACACCCGCCAAAGAAGCCGGCGTTGTAAAGACATCACCCAAGTAAGTATCAACAGGACTCATATTCTTAAATGCCTGATAAGACAAAGCCGGTGTCGGTGCCGCCGGAACCACAATGGCATCAACGGAGTTAAAAGCATTAATGAAGTCATTGTAAATCAAACGACGAACCCGTTGTGCCCGCGTATAATACGCATCATAGAAACCGGCCGATAATACAAAAGTACCCAACAAAATACGCCGGATAACTTCCGAACCGAAACCGTCCGTCCGGGTGTTTTCGTACATTTCGTCCAAAGTCTTACCATCCACCCGTGTCGTATAACGCACACCGTCATAGCGCGACAAATTAGAACTGGCTTCGGCACAGGCAATAATGTAATACACCGGCAAAGCGTACTTTGTATGCGGTAAGGAAATTTCCACAACTTCTGCACCGGCATCTTTCAAGTACTGAATGCCTTTATCCCAAACGGCTGCCACTTCTGCATTTAATCCCCCGGGGCGATATTCTTTGGGAATACCGATTTTCTTACCCCGAATATCACCGGTCAACCCGATCGTATAATCCGGAACAGGCAATTCCGCAACAGTGGAATCGTATGCATCGGAACCGGCCATTTGACCCAATAACAATGCACAATCTTTAACGGAACGTGCCATTGGCCCCGCCTGATCCAGCGATGACGCAAAAGCCACAATACCATAGCGTGAGCATCGTCCATACGTTGGTTTAATTCCCGTAATTCCGCAAAATGAAGCCGGCTGACGAATAGAACCGCCCGTATCCGAACCCGTTGCCCCCATACACAGGCCCGCCGCCACCGCGGCCGCAGACCCGCCGGATGATCCCCCGGGAATCAAACTGTATTCGCCGTTTTCATCGGTCCAGGGGTTTTTGGTAACACCGAAATAACTGGTCACCGTAGACCCACCCATGGCAAATTGATCCGTATTGACTTTACCCAACATCACGGTCCCGGCATCTTTCAGTTTCTGTGAGACGGTCGATTCATAAGGAGGTACAAATCGGGACAAGATTTTAGAGGCCGCCGTTGTTTTAATTCCCCGCGTACAATACAAATCTTTGTTAGCAATAGGAATACCGTCCAAAGCCCCCATCGTTTCACCGTTTGCCCGGCGTTTATCCGAGGCAGCCGCATCCGCCAAAGCCCGTTCCGGTGTTTCGGTAATATAAGCATTCAGGAAACGAGCCCGTTCCATCTCGGCCAAGTGAGCCTGCGTTAATTCAACGGAAGAAATTTCTTTCTTGTTTAACAAATTTAATGCTTCAGAAATATGCAAATTCAATAAGTCAGTCATGTTTTACTCCACCATACGCGGGACTTCATAAAAACCTTGTACCGATTCAGGGGCATTGGCCATCAACTCGGTTTGCAAATTTCCATCGGACACTTCATCGGTCCTGACGGCATCCGTCCGGGGTGTCACGGATACCAAAGGTTCAACCCCCGAAACATCCACTTCTTTTAATTCTTCTACCCATGCCAAGATACTGTCAATATCTTTCATGAATTTTTCTTCGTCTTCTTTTGGAAAACGCAAACGTGCCAAGTTGGCGATCGTTTTAATGGTTTGTGCGTTAAAACTCATACTTTCTCCTTTTGCTTATGCGGTACAGCATGACTGATTTTCATATAAAAGTCAAGTAAAAATCGGTTATAACATCGTAAAAAGCAAGTCAACGTAAAACCGGCTTTTCAATCAGGCACGCATCACCGTATGAAAAAAAACGATACTGCTTGTTTATGGCCTGTATATAGGCTTGTTTCATCACATCAATACCGGCAAAAGCACACACCAACATAAACAAAGTAGATTCCGACAAATGAAAGTTGGTAAACATGACATCCGTTGCCCGAAAGCGATATCCCGGCGTAATAAAAATACGCGTTTCTCCTTCAAACGGGTGAACAACACCGTTTTCATCCGTGGCCGATTCCAATAGCCGCAAAGATGTGGTACCAACGGTTACGATTCGCCGCCCTGCCCGTTTGGCTGTATTGATTCTATCGGCAACCTCAGGCGTTAAAACACCAAATTCAGCATGCATTTTATGCTGATCCGTGTCATCCACTTTGACCGGTAAAAAGGTCCCGCCTCCGACATGCAAGGTTAAAAACAAACGTTCAATACCCCGTGCATCCAAATCACGAAACAGGTTATCCGTAAAATGCAAACCTGCCGTCGGAGCAGCCACGGCCCCTTCATGCCGCGCATAAATGGTCTGATAATCGGCTTTGTCCGAATCCAATCCGCCCCGTAAGCGTTTAATGTACGGCGGCAAGGGCATGGTCCCTACCGTATGCAACATTTCCATCAATCGCCCGCCCCCGACATTGAAACGGATCACAACTGATCCATCAGGATTTTTGCCCAATACGGTGGCTGAAAAATCAGGTGTAAAAGTCAATATGTCATTCGGTTTTAAGCGACGAGCATTTTTAGCCAAGACCACCCAATCGGTCAAATTTTCTTGCTTGAACAACGTTAATTCTATACGGGCCTGACCGCGTGTACCGTACAGGCGCGCCGGTATGACTTTGGTATCATTGAAAATCAAGACATCATCGGGACGCAACAAATCCGGCAAATCCGCCACAATGTGATCTGTTGTTGTCCCATCGGATAAAATATGCAGCAACCGGGCCGAATCACGCGGTTCTGCGGGATAGTTTGCAATCAGTTCTTCGGGTAGGTCAAACTTAAAAATATCTGTTTTCATTTCGTTATCTTTGTTTCTTCTTTCTGTTCGGGTATATTGTGTTGCGTATCGGGATTATCGGCCGGAGTATTCGGGATTTCCAAGCCCGGTTCGTTTTTGAAACGCTGCCCCCAGGTATTGATATAAGAAATCAACTTTTGTGTTTCTTCCACTTTATGCTTCTGATGTTCTTTCATTTTTTTGACCAGTTCGGGGATAGCCGCCCGGCATGGTGCATTTTTACCGAACACGATAAACATTTCTTGGGCCGGCAAAGGCGTTTTGACCATTGTAATCTTTGTATTCAATTTAAATCGCCTGGCTTCCGCTTCAGCCGAGTAAGGCGACCCTAATATATAATCTGCCCGACCGTTGATCAGGCGTGTAAAGGCTTCCCGGGAAGACGGAACTTCCTCAATGTATACATCCGAGGGTAAAGAAGGACGGACATAAGTATAAAACAGTTCATCAGAACGGACTACGCCTTTTAATCCTTTCAGATCCTGAAATGACGTGAACTCTTTTTCTTTACCTTTCAGAAAAATAAGCGCAGCCACATTTTGAAAATAGGACGGAATAATATATGTATATCCCATTTTCCGATACCGAGGATCGTAATACGCCCCGATAAATACATCTACACGCCCGTTTTCCAAACCATTCAATGCATCCGTATCATTGGTAAAAGCAACGGGAGATGCCCACACATCTAACGACTTAAATAAATCAGACAACAAATCAATGTTATATCCTTTGGCAAGATATTTATCTTTTTGCTTCATTTTATCCCACTCGGCTTCCGTCCAACCGAATGGCGGATTTGTGGCCGATGTCGCAATCCTAATGGGATATGTAATATTACAAATCTTCCTTTTTTCCGCAACGTGTTTGACTTCTCTTTTTTGTTGTTCAATATACCGACTGGATTGAGCATGAACGCCGTAAGTCATCATGATTCCCATCAAACACATACAGATGATTTTCAAGGATATTTTCATTTTTTATTTCTCCTTTATCGGGGCTAAAACACGTTCTTTCGGGAAAAGCAAAGTGATGGTTGTGCCTTTACCGTACTGACTATCCAGGGTAATGGTTCCTTGTTGCAGTTCGGTCAACCGTTTAATCAACACTAACCCCAAACCGGTTCCTTGGTGACGACGTGTCATCACGTTTTCAATCTGACTGAACGGTTGAAATAAAGACTGCATTTTATCTTTGGGAATACCGATACCATCATCTTTAACACGGATTTGAACTTGCCCGTTCCGAGTCAAGCGAATATCCATATCAATTTTCCCCTTATCATTCGTGAACTTGATAGCGTTAGACAAGATGTTTAACAGGATTTGTTTCAAGGATCGTTCATCCATAAATAAATGCAATCCCACGGGACGAACGGTACAGGTAATCTGTCGTTCCGAACCACCCGGATAATGTCGTACCACTTCCATAACATTATCTGTCAAGGGCTTCACATCAATATCCGAATCGTGCAACTTGGGATGTCCGCCCTCAATACTGGATAAATCCAAAATATCATTGATCAGAGATAACAAATACTGTCCGCTGGAATGTACATATTGTACATATTCCTTGTATTGTTCCGGTATCGGGCCAAATGTTTCACAGGACATGGCTTCGGAAAAACCCAAAATCGCATTCAACGGTGTACGTAATTCATGGCTCATATTTGCAATAAACTCCGATTTTGTCTTATTAGCATTTTCCGCCGCCGCCCGTGCTTCGGTTAAAACGATAGCCTGTTCCTGCATGGTCTTTTTATTGTCTTCCAATTCATGTATTTGCAAGCGTAAGCGTTCTTCATACTGATGAATGGCCAATTGCGTCCGTCTCCGCAACCGTATCGCACCGATATTTTCACATATTTCGGATAACAACTGTTGCAACCGGAAAATCAAGCTGTCCGAGAAAAAGCCGATTTTATAGCCATACAGGCTCACAACACCTTCTACTTTGCCTTCTATGATAATCGGAAAAGCGTAGGTAGATAAAACCATCTTTTTCCCTTTACGTCCGAAAGACGTTTTGTAATAAGATATATCCTGAATATTGCTGAACCCTACGGCACGTTGCGTCATAAAGGCCCGTACAATCGCGATGTTTTGGTATCGTTTATCCTCCAAATCAATATCGTGTACCACATTCGGGAAATCTAAATCATCACCGACAGCAAAATTGATATGCAGATGTTTATCCTGATATGTCAGGAAAAACCCAGTTTTCAAGCCATAAATCCCGATAATTTCATTCAACATTTGACGCAACAAAGTATATTCATCCTCGCCGTCATTAAAATGGTGCAGTACACTTAAAACCCGAAAAACGGTCTGATAGTATTTTTCCAGTTCTATATTCCATGCTTCGGCCGAAAAATCCTGAAAAAACCACACAATCTCGGGACGGGATTCTTTTTGTGTGAGAGGAAACGCTGAAATCTGATATAAAACACGTTCACCATCTCGGCGAGTTAAAGGACATTGCAAGGAAAAATTAGAACGTTTCTCAAAGTAGCCGCGCCCCTTTTCAAATATCTTCTTTAATTCTTCCGGAACAGGGAATAAGGCGGCCGGATCTTGCCCGATAGCATTCTGCGGTTTTCCTTTGAAAAAAGCATTCATCGCCATATTACACAAACGTACTTTTCCCCCTTGAGTAATCACAATACCGTTCGGAATTTTATTCAAGACGGCGTATGTCCCTTGAATTTGATGTGATAATGCGGTATTTTCCTGACGTAAATCCCGTGTCGTTTTTTCCAGCAGGATTTCAATATCTCTTTTACGAAAGAACCCAAGTAATCGTACCATACAAATCAATAAAATTGACAGGGTAATAATCGTGCCGTACAAGAATAAAGAATGGTATATTGATTCGTAAATAAACGCGATCAACGGTGTATCCTTGAACGACACACGCAAGCACCATTCATAACTGATCATCATAGCCGTAAAGAAGGCAATCGTGAAAATACAGGCGGCTGCGACCCAATTTTTGTATCTTTTCAAATAATAAAGAACCGGTATGTGCATCATATTTTTCCTTTCCATAAATAAGAATACTCCAAAAATAAAAAAAAAGACACAAAAAAATCGCTTTCATGTTGCTTTTTTTTCAAAATTAGGTTATAAGATAGGAAGTCCTGTTAGGAATTTCTCTCAACGGCAAGACCGAATAACAGATTGAGAGTGTATATGGAAAGGTGGCAGAGTGGTCGAATGCGGCAGACTCGCTACCGAGCCAAGGGCGAAGGTGAACGCGCCGGGCGGCCCTGAACGCCCAAGCGGACAAACCTGTTATAGGGATTGCCAACGGCAAGACCGAATAACAGATTGAGAGTATATATGGAAAGGTGGCAGAGTGGTCGAATGCGGCAGACTCGAAATCTGTTATAGGACCTGTTCCTATCAAGGGTTCAAATCCCTTCCTTTCCGCCATTAAATCCGTCTCTTTTCGGGACGGATTTTTTTATTGATGTACCGGGCATGTTATCTTGATAACAAGACATAAAAAAACGGACCGTTTTCCGATCCGTTTATCAAGTCCGGCAGAATTACCGTTCACGGCCAACAGATAACCCAGGAACTGATACTTTTTGGCAGGCTACCGTATGCTTTACCGATTGGCCCGGCAAATCCAGACATGCCTTTTCATTATTTTCATAAGTTGTATCGGGTGCGTATTGCGTATTCAACAATGCAGCAATGACATCCATCGCCTTTTGATTCGTTTTGGCCCCCGCATGCAATAACGTCAAAACATTATCGGATTGTTGATTTTGGGCCGCCAACATCAAAGCCGTCCGTCCCTTGTGATCAACCGCATCAATATCGGCCCCACGCATCAACAGTGTTTGTAAAACGTCCGTTGCATCGGCATGTTCGGCTGCCGCCATCAAAGCCGTTTGCCCGTCTTTATTCGTGATATTGGGATCGGCACCCGCCATCAATAAGGTACTTACGGTTTCATCGGCCTGCAACCGACCGGCGGCTTTTAACAGAACCGTATCGCCACAAGCATCTTGTTCATTCACAGGAGCCCCGTGCGCAAGCAACGTTTTAACTTTTTCTGCATCCATATATCCGTTGGTAATATGGAACAGGGCCGTTTGTTTTTGATTATCCCGGATACAAATATCGGCACCGGCCGTCAATAAAGTTTCCAAAACTTCCGAACCGCGATTATAGCGGGCCGCCAACATTAAAGGCGTGATACCGACATCATTGGTATCATTCGGATTAGCCCCGGCCGCCAACAAAAAAACAACGGCCGCCCGATTACTATTCGGGGCAGCATGCAACAACGCCGTATTTCCGGCGGCATCACGCATATTCAGATCGGCACCGGCGGTTATTAAAGCTTCAACAGAACGCACATTACCGCAGGCTGCCGCCATCATCAGAGCCGTTTGCCCTTGCGAATCCGTCAAGTCTGTTTTTACACCTTGTCCAATTAAAAATTGCACCATGCGGGTTCCGGCCATACTTTGTTCGGCGGCCGCGGTCATCAACAATGTCCGCCCTTCCGTGTCTTTTTGATTCAGGTCAACCCCTTGCGTCATTAAAAAGGCTACCTTTTGCACGGCATAACGACCAAGCCCGTTGTAAATCATAGATCTTAAAGCATTATTTGCCAACGTTTTACGGTGTCCGGCGTGTGCTGTCATAATCATTTGAACCCAGCGTGTAATCATACGCGGGACAGGTTTCTCTGTTTTTTTATCCGATTTAATTTGTGTGTGTGTTGCGGTTTGTGTCATCATATTTCCTTTCATCAGAATAACTACCCCGATAACGGACGTGTATATCATATTTTTTGATTTTTGTAAAGGTTTTTGTCATATTATTTTTATCTTTTTACGGACTGTGAAAATAATCAAAATCTTCACGGTTTGGCATGCCAACAGATACATACAACGCATGCTAAAACAGCCAAGGGCAAGCACGCACCCTTGGCTGAGATTATTTAGCAGACTTTTAATGACGCTTATGACGAATCATATCTACCAGAGCATTGGTAGAACAATCATGATTCAAAGGCGCTGCAGGGTCTTGTAATTCCGGCATAATGCTTTTCGCCAACTGTTTTCCCAACTCAACACCCCACTGATCAAAACTGTCAATTTTCCAAATCACACCGGACACAAACACTTTGTGTTCATACAAGGCAATCAAACTTCCCAAACTACGTGGTGTCAATTTATCCATTAAAATTGTAGTGCTGGGGCGGTTTCCGGTAAACGTTTTAAACGGTATCAGGTCTTCCCGAACGCCCTCGGCCCGTAATTCCGCCGGCGTTTTTCCCTTCATCAAGGCTTCCGGTTGGGCCACAAAATTCGCCAACAGCAGGTCATGATGATTCCCCGTTTCGTTCAAGGAATGTATCGGGGCAATAAAGTCCGCCGGTATACGGTGCGTTCCCTGATGAATCAGTTGATAAAAGGAGTGTTGACCGTTCGTGCCGGGTTCACCGAACAAAATGGCACCGGTCGCATAATCTACGGTATTGCCGTTTTTCTTAACGCCTTTACCATTACTCTCCATATCCAGTTGTTGTAAATAGGCCGGCAACCGCCGTAAGTATTGATCATACGGTAAAACCGCATACCCTTCACATCCTAAATAGGAACTATACCAAACGGATAACAAGCCTAAAATAACCGGCATATTTTGGGCAAACGGGGCCGTTTGAAAGTGCCGATCCATTTCATAAGCACCGGTTAAAAATTCCACAAAGCCTTCATACCCGACGGCCAACATTACGGACAGACCGATAGCCGACCATACCGAATACCGTCCCCCGACAAAGTCCCAAAAGACAAACATGTTATCGGTATCAATACCAAAGTCTTGTACGGCCGCAGCATTGGTAGAAACCGCCACGAAATGCCGGGCAACAGCCGATTCGCCTAAAGCCGCTACCAACCATTGACGCGCCGTTTTAGCATTCGTTAAGGTTTCCAATGTGGTAAAGGTTTTTGATGATATAATAAACAACGTTGTTTCAGGCGAACACGTTTTCAAATTTTCAACCATGTCCGTGCCGTCCACATTAGAGACAAAATGAAACGTCAGGGCATCAGTTTTATAGTGTTGTAATGCTTGTACCACCATAGCCGGCCCTAAATCAGAACCGCCAATCCCAATATTCACCACATCGGTAATACGCTTGCCGGTCGCCCCCAACCAAGCCCCCGATCGGACTTTATCGGTAAATACATGCATTTTATCCAAGACCGCATTGATATCCGGCATGACATCATGGCCGTCTACATAAACCGGGTGATTATCCCGATTACGCAGCGCCGTATGCAACACGGGCCGATTTTCGGTGGTATTGATTCGCACACCGGAAAACATATCGGATATAGCCTGTTTCAGACCGGATTCTTCGGCTAAACGAATCAATAAATCCCGCGTTTCATAGGTCATATTATTCTTGGAATAATCCAAGATAAAATCCTGCCAAGCAATGTGCATATTGGTAAAGCGATCCGGATCGGCCGCAAACAGGTCGCGCAGGTGTAAATTCCGTACTTGATTGGCGTTATTTGACAATTCATCATAAATTGTGGGCATATTATTTCTCCTGTGTGGTTGGGGTTATATCAAAGTCGGGGGGGACAACAATGGATTTACCGTCCACCACCTGTGTGGGTGCCAAGGGTGGCTTTTTCACACTGCAAGCCCCCAAAAACAAGCAAAACATCATCATATAAATTGCAGGCTTCATTTTTTCTCCTTTCTGCCGGATAAAATCAGAATTAAAAACACGCCCAAGCAAATAGCACTATCCGCCACATTAAATGCAGGCCAGTGCCAATCATAGGCATAGACATCCAAAAAGTCAATAACGGAACCGAAACGTACCCGATCAATCACATTGCCGATAGCCCCCCCTAAAATCAGGGCCAACCCCACCCGTACACCGGTACGTTTTTCGCGATGTATATACCATACCAAAACCGCACAGATGGCCAACGCCAAGGCCGATAAAATCCACGGCACAAAGGCCGAATCGCCACTGAACAGGGAAAAACTGACCCCCCGATTACGGGCATGCACCACATTAAACCCCGGGAAAATCGGAACAATACCCCCTTGTGGCAGGTCTTGCAAAATCAAGTACTTGGTCCATTGATCAGCGAGTAAAATCGCCATAGTTATTAAATATGTCATAACGGCCTTTATACTCCAAATAAAATCAAAAGTCATCTTTTTTTTGTTTCTTTTTGAAAATTATGTGATATAATGAGAATATGAATACGAAATTACAGCGACCGAATATGAAATTGGCCGACACAAAAGTCAGTGAACGAGATATGATTTATTTTTCGTTAGGCCTGTCGGCAGAAGACTATGTTTTACCGTCCGAACGGGCCGATTACCGATCCGATGCGCGTGCGGTTCGCTTGATTCAAGATATTCGTGCCGGTAAAGATTTGTCGGGACAAGACTTTTCGGGTATCAATTTAAAAAATGCGGATATTTCAGGGGGACGTTTTGCCGGTTCTTCCTTCAAGGGGGCCATTTTGTACAAAACAACGGCCTGCGCCTGTGATTTCCAAGGGTGCGATTTTACCGAAGCCTACTTGGAAGAGACAGATTTAAGTCATTCAGATCTGACCGGGGCAGACTTTGCCCAAACTTATTTACGAAATCTGACCACAGACGGGGCCGAAACGGATGCGGATTTTGACAATCGTTTGGCTGTTCTGGCGGTTTTAATCGCCGGAATTGAAAGCGGTAAAATTGATATTCACTGTCTGACGCGTTCCGAATTGATGTGTTTAGACTTGCGCCGGTTGGATATGAGTCATGTAGATATTTCAGGCATGGATTTGTCTATGTTTAATTTAGAAGGGGTCAATTTACGTGGTGTCTACATCAATCCGTTGCAAAAGTTGAGCATGAATCAATGGCAAAAAGACTTGGCTTTGGTGGAAAAAATGCAGGAAAAAAAGTTAAAAGAAGAGACTTTGAAAACCTTGAAAGCCCGGCATACCGAACTCAACACCTATGCCAAAGGGCAGACAGAAGTTATCCCTCCCAAAACAAAAGGGGGGACCCGTCCCCACCCCAAACAAGATGAGTTTGCCCGTCCCCCTGCCCCGCAGGTCCCCAAAACATCCGATGATAAACCCGATACGGATACGCGGCCCGAATCAGTACCCAACACGTTGCCGCCCCATAAAAAAATCTTGGGACAAATGACCCGATGGGCCCCCCGTACCAAGAAAAATAAAAACAGGAGTTAACAAACAACCATGCTGTTTAATTTTTTCGGTGAAGCCTTTGAAATCCGTCGTAAGTGCATTAAATGGTGGTTCGGTCGGGCGTTGGCCGGTGTGGTCATGCTGTGGGTGCTATTCCTATTCATTTTACCCTTTTGTGATTGGTTAAACCCCATGAATGATATAACCCTGGGGGCGGCTTATCGCGCTTTTTGGGGACAAACATTACACGGACATTTTGCCTATCCGATGACCCGCGGGGGGATGTGGCTCTACACTTATATCACCAATGAGCCGCGACATACCACCTGGGTGAGTTTTTTTGCTTGGAAAATCCCCTTATTACCCTTGTTATTCTTTACCATGTACGAATTGTGGCTTTTTGTTCTGAATCCCTACACTTTTGCCGATCAACGATTCGGAAGTACTCATGCGGCACGGGACAATGAGGTTAAAGAAATAGGATTGTATGACGGGCAATACCTGTTGGTGGGGCGGTTCGGACCCAAAAATAAAAACATGAAATTACCCGATACCCGTTCTGTCTTTTGTATCGGCATGCCCGGCAGCGGTAAAACCAGCGGTGTTGTTATCCCGGCCATTTTTGAAATGGACAATGCGTGTTTGATTATCAACGACCCGAAAGGTGAACTGGCCAAGGCGACCAGTGGTTATCGGGCTCAAAAAGGTCCTGTATTCATGATGAACTGGGCCGGTGTAGATGATGAAAAAAAAGGTTTGTTTTGGCCGTGTTGGAATCCGATTGGCGGGGGAAACCTACCCCCCCTGCATGCCGGGCGCGAATCGTACATAGACTCTTTGATTTCTTTTTTAATTCCCAAGGGTCCCCCCAATGCAGATCCGTATTGGGTCAAGGCCGGACGTGGTTGCCTGACGGGCCTGACGGGGTACTTATGCGGTAAAGTGGAACAGGCCCGGGCCAATGATTACTTTGTATCGCGCTTGCAATCGGGCGGTTTAGATGATGAAGACTATGCGATTTTATTATCTTTTTACCGTTCTATGCGAGACTTTCCGCAAGTTTTGGAAGCCATTAAAAATGCCGAAGCCCACACGATAACTTTGCAAAATTATTTACCTATCGGCAAGTGGGATCCGATTCCCAAAAACTGGCAAGGAGCATCGGATGCCTGCTTTGCCATGTTATTAGATATCATCACGAATGCCCAAATTCGTATCAATGACGAATTGAGTTTAAGGCGGCGACAAGGGGACCCGACCGCCATGAACACAGATACATGGAAAATCCTGTTGGACGATATTGTTTTAGAAACGGCTTATTTCGGGTATGGTCGGCGTACGTTGTTGGAATTAAATCAAGTGGTCGGATTGCCCGATAAGCAACGCGGTTCAGTTATTTCTATGGCGTTATCCGGGGTCAACTTGTTCAAAAATGCGGCGGTCCGTACCCGAACGTCCTTTAATGATTTCAATTATGATCAGCTGCGTGGCATTAAAGATCCCGAAACCGGCGCATATCGTCCTGTCACCATTTATATGTCCGTTCCATATGAAGACTTAAACTCATCTATTTTACTCAGTACCCTGTTTATCAATATGGCTACGGGATATTTAATGGAGCATGGACCCAATCAGGGTGTCGGTCCTTATCCGATGGGTTTTATTTTAGACGAGTTTCAACACATGCCTTCGTTGCAAAGTATTTCGGATGGTATTGTATTCGGACGGGCCAAACAAAATATGTTCCTGGTTTCGGTGCAAGACTGGCACCAAATATCCGCCAAATATGGTCAAGAGACCACAAATGTCATTTTAAGTTCTTCGGCCATCAAAATCATCAAGCGGCACAATAATCCGGAAACCCGAAACCCCCTGTTAAAAGGTATTCCGACACTGACGAAATTGATACATTCATATAGTGCGGACGAAAGTCGTTTGGGACCATTTTGGGGTTCGGGTAAAATGAAAAAAGATTTATTCAACTTTTATCATGAGCGATCGCACAAGATTAAAATGAAAGATGACTCGGTCATCGGGGGGGCCGGTATTTTATCCATGAAACCGGACAAGCAACTGGTCCTGTATGCGGGCCACTTGGATCATCCTATTCAAGCCAACAGCCCCCTTTATTTCAAGACCGAGCCGTACAAAACCCGGGCAGCGATTCCTCCGGCCTCGAAAATGCCGGCCGATATACATCATGATTCGGACATTGGGGCAGCCGTATCCGCGGTACAGATCGGGGATTAACCCCGTATTCCGGCATAGACTTTTATGTTGACAAATCCCGAAAAAACGGATAAAGTCTTTCCATTCAAGAACAACAAGGGATTTGCATGAAAGACTTATCCGGGGTACCGGTTTCCGTTTTGGAAAAACACTTAAATGATAAAATTACTGCCGCCGTTCGCATGGCCACAGGATCATGCAGCGTCAATTATCGCCTGCAAACAAAACGGGGATTTTACCTGATCAAATTTATCGCACAGGCCCGTGTTCCACGCGACAGACGCGAACGGGTATGGCATAATATCAGGGCATTATCTGATTTTGATTTAGGCCCGCATCTGGCTTTGCAGACCACTTTTACCCATGGTCCTTGGGATATTTTGGTCTTAAAATGGGTGAACGGACAATCCGTTTTTATCAATCAGTTGGACAACCAACACCTGGACGACCTGATTGCGGCCTATTTAGACATGACGGATACATTTCAAGAACACAAATCAGAAATGCATGTGGCCCCCGGCGATGATTGGCTTCACATATACAATACCTTGCATACAGACAAGCGTTATCATCCTATTTTACAGGATATGGATGCAAAGGATTTAATCTATCGTGATCATTTGACATCGGTCATTCATGGTGATTTTCATTATAAAAACTTGATTTTTCAAGGACAGGATTTAAGCGGGATATTGGATTTTGAAGAATTAAAAATCGGTTATCCCACAGAAGATTTAATACGTTTGATTTTAACGAACAAAGAACATCATTGTTTTATATACCCGGGCAAACTGCGCTTTACATTACGCTTGCTGAAACACCTGATTGAAAAAACATCTTATACACGTCATCAATGGATGTTGGGCCTGAATGCCTTTATTCTGACAAAAGGCTATAAAAAGTTTCGGTCTTCTAAACACTTTTCATTCCGACACATGTTGTCTTTAAGGCTGGATGCCCACACATACCGTTGTTGTCGGAAATATATTATAAAGTATACACAACCGATATAACAAAAGGTTTCAAAATTAAACCCCCGGGCGTATTATCCCGGGGGTTCTTGATGATAAACCGGCTTATTTCATGGCTTCTTCCACCGCAACGGCAACAGCCACACTGGCCCCTACCATCGGGTTATTGCCCATACCGATCAAGCCCATCATTTCCACATGAGCCGGCACGGAAGAAGATCCCGCAAACTGCGCATCAGAATGCATGCGCCCCATCGTATCGGTCATCCCGTAAGATGCCGGACCGGCCGCCACGTTGTCGGGGTGCAGTGTCCGTCCCGTACCACCGCCCGAAGCCACCGAGAAATACTTACGTCCGTTTTCGGTTGCCCATTTTTTGTACGTTCCGGCCACCGGATGTTGGAAACGTGTCGGATTGGTTGAGTTCCCCGTAATAGAAACATCAACACCCTCTTTAATCATAATGGCCACACCTTCACTCACATCATCGGCACCATAGCACTTGACTTTGGCTTTATCGCCGTTGGAGAAAGCTTTTTCCGAAACGGTTTTTAACTCGCCGGTATAATAGTCATACTGTGTTTCCACAAAAGTAAATCCGTTGATACGGGAAATAATATAGGCCGCATCTTTACCCAGACCGTTCAAAATAACCCGCAGGGGTTCTTTACGCACTTTATTGGCTGAACGAGCAATACCGATCGCCCCTTCCGCTGCCGCAAAGGATTCATGCCCGGCCAAGAAACAGAAACACTTGGTATCTTCGGTCAATAACATAGCCGCCAGGTTCCCATGGCCCAAGCCCACTTTACGTTGGTCCGCGACCGATCCGGGCACACAGAAAGCCTGCAACCCGACACCCAGCATTTTAGCCGCATCAGCAGCCGTTTTGACACCGGTTTTAATAGCCAACGCCGCACCCATCGTATAGGCCCAAACGGCATTTTCAAACGCGATCGGTTGAATGCCTTTGACCAACTTGGCCACATCAATACCTTTTGAATCGCACAAGGCTTTCGCTTCTTCCAAATCTTTCAAACCGTATTCGGCCAACACTTTGTTGATTTTTTCAATCCGGCGTTCTTTTCCTTCAAATTCTACCATAACTTACTCCTTTCTCGGATCAATTTTCTTGACGGCTTCATCAAAGCGGCCATAGGTTTTGACATTCTTTTTGAAGGCTTCTTCAGGCGATTCACCTTTACGAATCGCTTCCAGCATTTTGCCGACATGAACAAACTTGTAGCCGATGATTTCATTATTTTCATCCAAGCCTTGTTCCAACACATATCCTTCCGTCATTTCCAAATAGCGGGGGCCTTTGACCGTTGTGGAATACATCGTCCCGACCATGGAACGCAACCCCTTCCCCAGGTCTTCCATGCCTGCCCCGACCGGCAAACCGTTTTCCGAAAACGCCGTTTGCGTCCGACCATAGACAATTTGTAAAAATAATTCACGCATAGCCACATTGATGGCATCGCATACCAAATCGGTATTCAAGGCTTCCAAAATTGTTTTACCCGGTAAAATTTCAGCCGCCATTGCCGCCGAATGCGTCATACCCGAACACCCGATGGTTTCCACCAAAGCTTCTTGAATCACGCCGTCTTTGACATTCAAGGTCAGTTTGCATGTACCTTGTTGCGGGGCACAGCATCCACACCCGTGTGTCAAACCGGAAATATCGCTGATATGTTGTGCGCTGACCCATTTACCTTCTTCGGGAATGGGGGCACTTTTATGATGAACGCCTTTGGCAACGGGGCACATGTGCTCAATCGCCGGCGTGCATTGATACTTTGAATCCATAATCGTTTCCTTTCATAAAAAACTTTAACGGGCCAAGCATACAAGAAAATGTACGCGATTGCAAGAAAAAAAGAGCCTAACCCATATTTTTTACAACCGGGACATAAAATGTTATTTGGCTTTTTCTTCCAACAACAGGGCTATGTTTTCTTCATCGGCCACATACGCCCCCGGGAAAGCCAACCCTACAAACGGAACCAACCATACAAACCCGAACAGCAGGTCAATAATCCCAACCGTTCCTAAACAATAAGAAACATTTTTTTGAGCCGGATAAAAACCGTCTTTACGGGCTAAAACCGTATGATTCGTACGGCGTTTAACCGATGTTTGGACCCGTCCGATCCCCATATATTCCCCATCAATATAAATCTTGGCATCCGGTTCGGACGCATTGACCGTCATTGGTGTACGTGTCCAATTAAAGGCTGAACAGGAACTTAAAAACAAAGTGGCCGCCACCACGCATACAATACTTTTTTGAAACATAGCATATCCTTTCGTTTGGATTTATCTCTTATACATAACATCGGTATGTCTGTCAATATAAAAGTTGATTTTTAAAAAAATTCGGTCTATAGTTTCTGATAAGGAGAACAACCAATGATACAAGTCGGCCTGACAGGACACATGTCTCAAACCATTACCACCCTACAAACGGCAGAATCCATCGGTAGCGGAACCCTCCCCGTTTTCGGAACACCGGCAGTTTTAACCCTGATAGAAAAAACCGCCTGGACAAGTGTGCAACCCTATTTAACCGCCGATGAGACAACCGTCGGGGCAACAGTGAACTTGACACATTCGGCCCCCAACTGTGTCGGCGATACAATTACCTGTGAAACAAAACTAACAACCGTTGACGGACGGCGTTTGACGTTTGCCGCCCGTGTGTTTGACGCGGCAGGTGAAGTGGCACGGGCCGAACACACACGTGTCATTGTATCCGCAAACCGCTTTATGAAAAAAGCAGAGCAACGTTCTGCCGGGGCTGATTCAAAATTATGAACCGCGATGATGTTTTTTACTGGATTTTCCCATTTTTTCGGTGTATAAAGGGACAAGGAGTTATTAAATGAGTAAAAAAATGCGTTGGGGACGCTTGATCATCACCGGCTGTTTATGGACGATCATTTACATGGAAATCGTACCATTGGTTTTTTATTATGCCTATGATTTTAACTTGTTGTCCGCTAAGGACTGGCACCGCTATACAACTGCATTTTTAAGAAATGATTGGGTGATTCATACCGGTCGTGATGTCGGATTGATGCTGGGCATGATTTTATTCATACCGTTCTATCTCATCGGCTGGCGGTGGTGGTATCGTTGTCAGTGGCGGCATTTAATTCCACGCCGCTTTTTAGAAAAAAAAGCCATACACCATGCGTTAAAAATCAGTTCTATGAAGAAAGCTTTTGAGCCGGCGCGTTTGCGGGTACAATCGTCCGCTATTTTAGGCGTGGCTCCCCAAGCAACACAGCCCACTCAGGTTTCTCCCGCAGCGGTCAATCTTTCTCCTTCGGATCCTATCGTACCCGATCCGAATATGCCGACTGTCGGCGGTCCGGCCGATGCTGCAGAAGTACAGCAGATGATGGCTTTGTTCAATACCAGCGGTATTTCAGCCGATTTCTATCCGCATATCAACATTGACGAACACTACGCTTCTTTTGCGATTTCTAACGATAATCGGGCCATTGTGGTTCAAGTCATCAACCGCCCGGACTCTACCTGGGCCGTTGATTTGGATGCCGATATTACGGCCAGCGACTGGTTTTACGAAACAGGTATTATGCCGGCTCCCGCAAAAGACATTATCCCCATCGCTCAAGGCTTAACCGCTAACGAAGACGGTTCGGTTGCTGTACCGGTTTTATTGCTTATGTCGGGGACCTTGCTAAACACAGCCGAAACCATGAACTATATGCGAAATGCCGGTGTCATGTTGTTGCGGCTGGATACGGCCGAAGCCGATGATGTCCCCTTGTTCACGGACTTTTTGAATGAATTTTTTAATACGGGTTCACAGGCTGCCACACTTGAACAACCGCCGACCCCGGAAATAGCACCCGCCGCCGTGGTTGCACCTGACACCCATGAAACAACGGAAGAACCCGTTGACATGCCTATTTCTGATTTACCTAAGGAAACACTATCATGACAAAAAAAATGCAAGAAAAACTGGCCTGGATTATGGCCACTTGGTTTGGTTCGGGCCTATCCCCCAAAGCACCGGGTACGGTGGGATCCTTGTGTTCGGTGCCGCTAGCCTTTATCGGATTTTATTTCGGTACAACGGCTTTTTTCTTCACAATATGCGCCCTATTTTTGATCGGTTGGTGGGCCACACGAATCGTTTTAAGAACGCAAAAACAATCCGATCCCGGTTTTGTTGTGATTGATGAAACGATCGGACAAAGCTTGACTTTTGCCTTGGTGGTCGGGGGGCCATGTTCGCTGACTGTCTTGATCGCCGGATTTTTATTGTTTCGTTTATTTGACATTACCAAGGTTTGGCCGGCCTCATTTTTTGATCGGCGCGTTCATACGGCCTTGGGTGTCATGATGGACGATGTCATTGCCGGATTATATGCCGGTGTTATTTTGTATGGTTTAACTTTATTTTTATAAGAAAGGACAAAAAAATGGATAATGAACACTTTAAGCATGTTGTAGAATTGTATGCAGCCGCAAAGGGATATAAACTGTCTCCGTTTGCCGATAAAATTATCAATCGGTGTCTGACGGCGTGCGGTGGACACTGTCCGTGCGATGTATCACGCGGATACTGCCCGTGCGGCGAACATGAAAAAGAAATTGCTGAAATGGGGCATTGCCATTGCAACCTGTTTGTGCGTGATACTAACGGTTAGAAAGGAACAAAGATGCCTTTTATCAAGACCCCTGTTAAAGGGATGCCTGAACAATTACCCGAGGACATGGTCATCCGTGAATATGTGATACGTCAAATTAAAGATGCCTATCGTACCTACGGTTTTGATCTCATTGAAACACCCATCATTGAACACATTGAAAACCTGACCAGCAAAGAAGGCGGTGAAAACGAACAACTGATTTTCAAAATCATGAAACGGGGCGAAAAACTGGCCACCGCTACCGGCCCTGATGATATGTGCGATTCGGGGCTCAGATACGATTTAACGGTTCCCTTGGCGCGTTTTTATGCAAATAATGCAGACAAATTACCAGTTCCGTTCAAGGCTTGTCAAATCGGGCCGTCTTTTCGTGCCGACCGCCCTCAAAAAGGACGTTTTCGTCAATTTACCCAATGCGACATAGATATTTTGGGAGATTCTTCAAACTTGGCCGAAATTGAATTAATGGCTGCCACCGCCGATATGTTGAGTCGGCTGGATCTGGGTTGCTTTACGATTCGGGTCAATGATCGCCGTTTATTAAAAGAAATGGCTGTCTTTTGCGGTATGCCGGCGGACAAACTAGACACCGTCTTTATCATTTTGGACAAGATGGATAAAGTGGGCCTGGACGGGGTACGCGATATGTTGGTGGCCGAAGGCATTGATTCGGCGGCCATAGAAAAATATACCGCTCTGTATCAGGGTTTGGAAATACCGTTTCAATCCAGTCGTGCCTATTTAACCGCACGCGGCTTACCGTTTGCCGATGGAGAAATAACCGCAAATTTGGACACAATTATGGAAACGGTTGCATCTACACTGGGGGATAAAGGTAAGATTATTTTTGATCCTACATTAGTGCGCGGTATGGGGTACTATACCGGTCCGATTTTTGAAGTGGAATTAGCGGCTTTTCGCCTATCTGTCGCCGGCGGTGGCCGATACGATGAAATGATTGGCAAATACATGGGGCATCCGGTTCCGGCTTGTGGTTTTTCCATCGGGTTAGAACGTATTTTGGCCGTCTTGAAGGATAAAGGGTTTCGTATACCGGGGGGTGCGGAAAACACCGCCTTTTTAATTGATAAAAAAGTTCCGCAAAATAAAATTCGTGATGTCATGAAGCAAGCCAAAACACTCCGCCAAATGGGTGTGCGTGCGTTAGTTGTCCGCCGTAACAGTAACGCCAAGTTTCAAAAAGAACAACTAACACGGGCCGGTTATGGACGATTTATTGAGATTTTCAAGGATGCTTTACAATAGCGAATCCTGATAAATAACATACATAAAAGCATCGGGGGATGTGTATCATCCCCCGTTCATTGTATCCCGTTCAAGTTTTTTGAATTGTCACAAAACTTGAAGGATGATATTTAAATCTTTTTCCTGGGGCTATATCGTTAAAATAGAGACAGAAATATTGATAAACACTCTCACTCACTGTCTATTTCAGCGTTCACCGATGATCAGAGAAAAAATAATCGCATAAAAAGACCAATATAAAGGACAAGCATTTTTTATCACACACGACACAATTTTTTTCAAAAAATAAGTCTATATAATTCAAAGGAATAGGACCGATAGACAACCCTTACGGGTATTGTGTTGATATTTAGTATTGCAAACAACATTAAAATGTGATACAATCGCCTTATCCACCAAAGGAGGTTTCGGATGTTTTTTTGTAAAACGGTTATGGTCAATGGTCGGCGCACCAGCGTGCGTTTGCTGCGACAAACATGGGTCTATATCAACGAAATTTGTATGAACGAGAACACAACCATTCATTATCTGTGTTCCCGGTTAGATCAGGAACGGGGGCGTATGGGGTTGTCTACGGCGGTACGCATGTTTGCGTTAACGTATTATCGTGATAAGTGTCAAGCGTACAAGCATCAACTGGATTGTCTGTCTTTGCGTCAAAAAAAGACTCATAAAGCCTCTAACGTTTAGTCAGGTCAACGCCTCGTTCTGGGTTCAGAACTTATTGACGTTTTCCACCGGTTCTCCGACAGGGCCCGAAGATGACGGGGGGGTACCCGGGTCAAGCCCGAAGATGACAGGCCTACTCCTATCCTTGTTCAATTCCACCTAGATTTCAAACGGTGGACAAAGGGTTGTCCTTGTTTTCAATAAGGTGAATGGCGAAGCATAAAAACTTGCCACCGGCAACTTTTTATTTACGCAGTCCCATGAGCCGGTGGTACCGCGAATATTTGACCTATTTCCATTCGTCGCCATTCGTAAAAGGCATATCTGCAATATTTGGGTGCGAATACAACATGGTACTTGCAATTCCATGGCGTGTGCGATAATGGTCTATTGTCCATTTTAAAATCCTTTGTTATTTCTTGATTGACTTTCGCAAATCATCTCTCTCGTTATAACAAAGGATTTTTTTCTTGCATAGCTATAAGCTCTCCGGAACTACCGGACTAGCCGGTAGTTTTCTATACAATAACACCCCGGCCAATCGGTCGGGGTGTCAGGTTATCGGACGTTTTAATCGTCTTTAGCCATCTTGGTGTAGAACGCCACGCGTTCATCAATTTGTGCTTGATTCATCTGAACTAACTTTTCATAGTGTTCAGGATTTTGTTGCCGCACAAATTTGAACCGTGTTTCGGTTGCCATGAATTCGGCCACCGGACGTGTCGGCTTGCTGTCCAACTGGAACGGATTTAAGCCTTGCGCTTTGCGCCGCGGGTCATAACGGAACAAATTCCACAAACCCGTTTCAACCGCCATCTTTTGGTGTTCCAAGCCTTTCTTGCCAATATCGTATCCATGAGAGATACAATGGCTGTAAGCAATAATCAAAGACGGTCCGTTAAAGGATTCGGCTTCGTTCATTACCTGCAAGGCATGGGAATCCTTGGCCCCCAAAGAAATGGTCCCGACATACACACCGCCCGAAGACGCTGCAATCATCGCCAAATCCTTGCGCGGCAACGCACTGCCCGATGTAGCAAACTTGGCACTGGCCCCAATCGGAGTCGCTTTGGACCGTTGTCCGCCGGTGTTGGAATACACTTCCGTATCCAAAACCAGAATATTCACGTTCTTGCCGGAATACAGGACATGATCCAATCCGCCGTAACCAATATCATAGGCCCAACCGTCACCGCCCAAAATCCATACGGATTTCTTGACCAGATAATCGGCATTATCCGCCAATAATTTGGCTTTCGGCGTTTGCATGGTCGCCAATTTTTGTTTCAGCATTTCCACACGCATCCGTTGTTCGGTAATGCCTTGTTCGGTGGATTGATCGGCTTCTAATAAGGATTTCGCCAATTCTTCTCCGACTTCGGCACGCATTTCCGTCAACAGTTGTGTTGCAAAAGCCGTTTTGGAATCAATGGAAGTCCGCATACCCAAGCCGAATTCGGCATTGTCTTCAAACAAACTGTTCGCCCAAGCCGGTCCATGCCCTTTGGCATCTTTGGCATACGGTGTAGTCGGCAAGTTCCCGCCGTAAATGGATGAACAACCCGTTGCATTCGCAATCACCAACCGATCACCGAACAACTGCGTCATCATCTTGACATACGGCGTTTCACCGCAACCCGCACAAGCACCCGAAAATTCAAACAGCGGCCGCATTAAAGCGACAGATTTAATCATCTTGGGGTTCAATTTGCTTCTGTCGGCATCAGGCAGTTCCATAAAGAATTTGAAGTTAGCAATTTCAGCGTCCAAATTCTTTTCAATCGGTTCCATCACCAAAGCCTTTTTGACCGGTTCGGTCTTGGACTTGGCCGGACAAACCTGTGTACACAACGAGCAACCGGTACAATCTTCCGGTGCCACTTGTACCACCCATTTTTGACCCGCAAAATCTTTGGCTTTATAATCGGCCGAACGGAAACCCGCCGGAGCCGTTGCCAATTTAGCCGGATCAAATACTTTGGCACGCAAAGCCGCATGGGGACATACGGATATACACTTACCGCACTGGATACAAATTTCCGGATCCCATTCCGGGATTTCGGTTGCAATCCGGCGTTTTTCATATTTAGCCGTATCTGTGGGCCATACACCGTCCGCCGTCGTTTCAAAAGCACTCACCGGCAAACGATCGCCCCGCCCTTCAATAATGGGACTGGTCACTTTTTCCAGCAATTCGGGGGCACCGGCCGGAATACCCGGTTGACGCATCAATTTTGAATTGACAGGCCCCACCGGAATTTCATGCAAATGCGCCAAAGACGCATCAACCGCTTTGATATTCGCATCTACAATTTCCTGACCTTTTTTCATGTAAGTTTTGGTAATAGATGCTTTAATCTTAGCAATAGCTTCATCTTTGGGCAACACACCGGAAATGGCAAAGAAACACGTTTGCATAATCGTGTTAATTCGGCGACCCATCCCCGTCTTTTCCGCAACGGATACAGCATCAATCGCGTACAGACGGATATGCTTGTCCACGATTTCCTGTTGCACTTCACGCGGCAGAGTTTCCCAAACTTTTTCAGGCGGTTCTTGCGTGTTAATCAAGAAAACGGCCCCCGGAGCTGCAAAAGTCAAAATATCGGTCTTGAACAAGAACGGCATGTGATGGCACGCCACAAAACCGGCCGTTTGAATCTGATACGGCGCCCGAATCGGCTTTTTGGAAAAGCGCAAGTGTGATGTGGTCATACCACCGGACTTTTTGGAATCATAAACAAAATAGGCTTGACCATAATAGTCTTCACCATCGGCAATAATTTTAATGGAGTTTTTGTTCGCACCCACTGTACCATCAGCCCCCAGGCCCACAAAGACACAACGAGATACGTCATCACCTTCAATATCAAAGTGCGGATCGTAATCCAATGATAAGTGCGTTACATCATCATCAATCCCCACCGTGAAATGGTTTTTGGTCGTGTTTTCAAAGACCGCCTTAGCCATTGCCGGGTTGAATTCTTTTGAGGATAACCCATAGCGACCACCCAACACTTTGGGCATAGCCCCTTTAACCCCTTCGGCCAAAGTGGATACCACATCCAAATACAACGGTTCACCCACCGAACCGGATTCCTTTGTCCGATCCAAAACCGTAATATACTTGGTTGTCGCCGGTAAAGCTTTCAGGAATGCTTCTTTGGGGAACGGACGATATAAGTGCACGGAAATCACACCGTACTTAGCACCTTTGGCATTTAAGGCATGAGCCGTCTCTTCCAACACTTCCACACCGGATCCCATAGCAACCACTACGTGTTCCGCATCAGCCGGGCCCACATAGTCAACAATGTGATAACTGCGCCCAACGATTTTTTCAAACTTGCGCATACATTCTTCCACGATACCCGGTACCGCATTGTAGTATTTGTTGGCGGCTTCCTTGGTTTGGAAGAAAATATCCGGATTTTGTGCCGTACCGCGAATGGTCGGATTTTCCGGTGTTAAAGCATGTTTGACCGTAAAGTCCATCGGAATCCCGTCCATCAAAGTACGCAGGTCGTCATCACTCATCAGATTGATTTTATTGATTTCATGAGAAGTCCGGAAACCGTCAAAAAAGTGCAGGAACGGAATACGGGACAAGAATGTGCTCATCTGTGCAATCGCAGCCAAATCATGGGCTTCCTGTACCGAATTACTGGCCAACATGGCAAAGCCCGTCTGACGGCAAGCCATCACGTCCGAATGATCACCGAAAATAGACAGGGCATGTCCGGCAATTGTCCGCGCCGCCACATGCATCACGAATGGTGTCAATTCACCTGCAATTTTATACATGTTCGGAATCATCAACAACAACCCTTGAGAGGCCGTGTAAGTTGTGGTAATGGATCCGGCCTGCAACGAACCGTGAACGGCACCGATGGCCCCGGCTTCGGATTGCATTTCCAAAACTTCCGGCACTTTACCCCAGATATTGGTTATCCCCGCAGCCGCCCATTGATCAGACCATTCACCCATCGGTGAAGAAGGCGTAATCGGATAGATAATTGAAACTTCATTTAATTTATGTGCCACCAGAGCGGCCGCTTCATTACCGTCCAGCATTTTTGTTTTAGCCATTTAAATATCCTTTCGTTAAATTAAAAATGGATGGGGACCTTATACACTTTTTTTTTGATTTTGTCCAGCCCCCCAAGAGATTTTTTTACATGATTTTCATTTTTTCCTTACGGATCGGTTTCCTATTATGCCCCCAAAAAAAAGCACCGCCCCAAAAGGCGGTGCCAAAACGGTCCAAAAGGTTCTAGCCTTCGTTATAACGTTTCCGTTGCATTTTCCGGGATCGGCGCAGACATTCGGTTGCCTTGCGCAATTTCTTTTCGGACGGTTTTTCGTAATACCGCCGCAATTTCATTTCACGCAAACTACCTTCACGTTGCATTTTCTTTTTCAAAACACGCAAAGCCTGTTCCACATTATTGTCATGAACAACAATAGTTACCATATTTTTTTCACCCCTTTCCAACGGTCTAAAAGTTTCAAAGTGGTGTTAGTATAATCCATTTTTATAAAAATTGCAAGCCTTATTTTTAATAAAATGATTTTTCCCCGCAGGCTTGTCAAAAACCTACGGGGAAATCACCGGTACCGTCCTGTTTTTACGCGTCTTTTAAAGCCATTTCTTTGGCCAAGACATAGTTAAACTTGCCGGTTCCTAATAAAGGGGGGGTATCCGTTATAATAATACGGCTCGGCAAACCCAATTCTGTCACTCCGGCCGCCCGAAATACCGCGATCAATGCCTCTTTGGTAATGTCTTTACACGTTGTAACCAAAACAATTTGTTCGCCTTTACGCGGATCGGGAATATTGACCGCCCCGGAAATATAATCGGGCCATTTTTTATTGATAACACTTTCTACCGCCATCAAGGATACCATTTCCCCCCCGATTTTGGCAAAACGTTTACAACGCCCTTTGATGAAAATATAACCGTCCGAATCAACTTCAACGATATCCCCCGTATCATACCACCCGTCTTTTGGCGGATCCAACACCAAAGGTTGATCATGTCGCATATAGCCCATCATGATATTCGGACCTTTCACCCATAATTCACCCCCTTCGGTAATACCTTCCACCGGCTTTAACCGATATTCCATGCGCGGTAAAAACCGCCCCACCGATCCCAACCGTTGTTCCAAGAATGAATTACAGGAGATAAAAGGGGAACATTCCGTTGCCCCATATCCTTCCAAAACACGCACTCCGAATTTTTCAGACCAAATTTTCCGTGTATCATCCTTGACTTTTTCGGCACCGGCAGCCACCAACCGCAGACTGTTAAAATCGTACGGATTGGCACATTTGGCATAACCGGCCAAAAACGTATCCGTGGCAAAGAAAATTGTCGCCCGGGCAGATGCACACAGTTGCGGAATAATCCGATAATGCAGCGGTGTCGGGTACAAAACCGCTTTAACACCAATCAACAAAGGCAAGATTGTCCCGGCCCCCAAACCGAATGAATGGAACATGGGCAGCACATTCAAAAATACATCGGTCGGTAAAATATCAAACCGAGACGGGACCTGATATGCATTGGAAATTAAATTCCGATGCGTTAAAAAGACAGCTTTAGGGAAACCTTCAGACCCGGATGTAAATAAAATCACCGCCGGATCATCAGGTTTAACTTGACCGCCGCTGGTTTTACGGTACGCCCGCCGCGGGAAGACCGCTGCCAAAACACCGGCCAATTTATCCCGTAATGTCAAAGACGGTGCCAAATCTTCCAAATACACCACGCGTATCCCGGCTTCCGTCAACGCTGTAATCATATTTTCCAACTTGGCCAACGCTACAACTTTTTTGGCTGTAATAACCGTTTTTAATCCAACCGTTTGACAGGTCGCAATAACTTGCTGCGGGCCACTGGTAAAATTCAGCATAGCGGGTACTTTACCATAAGCATGCAGCCCAAACACCGTTAAGGCACAGACATTAGAAGTAGGAATCATCACGCCGACATATTTATCTTCCGGAGCCACCCGATGAATCAATTTACCCAAAACAAAGGCCTTTAAGAATACCCCGATAAACTTGACCGGCTTGCGAGAGGTATCTTCCAAGACCGGTTTGAAACGCCCGACCATATCCATGGAATATGTTAAACTTTCAAACACGGTTTTATCCTTTTCATAACTGTCAAAAGTCATATCGGACATCACATGATACAGCCGAAGACTGGACCGTTCACGCACTTCGCGAGTCGGCATATCATCGGGAAAATCGTTAAAATATACCGGCGGCAAAACCGTTAGCGTAATTTTTGGCAACAACCGAAAATCCGCTTTTTTCCCCAAGACACGGGAGAAAATCGCATGATTGGCCCCGTCAATCCGTATCGGTACAATCGGCGCATCACCTTTGGCCGCCATCATGGCCGGTCCTTCGTAAATTTTCATCCGCGTATTACCGCCTTCAATAATGCCTTCCGTAAAGATCATACACAACTGATCCTTATTCAATTCTTCCACCATATCCTTGACGGCAAAAGGACTCACCGGATCCATCGGACGGACATCCACCAAGTTTGTCAAAAACTTCACAAAACTTTTGTCAATCAGTTGATCATTAATCGCAAAGACAATCTTGCGTTCTACAAACGCCGAAATCAACAAAACATCTAAATAAGACGTATGATTGGTGACAATCAAAGCACGCGGCCCTGCTTTTTTCAGGTTTTCCAACCCTTCAATTCGGGCCTTAAACAATTTTTTCAGGACAATTTGGAACACCCGCCGCCGTGTTTCTACCGGCAACAAACGAACCATATAAATCGCCACAAAAATATTTGCTATGGCAAACAATAAGATAATCGTTTGCAAATCTATCCCCAACAAGCGGAAGCACAAAACGATCAAAAAGGCCGCCATAATACCGATAGCATTGATAACACTTCCAAACGCCATGGTCCGACCCAGCAAAGCATTAGCACATGTCTTTTGCAGCATGGTATAAAAAGGGACAATATAAATAGCCGTACATCCGCCCAAAAAGAATGTATCCAAGATCACACGCCAATAATTGACACCGCCGAACAACATATCATGGACCGTAATACCTTTAACATTCGGATCCGACATGACGGCCCCGCCGGCGAAAACTAAATCCATCAAAAAGACAGAGATACTCAACCCGGTCCAAACCGTCCATGAGAACAAATTTCCCCGACGTGTCAAACGAGCATATATGACGGCCCCGACCAAATATCCGGCCGTAAAAATACCCGAGCTTAAAAAGGTTACAACGGACCAACGCGCATTCAAAACAGTATGTCCGTATTCGGCCGAAAAGAAGAAAATCAAGCTGCCCAATATCCAAAACCAAGCAATCCCGACCAGGTAGGCCCACTTGTCAAATTGATGTTTCAATGAGGCTAACACAGGTTCAAAAGCCACCCACGGATGTGAAGTCAACGGGCAAGTTTCATCTGCCGGTGCATCCATATCCAACAGGTAAGTTGTCCCCAAACTGATACAAGCGAACAAAACCGCCAAACCGCACACCAAACCGGCGGCTACATCAAACTTCAAAACAGACATCAGCAACAATGTACTGCATCCTGCCCCTACAACCGACAGGGTTTTCATCCACAGATTCCCAAAGTTCAGGTGTGTTTTCCCCACCACTGTCATCAATAAAGCATTATTGACTACCCGTAAACTGGCCCCTGTCAAACCCAACAAAGCCAGTATCAAGGTCAAAACAAAACGCGATTCCCAAAACACAGAGCCCAACGCCATCAACATTAAACCGACCTCGGCCATCCGAATCCAGCGCAAAAAACGCACGCGTGAAAATTTATCGGCAATAGGACCGGCGTATAAACTGGCCACACAAAAGCACAACGCATACGAAATCACGGCCGGAATTAAAAAAACGGTACCGGCCTGAGTCATCTGATAGGTAGCAAAATACAAAAAGACCATCCGGATGAAACCATCATTCATCACGGACAAAAAGTGTGAGAGCCACAATGGCATAAACGATGGTTTGAAAATTGCTTGTTTTAACATAAAAACTCCTTTGCGAATGTAAAACATACGCCTTTATAGCATAAAATCGTGTCAGATACAAGCCCTTTTTAGATGTAAAATAACCCATTAAAAACAAAACATTTTTCTATTTTTGTTGACAAAAATACCTTTTTATGATACATTCATAACATGATAAACACAGCGAATCAAACTTTGATTTTGGATTGCGATGGCACCTGCTATCCCCTTCCCTCCAATTTTCGGCAGATTTGGCAACGCAGCCTTCAGGATACGATGACAGCCTGGAATATGACACCCGAAAGTTTTACGCAAACACACGAATCTCTACGTCATAAACACCCGGGCATTATGAACACGGTCTTGGCTTTGTGCGGCGGCAATATGTTGCGATTTTATCAATTCACCGATGATTGTTTTAATCGGATTGATTATACTTTTATTCAGCCCAATCTGGCCCTGGGGGCGCGACTGCGTCAAATGAAGGGGACGACGTGTCTGTGGACCAACAACTGTCGTTCACATGTTCAACGAGTATGGAATCGCCTGTTTCCCAAGGAAAAACCGTATATACCCACTTTTACGGTTGAAACCACCTATGACGGACATTGGTTTCACCCCAAAAATGCCCCTGACGGTTTCAGACGATTTTGTGCTATGCGGGACCTGGAACCGGCGCGAAGTGTCATGTTGGACGACACCCCGGAAATTTTGGACCGTGCCGCCAAGTTTGGCCTGAAAACACGATTGGTCAATCGGCAAAAGCCCTTGTTGGTTCACCTGAACGAATTGACACGCGTGTAAATTTTTCTTGATTTTACAAGACACCTGTGCTATATCCATGGGTAGTCTTTAACATCATAACAGAAAGGATTATAAAATGTTAGTTTCTTTAAGACAATTACTGGACCATGCCGCCGAACACGGATATGGGATTCCGGCTTTTAATGTCAATAATATGGAACAAGTGTTGGCTATTTTGGCCGCCGCCAAAAAGGTCAATGCACCCGTGATTATTCAGGCCAGTAAAGGCGCACGTGCCTATGCCAATGATGCCGTCCTGAAACACTTGATGATGGCCGGAGCCGAAATGTATCCTGAATTGCCCATCTGTGTTCACCAAGATCACGGCCCATCACCCAGCGTTTGTTATTCGGCCATGACAAACGGTTTTACATCTGTCATGATGGATGGTTCTTTAATGCCGGACGGCAAGCCTGCCACACATGAATATAACGCACATGTTACGCATCAAGTAACAACGGTAGCCCACGCGGTCGGTGTTTCCGTAGAAGGTGAATTGGGCTGTATCGGTTCTTTGGAAACCGGTAAAGGCGAAAAAGAAGACGGACACGGGTTTGATGGTGCTATTGATAAATCCAAACTGTTGACCGATCCGGACGATGCGGTGCGTTTTGTGGAAGAAACACAAGTAGACGCATTAGCCGTTGCCATCGGAACCAGCCATGGGGCTTATAAGTTCACACGTAAACCGGACGGTGAAATTTTGTCCATTGATACGGTCAAAAAGATTCACGCTAAATTGCCCCATACACACCTGGTCATGCACGGATCGTCTTCGGTACCGCAAGATTTACAAGACATTATCAATACTTATGGTGGAAAAATGCCGCAAACATACGGCGTACCCGTGGAAGAAATTCAAGAAGCAATTAAATACGGGGTGCGTAAAGTCAATGTAGACACCGATTTACGGATGGCTATGACCGGGGCGATTCGGAAAGTTTATGCAACTAAACCGGAAGAATTTGATCCGCGGAAGTACCTGAAACCGGCTATGGATGCCATGCAGGCCGTGTGTGAAGCCCGTTATAACGAATTCGGAGCCGCCGGTTATGCGGATAAAATTAAACCGATTTCTTTGGCGGATATGGCCAAACGGTATGCATCAGGTGAACTCAATCCCCGTATTGTACGATAACCGGAAAAGATTTATCTGTGGCCCCTGCTCGTATAGCAGGGGCTTTTTTTGCGGGGTTCAACACTTGTTGCGATCTCAGCATGACAATCAAGCCATTCGCATTGGACCTTGAAATCAGTTGGCATGATCAAAAATAACTCTAAAAACGGTACAGATACCGCGGCAATACGATGACGCACATGAATACGACACGTTCTATCCGATTCGGATCCATAAAAATGACCGAACGCACAGGATACCGAAGCACGACATTCCGGCCGACCCGAATATTATTGTTTAAATCGCACAATATCGGCCCCCAAGGCCGTCAGTTTTTCTTCCAACCGTTCATAGCCGCGATCAATATGATAAACACGTTGTACCGTAGACTCCCCGCGCGCCGATAATGCCGCCAAGACCAAGGCCACCCCCCCACGTAAGTCCGATGACGTGATCATCGCCCCGGATAACTCGGGAACCCCGTGAATTAAAACGGTTTTGTTATCCAGTTGTTGAATATCGGCCCCCATACGATTCAATTCCGGAACATGCATAAAACGGTTTTCGTAAATCTGTTCCCGAACAACAGATTCTCCTTGAGCCAGAGACAACATCGTCGTCAACAAAGGTTGTGTATCAGTCGGAAATGCAGGGTACTCGGCCGTTGTAATTTGAGTGGCAATCAAGTGCGCCGCCGTTCCATCCGCCAAAAGACCCGTCTCACTTTGTGTTAACACTAACCCGCTGGGGATAAGTGTATCGGCCACAGCCTGCATCAGATCCAAACGCCCCCCTTCCATAAAGATACGACCGTGGGTCATGGCCGCCGCTACCGCAAAAGTCGCCGTTTCAATCCGATCCGGGATAACGGTATAATCTGCACCGTGTAATTTTGCAACACCGTTGATGACTAATCGGCGTGTCCCCACACCTTGAATATCCGCCCCCATGCACTGCAACAAACCAATAAGATCCATGACTTCAGGCTCTAAAGCGGGATTGTGTATGACCGTTTGACCCGGTGTCAAAACGGCAGCCATAATTGTATTGTGCGTAGCCCCAACAGAAATCTTGGGAAAAAATATCTCGGCCCCGTGCAAAGTCCCGCGAGCCACAACATACCCGTTTTCTACGCCCACATTCGCCCCCATGGCCTGCAACGCCCGAATATACAGATCCACCGGACGTGCCCCGATGGCGCACCCGCCGGGCAAAGAAACGTGCGCCGTCCGGAACCGTCCCACCAACGGACCCAAAACCCAAAAAGCCGCACGCATTTTAGATACATACTCATAGGCTGCCGTTGTACTGGTCAACGCCTGACATTGTATGGTCAATGAATCGGAATCGCGTTCTACCCGTACCCCCATATTCTGCAACAGGTCCGCCAATGTATTGACATCTGACAAATAAGATATATTTCGTAAAGTAATCGGTTCATCGGTCAACAATGCCGCCGCCATTAAAGGCAAAATCGCATTTTTTGCCCCTTTAATACGGACCGTTCCGTTCAAGGAATGTCCCCCGTTTATTTTGAATGCATACATTGTTCTTGCCTTTTCTGTTGTTGTTTACGCCGCAGTTTCAGGTTACGCCGTAATGCCATGGCTTGTTTAAGAAATGAAACCAGTTGTTTGGGTGATAAAGTCAGGTTTTCTCGGGCTTGCCGTTCCAAAGCCGCCATTTCGTTTTCTGTCGTCATTTTCCGGGTATCTCCAAAATAAATGTAGCCGGCCCGTCATTATCAAGGGATACCACCATATCCGCACCGAAAACACCATGCGCTACCGACACACCGAAAGCCGCCACCTTTTCTAAAAACAGGTTATACAATCGTTCGGCCCGTACCGGATCTCCGGCCCCGGTAAATGAGGGTCGTCGCCCGTGTATGCAATCGGCCAATAATGTAAATTGCGACACAATCAATGCCGCGCCGTTCACATCCAATAAAGAACGATTCATTTTGCCTGCCTCATCGGCAAAAATACGCAAGTGTACCATCTTGGCGGCCATTTGCTCTATATCCGCTTCGGTATCTGTCGGGGCCACACCCGCCAAAACGCATAACCCCGGCCCGATTTGTCCCACAATTTGTCCCGACACGGCCACGGATGATTTCAAAACACGCTGTATGACTAATTTCATTTGGATATAAAATACCCCCGATTCAGTTATATGTCAAGATAAAACTGAAACGGGGATAACAAAAATCGCCAAAGTATCAGTCTTCAAATTTATATAGACTGTCAAACCGGGCGGCGTACATCACATCTTTAACCTTGCCTTTAACACCCTTGATAGACAACGCTACGCCTTTAGAAGAAGCCTCATCATGAGCAATCACAAACATCCCCAAAGCCGCCGAATCAATAAAATCACATTCGCCCATGTTAAAGACAATCTTTTTGTCTTGTGCGCTTTTAATCAAAGACACAATTTCAAAAAATGTGTCGTGATCCCGAAAGGTAAACGATCCGGAAACAACAATTTCCTTGCCGTCCTTGATATTGAGTGTTTTATAATTCATGATATATGATCTCCTTTCCTTTTATCTTTACCTATTTTTTATCATTCGTCAAGCATTATTTATCATTATCCGATATTTTTTTGCAAAAAACCAAATATGTCGGTCGTCGTCCGGCCGCAAGCCCTTTCTTTTCATACCGTGTCGGTACCCAATCGGCGGGCGGGACGGTTATATCCGTATTTTCCCGTTCAAACAGACCCGATTCGTCCATTTTTTCTTGGGCCCATTCGGCGTAGGCCGACACATCTGTTGCCACATAAATACGTCCCGTATCCGACAATAATCGTGATAAAATCGGGATGTTTTTATGATTAATAAACCGTCGTTCGGCATGGCGCGCTTTAGGCCACGGATCCGGGTATAAAATAAAAATACGTTCAAAACAACCGTCCGGAAACATCGGAAATAAAATCCGTATATCATCGGGCCAAATCCGAACATTATCGGTCCGACCGGATTCTAAATCGGCATGAACAGCCTGCCGCCCGTGCGAGCCGTTCAAATGCGCTAATAGAGAGGCAACACCGTTCATAAACGGTTCAGCCCCAATCATACCGACATCAGAATATATTTTGGCCAATTCGGCCACATGTTCACCACCGCCAAAGCCGACTTCCAGCCACACTTCCCGCGGTGTGATGCCAAAAATATGTTGCACGTCTATTTGTTCACCGCCCGATGGCAGGCCGATCGCCACCCGTGGCAGCAAGTCTGCAATCAATGTTTGGCGCGATTTCTTAATCGGCTTGCCCCGCCGACGACCATAGAATCGTTTATCTTCTTGAATGATGTCTGTCATTTCTTACTCACACTGCTGTGTACATGCCAAATATCATGTGCATATTCCGCCACCGTCCGGTCAATAGAAAATTTGCCGGAGTGCGCAATATTCAACAAAGCCTTACGCGCCCACAAATGTTTATTCAAGTAATCCTGTGCAATTTGTTCTTGTGCCAACACATAAGAATCAAAATCCGCCAACAGCATATAATAATCTTTAAACATAATGTTTTGGAACAACGGCACAAACAAGTCTTTATTTTCATCCGGCGTAAATAACCCGTTTGTCAAAGAATCCATGACTCGTTTAATTTGCGGATTATTGTTGTAGTAATCCCATGGCCGGTGTGTTCCGGTGGTTTGCCGATGATGAACTTCTTCTGCCGTCAACCCAAACAGATAGAAATTTTCACGCCCTACTTCCTGCATAATTTCCACATTGGCCCCATCCAAAGTCCCCAATGTTAAAGCACCGTTCATGGCAAACTTCATATTACTGGTACCGGAGGCTTCAAATCCGGCGGTAGAAATTTGTTCACTGACATCGGCCCCCGGAAACACAACTTCGGCCACCGAAACTTTATAATCCGGAATAAAAGCGACCTTTAATTGGGTACCCACGCGTGCATCATTGTTGATAACTTTTGCGATATTGTTGATCAATTTAATAATCAGTTTAGCGATCTCATAACTGGGGGCTGCCTTACCGCCAAATACATAGACGCGCGGTACGGTCAAAGTCTGCCCGTCTTGAACAATGCTTAAATACTGATGAATAATGTGTAAAGCATTCAACAGTTGACGTTTGTATTCATGAATGCGCTTGACCTGACAATCAAACAAGGCGGACGGATCCACCACTATTCCCGTTGTTCGTTCAATCAAAGCAGCCAGGGCTTTCTTATTTTCAAACTTGATGCTGTTGATTTCATCCAACACTTTCGGGTCTTGTGCCAAAGGGACCAATCGTTTCAAGTCTTGCAGATGCGTAATCCATTTATCGCCGATGTGCCGGGTAATAAAACGGGATAACCCCTGATTGGATTCCAACAACCACCGCCGCGGTGTCACACCGTTTGTTTTATTATTAAACCGTTCGGGCCACATATCATAAAAATCCGGTACCAGGTTATGCTTTAACAATTCGGTATGAATGGCCGCCACTCCATTGACGGAAAAACTGCCGACAATGGCCAGATTCGCCATACGAACTTTCTTTTCGGCACCTTCTTCAATCAACGACATCCGTGTCAGTTTAGCTGTATCCCCAGGATACCTGGCCATAACCTGATGCATTAACCAATCATTGATTTCGTAAATAATCAACAAATGACGCGGCAATAACTTTTCAAACATTGCCACCGGCCACGTTTCCAACGCTTCCGGCAAAAGAGTATGATTGGTATAAGCCATCGTGCGACAGGTAATACTGAATGCTTTATCCCAATCCAACCGATACACATCCGTCAATAATCGCATCAATTCCACAATAGCCAGTGTCGGATGCGTATCATTCAGGTGAATAACCACTTTTTCAGGTAATTGTTCAAAATCCACATGATCTTCCGAAAAGCGGCGTAAAATATCCGCAATCACACACGATACAAAAAAGTATTGTTGCATCAGGCGCAGATATTTCCCTTGCTCAATGGCATCGGAAGGATACAAAACTTTAGAAATCGTTTCCACACGAATATTCTGTTCAACCGCTTGAATATAACCGCCTTTGTTAAACGTTTCAATATCCAATACATTCGTAGAATGGGCCGAAAACAAGCGTAAATAATTTACTGTCTTGCCACCATACCCCACAATCGGCATGTCAAAAGGGATTCCTAAAATCTGTTTGGTATCAATCCAGTGCGGTTCCCGATGACCGTTTTTTTCTTCAAATACGACTCGCCCGCCTACTTGCACAAGTTGCGACCGATCCACGCGTTCAATCTGCCACGGCGATGAATGTTCCAGCCATGAATCGGCGTGTTCTCGTTGCCATCCGTTTTCAAAGTATTGTTTGAACAACCCGAATTGATAATTGATACCATATCCGTATCCGGGTAAATCTTGTGTCGCCATAGAATCCAAAATACATGCCGCCAATCGTCCCAAGCCCCCGTTACCCAACGCCGGATCATATTCGCAATCCAATACATCACGCAAAGGAATCGGATTATCCAAGTGTATCTTATCCAACAAATCCATGATTTCAAAATTATACAAATTGTTCGGCAACAACCGTCCCAACAGGTACTCCAACGATAGATAATAAACACGCTTGGGATCTTTTTCCTGATGGCGGCGGGCCGTTTCAAACATGTTATCTATACATAGGTCTCTAACCGCCATCGCCAGCGCCAAAAACAGATGATCCTTATGGGCTTCACACACTCGTTTGGACAGAGAATACTTGATATGCCATTCAATACGTTCCTGTAATTGCTTAGCCGTAATTTGACGCTTGCTTGTTTTTTTGGTCCCAGATGCCATTTCTAAACTCCTTTTTGAACAATATAGTTATCAATACAAAAAATTGTGTTTTTTTGCAACAAAAAAAGGCAAAAAAATGAAAAAAACTTGTTGATACCCCGAAAGGGCTATTTTCTTTGTGACTTATTTTTTGTACGATGCCCGCCGAATACGGTCATTGATGGCTAATCCCAAGCCCGTTTCGGGAATAGGAGCCATGGCAATTTTATCATACATCGTCTGTGCATCGGCCCGATGCATATAATCAAATAAATGCGCCGCCGCTTCACATAAATTTCCGGACGGACTTAAATTCAAAGGCGCGTTTAGCCCAACGGTCCCAAAACCGATAAAGAATTCATCCGATTCAGGTTCCACCACATTGATCCGAAAGGCATGCAACGGCGCATAATGTTTCAACATCTGTCCCGGTGAACGGGGTAAATCCGGATTTCCGTGCGATAACAAAACCGGTTCATTTAAAAAATCCTGCAACACTTCGCGTGCTACGCCACCGGGACGCAACATCACAACTTGCGGACCGGTTAAATCAATAATCGTAGATTCCACACCAACCGCACAAGGACCGCCATCCAATATCATATCCACCCGATTCCCCAAACTGTCCCATACATGACCGGCGGTGGTCGGACTGATAGATTGCGACCGATTGGCCGATGGGGCTACAACCGGGACCCCTGCCCGCCGGATCAAATCCAACGCCACCGGATGATTAGGCATACGCACCGTTACAGTCGGTAATCCCGCACAGGCCAAATCCAAAGACGGCGACATATCTAAGCGTTTTAATACAAAAGTCAAAGGCCCCGGCCAAAAATGTTTGACCAACGCCATCACCCGCGAATCGGTTTGAGCATACCCCTTCAACGCGTCCGCATCAGCAATATGCGAAATCAAAGGATTGAAAGTCGGTCTGTTCTTGGCCTGAAAAATATGGGCAACGGCCGTTGCATTATACGCGTTTGCCCCCAATCCATAGACCGTTTCTGTTGGAAATGCCACCAAACCGCCGTCCCGAATCAATCGGGCAGCTTTTTCCATATTATCGGATGTGACGGAATATACTGACATGATAAAAAAAGGCCCTGTCAACAGAGCCTTTTCCCTAGTTTCTCGGTTTTAAGCAGCCGGACATTCGGCGGCTTTTTCCGCATTAAAGGCAACCCACTTGGCATCGGCTTCATCGGCCGGTTGAATCGCCCCTTGCGGACATTCGGAAATGCAGACACCGCAATCAATGCAGGTATCCGGATCCACAACAACCTGAGTTCCCGCATCATGGAATGCGGCAACAGGACAAACTTCTACACAAGACTTGCACAAAACGCAAGAATCATTCACTACTGATGGCATTTTAATCTCCTTATCAAAAAATTGCGGGTTTGATTTTAACCCTTTTTTACATAAAATGCAAGTCTTTTTTTCAAAATATCTTCTTTTCTATGTATGAACATTGACAAATCGCATAAATACGGCTAACATAGCAGGAATGACAGAAATAACAACCGATGATTTTTTAGGCGGTAAAATACACCTGATGCAACCCCTGAACGGCTTGCGGGCAACATCGGATTCTGTTTTGGTGGCGGCGGCCGTCCCTGTTCAAACCGGTGATACCGTTTTGGATGTCGGATGCGGTGGTGGTATTATTCCTTGTTGCATATCCACCCGCGCCGATCATTTAGATATAACCGGTTTTGAGATTCAAGATGAGCTGCTGCGTCTCGCGACAGAAAATGCACACAGGCACGGTATCTGCTTTCGCCCGGTTTTAGGGAATGTAGCGGACAAACCTTCGCCAATTCACGGTCGTCAATTTCACCATGTGGTCAGCAATCCTCCCTTTTATACCGAAACCAAACACCGGACGTGTCCGCAAACAGCCACCGCTTACCACCAAAAAGTCTCTCTGGCTGACTGGATTGCTTTTTGCCTGCGCCATATTCGTGCCAAAGGAACACTGACACTCATCCACCGCACACAAGAATTACCGACTTTGTTATCCCTGTTAAACGGGAAACTGGGGGCCATAGACATCATTCCCGTTCACGGACATATACAGGAATCTGCGGGACGAATCATCGTACGGGGCCGTCTGGACAGCCACCGCCCTTTACGCCTGTACCCGCCTTTAACGATGCATACCGCAACCAACACCCGTACACAAGTGGCAGAACATCTGTTGCGAAACGGGATGGGACTGGATGAAATCTTAAAAACAACTTGACAAATCCCCCCGCTTTCGTGTATGATGCACTGCATGGTCCCGTAGCTCAGCTGGATAGAGCAACAGCCTTCTAAGCTGTGGGTCGCAAGTTCAAGTCCTGCCGGGATCGCCATTATCGGGGTTTTACAGGGTATGTAAAGCCCCGCTTTTACGATTCAATGCAAAAAACTTGTCAAACATTCACTTGCGTGATATAATAGGAATGTACTCACGGAGGCACCATGATCAAACAAACATCCCCGGCAAATAAAATCAAGCGTAAAAAAATAGAAGCCTATTATGAAAAAAACATCTTGACCCCCCTGGCACAAGGGACGATCCAATCCCGTGTAGCCCCGGCCCAAGAATACCGGACGCACGGTATGTCCTACGGGAAAGAACACTATGAATTACAGCAGAAGCAACATCAAGAACTCTTGAATGCTTTGGTGCAGGATGTACAGGCCAAGCAAAAGGCCGATGGTTTACCCGTACAGACGGCTGAAATGATCGCGGACAACTTTAATAAATTAGCCCCTATGCAGCAACGTCTGACTAAACAAGCTATTTATATCAAAAGCGAACACTTGGCACAGGAAAACAAACATGTAGACAGTGTTTCAAAATCTAAGATGAAAAACACTTTGCGGGCCCATTCGCACTCTGATGCACAAAAATCCAAAACCGATAGAGAAATATCTTTACGCCGATTATGGGCCAAACGTTCACGAGTCGCCTGACAAAAACAGAAACCTGTTCAAACGACCCATGTGTGTTGATCATCATTTATGTAATGCCCTGTCATTTCCGGTTTTTCTCTCTTGTCATTCATAAGAAATCGGGAATCCAGGGAGAAGCGTCAATATATTATAAGCCAAGAACGGGGCCTTGGCCTGACTAACCGTTAGAGGCTTGATGGGGCTTTTTTTGACGCAAAGACAAACAATCCAGTTGATGCTTGTAGGCTTGACACTTATCACGATAATACGTTAGCGCAAACATGCGTACCGCCGTAGACAACCCCATACGTCCCCGTTCCTGATCTAACCGGGAACACAGATAATGAATGGTTGTGTTCTCGTTCATACAAATTTCGTTGATATAGACCCATGTTTGTCGCAGCAAACGCACGCTGGTGCGCCGACCATTGACCATAACCGTTTTACAAAAAAACATCCGAAACCTCCTTTGGTGGATAAGGCGATTGTATCACACTTTAATGTTGTTTGCAATACTAAATATCAACACAATACCCGTAAGGGTTGTCTATCGGACCTATTCCTTTGAATTATATAGACTTATTTTTTGAAAAATGACCAATGATGATATGACAAACAAGAATGAAGCGGATTCCGACCGTATGCCCGATGGCTAAATATAAAAACCGATTAAAGAAAACAGGTACGCCGGGATACCTGTTTTCTGTATGCTGCAACGAAAACCTTATACGGAAAAACTAGCCGTCTTCCAAGAAACTACGCAACCGACGGGAACGGCTGGGGTGCTTTAATTTACGCAACGCTTTGGCTTCAATTTGGCGTATTCGTTCACGCGTCACGGCAAATTGCAACCCGACTTCTTCCAACGTATGATCAGAATTCATACCGATTCCGAAACGCATACGCAAAACCCGTTCTTCCCGAGGCGATAGGGTAGACAACACCGCCGTACACGATTGTCGCAAGTTTGTTTGAATCGTAGCTTCCAGCGGTTGCAACGTGTTTTTATCCTCAATAAAATCGCCCAAATGACTATCTTCTTCATCACCGACAGGCGTTTCTAAAGAAATCGGCTCCTTGGCAATTTTCATGACTTTTTTAATTTTTTCCACCGGCATATTGACCCGCGGTGCTAACTCTTCCGGTGTCGGCTCATGCCCTGTTTCCAACATCATTTGACGACTGGTCCGCAACATTTTATTGATGGTTTCAATCATGTGTACCGGAATACGAATGGTGCGCGCCTGATCCGCAATCGCGCGTGTAATGGATTGACGTATCCACCAGGTTGCATACGTAGAAAATTTATACCCACGTTGATATTCAAACTTATCCACCGCTTTCATCAAGCCGATATTACCTTCCTGAATCAAGTCCAAAAACTGTAAACCGCGATTCGTATATTTCTTAGAGATAGAGATGACCAAACGCAGGTTGGCTTCAATCATTTCTTGTTTGGCTTTATTGGTTTCACGCCGCCCTTTTTTAACCGTAACCACCAGCTTGCGAAATTCGGAAACAGGCATTTTGTTTTCTTCAACAATATCTTTAATCGCGTTCCACAAGTCATTGATTTCAGATTGATGAGATGCAACAAAAGCTTTCCACTTTTTATCCTTTTTGGCCGCTTTTTCAATCCATTTATCACTTGTTTCGCTTTCTTGATACAAGTTCAAAAAATCATCCCGATCAATTTTAGATGCCATGGACAAGCGCAGCAATTTGCCTTCCAACATCATCAGTTTTTGATTCGTTTCATTGATTTGTTCAATCAATTCTTCTATCCGAGCCGGATTGAGATGCAGCTCCTGTATACAGGTTGTAATATCGTTCACAATTTGTTTATAGGATGCCCCCAGTGCAGCCGAAATCGCCTTGCCTTTACGCAAGCAATTCACCCGATCCTGTTGTACTTTATCAAACTTGACATACAAAGATTGAATTTTATTCAGAATTTGAACGATTTGCGGACGCAGGTTTTCTTCCATTTGACCGATGGACAGGATACCTTCATTATCATCGTCATCATCGGCATCATCTTCTTCACGCGGTTCGGGTTCCACATCAAATTCATCAATATCATTCAATTCGGGATCCGGTTTTTCGGTTTTGGGTTCAATGGCTTGTCCTTTTGAGAGTTTACCCGATGCAGTTTGTCCGGCACGTTCCAAACGTTCCAAATCGGCATTAGCTTCTTTCCGAATTTTTTCGGCCTTTTCCATCTGTTCTTTATTGGGATTGGCTTCCATGGTTGTTTCCAGATCGATCAGATCCCGCAACAGCATTTCACCGTTATCCAATCTTTCTTTCCATAACAAGAGTGATTTTTTGGTCAAGGGACTTTCCGTCAATCCCCACATCATCACCCGAGTTCCCGCCGTAATGCGCTTGGCAATCGCAATTTCCCCGGCACGCGACAATAACTCCACCGCCCCCATTTCACGCAAGTACAAACGGACCGGATCGTTGATACGGGCACCGGTATCTTCCGGCAAGGCCTCGCTGGCCGCGGTTAAAGAACGACCCGAATTGTCTTCGGTCAGATCGGTAATATCCTCACTACCATCCACAACATTGATTCCCATATCGGCAAACGAAGCCAAAATCGTTTCAAAGACTTCTTCATTCAACGATTCGGGTGGAATAGCTTTTTTCAGAACACTCATGGAAATAAATCCACGTTCTTTTCCCTGTTCAATGAGTTCCTGAACCTGATACTTCGGGTCCGTCACATCCATATCAAAGGTGTCAGATTGATTTTCTTCATTCAATAAAATAGAAGTCATGGTGGGTCAGCTCTCTTTTCAGAATAAAACAAATTTTACTTATTATATTCATTTTCAAATAAAAGTCAACTTTTTTATTCACTTTCAGTCAGGTTTTCAATCTCTTTTTTCAGGCTTTTTATGTTTTCCCAAACTTCCGCATCGGGATTTTGAAAATACTGATCCGTTTTTTGGTCTATCTCATTTTGCAAAAGACGGCGATGCGTATCGCGGATAATCTGTTGTAAAACGCCTTGAATATCCCCGGCCGGCAAGTTCTTCTTACGTATCATTTCCAACTCGGCCGATAATACCCGGCGACTTTCTTCACTTAAAGCGTCCTGTAATGCTTCAGGTGATACATCAGAGTTTTCTAAAAAGACACGCGCAATTTGCCCCAAAATATCCCCCAGCACGCGATCGGGCAACCGAATTGCGGCAATCGTCTCCATCATCGGCTCCGCTACTGACGGGTACATTAAAACGTACGCCAACATCATCCGCGCATCGGCCAATCCCGGAGTCGGTGTATGAATCGGCACCGTGCGCACCGACCGATGATTGGATCCGGTTCGGGGTGTATGCGTTAACTTCCACAGCCGATTTTTGAAATCCTTTTGATAATATCCTTTGACAACGGGATCCATAATTTTATCCAATGTTATCCGAATATCTTTTTCCAATAAAGCCATCTTTTCAGGGGTGTCTAATGTATGTGCCGCCAAAATACGTTCCCATAAAAAATCGGAAAAACCGGTGGATTCTTTCAAGAGCTCCGCAAAAGCCTCTGGCGATTTTTTCCGAATAATATCATCGGGGTCATACGGTGTCGGCAACGTCACAAAACGCAACGATTTACCCGCCGTTAAAATCGGTAAGGCCCGATATAAAGCCCGTGTCGCCGCTTTTTGTCCGGCCGCATCACCATCAAAACAAATCATCGGTTCATCACACGATTGCCATAAAATTTTTATTTGACTTTCCGTTAAGGCAGTTCCCAAAGGCGCAACCGCTTGCGTAAAACCCGCCGAGTGCAAGGCAATCACATCCATATAACCTTCCACCAAAACGGCCGTATTTTCATGACGTATTGTATCCAGAGCATTGGGCAACGCATATAATTGTTCCCCTTTGTGAAACAATGCCGTTTCCGGTGAGTTCAGATATTTGGGTTCCCCCTTTTCCATCATACGACCGCCAAAGCCGATCACTCGCCGCCGACGATCCAAAATCGGAAACATGACGCGATCATAAAAATAATCGTGCCACTGTCCGGTTTTTTGATTTTTGGCCACAATTCCTAGTTTCTGGCACACGGACATATCGTATCCTTTGGCCTGTAAATGTTGCGTTAGTGCCGATCCGCTGGGGGCGTACCCCAGGCGAAACTGTTTAGCCACCGTTCCGGATATACCCCGTCCGATCAAATAATTTTTAGCCCGTGTACCACCCATACCGAATAATTGTGTCTGAAAAAATGTACAGGCTTCTTCCATCACGGCCGTCAAATTTCCGCGCATTTGTTCCATTTGACGTTGTTCCGGAGACGGTTGAGGCACTTTCATACCGGCAAGAGCCGCCAAATGTTCCACCGCTTCCATAAACGGCATTTTTTCGGCTTCCATCAAATAACGAATAATATCACCGTGCGCCCCACACCCGAAACAATGATAAAACCCCTTGTCATCATTGATGGTAAAAGACGGTGTTTTTTCATGATGAAACGGGCACAGGCCCGTGTACTCCCTGCCCCGACGAGTCAATTTGACCTTGCGCCCGATCAGGGTAGAAAGCAACACTTTATCGCGCAGTTCATCTAAAAATTGCGGCGGTATCATCATCGGTATCACAAACCCCTAGGCCAACGCGGCTTTAATCAAACCCGATGCCCGGCCCATATCCATGCGGCCGGCATACTTGGCTTTGACGGTTCCCATGACTTTTCCCATATCTTTGACAGAGGTCGCCCCCGTTTGTGTAATCACGTCCCGAATCGCCACCTTCATTTCTTCTTCTGTCATTTGTTGAGGTAAGAAAGACTGAATAATATCTACTTCGGCCTGTTCTTTGGCTGCCAAATCATCCCGATGACCTTGACGGTACATTTCAATACTTTCTTTGCGTTGTTTAATCATAGATTGCAACAAACTCATCACGGCCGAATCGTCAATTCCGTTCGGATTCCCTTTGGGACGGGCTTCTATATCTTTATCTTTGATGGCAGCATTGATTAAACGCAATGTGCCGGTAGCCTGTTCATCTTTGGCCTTCATAGATTCAATTAACTTCGCTTTTATTTGTTCCCGAATCATTTTTGTTCTCCTTTTGTTTGAACCAAGACGAGTATACCTTTTTTTTAGCAAAATTGAAAGAAAAATCTTGCATAACAACCGTTTTTTATTTATAACACAAATGAAAGGAAAATGCAAAATGTCTTTATTCGCCTGTATCGGATTTATCACAGGACTGTTATTACCCATAACGGCCGGACGGTTCGGTAAGATTTTACCGGCAGATCCGGGATTGGCTCTCCTGCGTTTATGGCATCGTCCGCATTTTCCGCGGGTGATATTTGCCTCTCAACGCCACCGTCTGATAAGCAAATGGAAAAAACTGGGGTTCATTTCCATTCTGTGGGGTTTAACCATGGCGGTCTTATTTGTTCTTTCACACCGCTTGATTGGAGGGGAATTAGCCGTATGGGGGTGCGTCTTTTGTGTTTTAATCGGATTTTGTATTTTTATTGATGAACGTTATTTTTTACTGCCGGATTTTTTTACTGTTCCCTTGCTTTTATCGGGCTTTATGATGTCTTGTTTATGCCACGAAACCACACCTATGGCCGGTATAACCGGGGCCGTCTTCGGTTATTTGATTGCTACGGTATCGGTTTTGTTGTTAGGCCTGTTTGAACGCCCGGAATTAGGGGCCGGCGATGTTAAAATGATAACGGCCCTGGGGGCTTGGTTAGGGGTGATGGGATTGAACTATACCGTATTGATATCTTTTTTCCTGTTTGCCATGCCGATCATGTGTCAATCCAAACGCCGTGGAGCCTATGGCCCTGCCTTGGGAATCGCGGCTTTAATCACTTTCTTTTTCATTTATGCAAAATAACCCTTTACAAATTCATTTTTCGCCTGTAAAATAGGGCATATTTTTTATATGAGGTTTCAAATGGTCAAAAAAGTTAAAACTGAGCAGGCCACATCCCTGCCCCAAACCAAAATTACCGAATCCGAAGCAGCCAATCCGGATACAGAGACAACAACCGAATTATCGGCTTTGCCTTTGTTGCCGCTAACGCTGGGATTGACACTACGTCAGGCACGCCGACAAAAGAAATTAAAATTATCATCTGTGGCCAAAAAACTATGTATCAAAGAAATATACTTGGATGCGTTGGAACAAGGCCATTATCATATTTTTCCGGCGTTGGTTTACGGAATCGGTTTTTTGCGATCATACGCCACTTTTTTGGGCTTGAATGCCGATGAAATGGTGGACTTGTTCTATCGTGAAACAACGGATATCAAAACCGACACGCTGGACATGCCGCAGGCCGATAACCCCAAAGTCATTCCGACCACGAAAATTATCATTAAATCTTTATTTTTATTATTCTTATTTTTCCTGATGTGGTCTGTGGTTCAGGTTTTGGCCTATAAGCCCGTCCCTTTACCGCAATTAAACGCCCCGATTTTGCAAGAAATCCCCCCTGAACCGGGTATATCGGATTCGGAGGACGCAAATGATTCAACCGCCCCTTTAGTCGCCGATGAACTGACACCGCCGCCGGCCGTCATTTCCCCCAAGAAAACGGTTCAATCGTCTACCCCCGCCGGCAAGCGACATCAACCGGTTTCTTACGGCCTGAAAACACCGGCATCTGTTTCATTTGTTGCTACGGCACCGGCCCATATTGAAGTGCGTGATTCCGAAGCCAATCAGGTTTTATTAGCGCAAAACTTGCAACCCGGCGATCGTTTTAACCCCGCCGAAGATTCGGAAGGGTTAGTGTTCAAAACGGACAACGCCGGGGCCATTATGGTACATATCAACGGACGAGCCGCACGGGCATTGGGTGCCACCGGTCAAACAAAAATTGTAGACTTGACCGACAAGACATTTTTAACGAAAGATTAACCTGATGAATTTTGAACAAAAATTAGATACTATCTTGGCACGTTATGAAGAAGTTACCGCTTTGTTAGCGGCGGGTGCAAGCGGCGATGAGTTTGTAAAATTATCAAAAGAATTGAGTTCGTTAGAAAGCATTGTTCAAGTAGGAAATGAATATAAAAAATGCTTGCAAAACCTAACGGAAGCCGAAGCTTTGTTAGCCGATGACACACTGGATCATGAGATGAAGGAAATGGCGGAAGAGGAAGTGCATGCGTTAAAGGATCATGTTCCGCAACTGGAACGCCAAATCCAGATTCTGTTATTACCCCGTGATGAAGCGGACGATCGGAATGTTATTTTGGAAATTCGGGCCGGAACCGGGGGCGAAGAAGCCGCTTTATTTGCCGCCGAATTATTCCGAATGTATGAACGATATGCCACCGTTCGCGGGTGGAAGTTTGAAGTTTTATCTTTGAACGAAACCGGATTAGGGGGATACAAAGAAGCGGTAGCCCAGATTTCGGGACATGCCGTCTTTGCGCGTTTGAAATTTGAATCGGGTGTTCATCGGGTGCAACGGGTACCGGAAACAGAAGCCGGCGGACGCGTACATACATCGGCGGCCACCGTTGCCGTTTTACCCGAAGCCCAAGAAGTTGATGTCAAAATCAATGAAGCTGATCTGGAAATCACTACCTGTCGTGCTTCCGGTGCCGGTGGTCAGCACGTCAACAAAACAGATAGTGCCATTCGTATTGTACACAAGCCAACCGGTATTGCCGTAGAATGTCAGGAAGAACGATCGCAATTCAAAAATAAAGAAAAAGCCATGACACGCTTGCGGACGGCCTTGTATGACAGGCAACGGCAAGCCCTGGATAAAGAACGTTCGCAAAATCGGAAAAGCCAAGTCGGATCAGGCGACAGATCCGAACGCATTCGGACATATAACTTTCCGCAAGGTCGGGTCACGGACCACCGTATCAATAAAACAAGTTATCAGTTGCATGAATTTATGGACGGAAATTTGGATGAGTTTATTGATGCTTTGATTACCGAAGATCAAATGGAACGTTTGGCCGAGATTGACTAAATGCTGTCCTTGACCGAAGTTGCAAATATACTGCGATCTGTGTCCGACACACCGATGCTGGATGCCCGATTATTGATGAAACATGCCGGTTCTGACGATCAAAAATTGCACGATGCCCTGACCCGCCGCTTGAGCCATGAACCGGTCAGTAAGATTATCGGCCATCGTGGGTTTTGGAAATCTGATTTCATCACGTCTGCTGATGTCTTGGATCCCCGCCCCGATTCGGAAACGATTATAGAAGCCGTCTTAAAAACTTATCCGGACACATCACAAGCCCATCATATTTTAGATATTGGAGTCGGCAGCGGTTGCCTGTTATTCAGTTTATTAGATGAATACCCGCTTGCACGTGGAACAGGCATAGATAAAGCGCAATCCGCCCTGAACATTGCTTATCAAAACCGAGAAAAACGGCACGCCGAATTAAAACGCATTGATTTTAACACATCGGATTGGGGCGCATCATTAGGTACATTTGATATCATTATTTCCAACCCCCCTTATATCCCGACAACAGATCTGGCCGGTTTGTCCCCGGATGTCCGGAAATATGATCCGATATCTGCCTTGGATGGCGGATTAGACGGCCTGGATGCCTATCGGGCCCTGGCCCGTTCAATCAAAACCGTTTTAGCCCCAAACGGTCATTTGTTTTTAGAAATCGGTATCGGACAAGGACAACAGGTACGGGCGTTATTTGAAAAAGCCGGCCTGAGATTTATCCGTTCGGATAAAGACTTGGCCGGCATTGATCGGGTTTTAATCTTCCGTTATTGATTCATCATGTCAAAAAAGTCATCATTCGTTTTCGTTTGACGCAATTTATCCATTAAAAATTCCATAGAATCCGTCACCCCCATCGGCATCAAGACCCGACGCAACATCCACATTTTCGGCAAGCGGTTCTTATCCACCAACAATTCTTCTTTACGTGTGCCGGATTTTGTAACATCAATGGCTGGGAAGATACGTTTATCCGATACTTTACGATCCAAGATAATTTCACTGTTTCCGGTACCTTTAAACTCTTCAAAAATCACTTCATCCATACGGGAACCCGTATCAATCAACGCTGTCCCAAAAATGGTCAATGATCCCCCTTCTTCTATGTTGCGGGCCGCCCCAAAGAAGCGTTTCGGTTTTTGTAATGCATTTGCATCTACCCCCCCGGTCAACACTTTACCAGATGTCGGAATGACCGTATTATAGGCCCGGGCTAACCGCGTAATGGAATCCAACAAAATAATCACATCTTTTTTATGTTCCACCAACCGTTTGGCTTTTTGTATTACCATTTCGGCTACTTGTACATGGCGTGCCGCCGGTTCATCAAATGTGGAACTGATGACTTCACCCTTAACGGATCGGATCATATCGGTTACTTCTTCGGGGCGTTCATCAATCAACAACATGATCAAATGCGCATTCGGATAATTCGCCGTAATGGCATGGGCTATGTTTTTCAACATAACTGTCTTACCGGTACGGGGCGGTGCCACAATCAAACTGCGTTGCCCGAAACCCTGCGGACAAATCAAATCAATAATACGTGCCGTTAAATCCTTGTCACCCGGCGCAACCGTGTGTTCCATTTTAATCGGTTGATCCGGATACAAAGGTGTCAAATCGTCAAAGTTGATCCGATAACGCAATTCTTCGGGTTTCACAAAGTTGACCGTGTTGATACGGGTTAAAGAAAAATACTTTTCGCCCTCCTGTGGCGCGCTGATTTCACCTTCTACCGTATCGCCGGTCCGCAGTCCCCATTTTTTAATATGAGACGGCGCCACATAAATATCATCGGGACCGGCCAAGTAATTCGCTTCTGCCGAACGCAAAAAGCCAAAGCCGTCTTGGACGACTTCCAAGACCCCTTCCCCATAGAGCATGGTTTCCGTTTCACTCAATCGCTTTAATACGGCATACATCAAATCCTGGGTACGCAAAGATGCTGCATTTTCAACACCCAACTCTTCGGCATAAGCCAACAACTCAGTCGGCGTTTTCTTTTTTAAATCCTTTAATTGCATGGGATTTTCCTTGATATAATCAACAAAATTTGTGGAGAAAATAAACATCACCGGATGGTGAACGACAGGTATTATAGGAAATCACATAAAAAATGTCAAGAAAAAAATCCTCCCCCTGATTGATTCGCTGGAAAAATCCGCATGTTTATCCCAAAGCAATTACAAAAAAATAAATTGTTTTCAAGTAATTATCATTTTTTTCTTGATTTTTTGATTATTTTAGTGTACAGTGCATTTCAGAGAGTTCTTTAACCATGAAAGGAAAATAAAAAAATGGCTCGTGTAACTGTTGAAGATTGTGTTAAAAAAGTTCCCAATCGTTTTGATTTGGTGTTGTTGGCCGCCGGCCGGGCCAAGGCTTTGGCTTCGGGGGCTCCGCTGACCGTAGAACGCGATAATGATAAGAACACGGTTGTCGCTTTGCGTGAGATTGAAGAAGGTAGCATTGACCTGAAAACCATTAAAGATAATGTAGTGGCCAGTTTGCAAAAATATGCTAAACCGATTGAGGGGGCCGATGATGCCGTTGAATTAAAAGAAGTGGAAGCCGAAATTAACTCGGAAGCCCCTCTGTATGCCGATACGGAATTCATTGATTCCGACTCCTTCCAAGTGGTAGATGATGTAACCGAAGCCTGATACTGTTTCGGGGAGGGGTCATCATGACATTGATGCGTCAATATGAATTGGTTGAAAGGGTTAAATCATACGACCCAAACGCCGATGAAGGCGCATTAAACCGCGCCTATATTTTTGCCATGAAAATGCACAGCGGGCAAAAGCGCGAATCAGGCGAACCCTATTTTTCGCATCCGGTGGCGGTGGCCGGCATTCTGACAGAGTACAAATTGGACGCTGCCACAATTATAACCGCCTTGTTGCACGACACGGTGGAAGATACACCGGCCTCCTACGCCGATATACAAAGCCTGTTCGGGGAAGATGTGGCCAAATTGGTCAAAGGACTGACGAAACTTTCAAAAGTCCAAATTCATTCGGAAGCCTCCAAGCAAGCGGAAAACTTTCAAAAACTTGTTTTAGCCATCAGTTCAGACATCCGGGTTTTATTGATTAAATTGGCCGACCGCCTGCATAATATGCGCACCCTGGGGTGTTGCAAAAAGCAAGAAAAGCGTATCCGTATCGCCCGTGAAACCATGGAAATATATGTGCCGTTGGCCGAACGAATCGGTATGCAGGCTCTGAAAGATGAATTGGAAGATTTAGCGTTTCAACACCTCCACCCCGAAGCGTATGAATCCATTACCACACGGTTATCTTTTTTGGCCGAAAAGGGTGAAAAAGATGTGCAAACGGTGATTGAACAGTTGCAGGCAGATCTGGCTGAAAATGGTATCAAAGGGGAAGTAACAGGGCGGCAAAAACGCCCCTATTCCATTTGGATCAAAATGCAGCGCAAAAACGTAACTCTGGAACAAATCTTTGATATTATGGCTTTTCGGATTGTTGTAGATACCGTGGCAGAATGTTATCAGGTCCTGGGGGTTATGCACACAAAATACAACATGATCCCGGGTCGCTATAAGGATTATATTTCCACCCCGAAATCCAACGGATACCAATCCATTCATACCGGTGTTTTAGGACCGTTAAAACGCCGTATTGAATTACAAATCCGTACAAAAGAGATGCACCAAGTGGCTGAGTTCGGTGTGGCCGCGCATTGGGAATATAAACAGGGCGTTCATCGTGAGGGAACACAATACCGATGGTTAAGAGATTTACTGGACCTGTTGAACCACTCATCAGATCCCAATGAGTTTTTAGAGCACACCAAAATTGCCATGTATCAGGATCAGGTGTTTTGCTTTTCCCCAAAAGGAGACTTGATTTCTTTACCCAAAGGTGCAACTCCGATTGACTTTGCATACGCCGTCCACTCGGGTGTCGGAGATACCTGTGTCGGTGTTAAAATCAACGGCAAAATCAGCCCGCTGCGTACCGTATTGCAAAACGGAGATCAGGTGGATATTTTGACCGCCAAGAACCAAACACCGTCATCGGAATGGGAACGTATCGCCGTTACGGCAAAAGCCAAAGCCGCTATTCGCCGGTTCCTGCGTGCTAAAAAGCGGCAGCAACTGATTGAAACCGGACGCAATGCGATTATCGCCGTTGCCAAAGAATATAACAATACCTTTACCGATAAAGACCTGACACCGATTGTAGATAAAGGACGTTTCAAAACAACCGATGATTTATTGGCCGCTATTGGAGGGGGCTTGGTGGCGGCAACAGATACATTCCACAAAATTCACCCTGAATCAAAGTTATCGTTATATCAAAAAACGATGTCTTTATTCCGGAAAAATCCGGATAAAGTCAAACCGGAAGCCGGCAAGAATATGCCTATTACCGGTTTATTTGAAGGCTTATCATACAGTTTTGCAAAATGTTGCCACCCGGTACCGGGGGATCCGATTGTCGGCCTGGTATCCAATGGAAAGGGCGTTGTTATTCACACCCAAGATTGTCCGACCTTGCATCAATATACAGATGAACCGGAACGGTGGCTGGATGTCGGATGGAACACGGCTCAATTAAAAGATACTGTATTACCGGTCCGTGTCAAAGTCATCGTTGCAGATCAACCCGCTTCCATGCCTGAATTAATGACCATCTTGGCCCAACAAAATGCTACTATTTCCAATTTAAGCACCCAAAACAGAACCGGTGGTTGGGTGGAATTATTGATTGATATCACCGTACGGAATAAAAATCATCTGGATACAGTCTTACAGGCTTTGCGTTCATCGGATAAGGTCGCATCCGTTGCCCGTGCCAAAGCCGGTTAAAATAAATGTGAACACATATCTCAGGGACTATTCGGTCATCGGTTCAACGGTGGCGACAATATTATTTTCTGTCGGTTGTGAAGAACGGCGTATGCGGGGGCGTAAAACACGACGATTCGGACGGACGACCGACTGTGCCGTTTGATCCTTCTCATCGTTATTCATAGACGCAACAGGAACGGATAAATCCATGACTTGTAAGGTTTCTTCATCATGTTGCCTTTCCGGTACAACCCCGATGGTTTCCATTGACTCAGAAACAGGATGCGGTGCCGCAGACGAAATGGGTTGCGGGGCCCGCATAGCGGTTTCATTGGCAATCGCGATATTTTGCAAATGCATATAATGATCGGCATACTGCAAACATGTTTCCGCCAGAATCTCATCATTTTGGATCAAAGCATCTTTAGCGGCGGCTTGATATTTTTCAAACAGTTGCAAAGCTGTGCCACGCAATTTACCGCACGGACCAGAACTTTCCAGTGCCGTATTCCGAAAAATTGTTTGCGGACGTGAACCCCGATTTGGGTTATTATAACGGCCGTTATAGCGACCACGTTGATTCTGTTTCATAAAACCTCAATAGACATAAATTAAAAAATGGAGAGACATACGACAGGGCGGTACCGGAAAACTAATACATCGGATAGGACGTATACCCCACCGTTTGCGCCGGCATTTGTTGGTGAAGCGGAGCGGTCGGTATCGGTTGTGCCGGTACTTGTTGCTGAACCGGTACAGGCGTTGTCGCCATCGGTTGACCCGGTACAGTCGGAACAGAACCGGAAACACCGGACATAGCAGCCGGCACCACCGGCGCATACGAAACCGGTTGCATTCCCGTTGTCATCGGAACCGTCCAGACCGGATTCATACCCGGCAAAGTTGATTCCTGCCCCCGGGTCGGATAACCGGACACACCGACATAAGACGAGGTACCAATCATCTGTCCAAACGGGCCTAACTCAGCCGGATATACACCACCGGCGGGAGCCTGTAAAAAGACAGGATGCTGTTGCACAAAAGTCGGCTGTTGCTGCATCACAACGGGTTGTTGTTGCACGACGGTCGGTTGCCGTTGAACGGTTACCGCCTGTTGCATCACGACGGGGCGACGTACAATCACCGGTTGTTGCATAATGACCGGCTGTTCCACCGTTACATTACGTTGTACCGTCACCGGATATTGTACAGAAATCGGATATTGACGCGTAATCGGATATTGTACCTGAACCGTCGGGTGGGGGTAAGTTGTCTGTACATCCGATGGAATCGGATTTTGTTCCGTCTGCGCCAGCGTCAAATCTGTTGTGGGCGCTTGTTCGGCCACCTGTCCCGAACGGGCCGTGTCATACAAATCGGCCTGAACACGCATGTCATTTGGTTGTTGTGCCAACCGAGACGGTTGTTCTTGAAACTGATCCGCCGAACGTGTCGCCGAACGCGCCACGGGCCGATAAGTCGGATTTTGTGCTGCATAACGATCTTCAGAAACAAATGTCTCAACCCGTTCAGCCAAAGGAGTAGCTTCATCTTCATACGTCAAAACTAATGGTGTATCTTCTATCACCGGGCGCGCCGGACACCCTTCAGTACAAGTAATATCCGCCGGATGATCCGCCGCATTATCAGCAACCGGTATTTCGGGTACATTTGAATCGGTGGCAGACGCATTCCCGTTGACATAGGACCAATTGATATAATCCGCCGACTTTTCTTCGGACACCGCATAAGCACCCGCCGACAAAAATAAAGACAAACCAGACAACAATGCCACAGATAATTTTGTATTCATAATGTCATCTCCTTACATGATTGGGTTCAGTTTAGAACGATCCGGACAAAAAATCAAGTATTATTCCGCGATTCCCAACAATTTCTTATATTCGTCTCGCAGATATTCGGATTCGGCCCGATCGGCCGGTGTCATTTTACGCAACCGCAAGATTTGACGCATCACCTTGACATCATAACCGTTTCCTTTGGCTTCCGCAAAGACTTCCCGAATATCGGCGGATAATTCGTGTTTTTCTTCTTCCAACCGTTCAATACGTTCAATAAAGGCCGCAAATTTGCCGGCATCGGCCGATGTATTTTGATTTTCTTCTGTCATTTCTTAAACCCCTTATTTCAGATAAAATTATTGTTGTGTTTTCGGTTGACAACTTTGCACAACCGCATTCAGATCCGACTCGCTGCACAACCCTAATGTAACGGGATTACGCGGCACAATGTTATGGATATTTTTGTGTGTCCGTTCCCGTATTGCCGTAATGGTCGGTTTGGTGGTCCGCAACAACTTCACGATTTGCGAATCCTTGATTTCCGGATGGTTTCTGACGATCCAGGCAATCGCCGATGGTCTGTCCCCACGTTTGGCATGCGAAACATACTTTTTCCCTTTATCCAACAATTTTTCCACTTCAGGATTTTTATAAAGCGTCAAAGTTGCTGTCGGTTCTGCTTCACACCGTTTAATTTCTTCGGCGGTTAACTGTTCATTCGCAATCGGATCAAAGCCCATAATGTGGGCCGCTACATCACCATCGGCAATGGCTTGAATTTCCAACATGTGCATACCGCAAAAATCGGCAATTTGTTGAAATGTCAATGTTGTATTTTCCAGCAACCAAACCGCCGTCGCTTTCGGCATTAAAGGAAGTGTCATTTTATTTACCTTTCATTGTTTTCATACTTCAAAAATTCACGAGATAGTCGTCAGTATAACAAAAATGTTTGCAAAAAGCAATAAAAATGATGACAACGGCAAAATAATTTGGTATGCTGAACACATGTTTTTCAAAAAAAAGGAGAAAAAAGATGAAAAAACATTTATGTACACTTGTGTTAGCAGGAACCTTGATGATGGCCGGGGTGGCACAGGCCGATTTTTACGCCAGCCTTGGAACCGGTGGAAGCTTTAATGGGGGTAGTGTTTATAAAAATAACGTTAAGAGTCATTACAAAGATTCCCCTGTTTTTTCGTTCAGTGGCGGATATCAGTTGCCCTTGCCCTTGTTGGACATACGTGGAGAAGTAGAATACCTGCGTACACGACCGCACACCAAAGACAGCCGTACAAAACAGCTGGACGGCTTATTCTTGAACGCGTACGGTTCCATTCCTTTTGTTCCCCTGATTGATCCGTATGTCGGTTTGGGTATCGGGCGGGTACGCTTTGATCATAAAAATTCTTTTGCCGTTCAAGGCATGATTGGTGCCGAATATTCTTTGCCTATCGCTCCCGTTGTTTTGGGAACAGAATACCGGTATATGAAAATCAACGAAAACACCGGCAAAGTTCGGGCCCAATCAAAATATCACACAAATATCCTGATGTTAAAAGCCCGATATATGTTTTAAAAAGTCTGCTTGTCCGTATAAGCCCCGTCATCCGGCGGGGCTTTTTATATAAAAAAAATTGACAAAATATATTCTGTGTGATAAAATAGTCTCGTTTATCAAAGGAACAATGTGATGACAACGCAATTTACAAAAGCATATACGATACCGACCTATGATTGTGATTTAGCCGACAGATTAAAAATATCCGCCTTATTTAATTATTTCCAAGATTCCTGTGAAACGTTTGCCAATCATGACGGCTTCGGGTGTCAGGCCTTAAAACCAAAAGGGCTCACATGGATGATCCACGACTATGATATTCGGGTCAATACCCTGCCCCATCGGCATGATAATATTGTCGTGGATATGCACATTGACAGAATGCACCACTTTCGGGGTTTGTTTATTTTCAACATACACGACAAAGATCGTCATGTTCAATTGGCCGAATCGGCATGTCAATACCTGTTGGTCAATCCTATTGAAATGAAAATGGCCGATATCAAGGAAAACTTACCCAATATACCGGTTCAAAAAGAAGATAAAATCGTATTTGAACGGTTGCCCGATGTTTCCACGGAAAAAACACCCGATACGATTCGGCGTATTTCATACGAACACATTGATTTTAATCAACATGTGAATAACAGTTATTATCCTGTTTTTGCCCAAGAATCTTTACCGCGTAGTTTGTTTGAAGGGTACGATATTCAACGGATTCGTGTGTCCTATAAAAGTCCGGCGACTTTACACGAACGAATCGCGGTTTATTCGGATATTCCGGATAAAATGGCTATCCATAGTCAAACGATTTCCACACATCATAAAATTACCTATGCCACCGATAAACGTACTGAATTAGCACGGATACAATTTGATTGGATGCGTGCGAATCGCGAACACACATAAAAACAATTTATTTACTTGACATTTATCGGATTGTTTGGCACTATAATAACCAATCAAAGGAATGAGGTTATCCATGGTGCCAAAACTTTACATTGCCCGAACAGCAGACGGAAGCGATTTTCCGTTGCCGTCATACGCTTCACAATATCATGTAGGACTTACTTTGCGAGCCGCAATCGGCAATCCCATCAAAATCAGTGCCGGGGAACGAATCCGTGTGCCTGTTGGCTTTGCTATCGGCGTTCCAGTCGGTTTTTGCGGTCAAGTGGTCTGTTATGTCCCTTTGGCCGAACGGCACGGCATCATCGTGTCTGATGCACCCCATATTTTGAATCCCGCCGATAGAAAACCCTTGTTCGTTCTTTTGCAAAATACTTCCCCGAATCCGTATGTATTGCATCGGGGCGATATTATCGGAGAGTTATTGATTATGCCCGTGGTACAGGTTTGTTGGCAAGAAATACAGCCTCCCGCTATCCAAAATATGACACAGGAAACCGACTTGATTTTAGATGAAGGTATATCTCCCGTTCCGGTTCAAGAAGAACCCGCACAATTGTTTGCCTCCACCCGCCGTGTTAAAAAATCTATTCGCAATCGCTTTAAGTCGCCGGATGAAGAAAATAAATAACATTTTGGTTGCCGTCTGCCTGTCGGCGATTGTCATGCAGGCCCATGCGGACGGCAGGTTCGTCTCTTTGAAAAAAGATGAAGTCAACCTGCGTACCGGCCCCGGAGAACGATACCCTATCCTATGGGTGTATCAAGAACGCGGTTATCCCGTTAAAGTATTAGACGAATTTGATATTTGGAGACAAGTCCAAGAAGCCGATGGTTCTATTGGCTGGGTACATAAAAATATGCTCAGCGATCGGCGAACTGCTTTGGTACAAGAAGAAGGGCCCCTAACCAACAAGCCCGATATCAATGCCAGAACCGTAGCCGTTGTACAAACCGGAACTATCGGTAAGATCTTACAATGTCCGGCGGAAACACCGTATTGCCTTTTGTCTTTTCACTATCAACAACGGGATATTAAAGGATGGTTCCCGCGTGATTCCTTTTGGGGCGTAGACAGTGGTGAAGAAATCAATTAAATGTGAAGACGGGCTATCGGCGCAGTGAAACAGATGCCCGCATAAAACCATGACATAATCCGATGGCCAAAGCATCGGAAGCATCCGGCGGAATCTTCTCGGGGACTGTTTTAAGCAACGTACGCACCATCATATCCACTTGATTTTTATCGGCATGGCCGGCCCCTACAATCATCTTTTTAATCTGATTCGGTGTATATTCCGCCACAGGTAAATTAAACAATGCCGGTGTTAATATCACAACACCGCGGGCCTGTCCCAGTTTCAATGTAGAGGTCGGATTTTTATTCACGAATGTTTCTTCTACTGCGGCCTCATCGGGCGAAAAATCAGCAATAACCTGCTTCAATCCGGCATGCAATTCGGCCAATCGTTCCGACAAAGATAATGTCTCATTCGGGTTAATGACACCGGCCGATATAAAACGAAATTTGGGACCGTCCTTATCAATCACACCCCACCCGGTGTGGCGTAATCCCGGATCCAGTCCCAAAATCCGCAGCATTTATTCCGCGTCCAACTTTGCCAAAATATCTTCGGCAATATCGGCATTGGTAATCACACGTTGTACATCGTCATCTTCGTTCAACAAGTCAATGAAATTCATCAGTTTTTGTGCTGTTTCCAAATCATTGACAGGGGTTTGAACCATCGGTTTCCAATCCATCCGAGCTGCATTGGGGGTACCGAACTTCTTTTCCAACGTATCCCGTACCGTGCCCAAATCTTCCGGTGCACAAGTAATTTCATGAATCTCATCATCGGATGAAACGTCAGCCGCACCGGCTTCCAGAGCCGCTTCAAACATCGCATCGGGGGTTGCAACCTTGGCCGGGAATTCCACATATCCCACATGTTCAAAGTTAAATGTTACCGAACCGGTTTCACCCATGGCACCACCGTTCTTGGTGAAAATCGCCCGTAAATTCGGTGCCGTCCGCGAACGGTTATCGGTCAAGGCTTCCACAATAATAGCCACTTTGCCGGGCCCGAAACCTTCATACCGCAATTCTTCATAATTTGTTGTATCGGCACCGCCGGTCCCTTTGGCAATCGCCCGTTCAATGTTATCCTTGGGCATATTTTGAGACCGCGCATTTTGAATCGCCAAACGCAAGCGTGGATTCATTTCCGGGTCGGCCAAACCTGTCTTGGCGGCAACCGTAATTTCACGGGCCAATTTAGAAAAGATTTTCGCACGGGCTTTATCTTGGGCCCCTTTGCGATGCATAATGTTTTTGAATTGTGAATGTCCTGACATAATTGTTTCCTTTTGTTAAATAATGATTTTATATACCATATTTCGGTCAAAAAAACAAGATATTTTTCGTTCGTCCTCTGAAAATCAGAAAGACCCTCTAAATATAGTCCGCTAACGAATCACGAATTTCCACCAAGTCGCGTAATAACGAATCGGATGCTTTTGGCGTTTCGGATGGTACCCCGGGGCCCGTTGTGACGATTGTATGTTCACGCAACCGCTTTTGAACCCCTTTAATGGTAAAACCGGATTGGTACAAATCATCACGGATACGGGCCAACAGGACCACATCTTCGGCACTGTAATATCGTCTCCCCATACGTTTCATGGGTTTTACCTGATGAAATTGTGTTTCCCAAAAACGTAAAACAGAGGGTTGAACCTGTAATAGGTCCGACACCTCTGCAATTGTACGATAGGCCGTTTCCGCCTTATTCATTACGCCTCCTGCAACGCTTTTTTCAACAGGTGCGACGCCTTGAATGAAATCACGGTCCGCGGTGAAATATCATGCGCCTGTCCCGTCCGCGGATTACGCCCGATCCGTTTAACTTTCTTGTGCGGAATAAACGAGGCAAACCCGGAAATTTTAAGTTCTTCGGCATTCAACAATGTATCAACAACCACTTGAACAATAGAGTCCACAAAACGTTGCGATTCGGCGTGAGAAAAACCCGTTTCCCGAAAAATAACATCGGCAATATCGGCACGCGTTATGGTCTTTACTTGATCCTTTATCATTTTTCACCTTTCTTTTTTATATTGATTTGATATAGTTATCTTTTGCCACATTTTTTTAAAAAATGCAAGTCTTTTTTATTAAAAACGAATAAGACCTGCCCCCCAAGTTAAACCGCCCCCCATAGATTCCAGCAATAATAAATCTCCCCGTTGAATACGGCCGGACCGTATCCCGGTGTGCAAAGCCAATGGAATAGAGGCAGCAGATGTATTTCCTTGTTGTTGCAAGGTTAAGATGACTTTATCGGCCGGCAATCCCAATTTTGTTCGTGTGGCTTCTATAATGCGGACGTTGGCTTGATGAGGCACAAGATAATCAATATCCGCCGGGGTTAACCGTTGCTGTTGCAGAACATCTTTAGCAATTTGTGCCATATTTTCAACAGCATGCCGGAATACTTCGCGTCCTTCCATGTGAATAAAGCCCGCCGTTTGTGTACGAGAAACCCCACCGGATGAAAGCAATAAATCACGATAACGACCATCCGATCGTAATAAAACCGACAAAATACCGGAATCGGTTTTGTCAGCACTGCCTTCCAAGACAACCGCCCCTGCCCCATCACCAAACAAAACACAAGTGTTCCGATCTGACCAGTCAACGATTCGCGATAACGTTTCGGCTCCAATCACCAACACACGATGCACTCGCCCCTGTGTGATATAAGCATCAGCCACGGATAAAGCATACAAAAAACCGGAACAGGCCGCCTGAATATCAAAAGCAAAACCACCCGTCATGCCCAACTGTTGCTGTACCTTACAGGCAGTCGCCGGAAAAGTATCATCAGGTGTGGTTGTGGCCAAGATAATCAGATCAATATCAGATGCCGTTAAACCGGCATCTTGCAAAGCTTCCAACGCCGCCTGACGCGCCAAATCAGATGTCAGTTCATTATCAGCCGCGATACGACGTTCCTGAATTCCCGTTCGTTCCCGTATCCAAGCATCTGATGTTTGAACCATTTTTTCCAAATCGGTATTTGTCAATCGCTTGGTTGGCAGATAGGCCCCAACACCTTTGATAACGGCCTGTGTCATATACCAATCCTACTCAATTATTTTGCTGCCGATGAATCAGAACCGGTATTTTCCGTTTCTTCCATCAAGTCAGATAATTCACTTTTAATTTTATCACACAAATTATTGCGCGCCATGCGAATCGCCGATTCAACGGCACAGGCAAACGAAAAGGCATCGGCCCCGCCATGGCTTTTAACCGAAATACCGTTCAGGCCTACAAACATGGCTCCATTATAACGGCGCGGATCTACTTTCTTTTTTAATTTCAGTAAACTGCAAGCGGCAAAAACGGCACCGATACGGGCCAAAACAGACTCACGAATTGCATTTTTCAGGCACGTACCGATAAACTTGGCCGTCCCTTCCAATGTTTTCAAGGCCACATTCCCCGAAAAACCGTCTGCAACCACCACTTGCGTCCGACCGGCACAAATATCATTGCCTTCCACAAAACCGTAAAAGTTGACTTTATCGCCAAAGCCTTTTAAGATACCGGCCGCTTCACGAATTTCTTCGCGTCCTTTGGTTTCTTCCGAACCGATATTCAGTAGCCCGATAGACGGCTTATTTGTTCCAAATAATACGTGGTGCAACACATGCCCCATAATTGAAAATTCAACCAGGTTTTGTGAATTACATTCGGCATTTGCCCCTAAATCCAAAGCCACCACGGGCCCTTGTAATGTCGGCAAAACAGCGGCAATCGCAGGTCGATCAATGCCGGCCAAAGTCCCCAGGCAAATCTTACTCATTGCCATCAAAGCCCCGGTATTACCTGCCGAAACAACCGCATGCGCATAACCGTTTCGGACAGACATAATGGCTTTCCACATACTGCTTTCCCGCCCGGAGCGAATGGCCACAGACGGTTTATCATCGGGCTTAACCACTTGGGTCGTATGATGAATTTTGAAACGATCCGGCAACAAGCCAAACTGACGCGTCAAGGGTTGAATTTTATTTTCATCCCCATAGAGAAAAAAGAACACCGAGGGGTCGCTTTTAGCGACACGGGCAACGCCTTCAATAACGGCGGCCGGGGCATGATCCCCACCCATTGCATCAACGGAAATAATTAAAGTATCACTCAAAAGATAACCCCTCCTACGGTGTTATTTTTCTTCTTTCTTTTTCACAAGAATTTCTTTCTTGTTATATGTGCCGCAAGATTCACACACATGATGCGGGCGAACCAATTCACCGCAATTCGGGCATTCTACACATGTATTTGTGTCCAACGCCAAATGCGACCGGCGCATATTCTTTTTAGACTTAGATGTTTTCTTTTTAGGTACTGCCATTTTACAACTCTTTCCAACAAATTAAACTCGGCCGATTTTTCCGACACGGATCCACCGACACTTAAAACAGGTTATATGTATACACGATTTTTATTTATTTTGCAAGCCTTTTTTCATATTCTCAACATTTATTTAACCCTAAAAGTTTCTGTTTGTTGCTGAATATACCGCACCAAAACAGAAATTTCCGGCGGTACGGTGGTTTTATTTTGCCCGACAAACCGGATTAAATCGGATATTTTATCGGTCAAAACCGTCCGTACAACATGACGGAACTTGGATGGTTCCGTTAAAACGTTCAACGTTAGATTTATCCTTGCCCAATCTACATCCGTTCCGTTTTCTCCATCAATAACAATCGTACCGGAAGTAATATCTAGTTGTTGATCTTTTTTCATAAACTTGGGCTTTGCCTTCGGATTCCCGATATATTCCAAAGCCGTATTGACCAAAGAAATTGTTGCATTCTTCACACCGAAAGATGCATTTTTAATTTCTATCGGCAACAACACACTCCCCTGCAAAGCCCCTTTCATTTTCCAGTTTTTCGGGACAATCGTCTCGGACACATTCATCAGGTTGACGCTGGCATTTTTCAAATACACTAAAGTCCCGACATTCTTATACGGTATCAAAGTTTCTTCACCTTGAACCGATACCCCGGCCAAAGTCGCAACCAGCCGTGATAAGCGCACGAAATTTTCCTCCATTTGGAAAGACATGTCTATGTTCTCCAAGGGAATAAAAGATTCCAAACGGCCGACATAAACACGCTGTCCCGCATCGGTCAATAACGGTCGCAACGTCCGAAATGTTAAAGCCGTATTCAAGTTCTTTACCGTTAAATCATCTGTTTTCACATTCATATCGGACAGAGCCATATACAGCGGGCCATTCAGGCTTGTTCGGACATTGCCGTACAACCGGCCATAAACGGACATTTGACCGGAAACTTGCTTTAACGTGGGGGAAATCAATCCGGACACCTGATTCAAGGGTTGTGGCAACTTTTCCAAATCAAAGGTCGGGACAACAATTTGTCCGTCAATTTGTCCGCCAATCGTATCAAAATACCCGGTAAATAAGATTTGCGGTCCCTGGGGCAACAAGGACATAAAGATACTATCACGATTATTTTCTTGCGTATACTCCAAGCTGAACGGCACTTTCAAAGACGACACATTATTCAAATGTACCATCGGTGATTTCAGCACGACCCGAGCCCCTGACCGAAAGAGATCATCGGCAATCAATGTCCCGTGTTCAATCACCTGCATAGCCGTCCGATAGGTTAAATCATCGGCTTGTAATCCCATTTTGATCGTTTTGGACAATATCCCGTATTGACCATTCAGAATCAACCGTTTTGCTTGCATGGCCAAGTTGTCTTTAGATGCCGAGAACCGACCGGCAAAATCCACTTTTTCAATCGGCAAAGTAAACAACAAGTTCCCTTGTCGGGGTTGCAACGTAACCAAACCGACCTGAGGTACCACAGTGACAGAAAACCGGTTTCTGTTTTCAATATTTTGTCCTTGGGCCGACAACCGCATGAGACGCGCATTGACTTCGGTAGGCCGTGTTAAATCATAGGTGCATGTTTCAGGCAAGTGGCATAATAATGTTCCGGTAAGTTGTGCCGTCAAATCATCTAATTTAAATCCGTTAAAATAGGCTTTATTCACCGTTACTTGAATGGGGGCATCCGTTTTCATTGTGCCATCAGATTCAAACTGAACATTTTTCAAGCCCAATTCCATATTCACTTTATCATCGGGTTTACCGGACACATCCACCCAACGCATTTGCACTTTACCGTCAAACCGTTCTTGTACCCGATTGAATTGCCATGAAAACCACTTTTGGATCTGATCATACGTCAATGCTATATCCGCCGAGACTTCTTGTATCGCACCGCGCCGACTTTTCAGAGAAGCCTTGCCGGTTAAAGTCTCTTGAGGACGACCGGGGAAAGAAACCGTCCCGTTTTGAATATCCAAGTCCCAAGAAGCACCGCGTTCATCGTCTTGAATAACCAATCGTCCCGTCATCGTTAAATAAGGTTCGCGTATACTTATATTAGCCGCAACTTTCGTTTCCCGACCATAAACACCCGCCAGAGAAAATGAAATCGGCAATTCATAATTTTTGCCTTTAACGGATAAAGAAGCCCGCGAAATGTCCAACGAGTCAATCCGTAATCCTTTTTCACTTTTAGCCGAATCGTTCAACTGAGTCAAAACCGTCAAAAAAGCCGATGATTTTTCTTTGGAGTGTTCTTCAATAGTCAAGCGTACCCCTTCCAAAGAAACACTTTTCACCCGTTGATTCAAAAAGTCTGAAAACGTTGAGAAGATAACCACACGATCAATGTGATATGTATTCTGCTTGTCATGCAGATCATACAATTCAATTTTAGAAATCACATAGCCGGGAATCTGCACATCCCGATATTCAATCCCGTTGCGGCGCAGGTAGTCTTCCACATATTGTTGAAAGCGCATATAACTTACGACCAAAATCACAAACATCACGATACCGCACAGGTATAGAAAGGTCATAAAGACCGTCCAGATATGCCCCAAAAGACGAAATACATTTTGATATTCCCGTCGTTTGGCATCCAGAGCCAAGGTCCAGCGCATATACCACACCATTACCGACATACCGAGTGAATTATGTCGGGCGGTGTGAACGGCCTGTTCATCACCGGCGGCAATTTGTTCGTATAATTCGGTATCCCCCATCGAGGGCGGAACCGCCTGTCTGTTATTTTGTAGGTCTGACATCATTTACCCCTTTTAGATCTCGGACATTATCATAATCTGTTTTTATCGTTTCGTCAAGATATTGTTTAAATTCTTCTTCGGTTATAACCGAGACACCTGCTTGTTCGGCTTTTTTCAACTTGCTTCCGGCTTCGGATCCGGCTATAACAAAATCCGTTTTAGAAGAAACGGAACTGGACACTTTAGCCCCCGCTTGCACGGCCCTTTCTTTGGCTTCGGCCCGGGTCAGGGTCAGTAAAGTTCCCGTAAAAACAACCGTCTTACCGGTCAAGGGAGTTTGCTTTCTGATTTGTTGTTTTTCATCGGTAATCACCATCATCGGCACCAGGACATCCAATAACGACCGGTTATGGGGTTCAGCAAAAAAATCGGTTATTTCGGCCGCCATTGTCGTACCAATCCCTTCTATTTGCGTCAATAATTCTGACGCTTGTTCAGACTCCATTGTCGTACGAAAAGCCGTCCAAGATAAAAAACGTGCTGCCAAGATTTTGGCCGTTGCTTCCCCTACTTCGCGAATTCCCAACGCATAAATAAACCGATGTAAGGGTACCCCCCGGCGTACCGTTTCAATCGCAGAAAACAGGTTCAAAGCCGATTTTTGACCCCATCCGTCCAGGCCTAAAATATCCAACGTGTGCCGTTTTTCCAACGTAAAGATATCCGCCGGCGTTTCAATCCACCCCAGCCGATAAAACAAATCTATATTCTTATCCCCCAAACCTTCTATATCCAAGGCTTCTTTGGATACAAAATGTTTCAGGCGTTCTTTCTTCTGCGCCGGGCAAATCAAACCGCCCGTACAATAAATCACGGCATCATCACCTTCGCGCACCGCATGCGACCCGCATTCGGGACAACTGGCGGGAAACACGAAAGGAATACTGGTTGACGGCCGTTTATCCAAAACAACACGAACGATTTGCGGTATCACATCACCGGCCCGTTGAATCACCACCGTATCACCCGGACGAATATCTTTACGGGCAATTTCATCAGCATTGTGTAATGTGGCATGCTGCACAATCACTCCCCCGACATTCACGGGTTCCAAATCTGCAACAGGGGTCAACGCCCCCGTTCGGCCCACCTGAATCCGAATCGCCGTCAAACGGGTCTGCGCCTGTTCGGCCGGAAACTTGTGTGCAATGGCCCAACGGGGTGAGCGGGCAATAAAACCCAATCGGCGTTGTAAATCCAACCGATTGACTTTATAAACAACACCGTCAATATCATACGGCAATGTCGCCCGTTTTTCACCCAATCTTCGGAAGAATGACACCATTTCCGCCGCCGATCGGCACATGCAAATCTCGGGATTGACCGGAAATCCCCAACGTTTCAGTTGTTGCAGAAACTCCCAATGTGTGGTCCAGGGCGGATTATCCGTGCGTCCCACCGCATAGGCAAACAAGCTGAGTTTCCTACCGGCCGTTACTGCCGGGTTTAGTTGCCGTAAAGATCCGGCCGCCGCATTCCGCGGATTGGCAAAGGTCTTTTTATTTTGTTCCGTCTGCACCCGATTCAAATCCAGAAAATCACGACGGGCCATATACACTTCACCCCGAATATCCACAAAAGACGGAACCGTTTTTGCAAATAAATCATCGCCGGTTTCCGCCAAATGCAACGGTAATTCCCGAATCGTCTTCAAATTTTCAGTAATGTCTTCACCCACGGCACCATCACCCCGTGTGGCTCCATACCGGAACTCGCCCTCTTGATAAACGGCCGAAAAGGACAAACCGTCAATTTTAGGTTCGGCTACCATCTCAATCGGCTCATCCGCCGGTACACCCAAAAAACGATGAATCTTATCCATAAAGTCATAAACATCGTCTTCCGTAAAGATGTTGCCCAAAGACAACATCGGTATACTGTGTGTGATTTGCCCGAACCCGGCGGCCACCGCAGCCCCAACCCTGTGCGAAGGGCTATCCGAACGTATCAGGTCCGGAAACGCGGCTTCCAAGAGTTCATTGCGGCGTTTCAAGGCATCATACTCGGCATCAGAAACCAAAGGGGCATCCTGTTGATGATAGGCAATATCCAACTCGGCCATACGATGTGCCAAAAAGGCCAATTCTTCGGCCGCTTCCGCCAGAGTCAATGTGCTTATGTCTTTGAACATGTATCCAATAACTCCTGTGCCATAGTGCGAGCCGTTTGGGTAACCGAGGCCCCTGATAACATCCGCGCCAACTCATCAGTACGTGCTTGGTCGGTTAATTGATCTACTGTTGTCAATACGCCGGCAGGTGTTTCTTCTTTGCGTACGGTAAAATGCGTTGCCCCATGAGCCGCCACCTGGGGTGAATGCGTAACGACCAAAACCTGATGCGTTTGCCCCAGTCGGGCCAAGCGCGCCCCAACGGCTGCCGCCGTTGCCCCGCCGACACCGCTATCCACTTCATCAAATACCAAAGTATTGACATCATCTGTATCGGCTAAATTGACCTTTAAGGCCAACATAAAGCGCGCCAATTCCCCACCGGATGCCACTTTATTAATCGGCATCAGCGGGGTCCCCTTATTCGTAGAGACCAAAAAGGCCACTTTATCCACACCGGTGGCCGACCATGCCGTATCCGGCAAGCGTTCAACAGCCGTTTGAAATACGGCTTTTCCCAGTTTCAAAGCCGGTAGTTCCCGTCCCACCGAGGCATCCAAACGCTCGGCCGCCTGCCCGCGGGCCAATGATAATTTTTCGGCACAGGTCATATAGGCCAAACGGGCTTGTTCTTCCTGTCGCGCAAAATCGGCAATCGTTGTTGCTCCCTTGTCTACCTGAGACAGTTTCTCTTTCATTTGTTCCAACACATTAGGCAGTTCAGCAATATCAACCTGATGTTTACGCGCCATATCGCGCAACGCAAACAAACGATCATCAATCGTCGGTAATTCCGACACATCACCGAAATCCGCCGTACTCTTTTCCAACGTGGCCGCCGCGTCTTCCAACAATGCAGTCGCCTGAGACACTTGTTCGGTAATGCCGGACAAAGCCTGATCCGCCCAAGCATTAGCGTGTTCCAACTGGGCCAGTGCTTCCCCCAGTTGCCGTGCACACCCGTTTTCATCGTCAGCCAATAAAGCATACGCCGTATTCAATGCCGTGACGATTTTTTCGCCGTTCATCAACGTCGTACGCCGTTGTATCAAGGCTTCTTCTTCATCCGGGCGGGGGTTCAAACGTTCCAAATCCGCCACCGAATCACGCAAATAGGCTTCATCTTTTTGAGCCTGCATCAGGTTTTGTTCAGCGGCATCACGTTGTTCTTTTTTATACCGCCACATCTGATACGCCCGCCGACAATCGGCTTCTAAATCTGCCAACGCCCCATAAGCATCTAACGTGTCCAAATGCGTGGCAGGATTCAACAAGCGATGCGAAGCAAATTGACCGTGAATTTCCACCAGCGTATCCCCCACCGTACGTAAAAAGCCCACGCTGACCGGTTCATCATTGATAAAAGCCCGACTCCGACCATCGGCCGTAATGGTTCGGCGCAAAATAATCTCGCCATCAAAAGCCATGCCGTGCTCCGTCAACAACACACCGCTGGCATGCGACATCGGTACGGAAAAACATGCCGTTACAGACGCTTCTTTTTCCCCTTGACGAACCAACCCTGCGTCCGCCCGAGTTCCCAAAGCCAAAGATAACGAATCCAGCAAGATAGATTTTCCTGCCCCTGTTTCACCTGTAAACACCGCCAAACCGGATTCAAAATTCAAATCCAATTTTTCAATCAAAACCACCTGGCGAACAGATAGGCGCGTCAGCATATTATCCTTCCTTTTTAACCAATTTCAAGGTTTTTTTCGTCCACGGATTGTCGGTATACTTGCGGGCCATTACATCGGCCGTATCGTGCGCAGCCCGCTTCATGCCCAACATATAATAGGCCGTCACCAAACGATAATAGGCTTCCGGGGCCTGATTGGTCTCGGCATAGTTTTCTATCACGTTCTTAAAGCGGTTGATGGCAGGGATTAAATCCCGATGTTGCAAATAATACCGCCCGATGACCATTTCTTGTGCCGCCAGGTGCCCCGTCATTTCGTTCATTTTAACCCGGGCATCGGTCGCATATACGGAATCCGGATAACGGACAATCAATTCCGCAAATGTATCCCGTGCCCGTTCCGTCATAGATTGTTCTCGGGCCGCATCGGACATTTGTTCAAAATAGCATAGGCCTTTTAAATAGACGGCATACGGTGTATTCCGATTACCGGGGTGCAGTTGGATAAAGCGTTCCAAAACCAAAATAGCATCATCATATTCATTTTCGCGATAATACGCATACGCCGCCATAATTTGTGCCCGTTCGGACCAAACGGAATACGGGTGTTGCTTTTCCACTTCGTCAAAGTATTCGGCGGCCTTATTATAATCGGTATCCTGAAAGGCCCGATAGCCGATGGTATACAAGTCTTCCGGCGACATACCGTCTTTGTTTATATCGGCGGCACACGCCGCCAGCATCAGAACCGACACAAGTACACAACCGTTCAAAATATGTTTCATTTTTTTATTCCTTTTTGTTTCCTAATCCGAATAATAGCAAGAAAAAAAAACTTTCGCAACTTTTTTAATTGAATTTTGATAAAAATTGTGTGATACTGCCCCAGTAAGGTGATAAGGAGGCCTTGTATCAATGTTTGGATTCAAACGATTTTGTTTGACTATTTTGTGTATGTTCTTGGTTGTACCGGCCCGAGCCGTCTTGAAGATAGATGTCGCCGGTGCCGTATCGGATCCGATTCCCATCGCCATTCCTTATTTTACCGGCAACGCCGCTGCAGCGCATGATTTAACGGATATTATTGCCGCCGATTTGGAACGATCGGGATTGTTTCGCTTGGTCAATCGCGATGCCTATATTCAACATATTACCGATATTAACACACGCCCTGTTTTTTCCGATTGGGAAGGAATTAAGGCTCAGGCTTTGTTATACGGACAAGCCGAAACCACCCCGGACGGCCGCTTAAAAGTTTCTTTCCGCCTGTGGGACGTTTATGCTCAAACACCGATGGATGCCAAAGTGATGACCACCGATTCGGAATCCGAACGCAAAATTGCCCACATGATTGCCGATGCCGTATATGAACGAATCACGGGTGAAACCGGATATTTTGATACACAAATCGTCTTTGTGTCCGAAACGGGACGGCAGGATAAACGTAAAAAACGCTTGGCTATCATGGATCAGGACGGGGCCAATTTTCGGTATCTGACAGACGGAAATGAAATGGCCTTAACGCCCCGCTTTTCGCCTACTTTACAAAAAATTGCTTACTTTTCCTACAAAGGCGGCAATCCGAAAGTCTATACCTTAGACCTGCGAACGGGGGAAACCGAAATGATCGGACAATTTAACGGCATGTCTTTTGCCCCGCAATTTTCGCCCGACGGGTCCAAATTGATTATGAGTTTGGCCTCCCGCGGAAATTCGGACATTTATACGTATGACATGCGGACAAAGGCACAAAAACGCCTGACATCTCATCCGGCCATTGACACGTCCCCCTGTTATGCCCCTGATGGCAAACGTATCGTTTTCAATTCGGATCGGAGTGGTTCGCAGCAACTCTATATCATGGATGCCGATGGAGATAATTTGCGGCGTATCAGTTTCGGGGACGGTTCTTACGCAACTCCGGTTTGGTCACCCCGCGGGGATTATATTGCTTTTACAAAAATAAAGGACGGTGTTTTCCACATCGGTGTTATGCGCCCGGACGGTTCGGGAGAACGCCTGATTACAAACGGATTTTTGGTGGAAGGACCAACCTGGGCTCCCAACGGTCGGGTACTGGCCTTTTTTAAACAGACAAAATGGGATAACAACGGTCACGGTGGCGGTGTTCGCCTGTATTCTATTGATCTCACAGGCCACAATGAACTGGTTTTTCCGACAAAAGAAGACGCTTCTTCACCGTCTTGGTCACCACGACCGCTAAAAAATAAATAAAAATGTTGCTTTTTTCAAAAAAAAGTTTTATGAAGGAAATATGTGGTCTTGTGATTTTTTATAAAAAGGAGAAAAAATGAAGAAATTTGCGATCATTTTATGTGCCGGTGTCGCCGTAACGGCGTGCAGTAATTTTGAACCGGACTTGGATATGGCCCGTGATATTCGTGATGAAAACAACCGTTTGGCCCGCGAAGAAGTCGGATGTACATTTGCCGGAGACCATGATGCCTATCGTCAATGTGTCTTGAATACCTATTATAAAAACAAGCCAAAAACTTTTGTTACCGGTCGTACGGAAGACGGCAAAGCATTGGCTATTTTGAAAAATGAAAGCACGTCATCTTACGATGAATCTACCGGTACATACAAGACCGAACGCGTGATCGTGATTGAAACGGAAGAACGGTTGGTAGATATCCCGACACCTTCACCGATCACTGCAACTGCCAATTTGGTTGAAACGGTACCTCCTTTACCGGCAGAAACAAAAGACCCGGTTGTTCCGGCCCAAAATCCGGCCCAAAATGCCGATGAAGTCGTATCGGATACAGTGGTGAATTCAGAAACCATTACCGAAACCGTTCCACCGCCGGAGCCCATTCTTGAAAAAGAAGAAACATGGTGGAGTCAATATAAAAAGCAACCGGCTCAGCCGGCACCGGTTTGTCCGTGTCCGGATCCGAATGAACCTTGTCCGCAATGCGTGGATAAATAACAAGAAAGCCGGCGGTAAAACCGCCGGTTTTTTTTCGGCTAAACACCGGACCAATGTTTAAAATCTAAACCCCTCTCTTCAAAATTCCGATACATATTATAACTGGGGGCGGCCGGAGATAACAAAATAACTCCGCCGATCGGCGTGATATGCTGGGCAATACTGACCGCTGTCGGCATGTCCGAAGTCGGCACGGTTTCTATACCGGCCTGTTGTGCCATTTGTCCCAAACGTGTTCCCGTATCCGGCAATGTGACCAACCGCCATTTATCCCGATGTTTCTTCATCAGAGCAACCAGATTCGTATAATCCTGTCCTCGGTCAAAACCACCGGCTAATAACGTTATATCCCCCCCCTTGTCCAGGGCCCGCAAAGCCGCCATAGCCGTTTCAGGGGTTGTAGAAATACTGTCATCCACATAGGTCAATCCGTGCATTGTACCCAAAATTTGCAATCGGTGTGGCAAAGGTTGAAACGTTGAAAACGGTGTTGCACAACGACATGGTTCAAACCCCAATTCTTTGACCACCGCCAATACGGCACAGGCATTCCATGCATTATGTATCCCGGGGGCCGTCAGACAAGAGACAGGAAATAAAGCTGTTTCTCCGTCATAAAACATATCATCTTGCACATGCATGCCCGCCGGCGCATTAAACCAAACAGGATTTTTTACCGGATTTAGTGCTTTTGTCGTTTCATCATTTTCGTTCAAGATCGCCCGTGCGGCAGACCGTATCATCCGACATTTATCCTGGTAATACCGTTCATGAGACCCGTGCCATTGTAAATGTTCGGGATATAGGTTGGTTAGAATCCCGATATTCGGCCGCCCCGAAAAATCGGCACACTGATAGCTGGATAATTCGGCCACCAGTATATCCGGTGTCTCATCCACAAAATCCAACAAAGGTTTCCCGATATTCCCGCCCAAGACTACTGATTGTCCCAGGAACTGCAACGTATGCGCCAACAAGGCCGATGTCGTGCTTTTCCCCTTTGTTCCCGTTACAGCCACCACAAATACCGATGACTTTTTGTTTGCAAAATACAGGTTTGTTCCCGAAGTGATAGTGATCCCCTGTTGCAGAGCGGCCTGAATTTCAGGGCGATATAAACTAACGCCCGGCGACTTGACCACAACATCACAAACCTTTATGTCGGCCGTATTGTCTTCGCCGATCTCAATAATTGTTGCCCCCGGTGCATGGCGGGACAAGGCCTGACGGACCGCCTGACCTTCACGCCCCATTCCCCAAATACCGACTCGTTTATTATCTAAATTTTTCCAATACATGTGTTAATTCCTCAGGAATCAGATGGGAACCGGACGGTTGAAAAATCAAGGTCCCATCAGGTACCGACACTTGATCCGCCAACGCCCGGATCACTACATCGTTTTGCCATTCCGGCCGTTGAGCCAAACACCCGAACGCCCAACGAGATTCATCCAATTCGCCCACGCATTCAAACGGTTTATGTCCCGTCAATCCCAATAATTCACGATACCCGCCGATTTGTTCATCGTCATTCAACGGGTTGCACCCCATCAGATGTATCCATGTATCCCGTTCCAAAAACGGAGCCAAAATTAAAAATACAAAACGACATTTATCACAGGTACCGCACCACCGGTCCAGCCTTTTTGTTTTATCCAAGCGAAACGCGCGATTGCAACTGGTAAACGCAGGAAAATACGCCGTACACAAACGGGAAAATAATTGACCGATATGTGCTTCGGATAAAGGACGCAAGAGAGAAAAATACCGAAACTCGGGCGTTATTGTTTGTGTCAGAGCATAAAAATCCCGTTCAAAGGCAAAGGATTTACTATATTGATGATTGATCACCAAATCGCCTTGTGTCATGTTGCCCGAATCGGCCGATCGTTCACAGGACATCACCACATACTTTTTATCATATAAAATCGCGGCCGCCCATAAGACGAAGGCCAGAATCCCTGTAATCGGCACATGCCCGTTATACACCGTTCCCGTTTGATTTAATTCTAATAAATGCGAATCCAGTTCACGGGATAAGCAGACGGACGGCAACCCGGAAATATCCATACAATCCCGTATCGGACGCGGGCATCCCATGGCTATCGTCATGGCCGGCAAATCGGTTTGCTTGATCAGTTCCGTTGTGACACAAGAATCCTTGCCCCCGCCAACCGGAATAAGAGCATTATACGGCAGGCGTAATCGGGCCGGTGTTCGCCGAACCGACGAATCCGCCGGAAAATCAATTCGGCCTTGCAGATTCAAATGATTGCGTACGGCAAACTCACCCAAACCTGACAGATAAAAATGATTAAAAAACGCAGCTTCCGATTCGGTCAAGCCGTCCCCTTCAATACAAATTTCAGGGGGCAGAAAGGCTTTGTAATAACTGATTCCCGCTGCCACATGCAACAAACGAAAAATTTGATTTAAAGCCCGTTCCTTACCCGATGACAAAGCAAACGGAGCACCCGGAAACACCATGGTTTCGGTAAACGTGTGATTGTCGTCTATACCGTATGTCAGGGTCAATATCCCTGTTTCGGGCAAAAAATTGAACTTTTTATAGTAAAAAACCTTGCACAAAAACTTTTTTCCTTTTACAATTAAAAACAATGAATGTCATTCTACACGGATTTTGGAATTTTTGCAAGGAGAAACTATGCGCCAACGGATATCAAATCTGAAACCGACACACTTGATTGTGGCAGCCTTGATTGTGTCGTTGATTGTTGTGGGTGGCATTATTGTGCATGTCAGTTTCAAAACACCTATGGAGTATGCCGCCTTAGCCCAAACGCAGCTGCATGAAAAAAATTATCGGGCAGCACTGAAAAACCTAACAAAAGCGGCCGAGGGGGGAATGGCCGAATCGCAATACACTTTGGCCGTCATGTATGATGTAGGCGATAAAATACCCGAAAATCGGGACTTGGCCCTCAAATGGATGAAAGCGGCGGCAGATCAAGATTATCCGAACGCTTTGTATGCCATGGGGGTATGGATGCAACGGGGATATATGGGGGACTATCAACCGGCAGACCTGATGATCCTGTATGAACGCGCGGCAGAAAAAGGAAATATCAATGCCATAACCGGTTTGATCGCCCTGTATGACGGCGAAAACCCGGACAGGCAAGCCTATTGGTATCGTCAATTACAAGAAAGGAAAAATAAAAATGGGCATTAAATACAGAAAAGACTATGTGGCCCCTCATTACCGGTTAGCCACAACGGACTTGGAGTTCACATTGGATCCGACACAAACCATCGTGCGGGCCAAATTGGCTTTTGCAGACTATGATACACGCAAAGCATTGGTATTAAACGGGCAGTATATGACCCTGCAAGAAATAAAGATAGACGGAAAGTCTCTGACACCTGCCGATTACGAGTTGACAGATACGACTTTGACATTGCATCCGCAGGCTAAAACATTCATCCTGGAAACAACGGTGGGAATCAATCCATCGGCCAATACACGTCTGGCCGGTTTATATGCTTCGGACGGTATGCTGTGCACACAATGTGAACCCGAAGGTTTCCGCAGCATTACATATTACCCCGATCATTCCGATGTTCCCAGCAAGTGGACCGTAACCATTCATGCCGATCGTCAGAAATATCCCGTTCTGCTTTCCAACGGAAACAAAGTCAAAGATACGGGTGATACCGTTGTCTTTGAAGACCCTTTTAACAAGCCCAGTTATCTGTTCGCCTTGGTGGCGGGGGATTTGGATTCCATTCATGATACCTTTACCACAAAATCCGGTAAAGTCGTTAAACTGGGCCTATATTGTGAACGGGGCAAAAAAGATCGCTTGGGTTGGGCTATGGAATCCTTGAAAAAAGCGATGGCTTGGGATGAAAAACGCTTCGGATTGGAATACGATTTGCAATCTTTTAATATCGTTGCCGTTTCTCACTTTAATGCCGGAGCCATGGAAAATAAATCGTTAAATATCTTTAACGATGCGGCTTTATTAGCCTCAAAAGATACAGCAACAGATGCAACGTTTGAATATATTGAACACGTTGTCGGACATGAATACTTCCACAATTACAGCGGCGATCGTGTTACATTGCGCAGTTGGTTTGAACTATCGTTAAAAGAAGGATTTACGGTCTTTCGGGATCAAGAATTCGGATACGATACCCGTTCCAGATCCGTAGGTCGTATTGATGATGCCATCACGCTAAGGACTTTTCAGTATCCGGAAGATGACGGTCCGCTGGCCCATCCGGTACGGCCTGCTTCGTATCAGGAAATTGAAAATTTTTACACCACGACCATTTATGAAAAAGGGGCCGAAGTCATCCGTATGCAACAGGCCATTGTCGGAGATAAAGCCTTTCGTAAAGGGTGTGATATTTACTTCAAACGTCATGACGGGCAAGCCGTAACCATTGATGAGTTTGTCAAAGCCATTGAAGACGGTTCACACACGGATTTGACTCAATTCAAACAATGGTATGCCGTGGCCGGTCGCCCGAAAGTCGCCATTCAAACGACCTGGCAAGATGGTACATTCACGGTCAAAATGACACAATCACATCGGTCATGCAAAACACCTTTTGTGATACCGTTGGCATACGGCCTGATCGGTCCGGACGGGAAAGATATACAAACGGGAACTTTTATCCTGAAAGATAAGGTTCAGACCTTTACATTCAAAAAGTTAAAAGTGCAACCCGTTTTGTCCGTGAATCGGGGCTTTACGGCACCGGTGGATATAGACATAGCCTACACACCGGAAAACCGTTTGCTTTTGATGACGTACGATTCGGATTTATTTAATCGCTATGATGTCGGTCAACAATATGCATTAGATTCAATGTTGCGTATGGTACAAAATAAAAACATGACACCGGAACAGGACGTTATCAACGCCTTGGGATCTTATTTAACGCAACCGAATTTAGACAAAGCCTTTTTGGCCCGCGCCATCGTTTTACCGACCGAAAATGATTTAATAGATCGTTTGGACACGGTGGATTTAGATACCGTTGTAGCCGTCCGACAAGCCATGAGACAGGCCTTTGCCGATACTTACACACAAGATCTGCTGCGTCTGTATCACGACAATCAAGTCCCCGGTCCTTATTCACCCGAAGCCGAACCGGCCGCACAACGCGCCCTGAAAAATGTAGCCTTGGGGTATTTGGCCCTGACGCAACATCGGGACTTGGCCTGGGAACAGTATCAGTCGGCGGACAATCTAACCGACAGATTGGCGGCTTTGAATATCCTGGTCAATAACGGATTACCGCATAAAGAAGAAGCCCTGGCCGATTTCTATAAACGGTATGACGGAGATGATTTAGTCCTGAATAAGTGGTTTGTCATACAGGCCCGTGATCCGGTGGCCGATGCGTTGGCTGTCGTACGGGGTTTAATCAATCATCCTGTTTTTGATTATAAAAACCCCAACAAAGTTCGGTCGGTTATCGGAGCCTTTTCGGGGAACCTGACGGCCTTTAATCGGGCAGACGGTGAAGGATACCGTTTCTTTGCAGGACAATGCGCTTTGGTTGATAAATTAAACCCTCATCTGTCGGCGCGTTTACTGACGGCTTTTGCGCGGTTCAAAAAATTTGATTCCGCCCGAAAAGCGGCGGCTCGTTTGGCTTTAGAAGGGTTATTGGCTATCCCGGACCTGTCCACCAACGCCCGTGAAACCGTTGAACGTATTTTAGCATAAGGAGAACAACATGGATACTATAGATAAAATCAATACTGAAATCAGCCGATTAAATGAATGGAACGCCGCCGGGCGATTTGCCGAAGTCTTGGTGGATTCCACCGCTTTGTTGGATGCCCCTATTGCTGATGAAGATGAAGACGATGATGAAGTCCGGGCCTCTTTATTTGTCATTCAAGGTAATGCCCTGTACGGTTTGGGCCGTTTTGAAGAAGCCCTGAAAGCCTATGCACAGGCGATTGAGTTGGATACATTTGATGTCCAAGCCCGGTGCAATTACGGGTCTACTTTGTATACGCTGGGACGGTATGTAGATGCTTTGAACGCCTGTGATGCGGCCATTTTGACCGATGAAAACTTTGCCCCGTCGTATGTCAATGTGGCCCATTGTTTGGTTGCCTTAAAGCACGAAGGCGAAGCCGTTTACGCGTTACGTCAAGCCTTCTCATTGGCCCCGGAAGATTCCGAACTGGGACGCACGGTGGCCGATATGGCGGCGGACTTGGAAGATTACGATGTCGCATTGGAAACGTATTTGGACGTGGCAGCCCTGCCCGATGCACCGGCCGATATTCACCAAACCATCCATGATTTCTTTATCCGCTTCAAAAATCACCCCGACATTCCGCGTACCGATTGGACAAAAGGTGTAGACGATTGGCGGCGAAAATTTGCTACGAACCCCGATGTTTTACGCCTGTCGGGTGAATTGTTGCGGGGATAGCACAAAAAGTTTGCTTTTTTATAAAAAACAGTGTATGATATACCCGATAATACAGTTTAACGAAAGGAAATTATTATGGCTGGCAGTATTAACAAAGTAATCTTGGTCGGTAATTTGGGACGCGATCCGGAAATTCGGCACACAAATGCGGGGCAAAAGATTGTCCACCTGTCCGTTGCCACTTCGGATACATGGAAAGATAAAAGCGGTGAACGACAGGAAAAAACCGAATGGCATCGTGTTGTTGTTTTCAACTCTAACCTGGCGGATTTTTCTGAACGCTTCTTGAAAAAAGGATCAAAAGTTTATGTGGAAGGTTCCTTACAAACGCGTAAGTTTACCGATGCTTCAGGTCAAGATAAGTTCACAACTGAAATCGTGTTGGGGGCTTATCGGGGTGAGTTGGTGATGCTGGACAACCGGAACACACAATCCAATGATGCGGGAGCCGATCCCACTCCGGCGGATACGGCGACCGCCAACGGCTGGGATTCGGCACCGGCTACCGGAAACGGCGGTTTTGACGATGAGATCCCGTTTTAAGATTTTTTTCAGGCGACACGAACGGCGGGCTTTTTGTCCGCCGTTTTTCATGGAATCTGTCATATTTTTTCGTTTTTTACTGGACTTTTTGATTGAAATTGTGTATAATTCGCGCAATTCATTTTTTATAAGGACAAAAACAGATGACTCAAAATATACGTAATATCGCGATTATCGCGCACGTTGACCATGGCAAAACAACATTCGTGGACGCTTTTTTGAAACAAAGCGGTGCTTTTCGTGAAAATCAGCAGGTGGCCACTTGTGCCATGGATTCGGGTGATTTGGAACGCGAACGCGGCATTACCATCTTCGCCAAGTGTACATCGGTAGAATGGCACGGAACACGCATCAACATCGTTGACACACCGGGCCACGCCGATTTCGGGGGTGAAGTGGAACGTATCTTGTCCATGGTGGACGGTGTTATCGTGTTGGTTGACGCGGCAGAAGGCCCCCTGCCCCAAACAAAATTTGTGGTAAGCAAGGCCCTGAAATTAGGTCTGCGTCCGATTGTTGTTATCAACAAAGTAGACCGGTCAGATGCACGTCCGATTGAAGTCCAAAATGAGGTGTTTGACTTGTTTGCAAACTTGGGGGCTACCGATGAACAGTTGGATTTTCCCACTTTGTTTGCATCGGGACGCGATGGATGGGCGGCCAATACATTGACCGATGAACGCAAAGATATTACCCCTTTGTTTAACAAAATTTTGGAACATGTACCGGCCCCCGTTTGCGATGAAAACGGGCCGTTCAAGATGTTGGTCACAACCCTGGAATCTGATCCTTTTGTCGGGCGTATTTTAACGGGGCGGATTACATCAGGAAAGATCAAAACCAATCAAACGATTAAAGCGTTATCCCGTGAAGGTAAACCGGTGGAAACGGCGCGCGCTTCTAAAATTGTGGCTTTTCGTGGTTTGAAGCGCCAACCGATTGCCGAAGGCTTGGCCGGAGATATTGTCAGTATTGCAGGTTTTTCAGACGCAACCGTGGCAGATACTCTGTGTGATTTAAGCGTAGAAGAACCGTTGCATGCACTTCCCATTGATCCTCCGACTTTGGCCATGACGTTTTCCATTAACACATCACCTTTGGCCGGAACCGAAGGAGATAAAGTAACATCTCGCATGATTTGGGATCGGTTGGAAAAAGAGGCGGAAGGAAATATCGCCCTGAAAATTTCACGCACGGATACCACGGATTCCTTTGAAGTGGCCGGCCGGGGTGAATTACAACTGGGGATCTTAATTGAGACCATGCGCCGCGAAGGGTACGAATTATCCGTTTCACGTCCCCGTGTGGTGTTTCACACCGATGAACAAGGACACAAGTTTGAACCGATGGAAGAAGTGGTAATTGACGTGGATGATGCCTACACCGGCGTTGTAGTGGAAAAGATGAGTGTGCGTAAGGCCGAAATGACCGAAATGGTCCCCAGTGGCGGCGGAAAAACGCGCTTGACATTCTTGGCTCCCTCCCGTGGTTTAATCGGGTATCACAGTGAATTTTTAACCGATACCTGTGGAACCGGTGTTATGAATCGCCTGTTCCACAGTTATGCCCCCTATAAGGGCCCCATTTCCGGTCGGCGCAACGGTGTGTTGATTTCCACCGAATCGGGTAAGTCGGTGGCCTATGCCCTATGGAACATTCAAGAACGCGGTCCCCTGTTTATACCGGCGGGTGTGTCCGTGTATCCCGGTATGATTATCGGGGCCAACGCCAAACCCGGCGATATTGAAGTCAATCCGATTAAAGGCAAGAAACTAACCAACATGCGGGCGGCCGGCAAAGATGAAGCTGTGGCCTTGATTCCGCCGGTGCAAATGTCTTTGGAGGCGGCATTGGCCTATATTGAAGAAGATGAATTGGTGGAAGTAACACCGAAAACCATTCGCTTGCGTAAAAAATTATTGGATAGCAATGACCGGCGTAAATTTGAACGCGGTCGCTTGCCCGAGGTGTAAAGCATGGCCCGATTCCTGAACCGAATCAAAGGATATTGTCAATCAGGCATGATGCCTTTTTTGGGATTGGGTATTTCGGTACAGGCTCCTATCAACCTGATGGGCGGGTTGTTGATGCTGTGGTTAAAGGACAGTGGGGTTGACCTGCAAAAAATAGGTCTGTTTGCCATGGTCACTTTACCGTACAGCCTGAAATTCTTATGGGCTCCGTTGATTGATCGGCTTCAGTTGCCGGGTTTCCAACGTTTCGGACATAAAAAAACGTGGTGTTTACTCTTTCAAATCGGTATCCTGGTGGGCCTGATATGCTTGTCATTTTTGAATCCGCAAACTCAAACCATACCCTTGTTCGGCGTGTGTTTGTTTATTGCTGTCTGTGGTGCCAGTCAGGAACTCACGGTTGATGCGTTGCGTATTGATACCCTTTCGGGGGAACGCCTTAATCAGGGAACCGTACTTTTCCAATTCGGGACGCGATTGGGATATTTTGCCGCCACGGCCGGTATGATAGCCTTGTCCGGCCTGATATCTTGGCACTGGGTCTATCGCCTGTCTATGATCATGATCGGTGCCGGAGTAATATCGTTGATATGCCTGCATGAACCGCATACAAAACAAATACCCGCCACCTTCAAAACCATGGTCATCATTCCGTTTCGCGACCTGATGCAACGGCAAAATATGTTGTGGCTGTGCAGTTTTATCATTTTATACAAGATGTGCAACGGTATGTTGGGGAAAATGGCCTATCCTTTTTATGCGGATATCGGCTTTACAAAAAGCCAAATTGCAACGGTTTCCGCCACATTCGGGTCTTTGATTACGACTATCGGGATCTGTATGGGGGGGCTGGTGCTGGGGCGCTTTCGTTTCAAACCGTTATTGATGACATTGGGCCTGATTGAGATTTTAACCAGTATGGCCTTTGCCGGCTTGGCGATAGCGGGACCCAGCATTCCCCTGTTTATGATGGTGATCGTTTTTGATAACATTGTCGGCGGAATTGGCGGAGCAGTATGGAGTGTCTTCCTGTCCCGCATGTGCTCACGCGATTTTTCAGCCACACAATATGGCTTTCTGAATGCACTGACCATGGTGCCGTTAACGTTGTTGGGGGCCGGAAGCGGTTGGTTGGCCCACTTGTGCGGTTGGCCCGTTTATTTCGCATTGACGGGAATCATGATGGTGCCGGCGTTATTCATGTTGTGTTATGCCCGTTTGGCACCGGATCAAACACAAAAATCCGAATCAACGGTTTAAAAAGATCACTTGATCGTCCGGGGGACCCATATTCAAAATGTGCAACGCGGATTCTTCCAGTTGATCCAAATCCAATGATTCCGAAGATAACGCCTGGACTTTGTTTTTCAATAAATCTCGTTCAGCCCGCGTTTCTTCAGCCACATGTCGTGCCAAGATAATTTCTTGTTCCACCTGATGCATACGCCGATAGCCGCGACTGCCCTGAATACTGTGAAACACAAAGTAGCCGGTAATAACCAGGCAAACCGCCGGAAATAACCAAGCCCGCGAATATTCTACCTTCATTTCTGACCTTTCGCCGTATCGTCCGTTTCCGCTTGTTTAGCCGCCTCTTTATTGAAATCCGTCCGCATACGATAATATAAGGTTGTACAATTCCGACCATTTTCTTTGGAATAATACAAGGCTTCATCGGCTTGTTTGATCAAAGAATCCAAATCCATATTTTGACAATCGGAAATACCGATACTAACCGTAATAGGGATAGATTGACCGTCAACAACCGTATTCATTTCACCCACTGCTTTCCGAATATGCTCGGCCGCGACATAGCATTTAGAGGGCGGTGTATGTACAAAGAAAATCACAATCTCTTCACCGCCATACCGGGCCACAATATCCGATTGACGTAAAGTCTTTTTAATCGTATCTGCCAAATTTTTCAATACCTTATCACCGGCTTCATGTCCATAAGTATCATTGACTTTTTTGAAAAAGTCAATATCCAACATCCCCACCGCATACGGTGTATTATATCGGCGGGCCGATGATAAACTCTGATTGGCTAAAATCTCAAACTGCCGCCGATTATATAAACCGGTTAAAGGATCGGTGGAAGCCTGCTTGCCCAAACGAGTAATCATCTTCTTTTGTTGAGTGATATCCTGAAACGTAGAAAAAATCACCATTTCTTTTTGCCATGTTGTAATGTGCGATGTTAAAGCAATCCATATCGGTTCAGCCTGATTGGGGGATTTGACTTGAACTTCAAAAGATTGTACAATGCGATTTTGTCGTAAATCATTCAATAAATCCATACGCTTGGTGGATTCAATAAAATAATCCGAAAAGCGCGTTTCCAGCAAACTTTCGGCATCTACCACGCCAAAGACCTGACAACAAATGGGATTCATATATAAAATCATATCATCCCGCAGACGCGAAACAACAATCGGGAATGGTAAAATTTGCCACATTTCTCGCTTACTTTGTTCTTCAGTGTCTAATTTTTGTTGTAAATCATCCGTATAAGTATCCATCAAGCGAACTTGGGCGGCCAAGGATAAAATAACGGTCAGGGTATAAAACGTCAACAGACTCGCCTGTACATACGCCAACAGGTCAAATACCTGATATCCATAACAAACGGACAAAACTACAAAACCGCTGCCCATAATACGCAGTGTCTTGTTTTGGCGCGCACTTCCAAAATAAAAAGACGCAGCCACCATAAAGAAAGCCAACATCAAATAAATCGGAGGCAGATGTTCCCCTATCCATTGCAACGATTCATACTGTGGCCCCAAAACAGCAATCCCCGATAAAATCAGCGTCAGTACGCCGACAAAAAACAGGGGTGAAAAATACAAACGCAGGTTTTTGAACGAACCACACAAAAAACAAGCCGTGGCCAAGGATGTCAGCACCGCCGTAGCAGCATCGGTTGTTTCTGCCGAGAATTGTACGGCAATATGTAAATCCGGAGCCAATCGCAGGGCAATACCCATAATATCCCGCAAAACAATGGCCCAAAAACCGACACTGAGCAACTTGAGACCCAAACTTTGAGTTGTCCGGTTATTCAAGATATTGGTCATGGTCGCCATTAAAAAGGCCCCCAATAACTCGCCCCAACACGGTATAACCGATTGAATAAACAAACTATAATAATCCGAATATGAAGTCATTTTTGTACCCTTTACTCTTAACTTTACGGTCAGTCTACTCAAAAAAAAATAAAAAGTAAAGAAAAAACACAAACAGAGTGTTGCGAAATACAATGTTATGAACTATATACAGGCTATCAGTTCACAATAGTAGAAAAACAAAGGAGAAAAATATGTCTAAAATTTTAGGAATTGACTTGGGAACAACGAACTCGTGCATGTGTATCATGGACGGTAAGGACCCAAAGGTTTTGGAAAATCGCGAAGGTGCCCGGACGACACCGTCTATGGTGGCCTTTACCAACAAAGGCGAACGCCTGGTCGGTCAACCGGCGAAGCGGCAAGCCGTAACAAATCCGGAAGGGACCCTGTTTTCCATTAAACGTTTAATCGGTCGTCGTTTTGACGATAAAATGGTGGAAAAGGATAAGGGCATGGTTCCGTATCATATCATCAGCGGTGATAACGGTGATGCTTGGGTGGAAGTCCGCGGTAAAAAATATGCGCCCAGCCAGATTTCCGCTTTCGTTTTGCAAAAAATGAAAGAAGATGCCGAAAGTTATTTGGGTGAAAAAGTAACGCAAGCCATCATTACGGTACCGGCTTACTTTGACGACAGTCAACGTCAAGCCACCAAAGATGCCGGTAAAATCGCGGGATTGGAAGTTTTGCGGATTATCAACGAACCGACGGCGGCTGCTTTGGCGTACGGTTTGGATCAAAAAAAGAGTGGTACGATTGCCGTTTATGACTTGGGCGGCGGTACCTTTGATGTATCCATTCTGGAAATCGGCGATGGCGTATTTGAAGTCAAATCCACCAACGGAGATACTTTCTTGGGCGGGGAAGATTTTGATGCCCGAATCATGGATTATTTGGCCGATGAGTTCAAAAAAGAAAACGGCATTGACTTGCGTCAAGATCGTATGGCCTTGCAACGCTTGAAAGAAGCCGCAGAAAAGGCTAAAATTGAATTGTCCAGTTCTACACAAACCGACATCAATTTACCCTTTATCACGGCGGACGCAACGGGTCCGAAACATTTGAACGTTTCTTTGACACGGGCGAAATTGGAATCTTTGTGCGAAGACTTGTTGGAACGCACAAAAGGACCGATGGAAAAAGCCTTAAAAGATGCTGGTTTAAGCAAGAATCAAGTGGATGAAGTCATCCTGGTCGGTGGTATGACCCGTATGCCAAAGGTACAAGAAATCGTCAAAGATTTCTTTGGCAAAGAACCGCACAAGGGTGTCAACCCCGACGAAGTGGTGGCCACCGGTGCGGCTATTCAGGGGGGGGTCCTGAAAGGGGATGTCAAAGATGTCTTATTATTGGATGTGACTCCCTTGTCTCTGGGGATTGAAACGTTGGGTGGCGTATTCACGCGTTTGATTGACCGCAATACAACCATTCCGACCAAAAAATCGCAGGTGTTCTCTACCGCCGAAGACGGGCAAACGGCCGTTACCATTCGGGTATTCCAAGGCGAACGCGAAATGGCCCGCGACAATAAACTGCTGGGACAATTTGACTTGGTGGGTATTCCGCCGGCTCCGCGGGGCATGCCGCAAATTGAAGTCAGCTTTGATATTGATGCGAACGGTATCGTGAATGTGTCGGCGAAAGACAAAGCCACCGGCAAAGAACAGAACATTCGTATTCAAGCCTCGGGCGGTTTAAAGGACACGGACATTGAACAAATGGTCAAAGATGCCGAAGCGCATGCCGCCGAAGACAAGAAGATGAAAGAGACCATTGAAGCGCGTAATCGGGCCGATGCTTTGATTCACACAACGGAAAAAACTTTGAAAGAAAATGAAGGAAAAGTCCCCGCCGGTGATAAAGAAGCCATTGAAAAAGCAATTCAAGAATTAAAAGACGTTTTGGATAGCAATGACGGCGACAAGATTAAAGATAAAACAGACGCTTTAATGCAGGTGTCCATGAAAATGGGTGAGGCCATGTATAAACAACAGGCCGAAACCGCTGCCGCCGGTGCCAACGGTGCCGAACAACCTGCGGACGACAATAAAAAAGACGATGACAAAGTGGTAGATGCCGACTTTGAAGAAGTCAAAAAGTAAGCAGATGTATCATGCGGACGGGGGATTTCGGTCTTTCGTCCGACTCTTTTATTTAAGGGAAGAGGGACCCAATCAGAGCAAGGAAGATGAAATTAGCGGGTAAAATTGAGTCAGACATATTATGATATCTTGGGGGTAACCCAGACAGCATCATTTGAAGAAATCAAACATGCCTTTCGCACAAAAGCCAAGGAATATCATCCGGACTATCATCCTGATGATAAAGATGCCGAACGCAAATTCAAAGAAATCAATGAAGCCTATGAAGTTTTGAAAGACGCCCAAAAACGTGCCACCTATGATCGGGTCGGACATGCCGCATATACCAACGGGGCAACAGAGGGATTTCCCCCCGGTTTCGGCGGATTCGGCTTTTCCAAAAGCGGATTTGAAAATATATTTGATGATGTATTCAATGCCTTTAACGGACAACGACCGCATCCCTCTGCAATCAATCGCGGCGAGGATATTCGGTATAACTTGGCTATTGATTTAGGGGATGCCTATTTTGGTGCCAAGAAAAACATTACGATTGACACTTTTGTCAAGTGCCCGAAATGTGATGGACGTGGCGGAAAAAACCTGAGTACTTGCCCTACATGCGGCGGTATGGGACATGTGCGACAACGTCAAGGTTTCTTTATTATGGAAACAGAATGCCCCGTCTGTCACGGTACAGGTAAAACCGTCAAGGATCCCTGTTCGGACTGTAAGGGTGCAGGCCGTTTGCGGCGCAAGCGTACCTTGGAAGTTTCTATTCCCGCCGGCGTAGACACAGGGGTGCGTATGCGTTTGACCGGAGAAGGAAATGCGGCCTTAAATGGCGGAGAAGCCGGTGATTTATATATTTTTCTGACAATCACGGATCACCCGCTGTTCAAACGGGATAATTCCGATTTGTATTGCGAAGTCCCCGTCCCCATGACAACGGCAGCCTTGGGGGGAGATATTGTGGTTCCAACCATGGATGGAAAAGGATCCAAAGCCACCATTCAACCCGGTTTACAAACCGGTGATAGTGCCTGTTTAAAGGGAAAAGGCATGCCGGTGCTACACGCTAAAACGTATGGTGATATGTACTTGATTTATCGTGTAGAAACACCAACAAACCTTACGCCGAAACAACGGGAATTATTACAAGAGTTTGACCGTATCGGTGGTCATAAACAGTCGGCATGTGAAGACTTTTGGGACCGTATCAAAAGTGTCTGGAAAAACTTTAAAAAACCCACATCAATTTGACAAAAAAACTGTTTAGGTGTATACTGAATTTATCGGGAGGTATATGCCTATGTCTTTACGCGATAAATTGAAAAAGGCCAGTACCGGAATCGCCCCGGGGGCTGCCTTGGTGGCACCAACGGCCATGGCTAGGCCAGCCCAAACAAATCAAGCGTCTGCTCCAATAACGCAGACGGTATCGGAAAATTGGACGTGGATGAATCCTCAAACCGCCGCACACGATAAAGCCGTGTATGACAGTCTGCCCAAAGAATATCGCAACTTTGCCAATAAAAGTTTTGATACGCGTATGGAAATGCAGGAAGAATGGGAACAACGCGATTGGAAAAAACGCCAAAAAACGCAGGGAAACGATGCCGGACGTATCTTGTACTCGGATAAAATCGGACAAGATTTAAAATCGGGTAAATTAAATCCGGAACAAGCCGAAATGGCTCAGCAAATGACAACTCTGGGACGACCACTGGGGACCGTAGATACCGGAAAACCGTATGCCGAACAACTGCGTGATTGTGGCTTTGACGTTATGGCTAAAGTTGCCGCCGGCAATTCAGCCCTGAACATGTCCGCACGTGATCAAGCCATTTATCGTGTTCAAGAAGCTGACAGCAAGATGTTGACATCCTTGGATCAAAACAGTCAGGCTAAACATGATGTGCTTGTCAGAACTGCCCAAGAAGAAAACGATGCTCATCGTAGGCCCAACTTATTTCAACGCATGTTGGCCCGTCCAACAAAAGTTTCTGATCCCAAAACATATACACCGGCCACACAATACGAAAAAATAAACGGGCGCTATGTCGTGGTACCGATGGCCGGGACCGATACAGCTTACAGTTATCATGATGAAATGACTCGTCGGGTAGCCAATAAATTGGCACAGGAAGAACAACGAACGCAAGCCGCATTGAAAAGTAAATCAAGCGATCGCTGATACCATATTTTAAAGTGGAACAAAAAAAATTCATATTTTCAAAAAAAAGACTTGCAAAAAATAAAAAAATAGGCTATAAGCATATTCGCACTTGATGACCCTATCGTCTAGAGGCCTAGGACATCGCCCTTTCACGGCGGTAACGCGAGTTCGAATCTCGCTAGGGTCGCCAAATTTACAAAACGCCTTTCGAGGCGTTTTTTTGTACGCGTTGTTTGTTTGGTCATCAGGGGCTTGGTGGCCCTGAATTACCCCTTCACGCCTATAAAGGGAAAGAAAAAGGCAAAATGTTAAAGGACAAGCATTTTTTATCACACACGACACAATTTTTTCCAAAAAATAAGTCTATATAATTCAAAGGAATAGGTCCGATAGACAACCCTTACGGGTATTGTGTTGATATTT
>CAKPYH010000001.1 GCA_934202735.1 uncultured Alphaproteobacteria bacterium | reverse complement strand
TGCAACCCTACACCATACAAAAGATTTAATGATTTTAATGACTTATCCGATGGTGATTTTTCGTCAATGCAAAAATCAACCCCTGGGGGCATTTTTTTCTCTACCCCGCCATCGGCGAGCAATTTTTAGTATTGTCATCTTCGGCCCTGCTGCCGCGGGACGCGTCAACAAAGGGACCGCCGACACATCCAACAGCCCCCGGGTACACACACCCGGCATTCACACGGTGGCTTGTGTGGTGAACAGGCCGTAAGCAATCGGTATCACAGGCGCATCGGGTGTTCCGATCGGCGTGATTTTATCCACACGCGCCCACACGGGGCCCCGGCGACAATCGGCCAAGAAAGTCTCTATCACCGTGTCCGGTCCATCGGCCATAATTTCCACTTGTCCGTTGATCCGATTGCGCACCCAACCCGACAGATTTAACGCATTTGCCCGTCTGCAAGCCCACGCCCGAAATCCGACACCTTGGACACGACCGGTGATTTTGATATGTATCATCATTGCAAAGCATCAGACAATGATTTCAACAGTTGTTCCCGGAATTGTTCGCGGGGTGTCGGCTTGCGGGTCGGTTGCGGTTTTTCCACGGTTGTTTTGGGCAAAGTCAACACTTGTTTTTTCTTACTTTGTTCGGCCACTTGCGCCCGGGTCTGTCGTCCCAACACTTTTTGACATAACAAATACGGAGCCGTTGTTGCGGATTCTTGTTGAGACTTAGTTTTTAAGCCTGTCTTTCCGCCCATCTGTTTGGCAATCAATTTTTCCAAGCCTTTTTGAGCCGCCTGTTGCACTAACTTTTCGCCATCCAAAGCCGCCGTCGGTTTCAGGAACGTACCCGTTATTTTCACAAACTGAGCCGCCGACAGGACAGAATCCATGGTTGCATCGTTGACGGACGGCAACATAGACAGATTCAAGGTTTCTTGCGCCAGGTTGACGGTCCCGCTGATTAAAAAATTGATCGTAGACGTTTCAATCGCGATTTTATCATCGCTGATAATCTGACCGTCTTTCACCCGCAAGTTCACCGCCCCGCACAAGATTTTGCTTTCACGATCCGTTGTAGAAAATGCGACCGAACTGACCCGACTGCGAATCATGCCCATCGCAGCCGGCAGACTGTTAAACCATTCATTGATGATGGTACCCTGCGGAATTTCTATCCATATTGTCCCGTTCAAGGTGCCTAGCAAGGCTTTAACGGTGTTGCCGCGGGCTTTCAGAGTGGCATCAAAATCCACTTGTCCGTCCCGAATCAGGGGTTGTAAGGCTTTGACGGAGTCCAAAGATAAGTTTTGCCCTTTGGCTTGAACTGACACCGTGTTGATACTGTCCGAAGCAGCGGCACTGGCCCGAACCGTCATCGTACCGTTTAATGCGTCCAGGCGTAAATCTGATGTCGTCAAGACACCGTCCTGAACGCTCACCGTCCCGACGGCCCCCAAATACCCGATCACGGCATCTGTAGCCTTGATATGCGGCATATTCAACGTTAAAGTGGCGTTCATGCGTTTCAAGACCGATAAATCTACCGGCTTGTCCGCTATGGCAACGGTGGGTACGACTTTGGGTGTACCGGGGGCCGGAATATAAACGGGTTTATCAGCCAACAGGTCCAACGTATCCAAATACTCGGACGCAACGGTGGCCGTCAAGGTCGGGATTTTACCCGCTTGCAAAGTACCGGAGACCTGAACGTCCGAGCGATTGGCCATTAAAGTCAGGTTCGTCAAAGTTATCAATTTCGGTGTCGCCGTCACGGCAAAGGTCGCATTAAACGGTTTAATACCCCAACCGGCCCCCAAAGTCGCATCGGTCAAGCGTACGGTCCCGTCCAACGTTGCCTGTACCTCGCCCCCCGGACTCGTCACTGTTCCCGTACCGGCAAACACCAACTTTGTTCCCCCCAGTTGCATTTTCATTTCGGTTATTTGAATGTCATCAAGATTCCCTTGCATGGCCACGGTTGTTTCAAACGGCACAGTCGGAATCAACGGATTTTCAACCCCCAATTGTGTCGCCAGCGTATTTAAGTTTGCCCCCGAAACCGTCGTTTTCAGGACCAAGTCCCGCAAGCGGGTTGTATCACCGATCCGTCCCGAAACTTTGGCCGTGGCATCTAATCCCGTTATTTCCAGATTGAACAAATAGTCCGGTTTACGCCGAATTAAATCCAACATATCATTGACGGTACCGGAAATTTGAAACACTTTGTTATCATATTGTACGTTCAAGGAAAACACTTTTAACTGCTTGACAGACATATCGGACAGTGTGATATTTTGAGTGGTGGTATCTGAACTGAACGCCACGGAAACGGATTTAGCCGAAATGTTATCTACCCGCATTTGATCCAGCCAATCTCCCCCCGATGAAGCGGCATCGTCCGTGATAACGGTCGGCGGCGTTCGTTCCGATTTGTCCGTCCCCAACGTCCAATTATTGCGACCGTTCTTTTGGGTCAGATTCACGGTGGTTTTGCCCAAGGCTACATTTTGGATTTCCAACCGCCGGGAAAACAAGGGGGCAATGGCCAATGTGGCTTCGGCCGTATCAACGGTGGCCAAAGCGGAATCCGGCATAAACTCGGACGGATTAGACACCCGGATATTTCGAATCTTGATGGTGGGAATCATGGATAATTTCATTTCCATGGACTCAATCGTCACACTCCGTCCCAAAGCGGCCGATAACTTTTCGGTAATCAATCCCCGGTATGTGTTCAAATCAAAGGTCAGAAAAAACACACCGATACCGATGATTAAAATACCTAAAAATCCTAAAAAGATTTTCAAAAATGTTTTCATGTCAAGATTCCTTTCCCAAAAAATCAAAGGCAGAGACGGCTTGTTTTTCATCAAAGCCTAAAAAATCAAAAGTTTGGCGCATATGCGGGGGCAAAGGGGCCGTGATTTCCAAGGTCCCCCGTTCAGGGTTCGGATGCGGAATTCGCAACGCCCGGGCATGCAGGTGCAGTTTGTTTTTATTGTCTACCCCCAAGGCATACGCCCGTTCGCCCCCATACTTACCGTCACCGACAATCGGGGTATTCAGGGCCTGGGCCGCATGGGCCCGCAGTTGGTGCGTCCGTCCCGTCAGGGGAGACATTTCCAACCATGATGCTTTACGCCCCAAAGAATCGGCTACATGATACAGCGTAATGGCCCGATCGCCCCGATCAAAATCAATCTTCATTTGTTCGCCGCCTTTGGCACCGGACATTTTGATCAGCGGGGCATCTATGCGGCCCGATAATAACTTGGGTTTTCCCACCACCACGGCCCAGTATACTTTATGCGCCGTCCGGTTTTTGAAGGCCCGGGACAAAGCCGCCGCCGCATTGGCCGTGCGTCCCAAGATGAGAACACCGCTGGTGTCTTTGTCCAGGCGGTGAACCAGGTGTGGTTTTTCGGTCAACTCAAAGCGCAAAGCGTCTAATAAACCGTCCAGGTGACGTTCGGTTTTGGTCCCCCCTTGGACGGCTATGCCCGCCGGCTTGTTCAAAACCAACACATCGGCATCACGATAGAGAACCAATGCCTGCATAAAATCGGCATCGGCCCGAGAAATATCACGCGGCAGGTCCGCCTTTTCCGATACGGTCAAGGGCGGAATACGAATTTCATCACCCGTCATCAGGTGTTGCGCCGTCGTGGCTTTTTTGCCGTTAACGCGGATATGCTTACCCCGCAACAACCGTTGCAGTTGCCCGTTTTTCAGTGTCGGATAATGGCGGGCAAACCACCGGTCTAACCGAATGTCATTGTCCGTATCCTGCACAGTTATCATTTGAACGGCCATTTTATACCTCTCTGATGTTATTTTTGGCATATTTGCCACCAAAAATCAAGTATTATTTTTGTAATTTTCGGCGCAAAGCGGTCCAATAATCCAATCGTTTTTTGATTTCACGTTCGTATCCCCGTTCATTCGGCCGATAAAAAGTGGGGCGTTCCATGCCGTCCGGAAAGTAGTTTTGCCCGGAAAAACCGTCTTTGGTATCCGGATCGTATTGGTACCCTTGATTATACCCCAACTCACGCATCAGGCGGGTGGGTGCATTCAAAATATGCTTGGGTGGCATCAACGTGGCCGTTTCGCGGGCCGCTTCCCGGACCGTATTCCACGCGACTTCCAAACTGTTGGACTTGGGGGCCGTGGCCAGGTAGACCACCAACCCCGCCACCGCCAAATCACCCTCCGGAGACCCCAAACGTTCATAAGAATCCCATGCCGAGTGAGCCTGAACCAACGCACCGGGATCAGCCATACCGACATCTTCCGTAGCAAACCGCATCAAGCGGCGCAAGATGTATTTCATATCTTCCCCCGCCACCACCATACGGGCCAGCCAATACAGTCCCGCGTCCGGATCCGATCCGCGCAAGGATTTATGTAAAGCCGAAATCAGGTTATAATGCCCTTCTCCGACCTTGTCATAATTGGGCAGACGGCGTTGCAACAGGCTTTCCAACGCCTCTTTATCCAAAATTTCGTCCGGGGCGGCGTATAAGAACACCCCTTCAATCAAATTGATAAAATATCGTCCGTCTCCATCGGCCAAGGCTTTCAGGTAGACTTTCCCCACCGTGTCCAGCGGCAGCGTACGACCGATCAAAGTTTCCGCTTTGGCCAAGATTTTATCCAGCGCGGCATCGTCCAACCGGTTCATCACAAAGACTTTACACCGACTGAGCAACGCGCCGTTGAGTTCAAAAGACGGATTTTCCGTTGTCGCCCCGACCAACACGATGGTGCCGTCTTCCACATAGGGCAAAAAACCGTCTTGTTGCGACCGATTAAAGCGATGAATTTCGTCCACAAATAACAATGTCCCTTGCCCCATACGCCGCCGAGATTGGGCTTCCAAAAACACACGCCGCAGATCCGCCACCCCCGAAAATACCGCCGACAGTGATTCAAAATGCATATTGGTTTCCCGGGCCAAAATCCGGGCCACCGTTGTTTTTCCGCACCCCGGCGGACCCCACAGGATAAATGAGGCCAACCGCCCCGATCGGATCATACGACTCAGCGGTCCCTTGGGTCCCAGCAGATGATCTTGTCCCACCACATCGGTCAGGCTTTGCGGCCGCATACGATCGGCCAACGGTTTATTGACTTCTTTTTCAAACAGTGTACTCATACCTGTAATATATCAGATTTTTATGCCCCGTGCAATGAAAATCAGCCGAAAACCGTGTTTGAGGTTTGACTTTTTTCGGAAAAGCGGATATATTCTTGTTATGACGATAACGGTGGCACAAAACGGCAAAAAGGTTGTTATCGGGGTGTCGGGCGATTTTGTCCGGTGGCAACCCGATGATACATGGCGGGCAGCCCTGGCCGCTTGGACCCGCCGTCCGCCCGAACAAATTGACATTCACAATGACGGTATCGGGCGATGGGATTCATCCCTGACGGTCATGATTTATACCCTGATTCAAACGTTGCCCCAAACAAAGGTAGACAGACAAACATTGCCCGCCGGGGTCCGCCGATTGCTGAATTTGGCTTTAACACAACCGGCAAAGCGCGGGCGGGCCGATCAAGAACAGTTGAGTTTTTTGGAACGCTTGGGCGATGCCGGCTTGCGCCTGTGGGCCTGTATCGGACGGGGACTGTCTTTTGTGCGACAGGTGGGCCGAACGGTCTGGCGGGCACTGACCGGGCATAGTATTATGCGATCCGTTGATTTTTGGCAAGCCTTGGATGATTGCGCCCCGCGAGCCGTTGGTATCATTATGTTGGTTAGTTTCCTGGTCGGTTTAATTCTAGCCTTTGTCGGAGCAATTCAGTTGCAATCATTCGGGGCTCAGATTTATGTGGCCAGTTTAGTGTCCATCGGCATGACCCGCATTATGGGGGCGATTATGGTTGGCGTGATGATGGCCGGCCGGACGGGGGCGGCTTATGCGGCCGCCTTGGGTACGATGCAAGTCAATGAAGAATTGGATGCGTTGACCACCATGGGCATTTCACGCACAGACTTTTTGGTCTTGCCTCGCTTGGCGGCATTAGTGCTGGCTATGCCGTTTTTGGTGATACTGGCCGATTTGATGGGTATGGTCGGTGGCGGAGCCGTCGGCGTGTTTTTGCTGGACCTGTCGCCGCAAGAGTATTGGAAATATTCGGTAGAGGCTTTTCATTTGCGTCATTTTTGGATCGGTTTGTTTCACGGCTTGGTCTTTGGAATCATTATTGCCCTGTGCGGGTGTTATTTCGGTATTCAATGCGGGCGCGGATCCGATAGCGTGGGCGTGGCGACCACACGGGCCGTCGTGTATGGTGTGGTGTGGATGATTGTCGCCACGGGATTGATTACTTGGGCATGCGAGGTTATGGGAATATGACACGAACACAACCCGATAAATCAGATAAAATCGTGGTACAAAACCTGAAAGTCGGCTATGACGATTATACGGTCTTGCACGATGTCTCTTTCCGGGTCCGTCAGGGTGATATTTTTATCATTATGGGGGCTTCCGGGTGCGGTAAAAGCACGCTTTTACGCGTTTTGACGGGCTTGTTGCCGGCTCGGCAGGGCCATGTGATTGTGAACGGCACGGATATGATTCGGGCCACACCGACCGAAAAAGATACCGTCATGCGGAACTGTGGGATCTTGTATCAATCCGGTGCCTTGTTCAGTGCCATGACATTGGCCGATAATATCGCTTTGCCGATGAAATTATATACCGATTATTCGGATACGATGATTCGGGATATGGTCCGGTGGAAATTGGCGTTGGTCGGCTTGGCCGGGTTTGAAGACTTTTATCCCGCAGAAATCAGCGGCGGCATGAAAAAGCGCGCCGGCCTGGCCCGTGCGCTTGCTTTGGATCCGGATATCGTGTATTTTGACGAGCCGTCAGCGGGCTTGGATCCCATAGCATCACGCCGCTTGGACGATTTAATCGGCGACATCAACCAAAGCATGGGTACGACAATCGTGATGGTGACTCATGAACTGTCTTCATTATTACATATTGGTACCAACGGTGTCTTTTTAGATGCCTCTACCAAAACCGTCGGGGCTGTCGGCCGGCCGGCGGACTTGAAACGCAACCCGCCGAATGCGGCCGTGGCTGCCTTTTTAACTTCGGGAGAATCACATGCACACAGAACCAAATAAAAAAGCAATCGGATTATTTTTACTGACGGGCATTGCGGTCTTGTTCCTGATTGTCGGGCAGGCCGTCATCGGGCGCTTGTTGAATCGGGACAAATATATGGCCGTGATGTACTTTGAAGAATCGGTAAAAGGCTTAAATGTCGGATCACCGGTTGTTTTTAACGGTGTGGAAATCGGGAAAGTTGTTAAAATTGAATTGGTCGGCGATCCGACAACATTGACCTTTCAAGTGCCGGTGTATGTTCAATTAACCCCGATGGCTAAAATGAAAGATACCGGCGGATGGTTAAAGTTCGTGGAACGGCCTCGGTCGTTAGGATTGTTGATTGAAAAAGGACTGCGGGCGCGCCTGTTGACACAAAATTACCTGACCGGTCAGTTGATGATTGAATTGGGTATGTTTCCTAACACACCGGTTCATTTTGTATCCGCCTTGCGGGACAGTCGGCGCAATATTCCCGAAATTCCGACCATTTTATCTCCCGGTGGTGAGTTATCACAAAGTTTGCAGGATCTCCCCTTAAAAAAGACTTTTGATCACATTGAAAACATATTGACGGCTTGGGATAAAAGCATGCCGATTATTTTGCCGGCCTTGGCCAGGACTTCCCAAAACGTAGAAGCGATAACCACGCGGGCCGCCCCTGCCACCGTGAATACTATCAATAATATGAACGATGCCATGAACGCCGTTTCGGATGCCATGCGTTCACTCAGAAACCTGACTGATTATTTGGAACAATATCCGGAATCTTTATTGAAAGGAAAACGCAAATGAAAAAAGGAAGCATACTGGCGATTTGTTTGTTATTGGGGGCTTGCCTGGGGGGATACAGTACACCTCCGACATTTTACACATTGACCCCAACGGATACCACCGCGGTTTCAGATCAAAAAAAGCCGGAATTAGGCCTGGCGCGGGTATATGTGGCCCGCTATGTGGATCGGCCGCAAATCGTGATTCAAACCCCAGATACGGCAGAAGTATCCGTATCCGAACAAAATCGGTGGATTGCACCTTTATCGGATTTAATCGGGCGCATAACGGCCGAGAACTTGGCGGCCTTATTACCGCAAACACCGATCAAAAACCGAACACAGGCCGAAGAAGTATTCCCCTATACATTGACTTTGGACATTGTGAAATTAGATGCGGTATTGGGACGGACGGCGACATTGGATGCTTGGGGAATCATACAAGATCAAACCGGACGAACGGTTCATCGTCAACGAATTACCGAAACGGTGGCCGTGGGTCAAACATATGATTCCGTGGCAGGGGCGTACAGTATCCTGATGGGACGCATGGCCCGTCAAATTGCCGCAACATATTTGAAGGTAGCCCGCTGATATCAAGATCATTTCGCATCTCTTTTGTAAAAAATTGACAAAACAAACAAACGGGTGTATAATCGGCCTATGCAACCGATATATGACATCACACCCGCCCCCGGGCACACCACCCTTTCAAATCATCACCTGCATTTAACACTGTCCGACGCACGCCTGTTTGTTTTATTGCAGGCCGGGCGTATGGCTCATCAGTGGCGTAATCTGGCGGGACAATCCGATACCGGATCGGGATCGGATTATGATGTACGGACCCTTCGGCAAGTATTGAAAGACGGGGCCAATCCCAACGCGGCCGTTGTGGGGACAGACGGTGTTGTGCGGCCGATTTTCGGCGAGTTCTTTTGCCGTCCCTATGCTGAATATGGGCGCGGTTGGTTGCGTGTTTTTCGCTTGATGGTTCAGGCCAAGGCAGATCCATTTGCCCCCTGCACACCCCATCGGGATTGTTGGACAGGCGCGTTAAACAGCCCCGCTTTTGCCGAAATGATTCCTGTGATGATGGCCGGTCCGATGTTTGCCCCCGCACGGGTAGATATGCATCAGGCGTGGCAGATTCTTACCCGCCGGCCCGAGATGACAGACGGCGTGGCGGCCATTCGGATTTTCGGATCATTGGTCCGGGCCGGCTGTCCGATAACTTTTGACCCGACTCGGGAAGTAGCCGCTTTTTTGGGGCCGGAAATCACCAAGCCTTTATCACGAGAGGCCTTTCATGTCCAAGCGCCACTCATCACCGGTTGGACATTCCCCAATCGGATGCGGATGATCGGCCGCTTGCACAGTCAATTACGCCGGACGGTAGCAATCCAAGCCCGGCAAATCCGGCGCGTATGCGGTTCCGGACCGGCGCGGGCGTTTGTGCAAGCCATGACACAACAGTCCGTCCGACATCATCGTACGCATGAATAGGTCGCATGCAGAGGGGGGAAAACCGCACCCGCCCGATGGCATGCTATTCGTCTAAATCGGTATTATTCTCCACCGGCGCATCATCGGTTGTAAATTCTTGCGGTGTTTTAATCGGGCGTATTTTTTCAATTTTAGCCCCGGGAAAAGCGGTTAAAACCGCATGCACGGCGGGCGTTTGTTTCAATTCGACCAGCAAGGCATTTTGTCGGGCTTGTTTTTCTTCCTGCAACGTGGAACCACCGCCGGAGACTTGCGTCCGGACGACCCAATTTATACCTGTTTCACGCGACAAAAAAGCGGTTAAGCGGGCGCATAAATCCCGTGATGCTTCCGGTGTAAAAACGCATTGAATCAAGCCGCCCCGCACCGATACGGGACGCACACCAGCTTCTACCTGATAGGCTAATAATCGTTCACCCTGCTTACGGGCCAAAGCCACAATTTTGGTTAAAGTCCAATCGTCTGTCGGAACCGGCCCGGGTGTCGGGGACTGTGTCGGCCCGGATGCCGAAGCGGGCGCAGGTGTTGCGGATTCTGCTGTATCTCCGACAGACGACATCGGTACACGAGGAACCGGATGTTGCACGGCAGCCGAAACCGTATCAGGGCTTACAGTCCCTTTTTTTTTTATTTCGGCAATCAAGTTTGCCGGGGTTGGCATTTCTGCAGCAAAGGCCAATCGTATCAAAACCATTTCCAAGGCTTTAATCGGCGAATCCGCCATTCGGATTTCTCCCAAACCTTTTAAGAGCAGTTGCCACGCCATCGTCAAAGTTCCCATAGATAATCGCCCGGACAAATCTTTACCGCGGGTCCGTTCGTTTGTGGGAACTGCAATATCATCGGCGGCACTTGGGATCAGTTTAATGCGTGTCAGCCAATGGGTCAAGTCCAACAAATCATGAGCCAATTCAAAGGGATCCGCCCCGCAATCATATTGCGTATCTAACAGGCCCAAAGCCGTCTGCGTGTCGCCTTTCATCAAGGCCTCATACATATCAAATAAAGCCGTCCTGTCGGCCAGACCCAACATACCCCGCACACCCGACAAAGTCAAATTGCCGTCCAGTTGCGTGATGGCTTGATCCATCAGGGACAAAGAATCGCGCACCGATCCGTCTCCGGCACGGGCCAATAACGTCAAGGCATCCGGTTCAAAGGACACCTTTTCCTTGCCGGCAATCATACCCAAATGTTCGGCCAAGCGGGCTTCGTCCAAGCGGCGTAAATCAAACCGTTGACACCGAGATAAAATCGTGATCGGTACTTTGCGGATTTCGGTTGTGGCAAAGATGAATTTAATGCGTTCGGGCGGTTCTTCCAACGTCTTTAACAGGGCATTAAAAGCCGCTTTGGACAACATGTGCACTTCATCAATGATATAGATTTTGAATCGCGCGGAAACGGGATTGTACTTGGCCCCTTCTATAATTTCACGGACATTATCAACGCCGGTATTACTGGCCGCATCAATTTCAATAACATCCATGTGGGAGTCATTGGCAATGTTGATACAGTGTTGACACTTCCCGCACGGATTCGGGGTCATGCCGCCTTTCCCATCGGGACCGATACAATTCAAGCCCTTGGCAATAATGCGGGCGGAACTGGTCTTACCGACCCCGCGGATCCCCGTCAACATATAGGCATGGGGCAAGCGGTTCGCGGCAATCGCATTAGATACGGTACGGACCAAAGCCTCCTGCCCGATCAAGTCGGCAAAAACCTGAGGCCTGTATTTGCGTGCCAAAACGTGAGAAGTGTCCGCCATCTGTATCCTTTATTGTTGAGGAAGGCACACGACCCGTTCCGAACGGGATGGGCTGCTTTCTTCCGAACCTGACCCGCTGGCCCGTTGGATCGTCCATGGCCTTCCGGTTTTCAGTATACCCGTCCGGACACAAAAAGTCAATCAAAAAGTGAAACCCCGTTCAGAAAACCGTACACAACCCCCGCTCCCTTTCGCTTTTTATCTTTGCCCCCGCGGGTATCTTTTCTGAACCATCATAGGGACGTTTCCAATCACGCTACCCGCACCATTTTTTGATTTTCTCCACTTTCTTTTGTCATCTTCGGACTTGACCTGGGTACGCCCCCTTATTATCATCTTCGGCCGTTTATTTCTTTTGTCATCTTCAGCCCCCCTTTTTTTGTCATCTTCAGCCCCCCTTTTTTTGTCATCTTCCGGCTTCTTTTTTTAGTATTGTCATCTTCGGGCTTGACCCGGAGATCCAGGGAAAGAGAAATCCTTATAATCCTATGCGTCCCGGCATTTTGGATTCCCATTTTCATGGGAATGACAGGATAGAAGTAGGCCCGTCATCTTCGGGCTTGACCCGGAGATCCAGGGGAACGTAAGGACTTCATTTGTCCTGGATTCCAATTTTCATGGGAATGACGGGATAGGAGTAGGCCTGTCATCTTCGGGCTTGACCCAAACACTCACTCTTTCCCGTCATCTTCGGGCTTGACCCGGAGATCCATAGGAACGTAAGGACTTCATTTATCCTGGATTATGCGCTGCGCTTACCCGCTCACTGCGTTCGGGGCCGCCTATCGGCGTTGCCTTCGCCCCCCCTCCGCGGGACTGCGTAAATAAAAAGTTGCCGGTGGCAAGTTTTTATGCTTCGCCATTCACCTTATTGAAAACAAGGACAACTCTTTGTCCGCCGTTTGAAATCTAGGTGGAATTGAACAAGGATGGGAGTAGACCTGTCATCTTCGGGCTTGACCCGGAGATCCAGGAAAAGAGAAGTCCTTGTAATCCTGCGGGACCCAACATTTTGGATTCCCGCTTTCGCGGGAATGACAACGGGTATAAAACCTGTCATTTTCGGGCTTTATTCATCATCATCTTCGGCGATACTTGCGGGTCCGATAATCTTTTTTTGGCTGGGCTTTAGGGGATCCAACTCTATTGTCGGATAGTCATACAAATTTGTCTTACGTTCCAAATATGTCATGGCAAACCCCCGAACCGCATGAATCAGCGGTATACACCCCCTTACCCGATCAATGCGAGAACATAACCATGCAAAGGTCACTTTTTCCCGTACGCAAATATCATGCAACTTCCGCCATGTGTCTTTGTGAAAACGCAAGCGGGCGCGCCGGCCGTTCACGTTGATACTTTTCCATACATACATAAATGGGTCCTCCTTGTCTTCTTTTAATATATCACAACTGATACGCCTTTGCAACATCAAAAATATATCTTTTCGTGATTTTGGTGTATTATGTGATTATCTTATTCAAAATAAACATATTTTATAAATCAAATATGTCGCATAAATGTTTTCCGGAATGATCAACATACCGTTTCGGGCATCCGATAAAAACGGTTGCATTGGCTGACATTTTGCGGTATGATGCTTTCCCGTATAACACACAACAAAGGACAGAACATGAAAAAAATACTTATCGGCGGCTTCGGGTTGATTTTAAGCGGGTGCGTCCATCAGGTCCCTATCGTCCGCGATATACGCCCGGAATCGGACGGCTCGGTCTTGATTGAACGATGCCTGTTAAAACATAGCTTTTTAACGGGTAAAATTGAAGCAACGGACTGTCATACCGAAAAACTCTCGGCGGATCAGCCGGCACATACCGATTAAAGAGACAAAAAAACGGGACCCGAGAGCCCCGTTTCGGCTGCCCCTAGCGTTGCGGGGGCACTTTGATTTGCGCAATATATCCCGGCGGAATGCGTGTTTTTGTATAGTTCGGATTTTCCATACGAATCAGGTATTCGGTTCGTCCGGTCAACCGCATCGCATCAGGAATGAAACTTTCCGCCAAGCGATCATTTTGAGTATGATTGACAACATAAATCAAACAAGGGGAACTAGGGCTGACAACACCACAACGCCCCATTTGCGTCCGAACATCGGGATTGGGAACCAAGCCCCCTAAACCAGATGAAGTCGCCGGTCCCGATGAGCCGCCACCAAACAGCATCGCCCCCAACAAGACACCCGCAATTAAAACGCCCCCCATAATCGCCAACGCCGTTTTTTTCGCTAACAACCGCGGCGACAAACCGAATGCCTCCAAGATATTATCCGGCGGCAATTCCGGTCCGGCATGTTCCAAAGCCGGAGCCGTTGCATGTGAAAACGTGGCTAAATCCGGGGCATGCGGGGGAATGGGCGGGGCTTGAAATGGTCTTTCTGGCATTTTTATTTCTCCTTTACCAAACGTATCAATCTTAATTTCAGGGTTGCGAATAATTCATCCGATGAGTTCTTGTTCATTGGAACCCCGATAATAATCAATTCATCATCAATGGCGGATACCGTATTAAAGGACCCCATTTCTCCGCTTTGAGAATCCAAGGTAATATCGGTTTCCACTTTTTCCGGCGACCTGATCCATGTATGCAGCAAAACAGACAACGATGCCATATCGTCCCGCACCGAACACTGTCCGATATTAAAGCGCATTTTCCATCCGTTGGGGACAATGGCTACGCCTTGACTGACGGGGGCCAAAGTAAATTCGCTTTCCAACGCTGCCATGAACTCTTGTGCCGGCCGTTGATTCCCAATGGCCAACACTTTTCCGATCAATCCGTTATTGGCCGAATACACCCGACCGGCCCCGTATTTACGCACAATGCGTTGCCAATTTGAGCCAGCTGCTTTCGGTGTCGCCGCATAAACTTGAGCATCGGCCAAAAGCAAATAACCGTCTTGCACAACAGAAGCGATCAACTGTTCCACCGTTGCTTTTTCCGGACGGGTCAACGACATCAAAATCGTATTCATTTTCCAATCCGGGCGCAAGTTCTTAATACCGGCCCCGCGGAGAGCATCCAGCATTGCCAACATCACCATGCGGTTCGCGGGCAGTTGCAATTCAAACCGGCCTTGTCGCGACAAGTATAATTCCCGGCGGGCGGCATCATAACGATAAAAGATATCACCGGCCGCCGCCAAATCGGCCACCACTTCACCCAACTCACCATAAACGGCATCGGCATTCATAGCGGGATAATAGCCGTCTTCGGTATAAACGGTAATACCGGCTTCATCAACCAAGTGTTGCAACGCTTCATCAATCGGGCGTTTGGTAAACGACAGGCCGTTGACTTCATAACGCGGCAAGTCGTCCATTTTATCAAAAAAGGTCAACTGAAAATCATTCGGCCCCAGAGCCAACGTTGTCGCAATATCCAAATCGCCAAAGTGCTTGACCGCACACCGGAACGGCGTTTCCAAATTCACAAAGCGGGCCGTAGATGCCGCCTGTACCGATGTGATCGGTGTGGTACACAGCCATGCCAAAGTCATTCCGGCCAATAAGCGATAGATCGTATGTTTCATTCAAGGCTCCTTTATATCAGGTTGCAGACGGTTTTTTGGGTCCCAATGAGAAAGACAACTTCTTTTTTACACCATTTTGCGGCGTTTGTGAAGTATTTTTTTCGCTTTCGTCTTTATTTTTGATCACCCCCGTGGGAATAGGGTCATTATTATCGGACAAAACCACATTTTCAATGTGCTTGTATTCTTCCTTGATCGGTTGTTCATCCAGATCGGAATCGGAATCCAATATCGGTTCAAATCCGTCCGGAGCCGGCCCCGAATATTCGGGCGTATTAGAGGTATCTAACTGACCCAGTAAACGGCGCGCATCGGCCCCGGTCAAATCATCACTGATCAGATCCGTTTCTTCTGATAACCCGTTTTGAGCAGCCACTTCCAAATCCCGTTCCAAAGACAGTTGATAATCTTGAATCTGTTTAATATCGTCCGCATGCTCGGGCCCGACTTCCGCCAAGGCCTCGGATGACGCCAACAATGCCTGAATATCATCACGCGTTTGTTTCATCAAATCCACCACAAACCCATAATGCGGATAAGAAAACACTTCTTTGTTTCCCAAAGCCACACACCGGGCCGACACCCACGCTTGCACTTCTTGCGTCATGGTCATTTGCCGTTCAATTTTTTCCAAAATCCAGGGTTTTGCCGGAACCGGATCGGGTGCCGCCACCGGGGCTGTATCCGCTTCCTGCGGGATCGTTTCATCTGCCGTCCGGGCGGGGGCAACGTCTTTCGTTTCCAAACGGGACCGATCCTGTTCCAAACGATCGCGCAGTTGACGCACAATATCTAATCCGGCGTCTTGAAAGAAAGCCAACCAATGTTCCAGAACCGGCAGGCGGTCTGTTATCTGTTCCACATCCAAGACTGATTCATCGGTCAAATAACTTTGTGCTTCGTTCCAGGCGGCCAATGCGGCATAGTACTGATAAGCATGATCCAAGCGTTCCCGTTCCGGCGCGGTCAGATCCGTCATGCGATCATAGATGGTCGTGGCCCAATCGGGTCCCAATTCTTCCGTTGCCACCGCGACAAAGCGATCCAGGCTGTCGTTATCCCCCGTATATTCGGCCAATGCCGTTTTTAATCGTGTCATATCATCCATTAAAAGCCCTCCCCGTCATCAGAAACGAACGGGACCGCCGGCGGCGTTCCCGCCGCAGTTTCAATCACGTCCGAGTATTGTTTGGTGGTTTTTTCTTTAATCAGGTCCGCCAAACGATCCGTTTGTTCGTGCGCGGTATGTTGTGCCTGTTGATCCAATCGTTGCATCAACTGAACCAACGTACGGGTTTGCGCATTCAGGATTTTTTCCATTTCTTCCTGATGTGAAACCAAAAAACTTTTGAACAAGTTTTCCAAGGCAGCCACATTCGTTTTCTCTGTGCCTGTCGTATGCTTTTCGGCAACCGCATCTGACGATATCGGTATATCGGCATCCGGTGTCGGCAGGTAGCCTGTCGGATACACGGATGCTTCGGGCTTTTGTTCGGTTTGATGGTCCGTATGCGGATTTGTTTTATCTTTCAGATAATCCAGATATTGTCGGACAATAGATCCGCCTACAATATCCGACAAAGCCGTTTGTACCTCCGGTGAAGCCGCCAATAGCATCTCGTCTAATTGTTGCGAAAAGCCTTTGGGTAAAACGGACAGGCACCGATACAGATTCACCAATTTTTGTGCCTGTTCCAACACATCATCGCCTTGCGCCCGCCGTTGTCGCGTAAAAGAAGAAATTAAAGAAGTATCGGTTTCCGTCATGAGATGTCCTTATCAGGGAATGGCAATATACACAACACGCTGCATGGTTTTCAAAACAGGGAAAGAGACCGCCGTATCTTCCGCCGTATCGGCCGTATGATAGGACCACATACCGTTAGAATCCACCGATACCGAAACCAATTTCACACAATCATTTTTCACCGGCAACACCACAATATCGCCATCTTGTATTGTGGCGTGCGGAGCCACAACCAACACCGATCGTTGCGGTATGACCTTACCCAATGTATCGGTCATCAGGCGCACGGCATATAAATCGCTTTCTCGGGCCAAAACGGACGGACAAATCACAGAACCGACCGGTGCCTTTTTGTCCACCAACAACGTCCCGTCCGATTGCGGCATGCCATAGACCGGCACGGTTATTTCTTGCGAATCGGCGTTTTTCATCATAAAGCGACTGAACGGCAAGTCATTATATCCCCCTTTGCATGTCTCAACACCGGACTTCATATCATTGTTTTTCAACTCGTCCAACGCCCCCGACATATCCAATTCATAGATTTTCAGTTGTAAATCCGTTCCCGAATATCCCAAAGCATGCGCGATCCGTTCCAGCACCGGTTCTTCCACTTCCCGCTGACCCATTTCTATCCGATGATACACCGATAATGTCAAGCCGGCCCCTTTGGCCACCTTGAACAACGTCAATTTTTTTTGCCCCCGCAAATACCGCAAGCCTGCCCCCAGGGTTTTCAAACCGCTGCCCGAATTGATTTTGTTCCGCCGTTCCTGTTCGGTTTTCCAAGCTTTAATAACTTCGGGTTGCGATGAGGTTTCTGTCACAAAAATAGATTCCGGAGGACAGTTTAACAATGCCGTCAGTGTCTTTAATTGGTTTTCATCAATCCGACGATACCCGCGTTCAATTTTGCTGATTGCTGATAGGCTTAACCCTAAACACTGGGCCAATTCACGCATAGGAATGCCTCGGACACGGCGAAACATGCGTATTTGGTTCGGGAAAATAATTTCTTCCATTTGGTTCTCCTTTGGTTTTGTTATTCTTACTATACACTAAAAAAATTTTTTGGGAAATAGACAAAATGAAAAAAAGTGATTTTTTTTCAAAAAAAAGTGATTTTTTATGGTTTTGTAAGGAAAAAAGACCTTATCATTCCTTTTATTGTGTCTCGGGTGGTGCTAAAATACTCTGACACACATCAAAATCATCATTCGTCAATGAGGAAAGATCCAAAATCGTATGAATCGCTTGCTCCAGATTATACGAATCGGCCGGGTGTCTGGCACGAACAGAAAGATCCGGACGCAGATGATGCAATGTTTGCGATATCCATACCATAAACGGCACCGATGTCATCGGTTCATTGGCCAACTCGGAGTGGCCCAAAATCCGCGTATCGGTGGAATCATAAATATCCTCGCCGTGATCGGAAAAATACAGCAAATAAGAGGCTCCGTTTTGCTGCTTCAACGCACGTATCATTTCGGCAATCACATAATCCGTGTAGCGAATAGAATCATCATACGCATTTAATAATTGGTATCCCGCCGGGGACAAGTGCCGCCCGGGCATGGTATCCGTGAAACAGGTAAATTCGGACGGATAACGGTTCGTATAAGCCGAATGCGATCCGATCAGATGCACAAAGATCACTTTTTTCAAGACCGTTGTATCCGCTATAAACCGCCGAATATCGGGCAACAAGTCCCCATCCAGCCCTGCTTTTTCAAACCGCTTCATACCCCCGAAGTTATAGCATTTGTTATAGTCCGCATGCGTGGTCATCGCGGTAATCACGGTATCTTCCAAGGCATATTGATTGGACAACCAATATGTTTTGAAGCCCGCCTGTTTGAAATAATCAATAATGTTGCCTTTGTCGGTCAGGTAAGTCGGATGGGCCGCATCGGCAAAACTTAAAGTCCGTTCCAAAGACGGCATCGTTTGCGCGAACGGCGATCGGACATGATCAAAATACATCATTTCATCACCGAAAGCCGCAGTATATTCATTTGTGTTGCGCAGATAGCCATAACAGGAAAAATGCATCCGATTGGCGGATTCTCCGATTACGATCAGATAGGTTTCCGGTACATCCGGCGGCAGACGCGATAGAATCGGCGCAAAGGCCGGAGCCCGATTGGCGGCAATATGGGCCTTTAAGGCTTGATAATTTTTACGATATTGGTAATAATGGTAAAAGATATTACTGAACGGATTTAGGATATAACCGTCTTTGAAACGGGGCCACTTTCGGGGCAAGTTCAGCATAAACGGCGTGGCGATTGCCACCGCCACCCCCACACATAAAACGTGTGGCACAGGCCCGGTATAGGCCGGCAGCGGCATGGTTCCGATCCACACCAACGGCCCGATCAGAAAAACCGCCGCCAAGCCATACAACACTTTCGGAATGTTTTGACCGATATATTCACGTGTTTCCCGGATATTAGAAACAAACACCGTATAAAACGTATTCAGGCCGATTCGTGTGCCGAACAGGTACACATGTCCCAATTCCATAAACATCAAGGGCATAAAAATAATCTGAACTAAAATCAAATACACCGGCGTGATGGGCGGATATATCAGGAACGGCAAACACATCAGGCCGCAAATCGGCACCGTGCGTATAAAGTCTTTCACCATCAATATGACAAAAGTTTTATCCCGTAATTTAGCCGGACTGATAGTTTTCAGCGAAACATAAATCAGGGGCAAAAAGGCCATCAAAGCAATATATAAAACGGGCCCGATCCAGTGCGTCATATTTTAAGTCCTAGCGTTCAATCGGCTTGTATTTAATCCGGTGCGGCGTATCGGCTTCTACCCCCAAGCGCCGTTTCTTATCGGCTTCATATTCGGCGTAGTTGCCTTCAAAAAAGACCACTTGACTATCACCTTCAAAGGCCAGAATATGCGTGGCCAGACGATCCAAAAACCACCGATCGTGTGATGTAATCACGGCACAGCCGGGAAAATCCATCAAAGCTTCTTCCAAAGCCCGCAACGTATCCACGTCCAAATCATTGGTCGGTTCGTCCAATAACAACACATTGGCTCCGGACTTTAACATTTTGGCCATGTGTACCCGGTTGCGTTCACCACCGGATAACACACCGACTTTCTTTTGTTGATCGGGGCCCTTGAAATTAAATTGCGCCGCATAAGAACGCGAATTGACTTCCCGGCGACCCAGAGTCAATATATCCAAGCCACCCGATATTTCCTGCCACACCGTATTGTTATCGTTCAGGGCATCCCGGGATTGATCCACATACCCCAATTTAACCGTATCCCCCACACGGAATGTACCGGCATCAGGTGTTTCCTGACCGGTAATAATACGCATCAGAGTCGTCTTGCCCGCCCCGTTGGGCCCAATCACGCCGACAATTCCCCCCGCCGGCAGGTTAAAGGATAAATCGTCAAACAATAACTTGTCCCCATACGCTTTTTTCAAGTGTTCGGCCTTTAACACCAAATCCCCCAAACGTGGCCCCGGGGGAATGATAATCTGCGCCACATCGGGGGCTTTTTCCACAGATTTTTTTAACAATTCTTCATACGCGGTAATACGGGCTTTGGACTTGGCCTGGCGGGCTTTAGGAGATTGACGGACCCATTCCAACTCTTCCGCCAACGTCCGTTGTCTGTTCTTCTCGGCATTTTGTTCTTGTTCCAATCGCTTTTGTTTTTGTTCCAGCCAACTGGTATAATTGCCCTCGTATGGGATTCCTTCCCCCCGGTCCATTTCCAAAATCCACCCTGTCACGTGATCCAGGAAATAGCGATCGTGCGTCACCATGACCACCGTCCCCGCATAATTTTTCAGGTATGTTTGCAACCAAGCAATAGATTCGGCATCCAAGTGGTTTGTCGGTTCGTCCAACAATAACATATCCGGCTTGGAAAGCAACAAACGACACAAAGCCACTCGGCGTTTTTCACCCCCGGATAACTTGTCCACCCCCCAGTCCCCCGGCGGGCACCGCAAAGCATCCATGGCAATTTCCACCGTTCGTTCTAATTCCCATCCGTTGCACGCATCAATTTTTTCCTGTAATTCGGCTTGCTCGGCCAACAATTTATCCATATCGGCATCCGGTTCGCAAAAAGCCGCATTGACCCGTTCCCATCGTTGCATCAAATCCCGCACCGGTCCCACACCGTCCATCACGTTTTCCATAACGGTTTTTGTCGGGTCCAGTTGTGGTTCCTGGGGTAAATAGCCCACACGGACACCATCGGCGGCCCAGGCTTCGCCGGTATAGTTTTCATCTAATCCGGCCATGATTTTCAACAACGTTGACTTCCCTGCCCCATTGGGACCCAAGACCCCGATTTTTGCCCCCGGGAAAAAGGAGAGCCAAATATGTTTTAAGACTTCTTTACCCCCCGGAAACGTTTTGCACAGGTCTTTCATCACATAAATATATTGGTATGCGGGCATCTTTTATTCCTTTCTGTTTCAATGGGGTGTTATTTTAGCCGAAAATCACCCGAAAGTCAAGGGGGCTGCGGGGAAGATCCGTTTGCCGGTCTGCCGATACGACAAACGGGCCGGCACAACCGACCCGTCGTCCGCTTTATGTATAAATTTACAAGCGCGGTTTTTTGATTTTCACCTGCATGCGAGACCGTTCTTCGGCCAAAATATCGGCCGCATCGCGTTCCATCAACAGTTGTTTCAAATCTTCTTTGACATCTTCAAACGCCGGCGGTGCCGACATACGGGTATCTTGAACCAACACGACATGCCACCCGAAAGGCGTATGAATCGGATCGGACAGTTGCCCTTTTTTCATGGCAAAGACCGTGCGTCCGAATTCCGGTATCATCATATCTTCGGTAAAGTATCCCAAATCTCCGTTCGGGCTGGACTTATCCAACGACATTTTGGCCGCCAGGGAATCAAAAGGGACCCCCGCCTTTAATTGGATCGCGATATCTTTGGCTTCCTGTTCTGTTTTGACCAGGATATGCTTGGCATGCACTTCCGGGACCGGCTTAAAATTCTTTAACTCCGCCTGATACAAGGCTTGCAACCGATCATCAGACAAGCGTTTTTTTAATTGTTGGTCTACATACGCCTGCGCAATAATCTGATCTTGGGCCAGGGCCAAAGCATGTTGCACCGCCGGAGAATGAATCACACCCGCCGCTTCGGCTGCTTTTTTCAGGACCTTGGAATCCACAACATCTTGCAATAATTGCGGATAAACATTTTCAAACGGAACCTGAGCCAGTTGCGGTATCGCCGCCGCATAGTCCCGAATTTCGGACATATAGACGGGCTGTCCCTGAATCACGGCCACAATTTCGCCGCTGGGAGGTGTACTTTCCATACGGATATTGCACATATTTTCCCGCACGGCCATGGTCATAAACTGATACCCCAAAAAGAAGTAAATCACCAAAACCGTTATAGCCAAAACACAGGACAAAACTGGATAGTTGACTTTGCCGAACCGTTTGCTTTTTGTTTCGGTCGGCACCGGATTCGGTTGTATAACCTGAACATCTGTATTGGCTTTACGGGCCACAGACCGCCCGGTATCGGTTTTGGTCCCGCGCCGCGGGTTTTTCGCATTTTTCTTTTGTATCATTTTGAATACCTCCTTTAAGCTTCTGACATCAATATAAAACAATATAAAATAAAAATCAATCCCTTTTATATATTTTTCGTTTGTGCTTGTCGCAGGCGTTTAGACAATTCCCCGATGAAGCCTTTGGCCAAGGTCGGATGCAACGCCATCGTCCGATACAGTTGATCACCGTTCACGCGCAAAAATGTCGTTTGCGTTTGTGCTTCGGCACGATACGGCATCGTGGCGGGACTCATCACCGTGGTTTCCCCAAAGACTTGCCGGGCCCCAAATTCGGCAATCAGTTCATTTTGAGCATCTTTCACATGAACGGTACCGGATAAAATCATGAACAAATACCGGTTTTCTTTACCGATCTCTATCAAGATTTCCCCGGCCTTGACGGTTCGTTCTTCACACACGGCAATCAAGTCCGACAAAGCCAACTCGGACGCTTCGGCAAAAAACGGGATATTCTTCAACACCAACACTTTTTCAAACGTTATCATTTGTTTCTCCTAACTTTCCAAAATTTCATCCAGTGAAATGTGGGCCAAGCAACTGGTCGGCAGGGCCAACAAGCGTTGATGCAACGCTTGTTTATCCGGTTGCAAACGCACCAAAGCCCACACGGCCGCCTCCAACACAATCGGATTGCGATCGTTCAAAGCCGCCTCCGCCACCGCAATACCTCGGTCCGACCCCAAGCGCCGCAACGCACACAAAGCCGTTGCCCGTACCCAATGATTCAACGCATACGGCGCGTCTATAATCACCCGCGACAACCGTTCCGCCGCTTCATCCGGGGATAGAGCCGTCAGTGTCTCCTTGGGCCGCGGCATCAGGGGCAACATCAACACAGGACGCATTTTTTGGAACAGGTGGCCGGGCAACATATCTTGAATAACACCCAGGGCCGGGGCATATAAATCATAAGTATCCCCCAGTAATGTGCGAACCGCCCGTATGAAAATAGCATTATTTTCCAACAATAACAGCTGATATAAAATCAACTCACGCGTGTCATCAATATCTTCCTGCAAGGCACGCAGAAAGAAGCCGAATGATTCTTCCGATTCATGGGTCGGGGCATTCAAAAACTGAGCCCGCAAATCCAACAACCACAAAATCCGTTCTACGTCTTGTTTCAAACTCCGCCGCAAAAAGACTTTCTTGTCCGAATGAATCCACACCGTCCCCGATGAAATAATGTTTTGAATAATCGTTTTTTTCAACTTTTGATTTTCCAGACACAAGGCCCGCATCAGAATCAGCTTGCCTTCCCCGCTGGGCAACAAGCCCAGGTAATGTATCAACAGTTTGCGGCGCAAAATCGGCGTTTCGGATCGCATGAGCATTTTTTCCAGGGGCGGTAAAGCCGCCTTTCCGTATTGCTTTAAGGCCATCAGGGCATCTTCCTGCAATTCCGGATCATCCAAGGCCCGAAACACAAAATTCAACAGTTGCAGAGCCCGCAATTTTCCCGCCGTTTCCAAAGCTCGCCGAACGACAACGGACGAAGAATGTTTCAAAAACCCGGCCACCAGGCGTTCAAAGGCGGGGCTGGGATAGTCGGCAATCAGATCCAAAGCCGTCAAATTATCCCGCACATTTTTGGACCGACACAGATGTTGCAACACCCCCGCCGCCGACAGAGCCAAATCTCCCCCGCGGGCCAAAAATCCCGCCACAGCGCCGATCCGCAGGATTTTGTGATCCAAATAGGATAAATACTTTTCCGGATGTTCCGCCGTTAAAATCAGGTTTGTCAATGCCGCGCACCGCACTGCCCGATCCGAATCCTGCTTCATCAAACGTTGAAAAACGGGCCTCAAAGCGGCAAAGCGATATGTTTCCCGTATCTTGCGCAAAGCAAACAAACGGACTTCCGCCAACGGATGATGAAACGCCGCCACTAAATTTTTATCATACGCCGGATGATTGGCTCGCTGTAAAACGCACAAGGCATAAATGGAATCATCGGCCGATTTTTTCTCTACTAATTTTTGCAGAAAATTGACAATACGGCGATACGAAATCATCAAAGGACCGTTCCGCCAGACCCGCATTTCCAACAGACGGAACAAAATCTGAGCATACAAAACCGCCGTACGCCATGTTTCCAGGACCAACGCAACCCCTACACCCATTAACATCCATGGCAAAACCGACACCGGCAGGTCCAAACAGACACTTCCGCAAAACACCAATCCCAACGGCATCGTCAAGGTCAACACCCGCTTTTTCAATCGGGCACCGACACCACCGGGCAGCACTCGTGGCAACAGGCGCATATAACCGTTCAGGTAAAAATGTTCCCCCAACAACAACATTAAATAACCGCTGGCAATCGGACCACTGTGATGTCCCAAGGCTTCAACACCCGTAAAAATCACACTAAACCCGAAAATGAACATACCGGCCAGAGTCGTATAAATATAACGTGTGTGATACAAGGCTCCGACCACCACCAATCCCATCACGCCGAACAAGACCCACACCAAACCGATCACGGTACCGGGGGCTGCTCCGGTTTCGGATAACTTGAAATAAAGGGCGGCTTCCGCCAACAAACGGGCCGTTGTCCCCAAAAAAGACAAGGTTAAAATACTGCGCACCAGCGGCCGATCAAACGCATCTTGAATACCGTCATTTTTCAAGATAAATGTTTCGCGCGGTATCGGTGTCAACAGGGCAATCACCCTTAATACCACGGTCAATCCCGTCAAAGTTATAACACCGGCCATCAGGTTGCCCATCGGCGACAGGCCGGCATAAATGGTCATACCGCCGGCACCGGCAAACCCCACCAATTCCAAGCAGAACAAGAATAAAAATCGCAAAGAGGTAAAACGCAACGGGACAAATCGTCTGATAACGGCCCATACGGACAATGTCAAGGCCAGGTACAAAATGTATTTAAAGATGAAGATACCGTCCGGGCCGAATGCCATCGGAGCAAACCCCCACCAGGCCACCAACGCCACCGCACCAAATAAACAGATTGAAACGGCGGACGCACTGCCGTATCCTTTACTGCGTTCCACCACCCACAGGCCCAGACCGACCAAAGCCACTAACCCCCCGGCCACAATAAAATCCGCCCCCAAGGCATACATACGGTTTTGTGCCAACAGCAGGCCCACCGCCCCCACATCCCAAAAGACAACGGCACAGGATTTCAACAGAATACAAATCGCCAACAAAATCAAGGATCGCCGTTCCAAAGCGGACAACTGCAACATTTTCCAAATCGGGCTGTGTTTAAGGCTCATGAGTCATCTCCCACCAAAGAGGCTGCATAATCCGCAGCCGAAAATGCCTGTAAATCATCGGGACCTTCCCCGACACCCACCGCATAAATCGGTAAAGCATATTTATCCGCCAACGCGACTAAAATACCCCCTTTGGCCGTCCCGTCCAGTTTCGTCATAACCAAGCCCGTAATGCCGACCGCTTCCTGAAAAGCCCGCACTTGGGACAGCGCGTTTTGCCCCACGGTTGCATCCAAGACCAACACGGTGGCATGGGGCGCATCGGGTATCTTTTTATGAATCACGCGTGTGATCTTTTTTAACTCGTCCATCAGGTCCGTACGATTTTGCAACCGACCCGCCGTATCAATAAACACCACGTCTGTACCATCCCGCAGACACGCTTCCAAACCGTCAAAAACCAAACCGGCCGCATCGGCTCCCGTTCCCGCCGTATACACCGGACAATGCAGGCGTTCTCCCCACCGGCACAGTTGTTCGGTGGCACCGGCCCGAAACGTATCGGCTGCAATCAAAGCCACCCGCAGACCTTGTGTTTGGAACACGCCGCCCAACTTTCCGATTGTGGTGGTTTTACCGGCTCCGTTCACACCGATCATCAAAACCACAAACGGTTGATGAGTCCGATCCACCGTCAAGGGCCGTGCTACAGGGGCCATTTTATCGGTCACCACTTGCCGCAGAATACGCCGCACTTCGGCCCCGTCCGACGGTTTTTGATGCCGTATTTCGGCCATCATCTGTTCGGTAGCCGCCACACCGACATCCGCTTGCCACAAGGCTTCTTCCACGGCTTCCAGATCCGCCGTACCGGCCCCGAACGTAAACAAGGCCGCCGTTTTGGATAAGCCCCGTTTGAATTTAGAAAACCAAGACATTATCTTCCTTTCCCTGTATCATGCCCGTTATAATCGTCCCCGCCCGATCCGGTTGATTGACCCGCACGGGCAAATAATTTTCCGTGTAGCCGTTCCCGTCTCGTTCCACCAATACCGCAACCGACTGACCGATCATTTTGTTGAGCCAAGCTGCATGCACCTGTTGTCCGGCCGCACGCGCCATCGCGGCCCGCCGCGTCCGTTCTTGCATCGGGACCATCGGCATTTTGGCCGCCGGCGTTCCTTCACGTGCCGAATAGGGGAATACATGTACATGCGTGATTTGCGCCGCGTCAATTAAATCCGTTGTCCGTTGAAATTGGACTTCTGTTTCTGTCGGAAAACCGGCAATTAAATCCGCCCCCAACGTTGCCAACGGCAAAGCCCGGCGCAACCGTTCGGCAAAAGACACAACATCTTCAAACGTATGTCGCCGCCCCATACGTTTCAGCACCAGGTTATCCCCGGCCTGCACCGACAAGTGTACCGATGGCATCAGGTTGGGATACCGCACCATCAAGTCAATCAATTCGTCCCCGACTCCGGCCGGGTCCAGGGATCCGAAACGCAACCGCTTTAATCCGTCTACTTCCGTCAATAACCGGCGGGTTAACGCCCACAATCCGTGCGGGTATGAAGCCACATCTACCCCTGTCAAAACAATTTCCTGAAAACCGTTTTGCACAAAGGTACGGGCTTGGGCCACCACCTGATCGGGGGGCAGACCCGTGTTGCGTCCCCGTAAAGAACGGACAATACAAAATGTACACGCATGATCGCACCCTTGTTGAATCTGTAAAAACGCCCGATCCCGCCCGTCAAAATCGGAAACCAACGGCAATTCTGCCGGCGGAGCCGATAGATCTCCTACCGCCACCCGATCCGGTCCGAACAGAGCCTCACGCGTCAGTTTTTCCCGATTTCCCAACACCCGATAGACTTCGGGCATGGCGGCAAAAACTTCGGGATGCATTTGGGCGGCACATCCGGCCACCACGATTTTTTTGTCGGGATTATCCCGGGCCGCTTGTCGGACCGCTTGCCGACATTGCCGTTCGGCTTCGGCCGTTACGGCGCATGTATTGATTAAAATAACATCATCCAACCCGTCCCCGGCGATTTTTTTCATCACGGCGGTTTCAAATGTATTCAGCCGACATCCGAATGTAATAACCTGCATCTTATTTCCTTTACGGGCATTCTAACCGAAATCCGTACAAAAAGCAATTTTTATTTTATCATGCCATCACTTTCCACAACTCCCCGGGATACAAAAAAGCGAAAGTACAGATTCTTCAATCCATACTTTCGCCAAAATATAAGAAAAATGCCCTTACCGACCTTGATCTTTTTTCAACGCGCGCCGCGCAACAGACGTTTGCGAAAGATCGGCCTTCGGCGGATTGCTGAGAAATTCCGGAGGCTCAATCGGCCGTGTTGCCTTGGCCAACCGTTCCGACACTGTCTTTTTATCCCCTTCCAAAATAGAGGCATCCAACCATCTGGAAAAACCGGCCTGAAACGCTTTACTTTGTTTATCAATATGTTGGACACCCTGTTTATCATAAGAAAAACTGGTTTTTTGACAGAATAAGGGGGCTTGATCAAAACCTTCCGTTTTTTGACGATAATAGTTTTCCATGGTTGTGATCCGTCCGTAATCATCCCGATAAATGGTTTCCAACGGGTCTATTTTACCATCTTTTCGGATCATATTTTGTTCTCTTATACACACCATGGTTCCCGTTTTATCAGAACGTTTTCGGTTGATTTCACATATCGTATAGCCCTGATCATCTACTTCACGAGCATCTTCATACCGCGCCCGCCAACCGACAACCGCACTCAAATCGCTTTCACGGTGTAAGATCATCGTTTTCTCCCCGCGCGGGTAAGCATATTGATTTTCAACGCATTCAAAAGAAAAGTCTTTTGAATCATAGTTATAGTACCGTTCGGTTGTCAACCGCTTGTCATCATCATAATAAAAGGTTTTATCATGGGCATACATACCATTTGCCTGACGGGCCCAGAATTTTTCCTTGGTTGTCCGAAATTCATTGTGCAGCCGATCCCATACGGCATCATCTTTTTTAACGACACGTCCATACGAATCATAATGGTATGTGGTTTTACCTGACACCCGATCGTTTTCATCGCGTATCAACACTTCTTTTTGGGTGCGTCCCAACAACCGGTCTAAAAAACTTCTTTTATCTTTCATTGTATTTTCCTCCTTGATAGATTGATTATACCATTATTTCTCGTTTTTGTCAAAACATTTTATCATTTTCCGAATCAACCGCATAAAAAAAACACCCCCGATAGGCGGGGGGTGTTCATCGGAAAACCCGATTAAAATCAACCGTTATTCAGCGGCCGGTTCTTCGGCTTTGGCTTTTTTGGTTGTTTTCTTTTTGGCCGGTTTTTCTTCAGCGCTGTCTTTTTTAGAAGACTTTTTGGCTTTTTTCGCCAACGCAGCCCCTAAAATATCGCCCAAAGAAGCCCCTGCCGCCGTGGATCCGAATTCGGCCATAGCTTGCTTGTCTTCGTCAATTTCACGTGCCTTAATAGACAGGTTCAATTTGCGTGTTTTCGGATCAAATACGGTGACTTTGGCATCCACTTTTTCGCCGATGGCAAAGCGTTCCGTCTTTTGTTCCGAACGATCTTTGGCCAAGTCGCCCCGTTTGATGTAGCCCTTAACACCGTCTACGTCCACTTCAATGCCGTTTTCTTCAATGGCAGAAACGACACAGGTAACGACCGCCCCTTTCTTCAAGGTTTCGGAAACGGCACCCATCGGATCATCGGACAGTTGTTTAATACCCAAAGAAATCCGTTCTTTTTCCACATCAATGTCCAAAATCTTGGCTTTGACAACCATACCTTTTTTGTAATCTTTGATGGCTTCTTCGCCCGGTTTATCCCAAGACAGATCGGATGTGTGAATCATACCGTCCAAATCCGGATTTAAGGCAACAAAAATCCCGAATTCAATCATATTTTTGATTTCGCCTTCAATGATGTCGCCGGCTTTATGCGATTGTGCAAAAGCTTTCCAGGGGTTTTCTTGCAGTTGCTTCATACCCAAAGAAATACGGCGTTTGGCTTCATCCACTTCCAAGATCGTGGCCTCCACTTCCTGACCCAACGCAACAATTTTGCCTGGGTGGACATTCTTTTTGGTCCAGCTCATTTCGGACACATGCACCAAACCTTCAATACCCGGCGCAATTTCAATAAAGGCACCGTAATCGGTAATGTTGCTGACCTTGCCCTTGACGGCCGAACCCACCGGGAAGCGTTCATTCACGCCGATCCAGGGATCTTGTTCTAATTGCTTCATACCCAAAGAAATACGGCCGCTTTCCGGATTGAATTTGGTGATCTGCACCTTGACCGGTTGACCCACGGACAACACTTCAGCCGGGTTGCTGATACGCTTCCAAGAAATATCCGTAACGTGCAACAAGCCGTCTACACCGCCCAAGTCAATAAAGGCACCGTAATCGGTGATATTTTTAACCGTCCCGTCAACAATTTGACCTTCGGACAAGTTTTTAATGATTTCAGACCGTTGTTCGGCGCGTGTTTCTTCCAACACCGCCCGGCGGGACACAACGATATTTCCCCGCGCTTTATCCATTTTCAACAAAGCAAACGGTTGCGGAATACCCATCAACGGAGTCATATCCCGAATCGGACGTACGTCAATCTGACTGCCCGGCAAGAACGCGGTAGCCCCGTTCAAATCCACCGTAAAGCCGCCTTTAACCCGACCAAAAATCGTACCGGTAACATGTTCGCCTTTTTCCATAGCTTTTTCCAAGTCGCCCCAAACTTCTTCACGACGAGCTTTTTCGCGCGATAAAACGGCATTACCGTTGCGGTCTTCATACCGTTCAACGAACACTTCAATCGTATCACCGACATGCAGTTCCTGAGCCCCGCATTCCGCCAAAGGAATACGACCTTCGGATTTCAGGCCGACATCAACGATGACTTTGTCATCATCAAACCCGATGACCGTACCCGAGACAACCTTGCCCTGCAAGGTATTTTTGCCCATAAATTCATCTAACAATGCACCGAAATCTTCATGTGTTTCCGGCATTTTTTCTTCTTTTACCATACTTTTTCTGTTTTTTGTTGGTTGGCCGACAATTTCATCAATTGCGGACTTATCCTGCCCCGTTTCAGCAACCGCGTTCAGGGCAGGTATATCCGCCGGTTGCGTCTTTCGCACACCGAAAGACAGGAGTCTTATACCATACTTCCCCCAAAAAATCAATCTTTTTTTGCCTTTTCTGCATTTTTTTGTTGACAAGCGGTCCGGAATGTGTCAACACCTTGTCCATATTAAACATAGCGGAGGTATATAATATGACAAAACCGGAATGGGGTATGAAACGGAAATGCTTGAAATGCGGGACATTCTTTTATGATATGCGCAAGGAGTCCTTTTCCTGCCCGAAATGCGGACACAAGTATTCGTTGGATACTTATGAAGAAGCCAAGAACAAGCAACTGTTGAAACTGGCCAAAAAGGCGGCCCCGAAAATTGATGATGAAAATCTGGATGAGGAGGCACTTTTACAAATGACGGAAGATGTGCCCTTGGCTGACGAAGAAATCCAATCGGACGATATAGACCTGTTGGAAGAAACCGATGACATGGCAGATGACGGTACACCCCTGAATCCCGTGGCAGAAGAATACGATGAAGAAAATAAAAATGAACGATAATACTCGGTTCACTCCCTTGACGGGCCAGTTTTTGGTGGCCGTCCCCGGTATTGATGACGAACGGTTTAATCAGGCGGTCGTGTATGTATATACACACTCGGAAACGGACGGTGCCCAAGGCATTGTCATCAACAAACCCGCCGAAAAATTATTGATGAGAGATATTTTGGCGCAACTGAAATGTCCTATGCCGGATATAACCATGCCGCCTTTATTGCTGGGCGGACCCGATCGGATGGCCAGCGGTTTTATTTTGCATTCGTCTGAATATCACAATCCGATGACCTATCCGGTGACGGACGATGTAGCCTTGACATCTACCCACGAAATCTTGCATGACATTGCCAACGGACAAGGACCGAACGAATTTTTAATGGCATTGGGGTGTGCCACATGGCGGCGGGGACAGTTAGAAGATGAATTGATGAGTAATGTGTGGTTGACTGTACCCGCAACTCACCAAATTATGTTCCATACACCCAATGAATTAAAATGGGAAATGACATTAAAAAGCATGGGTATTGATCCCCTTCGTTTTTCCACAACGGCAGGCAAAGCCTGAAAAAAAACAAGTTCCGTTCATCCGGAATCACCACGGTAAAATAAATGTTTGCTTTTTGGTGAACATTTGGTTATATTATCCCTATGGAATATTTTATCTGGCCTTTTGTGATCATGACGTTGCCGCTACCTTGGTTGGTACGGCGGTGGATACCGGCGGCCCGTGTCAGAACACCGGGCAAGGAACGAGATGCGTTGCGTATCCCGTTTTGGAACAGACTGGTGGCCCCAAAAGAAATCAATGCCGTTATGGGCAATAAAGGGGTCGGCTTCTGGTTGACTTTGGCTTGGATCAGCCTGGTTATAGCCGCCATGCGCCCGGTATGGTATGAGCATCGGATTCCCCTGCCCCAAGAAGCCCGTAATATCATGTTAGCGTTGGACTTTTCCGGTTCCATGGCACGGAAAGACTTTGTGGTGGGCGGTGCAGCCCATTCTCGTACCGATGTGGTCAAGCAAGTGGTCCGTGATTTTATTTCCCGCCGGCAAGGGGATCGTTTAGGCTTGGTTGTCTTTGGTGATGCGGCTTACACTCTATCGCCTTTGTCCCGTGATCACCGGACACTGGATGCTCTGTTTGCTGATATGGGGCCGGACATTACACGCCTGATCGGTAATAAAACGGCCATCGGAGATGCCCTGACTCTGGGGGTCCAAAACGTGGCCAATCTGCCTACGGGACAAAAAAGTGTCATCTTGTTATCTGACGGAGCCAACAATGCCGGCCGTGTCCCGGTGTGGGAAGCCGTACGCCTGGCCCAAAGGCAACAAGTGCCCGTTTATACCATCGGAATCACCACCGCCCGAAAAGAAAAAAGCACCCTGATCAGCCAAATGATTTTAACCGAACTCACCGACTGGAACGAACAAACCCTGATGACCATTGCCGAAAAGACCGGCGGCAAGTACTTTCGGGCTTCCGACACGCGCGATTTAGTTCAAATTTATCGGGAAATTGACCGGTTGGAAACGGCCCAAACAAATGCTTTATTTCTTCGGCCGCGGCGCGAGTTATTTTATATTCCTCTGTTGATAGGGCTGTTTTGTTGGGCCTGGGCCGAAAAACACCGGAGGCAAGCATGATTTTTCTGCGTCCTTGGATTCTGATTTTTTTGTGTGTGCCGTTCTTATTGGCGTGGCTGAGTACGCATACAGGCGGGCGTGTCAATGCCTGGAAACAAGTGATTGACAAAGATTTGCTGCCCTACCTGATTGTACGGGGAAATAATAAAACGACCCGACATCGGCGATGGGTCCAAATAGGACTGTGGGCTTGGTTGATTGTGGCGGCGGCGGGACCGGCCTGGGATAAAATGCCCGTCCCGACCCGCTTGGACCAACCCGCTACCGTGATCGTCTTGGATCTGAGTCCGGCTATGTCCGGCACGGAACGCGATACCGCCGTCCGCAAGATTCAAGACTTGTTATCCCTGTTGCCGGGGGAACAAGTGGGCCTGGTGATTTATGATACATACGGCTATACGGCCATGCCGATGACCTTTGAATATGATACATTACGGGATATTTTACCCCAACTGTCATCTGATTTATTGCCACACCCCTACCTGACCGATCCTGCAACCGGCTTACATCAAGCCAGCCAGGTTCTGAAAAATGCCGGCGTACGACAAGGGCGTATTTTATTTTTCACGACCGGGGCCGACGTTACGCCGGATTTGGCTCAAAAAGTTCAAGATATCCCCCATAAAATCGGGGTTCTCGGGTTTGGTGGCCCGGCTCCGCACCCCGTGGCTCTACCGAATGGCGGTTTTTGGTCCGATGATGCCGGTCATCCCAAAATGGTCCGTCCGGATCCGGCCGCATTACGGCCTTTGGGTCCTTATTACAATACAACGGCTGACGATCGGGATTTACGGGCTTTGTTATCTCAAACAACGCCAGCCCCCGCAACCGCCGAAACAGATTCGCAAAACACCATAGATTTATGGCAGGATCGCGGAGTATGGTTAGTGGTTGCGGCCTTACCGTTTTTTGCTCTGCTGTTCCGTAAAAATATGTTGTTTTTACTGATTCTGGGGTTATGCTTGCCCGCCCGCGCCGGATGGTGGACACGACCGGATCAAGATGCCTACACCTATCAGGTGCAAGGGGTTGCCGCTTATCGGGCCGGCCGATATGACAAGGCTGAATCTCTATTTGACCGGGGTCTGTCGCCCGATGATTGGTATAACCGCGGCAATGCTTTGGCCCAACAACAGAAGATTGATGAAGCCATAGATGCTTATCGCCAAGTGTTAGACACTGTCCCGGATCATGCGGATGCCTTATTCAACAAAGAATACCTGGAACGCAAAAAACAAGAGCAACAAGACAAGCAAAAACAGGAACAACAAGAACAAGAACAAGAACAGGAAGAACAAGACAAACAGGATCAAGAACAAGCGCAAGAGCAGGAACAAGAACAACAAAACGAGCAACAGGAACAGGCGGAATCAAATCCGCAGGATCAACAAAACGAACAACAGAATCAGAATACCGAACAGGAACAGGAACAGGAACAGGAACAGGAACAGGAACAGAAGCAGGAACAGGAACAGGAGACACCTTCTGAAGCAAAAGATACGCCGAACGAGCAACAAGAGAAAACGACTGAACAAGACTCCCCTGATCAAAATCAAGCCGAACAAACAGACACAGAGTCCGAACAAGAGTCGCCCGCCGCCGTTCCGCCCCCTGAAGCCGCACAACCGGATACATCTCGGGCAGAAGCAGATGCCGCCGGTACAGACGCAAACCAACAATCCGCGCAACAACTGATCAATCGCCTGCCCCGACCGCCCGAAAGCCTGTTGCGGTATCGTATTTATCAACAATATCAAAGACAAACGAGGTATGGTTCATGAAAAAACTTTGGCTGATCTGCGGGTTAATATGGGGGTTGACGGGAACGGTTCAGGCCCGCACAGACCTGCGGTTTGATCCGGACACCGTTGTAATCGGTGAAAGTACCCAGTTGATTCTTCAATCCGATCGCCTGATAAAACAGGCTCCGGACTTGTCGGTCTTGGCCGACCATTTTATCGTTTCGGGGCAACAGGAAGAAACCACGACCACCACCATCAACGGCCGTACACGGCGTGTCCATAACCTGATTTACAACGTCTTTCCGCGCCACACAGGAACCCTGACGGCCGGACCGATTACCCTGGATGGACAGAAAGAGCCCCTATCGGCTACATTGACGGTCAATCCGGATACCGGCATGAATCAAATACCGGTTCGGTTTTCGGCCGGGGCAAACACAACAACCGCTTATCCCGGCGAGATGATTCTTTATACCGTACGGGTTGTGGACGGGGGTGGTCTGCTGGACGGGCAAATCACAACTCCGAACGTTGCCAACGCTCGCGTGGTTGTGCTCAACCGTGATAAAGCCTATCAGAGTACACTCAATGATCGGCCCGTACGCGTCATGGAACGCACCTATGGTATCATTCCGGACACAGCCGGCCCTTTAACCATACCTGCCACAGAATTATATGGACGGATTGGAATCCGTCAAACACCGGGGGATTTACTGGACCGCGGTATGCTGTTCAACGGCTTGACCGGCGGGATCCGGGATATTCGCTTGGAAACCGAACCTTTACACCTTCACATTCGGCCGCGTCCGGCCGACTGGTCGGGTTGGTGGTTACCGGCAACACAGGTTTCCCTGCGGGCCGACGAGACAGATCAGACAGCACTTAAAGTCGGTGAGTCCTTTACCCGGACGGTTATACTGACGGCGACAGGCGTGACGGATGAACAACTGCCGACACTGACACAACCGGCAACTGACACCCTGAAAGTCTACCCCAGTCCCGATAAACGCAGCACGGTACAAACCGACACCAATGACATTGTCGGCGTATCAGAAACTGCTTTTGTGTTGGTACCAACGGCCGCCGGTACCATCACTATACCGGAAATCCGCGTGCCGTGGTTTAACACGCGCACCGGCACAACGGAAGTCGCCATCTTACCCCAAAAGACATTAACCGTTCTCCCGTCAGAAACGGCGGCCGAGACCGCAACGAACACCGATCTGTCTGTGCCACCACCCCCGCCGACTCCCCAAAATGTCGCTCCGGTTTCAACCCCCGAACCGACACCGCCCCCGGCCCCGAAAGAAACAGCTTTGGCCGATACTGCTTTGCTTTCCCCTTGGGGATACGGTATCATCGGGATCTGTGCCGGCATTTTATGCGGCCTTTTAGGCGCGTGGTTTTTTCATCGGAGACATCGTCCCCCCCATTATCGTCTGCCCGACGAGACAGCCTCCCGTCAACCGCAAGACAAAAAACCGGTACCTGATTTATATCCTTTTTGAAGAAAGTGAAAAAAATGCTTGACTTTTGATTGAAAATGATGTAGAAGATATGCACAGTTTTAGTTTTAAGAAAGGGATAAAGTTATGTCTAAAAAGTGCCTCATTACCGGTAAAGGCGTTCAAACCGGCAATAATGTCAGCCACTCTAACCGTAAAACACGGCGGCGTTTTATGCCGAATCTGCAAGAAGTGGCCATTTACAGCGAAATTTTGGAAGCTCCGGTGACTCTGCGGATTACCAATAACGGTCTGCGCACGATTGAAAAGAACGGCGGGTTGGATCTGTACCTGTTGAACACGCCGGTTTCCAAATTGACGGCGGAAGCCAAAATCCTGCGGAATCGTATCGCGGGTGCCAAGGCCGCCAAAGGCTTGTAAGCCTTATCTGATCTTAAACTGAATGGTTGATACAAACCCCCGCTCTGCCGGGGGTTTTCGCATGACCATCATACCGAAACTGTCCGCAAGTCAATTTTAAACCATTATAGCATATTTGCTTCGGAAGTCAAATCGCAACTTCATATCCAGCCGGAGTCGCAAGACTCTGATTATAGCATATTTGTTTCGGAAGTCAAATCGCAACCGTAAACACGGCTTTATTTGCGTTTCAGATAGCCGATAACGGCCGTAGCAGCCGCGGGGGTCATTCCCGTCATGCGCATCATCGCCCCAACCGTTGCCGGCCGTGTTTGCGTCAAGCGTTCTTGCACTTCATTGGATAATCCGCCGATAGCATGAAAATCCGTATCAGCCGGTATCTTTAACGCTTCATCGCGCCGAAACGCGTCTATATCCGTTTGCTGTCGTGCCAAATAACCGCTGTATTTTCCTTCGGTTTCCAACTGTTCGGCTATGGCGGGGGGTACATCCTGCAACCACGGCCACGCCCGGGTCAGTGTCTGCCAATCCACACCTTGATAAGACAACATATCAAAAATCGTACGCCTGTGTCCATCGGCATTTACGGTAAATCCCAATTCGGCCAATTCACGCGTGGTATAGGTTGTGCGCTGTATCTGTGCCCGCGTCCGATCCAGCGTTTCCTTTTTTTCCCGAAACACGCGCGCCCGTTCAGGACCGACACACCCGGTCGCTATCCCCAATTCGGTCAAGCGTAAATCGGCATTGTCCGCCCGCATGGTCAACCGATACTCCGCCCGTGATGTGAACAACCGATACGGTTCATCTACCCCCAAGGTCGTAATATCATCAATCATCACCCCGATATAGCCGTCCGCCCGATCCAAGACAAATGTTTTCCCCGTCTTCAGGGCCGTATGCGCCGCATTCACACCGGCCACCAAGCCCTGACCTGCCGCTTCTTCATAGCCGGTTGTCCCGTTGATTTGACCGGCCAGGAATAACCCCGGCACCGTTTTGGTTTCCAAGGTCGGCCGCAAAGCCCGCGGATCAACATAATCATACTCAATCGCATAAGCATACCGCAAAATCCGCACATGTTCCAAGCCGGGAATAGAGTGAATAAACGCTTCCTGTACATCTTTGGGTACACTGGTAGAAATCCCGTTCGGATAAATACTGTTGCCGGTCCGCGATTCGGGTTCCAAGAAAACATGGTGGCTGTCGCGCCCGGCAAACCGTATCAATTTGGTTTCAATACTGGGGCAATAGCGGGGACCGGTAGACGTAATCTGCCCGTCAAATAAAGGAGCCCGATCCAGGTTATCTAAAATAATCTGATGCGTTTTCGGCGTGGTATGTGTGATATAGCACGGCACTTGATTCGGGTGAAAATCATCGGATAAAAATGAAAACGGTCGCGGGGATTGATCTCCGTCCTGACGTTCACATTTCTTCCAATCTACGGTTTCCCGGTCCAAGCGGGCCGGCGTACCGGTCTTTAAGCGCCCTACCGGCAGGCCCAAGCGATGTAAAGCCGGGGTTAAACCGGTGCAGGCCTCTTCCCCCCACCGACCGCCCGGAGTTTGTTCGGGCCCCACATGCAACACACCGTTCAAAAAAGTCCCCGTTGTCAACACAACGGCTCCGGCGCGCATAGGCCGACCCCCGGCCACTATACCGACAACAGTTCCGTTTTCCACGATCAAATCATCGGCAGACGCTTCAATCAAAGTCAGGTTCGGGTATGACTGTAAAATACGCTGCATTTCGGCCCGGTACAGCGGTTTATCTGCCTGAGCCCGCGGACCTTGAACGGCAGGGCCTTTACTGGCATTCAGCATCCGAAACTGCAATCCCGTTTGATCAATCACACGTCCCATCAAACCGTCCAAAGCATCCACTTCCCGCACCACTGTGCCTTTGGCCAAGCCCCCGATTGCCGGATTACACGACATATCCGCAATCGTATGTAAATGCAGGGTGACCAAAGCCGTTCGGGCCCCGACCCGAGCCGCCGCCGCACAGGCTTCACAACCTGCATGTCCACCCCCGACAACAATCACATCATAATCGGTTTTCATTTTATTTTCCTATGCAAAAATCCCGAAAGATAACATCTAATAAATCTTCCGCGTCTATCCGCCCCGTAATTCGCCCCAACGCCCGGGCCGCCAAGCGTAAATCTTCGGCCTGCAATTCCAAAGCCGGAGCCGATAAAGAACATGTTAAATGGCGGACACATTCCGTTAAAGCCACCCGATACCGTTCTCGTGTAATCACCGCCGAATCCCGAGACACAAAATCCCGGGTTAAAATTGTCCGGATCCGTTGCCACAAGGTATCCAAACCGGCACCGGTCCGGGCACTGATACACAGGGCATCCGAAGGTAAAGACGGCATTAAATCCGCTTTATTCCAAACCGTTAAAATCGTTTTTCCCGACAATGTTGCCGGCAACGTATCCCCCGCCGGATAAGCGGTGCCGTCCTGAATATGTAAAATCAGGTCCGCCTGTTCGGCCCGCTGAACTGCCCGGCGAATTCCCTCGCGTTCAACCTCGCCGACTTGTTCTCTCAGGCCCGCCGTATCGGCTATAATCACCGGAAAGCCGTCTACATCCAAGTGGGCTTCCACCACATCGCGGGTCGTACCGGCCGTTTGAGACACAATCGCAACATCTCGCCGGGTCAAGGCATTGATCAGGCTGCTTTTACCCACATTCGGTTGACCGATAATGGCAATTTGAAATCCGTCCCGCAACCGTTCTCCGCGCCGGTTATCATCCAAATGAGCCTGTATCGCCGCGATTAAAGCCCGTGTTTTCGTCTCAATTTCGGATATTTTTTCGGGGGGTATGTCTTCTTCGGGAAAATCAATAAAGGCTTCCAAATACGCCATATCCCGGGTCAAGTCGGTCCGCCACCCGTCATACAAACGCCCCAGATGCCCTTGCATTTGTTGATACGCCTGCGCCCGTTGATGTTCGGTTTCGGCATCTATCATATCCAGCAAGCCTTCCGCCGCCGTTAAATCCATCTTGCCGTTGATGACCGCCCGCCGGGAGTACTCGCCGCGTTCGGCCGGCCGACACCCGTCTATATCACTCAAAGCCCGAAAGACCCCTTGTATCACCGCACGGCCCCCATGAACCTGCAACTCGGCCACATCTTCACCGGTAAAACTAAACGGCCCCGGGAAGAAAAGGACCAAAGCATTATCCAAGACCTGCCCCGCCGCATCTCGCAACGGCCGGAAATATGCATGCCGCGGGGTCGGCTGATCCAATCCGGCCAAACGATGCAGCACGTCTTTCACCAATCGCCCCGATACCCGAATAACGGCGACACCCCCTTTACCGGGACCGCTGGACAACGCATAAATCGTATCGGTTAAACAATAAGTCATCGCTAGATTCCCCGCAAGACTTTAATAAACTGCGCCCGCACCGCCCCGATATCGGTTTTTGTTTCAGAACTGGTCATCAACACTTCGGGATAGCAGGCCACATGCCCCGCTCCGATACCGGACACACGGTCCAACATCTCCGCCGCAACGGTCGGAGACACTTTATCCGCTTTGGTCAACACAATTTGATAATTGACGGCCGCCCGATCCATCATTTTCATGATATTTTCATCAACGGGCTTGACACCGTGGCGAATATCAATCAACAAGAAAACGCGCCGCAGTTGTCGCCGGCCGCGCAAGTAATCATGTATCAAGCGCGTCCATACCTGCACCGTTTGTCGGGGGGCACTGGCGAACCCGTACCCGGGCAAGTCCACCAGGTAAAAGCCCGCCGGATGATGAAAAAAGTTTAACTCCTGCGTCCGGCCCGGTGTATTAGATGCCCGAGCCAATTTAGGGCAACCGGTTATCGTATTGATCAACGTGCTTTTCCCCACATTAGACCGCCCCGCAAAAGCAATTTCAGGGACCATTTCATCCGGCAGTTGTTCGGCCGACACCACACCACGCCAAAAGGTCGGCTTGGTTTCAAACAACTTGTTTCCGTCAGGTATCAGTTCGGCCGTTGTCAGCATCTATACACCCACTTTTTTCATAATATACCGTTGTTGCGCCAAAGACAAGATATTGCTCCATGTCCAATAAATCACCAATCCGGACGCAAAATTACCCATCATAAAGGTAAAGATAATCGGCATCAGGTTCATAATGATTTTTTGATCCGGATTTGTGGAAGGTGTCGGACTCAACCGTTGTTGCAACACCATGGTCAACCCCATAATCACCGGCCACACACCGATGTTCAGGATGGACGGAATCGGCCACGGCAACAAACCGAACATCGTAAAAACAGATGACGGATCCGGCTGCGACAGGTCGGTAATCCAACCGAAGAACGGGGCTTGACGCATCAAAATGGAAACCGACAACACTTTGTAAAGCGCAAAAAACACAGGGATCTGAATCAACATGGGCAAACACCCCGATGCCGGATTGACTTTATCACGTTTATACAGGTTCATCATTTCTACTTGTAATTGTGCCTTGTTATCCTTGAACCGTTCTTGAAGGGCTTTAATTTTCGGTTGAACTTTTTTCATCTTGGCCATATTTTCATACGTCTTGGTCGCCACCGGCAACATCAAAATCCGCAACAACGTGGCAAACACCAAAATCGCCACCCCCATATTGCCGACCAACGCATAAAGCCACCCCAGAAAATACAAAAACGGCTTGGTCAAAAAGTAATACCACCCGAAATCAATGGACAGATCAAACCGTGGAATCCCTTGCGCTTCATAGGCGTTAATCAAGTGCAATTCCTTGGCCCCCGAAAACAGGCGCGTTGTACGGGTCAAAGTTGCCCCCGGGGCCACCGTCTCCGGCCGACCGGTAAAAGAAGCCACATAAAAATCATCATGACGCGCATAGGTCATATCGGATACCATATTCTGTTCCGGCACAAATAAAGTTTGCCAATACTTATCCGTCATACCGATCCATCCCCCGGTCGCCGTCATGACTTTGTCTTCATCGGCTTTAATTTCCGCATATCGGCTTTCTTCGGCATGGTTATCCACCAAAGCCAAAAAGCCCTCGTGTACCGCCACCCGATTGTTAGGTACCGAATCCACCGACCGTTCTACCCGTCCGTTCAAGGTGGCCGAGACCGGCACCGTTCCGGCATTGATGATTTTATCGGTGTATGTTATCATATATGCATTATCTAAACTGACGGTTCGTTCAATCTGAACAGGGCCTTTTACCCATGTCAACACCACCGGCGTTTCAGGTGTCAGGTGATCACCCGTGATATGCGGTGCCCGTGTCGTATCGGGAATGCCCGCCCCCTGCCAATTCAAAGATGTACCATAATCCGCCCCTAACACACGCACAAACGGGCTATCCGGAGCCGTCGTTTCACGATACGTCAACAAATCCAACGCATCTACCGCCGTACCATTGGCCCGAAATGTCCCCGTCATCAGCGTATTTTCAAAGGGAATCACGGCAATCGGTTCTTCGGCTTCGTCCGGCGTTGCTTCAATCGCCGGGATTGTTTCTTCCGTTGTCTGGGCCACCGGCATTTCCGTTTCCACAGGCGGGGTCAAAGGCACTGTCACCGTTTCGGTATTCCGTCGTGTCCAGGCATTAAAGACCATCAATACCACCACAACCAATAGCATGGCCAGCATCATATTTCTTTGTTCTTTTTTTTCATCATCTAACATTTTGTGTTATCCTTATGTTCAGGCAGCGGAACAGGATCATAGCCGGACCCGCCCCACGGGTTGCACCGCACCAAGCGGCGAATTGAGAGCATAGCACCTTTTATCACGCCATGCAACAAAAAAGCATCACGCACATACCGCGAGCATGTCGGCGTAAATCGGCAACAAGGAGGCTTGAAAGGCGATACACAAACACGGTACAGCCACACCGGTATCAAGCACAATCCGATCATCACTTTCCGTATCATGCCAATGTGGTTCCGCTGCCTTTGCGTTGGGCATTCTGTTCCTCATTGTCCATCCGATCCGCCCCTTGGATACGCCGCAACGCATAAGCTAAATCGGACCGGATTTGATGAAACGCCCGATCCGCCGTTGCTAACCGCCCGATGAACACCAAGTCCCATCCCGCCATTTCGGGCATATCGGGACTAAGCCGTACCGCTTCACGCAAACGCCGCCGTATCCGATTACGCCGAACGGCACATCCTACTTTTTTCGTTACGGTAAAGCCGGTCCGCACCACGCCTAAATCATTCGGGCAAAACTGTACCACAACCGTTGTCGTTACCACACGCGTATCGGCACCGGCCACATGCACAAACATGCGCCTTTTTTTCATGCGGACAGGTTTGGTATCAAGCGATGTAGCAGTCATCTCCGGGCCCTTTATACAAAACAAGACACCGGTTATACAAGCGGTGTCCGTCTGTTCAATTCAAAAATTGAGATTACGCGCTGACGACTTTACGACCTTTACGACGACGCGCATTGATAACGGCGCGACCACCGGCCGTAGCCATACGGGCACGAAAACCATGACGGCGCGTGCGAACGATCTTACTGGGTTGATATGTGCGTTTCATTGTGTGTTCTCCTTACTTTCAGAAAAATAGTTTTTACTTTATACCTGATTTTGAATCAAAAGTCAAGCCTTTTTTACAAAAAAACGAATAAGGCCTTGTGCGTTTCTTGTATCCCGAATCTCCGGCAAGGCCCGAAGATGAGGTGGAAGAGTGGGTGTGTGGGTTATCTTACCTTGTCATTCCCATGAAAATGGGAATCCAAAATGTTGGGTCCCGCAGGATTACAAAGACTTCTCTTTCCTGGACCTCCGGGTCAAGCCCGAAGATGACAAGTTCTACTCATACCTTGTTCAATTCCACCTAATTTCAAACGGCGGACAAAGAGTTGCCCTTGTTTTCAATAAGGTGAATGGCGAAGCATAAAAACTTGCCACCGGCAACTTTTTATTTACGCAGTCCCGCGAAAGCGGGGCCGAAGGCAACGCCGACAGGCGGCCCCGAACGCAGTGAGCGGGTAAGCACAGCGCATAATCCAAAATGTTGGGTCCCGCAGGATTACAAAGACTTCTCTTTCCCCTGGATCTCCGGGTCAAGCCCGAAGATGACAATACTAAAAATTGCCCGAAGATGACAAAAGAAATAAACGCCCGACGATGACGGGGAATAGCAAACACAAACCCGCACCAAAAAAATATCTCGGGGGTCAATCCGATGTGTTATTCTCCATTACGATCGGTTTTTAATATCATCTTCGGTATCATAATAGGCGGGTTTATCATCCTGATCCAAACCATTGGTATTAAAATTACCCCCACTTTCTTCACCAAAAGCTGCATCCACCGCCGCATCGGCATTATCCAAAGCATTTTCCAAACCTCCCAGGAAGCGACTGGCCCGAGAATCCGATCTCGGTGCGTTCCTTTGAGCCTCTTCTTCTTCCCGCTTGCGTTGTTGCTCGTCCCGTTCTCTGGCTTCACGACCTTCCCGAGCTCTCCCGGCATTCGGGTGTTCTCTGCCATCCTGTCCCCACCGGGAAGCCCCAGGACCACCCGTTGCCCGTTGACGCAGATACTTCGCCCGCGCCCGCATACTGCGTGTTTTGCGCATAAATGCTTTTTTTGCATTAGCCGGCATATTCTTTAATTTATTTTTTAATTTACCCGGAGCTTGCTTAATCCGATTAGCCATCGCCCGCGTTTTTTGGACAGCCCGATCAGCCCGTCGGCCGGCTGCTTTGATTCCTTTCGCCGCCTGACGACCACCCGCCCGAACAGTTGCACTGGCTACTTTCCCAGCCCCTTTAACAGCTTGTCCACCTAACCATGCAGCTCCCTGGGCTATGGACGCACCGGCATATACAGCTGCCCCAACAAGCATCAAAGGCACACCGGCAATAGCCCCTAATCCCGTTCCGCTTATTTTACTCCCGACGCTCATCATCCGCTTACCGGCTGAACGACCACTTTCACCAACTTTCTTTCCCCCTTTTTCAACGAAATCCCCCGCTTTTTCAGCACCTTTGTCAATTTTATCGCCCGCAGCATTAGCTTTTTGTTCAACTGCGTCCCCGGCCCGATTGGCACCGCGTGCAACGGCTCCATCCTTTTCTTCTTTTTTCTTTTCTTTATCATCTTTGTTAACATCTTTAACACCAACTTTCTTCTTAGCTGCCTGAGCCTTGTCTATACCACCCTTGGCTGCCGACGTTGCCGCACGCGCCAAAGCCAAAGCAGCCTTTATTGCCCCGCGCACACAATCACCACAGATCCCCGGAATACCGGAGCTTAGCCCCGATAACCCATCAATAACCACTTGACATGACTTTAACATTTTAATTCCAAAACGTAGTGTTACATAAATTAAAATCAAAATGTAAAAAGCACTGGCACTATCACCACTCGCCTTGGGGTTACCGGCGAAAACAGCATATAATTCTTCCGCGTATTCATTACCGGAGTTTGATAAATCCTTTTGCATAATGTTTCCCAAACGCGTAATCACACCATTCGGTAAAGAAGCCTGAAACACCGCAATCACCAAAGCCATTCCCATACTGATGGCTAAAATACTCAACATCGCATGTACAAAGAAATCCCAGGCCCGTTTGGTATATTGACGGGAAATCGGAAAGACATACGCCGTTATCAAGAGGGGTGTCAAGAAAAACACAAATCCCAAGCGCAAAAATACATCAACCAAACGAAAGGCTGTCAATGCCGCCAACCATGTAAACGCGATTGTTAAAAACATACCGACAATCCACATACCAAACGGATAAGGAATATAATCCGTCACGCCGCCCGTAATTTTACTGGCCACCTTTCGTAGTAACCGACCGTACCAAGAAGTGGCCTGGAATGAACGATACATCATCACACGTCCCGCGGCCGAGAAGGGGGCCGTTTGCTTGTACACCGTACACGTCATACACAGCAACTCTTTTTTTGCCTGAAAATCAATTAAAGTCTTGTTATCTTCTCTCCGAATACTTTTGCCATTGCAATCCGTAGAATCACTGTCTTTACAACAGACGCATGACAATAAACTGACATCATTTATAATTCGTTGTCCCAAGGTATTTTGATTGGGTTGTTCACTAAATGACGCATCCAACGTCTCATTATTACTACTTGCGTTCACAAAGGCTTTAGCCATACCCGATGTAGCCATAATCATGGGTGAGAGCGTCATAGAATACAGTTTTTGCATTGGGGCATTCAATAATGCAACCGCAATCGTAGCAATAAAGAAACGTGTCAAAAACTCGGTAAAAAACTCGCCGGGTTTGGCCGCCCCCACCATAATCTGACCAATCAACATCAGGACCTTATACAAAATCCAGAACAAAAACATGATACCCAACAATTCCAACGCGGCCAATTTTAATGTGTCTTCCAAAGCCACAGAAATAGCTTCTACCGCATCCATCATAAGGCGAGCTAACCCACACGGCCAACAATCGTTTTGTTCCAGTTCCAACAGGCTTTTAACCGTCCCTAATTGCTTTTCAGCAAATAAGGTCTGGAACTTGGCCATTTCTTCGTTCCAGGCCACGGCACATTCATAGATTTCCTTGGTATTTTCCAACGGATCGGTCCAATGCATTTTTTTTGACAGCCACGAGAAGAAGCCGCGACTTTCTTCTTTCATTCCGGCTTGTTTAGCTTTTTTATAAGCGTCAACATATTCCCACGCAACAATACTGATCTGTGCCATTTGAGTCAGTTGCTCTTTTGTAATTTTGGTTTCCGCTAAATCACCGGCCCCCCAATCAATGATTCTGCCTGTATTTCCTACTCCGAAGAATTGATTGTATTGGACACACATATCTTCACTGATTTTTTTCAGGTTTTGATAATGTTCTTCATTTGTATTGGGCGTTTCAGGTTTCGGTTCCATCTGAGCCATGGACGGACCCGCCAAAACCGTTAAAGATACCCCTATTGCCACAATAATCATCCGCAGTGCCGTGCGACGTGACCGATACAATGCATAGCCGATACCCCCTAGTATCAGCAGGATATTCAGGCCCCAAACAAATGGCATCAGGGTCGCCGCCCAGGGATCATGTCCCAACAAAATGCAGAGACAAACCGCCCCCACCAACAAGAGAGTTTGAAAAACATGTTTTACAAGACGTTTGATTTTCAACATACTCTACTTCCCTCCGTCTTGTGCCATACTGAGACCTTCTTTACCGGCTTCCTTCACATTTTTCAGAGCCGATTTTGCCATAGTCGGAGAACCGGTTGCCGCCGCAATTGCAAATTTAGCCGCTGCAATAGCTAATTGTTTAAGCCCATTCAAAACTTTGATAAAGGTAGAACGCACCGTTTCACCTCCAAATTGATTAGCCAGTTCCGGCAAATAGCGCGATAACTTGTTTATGCACATAATCAGCATAAAAATGGCCACCGCACTGTTGGACATATTTTCAATAGACGCGGCTAATCCCGGATCTGTGGTTTGACGGGCAGATCCTAACATGCCGGGATATATTTCACTCACGCCGGTTAAAATCACATACATAGCCAGGGCAATATATAAACTGGTAAACAATAAAATCACACAAGACCCGAAGAAAACGCCCCATAATTTTTTGACTAAATCTTTTGTGGGCGGGAAGACCCAAGCCACCATCACAAACGGAGAGAGTATCAACACCGCCGCCATACGCACAAACGCATCCAAAAATGATGAGGGCAAACTTAACAACAACATCCAGAACATAAAAACAACAAATCCCCCAAACAGGAATGCCGACAAGCCTTTTTGTTGCCATATAATAAAACCCAAGTCTATACCGGAATTCAATGCCGTTGTCATTTTGAATATAATCAACAAAAAACCTGTTCCTGTTTTACCAAATAAAACGCTAGATGATACTTTATCTGCGATCAAGTCTTCGGTAATACCTCCGATATGTGTCGTTAACGGGTTCACGTCCAATGATAACACCAGGTCCGATAAGGATACAAAAAACTCCAAAATCGGCGAAACAAAATAATTTCCCACAAATTGCAAATATGCCTGCCCATCGTGAATAAAGCCAACGACAACAATGGCCTTAAATAATGTAATCAGTATGGGCTGAATAAACTTGCGCACATTGGGTTCTTGAATGGTCACCACAAACTTGCCCACATGGAACAGCAAGAAGAACAACATACCTATTCCCAAAATAGTCATTGCATGCGTGCACATCGTGGTCATCAAGGCACTTAAGGCATTATCTACGGCATTAAACAACGCCTCATAAGTGGCACACACACCACAAGATGTATAGCCGGTTGGATCATCACTTGCTTCTTTTTGCGGGTTGTCCCCACAGGCGGTCAGCAACAACATCGCCACCATCCACAGGGTCATGCCCCATGGATAGCGGGATAAAAGATGTTGTAGTTTCCGTATCATGCCGACCCCCACTGACCGATACTTACCCGTGTCGGATATTATTGACTTCGGCTTGCAATAAGGCCAAAGCCGCCGTACATCCGGTTAACTGCCCACTCATCACGTTTTTAGCCGCACTTTCGGCCACTTGACGCACCATTTCACGAACAGCCGCATTATCCAAACCATTCTGACGCATAAAACCACTCAAAGCATCATTGGTTGCATATTCATAAGAGATACCTTTCCCTTTCGCATTATACAGCCGATCTCCAATCTGTTCCATGGTTTTAGCATCCATACCGCCGGCCCATTCGCGTCCGGCCAACTGTTCACGGAAGTCGGTATGACTTTTAGCATTTTGAGCAGCCGCTTCAATGGCCGCAATATCTTGGGCAAAACCCGACAATTTTTCGGCCACGCCCGATACATTTGCCACTTGCTCAACACCCCGGGCATTATAATGCGACCCGACACCTTCACGTGCCAATTCGTTTTGTAGTGTTTCTTGCGCTTGCGTATTGGACAAGGTTTCCTGCGTATTCTCGTTTTGGGCTTGTATACGGGCCGCATTCGCGTATTTAGAAGCCGCTGCGGACAATCTCTTACCCGCCACAGCATCATTATACACATCTTTCAAGCCGGCATCAGCCGCCAACATTGCATTTGCTCTATCCATTTGCCCATTGACAACAGCCTGTTTCAGTTCTCTGGCACGGGCCATAGCCTCGTCATAGGCCTGCTGCGGTGTCTTATGCTTGTTATTGCGCAGTTGTTCTTCCTGAGCCCGCAGGTTATCCAAGTTCTCTTGTCGCCGTTGATTTTCGGCTTTCACCAACGGATTATTGGCAATGGCTTGACGCGCGTATTCATCACTCAACGCCCGTTGCAGGCGCGGATCAACTTTGCCGGCATCGGCCGTTTTCCGTTTACGCAACAAGTCTTGTGCCATAGCGGTCAGCAATTTGCGTTCTTCGGGGGTCTTACCGTCCCGAATCATATTCCGCAACCGACGATGTTGCCCTCTAAATCCTTTTTCACCCGTAATGGCTACCATACGCGACGATCGTTCGGCCGCCCGAGTGCCCACCGTGGCCGCGGCTTCCGGTGTCAATGACGCGGTATCCTGCCCCACATGGCTCAGGTCCGGCTTAGCCGTACCGTTCACCCTATCCATATACCCTTTTCCCAAAGGTGTACCCAAGGCACGTAAAGCCTTTTGTGCCTTATTGGGAAGCGCCCCACCGGCATTGGCCAATGCGTCATTAAATTTGCCCAGGGCCGCACCGCCACCCCGCAATGCTCCCCCTAAAACGGCACCACCGGCTTTGGCTGCCACCGGGGCTACCATGCGGGCCGTCTTGCCGGCTACCATACCCAACTTGGCCACATTAGATGCCACACTGCCCCCGATATTCAAGGACCCGCCCGTTGGAATGAATGAGTTCACCAACGGTTCGGCCGCGGCCAATAACGACCACGCCATAAAAGAGAAACAAATCGTATTCATGATCACGCGACCACCAACCGACAACAATGCAGTCGCTGTAAATGGATATCCCGCTGCCAAACATTTAAAAACCGCTTCTCGCACTTCTGGCGGTTGCATGGCACTGTTCATCAATACCATTCCTAAAGCAATCATAATTGACAAAGTTACAAACAAAAAGCAGGAACTGAGAAACATATTCCAAGCTTTTTTGGTATACTCTACCGTAGCCGGGAAAACCCACAGCACAATCCACAAGGGCGTTAAGGATAACGTAAATGCCAACCGCACAAAAGCATCTAACATTTTGAACGGGAACATAACATAAATGGCAAAAAACGCAATAATCATAATAACCCCGGAGCAAGTCATAGAGACACCGCCACTTAAAATTTCAGCTAACCCTTCAAAAACCAGGGTTGCCCCCATACCCATTCCGATAATCAAGGATGCCGCCACTTCATTCATCCAACAACGCATCCGAGCTTTCAACTGTGGCGAAAAAGCTTTTTTCTTATCAGCATCACTGGCTTTCTGACTGCCTTGAGCGGCACATAGATCCATCTTCTGAACCTTACTGTTACTACCCGTTTCGTTCAGGATGGCGTGCGTATTGGCATTATAGGCAATACCAAAGGCCGTTGAACTATCCGCCCCTTTCAAAGTGGTCACTAAAATTTCCTGTCCCAATGTTAATGACACATCCAACATAGGCTCCAACAGGATGGAAAAAATCGTATTGCTGCCCGCGGCAAATGTTGCCATCAACAAGGCCGTAGCAATAATCGCCCGCCCCAAAGGCCTGAATAAATCATTCAAGAATTGCATAACATCCACTTCTTGAAGCGACACCAACATCTTACCCACTTTGAAGAGCAACAGGAATAGGATTCCCACACCCATCAAAGTAATGAATTCCTTGGCCAGTGAATTAAATAAACTGGTCACCATATTGTTAATGGCTTCAAAAATCGTCTCAAAAATACCGCAAAACCAACATCCGCCCCCATTTTCAGCACTAGCATACGCATCCATTGTTTGAATAAACAAAGAACCAGGATCTGATTCGGCTGTTTTACAAAAATCTAGGGCGTCTTGATAACTCATGTTAGCATCGGCTTTATCATTTTTTGCTTCCGCCATTGCCGGGGTAGCAACCGCCAGGCCCACACCGATCACAATGGCGAAAATCATGAACACCTTAAAAAAAGAACGCATTTTACCGGTCATTGGGCACCCCTTTGTAAAAAAATGATATCAAGATACATCTATCCTTACTTTCAGTATACATCTTTTTTCATTGTTGTAAACATTTTTTTGTGGATTTTACAAAAAAAAATGCTATAATAAGGGCGATTATAACCATTTCAAGGAGCATTTTATGTCCACATCCGAATCTGTTTTTCAACTGTATCAACGGTTTTACACACAAAAAAACCTGCTGAACGGGGCCCCTGATTTAGGAATTGACATCAATCAAATCGGCATGGCCGAGTTCCCCGTTGATCGCGCGTTGGTTGAACTGAATGCCCTGGCTTCTTACCTGACGGGACATCGCGATATCGGGGCCATTCCCTTTGCGGAGCGGGTACAAGCGGTCCAGAAAAATTATCATAATCAGCCCTTTTGGCGCGAATTGTTGTTGGATTATTTGGAATTATGCCTGGATATAGAAGATGAAAAATTGGCCCAAAAAGGGACGGAATTACATCAAAAAGAGCAAGCTTTGATGGATCAAATCACGGATTATGAAAACAATGTGCAAAACATGATTGCCCATTATGCCAACGCCGTGAAACAAGGCAAATTTCATGTGGATGCCGAACGGTTGATTAAAACATACTTCAAAATGATGCGGCGTGACGAAGACAAAGCATGGGAGGTTTTAACTTCTCATCCGGCTTATTTTTCTCCGATTCAAACCAAAGACGCAACGGGAAAAGTCATTTTAACGCCATCGCAGGCCCAGGCGGAAAACGACCGATTGGCCGCTTTTTTACGGACATTAAAGGGATAACATTTATAGGGATAAAGAACAAGGGGCCGCAACGGTCCCGATGAAAGGAATATCACATGAACTTATTAAATCAAATTAAAGACAAAGTCGGAGCCGCCTTTCAAGCGGCGGGATTACCGCCGGACAACACGTTGGTCCGCTTGTCCGACCGGCCCGACATCGGGGATTATCAGGCGAACGGAGCCCTGCCCCTGGCTAAAACCCTTCATCAAAATCCGCGGGCTTTGGCCGAAAAAGTGGCCGATCGGTTGCGGGCCGATCCGTTTTTCAAAAAAGTATCCGTGGACGGCCCCGGCTTTATCAATATGCAGGTTTCTGATGAGACATTAGGCCATTTGGTTTATCCTGTTTTGGCGGATTCCCGGTGCGGTTATGAACGCCCTGATACCCCCAAAACAGTCTTTTTAGATTATGGCGGACCCAACGTCGCCAAAGCCTTGCATGTCGGTCATTTGCGACCGGCTTTAATCGGGGAAGCCGTCAAACGCATTTGTGCTTTCGTCGGAGACAAAACCATCGCTGATGTTCACTTGGGCGACTGGGGCAAACCCATGGGACTGTTGATAGCTGCCTTGCAAGATCGGCAACCGGACTTACCCTACTTTGATTCGAATCACACGGGGGATTATCCCGCCGAAGCCCCTTTTACCGGACATGATTTGGAAGTTATGTATCCGTTGGCCAGTCAACGGGCCAAAGAAGATCCCGCTTTTGCCGAACGGGCCCATACATGCACCCGGTTATTGCAAGACGGCCACCCCGGATATCGGGCTTTATGGGAACATTTCGTACGCCTGTCGGTGGCGGACATTCGGCGTTTATATGATGAGCTGGGTGTTTCTTTTGACCTGTGGCGCGGGGAAAGTCATGTGCATGATCGCCTGTGGGCGATGATCAAGCGCCTGCGGGCCAACGGGACGATTATTCCGGATCAAGGGGCCGAAATTATCCCCTTGGGTCAGGCCAAAAGCGGGAACGATCTGCCGCCTTTGATTATGGTCAAATCAGACGGAGCCGTCATGTACGCCGCAACGGACCTGGCCACGATTGAAGAACGCATGGACGAGTTTCATCCGGATGCCATTTTATATGTGGTGGATACCCGACAAGCCCTGCACTTTGAGCAAGTATTTACCGGGGCCCGTAAAATCGGCTTGGCCGATGGTGTCTCACTGGAACACTTGGGATTTGGCACCATCAACGGGACGGATAACAAGCCGTTCAAAACCCGTGACGGAGGAATCCCGACTTTACGCTATTTGATTGATACCGCGGTTCGGGCCGCCCGCAAAAAAATGGAAGCGGGCGAAATGGGACGCGACTTGACACCGGCCGAGCAAGATAAAATTGCACACATTGTCGGTGTATCCGCCTTAAAGTTTGCCGATTTAAGCAACGAACGCATGAAGAATTATATCTTTGACGAAGACAAGTTGACCAGTACCGAAGGCAAAACGGGACCTTACCTGCTTTATGCCATGGTACGTATGAAATCTGTCTTGGCGAAAATGCAGGCAACGGCAACGTTAAGTCCCGATGATGCTGTCCGTATCACGGATCCGGCCGAACGGCACCTGTTATTACGCCTGTACGCTTTGCCGGATTCGGTTCAAACGGCCTATGACAATCGGGCTCCGCATGTCTTGGCGGACTACTTGTTCAAATTGGCCCAGGATTTCAACCTGTTTTATCATGACTGCCCCATCAAGGGGGCCGATCCCGAAACACAAAAATCGCGTTTAACGTTGACGAAGTACACTTTGCATGTCGCATCAACGATAGCCGATGTGTTAGGCCTGACCGTTCCGGACAAAATGTAGTATCGGGTTCCTAGGTGCGTACCATATCGTCCAACACGGCATTGATCCAGCCATGAATTTCCGGTGGAATTTCCGTTTCCCCCGTCATCAGGTAGTGTTTAATCAACCGTGTTGTCATAATTTTGATTTCCCGGACCGGTTTTTTATCCCGACCGCGCAGGCAGGACATCAACCGATGTTCCAAGCAATGCCTTTCCATTAAAGCCGTATTCGTGATCATCTGTCTTCCTTTGTTTAAGCCGACCAAACGCCCGTGTCGCCGATCGCCGATACGGTTTATATATGTTCTTTTTGCCGAAATACCAGAGCCCTCACTCCAAAATACAAAAAAAGCACTTAAAAATGTGTTTTTTGCTTGCACGAACGGTAAAAAAATGCTAGTCTGACAGGTATAAAAAATAACCGATAAGTAAAGGATAACAAGATGACAGAAATGAATGAAACCGCCATTACTACGGGCGTTGTAGACGTATTACCGACGGCCATAGAAGAAGAAATGCGCAAGTCTTATTTGGACTATGCCATGAGTGTGATTGTCGCCCGGGCTTTACCCGATGTCCGCGATGGGTTAAAACCCGTTCACCGGCGTATTTTGTTCAGCATGAATGAAAACGGGTACGATTATAACAAGCCTTTCCGCAAATCCGCCCGTATTGTCGGGGACGTGATGGGTAAATACCACCCCCATGGCGACAGTTCCATTTATGAAGCTATGGTGCGTATGGCGCAAACCTTTTCCATGCGGGTACCGTTGATTGATTCCCAGGGCAACTTCGGGTCTATGGACGGGGATAAAGCCGCCGCGATGCGGTATACCGAAGCCCGCTTGGCCCAAACGGCCCATTGGTTATTGGAAGATATTGATCGGGATACGGTTGATTTCCGTCCGAACTATGATGAAACATGTCAGGAACCCGATGTTTTGCCGGCCAAGTTTCCAAACCTGCTGGTCAACGGATCGGGCGGTATTGCGGTCGGTATGGCCACCAATATCCCGCCGCACAACATGGGGGAAGTTTTGTCCGCCTGTATTGCCACGATTGACAAGCCGGATATTACCAACGAAGAACTGATGGCTTATGTACCGGCTCCGGACTTTCCGACAGGCGGGATTATTTTGGGCCGTGGCGGGGCTCGATCGGCCTACACCACCGGGCGCGGATCCGTTATTATGCGGGGCCGTTGTACCATTGAAGAAATCAAGAAAGACAAAAACGCCATTATCGTTTCCGAAATCCCGTATCAGGTCAACAAAGCCGAAATGATCGTTAAAATTGCCCAACTGGTCAAAGACAAAGTCATTGACGGCATATCCGACCTGCGCGATGAATCGGATCGGCAAGGTGTTCGGGTTGTGATTGAATTGAAAAAAGACGCTTTCCCGGAAGTGGTGTTAAATCAACTGTATAAATATACGCCCTTGCAGACCAGTTTCGGTATGAACATGCTGGCCCTGAATCACGGGCGACCGGAATTGATGACCTTGAAGCAGATGATTGACGCGTTTGTGGCGTTCCGGGAAGAAGTGGTGCGGCGGCGAACGGTCTTTGACTTGAACAAAGCGCGCGATCGGGCGCATGTTTTGGTGGGGTTGGCCATTGCTGTCGCCAATTTGGATCGCGTGATTGAGATGATTAAAACGGCCCCGGATCCGCAAACGGCCAAAACCCGCTTGATGGAGACACGGTGGGAAGCCCGGGACGTAGAATCTTTGATTTTGTTGATTGATGAGCCGGATCGCAAAGTGGAGAACGGTGTTTATATGCTGTCCGATGCCCAGGCCAAAGCCATTTTGGATTTGAAATTGAACCGTTTAACCGGCTTGGAACGCGATAAGATTCACGCGGAAGTAAATGATTTAGCCGCTTTGATTAAAGGTTATTTGGCCACGTTGTCCAGCCGTGAAAAAATCATGGCGATTATTCGGACCGAGTTTGAAACCTTAAAAGCACAATATCCCGATGCGCGGCGGACCACGATTGAAGATGCCGAGTTTGAACAAGATATGGAAGATTTAATCCCCCGTGAAAATATGGTCGTTACGGTAACCAACACCGGCTATATCAAGCGGGTTGCGTTAAACACCTATCGGGCGCAGAATCGGGGGGGCAAAGGCCGTTCGGGCATGAGCACCCGCGATGAAGATTCGGTGGCGAATCTGTTTGTGGCCTGTACGCACAGTCCGTTGTTATTCTTCTCTTCCCGCGGGATTGTGTACAAGATGAAGACGTATCGTCTGCCCGAAGGGACACCGCAATCTTTGGGTAAAGCCTTGATCAATCTGTTGCCGTTAGAGCAAGGTGAAACCATTACCACCATTTTAACATTACCCGAAACGGAAGAGGCCTGTCAAAACCTGACCGTTATGTTTGCAACGGCCAGCGGCAGTGTCCGCCGCAATCGCTTGTCCGATTTCTGGCGTGTGAACCAAAACGGGAAAATCGCCATGAAGTTAGATGACGGCGATCGCCTGATCGGGGTTGCCATTTGCTCGGACGATGACGATGTTCTGTTGGCCGCCAAGGGGGGTAAATGTGTCCGCTTCCCTGTGGCCGATGTACGTGTGTTTGAATCGCGGGCTTCCACCGGTGTGCGGGGCATGAAGTTAGCCGCGGGTGATGCCGTGATTTCTTTGTCTGTCATTCGTCATGCCAAGGCCGACATGGACAAACGGGATGCCTACTTAAAAGAATCGGCGGCACGGCGGCGGGCGGAGGGCCTGACCGATGACGGCGACACCCCCGATACACCGACAACAACCGCTACGGTTTTAGCACCGGACGAGTTTGACAAAATGGCCGCGGAAGAAGAGTTCATTTTAACTTTGACGGCCGCCGGTTACGGCAAGCGGTCCAGTGCCTATGAGTACCGCATTACTTCCCGCGGAACCCAAGGCGTGACGAATATCAAGACAGACGAAGGCAAGCGGGCGGCCGATGTGGTCGCCTCTATGCCTGTTCCGGCCGGGTCGCACATTATGTTGGTGACGGACGGCGGGCAACTGATTCGTATGCGGACCGATGACATTCGGATTGCGGGCCGATCCACGATGGGCGTGATTTTGTTCCGACTGGGCAAGGATGAAAAGGTTGTTTCGGCCACCTGCATTACCGACATTGGTGATGACGAAACCGCGGAAGAAACGGCGGACGAAACCACAACAGACACTGTACAGGGAAATGAATGAAGATTGCCTTTTTCATTCTATTGTTGTTCTTATCTATCAGTGCGGAGGCTGTATCTACCAGGCTTCCGCCCCAAGATTCTCTTGTTCCATGTCCTGCCGATAAACCGTTATGGCAATGGGAGCTATGTCAAAAAGGCGAAGCGGATTGCCGGCCGGGACAATCCGGTAGCGGAACATGGCGGGGGCAGTGTGCTTCTTGCGATACAACGGCAAAGGTTTCTCTATACAATCAATTTTCCAATTGTTCCAAGGTGTGTCCCAACCGTTTCAACAACAAACATAATCAATGCGTTCCGAATACGCTTTTCAACCGTATCAACCTGGTTTTAGACACCTTGTATACGACTCCAGGATTTCGTATTTTTCAATGTGTTGCGGCAGTGTTTGTTTTTCCTTTTGTGTTTTTATTTTCTTATATTTTGCCTAAAAATAAAGTTTGGCTGGCTTTAAGTTTAATCGGCTTTGTAGGACTCAATATCCCGTTGCGCTTACTGCCCTTGATGATAGGTAGTGTACTCACCATCCCGATATGCGTATGGTACCTGATAAGAGCATTTTTTCAACAAACAAAAAACCTTTTGACGACAAAAACAAGCCGGAATTTAACCATCAGGAACAGCTTTATACCCATATTTTTGGGACTGATAGGCTTGCTCTGGTTTGTCATTCCGGGCATATCTGCCTTGTGTTTGATGATGTTTACATCTGTTTATACGGCCGTTTTATTTCGGCATAATTTAAGAAAGGAGAATCATTAAGATGTGTCCATGTCCTTTTTGTGCGACTGTGGCTGTATTGATTGCGTTGTTATTACCGTTCAAGAAAACGCGTGAATGGTTGCAACGCCAGATGAAACGTCATCATCACACATGTGATATGTGCCAACACGGGGCACACGCCCCAACCGATTCCGACCGCGCCGGTGCCGGTCATACATCGGGCTCTACAACTCACCACCGGAAGAAACAAGCGAGGAAACAATGAAAAAACGCCTGATGGCTCTTGTGTTAGCTCTCTTTTTAACTTTAACAGGAAAGGCTTTTGCTATGGATAAAGAAAATACACTGTATATGGATTTAGACTACGGTCGCGTTGTGATTGAATTGGACCCCAAGGTCGCCCCGAATCATGTCAAACGCATTAAAGAATTGACTCGTCAAGGCTTTTATGACGGGGTGAAGTTTCATCGCGTCATTCCGGGCTTTATGGCTCAAACCGGCGATCCGACCGGCACCGGAATGGGCGGTTCGGGCAAGAAATTAAAGGCCGAATTTAACAAAACACCGCACGTTCGTGGTACGGTGTCTATGGCCCGGGCCATGGATCCGAACAGTGCCGACAGTCAGTTTTTCATCTGCTTTGATGATGCTCGGTTTTTGGACGGCCAATATACGGCGTTCGGCAAAGTCGTTTCCGGCATGGACTATGTGGACATGATCAAAGCGGGTACCAGTGCCAATAACGGTGCCGTGGCCAATCCGGATATTATTGTGAAAATGCAGGTTGCCGCCGATGTCAAGTAAAACATCGTGGTGTTGGGTTTTAATGGGATTATTGTGCCTGGGGGCGTGCGGTCGGGTGTCCAAGCCCGTACCACCCCCAGAACATACCTATCCCGTACCCTATGTTGTCACGCAAAATCCATAACATCAGGTCGGCCCCGCCGACCTGTTTTTATATGCCGATAGACTTCCCCGGTTCCGGGCATTTTCTCCCGACAAGTTTTCCCTGTCATCTTCGGACCCCGCCCGAGACATACCTTTCCCTGTCATCTTCGGTTTTTCAACTGTCATCTTCGGGCCCCGTCGGAGTTTCTCTCCCTTTGTCATCTTCGGTCTTGCCCCAGGTACTTACTCTTCCCCGTCATCGGCGGGCGTTTATTTCTTTTGTCATCTTCGGGCTTGACCCGGAGATCCAGGAAAGAGAAGTCCTTATAATCCTGTGTGCCCCAGCATTTTGGATTCCCGTTTTCACGGGAATGACAACGAGTGGTAGAATTTGTCATCTTCGGGCTTGACCCGGAGATCCAGGAAAAGAGAAGTCCTTGTAATCCTGCGGGGCCCAACATTTTGGATTATGCGCTACGCTTACCCGCTCACTCCGTTCGGGGCCGCCTGTCGGCGTTGCCTTCGGCCCCCGCTTCCGCGGGAATGACAACGATTATAGAATTGTCATCTTCGGGCTTGACCCGGAGATCCAGGGAATATAAAGATTTCTTTTATCCTGGATTCCCGTTTTCACGGGAATGACAAGGTATGAGTAGAATTGTCATCTGTGGTCAAGCTCACAGATGACAAAAAAGAATATATCGGGGACAAAAGTGAAAATGACAATGCTTAAAATATGTTAAAAATGATAAACTTAATCATATCTTTTCATTATCAGAATAACAAGATTTCGTTTTAACAACAAATAGTTTCATATAAATCATCCCAATTTGGATTTACTTTTTCAATCATCTCAATTTTCCAAGCTCTATTCCATTTTTTGAGTTGTTTTTCACGGGCAATCGCATCAGGCATCATATCAAAAACTTCATAATAAACTAATAATGTTGTCTGATATCTTTTAGAAAATCCATCTACGACGTGATGTTTATGTTCCCACACGCGTTTAGGTAAATTTGATGTTGTCCCCACATAAAGTGTACCATTTTTATGGCTTGCTAAAATGTAAACATATCCATTTTTCATAAAGATATTATAAAGCACATCTTTTGTTCCCGCAAGTATTTTTTTGACACTCCCCCCTGTCATCTTCGGTCTTGACCCACACACCCATTCTCCCTTGTCATCTTCGGGCGTTTTTTATATTGTCATCTTCGGGCTTGACCCGGAGATCCAGGAAAAGAGAAATCCTTATAATCCTGCGGGACCCAACATTTTGGATTATGCGCTACGCTTACCCGCTCACTCCGTTCGGGGCCGCCTGTCGGCGTTGCCTTCGGCCCCCGCTTTCGCGGGACTGCGCAAATAAAAAGTTGCCGGTGGCAAGTTTTCATGCTTCGCCATTCACCTTATTGAAAACAAGGACAACCCTTTGTCCGCCGTTTGAAATTAGGTGGAATTGAACAAGGTATGAGTAGAATTTGTCATCTTCGGAATTGTTCCCCGGAATCGTCATGGTATCAGGGGATAAGTCAGAAATGTTCAAAAAAGTACAAATGTTAACATTAAAAGAAGGAATAAAAAAAATGAAAAATGTAAATGAATCCGGTCGTTCTATGGTAGAAATGTTGGGCGTGTTGGCCATTATCGGCGTGCTGTCCATCGGTGGTATCGCGGGCTATACCTTGGCCATGAACCGCTATCGTGCGAATGAAGCCCTGCAAGCCGCTTCTTTGGTGGCTATTGAAGCCATTGCTCAAAATAAAGCGATTGCTTCAACTGCTTTAGACGGTTTATCTCTGCCGGCTGGCATTACTTCTGTGGGATCTAATGCTGACGGTGTTGTAACGATTCAAGTTGCAACTGGCTATGAATCTGTTGGTAAATTAATCGGTGATTTGGCCGGCAATCGTAAAGATACAGGTTGCGATGGTGCAGGCGAATGCAAATTGGACATGCGTAAAGCAGCAAAAGCAGCTGACGCGACGGGAACCAACTAATTTCCGTTTTTGGATAAGGAAAATCCCCGTGAAACCACGGGGATTTTTTGTACCTATCACAGGGTGTTAGTTGGACCGAACATCGTTCCGCATGTTCAACTGACAACTGTCTGACTCTTTAGTACATTCATCTACGACACGTCGACCGGATAAATCACCAACCAATCCGGCAATGGCCCCTTTGCCCACAGCATCAAAGGTAATTGTGACCACCCCGGCAGATGTGGATGAAATCTCGGATGTTCCTGTCGGATCTTGAATGTCCAAGTCAGCATTCGTTAAAGGCTGAGCACCACCACGAGCGATGGCTTCAATGGCTACGATAGAGGCCGTGTTCAAGATTTCATTCGCACGATAGCGGTTCATGGCCAAGGTATAGCCCGCGATACCACCGATGGACAGCACGCCGATAATGGCCAACACGCCCAACATTTCTACCATAGAACGACCGGATTCATTTACATTTTTCATTTTTTTTATTCCTTCTTTTAATGTTAACATTTGTACTTTTTTGAACATTTCTGACTTATCCCCTGATACCATGACGATTCCGGATACACTCATTTCTTCCGGCTTTCAATCCGCATCAGATGTGTCAAAACCATTCAACAAAGGTACCCATAGCACAAAAAATTGGAACCTGCAAGCATTATTTGCACTTTTCATCACTTTTTTTAGAGATACATGTTTTTTGTCTTATTTCTGTTATAATAATAGGTCCTTTTTGCCTCCATTCATTTTTATACTTTTTTGCCTGGATCTCCGGTGGGGCCCGAAGATGACAATATAAAAACCACCCGAAGATGACAAGGAAGAGTGAGTGCCAGGAGTTCTGTCCATCCCCCCCGGGGGGAAAAGCCCATCATCAACTATTTTTGAAAAAAAATAAAAAATCCCTTGCATTTTCAAAAAAAATAGTGTAGTATACTTCCCATGATGCGCCCGTAGCTCAATTGGATAGAGCATCTGACTACGGATCAGAAGGTTGTAAGTTCGAATCCTGCCGGGCGCGCCACTCAAGGACTTACCGGTTTGTGTAAGTCCTTTATTTTTATTCTTTTTTTACCGGAACACATCTGATCATTTCGGGCCGCAAAACCATAAGGCCACCTGTCATCCGGGCAATTTCCACAAAAAAGGCTTGATTTTTGGTTTCAATTCGGTTATAATGACCTGCATTGGGGGCCTGTAGCTCAGTTGGTTAGAGCTGTCCGCTCATAACGGATAGGTCGTGGGTTCAAGTCCTACCGGGCCCACCATAATAAAAAGAGGAAAGATATATTTCCTCTTTTTTTGTATTTTAAGGCCCCTTTCAAAGCCCAATGTTTGTATCCTGTATTCCGCCATTCTTCGTCAATTCAGAAACAGATACCGACAAAATTTTAATGGGAACAAAAACAAAATAGGGCTTGTTTTTTGAACGTTCTTCATATATAATGGATTTCGTTAGAACAGCCCAAGTTCTAACAAGGGAGTACAAACCCTGAATTTCATGGGCAAGGGGGCTTGTGTCTGATTGGAAGTCTCTTTGTACGTGGGTATCTCACCGTTTGGTGGGTGCCGGCGATATAAGGCATGCTCGAATAAACCGGGCTACTTTTCATGAGATTCGTAGTTAACAACACCCACCGCCTTCGGGCGGTGTTTTGTTTGGGCTGACAGGTCATTCAGTTTGAGCATTTGCGCGTTTTTCGGCCACCTGCGCCGTTGTTCCCGTAGCACTAAAATACGCGACCAAGATTTTATTATTTGACATATCTGCCCCCTGTACCGTTGTTGTAAAACCGGTCAATAAAACGATCAATGATGCCCATAGTTTTTTCATGTGTGCTCCTTTCACGACGAGTCATCGTAGCAACACCCGGATTGGAAATCAAGAAAAAAATTATCGGTGATGGTTTCAGACACGCGCCCCCTGCCATTTTCGGTCCTATTGTTCTTTATCATCTTCTGGGCGTTTTTTAATTGTTATCTTTGGGCCACACCGGAAATCTCCCCCTATTGTCATCTTCGGGCTTGACCCGAAGATCCAGATAATACAAAGGCTTCATTCATAACACAAAAGTTTTACCATCCCCAACGGTAAATGGGATATACAATGGTAATCATAAAGATCATAACAAACATTATCAAAAATATTCTTATAAACCACACGGGCTCACTATTTTGCAAGACTAATTTATTCTCATACCCCTGCAAAAAATGATTGATTTTAGACATGAGTCTATCAGCATACCATCTAAACTTTATTCCATCGGGGAAAAGGACAACTTCTTGTCCATTTTTTAATTCTAGCACAACACAGTAACACCAACCGCCAACACGGGGATGCAATTGGCGAAATTTAAGTCTCACATTTTCAACATCCTTATGATAACAAAGAATTGTTTCCCGGTATGATAACTGCCAAAAATGCCTGGTTTTTCTTACCCATTGCCCCCTGGTCCTATCATATTCAAAAATCGTTGGATAAACACTATAATCAATGAGTACCAGGAACCCATAAATCACCACACAAACATAAACGGCAAACATATTTCTCTCCTATTCCATTACCGTGTTTCCGAATTTCTTAATAATGTCAACAAGCCAGCCTTTGGTTTTTGTTCGGCCGGATCCGTCATCGTTGCTTGGGATGCAGGAATCACTTTTCCCTGCGCGTCCTTGGCCACCACCTGCCCCGTTTTGCTTTTTTCCAGGATACTGACCATATAACCGTCTTCAAAATTCGTCCGTTTGAAACTCCCATTCATTTTTGTCTCTATGACGGTTTTGGGCTTTTCGGCCGTATCAAAATACGTTTCTGTTTTAGAACCATCGGGATATTCTAACGTTTCCGAGGCTCGTGCCCCTTGCGGATCATACTTTGTAATGGTAACCATTCCCGTTTTAGACGATAACAATTTTTCTTCCACTTTTTGTTCATTGGCATCAAAGGTTGTTTGTCTGATGTTGCCATTCGCAAATACCTCGGTTCCATTTACTTTCCGTCCATCCGCATATCGTATAAGTGTCATCCTTTTTTTGTACCGAAAACTCACCCGGGATAACTTGCCGTCTACCAATAAGTAAGTTGCCGGTATCTCATCAACTGTTTTGCCCGACAGAACATCAACTTTGCCCGGCGTAATAACAACTGATGCCCCTTTTTGGAATCTCCGCTGAACCCAATCTTGATCGTTTTGTAACATTTCAGACATGCCTTTGGGCGGTTGTTTTTTATTCTGTGGGAAAAACTGGTTCAAAGCGGCCGATATTTTATCCTTGTCAACACGGGCAGCAACACATAAATAATCCATCAATTTTTCTTCCTGAGCCCTGACTTCGGGAAAATCCGTAATTTGTTTGGAACCAGCATTTCTAATTGCTTGATCTCTATAATGGTTATTCCATCTTTTAATTCTATCCTTAAATTCAGGATCTAAATTTTCCCCATTTTTGGCATTCGTCAACAAAAGTGTAGCCAATGCTGTGCGGGCTTCTGTATCGGCCTCTTGTTCGTTTAATTTCAAAAGATGCATCCTGGTATGCTTATCATCCCGATAAAAATCTGATAAGCTATCACCACCGCCATGTTCTGCCAAAAAAACAACGTCAGTGATTTTTGCATTCAATTCATCCATCACATCAGTTTGAGCCTCTTTTTCCAGAGATGAACGCATGCGTGGGTCTTTATGTTTCGTTAAAACATGTTGTAATTCATGGGCTATGACACCAACCATTCCATAGTTTATTGACGCACCTTCTTCTACGTTTTTAATATATTTTGCAGTAGCATCAAACAAATCTCGCGAAACCTGAATTGTTCTGGGGGAATCAGATTGTACTAGTCCACCTACCCCTTTTCTCAAAGCTGCCGTTTTTAATGTAATTTTCCCCTTTGAATCGGCTACCTTCTGGGCCTCGGCCGTCCACGCCTTTCCCATGTCCGAGTTCATCAAAACATGCAGGTAGGTGTATAGGACTTTCTTTTCATCCGTAGACTCCGCCTGAATCTGAAACGGTGTGTTCGCCAACGCCTGATCAATTTTACGTTCAGTCATCTCATCACGGGGTGGTTTGGAACGTTTGCCGGCATCAAATTCTTGTTTTTCCGACAAAAAACGACGATATTCCGGTGTATTTTTCTCTTCCGGACTCAGCTCAAAAACCGAAGATATGCCCGCAACATCTTTGTTCCACTGTTCAATTATATCTATGAATTTCGGATACAACTTCTTAAATTCAATCCATCCCTCACCGGTTATTTCCCATCCTGTTTTTATGTTTGATTGCGGTGATACCACCCGTTCAACATTATTTTGACCGGATACAGATTCCGGTGTGTTTTCAGAAACTTTGATTGCGTCTTCCGGATACAGGTTCTCATAAATATCCAGTCCCCGCCATGATGGGATAAAGACCGGCGGCTTCGGTATTTCTTCGGACCGGATGCCGGGGGTTAAAACAACCGTTGCCGCCGCGGCCACCGGTGCAATCGCATGTTTCAGTTTGTCTTTCAACCCCATTTGCAACACCTCCCATCACTCTTTTATTATACACCCGTCCGGGATTTTTGTCAAATATCCGTTGTGCGGCGGCGTTTTGCCCCCTATTTTTCCTACTCAATCCATTTTTTTATTGACAACGCCCGGATTGAGTGATACAATGCCTTTAACTTCGTCAGGTGACGGGGTGATGTGGATTTAAGCCAACTTGTCCCACTATAGCGGACTAAATAGGAGAAAGAAAATGCAAAAAACTGCGGAAGCGGTTTCCTTGGGCCATCCGGATAAAACGGCCGATTATATTTCCAGTTATATTTTAGACAGATTGATTGAACAAGATCCCCGCGTCCACTATGCGGTGGAAGTCATGGTGAAAGACAACACCGTTATTTTAGGCGGTGAAGTCGGGGGACGGGTGGACCTGACTCCCCTGAACACATTTGTGGCCGATGCGGTACGCGATATCGGCTATGACGAACGCTATGCCGACCTGTGGGGCATGTATGCCCTGAACGTACGGCGGTTGCAGGTCGTCAATTTAATCGGGTGCCAATCGGGCGACATCAATCGGGGTGTGGTCCAAAACGGTTGGGGCGATCAGGGTGTCTTTGTCGGCTATGCCTGTCCGGGCGAAGGGTTCATCAATCGGGAATTGGGGTTGGCCCGGCGACTGAATCGGGCCTTGTACAACCGGGCGCGCAGCTCGGAAAACTTGGGCCTGGATATTAAAACACAAATCACCCTGGCCGATGACGGACACATTCAAACGGCCATAGCCGCCGTTCCTATGTTAAAGCCCGAAAATTTGGACACGTTTATTTGCCAAACATTGGGAGCAACACCGGATCAAATCATCGTCAACGGCACGGGAGCATATCAGTATCACTCATCGGTGGCCGATTGCGGGATTACGGGACGCAAGCTGGCCTGTGATTTTTACTCTACCGCTTGTCCGATCGGTGGGGGCAGCCCGTGGACAAAAGATGCCAGCAAAGCGGACTTGACTTTGAACCTGTATGCCCGGCGGTTAGCGTTGCAATACCTGGGGGACAATGACGAGTGTTTTGTGTATTTATCCTCCTGTATCGGTCGGTCGGAAATGCCCGGGGCAACGGTTAAAACCATCAAGGACGGGCACGTCTTGACCCAAAATCTGCACCTGGACCAAACGCCCGAGCAGTTGATTGACACCCTGCATTTGCGGCAACCGGTTTTTGCCAAATTGTGTGCCAACGGATTGGTGTAAATACACTCTGCCTTTTCAACAAACATTTGACAACGCCCCGACATTATGATAAAACCGACACATGTCGGGGCCAACGCCCGTTTTTTTCAGGAAAGGAAGCAGAAACATGCCTAACATTTTGGTAAAACTTTATGATGCCGGTGCCGATTTTTTGGATCATCACCCCCGGATTCAACGGGTACATCGTCAGATACAAAAAGCGATTATCCATGCCTTACACAAAAAGGCAGAAGATCAGAATCAAAACGGTACGAATCCGGTTCTTGTTCTTTCCGATATATTATCCCCCAATAAACTTAAAAGTACCACTGCTGCATGCTGGATATTGGCCTTCCTGGCGATGTTAGACTTCTGTATTACATTAAGGTTGAAGTCGCTGATAATAGCCATAGTCTCATATCTCTTTGCTCATATATTCACCCCCAACCCGATACCGCCCCGGGCTTCACCGACCCGGAAACCGGTTGTCCAACCCGCCCGCGATAACGAAACAAACACATCCAAAATACCTTTTATGTTTTTTCTGATCATCGGCTGGCTGGCTTGGATAACGGTGTGTTTGACTATCCCTGATGAGACACATCGGTTCCTGACGGACATCTCTTTCCCGACCGATACGTTCGGGGGCGACATCTTGAATGATATGCGTCAAGCCTTGCTAACATACAGTCAGAGTACCGGCATATTCATTCTCATAGGGTGTTTTTTCATCTTCTGGTGGATAATTATTCTCATCATTCTTTACCGAGGAATAGCATGGTGCCTGCGCCGGTTATGGTGCCTGATCCGCACACCGCTCCGCGACATATAACCCGTGCGGGACAGGCCGAGCCAACACCCCGCCGGCCTACCGAAAACAAGCCTTGATTTTACGGGGATTTTTTGATATACTATCCCGCAAACACAAGGAACCCGAACATGATTCAAATTCAAAATCTGACCGTTCGCATGGCGGATAAAGCCTTATTGACCGATGCCTGTTGTCAAATTGACGATGGGGCGCGGGTCGGCATTGTGGGCGATAACGGGTGTGGCAAGTCCACTTTATTCCGTATTTTATTGGGGCAAACCGATGCGTTTTCGGGGGATGTTTTTGTGCCCAAGAATGCCACGGTGGCATACGTGGAACAAGAAATCACCGACACCACCGTACCGATTTTACGCTTTGTACTGGAAAAAGACACGGCTCTGATGGCACTCCGGCGGACTTTGGAAACGGCCCGACCGGAAGAGTTAGCGGACATTCATGATCACTTAAATCGCCTGGGGTCTGATTCGGCCGAAGGGCGGGTCGCCACCATTTTGCACGGGCTGGGGTTTTCCCAGTGTGATTTATCCCGACCGGTATCGGATTTTTCGGGCGGGTGGCGCATGCGGTTGGCTTTGGCGGGGGCATTGTTTCAACACTCGGATATCTTATTACTGGACGAACCGACCAACCACTTGGACCTGGAAGCCACCATTTGGTTGGAAAACTACTTGAAAAAATATGCCGGCACGTTGTTGATTATCAGTCACGATAAAGATTTTTTGGATCACAACTGCCACGCTATTTTACATTTTGAACAGGGAAAATTAGTCCTGTATTCGGGGAACTTTCACACCTTTCAAACCACCTATGCCGCCCGCCGGGAACAAGCCCGCCGTCAAATTCAAAAAAATCAGGACAAACGCGCTCACCTGCAATCCTATATTGATCGCTTTCGGTACAAGGCCACCAAAGCCAAACAAGCGCAAAGTCGTCTGAAAATGCTGGAAAAAATGGGACAGGATCCCGAATTATTGCCCGACAAACAGGATTCTTTTGAGTTTCCCGAAGCAGACCGGCTGGCCCCGCCCTATATTCGGTTACAAGATGCCGCTGTCGGATACACGGATACACCGGTTTTAACGCACCTGAATATCAGTATCGGCGACAACGAGCGCATTGCCCTGCTGGGCCGCAACGGCAACGGTAAATCCACACTGGCGAAGCTGATTGCGGGCTTGTTGCCCTTGTCGGCCGGGACCCTGTTCAAAAACACGAAACTGAAAGTCGGCTTTTTTAATCAGCAACAAAATGAAACCCTGCCGGCCGATGCAACACCGGTGGCGTACCTGACCCCCCTGATGCCGGACAAGACGGAAACCGGGGTTCGGTCTTACCTGGGGCGGTTCGGATTGGAAGCCAACAAAGCCATTACGCCGATCGGGCACTTGTCGGGTGGGGAAAAAGCACGTCTGGTCCTGGCTCGGATTTGTATTTCTCGGCCGAATTTGTTGATTTTGGACGAGCCGACCAACCACTTGGACATGACGGGACGGAACGCGTTGATTCAAGCCCTGAATCAATACACGGGTTCCGTGATTTTAATTACGCACGATTTTCATATTCTGTCTTGCGTCTGCGATACGTTGTGGTTGGTACAAGACGGCACCTGTCGCCCTTATAAAGGGGATCTGGACGATTATCGGACGGCGTTAGAGACGGGTCCCGAACATACCGAAAAAGCCCCCGCTACGCCCCCAAAAATCATCACGCCCCGTCCGGCTCGTCCGATCTCTAAAAGCACTCTGACGCGACAAATGCAACGGGCCGAGCAAGCCCTGGAAACCTTGACCCGCCGGCGTGATGACATTCAAGCGACCCTGACCCAAGGGGGTGTGGGGATAGATTACGCGACGTTAGGGCGTGAAATGACGGACCTGAACACTCAAATCACGGAACAAGAAGCCCTATGGGATACGGCGGCAACGGCCTTGGAAAACCTGACCGCAGGAAAATAGGCCCGTTTTACAAAAAAAAAGTTGACTTTTGTCCCTGTTCGTGTATTCTGAAACCAGTATCATTTTAACCCCAAGGACAAGCAAGATGGAAATGAATATCGTCTTTTGTATCAATAACCAATATGCGGATAAAGCAGCCGTTGTGATGACATCCGTTTTGGATCATCACCGAAGCGATACCGTACATTTTTATATTCTGTCATCGGATTTAAGTGATGACAATTTGGCCATCCTACGCAAAGTGGCCCGACAGGCAACGGTGGACCGGATAGACATACCGGCCGATCGGGTCCGTGATTTAACGGTCAATATAGCGTATATTTCACCGGAAACATATTACCGATATTTTATTGCCGAAGTCTTGCCACAGGCGGATCGGGCCTTGTATTTAGACACGGATTTAATCGTTAAAGGCAACCTGACGGGTCTGTATCAAACGGACCTGACGGGATATGACTTGGCCGGGGTGGAAGACATGTTCATTCGGGACAAAGGGTATAAATCCGATATCGGCCTGACATCATCCGATGTGTATGTCAACGGCGGTGTTTTATTGATGAATTTGGACCAAATGCGGACCGATCGGGTTGGGCAAAAATGTGTAGAGCAAACCAAGGCTTTAACCGGCAAAATTCTGTATCAGGATCAAGATATCATCAACCTGGTGTGTCGGGGTAAAATCAAAGCGGTAGACAGCATTTATAACATGACGTCCCGCAACATGCGCCGGGAAAAAAGCAAACTGAAACAGGCCTGTATCTTACACTATACGGGGGCCAAAAAGCCGTGGCAGACTCGTGTCATCCAAGGGCATGTTTGGAAACACTACGCACGGCAGGCACGCACCCTTATCAACCGGAAAATTCGGGTCGGTTTGTTGATTGATGAGTTTTTCGGCGGGGCCAAGACGGCCTTTGGCGGTTATGGCTTTTTGGCCCGGAAATACATTGCCAAATACATTCCGAATCAAGACATTCATCTGGATGTCTTGCTCGGTAAAGGGAAACGGCATCTGTGGGCCACCCGGTTTCATGAAGACAATGTGGATTTATACCGCTTACCGCGGTTTGGCTTTATGGCGCGTTGGTGGTTAAAACGCAAAAAATATGACATTTATTTAAGCATTGAATTGACAACGGATTATATCCCCCGTCACGAACCCGATCCGCACAAGCGACTGATTTTATGGATTCAAGATCCCCGGCCCCGGTCGGCGTGGGACGATGTCATCAACACGATGCAGTCTATTAAAGATCCCTGCTTTTACAATCAACAGGTCTATGATACGGTGCATGCTTTAAATGAACAAGGGCGCGTCAAGTTTATTTCGCAAGGGTATTCCTTAAATCCTTTGGCCCGGGAATTGTATCGCCTGCCCGAAGCCACACCGATACAATACCTGCCCAATCCGATTGATATGGATTTTGAATATCAATTTGACATCACGCAAAAGAAAAAGCAAGTCATTTTTCTGGGCCGATTGGAAGCGCAAAAACGGGCTTGGTTGTTTTGTGAACTGGCCACCCGCATGCCCGAATATGACTTTTATGTCCTGGGGCAATTTTTCCGCCACAAAGATGAAAATAAACACATGCTGGCCCCTTACCTGGATCGGGACATTCCGAACCTGCATTTTGCGGGCCATGTGGACGGCGAGACCAAGCAACGCCTGATTCGGGAAAGTCGCGTATTGTGCAGCACGGCTATCTGGGAAGGGATTCCGATTTCCTGGCTGGAAGCGTTATCTTACGGGACCGTATTGGTATCCGACTTGGAACGGGAAGATTTAACCAAACGGTTTGGAACCTTTGTGGGCACCATTCCCGGCGATGGCTTTGATGGTGTAGACCTCTTTATTCCGGCCATTCGGGAAATGATGGAAAATGATGAGTTATACACGCAAAAAGCCAAATCTGCTATAGACTATGTACGCGCCACACACAACATTCCGCGGTTTGTTCAAGACTTGCGGGAGGTGATTATGAAGGAAATGCATGACAAATTCTAGCCCCGCCTTTTCGGTCATTATTCCCTGCTATAATGCCAAAGCCTATATCGGCGCACTATTGGATTCCCTGATCGCCACCCGTTATCCGACCCTGGAGATTCTGTGCCTGGACGACCTGTCGCGCGATCACACTCGGGATGATAATTATATCCGATATTGTGCCACCGTACTGAATTGGCATATCAGCGGCAAGTTTTCAAAAACAGATGCGTATCGCACCTACTATAATCGTGTCCGTTCTTTTATGCAGGCACATCGGGCTATTTTAACCTCGGACAAAAATTTTCGCCGCATTATCAAGAGTCCCTATTGGTTCACGCGATTATCTCATCGGATACGGAGGTCCCAATCATGATTTTATCACACAACAGAACATACTTATATCGGCTAAAAAGAATAATCGTTGTTTTTTTCTCTGCCTTTCTCTTTCCTAAAATCCGATCAAAAAACTTCCGAAAAGCCTTGCTGTCCCATGGTATCGGACGATTAAAAATCACAGGGAAAAATAATCGCGTTATTTTGGTAAAAGATAATCAAGAAATTCCTTTGACTTTCGGTTTAGCGGGCCTGACCCTTACCATAGACGGGGATAACAATGTGGTAAAAATCGGCTATCCCTGGCACTTTGAACATACGGTTTTATCTATAACCGGAAACGGGAATACTTTTAGCGTTGAATCTTGTCTCATGGGTATTAAACGATCCCGATTTGAACTGGCCGGCGGTTCACAAATTATAATCGGCAAAAATTTCGGCATTTCCGGATCAGCCTACTTTTATATCGGCGAAGAAAACAATATGTCATTGCACATCGGGGATGATGTGATATTCAGTTATAACACGGTTGTCCGCACATCGGATTCGCATACCATCTATGATTCAAACACGCATCAGATTTTGAATTACGGACAAGATATTGTCATCGGAAATCATGTGTGGATTTGTGAAGGGGCCGCTTTGTTAAAAGGAACACGTATTGCCGACAATTGTGTCATAGGAACAAAATCGGTTGTGAATCGCGCTTTTCCTGAATCAGGTATCATTATTGCCGGTATCCCGGCCCGTGTCGTTAAAACCGGTATTAACTGGGATATTAAATCAATCCCTTTATTTCAAGAAGAAAACAAATGATTACTTGCCCGGTACACTTTGAAAAAATCTGACAAGTGATTATCCTGATTGCCAACCCCACAATAAAAGCCGGCCCCACGGGCCGGCTCTGCGATACAGGTTCCCGTTATTCGCCGTACACGTCTGTACAGACACGGCCCACCAACACATAGTATTCCGTGGTCTTTTCCATGAATTCAACTTTGTTGATGCGACCTTCCTGAATGGCGGTCAATGTCCGAGCTTGTCCCCCCAACGGAATCCCCATCCAACCGTCCGCAAACGGGACTCTGACCGGGAACAATAAATTGGTACAACTGCGACCGTGGCGGAAACGCGTATTCCGGAATTGTACATCGGACAGGCTCATCAATTCACCCCCGACCAGATCATGCGTTACACAACCGGTTAAACCGACCAACAACGCCGCCATACCACAAAACATCATTATTTTTTTCATTATTCTTATCCTTTCTTAAAAACTAAACCGCAAACCGGCCAAAACGTCCAGGTTGATCGCATTTCCCTCACAGAAAATGTACGTCCCCCGAACCATACCTTCAAAGGCCATCATATCATTGATTTGATAACTGGCCCCACCGGACAACCCCAAACCGAAGTTGGTTTCGGATGCCGAATAATCTGCCCATTTATTCAGGCTCAACTTTTGATTATAAAACCCGGCATTCACCCCGATAAAAGGTGTCAAAGGCGACCGGTTTTTGAAATCATAATATCCGTTCAACGTAAAGTCCCATTGACTGTAATCCACATAGTTCACCACTTCCCGTTTGAAGTGGTATCCGACTTCGGCATCGGCCCGGAAGTTTTGTCCGAAATACATCCCGACGGCCACATTGCCCATCACACCAAAGCCACTGACACTATCGCCGTCCAAGAAATTGACATAACTGCCACCCAAGCGCGGGGTAACATAAAACGTTTTGTGTTGCACCTGCCGCCGACCGGTTCCCCGCCGTCCTGCCATACCACTGCGGTTATAGGCCGCCCGTCCCCGGTTCTGATAAGTCCCTGTATTTCCACGGTTATAGGCAACGCCGCCCCGTTGCGTGTTGGACCGATAGACGGCCGATTGACCACCATACGGTTGGGGTTGATAATAACCGCCGTTATAGTGTTGCGCCATCGCCGGCAATGCCGTTGTCAGCGCCAGTGCAAGAAGTATTTTTTTCATCTGTTTTCCTTTCAAGTTCAAGACACTACACCTGTCTAACATATAATCCGATGAATTGTCAACATAAATTTGTACTCATACCGCAAAAATATAATGTTTTATTTTATATTTTATTAAATAAAAATGTATTATCACTAAAAATGACTTGCAATCAGTATCTTTGTGAGTTATGTTCAATGTGTCAATCGTGCATGAAAGGAGTTTACAAAATGTCAACCGTTGATAAAATAGAAAAATTGGCCGCCTTGAAACAAAGCGGTGCCATCACAGAAGAAGAGTTTCAGGCTCAAAAACAAACCTTATTATCCCTGAACAACACGCCGACCGGTGAGAGTAAAGATCAAATGGTCTATGTCCTGTTGGCCTTTTTCTTGGGCGGATTTGGCGTTCATAACTTTTATGCCGGCTATACCAAGAAAGGGATTGTCCAACTGTTAATGACGTTGTTATCCCCCTTGACGGGCGGTTTATTGCTGATAGGTGTCGGTATTTGGGTGATCGTCAATATCTTTGCCGTCAATCGTGATGCGCGCGGTGTTCCGTTCAAGCCCGCCAAGACTCTGAAAATTGTTTTGGGCATTATCATGAGTATTCTGATGTTCTTTGCGACCCTCATGATTTTGTTGTTGCTGGCGGTTTTCGGCATAGGTGTGCATGACGGCTATACCACCGCCACGAACCGTTATAACGCAAATACCGTGTTGGAGCAGGCGGCTCTCTTATCTATTCAAGCCCAAATCACTCAGGAAAATCAAGAAATACCCTTTAAAGATCAAGAACAGGGCGGTGTGGACAAAATGGCGGCTTTCCCGGATGGTATCGTTCAAATGCAGATAACCGATGCAGCCTTGGCTACACAAATCCGAAAAATTGCCGGCGACAAAGTGGTCTCCGGTTGCCGGGGAACAGGCTCTTGTATTATCCGCTTTGGTGAATAAAAGGATTGGTTTTTATTTTCGGGGGTGTGTCTTGTTCGGACACGCCCCGTTTTTGTACACCCCGATTTACACCGGACTTTTCTGTCATCACCATTTTCGGGTGCTTGTTTTCTGTTGTCATTTTCGGGCATTTTTTATATTGTTATCGGCCTTATTTTAAGAATTATCATTTTTAGACCCCGTCAGATCCCCCCTTTTTGTCATCTCCGATCCCCGCCGGATATTCACTATCCCCTGTCATCTTCCGGGCCTATATCCCCCCCTTTTTTTTGTCATCTTCGGGCTTGACCCGGAGATCCAGGGAACATAAAGTCTTCTTTCTTTTTACAGTGTTTCACGGGTACACGTCCGCATGTACAGGGTTCCCGTCAAAACATTGTGTTCCATCACACACCGGGTAATGGTCAGGCTCTTATCGGGATTGACATGTACGTCCGAAACAACCGGCACCTGCGAACACGCCCCCAGGGACAAGACAACACCCCATACAATTAAAATCCGTTTCATCATTCACCTTCCGAAAAGCCTTGATGAGAGGCGGCTGGAAGTTGGAAACTACTACAAAATAGTGCGATATATTCGGCCGTCAGGCCTTATTTTATCACCTTCCAACCGTATAACAGTTGGATAATGTGTTTTATGTATAGGGCTTCCAAACCCCGGGGCGGGAATCATCTGCCCTGTTTTTACTTTATCCGATTTTCAGAGAAATGTCAAAGGGAAAGTGAATAAACGACAGATGTCATCTTCGGGCAGTTTTTAGTATTGTCATCTTCGGCCCCGACCCACACACTTACTCCCCCCCCCTGTCATCTTCGGGCTTGACCCGGAGATCCAGGAATATATAAGGACTTCTTTTATCCTGGATTCCCGCTTCCGCGGGAATGACAACGGGTGGGGTGGTCTGGCATTTTGGATTTATGCGCTGCGCTTACCCGCTCACTGCGTTCGGGGCCGCCTGTCGGCGTTGCCTTCGGCCCCCGCTTCCACGGGACTGCGCAAATAAAAAGTTGCCGGTGGCAAGTTTTTATGCTTCGCCATTCACCTTATTGAAAACAAGGACAACTCTTTGTCCGCCGTTTGAAATCTAGGTGGAATTGTACTATTTTGATTTAAGTGCCCAATGGATTCCCGCTTCCGCGGGAATGACAGAATAGGAGTAGGCCTGTCATCTTCGGGCTTGACCCGGAGATCCAGGGGGCATAAAGTCTTTATTCTTTATGGATTCCCGTTTTCACGGGAATGACAAAAGAAAAAAAATTGGGAATGACAAAAGAGAAAAATGGGAATGCACCCGTCTATTCCACAAAAAATAATGCCCCGCACAGGGCGGGGCATGTCGCTATTGTTTATCTTGACCCATCAGGCGGTTCCACCAGCCGCCCTTTTTCAGGTTTTTCTTTGGTTCATCCACTACGGTCGGGACAGGATTGTCCGATCGTTTGCTGGGGACAGGATGATCCTGATGCGGGGCGGGGACGGGGTGTTCTTCCCGCTGAGCCGGTATCCGATTTTCACGAACGGCCGGGACAAGATTGGCCTTTTTGCCCCCGTTGGCTGCTGTCGCTTTATCCGTGCGGGACCGACCGCGCCGATTCCGCCGATCCCGATACTTGCCTTTCGGGCGATTTTCACCGGTGGCTTCTTCGTCTTTTAAGGACGTTTGTTCAACAACGGTAAAGTGTTCCGCCGCCTCTGTTGCCACGGGTGGTTCTGTTTGATTTTGTCTCTCGGAAACGTCTGATGTTTCCCCTGCATCCGGGTGCCGATCATCATTGATGGCCGCCTGATCCGCCGCCAGCTGTTTTTGCTTGCGCTTCCAATCCCGTCTCCGTTGATTCCGCGACCGCCGCCGCCGACCACCGGTTTCTTCTTCACTGGCCGCTTGCACAATTGCATCAATGGATTGCATTTGACCGCTGTTTTTATCAGGTCTTCTGAAAGCCGGTGCCAGTGTCTGAATCGGCGTTTTATCTCCATTATCACGTAATCTTTCAATACGGAAATCAGACGGCTTTAATAATGTCTCGTCGCCTTGAATTTGTACATGGACATGAAATTGCGTTTCAATAGCCGTCAAAGTATCTCGTTTCATGTTCAGAACATAGAAAGCCACCGCCGGCGGCAGCGACATAATCACCGTGGTATTTTGGTTTTTGGCCGCCGCTTCGTCCAAGACGTGCAAGGCGTGCATAGCACTGGATTCCGTAGAACGTACCAATCCTTTTCCCCCGCAATAAGGACAGACATGATAACTGCTTTCCAAGAAACTGGAATGCAAGCGTTGGCGCGACATTTCCATCAGCCCGAAGCCCGATATCTTGCCCACTTGAATGCGGGCTCTATCCTTTTTCAAGGCTTCCTTTAACCGCCGTTCTACCGCCGCATTGTTGCGTTGCTCATCCATATCTATAAAGTCAATCACGATCAATCCGGCCATATCACGCAGGCGTAATTGACGAGCCAGCTCATCACATGTTTCCAGGTTTGTCCGCAAGGCGGTTTCTTCAATATTATGTTCCCGTGTCGCACGGCCCGAGTTCACATCTACCGACACTAAAGCTTCGGTTTGGTCAATCACCAAATAGCCACCCGACCGCAGTTGAACGATATTACTGTGGATAGCTTCCAGTTGTGATTCCACCTGATATTCCTGGAACAAAGGTAAGGTCCCTTTGTATTGCTTGACTTTTTTAGCCTGAGACGGCATCAGGGTTTTCATAAATGTTCGCGTGGTTTTGAAGATATCTTCTCCGGCGACCAAAATTTCATCAATATCGGGGGTAAACACATCGCGTAAAGAACGCTTGATAATGTCGCCTTCTTCATGGATCAATTTGGGAGCAATAGAGGCAATGGTATCTTCCCGAATTTGCATCCAGGTTTTAATCAGGTAATCATAGTCCCGTTTGATTTCGGCCTTGGTTTTTCCTTGACCGGCGGTCCGGATAATGACACTCATACCATCGGGAATGGGCAATTTATCCACAATCGCCCGCAATGTTTTGCGTTCTTTCACATTGTTGATTTTACGGGAGACCCCGCCGCCTTTCCCGTTGTTGGGCATTAAAACGCTGAACCGGCCCGCCAAAGACAGATAGGTGGTTAAAGCCGCCCCTTTGTTGCCGCGTTCTTCTTTCACTACCTGAACCAACATCACTTGGCCTTGACGAATCACTTCTTGAATTTTATATCGGCGGAAAAAGGACATGTGATGGTGCGCCACTTCTTCGGCTTCCGTATCACTGACCGTTTCTACATCCGATACGGCGGTATCGCCGGGTACCTCATCGGTGTCCGCTTCGGCCTTATCCGCCGTTTCGGATTTCATTTGTTCTTTCAGGGCTTCCCGATCTGCCACCGGGATTTGATAATAATCGGGGTGGATTTCGCTGAATGCCAAAAATCCGTGGCGATTACCGCCGTATTCCACAAAGGCAGCCTGCAAGGACGGTTCAACCCGCACGACTTTCGCTAAATAAATGTTTCCTTTAATCTGTTTTTTGGTGGAGGTATCAACATCAAATTCGTCCAACCGCCCGTCATCCAAAACCACAACACGCGTTTCTTCCGCATGTGTCGCGTCAATAAGCATCTGTTTTGACATACTGTATATTCCTTTAACTTGTGTAAACCAATATCGGGTTTCAGCAACCCGATCAACCATAAAACCGGGACAAGCACCTGAAACAGGCAGCCATAGTCAAAAAGTATTTTCATCATGGTATCTCCCGATTTTAAAAAATTTCTGGAACAATCATTTTTTGATTGCTTTTTTCATTATATAGATATATGACTAAATAAGCAAGTTTTTTTTCAGAGTCGGATTATTTTTTTTATGAAGTGGATCAAAACGATTTTATTTTGGGCGGGTATTGCCTGTGTATGGTGCGGTTTTCCGGCACAAGCCGCCACCATTACGGATCTGCGTTTGGCGGCAAATGCCCCCGGAACGGTCCGATTGGTGGCCGAATTATCGGCTGAAACAGGTGTGTATGTTTCACGTTTGACGGCTCCGCCCCGTTTAGTCGTTGATTTTGATCAATCCGTCTTTGCCCCCGCCGTTCAAAAAAATGTACCCGCCGGCACCGGATTTGTACGAGGCCTGCGCACCGGTGTCCCCAAAGTCGGAACGGCCCGCGTTGTGTTGGATTTACCCAATCAACCCTTGACGGAAAAGCACTTTTTATTAAAACCGCAAAGCGGTAAAGGATGGCGATTTGTGTTGGATTTGACACAAAACACATCTGACTCGCTGCCTGAAATTCCGACAGCGATTCAAACCCCCAGGGTCGGTGCCGGCGGTTTGAGGCCTTTTAACACACCGGTCCGTAAAAAACAACGTATTGTCATGTTGGATCCCGGCCACGGGGGCCAAGATCCAGGGGCTATTTCCCGATCGGGCCATTACGAAAAAAACATCACCCTGAACATGGCTCGCGAGACACGGGACCTTTTGAGAGCGGCAGGCTATAAAGTCGTTTTAACCCGAGATTCGGATATTTTCATTCCCTTGCGCGGCCGGATAAAAAAAGCCCATGACGCCAATGCGGACCTGTTTATTTCCATTCATGCCGATAGTGCCAAAAATCCGTCAGCTCGGGGCTTGTCCGTGTACACCATTTCCGAACGGGCCTCCGATGCCGAAGCCGCCGCTTTGGCCGAACGGGAAAACAAAGCTGATATTTTATTGACAACCGACTTATCCGATATAGATCCGCAAGCGGCCCCGGTACTGTTAGACCTGGCCAAAACGGAAGTTATGAATCGATCGGCACAGTATGCAAAATGCGTAGTTCGGGAAATGCGCAAGACGGTGCAACTGGTTCCTAATGCTCATCGCATGGCGGGTTTTGTGGTATTGAAATCCCCCAATATCCCATCCGTATTGGTTGAATTAGGCTATTTATCCAACAAAACGGAAGATCGCAACCTGCAACGATCGGCCTATCGGAAAAAATTGGCCCAAGCTTTGGTCCGGGCAGTAGATGATTATTTTGAAAACCTGGTAGAATAAACACCCGGTGCAGGGTGTTGCTTCAATAAGGGCATGCAGGCCTGAAGATGACAATACTAAAAATTGCCGAAGATGACAGGGAATAGTGAATGCTCGGGTCCCCTTCCCCTATCATTCCCGGTTTCTCACTATTGTCATTTCCCATTTTTTTTCTATTGTCATTCCCGTGAAAACGGGAATCCAGGATAAAAGAAGACCTTATGTTTCCTGGATCTTCGGGTCAAGCCCGAAGATGACATCTGTCGTTTATTCACTTTCCCTTTGACATTTCTCTGAAAATCGGATAAAGTAAAAACAGGGCAGATGATTCCCGCCCCGGGGTTTGGAAGCCCTATACATAAAACACATTATCCAACTGTTATACGGTTGGAAGGTGATAAAATAAGGCCTGACGGCCGAATATATCGCACTATTTTGTAGTAGTTTCCAACTTCCAGCCGCCTCTCATCAAGGCTTTTCGGAAGGTGAATGATGAAACGGATTTTAATTGTATGGGGTGTTGTCTTGTCCCTGGGGGCGTGTTCGCAGGTGCCGGTTGTTTCGGACGTACATGTCAATCCCGATAAGAGCCTGACCATTACCCGGTGTGTGATGGAACACAACGTTTTGACGGGGACCCTGTACATGCGGACGTGTACCCGTGAAACACTGTGAAAAGAAAGAAGACTTCTCTCCCCTGGATCTCCGGTGGGGCCCGAAGATAACAAGTTCTATACTCGTTGTCATTCCCGTGAAAACGGGAATCCATTGGGTATTAAAATCCTTATAATATATTGACTTCTCTTTTCCTGGATCTCCGGGTCAAGCCCGAAGATGACAGGGAGAGTATGTGTATGGGTCCCCTTACCCTATCATTCCCGGTTTCTCACTATTGTCATTTCTCATTTTTTTCTATTGTCATTCCCGCGGAAGCGGGAATCCATAAAGAATAAAGACTTTATGCCCCCTGGATCTCCGGGTCAAGCCCGAAGATGACAATACTAAAAACTGCCTGAAGATGACGAGAGAGAGTAAGCGTGTGGGTCAAGCCCGAAGATGACAATATAAAAAACGCCAGGAAGATGGCGGGGGAGAGTGGAACCCCGGTGGGGAAAGAAGGCAGGGCGAGAAACGCCGGTGTATTGTCAATAAATTCTCAACCGCCCTAATCCCGGGTGTGTACAAATCGTTTTTGCCACAAGCGATTCAAGATCGGGAAGAATTTTTGGAACTCATCATTGCTTTGGCTTTTGCTAAACAGGTATTGCATCTTCATTTGACAGATCGCCTTTGGGGTCAGCCCCGTAATGTTATGCGCCGCCAAGGCCGGATGAATATACCGTAGCCGCGGGCATTCGGAAACCGACACCCGATATCCTTTCAAGCACGCCGGCAGATATTCAATATCATCGCGGTAAAATTGGATTTTACTGTCTTCTAACGGATACTGGTCTTTTTCGGCATCGGACACCACATCAGATAACAAAAAGTTCACTTTACATTTTTGAATTTCGCCATGGCTGAGCCCCATGATGTTTTGAGACGGAATAGCCGTATGAATATAACGTAAATTATTACACATAGCCACCTTGATTTGGGCGCAACGCAAACTTTCGGGCAAAAAGACAACACCCGAATCCGACAAATTCAAATGCTTGACCACCGTGTCAGGATTCAAGGTTTTCAGAACCGAACATCCGTCTACATTCAATTCTGCCGCCATGTGAATCGGGGGTAGCGTTTTCAAGGACGGACACTCGGAAAAATTGACCTGTTGTGCATTCAACACGACATTTCCCAAGTCCGTTACATTTCCGTACCAATCAATCAAAGAAATCACATTCGCATTGATTTTCACCACATCAAAATCTATCGGAAAAGCATACTTTCCATCTTTCAGCGGTGTACGTTGCAGGGCCCCGTTGTCATAAGATTCCACGTTGCCTTGTTTGCCGGCGACAATTTCCAAATAGGGGTAATCGTCATTATCGTCCGTTTCTTCCAGGGTTGATTCCTGTTCAATTTCGGTGTTTAATTTAGACGACCCGTCATTTTTTTTATCTGATTTAGGGGTATCTTTTCCCTGAGTTGACCGGGCAGATTCATCCGGTTTCTTGCTGTTTTCATCATCAGATTGATTTGTTTTAACGGCCATAAAATCCTCCTCAATATGACAGGCAGTATAGCACAGACTATCTATTTTGTCAAACATTTTTCAGGCTGATTTATCATTTTAATATGACACATTTATGACATTTGGCTTGACTTATGCTTAAAAGTCGGCTAAGATCATCTCAGACGTATCAAAATGGAGACAATATGATGACATTACACAAGATTTTAATCGGGGCCCTGATCATCGGGGGCATATCGGGGACTGCGCTGGCCGGCGGGTACCAACTCAGCGAGTATTCCGTGACCAACCTGGGGCGTGCGTTCGGCGGTTCCGGGGTTGTCGGTGATGATTATTCGGCTATTGCGTTTAATCCGGCGGGCATGATGCTTAAAAAACGGGGGGCGCAGATTGGCGGTAATGTCGTGGCCATTCGCGCCCATGCCGATGGAGAACTGATTGGAAGGCCGGCCGGTAAAGGCAAGTTAAAAACAAACGCCGTTTTACCGCATCTGTTTGTTCAAACCCCTGTGGGTGATCGGTTCAGGATTGGGGCCGGGGCGTATGTCCCTTTCGGTTTAGGGACCTATTACAAAAAAAACTGGTTCGGAGCCACACATGCCCTGAATTCCGAGATCAATGCGATTGATGCGGCTCTGGCCATGGCATGGCAACTAACCGACAGCATTTCCGTGGGGGCCAGCGGTTTTGCGGAATATGTAGATGCCCGTTTAACGAATGCAACTCCCGCGGGAACGGAATCGGACTTGAACGCTGACGGATGGGCCCCCGGATATACTTTGGGTCTCATGTACCGTCCGCAACCGAATACACGGTTCGGCCTGACCTATCGGTCCAAAACCGTTCATAACATTAAAGGACCGCACTATTTTCATCTGGGCCCCATTACCTATACCGGGGATTGCGGCACCAAGTTAGTCTTTCCCGAACATATCCTGTTATCGGCTTATCATCGGACGGGTTCATTCGGGTGGTCGGCAATGGCACGGTGGACCCGATGGAGCCGGTTTAATAAATTAAACATTCATTCGGACGCTTATCGGCAAAGGTTCGGAACTGCCGACATGCCGACCGTCAATGAAGATTGGCGCAACGTGTGGATGATCGGTGCCGGCATGGACTACTACCGGGATCAGCATTGGACTTATCGGTTCGGGGTTGCTTTTGATCAAGGGGCCGTTAAACGGCCGGCCAACCGGACGGCACGGGTACCCGATTCGGATCGCTGGATTGCATCCGTAGGGGCCAGTTATACCACCGGTCCGTGGCAAGTAGATTTGGGATACGCCCACATGTTTTGGAAACACGCTTGGTCCGATAACGTGTCCGGCGGAACAACACTGCGGGCCAAGTATCATGTGCGGACGGATTTAGTCGGCCTGTCCGTGCAGTATCATTTTTAAGGGGAAATCGGCCGTTTTTTCCTTGACTTATGGCTCAATCTGACGTATGGTGATATGCGTTTACCAGGAGCATTCATGACACATTCACCCAAAACGGACACATTGATTTTAACCGGGGCAGGCATTTTGTTTGCCCTGTTGACATTGTTGGTCGGTTTTTATCACGAACCATGGGCCGATGAAGCCCAAGCGTGGTTGATTGCGCGAGAAGGCGGCTTTTGGGATATTTTGACCACGTATGCCCGTCAGGAAGGCCAACCGCCCCTGTGGCATATCCTATTGCGTAGTTTGATTTTACTGGGTTTTCCGTATCGTTGTTTTTTCCTGATACCCTGGGTTTTCGGCGTGGCGGGTGTCGCCGTATTTTTGAAAAAAGCCCCGTTCCCCGTTTGGTTTCGTGTCTGTATCCCGTTCACTTATTTCATCTTCTTTCAATATACCATTGTGGCCCGTCAATACTGTACGGCCCTGTTGTTTTTATCCCTGTTGGCAACACTGTACCCTCAACGCCTGACCCGCCCGATCCGATATGGTGTGGTCTTGGGCCTGTTTGCATTCAGCTCCACCCCCGGGGCTTTAATTGCCGGATCGCTTTACTTTTTGTTTTTATGCGACCTGTTATCCGGTCGGGAACGGCGGCGTACGGCCTATGGGATAGCGGCCGCCCTGTTTGCGTGTTTTGTGGCTTTGGCCTGGGTGGTTTTCCCGGATTTAACCAATCCGTTTATTGACGGGAAATATGATCATATTTCACCCTTTGAAAAGTTATTATCCGACATGCCACGTATCGTAGCTCTGCCGTTTTTTTCATCCGATGATGATGTCTTGTCCGTTGGCAACATTTTTTGGTATGTGGGAACGGTTTTGTTCGTCCTGTTGTGGTTTAGGGACGATCGGAAAAAACTGTTGCCGATTGCGATATTGTTCGGTCCGTTGTTGTTGTTCTTTGCGATGGTTCACTTTGCTGTGTGGCATCTGGGATATGTGTTTTTACTGCTTCTTTTTTGCCTATGGATTTTTTATCAACAAAAACGCTTTGCATCTTTCAAACGGAATCCCTTTTTGTGGATTTGGGCGGCTTTGTTTGTCGTTCAGATCGGGTGGTCAGGTTTCTTGGCCGTTTTTGACATTCGCAAGCCTTACGCTCAAGGGCAACAAATGGCGGATTATATTCGCCCCTACCTGTCAAGCAAGCCCGTGATTATCGGTACCAGTTTTTGGAGTTGTGTCATAGCCCCGTATTTTCCCGATAAACTGTTTGCCAATTATGATCATCACTTTTGGTCGTTTACCGCACAGACCAAGCAATATGACTTGCCGTCATTTTCGGAATCCGATAAATCACCGGATATCATACTCTATCATCCGTATCACACGGACTGTTTCGGTGCGAAGGATGAAGAAGAATTTATAGAGAGTTTGGATAAAACACAATATGTTGCCAAGACATTTTCATCGTATGTTGCGAAAAAAAACGGAGATGAATATATCCCGACCATTATTTATATCAAAAAATCTCTTATCTCAGCAAAGGAAAACAAATGAAAACATTTTTAATCACGGGCGGAGCCGGCTTTTTCGGATCTGTGTTGAAAAAAGAATTGCTCAAAACCGGGGCTCGGGTCATCAGTATTGATTTGCAACCCGACTCTTATCACGATGATCATTTCACCGCCGTTCAGGGGGATATTTGTGATGCTTCTTTAATGAATAAATTGTTCACAGAAAATCATTTTGATACCGTCTTTCATTGTGCGGCCTTGTTGGCGCATGTCAAAAAGGATCTGGGGAAATTATGGGCTTCCAATGTGGACGGGACACGGCAAGTCCTGACATGCGCGGAAGAACACGATGTTCCCAAAATTATCTTTACATCCAGCAACTGCCTGTGGGCTAAAAACTTTGACACGCCGGTACAGGAAGACGAGCCGCCCGAACCGATTGAAATTTACGGTCGTTCCAAGTGGGAAGGTGAAAAAATCCTGATGGCTTCCCCCAAGGTCCATAGTGTTATTTTTCGGTGTCCGACTATTATGGACGAAGGCCGTTTGGGATTGTTGGGTATTTTATTTCAGTTCATTGATGAAAACCGGAAACTGTGGGTTGTCGGACGGGGAACCAATCGCTATCAATTCATTTATGCCCGTGATTTAGCGGCGGCCTGTATAGCAGCGGCGGATTATCCGCAATCGGATATTTTTCATATCGGTTCCGATAACGTCAAAACATTTAACGAAGTCTATCAATATGTCATTGACGCGGCCGGGTCCCGCTCACGGATCGCACACTTGCCTGAAAAATTGACTGTTTTAGGTATGAAACTCTGCTTCGCTTTGGGGATTTCACCGTTGGGTCCGTATCAATATAAGATGATAGCGTCTAATTTTATTTTTGACACAACAAAAATCAAAGAAAAATTAAAATGGCACCCGACACTCACCAACGAAGAAATGATGTTGCGGGCCTATAATTACTATCATCAAAATAAACAGGAAATTTTACATCGCAAGAATGTTTCGGCCCATTCGTCTGTGGCTAAAATGGGCATTATACGCCTGATCAAATGGTTGTCTTAACAGACTAAAAAAAACGGTCCGTCAGGGGCCGTTTTGCATTTGTAAAAAACTACCGATAATGTTTTCGTAATGCACCACCACATCGGGGGGTACCCGCAACACGCACGGCGTGAAATTCCAAATAAAGCGTACACCGCAGGCCATCACCGTCTCCGCAACGGTTTGCGCCATCGCGGGGGGCACGGTTAAAATCACACTGCCTACCTGATGGTTCGGGATAAAGCGATTCAGATCGGACATCGGATACACCGTTTTGCCGTTGATGTGTCGCCCGATTTTGGCCGGATGATTATCAAACAACGCCAAAATATCAATCCCGTAATCCCGAAAGTCCGTGTAGTTCGTCAACGCCGTTCCCAAATTACCGGCTCCGATAATGACAACGTTTTTACGGTCCGCAAATCCCAAGCGGCGTTCAATGGCCCGTTTCAACTCTGCGGTCGGATAGCCGTGCTTTTGGCGGCCCAGGACACCGCATAACGCGATGTCCTTGCGCACCTGAGAATCATTGAGTTTCAACAAAGCGGCGACTTCCTGACTGGCCACGAACGGCCGGTCGGTCAATGTGTGCGTCAACACACAATGATACAAGGTCAATCGGTCCACCACTTTGTCGGTCAACGGTTCCATTTAGTATTTGCCTTCATACGCGTCCAGGTAAATCTGTTTGATATCACTCATCAACGGATAAACCGGGTTCGCCCCTGTGCATTGATCGTCAAAGGCCAGGCGGGTCAACTTGTCCAAGTTGGCCTTAAAGGTCTTTTCGTCAATACCCCATTCACGGATAGATTTGGGGATACCGATGGTGTCTTTTAATTCAGCCACCGCTTTGATCAGGCGTTCCACCTTTTCATCATCGGATACAGTTTCATCGGCCAAGTACAATACATGGGCAATTTGTCCGTACCGCTTTTTGGCTTCGGGAGCCCGATATTGCGGGAAAGTCGCCTGCTTTTTCGGACAATCCGTTGCGTTAAAGCGAATAATTTGACAAATCAACAACGCATTCGCCACCCCGTGCGGAATGTTATACATGGCCCCCAGTTTATGCGCCATAGAGTGGCACAAGCCCAAAAACGCATTCGCGAAAGACATACCCGCCATTGTGGCCGCATAGTGCATTTTTTCACGTGCTTTCGGATTGGCGGCCCCTTCATTATAAGATGCCGGCAAATAACGGAAGATTTGTTTAATCGCTTCCAACGCGGACGAATTGGTGAAGTTCGTGGCCATGATGGACACATAGGCTTCCAACCCGTGTACCAACGCGTCAATACCACCGGCAGCCGTCAGCCCCTTGGGCATACCGTCCACAAAGTTCGGGTCAATAATCGCCATAGACGGGGTCAAAGCGTAATCCGCCAACGCATATTTAATGTGCGTTTTATCGTCCGTGATAATAGAGAACGGCGTGACTTCCGACCCGGTTCCCGATGTTGTCGGAATACAGACCAACTTGGCCTTTTTGCCCAATTCGGGAATAGAACAAATCCGTTTGCGAATATCCATAAAGCGCATAGAAATGTCTTCAAAATTCGTATCCGGTTGTTCGTACATCAGCCAAATAATCTTGGCCACATCCATGGGCGATCCGCCGCCCAAGGCAATAATCAAATCCGGTTCATACGGCCGGACCATAGCCAAAGCCTGTTCCACCGTAGACAATGTCGGATCCGGTTTCACGTCAAAGAAAATCTGATAATCCATATCAATTTCTTCCAACGTATCCGTAATCGTCCGCACCGCACCCGAGTCAAACAAGAAGCGATCCGTGATGATAAAGGCCCGTTTTTTACCCGCAAATTCACGCAACGCCAAATCGGTTGCCCCCCGCTTAAAGTAAATCTTGGGCGGAACTTTGTACCACAACATGTTTTCTCTCCTTTCTGCAACGGTTTTATAGTTCAATAAATGTTTCACGCCAACATTTTCGCTGACCGAGTTGCCACCCCAAGAGCCGCACCCCAACGTCAATGACGGTTCCAAGCGGAAGTTATACAAATCGCCGATACCGCCTTGCGATGCCGGGCTGTTGATTAAAATACGACCGGTCGGCATTTTGGTGGCATAATAATCAATCCGATCCTGCGTCCGTTCATCGGTGTACAAAACCGATGTGTGGCCTAAACCGCCCAAGGCAATCAAGGCATAGGCAATATCGGTTGCCTGTTCAAAATTATCGGCCCGATACATGGCCAAGATCGGCGACAGTTTTTCGTGTGCATACGGATTGGATACGTCATAAGATGTCTGTTCGGCCACCAACACTTTGGCGTGTTCGGGTACTTTAAAGCCGGCCAGTTCCGCGATTTTCACGGCGGGTTGCCCCACAATCGCCGGGTTGACGGTTCCTTTATCCGTCAAGATGATTTTGGCCAACTTTGCCATTTCATCTTTGTTCATCAGGTACGCCCCCCGATACATGAATTCTTTTTTCACGGCTTCATAAACATCTTTCACCACAATCACGGATTGTTCAGAGGCGCAGATCATCCCGTTATCAAACGTTTTAGACATCAAAACAGACGATACCGCCCGCACAATGTCCGCCGTTTCATCAATAATGGCCGGCGTATTCCCGGATCCCACACCCAACGCCGGTTTTCCGGAAGAATAGGCCGCTTTTACCATACCCGGACCACCGGTGGCCAAAATGGCCTGGATCTTGGGGTGGCACATCAAGGCTTGCGTCAATTCCAAAGACGGTTCATCCACCCATCCGATAATATCTTTGGGTGCCCCGGCTTTCACGGCCGCATCCAAGACAACTTTGGCGGCGGCAATCGTGCTTTTTTTTGCCCGCGGGTGCGGTGAAAAGATAATGCCGTTGCGGGTTTTCAAGCAAATCAAAGACTTGAAAATCGCGGTAGATGTCGGGTTTGTGGTCGGGACAACCCCGGCAATCACGCCCAACGGAGCCGCCACGATTTTTGTTCCGTTGACTTTATCGCGTTTAATAATACCGCAGGTTTCTTTATTTTTATGCTTGTTATAAATGTATTCGGCGGCAAAGTGGTTTTTGATGATTTTATCTTCCAAAACCCCCATACCGGTTTCGGCCACAGCCATTTCGGCCAAGTCAATTCGCATTTTGTCGGCGGCCGTTGCGGCGGCTTTGAAAATGGCATCTACTTTTTCCTTGGAAAAGGTGGCATATTGATTTTGAGCCACATGGACTCTGTCAATCAACTTTTCCAAGTCTTCTAATGTTTTCACTTCCATTTTTATTTTTCCTTTCTTTCTGATATGGAATGACCTTTATCTCCGTATTCTTTGACTTTTTTCAGAGCTTCTTTCAAAGTTCCCAAACAAGCATTTCCGGCAATACAGCCTCCGGCGCAACTCATGACCTCAATCAAATTACCGGCCGGACAATGGCCCGTTTTGGCATAGATTTTCAAATCCCGAACGGTATTTTTATCCAGGCCGCTGATAACGACAGGTTTAATTGCATCTTTATCTCCTTTCCAGGCTGCCTGGACCGCACGGGCCACACCGCCTGAAAGAGCAAACTCGCGCGATTCTTTCGCGCTTTGATAGGCCAACTCCCGATCCGCGCAAGTATCAATCTCAATACCCATCGCGATCAGAATGGCCCCCAATTCTTCAAAACTGAGTACATATTGTACGTTAGGATTGTCCAAAACTTCCCGCCGCTTGGCAAAGCACGGGCTTAAAAATACGATCACCGCATCGGGGTGTTCTTTCTTGGCAATCTCGGCCGTATAGTACAGCGGTGTATGCGCATCGGACACATACGGTTTAATTTCGGGCAGGTGCTTGTTCACCAACTCGTTATACGCCGCACAACAAGATGTCGTCATAAACGGAGCCCCGGCATCCAAGCGTTCTTGGAAATCATGCGCTTCGGTCAGGGTGGTAATATCCGCCCCCTGGGCCACTTCATACACCGATGAAAAGCCCACCTTTAATAACGCGTCCTGGATTTGTTCGGGGCGACAGGGCAAATGTCCCACCAACGCCGGAGCATACAGGGCAATCACATTCCGACCGGCTTTGATATGACGCAAAACATCAATCACTTGCGTTTTGGCATGCACGGCCCCAAAGGGGCAAGCACTGACACACTTACCGCACGAAATACATTTATCTTTATCAATGCGGGCCGATCCGTTTGCGTCTTTGGCAATCGCCCCGACCGGACACGCATTTTCGCACGGCACGACCGTTTTGGTAATGGCTCCATACGGACATGCTTTCATGCACAGGCCGCATTTTTTGCATTTTTCCGTGTCAATCACCGACCGACCGTTGATGTGTTGAATGGCCCCAAAACGACACGCATTCATACATGGCCGTGCTACACAATTTTGGCACAGATCCGTCACATACATTTTGGATTCGGCACACCCGTGGCATGCACTTTCCAAGACTGTCAACGGGTTGGGTTCGGGTTTTTCCCGGGTCAACGCCCGCCGGGCATAGTCGGACAGCAACGTGCGTTCATCGTCTTCTTCAATGGAAAAGCCCAGGCCCGCCAACGTCCGCGCCCGTAAAATGGCCCGTTCTTTATGCACACAGCACCGGAAAGGGACTTCGGCTCCCTTGGGCCGCATATCATAGGGGATCAATCGTGTATTTTCCGGAAAATCATCGGACAAGAAAGCCTTGATCATCCGGACCAAAATTTCACGTTTCAGTCGTTTTGTAGATAATTCAGAATCGTTATTCATGTTTTAGTTTACTTTCAATTACATTTACCAATTTTTCCAAAGTTGCTTCGGATATTATATCGTCATCAACACTGACAAAGGGGGCCTTTGAAAAAGAATCTTTCCGTTCGCATGCGCCCAAACACCGGACGATACTGACGTTGATTTGGTCCTGATACCTGGCCCGCAAAGTATCCGCCATAGATTTCAGGATATTACCGCCCATCACAAAGCACGCCGTCCCCTGACATATTTTTACTTCTATTTTCTTCATATTTTTCCTCCTAAATATAGTGAATGATTACTTGTTTAAAATACTTGTCTTCCAAAACCGTTTTCATTTTTTTGATAATGTTCCGCCTGATTTCAATTTCAATCGGAAAAGACGGATCATAGTGCGCCTGATTGACGGTTGCCCCGACCATAAATTCAATCACATCGGAATCCAACAAAAAGACAACCAACGCCCCCGCCGCATCGTTATGAGCCAATTCCTGATGCTCCAAATAATCCAAGGCCCGTGTCAACGTTAAAATTCCTTCGGTTACCAAATCCACGCCGGGCATATAGGCAATCGGGGGCAAGTTGCCCGCTCCCACTTCATCGGGGGTGGTTATATCCCGTTTTAACTCACGCGCAATCAGGTTTGCCGTCGTTCCGCCGCAAATCGCTTTTTTACCCGTAAAAGAATCAAACAAGCGACAGTATTCGGCATCATTCATTTTGTCATACGGCGGCCCGGTAAAAATCAACGCGCGGCGCGGGGTCCGAAAATACAACACCGCGCAGGAAATATCGTCCCCGGCTTGTTCATGTTCTTCGGTCTTTTGTGCGCGGCGAATAACGGCTTCGGACAAAGCGGTACTGGATATATCGGGGTCTTGCGTAATGGTATCGGTCAAAAAAGTAATCAGGCCGCTGCGTTGCCATCCCAAAGGATACACCGGCGTACCCAACCCTGCCTGAGTCACACCGTCCGAGCAAAACACCAACCGGTCCCCCAAAGCAACCTGAAATTGATACAAGCGCAAGTGCCGATCCGGAAAGTTCGGAGAGGTCCATTCCCGATAATCGGCCGTCATTTCCGTCTGCCCCCGCATCCACACAAACGCCGGATTGCCTTCTTCCACGATCCGAACGGTCCCGTCTTGACGACAATCTACGGCGGAAAAAGTGGCATAACTGATTTTCCGCACCTGACACACGGGCAAAGCATTCATGATAATTTGAGCCGCCTTTTGAATCGGGACATCTTCTTCAATAAAACGCAACATCATGGTGGCCGTCATACAGGATAAAATGTTGGCTTTCACACCACTGCCCAAGCCGTCCGACAAAACGGCAATCACACGCTCTTGATTATCCGTACGCTGGGACGCGAAATAATCCCCGTATGCGTTTTGACCAAACTTTTTTATTTGGGAACAATCTACATCTATAAACATTTATCCCTGTTCTCCGCCGGTCGTCTCACCATCTGCCGAGTCATACTCATTGGCAATCGTGTTCAAGATGCTTTCCGTCTCCACAATGTGTTCCCCCAACAGGCAGGCAATCTGCTGAACGGTCGCGATATTTTTATTGATCACATCACGCGCTTTACGGGCCACACCTTCCCGGTCGTGTTGCGTGTTTGTCATATCGGTAATGATGGCCCCGACACTTTCGGCCGCTTCAATCGGGAACAAATGGACATCATACATTTTACCGTTGTATTTGTGGCCTTCCCGATGCATTTCCTGACCGGTCGCCAACACCGTCGCGAATAACTTGCCCCCGTTAAACAATCCCTTTAAAGGCAAGCCCGTCATTTTTTGCGGATCCGACAGAAAAATGTCCCGCATATTGCCCGCAAACATTTTGATAAAGGCTTCGTTTGTTTCCAAGATATTCAGGTTCTTGTCCACCATCACCATCGCTGAAGGCATACTTTTTAATAATGCCGCCACTTTGCGGGTCGCAATTTTGCGCATATAGGATACACACATAGCCGGCTCGGCATCACCGTCCAATAACGCCCGTGCCATATCTTTGCATGTTTGATACCCGCATCCGGCACAATTTAATTCATCTTCGGGTAAGTACTTGCCAATCCGGCGCAAGGCTGCCCGTAATTCTTCCAAGGAATATGACCGTTGTCCCACAGGCTTGGGGGTATAGGATTGATCCACCACCACACGAGCCTGATTCGGCACCCTGTCGCGATTCCGTACATGACGTAAAATACGCGACATATTGTTCATATCGGACGCTGCGGCGGCCACACACGGCCCGTGTACACATCCGCCATCACAAGCCAACGCTTCAATAAACAAAGGCTGTTTTAACGCGTCCGGCTGCACGGTCTTTAACGCATCGGCAAACAGGTCAAATGAACACACGGGGATCAGTTGCACCGACTCTTTTACCCCGACTCGGCGGATGGTTTCGTTCATACCGCCGTCCAGGGGGTACAGACCACCCTCACAGGCCCGTTCCGGAACAAAAGCCCCATCGGCATCAGTATCCGCCACCACATGAATATCATTTTCTTTCCACCACACCTTTAATTCTTCAAAGGTTAAAGCGGCATACAGTAATTCCGGGTGTTCGTCCGCTTCGGCTTTTTTGGCCACACACGGCCCGATAAACACAACGGTGCAATCGTCCCCATAGGTTTGCTTTAACATTTTGGCATGGGTTAAAGCCGGCGACCCCAACGGAGCCAAATAGGGAATCATATCCGGCCGATACCGCCGTACATAATTCACAATAACCGGACAAGCCGTTGAAATCATCAGCCCCTTGTCCATCGCGTTCAACTGCCGCGCCGTTTCAATTGAGACTTCCTGCGCCCCCAAGGCCGTTTCACTCACCCCGGCAAAGCCCGTATTCAACAACGTGGCCACCATCTGTCGTGAATCACAGGAAAACGAAGCCCGCCAACTGGGGGCCAACGACACATAGATCCGTTTTCCGGATGACAGGGCCTGCCGGACACGTTCGGTATCGGATCGGACCCGTTTGGCATGACTGGGACACGGAGCCACACATCGGCCGCACGCAATACACCGATCGGGCAATACACACGCATGCCCGTCTTGAATACGAATGGCTTTCACGGGACACCGCCGGACGCACTTATAGCAATCCTGACATTCGTTATTCAGGGTGTAAACGGGACCTTTACTGTCCATGCATATTCTCCAAGATATGTTTCAACTCTTCCGTTGTCAGCCGACTGTACCGCGTTTCGCCGATAAAGATATTCGGACCGTCCGCACACAAATTGCGACACCGACATCCGACTAATTCCAACTGCATTTTATCCTTGTGTTTGGCGATGTAATCTTCCAAAAAAGCCAAGATTTTATCATTTCCGCGGGCGTAGCAGGCACTACCCAAACATACTTTTACAATCGTCATAGATACCTCATATTGTGATTTATGGCACAATATACACCGAACCCCCGATTTTGTCAAGAAAAATATGCAGGGCCGCCCGTAAAAAGAACGACCTGGGTCCCGACGGTTCATCCCGACCGGCCGGGGACGGACAATTTTTGAACCCTGTCCGATTATCGGCTTTCGTTTTTACGCCGCAGCAACCAAGCCGTACTCGCCGGTTGCGGATCGGCGGGTGTCATCGGCTTGTTCCCCGGACGTTCGGCCCCTGATATCCCCATACCCGATCGTGTTTCCGGTCCACCGCGGCGGGCTTGCTCTATCTGTCGGCGAAAACTCACGGTCGGCCGTTCCGGCGTGTTTCGCCCCCGATACGCCACCGCCGACATTGCCAACGGCAAGCCTGATTTCGGGTGGAATAATCCCGGTGCTTTCGGGGACAATCCCGGAACATCCGGTTGCGGCTTTTCCTGCCCCTTTTCCAAACGCCGATTGCGCCGATATTCCTGCCACGCCGACCGATACATCTCCCGCCTTTCGGCAAACGTAATTCGCTGTTTCCCTTTCAGCCGGTCCAGGCGGTTAAAATTACGTTCCACAAATCCCAATAACGAGTTTAATTTCGGGGCCGGATGCCCGTCAGCCAACCCCCGAAACGCGTCCGGATGCTTGCGGATATAAGCCCCCGTCATCGTCCGCGGGCCACCCCGTTGCAACAACCGTTTAATGGCCATCTGACGGACATCGGCCGGCACATTGTTTTTGACCATGCTACGCCCTAACACCGCCGCATTTCCCAAGGCCATATTTTGTAAAAAACGCAAATGACTGCCCACCACGCGGGAAACACCCCAACAGCCCACCACCCCGATCACCGAAGCAACCGGATTTGCCGCCGCAGCCGTCACAACCGACATTGCTAACAAGGCCCCAAATCCTTGAATAAATCTTTGGGCCATGGGCCATATCACATTCCCTAAACGATTACGAAGACTGGTCTTCATGCGATTTTGCATAAAGTCGGATACAATCTTGTCTGCCTGTTGCTTCACATCATTCATGGGTGCCTCCATTCTTTTATTATACACCCGGCCGGCTTTTTTGTCAAATCTCTTTTTCGGCATGAATTATCCTATAATAGGATTTTTTTCCTTGACTTTTGTGTAAAAATATGCTATAAGGGATTCGTTTAACGGGGACAGGTCTATCTGCCCCGTCAACGTTCAATCCTATATTTTATTTATGACAAACCGACCGCCTAGCCCGGTCGTTTTTTTATTGTTTCAGAAAGGAACCTGTATGACCGAACACATTAAAATCAAAAATGTGCCGCCCCGCGTACAATATATTGCGGACGGGATATTGACGACTTATGAACTGCCTTTTGCGTTGTTTCAAGATGACAACCTGACCGTTTATTGGGGGGACCAAATCCGGGATAAAGCCACCTATACCCTGACCCGTACCACCGAGGGCGGCACCGTTTCTTTTGCCGAACCGCCACCGGCCGATACCGTTATTACGCTGGCGCGCAACCTGACCATAGAACGCACGACCGATTTTCAAGAAGGCGGTGCTTTGCGGGCCGACACATTGAATGATGAATTTGACTATCAAACGGCGTGTCATCAACAACTGGCCGATGCTTTGAATCGCAGTATGATTTTACCTCCTTATGCCGTAGCCACAAATGTCAACTTAACCCTCCCCCTGCCCGCGGCGGGAAAAGCCATTGTTTGGAACCGAGACGGTACCAACCTGGAGAACAGTACCGTAGCCGTCAATGACCTGGATGCCGCCATGCAAACCGCCAAAAACGCAGCCGAGACAGCCGCTGCGACTGCCGCCGCCAAAGCCGGTGCAGCTCAAACGGCCGCCACGAATGCCGCAGCATCAGCCGCCACCGCGATCACAAATGCGGCTTTATTTCAACAAGCCCGGACCAACTGCCTGACTCAAATTCCGCAACACATAACCTTGAAAGTGTCCGCGGGGTCCGTCACATGCAAGGCGGGCAGTCGCCTGTTTACGCCGGCGGGTCTGGCCGATGACGGTACGGCCGTTTTTACACCCTGGACATTGGCAACGGATCTGTCCGTATCGGCCGGCACAGCAACGGACGGAGACTACTTTCTGTGTCATACGGAAAACGGCCTGATTTTAGGCACAAATACCACCTTGACTTACAATCCCGCCACTAACGTCATCGGGACGGGCGGATATTCCTTGCCCCTGGGGATCATTACCGTTCAAAACGGAAACATTCAATCCGTGCGTCATGTGTTTAACGGCCTGGGTTATCTGGGCAGCTTTGTCTTTTTATTACCCGGCGTTCAGGGTATTGTGGCCGATGGTTTGAACTCGGACGGTACATTGGCCAGCAAAACCGTTCAAAACGATACCGTCAAAATAACCAAGATGATTTCTCCCTTGTCCGGTCGTCAGATTTTATGGCACGGGGATAGCCTGATTCACTTTGTATCTTACAACATCGGAACCCTTGAACCGCACCCGGCCAACACGACCTATGACGTATGGTATAACCCGATTGCAAACGAAGTCTATGTAGACCGGGGAACCTGGCAAAAGGATTCTAATTTTATTCCCGTTGCGACTATCTGGACCGACAGCAATACACCGTATACCGTTCAACGCCTGGCACCACGGACGGCTTTACATGTAGTGGATTACACCGAAGCGGGCCCTTTAACCTTTCCGCAGACCGGCTCCGATTACATGAAGTTAGCCAACGGCATGATGATTCAATTCGGTGATATTCCTATCGGACAGACCGATATTACCTTACCGCAACCGTTTGCCGATAACCGATATGTTGTGGTCGCCACGGCCTTGTATGACTCGGCCTCCCAAGTAGCCTATTACAACCGCACCACAACGGGGTTTCAAATACACCCCAACCGCAATGATTATGTCGTCACCTATATGGCTGTCGGCACATGGAAATAAGGAGAAAGATTATGAATATACAACCTGTTAAAAACCCTGCTCTGAACGATATTTTCGGGGTGGAAGCCTATGATTTATATTATACTTTTGCCCGGGATCATCACTATATCCTGACGGAACTGGACCCGATCAACGGTCGGAGACGGTTTCAGGTCCGGATGCGTCCCCAAACAACACCGTCCTACCGCGACATGCGCCGGGCGGCCTATCCCGCCATAACCGAACAGCTGGATATGATATACTGGGACGGTGTCAATCATACCACCGTGTGGGCGGACACCATTGCCGCCGTCAAGGCCAAATACCCCAAGCCGGTCGCAACGCCGGACGATTCGTCAAGCGTCCAAGAAAGCCTGTAATTCCTGGGGCGTACCCAATACATGCACTTTATCCGGGGCAATATCGGAAATAAATATCTGCCCCCCGCGAGAAAGCAGGTAATCATACAAGGGGGCTACATATTTTTCCCCGTTGACCAAGTGGCTCCCTTGTTGATAGTATTCCCGATATAGTGTCTCGTACAAACGGCATGTTTTGAAATAATAGGCCCCTAACGTACAATACGGTGAAATACGTTTTTTTTCTTTGATTTCCACCACCTGTCCCTGATCGTTCAGGCGTACGAAACTCCAATGGTCTCCGGGGGCTTGAAAGCACGGAATAAAACCGTCTCCTTTCAAGTCCGCCGTTTTCATTTCTCCTGCTTCCACATATGTATCAATGTTATAGATCAACAACGCATGATCCGGGTCCCAATAACGGGCGGCCAAGCCGGCGGTAGTCGCTTGTCCGTCTGTCAGGTAGTCCAACAAAATGATATGCGGGTTTTGAATCCCCATGTCCGCACATTTTTCCCGAATAAAGCCTTCCACATCTACCGTTGCATCTCGCATCGCGATAAAGATATAGCGATCTACATCGGCACGAAAGCCCTCTAAACTGAGCAACGACCATTCAAATAACGTCTTGCCTTTGGCGGGAATCATATATTTAGGCACGGTATAGCCGCATTTCCGAAAGCGCGATCCCAAACCGCCCATTGTTATGACCACATCAATTTTATTTGTCATCTGTGTCCTCCTGGCACCGGGATGCCCGGCACAAATCGTTTAATTCTTCCGGTGTATGATGCAAAAACTCATCGGGACGAACGGTGCGATCATCTACATAAAACCCTTTATGACCCGGCCATACTTTTCCATACACGATTTCATCATACGGAATATCCCATTTTTTCAGCCATTCTGTCAACACAGGGGCGGTATGCTTGTTGATCAAGCCGATATTGCCCTGATACGAGTTCATGTTCCGGGACGTATACAGAACGATTTTAGCCCCTTGCGCCCGACACGCCCGCATTTTAGCCACCATGTCGGGATAAGGAACCAAATCAGCATAAGACTCCCCGGCCTTTTTAATCGGGCAAATCGTCCCGTCAATATCAAACACAAAGGTATATTCATTTAAGATCATGTTCAATTTCCTCCAAGATTTGTTTCGCATTCAAAATAAAGGCAAAGACTTTGTGCGGATTATCAATGTGCAAGGGCAACATAGACAGGAACAAAGACGCTTCATAAATCCGCACAGTTAAATAATCCAACCCGTTGGCCGCCACTTTTTTCCGGAAAACAGACACATACTTGGCGTTATCAAACGGGATTTCCAAACGATATCCGAAATGTTCATCAATATGAATATCGTAAATACCGTTATTGAAAAAGTCATAACGCCCACAGACCGAGTGGCTCAACTTGGCAATATCATAATAGGGATTTGTCCACAATTCCGCTTCGGTTAAAGCCCCTTTGGGATCAATCAGTTTCAAAGTCTTGGTGGCTTTGTTATACAAAGCATTGGAAAAGCACGGATCCCCATGACCGATGACTTGCACGGCGGGATAGGTGTGGCGTGATTCTATTTTGTCTTTCAGGGCAAAATAACGGGCCACCAACGCATCCAGATCCGCATCCGGCGTTGCGGCCAACAGGGCCTCTATCCGTGCATATTCCGGACATTGTTTCAATTCGGCCACCCGTTTATTCACTTTGTCCACATACAGGGCCCGGGCGGTCGCATTGTATTCGGCAAGATCACACGGTTTTTCATGACGCGACCGAAAGAAATAAAAATACCGATCCATCAATTCCGAAAATTCTTCTTCATCCATAGATCCGTGAACCCATTTCACGGCCAAATCCGTCATATGCAATCGTTCCATCGTATACGAGGCCGTTGTGGCCGTTTCCGTGTAATTAAACGGCATCACGAACCAAAAACGCATATCTTCGGGCAACAGGTGATAAAAAGTGTACTCGGCCTTTATTTTTTTCTTATTCTTTGATGTTTTTGTCAGGGTATATTCATTTCCCTTCAAGGCATTGAAATAGCGACTGTCAAAATGTCCGGTAATACACTGCACAAAGTTAAAAAATGATCCGATATACCCGAATCCTGTGGCATTCAAGGGCAACGCTTTTAACTCCCGCACGGCCGCTACGGAAGATTTTTGATCCAACACCCGGTCCAAAAACGCCCCGTATGTTTCACCGTCCGGGAACATCACGGCGGCCACTTTTCCGCCTTGTTTCACCGCCGTTGTTTCGGTAATGAAAGCCGCTTTGGCCAACGCTTGATTGACTTCTGTTTTATCCGTGATGATAAAGTTTGAAAAACAGTGAATCACACGCACTTCTTGTTTTTCGGCATCCCGACAGATGTGAGATTTCAGGGCCTCAAATTCATAATACGCCCCGATATGTTGCCAACAGAGTTCATCTGCTTTTAAGCCCGACACCTGTTTTTGATAAATATCGGATAATTTTTGCCGTTTAACAATCACATTTCCGAACCCTTTATCCCCGATAATATCACGGATATTATCATTAGGTTCAACGGATCCGTCATAAACCACATATATTTTCATCATTTTCTCCTTTTAGCAAGTTGCAACACACCATATACACCGGCATAAATACAAACAGATGATATAAAATACAAAAAAGTGTACGCCCCGATACCGCCCGTCAACACGGTGTTCAGATACGCATTCACACCCCGTCCCGTCAATGCATATCCGAAAAATCCGGCGGCCAAAATTTCAGCACTCCAAGCGACCACCGATACCATAAACAGCATTATGAACTTTCCCGATGAGGTCTGCCGCACTTCCCATATTACTTTTTTCAACGTATCCAAGGCCGTCAAAGCCATCAGGGTGCTTTTGGTATTCGCCCGCAAAATCAAGACACGGTTCCAATACCGGTACAGGGAGAAGAAGTTCAAATACAAGACCACGGCCACCATAACAAAAACGGTGAGCGCCGCATACATCATCGTCATCGGCATGCCGGTATATAGGCACACCATCACAACCAAGGCCAATAACGCTGTCGTATCAATAAAGCGGTCAAACAAAACGATCACAAAACTGCTGATATACGAACCGGCCATCTTACCAAAGATAATTCCGCGCCATATTTCACCCGCTTTGAACGGGACAATCATGTTGATTAAAGAGGTAGTCATATATTTTCTGACATACGCATCTGTTTTAACATGCTTACCGCAAAACAGGATATACAGGCGGGCCATTTTAATCCCGTTGACAATCAGGGCCGTCATGAATGCCACGGCAATCATCGGCACATCCCAACGCAGTTCCGACCACCCTGTTGCCACCCGATACAACCACAGTCCCACACACGCCATCAAGGCGATATTCAACACCAACCGCACACGGGAAATCAGTTTTCTAGACATGCTTCAACACCTTTCGCATTTCACGACTGTATGCCCACACGCGGCGAATCAACCGCCACCGGGCCGCCATGCCTGTATTCCAAGATGACACGCCGTTTTTGCGGGCGTATTGACGGGACGTAAAACGATGCACCGGCACACCTTTTTTCTTGGCCATCGCATACACATACAAATCCAACGAAAAATCGGACGGCGGATTTTCCCAAGTCCGGAAAAAAGACGCGGGCAACAATGTCGGCTGGGCGTTGATATCCCACAGCCCCATCCCCAGATACAGCGTTTCCATCAGGCTCATGCCGATCGTAAAAAACGTATCCACCACCGGCCGATGTGTCCGCCGCCCTTTGTATAAGAAAGCCCCCCGTTCCGTCAAAGCCCGGCGGAACATGTCCGCAAACACATCCGGATCCGATTGCAGATCGGCATGCATCCACCCCAAGACCTCGCCTGTCGCCGCCCGCAATCCCGTTAAAATACCGTATCCGTATCCTTGATTTTCCGGCACAACAACCGGCCGAATAAAATCGTATTGTAAGGCCAAAGCCTCAATGACGGCCCCTGTTTTATCCCGAGATCCGTTATCCACCAACACCAACTCCAAACTCACCCCGTCGGGCAACGCCATACGGGCGAACCGGTCGGCCAACGCCGGTACATTTTTTTCTTCGTTATAACAGGGAATAATGATGGATGCTTTCATGAACACTCCTTTTGTGAAAAGACGAAAAATCGTTGCAATAAAAAGTTGACCGTCATACCGGCCGCCGTTGCGCCGACAAAGGCCACACCGCGATGGTGCAAAGCATAAACCAAAGCGGCATTGACAGCCACATTTGTCCCGATGTTCAGGACTTGCGCCCCCGCATACCGGGCCACCAGACGCACATTTGTTTTTTCCCGATCCCGAAACGTCCAGGCTTTGTTCATCAGGTACCCGTACACACATGCTACGGTGGCCGACATACCTTTGGCCGGGGTGATTCCCAACACCGGATTCAACACCCAATACAACGTGCCGTCCAAGGCCGTTGCCGTTCCGCCGGTCAACAGGAATCTGATGATTTTACCGATTTCCGACATAGTCCCCCCCTATTTCATCCGGATCAGAATCCGTGAACCGTCGCTGAACACGTCAAAGGTCATTTTGGATTCTTGCCGAGGCAAGTTCATTTTATCCAAGCCCAATGGGATATCTATACGGCGTTGAAAATTGTTCGGCAATCCGTAAATATTATATTGGATATAGCGGGCCCACATACTGCGGAAGTTCAAGTAGTTCGGGACTAACTCTTTCAACACCGGGTATGTGTTCATTTTATTTCGGACGGCCGGAGCAAACCCGCCATCGCCCACTACTTCCAACGTGTAAGGCGTATCGGCCTGATAGTGGTCATTCAGGTATCCCCACACGGCGGACAGGCGTACCTGCTCAAACGCTTGTTGTTCACGCAAGCAGTTGCCGTAAATACAGGCAAACGCCACAAAGCAGAACGCCATGACACAAGCCAACGCGCGCCCCAGCCATGCCCCGCGGGCCACCACGACAATCATCAAAGCACCGATAACGTAAAAGAACACGGCCAACGTCCGGGGAACAACCGGTGGTACCTGCAATCCCAAATAGGCCCCAAAGCAAACGATGCTCATCCCACAGGCGGTCAAGCCCGCCATGATGGCCGCCCCGAACCGATTGCGATGTGATGACAAGGTGTACACCACCACAAACATCACGACCGTTGCCACACATAAAGCCACCCAAGCCGGTGTTAAAAACCGCAGTACGGCCGCTTCGTATGTACCCCAATTTGTCCACAAACCGGTCAGCATCTCTCCACCGGTCCACATGTCCGAATTGACACCTTTTGTTTGAATCGGGCGCATAATCAATTTGGCAAACACGATTAAACCGATAACATAACCAAGGCCGCCGTACACAACGGAACGCCCGATCTCGCGGATCCGCCGCCCGTCATTCCATTCCAAAGAAGCCACCAAGAGCAGGCACATCGGGAAGATACCGCTTACCCCCTGATACGTCAGGCACATCAGGATAGCCCCGACACCGGCGGCCACGGCAAATGTCCAATCCCGCCGCCGATACAGCAACATCGGTGCCACACAAAACAACGCCGTAAAGCCATGAATGACACATTCAATTTTGAAACTGATATTTTCCAAAAAGAACGGATTGACCACCACCGGCATCACGGCCACAATCATCCACGGCGATTTTACGCTTTCCGGAGCAAACGATCGGACCAATACGGCACACACCCCGGCCATCAGGCACAACGTAATGATTTGGGACAAGGGACTCATATTCGCGATCACACCGTCCCAGTTCATCAAGCGCACCAGGCCCATGGCCACCCACCTGTTCATTGTTGCCCAATCGGAAACCGTCCCCAACATATTGCGGTTCAGGTCATCATAGCGCAACACATCGGCCGACCAGACGGCCCCTAAACAGATGACAAACACCACACTGCACCGCAAGATAAAGCGCAGATAATCCCGACCTGTCATCGCCGGGACGGCCGATTCTGTTCCTGCTTTTGTGCGGGACCGCACAAATAACAAGCCCCAAAAAGCAAACAACGTTCCCAATATCAACGCGCACAACACACCCCAACGGATCGTCAGGCCTTTTGTCCATGCATCCCACAGGGAATAACCCGCATATCGTTCCCATTCAATCTCCACCCGGGTGGTTTCACCGGGGGCTACCGGCACCGTCAGGATACGCTGCGTATTATGCCACACCGATAGCGGTTCACTCAACTGTGGCACACCGTTGACATCAAAACGCGTGTATGTAATCCACCGTTCCTGCCGACCTTTGGTCTTGTCTGCGGGATCATTCGGAATATCGGGGCCTTTCAATGCGAACAAGACATCTACCTGTTCCAATCCCGTCAGGTCAAAGACACTGTGTCCCGAACTGTTTTGAATCATGTGTCCGTGTTGCCCGCCCCGTTCCATCCATCCCAACGGGTACAGTTTCATATTTTGCACGACAAAAGACGGTGCCGTCTTGCCCGGGGTCAGGTCATATACATCCATACGGGCGGTGGACAAACTGAAATACTCGGCCCACAACGGCAGGGTCAAAGCCAACACCACCCCCAGCACACCTAACATCAACGTTATTTTTTGTTTCATTTTCTGCTCCTACTTTAATCGTATCAAGATATTTTTCTCATCACCGTACACATCAAAGGCCATCCGTGATGCTTTTTTCGGCAAGTTCAATTTATCCAATCCCCGCGTCAACCATAAATCGCGATCAAAATTATCGGGAATACCGGTATAAGAATACATCGGATACCGACCCCATTTACCATTCCAATTCAAGGTTCCGGGCAGCAGGGTTTTCAAGATCGGGAAAGCCACTAATCGCTTTTCTAACGCCGGAGCCCGACCTCCGTTGCCAATGATATCCAACGTGTACTTGTTTTGGGAATCATAGTGTTCGTTCAAATACGCCATTACCATCGCTATTTTGGTTTGCGTATATTCCTTTTGTGTCATCAGGGCATTACCGTACACGGCGGCGAAACTGATAAAGGCCCAAGTCATCAGGCACACCACCCCGCATCCGACCCACCGACTGCGCGCCACGACCACCACACTCATCAAACCGATCATGTAAAAGAAGACCGATAAAATGCGGGGTTGCAGGGGGGCATGGGCCAAAAACACATAAACCCCGAAGCAGACCAGGCCCAAACTCAACACGGTTAAACCGGCCATGAGAACGGCTGACATCGCCGATCGCCGGGACAACAGGACATACACAACCCCGAACGCGATACAAACACTCAAACACAGGCCGGCCCACAAAGGCGTTAAATAATGACTGACTTGGGTATAGTACATCCCAATGTTATGGAACACGCCGGGAATAAAGGCCCCTGCGGTCCATATTTCGGAACTGGCCCCGGCATACGCCACAGGCTTCATCAATGCCACCGCGAACACGGCCAAGCCGACCCCGTACCCGCCCAGACCGTAGCCCATCAAACGCCCGACATCTCGCACCGACCGCCCGGCATTCCATTCCAAAGAAGCCGCCAAGAGCAGGCACATCGGGAAGACACCGCTTACCCCCTGATACGTCAGGCACATCAGGATAGCCCCGACACCGGCGGCCACGGCAAACAACCAATCCCGCCGCCGATACAGCAACATCGGCACCACACAAAACAGCGGTGCAACACCCGATGCGATACATTCAATTTGATAACTGATATTTTCCATAAAAAACGGATTGATGGCCAAAGGCACAAGGGCGACCGCCATGATCCAAGCGTTTGCCCGTTCCGGTGCCAACACACGCACAAACACACACCCGATACAAGCCAGGCACATCAAGGTTAAAATCTGCGATACCGGCGCGATATTCACCGCCATATCCGTACATCCCATCAGGTGTATCAAAGCAATCCCCAAGGGTCTGTTCATCGGAATCCAATCTTTAACAACGCCCCCGAAATTACGGTTCAGGTCATCATAATACAGAACATCGGCCCGTATCAAGGCTAAAACGGCCACAATCATCACAACCGTTGCCCCCAGGAACAAGCGACCATACGCGGATCCGTCCGTCCCTGTCGTCACCGATGGGTTGTTGCGCCGCAACGTCTTTTCACCGATCATCAAGCCCCACAACAATACCGTCAACAACAAGACGGATCCCATCACATCGGTACGCAACCAACGGGTCTGTCCGACCTGAACACCGTGTCCGCTCGGGTCATAGGCGGTCCAGGACACTTGCAGACGGACCGGCTGATCTTTATGTAAAGCGATCGTTGTGGTCCATGTTTTATCATGCCACGCCGCCACAGGATCCTTAATCATCGGTACCCCGTCCGCGGTCAAAGTGGTATAAGAAACCCATTGTTCCACCCGACCGGCTTTGGGATTATGCGGATCCTTGGGAACATCCGGTCCCCGCAAGGCCACCACCACATCAACATCTGTATCGGCCATCAGTTCCAGTGTTTCTGTCCCTTTGTCGCTTTGGATTTTATATCCGTTCAGGCCCCGTTGTCGCATCCACCCTTCCGGGGTATAATTCCCATTGACAATACGAAAGGACGGCATATCCTTATCCGCCACGGTATCATACACTTCAAACCGGGCCACAGGTACCGGTGTCTGCGTCAACCCGAACGGCAACATCAACACCATCATCACCGCCGCCAAGCCCAAAACCGTTAAGATTTGTTTTTTCATATTATTCTCCTTATTCGTGCGGTTGCCATTCTACTTGAACGGTATACGTTTTTCCTTTTTGAACCCACACCGTATGTCCGATACCTTGATTATGCCAGGCGGGTGTCCGCTGATCCACAATTTTTTGCCCGTCTATGATCATGTTGGTATAATCCACCCATAGTTCTTTCAATTTCCCGGACACGTCTTGTTTCCACGGCCCTCTCAGCGTTATTTGAACCGTCGTATCCTGATCGGCCGTCAGTTTCATATTGATTTTGTGTTCCAAGGTTTCTACCTGATACCCCGGCGTTTTCGCTTGCATCATCCAATCGGCCACCGACTCTGATTCCGTATTGTCGTTGACATAAACCTTAAAGTGCGGTTTATCCGGATCATCTGTGGATAGAAAGTCTATCCGGGCCGGGATACTCACATCCGGTTCCTTGTTAAAACTGCTGTCTTGCCCGACGGCCAAAAAATACAACCCGGACCACACAATAACGGCGGCCGCCACAAAACAAATCCCTTCAATAATATCTTCTTTTTTCATCGTATTTTCCTTATAAAAATTGCACAAATGCCCGCCCGGGACTGGTAATCACCTGTTGCGTTTTGGTACCAAACCGGGTAAAAGTCGTGTACGGCTTTTGACACCCGTCCAAGGCCGCCATCAAAGCGGCAATCGTGGCCTGTTCACCGGCACGTTCGGCATCGTCCATAATGATAATAAACTCATCGGCCAAGTTCGGCATTAAATCCAAGATATCACTGCGCGGCAGGTTTTGATCGGCCCCTTTGGGCCCGTCCACGATGATCAGGTCAAAGCGCGTGTCTCCTGCCACCGCTGCCATATCGGCATACTTATCGTTTTGCCGACCGTTGTGTTCAAAGGTTGTCAGGCTCATCTGATGCAGATGTACCCGATCACAGACGATCAATTCAGGGCGATAGACATCTATCCATTCGCGACTGTGCTCACACACATCTAATTGTGCCGCTTGATTTTTATGATTGACATATTGTGTCGTGAGTTTGGTTGTCTGCCCCAGACCCATTTCTAAAATGCGGGTCGGTTGCACTTTATCCAAAATCCGATACAACAGGTAAATAAAACTGTAATTTGCGGCCCACCCGAACAAGGATAACGTCTTGTCCTGCAACCACGGACTGGCCCCGATGGTATCATGCAACAGGTCCGCATAGTTCAATTCATGATACTGTTGTTCCATGCGTTGTTGCATGTAATGCAATGTGTTCCGCATTTGGTTCAGGTTGGTTTCCACCTGCGTCAAGCGGTCCGCCACACGGATCAGGTCGGTTTGAGTCACAGATTGTATCGGTTGATTGTGTGCTTGTTCGGTCATGATTTTCCTTTCCGGCGGGGAGCCATCAGATCCCGCACAAAGTCTTCAATATGGTCCGTCAGATACCCGTCATTTCGGCCCAACCCCAGCAACGTCGCCCGCAACGCATCGGCCGTATACGCATGCGGAGCCGTCATGATTTCCACCGATACCGTCTGTCCGTCTTTCACCGGTACACGATACTCCAAGACTTGCTCATACCAGGACGATTTAGGCTGTTTCAACAGCGGTTTGCCGTCTACAATCACCGCCGTATAATCCACCCAAACCGGCACCCGTTCGCCGGCATTTTTGCGGTCTACGCCCCGACATTTCAGGACCAAAGTCCCGTTGCCCTTGGCCTGGATTGTCATGGTTTGACGCGTGCTTTTGCCGATCACCACTTGGCCCCGCCCGTTTTGATCACAGGCCCAGGCCGGCGATAAAACCGAGATACCGTCCCCGGACACGGCTACCGCATGATCGGCGGATCCCACATTTTTAACGTCTATGCGCCATTGTTGCAACAAGTGCCGGATTTCGGTCATGTGTTTTTGATACACATCGCGTTCGGTGAGTACACCCATACGCCGTTGCACAACGGCCGTCAACCGTTTCAATCGCCCGGCATCTTCCAATTCCGGATTGACACCGGACACAACGGCCAAACCGTCTTCGGGGGTATAGGCATGATACCGTTCTCGCACCTGTATCCGTACCGTTTGTCCGTGTCGTACAGGCATGTCAAAGCGGAACGGTTTTTCATACCAGGTTTCCACCGGCGTATCCGGCAAGGGTCGCCCGTCAACCGTAATATCGGTATAATCAATCCAGATCGGGATCCGACCGCCGTTTTGACGCAGATCGCTTCCCATAAAGCGGCAGGTCAATGTGCCGTCATGCACCGCCCGTATGGTCAGGTCTTGGGTCAACGTTTTGCCCACAACCACCTGCCCGATACCTTGGGCATTCTTGGCCCATGCCGGGGCAGAGACCCGGATATTATTTCCCGTGATAACCACCGCATTATCGGCACCACCCACATTTTTCACGTCTATGCGGGCCTGGGATAATATCTCCACCGTTTTATCGGTCAACAAGGTTTCCAAACGCCGGCTCAGGCAATAGTACCGTCCCATCAACCACGGTGCCATCAGGTACGTCAACCAATCCCTGTTTTTCGGCCGTTTATAGGCCCGATGTGCGTCCATATCCCATACCGTCTGCGGCAGTTTAATCATATCACCGAACCGCCGATTGACGGCTTCACTGCTCCATTTCATACCACCTGAGGCCGATGTGAACGTCATTTCGCCAAAGTACACACGCCCATCGTCCAAGCGATAAAAGTCCACGCGGACATGGCCAAAGTCGCCCGATAATTTTTCCGCCAACGCAATCATTTCATCCAAGTTATCGGGACGGGGCATTGTTTTTTTATCCAACGGATAGGAATACACAAAATCCTGCTTGCGCCATTGCCGATCGTAAAACGCCATTTTCAAACCGTCAATGTTCCGTTCGGACAAGAATTGAATATAGGCCACCCGTCCGTTAAAGCACCAAAACTTGTAATCGTATAAATCACCGGCGGCTTTGTTTTCTATAAACTGTTCAATAATAATCCGGGGTTTAATATCGCGATAGTGTAATTCCAACCCCGAATGGAACGCAAAATTTTCCCGCATCCAGGTGTCCAACTTGGCTTTCACATCGGCCAAGTCCAATTTGGATTTATCCTTTACAATAATGTTGTATTGACACCCGTGATTACATTTAATCACAAACCGTTTTGGCAAACGGCGAAAGTCAATATCTTCAAACCGATTGTATACCCCCAACAAGGGTATCAGATACGATCCGCCAATCTTGTCGCGGACCCACTGCCGTACCAAATACTTGTCCGCCAGACGTGTTTTCAGCGGCGTTGAATCATACAATTTCAACCATTGCATTTTTTCATTATAAGTTTTGGGTCGCCGCAAATTCAATCGCTGATGCGTACAGGATAAATACCACTTTTCCAACGCGTCCCGATAGGGCGTATTTTTGAAAAAGGTCTCGGCCGTTTGCATTTTTTCCGCTTCCCGAATCAACAAGTCCCGCACATCGGGATAATAGCGCAAAATCCGGTTAAAGTCTTTCCAAAACAGGTTTTCGCCGTGATCGTTGATTGTGGTCAGACCAACGGCTTGGGTACCGGGAATATAGTGAGCATCAATATCGGGATGGTCCACCACCCGCACCCGAACACCGTTGCGAGCCGCTTGCAACCAAAACCATTGATCGTCATTGGTCGGGGCCAACTTTTTAATCAAGGCTTCATTCAAAATATCATCGGCAAAACAATGCGGCGGATACAAGACCCCGCCCAAGCCGACCAACTTGTTCAAATAAGACGGTTGATGATAATACACCCGACCGCCGGCCACCGTATCAAACCGACCATCACGCCACACAAACTTGGTCACCCGATGACATTGAATATCGGCGGGGTGTGCTTTGTACCCTTCGTATAACTTACGCAACCAATCACGCGGATACAGGTTGTCGTCATCGGCGGTAATAATCACGGCATTCGGATATTGACGCAATGTCGGTATCAACTTTTTATACGACCGAATATCCCGATACCATCCGATCGTCAATCCGCGGGCTTTCAAGGCCAACAGGTCCGCCGGCAAATCCGCTTCCCGACCCGGGAATTGTTCCGGGGCCAACCACAAAATCACCCGTTCGGCTCGCAAGGATTGATTAAGCAATGTTTCAATCGTTTGACTGACCGTATCAATCCGACCGGGCCATGATGTCAGCGAGATAATCAATTCATCAAACTCACGCACCCGATCATAGGACTTGCGTTGCAGGTACAGGACACTTTTGTTTTTCAAAATTTCGGCATCCCAACCTTTGGCCAAGCGTGTTGCCGTTTCCCGAATAACTTTGTGGCAGGAAGCGGGGGCCCCTGTCCATGATGCTTTCAGGTGAATATAAAACCGGTTGGCCAATAACGATGAATGATCGGCCAACAAGTCCCATTGCACACAATGCTGATACAAGGAATCAAAGATGAATAAATTATCCACCGTCCGCGTACAACTTTTTTGCCGGATTTTGTCCATAATGGATCCCGGCCGTTGCACATAGTGATACAGGTTCTCACCCAAGTACCACGCCGCCCGACAATGCAGCATATATTTCAAGGTAAAGTCATTATCTTCAAACAATCGCCCCGTTGTAAAGCAGATGTGATACTGATCCAAAATCCGTTTTTTGAACAACTTGTTCCACACGGTGTAAGTAGAGTCTTTCATCACCGCATCGGTCATATCCCGCTGGCCCGTCATTTTAATGGCGTGATAGGCATACAATCCCGGACTGACCACCACATTATCTTCCACATCAATGGCGGCTCCCCACGACACCAAATCCACCGGCCCGTGCATTTCGGCCACGGCTTGTTCCAAGGTGGTCGGCTCTATCCAATCGTCCGAGTCCACATAGCAGATAAAGGCCCCTTGTGCGTGTTGCATACCGGTATTACGGGCGGCGGAAAGGCCCCCGTTCTTTTGGTGTACAATCACAATCCGCCGATCCTTTTTTTGATACCGGCGCAAAATATCCCCCGATGAATCCGTAGATCCGTCATCTACACAGATGATTTCCAACCGGTCCAGCGTTTGCCCCAAAATACTGTCCAAGCACCGCGCCAGATATTTTTCTACATTATAGACCGGCACAATCACACTGACCAACACGCCCGTTTTTTCCGCGTTCATCAAGGCCTGATAACTCTCATCAAAAATCAAGGGAGTTCCCTCTCGCGACAAGCGGTCCGTATCAATCAGAGATAGTGTTTTCAGGACCTGTTGCCGTACCCCCGGATACTTCAGGGTGGCCGCCGCAGCGGTCCGAAACGTCCATGTATTGACACGGCGGGCTACCTCACCATACAGGCGATCCAAGCCATACTCTTGCGCCAACGATAACACATGCGCTACCCCACGGAACAAGTCGGTGGCTTTTCGTTCGGTCCACGCGATTTTTTTGTGTGATACCCGGTACACATAAGTCGGTTCGGCCAACGCATAGAACGTACCGGCTGTCGCCATCGCCCGCACAAAAAACGGCGGATCCTGTTGCCGCAGATAATCGGGGAAATAAATCTCGTTTTCAACCAAAAACGACCGCCGGTAGATAAACCGCCAATATCCGTAATCAAACTGATAATTCCGATAATCCACCCGACCGTCATGCGCAAAGGTATACCCGTCGTCAAACCGGGCCGGATCCGTGATGAGTTCCCCTTCTTTTAATTGCGCCAACGACCCGCCGCAAATCATCACCTGTTCCCGGATCGCCGCCTGATACAGGTGGGCCAACGTTTCCGGTGTCGGATATAAATCATCGGAATCCAAAAACGCAATAAATTCCCCGCGGGCAACGGCAATACCGGCATTCCGGGCCCGACCCGATCCGGCGTTTTGTTGGGCCAAGATTGTTATTCGGCCCTCCCGTTTTGCATAGGACCGAACAATATCCAAAGATGCGTCCGTGGATCCGTCATCTACACAAATGATTTCCAAATCCGTCAAACTTTGGCTCAACACACTGTCCAAAGATTCGGCCACAAAATCGGCCACATTATACACCGGCATAACCACGGATATTTTGGGGTGTTCACTCTGTGCTTGTGCCAACACATAGGCTTTGCTGTCCGCCATACCGGCACCGTTTTTAACCGTAAGAACCGGACACCCTTGCACCGATACGGTCCGGTGTACCGAACGGGCGGGCCCCCGCGTACGCGCGGTCAGGGCCGCCAAGGCCACTTTCTTGTCCATATAAGCTGCTTTGATATTTTTTTTATTGCTTTTCTTTTTTGCCATAGTATACCCGGTTCCTATTTATTCATTTCTCGTTCCAACACCCGAATTTCATCGGCCAAGCGTGCACACTCTTCATGCAACCACAACGGATACGTCCAAACAGATCGCCGATCCGTCCCGGTTTGCACTTTGTTTTTCGGTCTGTGTCCCGGCATCGGTGTTCGCGGCAGGCCGTCCACCCCCAACACGGGGCGATGTTCCCACACCCCATGGTTGACATAGTGCCACAGCGGGCACACATCGGCCGCCGCCACATCGGGATTTTGCGCCCGGTACGCGTTGCCGTCAAAGTGCGGTCCGGGATTATAGCCCTGTCGCCATCCTTGGGTCAGATAGTGTGCAACCAACGCCCGGGTGGGTCCCGCCACTTCGGTATAATGCGCCCGATACCATACCGGATCAAACAGGCCTGATGATACCATTTGTCCCAAGATCTGATCGGCCTTATACCGTTCTTTGGAAATCAAGTGGCAAAAGCGCAATACTTTTAACAAATGAGGGGGCAAGATTCCTCTGTGTCGGGTGATCGGGACCAACCGTTCAAACCGCTTGCGCCACGTCAAATCCGTTATTTTATCGGCATCAAAAGTTCGCCACAAGAATAACTTGGTTTCCCGCCGATCATCTCCACGATAATGCCAAGTCCGACACAGACGCATTATCGTCCGCGCCACGGTCAGCATATCCGCCCGGCGTTTACGAACTTTAGCCGGATCGCGCCCGATACTGTCCGGTCGCAACGTATACTGATAGGCCGGCTTGTTCACCAATACCATCTTATCTGTCGTATGAATCACACGATACAGGTAGATATTGTCGGCACAATACAAACCTTCGTCAAAGCGAATCTGTTTCACCGCCGACCACGCATACAATTTATTCCACAAAGCCCCGTTGCGTAAGGCGGCCAAACGTTCGGCCACCGTTGTAAGCTGGGTTTTATCGGTCAAATGCGGCACATCGTTATAGGTTGTATAAACCACATCTGCTCCGGTTTGATCTGCCGTCCGCCACAAGCTTTCAAAGTAATCCGGCGGAATCTCATCATCGCAATCAAAAAAACCGATATACCGCCCGTGCACATGCGCCAAGCCCAAGTTGCGTGCCGCGGACGGCCCTTGATTATGGGGTAAAGACAACACATGAAACCGCTTGTCTCCCGCGGTTGCCTGCTGCATTTGGGCATAAGTGTTATCGGAAGATCCGTCATCAATCAAGATGAACTCTATCTCCGGTAATGTTTGATTTTTCAAGCATGAAACGGCTGATGCAATAAATTCACATCGGTTATATACGGGAACAATGACGGATACTTGTATCATAGAGCCTTCCTGACATCTCATTATAAACGGTTTTAGAATAGCGATATCGGATCATCGCCGCCTATCAATGCGGGTCAGTATACCATACTCGCCCTTCAAAATCAAGTTAAAATATAAAAAAGCCCTGGAAAAAATCCAAGGGCTTTTGCATGGTGCGCGCTGCTTTGCACTTATCGGACTCAAATCACAGCAGATTTGAAAGAAATTGCAAAAAAAGTTGTGTATTTTTAAAAAAATTGCAAAAAAAAGTTGTGTATTTTTAAAAAATATGATACAATAAAAATGTAGTGGAATTTTATAGGAGGTATCACATGGCATTTTTAAATAATCATGCAAAAACAATTGTGAATAAGGCAACGCAGTATTCACATGCTGAACAAATAAAAAAGGAATACTGGTACTTACCGTTTGAAGGGGAGGGTTTTATACCTGGTGATAAGCAGTATGATTACGAATCAATAACTTGGACAGAGATTCGACCAATTTACCGCTTAACCAGAAAAGGAGAGCTTAAATTACTAGGTGGGATAAAGTACTATGTTGATAAGTTTGCCGAAAATGCTGAACATGGTGTATGGCATCCAGCACATTATCATTTCAGAGGACTTATGACCCCTAAAGGATATAGGAAAGCATTAAAAGAAGATACTGAAAACCGGACCAAAGAAGGATTAACAAAAAGATTGGATAAACTTTCTAAGGCATCCGCTAAAGAACGTAAAGCTCGTGCAACAGCCGTTAAGCAGGCTGTAAAATCGGGGAAGAAACGCTCAGAAGTAAATGTCCAAAATCTGCATGATGAAGAGGGGCGGGTAAGAGGAAGGAAGCTTGCCGAAATTCTTAAAAACAAAACGAGATAAGAGTGTTTTTAATTTTAACCCCTACACACAAGTAGGGGTTATTTTTTTATAAGTGACTGGAATTTAAGAGACCGATAATTGAAGAATTTTTGCATTTTTCAGACTTGCCATTATCGGACTCGGCGAAAGGCTTGCAAACAAAAGAAAAAGCCCTCGTTTAAAAGAGGGCTATAATACATGGTGCCTGGGGACGGAATCGAACCGCCGACACAGGGATTTTCAGTCCCTTGCTCTACCGACTGAGCTACCCAGGCTTATCAGGCGGATTCATATATACCTTATTTTTTTACAAAAGTCCAGTCTTTTTTTGCAAAAAGATAACTTTTTTATATCAGGACCCGTTTTAATCGTCCGTTTCCGGTTTTGCTTCGGTCGGTTCAAGGGTCTCTTCTTCATCTGTTTCCACCGCCGGTACCGCATACACACCGTTCAACCACCGGTTCAAATCCACATCGGCGCACCGCCGACTGCAAAACGGTTTGTTATCCGGGGTGGCCGGTCGCCCGCAAATCGGACATTTCGGGGTTGTCTTGTTGATCATCATTTACTCCTGTATCTCAAAATAAGAAATCGGCTTGTCAAAAACCGGAACGGCCCGAATACGGGCCCGGGTCAGCAAGTCCACAACCGCCGGAGCCGCATGCACCACCAAGCGTCCCGACCGACACCGCGCCAAGGCCCGCCGCACCCGATAATACACACATACCGGCAGTGTATCGGCCTGCGTATCCCACAGGGATGCCCGCCCCCGTCTCCGCCCGATTTCATACAGGCCTGCCCGCGTCCAGCCATATATGGTGGTCATTTCATTACCGACTTGACGCAGGGCTTGATCCCATTGGCGGCGATACGCGGTTCGTTTAGATCCGGCCAAATCAATCAAAATCAAGCCCCCCATGTTTTTCAGCACAATTTGCCGGCGGATTTCTGAAACGGCCGCCGTATTTACGGCCCGCCCATCGGATCCGTTCCCCGTATCCACATCCAGGGTCCACCCGACCCGTGTCCGTTCAATATGCAACAAGCCCCCGCCGGCCACGGGTACATCGGCCGACATCGCCCTCGCGATACGTTCATCGGCTTCCGCATCGGAAATATCTTGAATCGGGGGCATATCCGGCCCTTCCCATTCTGCTATCGGTGATCGGATAACCGGTGTTTCGGCAACCCGGCCGCGGGCGCATTTATCCTGATACGCTTCCCGATCAATCTGCACCGGAATCACCGTCCCCAACGGGCCTAGATTCGTTCCCGGGATAAAAATATCGCCCCGATCCGTTTGGGCAAAGTACCCCCGAACCGCCGCCTGATACGCGGTCAAGCGCGCCTCTGCCACATCACCGTAGTTCCAGGTCAGATCCCGTACCACACGCACGTCAACGGTTGAATCATCATCGGCCACTCGGAACCACCGAGTTTCACCAAAACCTTGATTGCATAAGATTTTCATGGGGCGCGCAAAATACCTTTTAACACCTGAGCCACTTGAAACACGGGCAATCCCACAATATTCGGGTGAGATCCGATGATTTCACGGACACAGGCGGACAACACACCTTCAATACGATAGCCGGCCACATGTTGCCATTCACCCGAAGCCAAAATGGCCTGTTTATCCCGTTCGTCCAATCGTTTCAAGACCACGGTTGTTTGAACCGTTTTGGCAATGGTACGTCCATCGGCCGTACGCACACAAAAGCCGGTCATCACCCGGTGTCGCCGCCCTGAAAGTAAATCCAGATTTGCCCGTGCCTGTTCTTCGGTTTCGGCTTTGCGAATCAATCGCCGGCCAACGGCAATCACGGTATCGGCCGCCACGATACATACCCCCGGATGCGTCCGGGCTACCGCCGCCGCTTTTTCAATCGCCATACGTTGCACATAGCGTGCCGGCAACTCCCCGGTTCGGGGCGTTTCATCAATATCGGCCGATACGATTTCTGCAGGGTACAAACCCGCATTTTCCAACAAGCGCCGGCGTTGCGGGGAGGCCGACGCCAACACAAACGATTGCGTCAATCCCCATAAATTATTATTCTTCGGCAAAGTTCTTTTCCTTGCGTTCGTGCCGTTCTTGGGCTTCAATACTCAACGTTGCCACCGGGCGGGCTTCCAAACGTTTCAGGCCGATCGGTTCCCCCGTTTCTTCGCAATAGCCGTATGTACCGGCTTCAATACGATCCAGGGCTTGATTGATTTTTTTAATCAACTTACGGGCGCGATCCCGGGTCCGCAGTTCCAAAGACTGATCCGACTCGCTGCTGGCGCGGTCATTGGCATCGGCTTCATTCAGGTTGGTTTCTTTCAGGTCCTGCAACGTATTTTCGGATCCTTTCATCAATTCGGTTCGCCAATCCAGCAATTTTTGCTTGAAATAAGCCAACTGCATGTCATTCATATATTCTTCTTTGGCGGAAGGTTTGTAATGAGGGGGCAAGGTTATTATCGTCATGTGTTCTCCTTTTCCAATATAGTTTCCCAATGTTTCTTTTATATAGCCGATTCTGTATCAAAAGTCAAATAAAAAAGCGGACCCCGCCGGAATCCGCCCGTTTATCAGAACTCGGCTTTATTCGGCCGTTGAAACAGGATTTCAATTTGTTCCTTGGGATCCTGATTGTGATAAACGACTTCATACAACACCCGACAAATCGGCATATCCACACTCGCCGGATGCGCGACAACCGCTTTCAATGTCGGGACCCCTTCGGCCAATTTTTCAAAGCGCGGTCCTTGCACCAAACTGGCCCCATAAGCCCGATTATGACTGTACGGAGAAAACAAGGTGGCTTCATAATCACCCAAGTGCGCCAACCCGTACGCCGATTGGGGATGACCGCCATAGGCCGCAATCAATCGGCCCACTTCCACGGGGGCCCGAGCCATCAAGGCCCCTTTCAGGCCCGACCAATGTAATCCGTCCAAAATCCCGGCGGCCAACCCGATGACGTTTTTCAAAGCGGCACCGACTTCGTTTCCGATTAAATCATTGCCATAATAGACCCGGATCAAAGAACTGTTCATAAAATCGGCTATGTCGGTTTTCACCGCGTCATCATCAGAATCCACCACAACACAGCTGGGGATTTCCTGTAAATAATCTTGCACATGACCGGGCCCCAACAAGACGGCCGCTTTGGCATCGGGCCATGTGATTTCTTCTTGAAAAATTTGTGTTAAACGCTTACCGGTCCCTTCTTCCAAGCCTTTCATCGCCAACAAAAAGCGCTTGCCGGTCAAGTCATATTGATTGAGTTGACGACACAGCCCCCGAAACGCCTGACATCCGATAGACACAATAATCATTTGATTTTGTAAAGCCGTTGTGATATCGGTCGTGTACGATACATTTTCCGGCATAGACACATATCCATTACAGCCTGTTTTGACCAACGATTGATACGCCGGATCTGCTTCCAAGCCGTACATAAGGGTCGGCACGCCTTTATATTTCGCGACATAATAGCCTAAAAAACCACCCCACCGGCCACAACCGATTACCGAAATATGTGAAAAATCAATACTCATCTTTGATCCTTTATTGTCCAAACTTGTTGCTGCGCGGAAATCCGACAGGCGGAATCTTACCTACACCGGCCCGCCGCCCGATCCACAGCGAGATATTCCGTTCCACCCGCGTCCCGTTGCCGGACGGGAAAGGCAACCCTTCCGCCAGGTTAAAGAACCGTGCATCGGCTAGCGTGGCCCCGGCATACTTTTGCAACATCACACCGCTGCCCCGTGTCAAAGTCGGAATTTCATCGGCCCGAAAGACAATCATTTTCCGGTTTGTCCCGATCACGGCCACATGATCACCAATCGCCGGCCGGCACAGGTACGCCCGATCGCCGGAACCGACATTCAGCACGATTTTACCCGTGCGGGTTTGGGCCACCATATCTTTGGCCGCTACCACAAAGCCTTTTCCGTGTTCGGTTGCCACCAACCATTTATCCTCGGGGCGATAAATAATCATCGCCACCACATCGGCATCTTCGGGCAAGTCTATGGACAACCGCAACGGCTCGCCAAAGCCGCGACCGCCGGCGATTTTATCCCCCAACAAGGTATAAAACCGGCCGTTTGTCGCCATAAACATCACCTGATCGGTCGTATACGTTCGCACGGATAACTTGCACCCATCACCGTCTTTGAACTTCATATCGGCCACATCTACATGGCCTTTAACGGCCCGGATCCAACCTTTTTGCGACAATACCACTGTGATAGGCTCTTTTTCAATCAGGGCTTCAATGGGCATATCCACAACGGGGACGGCTTCGGCAATCGTTGTCCGCCGGGCCCCCAGTTCGGTTTTCGGCCCGAATTGTTTTTTAACGGCCGCCACTTCTTCGCTGATTTTTTGGGCCCGTGCGCCGTCATCGTTCAACAGGATTTCCAACCCGGCTTTTTCCAGAGCCAAGCGTTCAAACTCATCTTTCAACGCCTGTTCTTCCAGCCGTTTTAATGACCGCAACCGCATGTTCAGGACCGCTTCCGCCTGCAAGTCGGTCAGGTTAAACTCCGCCCGCATTTGCGGTTTCGGATCGTCTTGCGTCCGGATAATTTCAATCACGCGGTCCAGGTTCAGATACGCCGTCATAAAGCCCTGCAACAACTCCATGCGATAGGCAATTTTGTCCAAGCGATACCGGGACCGCCGCACCAACACAATATCGCGGTGTTTCAGGTATGCCGCCAAGACTTCTTTAATCGTCATCACGCGGGGGGTATGGTCGGCATCCAACACATTCATGTTCAGGTTAAAGTTGACTTGCAAGTCTGTATTTTTGAACAAATGCTCCATCAACTGATCGGCCGGGACCGTCCGGGATTTCGGTTCCAAGATAATACGGACTTTATCGGTGGATTCGTCCCGAATATCGGCCAAAAACGGCAACTTTTTTTCCGCCAACAACTTGGCAATTTTCATAATCAGATCCGATTTAGGCACCCCGTACGGGATTTCGGTTACAACAATCTGATACTGGCCGTGCGTTAAATCTTCTCTCTCCCACCGGGCCCGGACTTTCATGGCTCCGCGACCGGTGGTATAGGCTTTCACGATATTTGCTCGCGTATCGGCCAACACCCCGCCGGTCGGGAAATCGGGGCCCTGAATATAATCCAACAACCGTTCCGCTTCACAATCGGGATGTTTAATCAGGTACAACAAAGCCTCACAAATTTCCGCCACATTATGCGAAGGGATATTGGTCGCCATACCGACGGCAATCCCCGATGATCCGTTGGCCAACAGGTTCGGGAATGCGGCCGGCATCACAACGGGTTCATCTTCTTCACCGTCATAGGTTTTATCAAAGTCTACGGCATTATCGTCCAAGCCGTCCATCAAAGCCATCGCCGTCTGGGTCAAGCGGGCTTCGGTATACCGCATGGCCGCCGCCCGATCACCGTCAATGTTGCCGAAATTGCCCTGTCCGTCCACCAACGGGTACCGCACGGCAAAATCTTGGGCCAACCGTACCATAGCATCATAGACCGAACTATCTCCGTGCGGGTGATACTTACCGATCACATCACCCACCACACGGGCACATTTTTTAAAGCCGGTACTGGGGTCCAACTTTAACTGACGCATGGCAAACAAAAGCCGCCGATGAACGGGCTTTAAGCCATCACGCACATCGGGTAAAGACCGCGCCACAATGGTGGACATCGCATACGCCAGGTACCTTTCCGACAAGGCACCGGCAAACTTGGTTTCCTTGATCATCGGGGTATTTTTTTCTGTATTTACATGTTCTGTCATGGGTGTCATTATATCTGACGCCGGCACAAAAAGCAAGGATTTTTTTCTTTTTTCACCCGGGTATCGGCCCAACCGATTCTAGACCGGCAAGACACAGGAAAACAAAACGGCCAACACATGCATCAAGGTTCCCGCTAACACGAAAAAGTGCCATATCGCATGGGTATACGGCCGGCTTTTCCAGACATAAAAGAATATGCCCAAAGTATACAACACGCCACCCGTAATCAACAATGTCAACCCCACCGGCGGTATCAAAGCCGGCAACCGCCGCGATGCCAACGCCACCATCCACCCCATCGCCAGATACAGGCCCACCGACCAGGCTTTGGTCCCACTGGTGTTTGTCAGGCACAATTTCAAAATCGTTCCCACAATCGCCAAGCCCCACACGGCACCGAAAATCGTCCACCCCAACGGCCCGTGCAGCGCGACCAACGTAAACGGTGTATAACTGCCCGCGATCAGGTAATAGATAGAAATATGGTCCCATTTTTTCAGGACCTTTTTAATCGCCGGATTCGGTATGGCATGATACAGGGTAGAGGCCGAATACAGGGCAATAATAGACGCGCCAAACACCGCACACGACACCACGGCCCATACATTCGCATAAATGGCTGACAATGTTGTCAACAGGGTCAAGGCCACCACACCCAAGATAATACCGGCCCCGTGAACGGCGGCATTCCATATTTCTTCCCGCACCGTATAAGGCCGGGATAACGTCATTGTAGCACTCAGGGTCATGGTCTTCCTTTCTTGTTGTGCCGGATCCGGCGTACCTCACCGAACGGCTGATTTCTGATACAATACAGTATAGGCTATTTGTGCCTTTTTGTCAATATGACATTTTTATGACACTGTATTTTTTATTCAAACCCGCGGATTTTTCCCCGGCATTCAGCATTTGTTCTTGACGGCTTTTTCAAACCATGGTAAAATATATGTATAGGGTTAGTTCTTTTAACGGGAGGTTCACCATGAATACTATTAAATCAGCGGCCGCCATGGCGGCAACAGGTGTCGCTTTAATGGGGGGACCGGCCGAAGCCGCGCCCACACAACAAAACGATCCGGATCCGATCGTACAACAAAGCGGTCCAGAAGTTCCCAACGCTCTTTGGAACGGTTTTAAGAAAGTGGTCGGTTTGCCGTATCAGGAAACCGAGTATTGGTCTGCCCAAGAAGCCAAAAAAACCGATGCTGTCAAGTCCACGGCCGAACGGGGATTGTGGGGCCTGTGGACATATAAAGAAGACTCGTACACCAAAGACGGCCAACGGGAAGAAACTCATTATTATAAACGCAACAACGAAGTTAAACGCGACGAGTTTCATGCGATCACAGGGGCCCGATCCTGGACAGGTGAAATCCGCAACGGACGCCCTGTGGGGCGGGTGCGCACATTTGATATAACCGGTCAGGAAAAAGGCTCATACCTGTATGATGATAACGGCTTGCAAAACGGGCTGCAACGGGAATATACGGACGGCCGACTGACGCATGAATTTACCATGGCGCACGGCAAGCGGGACGGTGAAGAACGATTTTATGATTCTGCAACGGGCAGTTTGCAACGTACGGTCCCTTGGAAACAAGATGCCAAACACGGTGTGGAAAACAATTTGGAAAACGGTGATTATACCACGTATACGGACGGGGTGAAAAACGGCCCGTTCAAAGAAACAACCAAGGAAGAAGGACCAACGTATGCTTCTAATTCGCTGGAAAGGATCGGCACCTATCGGGACGGGATGGCCCAAGTCAAACGGGAACGCTTGATCGGACCGGACGGAAAACTCAAACGCGAGACCCCCTTTAATGACAAAGGCCAAAAGGACGGCACGGAAAGGTTTGAACATGGCGACTTTACCACTTACACAAACGGTGTCAAAAACGGTCCGTTCCAAGAAACACAACTGGACCGAGGTCGCGAAGCACACAATGCCAACGCATTGGAAAGAACCGGTACGTATCAAAACGGGGTGGCTCATGTCAGCAAAGAACGCGTCTTGGAACCCGACGGTAAAGTCATTCGTGAAACACACTATGATGAGAACGGCCAAAAGCATGGCGAAGAAAGAATTGGTGATTCCAATATCACACCCTATAATCACGGCAAGATAGACGGTGTCCAGAGAGATGGCGGAAGTTATACCACCTATAACCAAGGAAAAATGGAAGGCCCGTATCGGCAAGTATCTACACCTGCTGTCAATGGGAAATGGGAACCTCAAATCACCGAAGCTGAAGACGGCACCATTCAAAATGGAACACGAACCGTACATAAAAAAACGTTCACAAAAATGATTTATGGTAATGATGAGAGTGTAGCCGGCATACCTATTACGGAACAACAGGCCAAAGAAGAAAGCCTGAAAGTGGTTGGACAAAATGGTTTACAAAAGACATTAGCGACCGCCGCCAACGGGGGTACAGGCATGGGTACCAAACAACAACCTGGTGATACAAAAACCCCGGCGGAAAAATCGGCCCCGCAACCGATCCGTCCCCCGGTCAATCAAGGTGGCCGCTAGGCTCCGACACCCTCTCCGGATTTTTCCCTACCCCGGGGTATGGGTTGATGTATGTTATAATAACGGGAAGAGCCTCACAAACACTCTTCCCTTACTTTTTCACTGTTTTGAGCCTTGTCCTTGTTTTCAATAAGGCTTATTGCTTTGCGCATAAAAACTTGCCACCGGCAACTTTTTATTTGCGCAGTCCCGCGGAAGCGGGGGCAGAAGGCAACGCCGACAGGCGGCCCCGAACGCAGTGAGCGGGTAAGCGTAGCGCATAATCCAAAATGCCGGACCACCCCACCCGTTGTCATTCCCGTGAAAACGGGAATCCAGGACAAATAAAGTCCTTGCATTTCCTGGATCTCCGGTGGGGCCCGAAGATGACAGGGGGAAGAAAACGCCCGCAAGATGATAAAAAATACAACCCGCAAATGACAATATAAAAAAGACCCGAAAACAACCCGGCGATTATCAAACACCAAAACAGGGCCGAAAAATTCAGCCCTGTTGAGTTTCTCGGCCCGTGTGATACCGTTTATACGCCGTCAAACTTGATTTCTACGGCAACGGCTTCCATTTCAAAGCACTCAACCACATCACCGACTTTAATGTCATCGTATTTTTCAAAACTGACACCGCACTCAAAGCCTTCTTTGACTTCTTTGACATCGTCCTTAAAGCGTTTCAGTTGCGACAAAGCCCCGGTATAAATCACCACATGATCGCGCAAAATCCGCACTTTGGCTCCGCGTTTAATCAAGCCCTCTTTCACCATACAGCCGGCCACTTTGCCCACCTTAGAGATAGAGATCACCTGACGCACTTCGGCATAGCCCAAAATCTTTTCGCGCAGTTCAGGGGCCAGCAAGCCCGCCACCGCTTTTTTCATATCATCGGCCACATCATAGATGATAGAGTAATAACGAATATCTACCCCATCGCGTTTAGCCATTTCCCGCGCTCCGGGATTAGCCCGCACATTAAAGCCGATAATAATGGCATGCGAGGCCCGTGCCAACGTAATATCGGACTCGTTGATGGCCCCTACGCCACTGTGCAACACATGCACTTTGACTTCATTGTTAGCGATTTTTGACAAGATGCCGTTCAGGGCTTCCACCGATCCCTGCACATCACCTTTCACCAAGACGGGTAATTCTTTGATTTCCCCGGCTTTGATTTGAGCCAACAGGTTTTCCGCCGTACTGATTTTTTTGACCTGTAAAGACTCACGGGCTTTGCGTTGACGATAGCCGGACACTTCCCGGGCTGTGCTTTCATCGGCCACAACGATAAAGTCATCACCGGCCGACGGCACCCCTTGCAAACCGATCACTTCCACCGGTTGCGCGGGCAAGGCTTCTTTCACTCTCTGTCCTTTGTCATTGAACAGCGACCGTACCCGGCCCCATTCCTGACCACAGACAAAAATATCGCCGATTTTCAAAGTCCCTTTTTGAATCAGGACGGTGGCCACGGCCCCCCGACCTTTTTCCATACGAGCTTCCACCACAACCCCTTCGGCCGACCGATGCGCCGATGCTTTCAGGTCCAAAATTTCGGCCTGCAACAAGATGGCTTCAATCAACTTGTCCAAGTTGATTCTCTGTTTGGCGGACACTTCTACTTCCAACACATCACCACCCATAGATTCCACGGCCACTTCGTGCTGCAACAAATCCAAGCGCACTTTTTGCGGGTTGGCCCCCGGTACATCAATTTTATTGATAGCCACCACAATCGGCACACCGGCCGCTTTGGCGTGGTGGATAGCTTCAATGGTCTGCGGCATCACACTATCATTTGCGGCGACAACCAAAACCACCAAGTCTGTCACTTTGGCACCACGGGCACGCATGGCCGTAAAGGCTTCATGCCCCGGCGTATCAATAAAGGTCACCCGTTGCCCGGAAGGCAGTTGCACCTGATACGCCCCGATATGTTGCGTAATCCCGCCGGATTCACCCGCCGCGACATGGGTAGACCGCAAAGCATCCAACAACGATGTTTTCCCATGGTCCACATGTCCCATCACCGTCACCACCGGCGGACGAGGTGCCATATCATCGGGATTATCACTTTCGGTTTTCAACACATCTTCCACATCTGATTCGGATACCCGTTTACATTTGTGGCCCAATTCACCCACCACCAGTTCGGCCGTATCGGCATCAATGGTTTGCGTAATGGTAACCATCATCCCCAGTTTCATCAAAGCTTTGACAACGGTCGCCCCTTTTTCACTCATACGATTTGCCAATTCTTGCACCGTAATGGTTTCGGGAATAACCACTTCCCGCACGATTTTTTCTTGCGGATGCGTGGCGGCTAATTGCTTTTGCCGTTCTTTTTCCTGCGCCCGCCGAATAGAAGCCAAACTCCGCCGATGTCCTCGTTTACCGGTATTCTCATCATCCTCATCATCACCGCCAACGGCCACATTCCGAAAAGCGTTCAGATTCATCTTGCCGCCGCGTTTTTCTTCAAAGCCCCCTTTACGCGGACGTTCTTCTTCCCGACGAGCCGGCGTTTCACGCGATTGAAATTTTTTGGCTTCGTGTGTTTCTTTATCTGCCGGAGCCGCCGGTTTTGTCGCCGACACAGACATCGGGATTGACGCGTTTTTGGGTTCTTGTGCCCGAGCCTGCCGTTCGGCACGCGCTTTGGCTTCGGCTTCTTCCCGTTGCCGGCGTTGTTCGTTTTCCTGACGAATTTGTTCGGCCTTTTGCCGCCGTGTTTCATCTTCCTGACGGGCTTGTTCGGCGGCGCGTTGAGCCTGTTGTACCAGTTTCAGTTTTGCCGTTGCATCTTGCGTCAACAGAGTCGGCTTTTGTTCCGTTTGCACAAACCGTTTTTTACGTACTTCAACCCGGACCGCATTAGACCGACCATATCCGTTTGTCGGACGCACTTTATTCCCCAAGGAAAGCGTTTTGCCCGAAAGTGTCAAAGTTTTCTTTTCATCTGTCATGGTTTTATCCTTTCTGTTGATACCCGTTCCGATACAGGTCAAGTTTATGGGCGGTCGCCACCGCCGCTTCCGTCAATCCTCCGCGTAATAAAGCGATATGGACCGCCTGTTCCATACCGGTTAGATGCCCCAACCGGGACCGCGTGAACAGGGTAAATACCGGGAATGTATCCCGGGGCCGATACAGTTTTGTTTGTCCTCGTTCCGAAGCGTCCGTAGCTTCAAAAACCGCCGCAACCTGCCCGGCCGCCACGGCCTTTTTGACCGCTTCAAACCCGAACAGCAACAGGCCCGCTTTCCGACACAACGATAAATAATTCTGGCACCGTTCTTCCAACGCCCGATCCACCAGATCGGCCAAATCCGCCGGCACTTGAACAGGCGTTTGAGCCGCCCGATTAAACACCCGCTTTTCTGCCGCCCGGCGCACAATATCCCGGTCCGCCGTCAGCCACCAACCCCGCCCGGGCAACTTTTCCGCCACGTCAAACACAACGGTGTTGTCCGGTGCAATCACAAAGCGCAACATGTCCGCCCGCGCCCCCGGGGTTCGTGTCATAAAACACGTTTTAACCCCCGTTTCCGCCGGCGGATTTGTTTGAGATTGTTTAGGCTTTATCGTTTTCAAACCAATGTTCCCGTGCTTTCATAATCAAGGCATTTGCCGCATCTGCTTCCAGGGTGTTCTTGCCGATAATATCCCGCAATTCATCGCCTGACAGATCCGCTAAATCGTCCAGTGTTTTGATACCCGCATTGCCCAAAGCCGCCACCATATCCAGGGTCAACCCTTCCATGTTTTTCAAGTCATCACTGACATGCTGTTCGGCGATTTGCTTGGTTAATGTGTCTTGCTTTTCTGCCAAGTAAGCCCGCGCACGTTTTTGCAATTCTTCCGCTAACGCGTCATCAAAGCCCTCAATACCGGCCAATTCCGCCGTTTCAATATAGGCAATATCTTCCACCTTGGCAAAGCCTTCCTGGATCAAGATGTGTGCCATCATGTCATCAATATCCAATGCCCGCATGAACAGGTCCACCCGTTCTTTCGTTTCGGCTTGACGATGTTCGGCTTCTTGGGCTTCGGTCATCATATCAATATGCCAACCGGTCAACTGACTGACCAGGCGGATATTTTGTCCGCGCCGACCGATGGCCAGCGACAGTTGTTCTTCACTCAAAACCACTTCCACATTGCCGGCTTGTTCATCAATGACGATTTTCAGCACTTCATTAGGGGCCAACGCGTTGATGATAAACGTTGCCGGATCGGGGGACCAAGATACCACATCAATCTTTTCTCCCTGTAATTCCGTTACAATAGCCTGCACCCGCACACCACGCATCCCGATACAAGCCCCGCGCGCATCCACCGTAGAATCCTTGGAATACACGGCGATTTTTGCCCGCGATCCCGGATCCCGGGCCACGGCCTTGATTTCAATCGTGCCGTCATAGATTTCGGGGACTTCCGCCGTAAATAACGCCGCCAGGAATTGCGGATGCGAACGGGTCAAGAACACCTGCGGTCCTTTGATTTCCGACCGCACATCCAACACCAAGGCCCGGATTCGATCACCCACGCGATAGGTTTCCCGGGGAATCAGTTCATCCCGCCGCAACAAAGCTTCCACACGCCCCACTTCCACGATCAGGTTGCCGCCTTCTACCCGTTTAATAATACCGTTGATGATTTGGCCTTTTTTATCTTTCATTTCGTTGTATTGGCACAACCGTTCGGCATCGCGAACTTTTTGAGTAATCACCTGCTTGGCGGTTTGGGCGGCAATCCGACCAAAATCCATCGGCGGCAACAAGTCCACAATTTCATCACCCGTCTTTAATGCCGGGTCTTTTTTCCGGGCATCGGCCATACTGATTTGTGTAAATTCATCTTCCACCGTATCTACAACCGTCAGATAGCGAGCCATTTGAATCGCCCCGGTATTCGGATCAATCTTCGTCCGAATATCATATTCAGGCCCGTATTTGGAACGCCCGGCTTTGGAAATCCCTTGTTCCATAGCATCCAACACGGCCGCTTTGTCAATACCCCGTTCACGGGACAACATGTCCGCCATTTGTATCAGTTCGGGTCTGGGAAGAGTTGAAACTTGCATCTTATTTTTCCTTTCTGTCTTGATGTTTTTTAATCAGGTCATCCGTTAAAATCAATTTGGCTTTAGCAATATCGGAAAAGGGAATTTCCATCCGTTGCCCTTCAAAATCCAGTAAAACCACATCACCCGGGGCCAAGCCGGCCAAGCGTCCCTTAAACCGCTTACGACCGCGAATATCGCTAACCAATTCCACTTTGGCTTCATCACCGGCAAAACGGGCATAATCGGCCGGCCGCACCAACGGGCGATCCAACCCCGGGGATGACACTTCCAACGTATAACGGCCGACAAACGGGTCCGACACATCTAATAAAGCGGACACGGCCCGCGAAATATCCGCACAATCGTCCACCGTCATATCCACACCGTCCTGCCGTTCGGCCATCACCTGCAAAACTTTGGTTTCCTGACCGTTTAACGCCACCCGCACCACATCATAGCCCATATCGGCCAATGTCGGTGTAATGTCTTGTTCTACTTGTTTACAAATATCCATACCTTGTTCTTTCAAAAAAGGTGGGGCTTTTCAGTCCCACCCCTAAATTTAGAGAATACCTGCTCTTTATACATTAAAAAAACAGAAAAATCAAGCCTTTTTTTCATTTTTTTCTTTTTTTTCACATTTTTTCAAAAATGTTGTTGCAAAAAAAATCCAGTATGGTACAAATAAGATAAAACAGATAAAGGAGTTTTCAAAATGAATATACCTAAACCGCCGAAATTATTTTTCAGCCGACCGATGACCGCTCCGGCCCCTGTACCGGGCGTATCCGAAACACAGATGTCGCCTCAGCCGATGACCGAACCGACACCGACAACGCTGTCTTCGGCCCAATCCTTACCGCCGGTTGAAAATCCCGTTCCCGAAAATGAACGCGTGTGGTCGCCCGGCACCAATCCGATCCCGGAACCGGAACCGACCGCGGCCGTACCACCGATTGCCACGGCACCGACTGCAAAATCAGAACCGACGGCGGAACAGCCCCAACCGACCACAGCCCCTTTATCTCCGACATCTCACACCGATTTTCAGCCGACAGTCGTACCCGCGGCAGCCGATGAAGATGACAGTCGGTTTTCACGCCCCGATCACCGGAAAAGCCCACCGACACCACCCGGGACCGAGGCACCTGAAACCGTCCCATTCGCCGCATCAATGAGCGAATCTGAAAATGCTTTACCTGATATGAAGGATGCTTTACCTGATATGAAGATTGAATCGGGCTTGTCGCCGATTGAACGATATTTAGGTCCTGATCAAAAAGTGGTACGTGCCGGTTCTCTGTCAGATGTGAACTTTTCCGATATTTGGTACACGGCGGAAAAAATCGCTTATATTCGCGATCAAGAAACAAAATACGCTTTGGTCCCGTTTGAAGCCGATGACTTGCCCGAGTTTTATAAAACATTGGAACAAGGCTTTACCGGTGCGTCCAGTTATGCCATTCGCTTTGCCGGGGAAACGTATCGTGTGGAACGGATTATGACCTTGACGGGCATTCAATATAACTGTCGTAAAATGCCGACCCATGTACCCGATATTTATTCCCTGGGCCTGCCCAAGCATGTGGTAGATTACCTGTTAACTTTATCAACCGAATCCGGATTGATTTTGTTCGGTGGTCCTACGGGGATGGGGAAAACCACATCGGCCTCGGCTCTGATGAAACGATTTTTAGAAATGGAAGGCGGCTTTATGTATACCATTGAGGATCCGCCGGAAATGCCGTTGGACGGTTTATATCATGCGCAAAACGGCGGCTTGGGCCTATGCAAGCAATGCCCGGTAGAAAACGAACATTGGGGGGACGGTATTAAGTCCGCTTTGCGGTCACGACCGCGGTATATTTTGGTGGGTGAAATTCGGACCCCGGAAACGGCTTCGCAAGTATTACGGGCGGCCACATCGGGACACTTGGTCTTTTCCACCATTCACGCCAGTACCGTAGAAGATGCCTTGGAATCTCTCATCAAATACGCAGCCGGTTCAGGCTTGACAGAAGAGTTGGCGGCCGACTTGTTGGCACGGGGCATTTTGGCCGTTGTGCATCAAAAATTGGAAGGAACTACCGTCTTGCGTCCCGTTATCACGGCGGCATTTGCAAACCCGCACCTGACCGGCGGGGATCAAATGCGGTCGCTGATTCGCAGCAACACCATCAATCTGCAAACATTGATTGAAAGTCAATCCAGCCGCTTGTTCCAAGGGCGTGATTTGTTCAGCGGAGAGTAGGTTCACTCAAACCGAGTGTCAGGCACAAGGCATCTGTCATTCCCGCGCCTGTTTGATAATAGGCTTTACGCCGGCCGGTTTGCACAAAGCCGGCCCGTTCATACAGCGTCCGAGCCGGAACATTGGCCTCCGATACTTCCAGAAAGATACGCCCTACCCGTTGCGTCCGGGCATAAGATATCATGTCTTGCAACAGGGCCAGAGCTATGCCGTGTCGCCGATGATCCGGCACCACTCCGATAGTTAAAATTTCCATTTCATCGGCCACATGCGAACACAATAAAAACCCACCGTCCCGATCCCAATACCGGGTGGTAGGCAAGCGGACCAGATCCGTCATTTCCGCCACCGTCCACGGCCGTTCAAAGCACAGGGCATGACGGCGCGCCAATCGTTCTATGATCGCCGGTGTCGGATCAGAGACTAACATCGGCATCTCGTAAATACATCGGATTCGGGGGCAGTCCCCCCGTTTGTGCCAGTAAGCCGACCGCGACCGCAGGCCACAGGCCGTTTTGCACGACCGGTTGCCCGGTATAGTCGGCCACCTTATCGGCCCCCGTACCGGTCAGGCATATCGGCCCCATGTCCCGAATTTGATCGGCGGTCCGCACGGTAGGATCTTCCGTTGCCCGACCGCCCCGAAACAGTTGTGTGAAAAAGTCGCCCCGTTTGGTATCGGCCACGGCCAACACCGTTTCCGCCGGTACCTGATACGCCGCTGCCGCTAACGTTGTAATCCCCACCACAGGGACATGCAGGGCCAAGCCCATTCCCCGAGCAGCCGCCAAACCGACCCGAACACCTGTAAACGAACCGGGACCGACCGATACCGCCACACGTTTCACATCGGCGGGAGATAATCCGGCCTGCTTTAACAAGGCATCAACCATGGGGATCAAGGCTTCCCCCTGTCCCCGTTCCATGTTTCGGCCGTCTGCGGCCACAACATTCTGTCCGTTCAAAAGCGCCACAGAAACCGCCGTAGCCGCCGTATCAAAAGCCAGTGTCAACATATTGCGTTATATCCTTTCCGATACGGTCCATTATACACCGACACCGGGTAAAATGCAAGCAAAAAGCAACCGCCCTAGCGGGCCCGACAAGCGTCCCCCTGAAACGACCAATCCGTAATGACATCGTCCGATACCACAAACGTTGTTTGGCAAAACAAATCCGTTTCATACGCCGGTGTTTCTTGCAACGGACTGATATACTGTAATTGTCCGGCCGGATCACGGGCTTGAGTTCCCGGCAGCGGAATGGTCCGATTGACGGTATAAATATAATATAGTGTTTCCCCGTTCTCCAATACTTGTGTCGGTGGTCCCCAAGCGGTGATCAATTCTTCGGGTGTACGCCCCACCCAAGCTTTGACATTGCGTGTATAGCCCGATACAGTCGGTGTGGTGCAGGCCACCCCGCCCACCAATGCACCGATGATAATCCCCGTTAAAATATGTTTCATCATTTTCTCCCCCGGGGACAATATAGGCATCCGACAAACCCTTTGACAAGCCGGCCAAAGGGTCAGTTCAACGGGTTCGCTTAAAATAGAGAATCGGAATTATCGTCCGCCCCGATGGCATAGGGATTCATGCTTGCGGCAGGTTCCCCGTCATCGGCATGGGTTTCATCATCTGTTGTTTCCGAAACCACTTGATATTGCTCTAACGGATTGACGCGTTCCGGGGCCTCTTCGGGTTCCACATCATCGGCCACATTCAAGAAGCATTGATTTCCCGTCAAGTCCCAATCCACAACCCGATCATCTACCGTCATGACCACCATATCACACCAATCAAAATACATTTGGGTCCAATCGCGCGTCACTTCTTCCCGGCGATAGATAAAGTGGACTTCGTTGGGGGAAATGCGAACGGCTTGCTTGGGTGCGCCAAAGTTTTCATACATATCCCATGTTGTTTGTCCCCGATAAATCGTGGACCGCAATTCACGGTTTTCCTGAATTTCCGAGGCACAAGCGGTTGTCAATAATCCCAACGCCAGGACGGTTAAAATAGGTTTCATCAATACGGCCTTTCCTGTCTTTTTCCCCAAGATAACATGCTTTTTTTCAGAAAGCAACCTTTTTTTACAGTTTTTTTCCTTGATTTTTTTGAATAAAAACAGTATGAACAAGATATGCGATATTCAAGAGTGTTGGGAATAGGGTGTTGTTTGTTGTGCCTGATCACCGGGTGTGCGGGGGGTGTCCGCGTTCGCCGGGGGGATACATTGTACAGCATTTCCCGGCGACATGATGTACCGTTGCGGGCCTTGATAGAAGAAAACCGGTTGCGGGCTCCATACACTTTATCGGTCGGTCAGTATTTACGCCTGCCCCGGACCACCACTTATCGGGTCCGCCGGGGGGATACACTATACAGTGTCGCCACACGCCATAATATGACGGTGAGTCGCCTGGCCCGCCTGAACGATATTCGGGCACCGTACACCATTCATCACGGCCAAGTCCTTAAATTATCTTCTTGGAATGATACGGAAAGCACAGCGGCCGCAGCCCCAAAAGCCAGTGCCGGCAAAACAAAAACCAAGGCTGTTTCAACCGCAACCAAGACCGCACGGTCATCCAAAACACCCACGGCCACATCCCGTAAGGCTCAAGTGCCCAAGGCCCAAGCGGGCAAGACATTCGCCTGGCCGGTCAAAGGTCCGATCGTGTCTGATTTCGGATCCGGTAATGACGGTATCAACATCGCGGGCACCGCCGGCACCGCCGTGAAAGCCGCCGATTCCGGCACGGTCGCCTATGCCGGTAATGAACTTAAAGGCTACGGACACTTGATTTTAATCAAGCATCCGAACGGATGGATTACGGCCTATGCCCACAACCGTAAATTATTGGTGAAAAAGAATGAATCGGTTAAAAAAGGGCAAAAGATTGCCGAAATGGGCAATACCGGCCACGTCAAAACGCCACAACTGCACTTTGAAATCCGGTACAAGGCCAAGGTCGTCAACCCGCGGCTATACCTGAAATAAGTCCTGCCAAGCACACCGGTCTAGGAAGCGCGTGCCAACAGCACATCCGGATCATATTCCGGCGGCACATGAAAAGTCGGTTGTTCGTATTGATTTAACTTATTTCTGAAATAACTCAACACAAATAACCGGGTCGCCGATGACAGGCCGGACTTCCCCCGGGCTCCGTCAATTTTAGAACACAAGGTATGCATACTGATACCTTCGCGATCACAAATATCCGCAATGGAAATCCATGTTTCCCGGTCCAAGCGCATACTGGTCCGCCGTCCGTTGACGACAACGTTTTTACAAATAAGCATGATTGTCTTCCTCCCACTTTTACTTGACAAATGACAAGGTATGATATAGTATGTTTGTATTCATTTCGCAACCACATCACGCTATAATAAATTAAAAAATGAGAACTAAATCCAAATCCAAAGCCAAAACCACTCGCCCGTGTGATTACCCGGGGTGTGATGGGGCGGGAGAGTATCGGGCCCCCAAAGACCGGACTTTACGCGATTATTATTGGTTTTGTCTGAAACACGTTAAAGAATACAATAAGAATTGGGATTTTTTGAAAGGTTTATCCGCCGATGAAATAGAAGAACATCTGCAAAACGATACCAAATGGCAGCGGCCGACATGGAAATTAGGTCATGGCGGCATCCCGCCCCATGCGTCCGTTCATGATCCGCTACACATTCGGTCGGCCGGCGGTTTAGGCATGGACGGCAAGTATAATCCGCCCCCAAAAGCGGTCCCGTTGGAAAAAAAGACTCAGGCGGCTTTGGACGTGATGGGGCTTAATATGCCTTTAACCCTGACAACCCTGAAAAAGCAGTTCAAAAAAATGGCCAAAGAATGCCACCCCGATCTGAACAAAGGGGACCGGGAATCCGAACGCCGATTCAAGAAGTTGAATGAAGCCTATCATTATCTTTTGGAGAAACTCACATCATCCTGAACCCTTGTATTCGGGGTAAAAACAACTAAATATAAAAAGGAGAAAACAAGCATGCAACATATTACATCTGACATTCTTTATATCGGATCCAGTGAAGGGCATACACCCCTTTTTGAGAACATTTATCCCGTCCCGAACGGTATGTCCTATAACGCCTACCTGATTGATGATGAACAAACGGTGTTGACGGATACCTGTGATGTACGGGTGCGGGACGCATTTTGGGACAATTTGACAACCGCATTGGCCGGTCGGACATTGGACTACCTGTTGGTTCATCATGTAGAACCCGATCACGCCGCATTGGTGGCGGAAGTCGTGGATCGTTATCCGACCGTACGCGTTGTGTGTACCGCCAAAGCACGGGATATGTTGGCCCAGTTCACCGGCCGGGATTTCAGCGATCGGACACAGACGGTCCGTGAGGGCGATACCTTGACCACAGGCCGTCATACTTTCGCTTTTTACACGGCCCCGATGGTTCACTGGCCGGAAGTGATGGTGTCCTATGACACCACGGACAAAGTCTTGTTTTCGGCCGATGCTTTCGGAACATTCGGAGAATTAAACGGCGATATTTTTGCCGATACGCGTTCTTTGGATGGTGATTGGCTGGACGAAGCCCGCCGGTATTATGCCAACATTGTGGGGAAATACGGGGTGCAGGTTCAGGCTTTGCTTAAAAAAGCGGCCGGATTGGATATTCAGGTCATTTGTCCGTTGCACGGGCCGATCTGGCGGCAAGATTTGGCCTACCTGTTGGATAAGTATAATCGGTGGAGTACCTATACCCCCGAAAGCAACGGCGTTGTCATGTTTTACGGTTCCATTTACGGGCATACCGAACGATTTGTACGGGACTTGGCGGCTGATTTGGCCGAACGAGACATCACCGATGTACGCCTGTATGACGTGGCCAAGACGCATCCCTCCGTGGCGGTTGCCGAAGCCTTCCGGTGTCGCAACCTTGTGGTGGCGGCGGTGTCCTATAATGCCGGCTTGTTTCCGCCGATGGAAATGGTATTGGCGGACCTGCGGGCACACGGCCTGCGCCAACGCAACCTGGCGTTGATTCAAAACGGATCTTGGGCTCCATCGGCCGGTCGGGTCATGACGGACATACTGACGGGCCTGAATGACATCACATATTATGAGCCGATGATCACATTAAAATCGGCTCCGACCCCGGATCAAACGGCCGAACGACATGCATTGGCGGATTGGTTGGCTTTACAGGCCCAGTAAGATTCCCAGTCCGGCAAAAGCCGTTAAATACACAATCGGATTAGGCTGATACCGCCACACCACCACCCCCAAGGCCACCATCAGGGCCCCGCGGCGCAGGTCCCACACAAAGGTTCCTTGTACCTGAAACGCGATCAGGAATAACGATACCGCTATGGACATCAATAACCCGGCCACGGCGGCTTTTACGGCGGCAAAGACGGACAAGACTACCGGCAACCGCTTGGTCCGTTCCCACAGGCGACTTAAACACCCGACAATCAAAACGGACGGCAAGATAAGGCCGGCGGTGGCCACAATACCCCCGACAACGCCCGCGATCATAAAGCCGGTATAGGTAGCCATATTGACTCCCACGGCACCCGGTGTCATTTCGGCCAAAGCTACGATATTGGCCAAATCATTTTGGGTCATAAAAGGTAATGCATCCACCAAGCGGGACAAAAACGGAATGCAGGCCAACCCGCCCCCGAAAGCCATCAGGCCGATATACGCGAACCGCAAGAACAGGATCCCAATACTCATCGGAACACCTTTCGTTTCGTGCGATAATATCCCCACCCGTACAGGCCGGCCCCCACCAACGGCACGGCGGGGGTCCATCCCATCAGGACCCACAGACACGTTATCAGGGCCACCACAATTGCCCGCGGGCTGCGAACGGCCGTCCGGGCCTGTCCGATCGCGATGTTGACAATCAACACACACACGGCAATTCGGATCCCTGCCAATGCATGCATCAAAGGGGCAGAATTTTCCGCCGCTGTTATCACACCGGCCAAAGCCATAATGACCGACACGGCCGGCAACACCATCCCGAAAACGGCCGCTAAACTGCCCGAAAATCCGCCCAACTTATTCCCCAGAAACAAAGAAAAATTAACGGATAAAATCCCGGGCAACGTTTGCCCCATCGCCAAAAAATCCGCCATTTCGCCGGCCGTAATCCACCGCCGTTTGCGGACCAATTCGGATTGCGCCAAAGCCACAATGGTATACCCGCCCCCGAACGCAAACAGGCCGATTTTGAAAAACACACAAAACAAGCGAAACCACATCATGGGGTTTATCCTAGCCCGTTTTTTTACGTTTGTCATCTGTTTTTTCTTGCTTTCGGGATAAAATACCTTTAATATAAGGAAAACAAGGAGGCTTATCGCATGTCTTTTTTAATGGCTTTTTTGGTTTTTTTAGCGGGCATTTTAACCTATATGATGTTTCCGCGCAGTGATGTGTATCAACTGGATATGTATCGCCAGGAAGGCAACATTGTGTCCTTTTTGAATCAGCATCAGGCGGCCAAAGATTACATGACTCAGATGATTACCCGCCTGACTCCTGTGGGTGGGGATACCAACAACGGCCAAGACGGTATCGTGGTTTTTCCGCCAAAAAACGTGATATCCATGCTGCCCCAAATGATGGGCGATTCCCATGATGTGGCCGATGAAACCGGCGATGCCGCAGACGGTAAAGGGTATGTCAGCGGCCTGATTTGCCTGGATGCAAACTGGGCTTTTACCCCCTGCACCACGGCCGCCCACCGGTATGTCATCACTTATGGATGCACACCGAATTGGTGGGGCAAGCAGGCCGAACGCAAAATGGCCTGGTATAAAGCCATGTTAAAGCGGTCGCACGGGTCCGGTGTTTGCGGTATTCTGGCACCGATTTCGGATGCGGACGGCAACAATTTTGACGAAGGCAACAACCGGTTTGCGGCCAACATTGATAACAGCCAACGGCGCGTCGGTTTTCAACAAAAAACGCTGGAAAACAAGACCTATTATGTGGTACCGACCGCCGTCAATCAAGCCGTTCCCCTGTGTGGTGGCGAACGATTGATATGCATGACCCCTTACCTGTCCCCGTACACACAAAACCCTGTTGTTATGTGGGATTCTATCAGCAACAATTACGGCGCGGGGCACATCCCCGGCGATGGGCATCCTTTGGCCGGCAATATGGATATGTCCGAGCGTGTTCTCATACCGGGTCCGTTGGACACGTACGCCGTTTCGGGCGTGATTCGTCCGACGAAAGAAACCAACAGATCTATTCTGCGAAACCATGATGGCAGAGATGTCGTGCACCTAAGCTGTACCGAAGCACTCTGTACCCTGAGGGCCGGAGCCGTACAAATCACAAACATTCCTGTCGCAAAAACATTCAGTTTCACATATCAAACCGATGGGAACAACCGACAGGATTTATCGGTTTCCTATATCCGTCAACAATCCGGTAAACCCGGTAAACCCGGTAAACATGGTTTATTTCCCCAAACGGCGACCGGGAACACGGCCGGTCCGGTTTTGAATGCCCCGGTTGTCGGGGCCGGGGTCTTAACCTCTCTGTCAGAGGCAGGCATCCTGGCGATCCGTTTGTATCAGGAAACACAAGACACGGCCCGTATTGCCAAAAACGCCCGTGCCGATAAAAAGCGGTTCGGATTATAGGCCCCCAAACCGAACTGTAAGCGTTTCAGGTCCTATTCGGTTTTATGGACTTTCTTTTGTTTTTTGACCGGTTCAACCCGGGTTTTTCGGGGTGTCGGGCGCGTAATTTTCACCTTGCGAATGCATCGCGAGTCCACCTGGACCACCTGAAACCGCAGCCCTGACGGGTGCCGTACCGTCTCGCCCACCGCCGGCAAGCGACCGGCCAAATGAAAGACCAATCCCCCCACGGTATCAATACCGGCCGCACGATCCATATCCGTCACGAACGGGCCGATTGTCTTTTCCAAATCTTCCAAAGATACCCGCGCATCGGCTTCCCAACTGCCCACTTTGACCAAGCGCAACACCAACGGCGCATCCAAGGCATCGTGTTCATCTTCAATTTCACCGACAATTTCTTCCAATAAATCTTCCAAGGTAATCACACCCGCCGTCCCGCCGTATTCGTCTACCACAACGGCCATTTGCGTGCGTTTCGTCTGCATATCCCGCAACAGGTTCAACAAGCGAATGGATTCCGGCACAAATAACACCGTATGCGTCATCACTTCCCGTACCGTTGCTTCATGCCCGACTTCAAACAATTTACATAACAAATCTTTGACGTGAATGACACCGATGATATTATCCAGCGTTTTGTCATACACGGGCATACGGGTGAACTTTTCGCGAATAATCACATCTTTGACTTCCGACAGACTGGCCGTTGCGGGAATGCCCACAATATCAATTCGCGGAATCATCACTTGCCCGGCCCGAATATCCCGCAGTTTGAACAGGTTTTTTAACAGCAACAACTCATCCGGTTCTACCAAGACATCATCGCCGCGTTCTTCCCGTTCATCCATAATGCCTTCAATGGTTTCAATCACCTGATCTTCTTCGGGGTGCTTGTCAAAACGTTCTTTAAGACGCTGAATCAAGTGTTTCATATTTTACTCCGCATTTTGATAGGGGTCGGGATAGCCCAACCGTTTCATAATTTTAATTTCCAGTGTTTCCATCGGTCGCGCCTGCCGGGCCGTCAGGTGGTCATAGCCTTGCAAGTGCAACGTGCCGTGTACCAACAAGTGTGCCAAATGGGCGGCAAATGTCTTGCCTTGGGCCCGGGCTTCACGGGCCACGGTTTGATACGCCACAATAATATCCCCCGCCATCCACGGTTGCGGCTTGGGCGGTTTTTCCGCGTTTTCAAAGGAGAGCACATTCGTGGGACAATCCCGCCCGCGATAGTCGCGATTCAACACATGAACGAACGCATCATCGGCCAAGACGACCGATACTTCCGCAGGCTCATAGCCCTGCCAAGCGGCCGATACAACCCGCCGGCAAAAGGCTTTCAGGCCCCATCGGCGCAGGTAAAACCGCCGCGTGCGGACCTGCACATCAATGGTCGGCATCGGCTTTATCCTGTTCATAGGCGCGCACGATTTTAGAGACCAATCCGTGTCGTACCACATCTTTTTCCGAAAAGTGCACAAATGCGATTTCCGGTACATTTTTCAAAATGCGTGTGGCTTCAATCAAGCCCGACACCACCCCGCGCGGCAAGTCCGTTTGCGTTAAATCACCGTTGATAATCATGCGCGATCCTTCGCCCAAGCGGGTCAAAAACATTTTCATTTGCATACCTGTCGTATTTTGTGCTTCGTCCAAGATTACCACGGCATGAGACAACGTCCGCCCGCGCATATAGGCCAACGGCGCAATTTCAATTTCGCCGGACTCCAATTTTTTATCCACCATGTCCGCCGGCAACATATCATACAAAGCATCGTATAACGGCCGTAAATACGGATCAATTTTATCTTTCAAATCCCCGGGTAAAAACCCAAGGCTTTCGCCCGCTTCCACCGCCGGTCGGGTCAAGATAATCCGATCCACGTTTCCCGCCAACATTTCCGAAACGGCTTTGGCCACCGCCAAAAACGTTTTTCCCGTACCTGCGGGTCCCAATCCGAACACCATATCGTGCGTATTCATGGCTTCTATAAAGGCCCCTTGATTAGCGGTCCGGGGACGAATTTGCCGCTTTTTTGTGTTCAGGGTTAAATCACCGGCCGCAACGGCGGATTCTGCCTTATCCCGAGCGGCAATGATTTTCGGATCTTCGTATTTCATTTTTGTTTTCTCCTTGGTTATGGGGGCAGTATATCACAGTTTCTTGTACTTGGCAAGCGGGAAATGCATGCGAACTATCCAAAAAAAACACTTGTTTTTTCCGCTTGCTTTTCAGGGAAAAAGCGGTTATACTGATCTGAAAGGAACGGAAAACATGGTTCAAATTGCACCCAGTTTATTGTCGGCCGATTTTGCACGCTTGGGGACGGAAGTCAAAAAGATAACCGCCGCCGGTGCGGATATGCTTCATTTGGATATCATGGACGGCCATTTTGTGCCGAATTTAACCTTTGGTCCCGATGTGGTACGTTGTATCCGAAAATACACACCCATTCCTTTTGATGTTCACCTGATGATGACAAACCCACTGGATTTTGTGGCTCCGTTTGCCCGGGCGGGGGCCGATATGATAACCGTTCATGTGGAATCCGATGATAATTTGGAAACGGTCCTGTCCGTTATCAAGAAAAACGGTTGCCGGGCGGGATTATCTTTACGCCCCGCCACCAATATCAACCGCGTCCTGCCTTTTTTACCGATGATAGATTTGATGCTGGTCATGTCGGTAGAGCCGGGTTTCGGGGGGCAAGCATTTCAAAAAACGGCACTGGCCAAAATGGCAGCGTTGCGGGATCTCATCGGTCGCAAGCCCGTTAAAATTGCCGTGGACGGCGGCGTGAACGAAATCACGGCCCCGGCATGTCGCTTGGCCGGAGCAGATGTTTTGATTGCCGGCAGTGCTATTTTCAGACACAAGAACTATGCCGATGCTATTGAAAGGTTAAAACGATGACAAAAATTTTAATTGTAGAAGACGAAACCGCTTTACAAACATTACTGAAATATAATTTGGAAAAGCAAGGCTATGAAACCGCTGCCGTCATGGACGGGCGGCGCGTGATGCGGACCATTGCCGATGAAAAGCCGGATCTGATTCTGATGGATTGGATGTTGCCTAACGTATCAGGGGTGGATCTGTGCCACGAAATCCGCAAGAATTACGATTGTCGCCACCTGCCGATTATCATGTTGACGGCCCGCGGGGATGAAGCGGACAAAGTCAAAGGGCTTTCTTTCGGGGCCGATGATTACATGACCAAGCCCTTTTCCGTACCGGAATTGATGGCACGAATTGCCGCGTTATTGCGGCGGGTCCCGCTGGAGCAACCCGATCGTCAAGATTTGGTGTTTCAGGATATTACCATGGATTTTTCTCAACGGCGCGTGGTTCGCAACGGCCGCGAAGTCCACTTGGGCCCCAGCGAGTTTCGCTTGTTGCAAACACTCATGGAACACGCGGGTGATGTGTTGTCGCGTGAAATGTTGTTAAAAGCCGTTTGGGGTGATGTCATTCATGTGGAATTACGCACGGTAGACGTATACGTTCGCCGGTTGCGTAAAATGCTGGATGCCAATGGGGAACCTGATTTGATTCGCACGGTGCGTTCATCGGGATATGCTATGGCGGTTCAGCCCCAAAAATCCGATACGGACTAACATTTCCGATTTCAGATGATACAAAACGGGCGGTTCCTGTCATCATCAGGTCCGCCCGTTTGTTTTCGTGTACACCCCGCATCCGGGGGGCCATTCATCAACGTTCCGCCCCGACCTTCCGTATCGGCGTTTGCGGTGCTTGCTTTTTGAACAAGTCTTGTAAAGGCGTTTCTTGAACGGCGGATTCTTTTCGGTATCCTTTTTCCGTATGATTTTCCAGACCGCAGGCATAGACAGTGGCCTTCTTAAAATCTTGTGATTTCAGTTGTTTCATTGTCTTATCTCCTTTTTGTCTAATTTTTCCGTTTCTATACTTCCAGCCTAACACATCTTTTGGACCCTGTCAAGCCTGATTTGCAAAAAAAGTGAAAAAAAACTAATCTTTTTTAAATCGGTCTGATCGGTAAAAAGACAAGGCTTCCGCTACATGATGTTCCCGTATCATTTCAGACGCGTCCAGGTCCGCAATCGTGCGGGCCACTCGGATCATCCGATGATAGCCGCGGCCCGATAACATCATCTGTTGTGCCGCGTGCATCAAAAACGTTTCCGCCGCGGTATCCATCGGAGCAATCTGCTCTAACACTTTCCCGTCAGCCTGAGCATTATTTCGGATTTTATGCACCCGAAAGCGATCGGCCGCAAACGCCAACGCCCGTTCTACCCGTGTCCGTACGGTGGCCGAATCTTCTCCGCGACTTTGGGTGTTCAAGTGCCACGGTTCAATCAAGGGGACTTCAATTTGCAAGTCTATCCGATCCAACATCGGTCCGGAAATTTTCGCTTGATATTCTTCCGCGCATCGGGGTGCCCGCGAACATTCATGCCCCGACACACCCAAGTAGCCGCACCGACACGGATTCATGGCGGCCACCAACTGAAAGCGGGCCGGATAAGTAATATGCACATTGGCCCGCGCAACCGATACTACACCCGTTTCCAGCGGTTGTCGCAAGGCTTCCAGCGTTTGACGTGAAAACTCGGGGAATTCGTCCAAAAACAAGACACCCCGATGTGCCAAAGAAATCTCGCCGGGATAGGCCCGTATGCCGCCACCGACCATCGCCGGTGTGGAAGCCGAATGGTGCGGGGCCCGATACGGCCGTTGCGTAATCAGTTGTCCGTCCCGCAGCAATCCTGCTACGGAATGAATTTGACTGACTTCCAAAATCTCATCTTGATCCATCGGCGGCAGGATAGACGGCAATCGGGCCGCCAACATAGACTTACCCGATCCCGGCGGTCCAACCATCAACAAATTATGCCCGCCAACGGCCGCTATTTCCAAAGCCCGTTTGGCACTTTCCTGTCCGCGTACATCGGCCAAATCCGGCAACAGAGACGGCACTTCCGGTGCCTGTCGGACGGGCCGGGGCAACAGTTGCCGACCTTTCAAATGGTTCATCAGGGATAGCAGGCTATCGGGTTCAAACACCGTTTCATTACCGGACCACAAGGCTTCGGCCCCTTGCCCCAAAGGACAGATGAAACCTAATCCGCGCCGATGGGCCGCCATGGCGGCGGGCAAGACACCCGAAACCGGACGGACAGACCCGTCCAAACCCAACTCACCCATCATCACGAAACCTTGAATATCCTCGGGCGCAATAATCCCCATCGCGCCCATCAAAGCCACCGCTATCGGTAAATCGTAATGCGTGCCTTCTTTGACCACATCGGCCGGGGCCAGATTGACCGTGATATGCGCCGCCGGCAGAGACAAACCCAACGCATGCAGTGCCGCCCGTACCCGTTCTTTACTTTCGCTGACGGCTTTATCACCCAGACCGACAATAGAAAACGCCGGCAGGCCGTTCGTGATCTGTACCTGAATTTCAACATTCAGGACATGTATGCCCGCAAACGCAACAGATCGTGTAACGGATAGCATTTACCACCGGGGGATATTATTGTTATCCCGCCACCGACCACCGGCCGGATAGTCCGAATGCGATAAAGTATCCTTGTATCCGGCAAAAGACGGCTTGCCCTGTACACGCATAAACCCTTGGGATTCATAAGAAAACAGGCATGCCGTATCCGTGGACAGACATTGTACCGTTTGAGCCCCGGGATAGCCCGCATATTGCAGGGTAATCATCACCGGTCCTGTCGGATAAGCCTGATCGGGAACGGCATAATACACCGGTTGAGAATAGGACAAAGCATTGACCGGAAACGCCGGGACCGTCACGGTTGCGACGGGCGGATACACAGGGGCCGGTTGCGTGGCCGGTACCATACCGTTGGCCGGAGCGGGTACCTGATTGCCGGCAACATCCCCGATATAGATTTGCTGAGCCGGTATTTCAATCACGGTCCCATCCGCCGCCAAGGACGGTTGAGTATTTGCCGGACGGGCGGACATGGCATCACGCGCCGTATAAATCGGATTTTGTCCCGTAGCCCGAGCAGCGGCCGCATCGTCAGCCGGCATTTCATACGGATTTTGACCGGATCCGATCGCTGTTTCGGTCCCCGGTTCATCATAGTCCATATCGGCAAACTCATTCGGTTCCGTCTGAGTACATGCCACAACTAACATAAGGGGGAAAATCAAGCCAATTTTTTTCATCTGCGTATGCCTTTCGTCTGATGCATAAAAGAAAACCTGGGGGCAGTATAGCAAACTTTTTGGTGAAAGAAAAGCGTTTTTTTTATTTTTTTGATGAAAATGGCGAAAAAGTAAAAAATCAGTTGCAGGCGCACATAAAATGCGGTATACTGCGTCAGAATCAATAAACAGTAAAGGATGTACACATGGAAAAAGATAAAGCATTGGAAGCCGCCCTGTCGCAAATTGAACGCGCCTTCGGTAAAGGGTCTATCATGCGGTTGGGTCAGCAAGGAAACGCCGTTGAAATTCCGGCAATTTCCACAGGGTCCATCGGGTTAGATATGGCTTTGGGTGTCGGCGGCTTACCGCGCGGGCGGATTATTGAAATATACGGCCCCGAAAGTTCGGGGAAAACCACTTTGGCCCTGCATGTGGTGGCCGAAGCCCAAAAGGCCGGCGGTACCTGTGCCTACATTGATGCGGAACACGCGTTGGATCCGGCGTATGCGGCTAAATTAGGTGTCAATATCAATGACTTGTTGATTTCCCAACCCGACACGGGGGAACAGGCTCTGGAAATTGCCGATACTCTGGTCCGGTCGGGTAGTTTAGATGTCCTGGTGGTGGACTCGGTGGCCGCCCTGGTACCCAAAGCCGAATTAGAAGGCGAAATGGGGGACTCTCACATGGGCTTACAGGCCCGATTGATGAGTCAGGCGTTGCGAAAAATCACGGCATCGGTGGCGCGGGCCAATACGTTGGTCATCTTTATCAACCAAATCCGAATGAAAATTGGCGTGATGTTCGGCAATCCCGAAACCACAACGGGCGGGAATGCCTTAAAATTTTATGCCTCCGTGCGGCTGGACATTCGCCGGATCGGTGCTATCAAAGACCGCGATGAAGTGGTCGGCAACCAAACGCGCGTCAAGATTGTGAAAAACAAAGTCGCTCCGCCGTTCAAGACGGTTGACTTTGATATTTTGTACGGCGAAGGGATTTCCAAGATGGGCGAGTTGATTGACTTGGGGATCAAGGCCGGGATAGTAGAAAAAGCCGGGGCTTGGTTTTCCGCCAAAGGGGAACGTATTGCCCAAGGGCGCGAAAATGCCAAGGCATATTTGAAAGAGCACCCCGACTTGGCGGCCGAGATTGAACGGGCCATTCGGAATGATTCCCAGGATCTCACGCAAAAGATGCTGGACGGAGAAATTGCCGCAGACGCAGAATAATCGGTGCCGGTACACATTATGGTGTCCGGCCCGCGGTCGGACACTTTTCTATCATAAAGGATAAAACATGAGTCAAAATATTACCAGTCAAATCAGAACCACATTCACAAATTATTTCAAACGCCACGATCACCCCATTGTGCCGGCCAGTTCTCTGATCCCGAAAAACGATCCGACCCTGATGTTTACGAATTCGGGCATGGTCCAGTTCAAGAACTACCTTACCGGGGCGGAAACACCGCCGTTTCCGCGGGCGGCGACTGTCCAAAAGTCCGTCCGGGCCGGGGGCAAGCATAACGACTTGGACAACGTCGGTTATACGGTCCGCCACCATACGTTTTTTGAAATGCTGGGAAACTTTTCGTTCGGCGATTATTTCAAAGAAAAAGCGATTTATTATGCGTGGGATTTGCTGACGCATGAAATCGGCCTGGACAAAAGCAAACTGTGCGTTACAATCTTTCATAATGATGAGGAAGCCTTTGACCTGTGGAAGAAAATCGCGGGCTTAAAGGACGATGATATTATTCGTATTGCCACCAAGGACAATTTTTGGCAAATGGGTGATACGGGGCCGTGCGGGCCGTGTACGGAAATCTTTTACGATCACGGTGATCAATACTGGGGCGGCCGTCCGGGTACACCGGAAGAAGACGGCGATCGCTTTATTGAAATTTGGAACTTGGTGTTTGATCAATTTGAAGACTTGCCGGACGGTCGGCGGATCGGCCTGGCGAAAAAGTGTATTGATACCGGATCGGGCCTGGAACGGTTGAGTGCGATTTTGCACGGTACCAACGATAATTTTCAGATTGATATTTTCAAAACGCTGATTGAACGTGCGGCCGATTTGGCCGGTGTTGACCCTTACGGTGATGCCAAAATTTCTCTGCGCGTGATTGCCGATCACTTGCGGTCCACGTCCTTTTTGCTGGCAGACGGTGTCATGCCGTCCAATGAAGGTCGGGGCTATGTGTTGCGCCGAATTATGCGGCGGGCGATGCGTCATGCGCATTTGATCGGGTGCCGGGATCCGTTAATGTACCGCCTGGTGCCGTCCTTGATTGAGACGATGGGTGAAGCCTATCCGGAACTGGGGATGAATCAAAAATTGATTACGGACTCGCTGAAACTGGAAGAAGAACGGTTCAAACAAACTTTGGATAAAGGATTGAAATTATTGGCAGAAGAAACTGCTTCTTTATCGGCGGGGGACGCTCTGAACGGCGAAACGGCGTTCAAGTTATACGATACATACGGTTTTCCGTTGGACTTGACACAAGACGCTTTACGCGCCAAAAACATCACGGTGGACGTAGACGGATTTGAAGCCGCCATGGCGCGTCAAAAGGCCGAAGCCCGAAAATCCTGGGCAGGTTCGGGCGATAATGCCGATGAAAAAATATGGTTTCAAATTGCCGATCGTGTCGGGGCCAGCGAGTTTTTGGGCTATGATACCGACACGGCCGAGTCTTTAATTCAGGCTCTGGTACGGGACGGTGTTGAAGTCAAGGATGCCCAAGCCGGCGATATGATCAGCCTGGTGGCCAATCAAACACCGTTTTACGGCGAAATGGGGGGCCAGGTCGGCGATACCGGCACCATCAAAACCGAATCCGGCACCGTTGAAATTACCGATACCGTCCGCAAAGCCGATTCGGCCTTAATCGTTCATGTCGGTCGGGTTATCACCGGCACCGTGCATGTGGATCAAGCGGGTGTTTTTGCGATCAACGCAACCCGGCGGCGTTCCATTCGGGCCCACCATTCGGCGACCCATTTGTTGCAGGCGGCTTTACAACGCACTTTGGGCACGTCCGTACACCAAAAAGGATCGTTGGTCACACCGGATTACTTCCGCTTTGATTTTACCTACCCCAAAGCCATGACCCCCGAAGAATGTCGTACGGTTGAAACATTGGTGAACGACATGGTTATGCAAAACGAACGCGTCATCACGGATTTAATGAGTCCGGAAGAAGCCGTCAAGCAGGGGGCAATGGCCTTATTTGACGAAAAGTACGGCGATACCGTGCGTGTGGTTTCTATGGGTCAAGGAGAAAAACGGTTGTCGTGCGAGTTATGCGGGGGTACGCATGTATCGGCAACGGGCGACATCGGATCGTTCCGCTTGGTGTCCGAATCGGCCGTTTCGTCCGGTGTACGCCGGATAGAAGCCGTTGTCGGTCCGGCGGCGGTTCGCTTGGCGCAGCAAAATGCCGATACGCTGACCGCTTTGGCAACGGCGTTAAAGGCCACTTCGGTTGCCGATATGCTGACTAAAGTCCGCACCTTGACGGACGATAAAAAACGCTTGGATAAAGAAGTCTCCGAACTGCGCCGTCAAGTTGCTATGGGCGGGACATCGGAACGGGCCGAGACTGCTGAACAAGTCGGGGCATATTCTTTTGTCGGGAAAATCTTGCACGGCACACCGGCCCGAGAATTAAAACCGTTGGCCGATGCATTCAAGAAAAAAATCGGTTCGGGTGTGGTGGCGTTGATTGCTGAAACGGACGGCAAGGTATCCGTTGTTGTCGGCGTAACGGCGGATTTAACCGACCGATTGAATGCGGTGGACCTGGTCCGTCAAGCGGCAGGTGTTGTCGGTGGCCAAGGGGGCGGCGGTCGCCCGGATATGGCCCAAGCCGGCGGCACCGATACCACGCACATGGATCAGGCATTAACCACTATTCGCACTGCGATTCAGAATGCCTGAGCAATAACGGGACAATCAACACCGGGTTTCAAAACGCCCGGTGTTTTTGAATCCCAAAGATAAGGGTATCATCTTGTCATCTTTTGCTTTGGGGCAGTCCCGAATCTCCTATTCCTATCATTTTCGGCCTTGCCCCACACACTTACTCCCCCCTGTCATTTTCGGACGCTATTTTTCTTTCGTCATCTTCGGGCCCTATTTTTAAGAATTGTCATCTTCGGGCTTGACCCGGAGATCCAGGGGAAGAGAAGTCAATATATTATAAGGATTTCAGTACTCCTGGATTCCCATTTTCATGGGAATGACAATAGAGAGAAACCGGAAATGACAGAATACTCCTTATTTCCAAAACCCGCCCCATACCACAAAGGGGTCCCAACCGGAGCCCCTTTGCACACTTAGGCATGCCAGGATATTATTTCGGATAACAATACCCATTTCTCATTTCACGATTGGGGCACTTCGCACATTCAGAAGAATCAGCAGAAAGCCAACCGCCATAACTACAATCATAACAACCACCTTTATGAGATGTAATTTGTTTATCAGTACATATAGGTACACACTTCCCATCTTTCATTTCACGATTAGGACACTTCGCACATTCAGAAGAATCAGCATTTTCTGCACCGCCAATACTACAAAGAATACAATAACCATCGGTATCCATGAAACGATTAGGACACTTCGCACATTCCGTCGCATCTGCATTGACCGCCCAGTCATAACTACAAGCATAACAACCACCATTAATGTCTCTAAATTGTCCATCAGTACATATAGGGAAACACTCCCCATCTTTCATTTCACGATTAGGACACTTCGCACATTCAGAAGAATCAGCATTTTCTACAGAGTCCCCACTACAAGGAATACAATAACCATCGGTTACCATGAAACGATTAGGGCACTTCGCACAGTCAGAAGAATCAATACGAAGCCCATTGACATAACTACAAGGATAACAATTACCATTGGTCAGTCTGAAACGATTAGGACACTTCGCACATTCAGAAGAATCAGCCTGAAGCCCAGTTTCATAACTACAAGTAAAACACTGACCATTGGTACTCATGAAACGATTGGGGCACTTCGCACATTCTTCCGCTGACGTCATAGCGGATTCAACTGAACACGACACACAGTTACCGTCACGATTTTTCATCGGCTTATCCCCTGGGCAACCGTTGTCGCAGGTGTCATCGGCTACACAGGTCCCGTTTTCAACATGCTGACAATAACCACAGGTCGGGGTATTCCCGCCCTCACCCGCGGCCGGGGCAAAGGTGAACACAATGGTATTGCCGTCTTCGGCACAGGTATAATCCGCTTTCACTCCGTTATCCCACACCTTGGTGGTCCCCAAAGTTATTGTACGCGCCATCTGCACCCCGTTATTCAAAACGTGATTGCAAACGGGCCGAGTAATATCCGATACCGTCAAGGTAAATCCGGGATCCGCCGCAGCCAACGCCACCGGAAAATCACCGATTTTATTGGCAAACTCCGCGTCCAGTGTCGTGGCCGATACACCCGTCCCTAACAACGTATATGTTGACAAAGCAACCGCCCGTTTATTCACCCCGTCTATAATATCATTGGCTTTCAACCGATTCATGGCGTATGTATAGCCCGCTATGCCACCGATGGATAAAATCCCCATAATGGCCAAGACCCCCAGCATTTCCACCATACTGCGGCCGGTTTCATTGTTTCTCATTTTGCTTTTCCTTTCTTGATTGAGTTTTCTCTTTGGGTCCGAGTGTATCACTATCTCTGTTTTTCTGCAACAGTTATTTTGAACAATTTTGAATTTTTTTGATACGGTGGCTTATTTTATCGGCTGTGCGTTTGGATAACACAGGCGCGTGAATCTCGGGTAAGGCCATAGATGACAATACCCAAGACAGTCCGCCCCCGACAAGATTGCCGATCCCCTGCAACACCCGGGCGTTGATCCGGCCCGGGCTTTAAGGTTGATTCAGGCTTTAAATATCCAGATTCGCCACGTCCAGGGCGTTCGTCTGGATAAAGTCGCGGCGCGGTTCCACCACATCCCCCATCAAGGTGGAAAAGACTTGTTCGGCTTCGTCCTGGTGTGTAATTTTCACCTGCAACAAGCGGCGGTTATTCGGATCCAGCGTTGTTTCCCATAACTGTTCCGGATTCATCTCGCCCAACCCTTTATAACGGTTGATTGCCACGCCTTTTTTACCGATTTTGAAAATCGTTTCGGCCAAGCCCACCGGCCCGTGAATGGGATAGTCTTCATCTTTGACTTTCAGGACCGATGATTGCGCATAGAATTCTTGTAATTCGTCCGCCATTTTGGCCAGTTGCCGTGCCTCGGAACAGTTCATCAGGGTTTCATCCACAATGTGTGTTTCCGATACCCCCCGCAGCGTCCGCGTAAAGACGAATTCGTTTTTATCATTATAGGCACATTGCCAGCCCCGTTCGTATTCCGGCTCCATCGCGTCCAAGCGTTGCGTGAAAGTATCATCATACACTTTATTGCCCCCGAACATACCCATAATAGCCATTTGCGCCACAATCCGATACGGCACCCGGTGCGACATGGTCAAGATCAGGTTGCGGGCAATCCGGGCCTGTTCCACCCGCGCGATCAAGTCCGCCCCGGCGATTTGTGTCCCGTCCGCCATTTGCAAAACGGCCCCGTCCGTACCGGCCTGGATCAAGTATTCTTCCATAGCGGCATCGTCTTTCAAGTACGTTTCACTGTTCCCGCGTTTAGCCCGGTACAAAGGCGGTTGAGCAATATACACATAGCCGCGTTCAATCAACTCCGGCATTTGGCGGAAGAAGAATGTCATCAGCAATGTCCGAATATGGGCTCCGTCCACATCGGCATCGGTCATGAATATGATTTTATGATACCGACATTTATCCGCGTTAAAGTCATCACGGCCGATCCCCGTCCCTAACGCCGTCACAATCGTACCGATTTCGGCGGAAGAGAGCATCTTATCAAACCGCGCCCGTTCCACATTCAAGATTTTTCCGCGCAACGGTAAAATGGCTTGGTGCGCCCGATCCCGACCTTGCTTGGCCGATCCGCCGGCCGAATCCCCTTCAACGATAAAGACTTCGGAATCGGCGGGATCTTTGCTTTGACAATCCGCCAACTTACCGGGCAAGGAAGCCATATCCAAAGCCCCTTTCCGCCGGGTCAGTTCCCGTGCTTTACGGGCCGCTTCCCGGGCCGCGGCGGCTTCCACCACCTTACCAATCACCAAGCGGGCTTCACCGGGGTGTTCTTCCAACCATTGTTCCAACTTGTCCCCCACAATACCTTCCACCACGGGCCGGACTTCGCTGGACACCAACTTGTCTTTGGTCTGGGACGAGAATTTGGGATCCGGGACTTTCACCGATAACACAACGGTCAAGCCTTCCCGCATATCTTCGCCGGCCAATTCCACTTTTTCTTTTTTGGCCAAGCCCGATGATACCGCATACGCATTGATCGTACGTGTCAGGGCCGCCCGCAGCCCCGCCAAGTGGGTCCCGCCATCACGTTGCGGGATATTGTTGGTAAAACACAGGCATGTTTCATGATACCCGTCCGTCCATTCCAAAGCCACTTCCACCGTAATACCGTCTTTTTCACCGGACAAGGCAAACGGTTCTTGGTGCAGCGAGTTTTTAGATTGGTCAATATAACGCACAAACTCTTTAATCCCGCCTTCATATTTGAATTCGGTGGTCCGCGGTTCACTGGTCCGATTATCGGTCAGGCACAAATAGACACCCGAATTCAAAAAGGCCAACTCCCGCATCCGGTGTTCCAAGGTATCAAAACTGAATTCGGTCAGCGTAAAAATCTCGGCCGAGGGATGAAAGGTAACGCGCGTACCGTGGCGACCCGGGGCTTCACCGACTTCGGTTAAATGCTTGACTGTATTACCGTTTTCAAAACGGGCATAGTATTCCCGATCGTTCCGCCAAATGGTCAGGTCCAACCAATCCGACAACGCATTCACGCACGACACCCCCACGCCATGCAAGCCGCCGGATACCTTGTATGAGTTATTATCAAACTTGCCTCCGGCGTGCAGTTGGGTCATAATCACTTCGGCGGCGGAAACACCTTCTTCTTTATGCATATCCACCGGCATTCCGCGGCCGTCATCAATCACGGTAACGGATCCGTCACCGTTCAAAATCACATCCACGCGATCGCAATACCCGGCCAAAGCTTCGTCAATAGAGTTGTCCAGCACTTCATACACCATGTGGTGCAGCCCTGTACCGTCATCGGTATCGCCGATATACATGCCGGGCCGTTTGCGGACGGCTTCCAACCCCTTCAAAACTTTGATAGAGTCAGCGTTATAGGCGGCTTCGGCCTGTAAAATATCTTGTGTCATTGTGTTTCCTTTCATTAGCATCGCCGTGATTTCAGGCGGCTTGTTTCACTGTGATTTCTGATTCTTGTATTGTATAAAAAACCGCGCGGTTTGTCAAATGATTAAATGCATCTTCATCGGTTCCCGTCATCCAAATTTGCGCCGGCCGGTCGCATAAAATGTCAAATAAAGTGTTGCGCCGCCGACTATCCAAATGGGCGGCCACTTCGTCCAGCAATAATAACGGACACTGTCCTTGTTCCTGCAACTGCGCCCGCATTTCGGCCAAGATGACGGACAACAACAAGGCTTTTTGTTCGCCGGTAGAGCATAATGATGCATCCCGATTTTTTTGCTTGTGAATTACGGCAAAATCCGCCGTATGCGGACCGGCCAAAGACCCCCCTTCGGCATAACTTTTTCGGCTGCGTTTCAGATGATTGAAAAAATGATCTTCCACATCAACGGCCGCTTGGGATTGCAGGGCTTGTTCCACCACCCCGGTCAAACAAATTTCCGCCGTGGGAAACAAAGGATCTTCCGATACCTGCAAGTATGGCGCAATCCGTGATACGACATCCAACCGCGAAGCCGAAACGGCCACGCCTGTTTCCACCATTTGTTGTTCCAACGCGTCCAACCACGCCGGATCATGCCGCCCTTCACGCAACAGGCAACTCCATTGTTTGAAGGCCGCGTTATAGTCGCTTAAACGATTGGCATGCTGATCATCAAACGCCTGAACCAACCGATCCAAAAATCGCCGCCGGGCCACCGGATCCCCACAAAACAAGCGGTCTTGCGCCGGTGTCAGCCATAAACACCGCAACACGCGGCCCAGTTCGCTTTGCTTGGCAACCGACTTGCCGTCAATGCGCACTTGTCGCCGTTCCGATCCGTCTACCGTTCCGGTACCGACCGACACCGACCCCGCCGGAGTCTGTACCCGGGCCGAGACACTCCACCGCGCGGGCAAGACCGTCATATCGTCCGGGACAGGCTCATCACTGCGGCGCGCCACATCACTCAAGCGGGCCGATCGCAGCCCCCGTCCCGGGGTCAGAAAAGAGATGGCTTCCAGGATATTGGTTTTACCGGCACCGTTATGTCCGGTCAAGACAACCGGTTCAAACGATTCACAGAGCCGGAGAACCGCACTTTCGTACGACCGAAACTGCGTCAACCGCAGGTCTGTCAGCCCTGTTTTGTGAATGCTCATCGGCCCTTAAACCCGCATCGGCATCAAGACGTACAGAGCCTTATCATCGGCTGTATCCCGCACAATCACGGGGGACACCGCATCATTCAGGTTCAACCGGACGGTACTCCCTTTGATTTGGGCCAAAATATCCAACAAATAGCGATAGTTAAATCCGATATCCAATTCGGGACCGGTATAGACGGCATCCATTTCATCTTCGGCCGAGCCTTCATCAACCGCTGTCGCCGATACTTGCAACAGGTTTTCCCGCACGGCCAGTTTAATCCCGCGAGATTTTTCGGATACGACCGAGACCCGTTCAATGACACCGGACAAGACGGCGGCATCGGCTTCCACCACTTTATCGTTGGATTGCGGGATCACTTTTTCGTATTCGGGATAGGTCCCGTCAATCAAGCGTGAAGCCAACACGATATTTTCCAACCGGAAACGAATTTGGTTAGCCGACAGTGAGATATTGACATCCGTACCGGCTTCGGCGACCAGCTTGGAAATTTCGGCAATGGTTTTACGGGGAATAATCACACCGGGAATGCCGGCCGCGCCTTCGGGCAACGCCGTGTACGCACACGCCAACCGGTGCCCGTCCGTGGCCACCGCGGTCAAAGCCGGTGTTTCACCCGTTTTTTCGTGCAGGTAAATCCCGTTCAGGTTATAACGTGTTTCTTCCACCGAAACGGCGAAACCGGTTTTTCCGATCAAGTTCAGTAAATCCGCCCCCGATACCGTAAAATTAAAGGGCATACCGTCTTGTGTCATGGTGGGAAAGCCGTCTGCCGGCAAGACCGCCAAAGAAAACTTGGCCCGCCCCGCCGTGATGTGCAGTTGTGCATTATCTTCGGAAGCGGTCATCACAACCTGAACGCCGTCCGGCAAGCGTTTCACGATATCATACAGTTTATGCGCCGGCACGGTAACGGCCCCGGGTTCAGCCACAACGGCCGCGATTTTTTCCATTGTTTCAATTTCGTTATCGGTGGCACGAATGAAAATCGTATCATTTTGTGCGTCAATCAACACATTAGACAAAATAGGAATGGTTTGCCGCCGTTCCACGATACTTTGGGTATGGGCCAAAGCCTTCAACAGTTGTGCGCGTTCAATGGTCAATTTCATCATGTATCTGTATCCTTTCTTTTCTGTAATTATGATAGGGGAAGTATACCCGATTTTTATGCCGAATGAAAGTAAAATCATCACTTGCGCATGATTTTTTTTCGTTTTTTTTGTGTTCCCCCCTTTTTTTTTGTTCAAAAAGAATGTATAAGGGGAAAAACATAGTTTCTAAACAAGGGGATTCCATGACAAAAAAACAACATTTTACCGAATTGACCGCTGACCAAATTTATGCGCCATCGTGCCTGACGAACAAGATTTTGACCGGATTGACGGGGGATCAATCCGTCATCGGACAACAAGGGGCTTTGGACGCGATCGCATTCGGCATTCGGATGTCGGCCGGTGGCTATAACATTTTTTGCACGGGCCCCAAAGGTGTCGGCCGGACCAGTCTGACTTTATCCGCGGTGCATGAATACGCGACCACACAAAAAACACCGGATGATTGGTGTTTTGTACATAACTTTAACGTCCCCCACCAACCGATTGCCTTGAACTTTCCGGCCGGCAAAGGGCGTGTGTTTGAAAAAGATGTTCAAAAAACCGCCGATACTTTGAAAAAGCAACTGGTCAGTTTGTTTATGGACGAATCTTACCGGATCAAGGTTGCGCATATTGAACAAAAATACCGGTCCGCAAAGGATGATTTTTTCTTTTATCTGAAAAAAGTGGTACAAACGCCGTATGTGACATTGGTCCATACCGATGACGGGATTGTGGTGGCACCGCAAAAGAACGGCACAGTGTTAGATCCGGATGTCTTCAATAAGATGCCCAAAGCCACCCGCAAGATGATTTTAGAACAAATGAAAGAGTCCCAAAATCGGTTGGAAGCGGCCATTAAAAACATGCCGGCTTTTGAAGTGGATCAGCAAAAAGAACTGGACGAACTAAATGCCGCATTAGCCGGCAAAATGATTGATCAGGTGATGAAGTCTCCTTTAAAAACTTATGCCAAACATGCCGGCGTTGTGGCGATGTTGCGGGGCATGAAGACATGTATTTTGAATAACTTGAACCTGTTGATGCCTACGGACGAAAATGCCGATGAAGCCGGTTTTGATCGGGCCGAATTGTTGTGGTCGCGCTTTGCCGTCAATGTGATTGTGTCGCACAAGCCGGATGAAGGGGCTCCCGTCATTCACGTCAACCACCCGACTTTGTCCAACCTGGTGGGCAAGATTGAACGGATACAATTACAGGGTACGTCCACCACCGATTTTTCGTTGATTCGGGCGGGGGCGTTGCACTTGGCCAACGGGGGATTTTTGGTGATAGAAGCCGGCGACTTGTTGGAAAATCAACCGACATGGAATGCTTTGAAACGGTGCTTGTTTTCCAAAAAAATCAAGATGGAATCCGGTATAGACGATAACTCTATTTTCGGCGTGATTTCACAGGATCCCACCCCCATTCCCCTGTCGGTGAAAGTGATTTTGGTGGGCGAGCCGTCTTTGTACTATGCGTTGGCCGAACAAGATGACGAATTCGGCGAACTGTTCAAGATTCAAGCCCGCTTTTCCGAACGCATGGACCGGACACCCGAATCGGAACAAGCTTTTGCCCGATTACTGATCAACGGTATCAAACGCGAAAAAATGCGGGCATTCACACCGGACGCATTACGCCGGACGATTGAACAAGCGTCCCGCTGGGCCGGCGATCAGGAAAAACTGAGCACCTATCTGGTCCACGCCAACGATTTAATGCGTGAAGCCAACTATATCGCGGTCAGCAATCATGCCCGTAAAGTAGATGCCTGTCATATCAATCAAGCATTGGCCGAACGGCGCAAACGGTTCGGGGCGGATCAAAAGGAATTGCTGTCGGCCATTCGGCGGGGCATGTTCCTGATTGATACCAATGGCGAAAAAGTGGGTCAAATCAATGCCTTGGTTGTGTATGATTTTGGGATTTATTCTTTCGGCAAGCCCAATCGGGTGACCTGTCAAATTCGGTTGGGGCGGGGCGACTTTGTGGATATTGAACGCGAAGTCAAACTGGGGGGACCGATTCACTCTAAGGGCGTGATGATTTTATCGTCATTTTTGGCGGCGCGGTTCGGGCAACAACGTCCGATTTCACTGGATGCCAGTTTGGTGTTTGAACAATCTTATGGCGAAGTGGACGGCGATTCTGCGTCTGTGGCCGAATTGGCGTGCCTGCTGTCCGCGATTTCTCAAGTGCCGTTAAAGCAATCCATTGCCGTAACCGGTTCGGTCAATCAGTTAGGCGAAGTACAAGCCGTCGGGGCCGTCAACGAGAAAGTGGAAGGCTTTTTTGAAGTGTGTAAATTACAGGGCCTGACGGGGCATCAGGGGGTCATTGTACCGGCCACTACGCAAAGCAAATTGATGTTGAGCCCGGAAGTGGTGGACGCGGTGCGTCAAGGTCAATTCCATATTTACACGGTCAAAACGATTGATGAAGCCATGGAGATTTTAACCGGCCGTCCGGCGGGGGTTTTGAACGGCGAGCATGCCACACCGGATTCGCTGACGGCTATGATTGAAAAGCGGCTGACATGGTTTTATGAACAGGCGCGTCAAACAACCCTGACGTGCGCCCGCTAAAGTCCCGGATTTTTTTCGCAAAGGGCCTGGTCTTTTGACAGGCAGGTCTTTTGGCCGGTTTTCTTTTTCAGGCAATTTTTAGTATTGTCATCTTTGGGCGTTTTTTTTAATTGTCATCTTCGGGCTTGACCCACACACATACCCCCCTGTCATTTTCGGGCTTGACCCACACACTTACTCCCCCCCCTGTCATTTTCGGGCTTGACCCACACACTTACTCCCCCCCTGTCATCTTCGGGCTTGACCCGGAGATCCAGGGGAAAGAAGTCTTTGTAATCCTGTGCGTCCCAACATTTTGGATTTCCGCTTTCGCGGGAATGACAACGGGTATAAAACCCGTCATCTTCGGGCTTGACCCGGAGATCCATAGGGACGTAAGGACTTCATCTGTCCTGGATTCCCGTTTTCACGGGAATGACAAGAGAAAAAATCGGGAATGACAAAACTAAAAATGTGTGCGGGAATGACAAAAGAAAAATCGGGAATAACACATAAACCCGGGGCATGGCTCGGTTGCCATGCTCTGATCGCACCTATTTACACCGATAGTCGGCACACACCTGACCCGTTCCACAATCGGAATCTTTTTTGCAACTAATCTCCACCCGTTGCCCGTTCACGCAATACACATTCCCGGAAACTTTATCGCCGTCCTTTCCGGTACATGTACCCATCACAGTGCACACACCGCTTGTGCACGTTTCCGTATTGGCACAGTCGGCATTCACCGTGCACGTCCGATTACTAACTGCTGGTCTGGGCCACCCCCTTTTATATGTTTCATATGCACGACCATTCCCTGATCCTCCCCTCATGCCAGCAGTCGCCTCACGATAAATACAATACATTTGTACCTGGGCCCTGATAGGCGGATTAGGAGAATTAGACGTATCGCTGGGGTATATATCCCCATATTTCATATCCACATCCCATCTATTATTCGTGGTATTGTTCGTAATAGTAATAGAAATCGGATCATGTTGGGTGATATTGTCAGCCGCCGGAATAGTGATTTCACCCACATTTACTGTTGCACCACTGATCGTACCCGTATGCGCCGGAACTGTAATTTGTTGCACTTTTTGTGCATATTGCACCGGCGTGATTAGGATGCCCCGTATATAACTGGCGGGGCAATCCCATTTCGCAATCTGTTGAGTGTTCCCATCTCTCTGTATAATACTGCGTGTATCCATCAAAATCCACTTGGGCAGGATTTCGCTCAGGCGGGCCCCGCCCCGGGAAGCCAACCGAATATCGTTCATCAGGGACGTATGGGCCGGATCCACATTATAGTGTTTTGTTTCCGTGATCACATTCCCGGCGGCATCCGTGCCGGTGGCATAGGTGGCACTTTCCGAACTTTCCAACATGCCGTCACGCAACCGCATGGTGGGGATTTGCAGGTCTACCCCGTCAATCTTCACCGTTTTGAACATAACAATTTCGCCCCGTTCCGGGTCCAAGCGGTATCCGGTGCCGTTAGCGAACGATCGCCCCACAATCCGACCCGTTCCGTCCAAGGTCAAGCGTTCATTCCCGCTGGGGTCAAAAACGGTGATTTTGTTATCCGCATCGGCCGGATTTTGTCCCGATGCCACATCAAAGACCACGGCCGATTGTCGCTTGGCGTTATCGCGCCCGATATGCAGGCCGTTTTTCATGTACACCACCCCTGCGGCACTGTGGTTATCCCCGGCTTCACCGGTTGTACTCACCCAAAATAGCGGATCGCATTCACGGGGTTGCCCTTCGGTTGTGGTATTGACCGCCACAATCTCATCATCTTGCGCATTCATTTCTCCGTTTTGAGCCGCCAAGATTTGGTGCGCAAACCGATTGTTAGGGAGATCGTAATTTTTAATGCAGTTTGTACCGCCCCCGACCGCAAAATAGTTCGTACCGTGCAGTCTTTCAAACGCCACGTTTTTGGGGGCGGCAATGGCATTTTCCGGGGCCGTTTCGGATTCCGGTACATACACGTCCATCCCCGTTGTGGCCACGTATGTGGTATAGCCCGGGCATGCGACAGAATTACAACTGATTTCCCATGCCCCCATGGTCCCCATCAACGTATTATCGTCATAAACACCCCCGTCCGATCCGATCAAGTTCGCCACACGCCCGGCCCGCAAAATGGAAAAGTTGTTCGGCAGGTAGTCTTGTTGGGGCCAAATAATAGCATAAAAGGCCTTCCGCGGTGCCATTTGCTCATCTACGGTATAGCAATAGATGTGTATATTAAAGTCATATACCAGGCCGTTTTCTTCTTGAACATCACCATTCTCATCCCGATCACTGGCCCATGTTTCCGGCATAAAATTATCAATGGCCGCCCGATCCGCCGCCCAGTCAGGTTTATTCAGGCATTTGTTTTCCAATTCGGTTTTATAGGCTTGAATATAGGCGGTGGTGGCTTCTTTAACCATCCGGATTTCGGATGCCAAATTGACGTTGTCCAATTCTTCGTTACGGCGGGCCACTTGTCGGAAGAGCAAGGTCCCCATGACCCCCATCAGAGCCAAGACGGCAATGACCTCCACCATAATGGAGCCCCGTTCGTTTTTGCGGTATTGTGTCATATCAAAAACCTCCTGCTTTCTTATAGTATAACGCTAAACTGATTGTCTGTCAACACTTTTTCGGCGGGACGTTTGGTGTCTTTCCATCACCGACAATTTCGGCCAACGTCCGGATCAGGTTGCGGATTCCCGTCAAGCGACCGTCCGGTGTCGGCCACGGGCGCATCACGATCATTTTTTGGTCCGGACGCAGGCGTACCGTACCCATTTGCGCGTTGATATAGGCCACCAACCCCGCCGGATTAGGGAACGTATTGTTATGAAAAGACACGCTGGCCCCTTTGGGCCCGGCTTCCAAGCGTTCAATATGGACGGCTTTGGCCCATATTTTCAACTCTATCGTTTGCAACAGGTTTTCCACCTCTTTCGGGTACGGCCCGAACCGATCCGTCAATTCGGCCCGCAACGAATCCACTTCCGCCACATCGGTCATATCACTTAAACGATGATACAAATTCATGCGGACATCTAAATCGGCAATATAAGAGTCGGGAATCAGCACCGGCAAGCCCACTGAAATCTGGGGGGAATAATCATCGGGAACGGTTTTGTCGCCGGGACCTTTTTGTCGCAACGCCCGAATGGCATCACCCAGCATTTTCTGATACAAAGCCACCCCGACTTCCCGAATATGGCCCGATTGTTCCCGCCCCAGCAAATTCCCGGCCCCCCGAATATCCAAATCGTGGCTGGCCAACGCAAAGCCGGCCCCCAGGCTGTCCAAGCCCTGCATCACGGTCAGCCTTTTTTGTGCCGTATCGCTGATCCGTCCGTGTGCCGGCGTTGTCAGGTACGCATAGGCCCGCAGTTTTCCCCGTCCGACCCGACCGCGCAGTTGGTATAAGGCCGCCAAGCCAAACATGTCCGCCCGATACACAATCATCGTATTGACCGTAGGCATATCTAAACCCGATTCCACGATACTTGTCGCCAATAACACATCATACTTTTTATCCGCAAAGGCCGTCATGATGCTTTCCAACTTGCCGGCCGCCATTTGCCCGTGGGCCTGAACCACCCGAATATCGGGGACCAGTTTCGCCAAAATATCTGCCACTTCCGCCATATCCGAAATGCGGGGACATACCACAAAGGTTTGCCCGCCCCGAAAATGCTCACGCAAAATGGCTTCTTTGATGATCACGGGATCAAAGGGAGTGATAAACGTCTTGACCGCCAACCGGTCCACCGGCGGCGTAGCAATCACGGACAACTCGCGCACACCCGCTAACGATAGTTGCAATGTCCGCGGTATCGGTGTCGCGGTCAACGTCAACACATGTACGCCGTGCTTTAATTCTTTTAACCGTTCCTTATGGGCCACCCCGAAGTGTTGTTCTTCATCCACAATCACCAAGCCCAGGTTTTTGAACGATACCCCCCGCGCCAACAACGCATGCGTCCCGATGATAATATCGGCGGTTCCTTGTTTCATTTCGGCATGAATCTTTTGCGTGTCGGCATGGGAAACCAGGCGCGATAACCCTGCCACCCGAATCGGAAAGCCGGCAAACCGTTCGGTAAAGTTCCGGGTATGTTGCCGAGCCAACAACGTTGTCGGGACAATCACGGCCACCTGATACCCTGCCATCACGGCCAAGAAAGCCGCCCGCATAGCCACTTCCGTTTTACCGAAGCCCACATCACCACACACCAAGCGGTCCATCGGCTTACCGGCGGCCAAGTCCGTTTCAATTTCGCCGATTGTCCGCAGTTGATCATCGGTCTCCGAATAAGGAAAGCGCGCGCAAAATTCCTGATACAAACCATGCGGGGCCAAGATTTTCTCCGTGTGATTCAACGCCCGCTCTGATGCAATGTCCATCAGGTGAGCGGCCATTTGGAACAAGTCTTTTTTCACCCGTTCTTTTCGTGTCGCAAAGGCCGTCCCTCCCAAGCGGTCCAACGCCACCCCTTCGGCATTCCCGTATCGGGACAAGACATCGGCGTTTTCCACCGGTACGAATAACTTATCGCCGCCGTCATATTCCAGGCACAGGCAATCGTGTGCCGCCCCTGCAATGTTCAAGGGAACCAAGCCCGCAAACCGCCCGATTCCGTGTGTTTGATGCACCACCAGGTCCCCCGGATTCAACGCCGTCAGATCCGCAATAAAGTCGGGATTCTTGCGTTTTTTAACGGGGCGGATAATCCGCTCGCCCAAAATGTCCGTTTCGGTGATGACAATAAAATCCCGGGTCCGAAAACCCTGTTCAAACGGGGCGGTCAGAATGGCCGGTGTTTTTTTCAAAGCCCCCGCGAATGTCTCGGCCGGTGTCAACGCTACGCCCCGGTCCCGCATCAAGCCGGCCAAGCGTTGGCACGATCCGTCCGTTGCCGCCGTCATAATAACAGGGTTGGCGGACGATCGGACAAAATCGGCGACTGTATCAAAGATATCCCCTTGCCCCTGCACCCGTGCTTCGGCAAAGTCGTGTCCGGCACGCCCGCCCATATCCTGTCCGTCTGCCCGATTGAACGGGGTAAGCTCAAACACCGGTCGCGCCGCCAACCATGTTGTCGCTTCTCCGGCGGTTTGAAACATCAGGTCCGGTGGTACCGGCTGATACACCGGTCCGGTCCCGGCGGCCAAAGCTTGCACCCGGGCATCATAGTATTCCCCGATTTGTTCCCGCCGGGATGCGGCAGCCTCTCGGGCCTGAAAATCCAACAGAACGGTCGCCTGCGGGACATAATCCCCCACGGTCGCCATGTGCGTATGAAACAAGGGTAAAAAATGCTCTAACCCCTGCACATAGCGGTTTTCCGAAACGGCTTGATAAAAGACATCATCAGGGTGCCGGTCAAACAATTCCCGATACCGGGCGCGAAAGTGCGACACGGTTTCGGGTGTTAAGATAAACTCGCGCATCGGTTTCAGGGTCAGTGTATCGGTCGCCTGAGTGGTGCGTTGTGTGGCCGGGTCAAACCGGCGCATAGAATCCACTTCATCACCGAAAAAGTCTAACCGTACGGGCATTTCCGCACCGGCCGGGAACACATCAATCAAGCCTCCACGCACGGCAAAGTCGCCGCTTTCCATAACCGTTTCGGCAGGCCGATAGCCGACATGCGTTAAAAACGTGCGTAAAGCGTCAAAAGAAATCGTCTCACCCACCCGAATATGACGTACACCCTGACGGAAAAAAGCCGGTTCGGGTACACGTTGCAACCACGCCGATACCGTTGCGATTAAAATAAACGGCTGATCGGGTTGTTCGGCCAAAGCGGTCAAGGTATCCACCCGGCGACCCACAATTTCCGGGGCCGGGGCCGTCCGGTCATAAGGTACCGTATCCCATGCCGATAACGTCATCACCCGCCGTTTCGGGGCCGTCAGGCGGAACACATCACGCAAAAAGGCCAAGCGTGTTTCGTTGGGGACCAAAAAGAGGACCTGCTTGTGCTGTTGCCACACAGGGGCCAACAGCAAGGCCTCTGCGCCGGCCGATACGCCCGATAAAAATTGAACATGATTTTCCATACGGATCCCTTAAAAGAAACTGATTCCGACCGAGAACAATTTTTCGGCATCTTGCACATGCCCGCGTTCCACGAACAAAAAGACACGATCTTTTTCCTGAACGATTAAATCCTTGTTCGGCAACATAAACAAGTCGCCGCGTAAAATACCGGCAATCACCACACCCGCCGGGACCTTGACTTTCCCCAGGTTTGTTTTGGTAATTTTGGCGGTTTTCAAGGCTTCTATTTCCAACACTTCCCCGATACCGGATTGAATAAAGTAATCATCTTTAACGCGTCCCTTACGCAAGTATTGCAAGATAGAAGACACCATCACGGCATTCGGATCCACGGTGGTATCTATCCCTAATCCCGACAGTAAATTGGTGTACAGCGGATTATGAATCAAAGCACAAACCCGTTCAATCCCCGTGCGTTTGGATACCATGGACAGCAAAATGTTGTTTTCATCCGAATGCGTAGTGGCAATGGCAATCTTGTAATTTTTCAAGTTCAATTCATCCATCAGATTGTCATCTAATGCATCGCCGTTGATCACCAAGGTCGTATCCAGGTTTTCGGCCAAAAAGCGAGCACGATCTTCTTGACTTTCCACAACGGTTATATCATGTGTCCCGGGGGTTTCTTCCAACTGCTTAGCCAACTGGAATCCGACTTTACCCCCGCCGTAAATCATAATATAACGGGCCGGCAAAGTCGCATAGCCGAAAATATCCAATACCGCCGATACATGGGCGCGGTCGGTCAAAAAGTAAATCTCATCTCCGGCTTTAACGGTCATATCGGCCAACGGGACCAGATGATCTCGCCGTTTCAAAGCTACAATACAGACGTTAAAAGGGCCGATCATGTCTTTGATACCCGCCCATGTTTTGCCGATCAGGGTAGACGGTTTCCGACATTTTAATCCGACAAACTGAACCAACCCGTCCCCCATATCCGTCATATCTACCGACCCGGCCACGGACAAGTTATTGATAATGTGTGTAGCGGTTTCCACTTCCGGCGACAAGACGACATCAATGGACAAGGCTTGCAGAAACGATTGATATTTGACGGCAGAGTACTCGGTAGACGAAATACGGGCAATCCGTTTGGGAATATGAAAGACTGATCCGGCCACACTGCATGACACGATATTGCTTTCATCATTGCCCGTCACGGCCAAAAACACATCGGCATGCGCGGCCCCGGCCCGTTCCAAGACACTCGGATAAGAGGCACACCCTTGAATGGTTTGAATATCCAATTGTTCGCTTAAATTACCCAAAGCATCCGCATCTTTGTCAATCAACACGATTTCATCGTTTTCGGCCCGCAAATAACGGGCCAAGGCTACGCCGATCGCACCGGCTCCGGCAATAATGACTTTCATGGTGTCCCCCTTAAAAAGACATGTATGTATTTTTTAATTTTGTCAACATCGGTTTCATCATAGACCTTACGGCAAAATTCTGCAACATTTTTTTGTCCTCGCATGGCCCAAGCCAAGTGCTTGCGCGCCACAAAAACACCGTGTGAGCCGTAATAAGACAGCATTAAATCTAAATGTTCACAGATTAAATCGGCCCGTTGTTCAAGGCTCAACGGCGGTTCCGTCCCCGTTGCAACGGTCGCCAACGTCCATGGCCGTCCCAAAGCCCCCCGACCGATCATCACACCGTCCGCCTGTGAAATCGCCAACGCCCGTTCGGCCGATACCTGATCGGTTATATCGCCGTTGACAAAGACGGGAACCGATACCGCTTCTTTGACTTGCCGGACCCTTGCCCAATCGGCCGTTCCGGCATAGCCTTGCGTACGGGTACGGGCATGAATGGTCAGGCGGTCTGCCCCGGCCGCCACCATCTGTACGGCAAACGGTACCACGTTGATATGTTCCGAATCCCACCCCAGACGCATTTTAACGGACACGGGAATCTCTACGGCCGATCGCACGGCAGCCACCAAGCGCGCCGCCCTTTCCGGTGTCCGCATCAAGGCTGCCCCGCTGCCGTTTGAAATCAACTTTTTGACCGGGCACCCCATATTGATATCAATACCTTCGGCCCCCATATCTTGTGCAACCCGGGCGGCTTCGGCCATTGTCTCGGGATTGATTCCGACCAACTGTACCACAATATGCGTTTCATCACGAATATCCATCATTTTGCGTGTAATCGGGTGGGCGCGGAACCAACTGTCCGCACCGATCATTTCGGTGAACAAGGTCTGCGTACCGAACCGCCGAACCATTTGTCGCCACGGCTTGTCCGACACACCGGCCATCGGAGCCATTACAATCGGTTTCATAACGCGCCTTTCAATCGTTGCAGGTCCGGCGACACCGTTGTTAAATCGGCCGTATGGGGGAACATTTGACGCAACGCCCGTTCCAGCCACACAATCGCCCGAGTGGTATCACCGGCCGTTTCGTACAGGTGAAACAGAGCCAGTTGTGCGGGGGTATAACCGTCCTGTGCGGCTTTCAGGTACCATTGTTCCTTTTCGGCCGGAGTTGTGGCGCGTTCAGCCAAGACCATACAGGCTTCCGGCAAGCCTTTCACGGCCGCTTGTTCATAATAGGCTCGGGCTTTCACCGGGTTTTTGGGAACCAAGCGACCGGCTTCATACACATGGGCCAGGAAAAACAAACTGTCCGCATCACCGGCGGCGGCCGCCCGAGTATGCCAAGCCAAATCCCAATACGGATCCTCGTCTGCTTGAATCAGGTCGGGGGTCCCGCTCATCAGGTTCAGGTCCGTATTGCTCAATCCGGCCCGGCTCACAACGGGACATCCGCACAAGATCCACAATAAAATCACACAAAAGACTTTCTTTTTCATTTAAAATATGGTATAGCATATTTTATTCAAAAAGGAAAGTAAAATGAGCAAACAAGTGATGATTATCGGTGCCGGCCTGGCCGGCAGTGAAGCGGCCTTTCAACTGTTGCAACGCGGGTGGCAGGTTCAAATGGTGGAAATGCGCCCGGGCAAAAGCACACCGGCCCACACCACAGATTTATTCGGCGAGTTGGTGTGTTCCAATTCGTTGCGATCGGACGATGCACAAACCAATGCCGTAGGCTTGATGCATGCCGAAATGCGGCGCTGTGGATCTCTGATTATGCGGTGTGCTGACGATAACGCCGTTCCGGCGGGCGGGGCGTTGGCGGTCAATCGGACGGCCTTTGCCGAACAAATCACACGGACGTTGCGTGCTTTTCCGGGCTTTTCTCTGACGGTGGCGGAATCGGGCTTACCCCCGCCGACCGATACACCGGTAATTGTGGCAACGGGACCGCTGACATCTGATGTCATGGCCCGGGATTTAGCCACCCTGACTCAAACGGATTCCCTGCATTTTTTTGACGCGATTGCTCCGATTGTATACACGGATACGGTGGATATGGATCGGGCGTGGTATCAATCCCGCTATGACAAAGGCGATGGGACGGATTACCTGAATTGCCCTTTAACCAAAGACGAATACAATACGTTCTTGGACGCTTTGTTGGCCGGCGAAAAAGTATCCTTTCATGAATGGGAAAAAGATACCCCTTATTTTGAAGGATGCCTGCCTATAGAAGTGATGGCCGATCGGGGCCGACAAACTTTGTTGTTTGGTCCAATGAAACCGGTCGGTTTATCCGATCCGCATGACGGGGGCCGGCGGCCGTTTGCCGTTGTCCAACTGCGCCGGGAAAATAAACAAGGCACCCTGATGAACCTGGTTGGTTTTCAAACCAAACTCACATACGGGGCGCAAAAGCAAGTTTTCCGCCTGATTCCCGCCCTGCGATCGGCCGAGTTTGCCCGCTTGGGCGGCATTCATCGGAACACGTTTGTCTGCGGCCCACGGGTCCTGACTGAAAAACTGGCTTTACGGGCGCGGCCCGATGTGCGTCTGGCCGGTCAGGTCACGGGGTGTGAAGGCTATATAGAAAGCGCGGCGGTCGGTTTGATGGCCGGTTTATTTACGGCGATGCCCGATATACCCGTACCACCGCCGGAAACGGCTTTGGGGGCCATGTTGCGCCACATCACGACCGAGGCCGAAGCCGATACCTTTCAACCCATGAATATCAACTTCGGTTTGTTTCCGGACTTGGACACATCGGCTTGCGGGAAAAAAGTACGCGGGGCCGATCGGAAACGCCTTTATACGGCCCGGGCCGAACAAGCCTTGTCCGATTGGCAAACACAGGTCGGAATAAGGGCTTGATTTTTTCACGCGAATAGTGTATAACGGGAAAAAATGACACAAACAGAAAGGATAAATATGCCGAAAATTCAAGTATGCTCCGGTGATTTACCGGCAACGGCACGGTTTGACCGGTCCCTGGCGATTGATACGGAAACCATGGGCTTGAATCTGCATCGGGATCGGTTATGCCTGGTTCAGATTTATGACGGACACGAAACTGTATACCTGGTCCAAATCAAACGGGGTGTCCCGTGTCCGAACCTGATTCAGGTGTTGACGAACCCGGATATTTTAAAGATTTTTCATTTTGCCCGTTTTGATGTGGCCAAGATTAAAAATGACTTGGGCATTACGGTTGCGCCGGTGTACTGCACCAAAATCGCGTCCAAGTTATGCCGAACCTCGGCCGCATCGCACAGTTTGAAAGCCCTGTGTCAGGATTTATTGAATATCACGTTATGCAAGGAGCAACAAACATCGGATTGGGGGGCCGACACATTGACACCGGCCCAACAAACGTATGCCGCCAATGATGTCCTGTATTTACAGGCATTAAAGGAAAAGCTGGATACACTGTTGGCCCGTGAAGGACGGGCAGATCTGGCGGCCCGTTGCTTTGCTTTTTTGTCCACGCGGGCAGAGTTAGACTTACTGGATTTTGACGATCCGGATATTTTTTGCCACTAGGAGATTATGCCATGACCCCCCAAGAAATTATTGATTCTGCCAAAACTGTTTTGAATACGGAAATTCACGGCTTGAATCTGTTGCGAGATACGATTGACGATGCGTTTGTTCAGGCGGCCAATGTGATGTTCCGAACCAAAGGGCGTGTGATTATTTCCGGCATGGGCAAAAGCGGCCACATCGGACAGAAGATGGCGGCCACCTTGGCTTCTACCGGCACGCCGTCTTTTTTCGTACACCCCAGCGAAGCCAGCCACGGTGATTTGGGGATGCTGACCAAAAACGATACATTGATTACCATTTCCAATTCAGGGGAGAGCCGGGAAATGGGGGATATTATTTCTTTCTCCCGCCGGTTCGGTATTCCGATGATTGCGATTACCAGTGTTCCGACCAGCACCATGGCACAAGCCGCCGATATTGTCTTGTTGATTCCCGGTAAGAAAGAAGCTCCGGAGGCGTGTCCGTTGGGCATGGCTCCCACGACCTCTACCACAACGACGATAGCCTTGGGTGATGCCCTGGCGGTAGCCTTGTTGGAAATGCGGGGCTTTACCAAAGAACAATTCCATGATCGTCACCCCGGGGGCAAGTTGGGCCACGTCTTGTTAAAAGTGTCCGACATCATGGCCAAAGGGGACGATATGCCGTTGGTACGCCCCGATACGATGATGGCCGATGCGTTGGTGGTTATGACGGGGAAAAGCCTGGGATGCCTGGGGATTACGGATGATGACGGTCGTCTTATCGGTGTGATTACGGACGGCGATTTGCGCCGCCACATGACGGCGGACATTATTGTACGCCGGGCGGGAGATATTATGACCAAATCCCCCAAGACGATACCGCCGAACATGCTGGGGACGGAAGCGGTCGGCCTGATGAATGCGGCCAAGATTACCAACTTGTTTGTGGTGGATGCCGATGGGAAACCGTTGGGTGTTTTACACTTGCATCACTTGTTGCAAGCGGGGGTTGTCTGACATCTGATGTTCACGCCCCGCCTGTTTCAGTTAAAAATGCATACACACCGCGTCTTTTTGTTCAAGTGCGGGTTGCCGGTGTTTGCGTTTTTATTGGCGGCGTTAATGTTGGTATGGCCGGCGTTGATTGCGCCGCCCAAGGAACAGTTTGCCTTGACCGCCTCATCGGACAAGACGGTTTCCGATGCTCAGGTAGATATGGAACAGGTCCGCTTTTTCGCGCGCGATGACAAAAATCAACCGATGGCCGTTACGGCCCCCAAAGTCTTGGAAACCGATCCGGAACGGCAAATCATTACGTTGTACAAGCCCCGGGCCGACTATCAAATGACGAACGGGACGATTTTGAACGGTCTCACGGCTTATGCACTGTACCTGCAACAACAGAACCGTTTGTTGTTTGAGCCAGAAATAACCGCAACCACAACAGACGGCTATCGGGCGGTCTCACGTCATGTTTCGTACGATAACGCAACGGGTGTACTGTCGGGGGATCGGCGCATTGACATCACGGGCCCGACGGGACACTTGACCGCCACGGGTTTTCGGATTGCGGACAAAGGGGATTCCATTACTTTTCATCGGGATACCGATACCACTATTTTGGGCCAAAAAGACGGCGATATTCGCGTGCAGTCCCGGGGGCCCATGCACATTGTACAAAGCCGGCAAACCATTACGGTGCAGGATCACGTCATCACCACACAACAAGGCAAAACCATCACGGCCGACAAAATGGAGTTGACCTATTATCCCAAATCCCAACGTCCCCAAAGCAATGTCAAAGAAATTCGGGCTTTCGGACATGTGGTCGCGTCAGCGGATAACCATCAGATGACGGGGGATACGGGTGTTTATGATCCCCGGACCGGCATTATTGTTATGACGGGGCATGTGGTTCTGACCCAAGGCGGTAATGTCATCCGCGGAGAAACGGCCACCATGAACTTGCATACCGGTGAAAATACATTGACACCGACCCGGAAGGGGCAAAAGAAAGGGCGTGTGCGGGGACACTTGATTCCGGCGGAACTGAAAGGAACAAAATAAATGGCCATTACATCGCAAAAAGGACTGATTATTTCTCACATCAGTAAAAGTTATAAAAAGCGGGTCGTTCTGCGTGATGTATCCATGCGGGTTCAGTTGGGGGAAGCCGTCGGCTTGTTAGGTCCCAATGGGGCCGGCAAGACAACTTCGTTTTACTGCGTGACGGGTCTGATTTCCCCGAACGCCGGCAAGATTATGTTGGACGGCATAGACATTACCAAGTATCCCGTATATCGGCGGGCACGGTTAGGGATCGGCTATTTGCCTCAGGAAGCGTCCATTTTCCGCGGGCTGAATGTGGAAGATAATATCCGAGCCGTCTTGCAGTTGGTAGAAGATAATCCCGAAAAGATAGAACACGATTTGGATGCCTTGCTTAAAGAGTTTTCCATTGAACACCTGCGTTATTCGCCGTCTCGGGCGTTGTCGGGCGGGGAACGCCGGCGGTTGGAAATCGCACGGGCGTTGGCCTCACGACCGTCTTACATTTTATTGGACGAACCGCTGGCCGGGATTGATCCGATTGCTGTCGGTGAAATCAAAGATTTAGTGGCTCAATTAAAAAATCGCGGTTTGGGGGTTTTAATCACGGATCATAACGTCCGTGAAACGTTGAGTATTATTGATCGCGCCTATATTTTACATGACGGGACGGTCTTGAAACAAGGGACACCTCGGGAAATCATTGCTGACGAAAGCGTACGCAAAACGTATCTGGGCAAAAATTTTTCATTGTAAGTCATTTTTTAGTAGCAAAAAAAATCAAAAACAGGTATAATTCGTCCACTTTGTTTTTAACGAAAGGATTTAAGTAATGGCAGAAATCAAAAAAATCGGCGTATTGACCAGTGGCGGAGACTGTTCAGGTCTGAACACCGCTATTCGTGCCGTGGTATGCAGTGCTTTAACCCGCGGCTGGGAAGTTTACGGTATTCACAACGCGATGGATGGTTTGTTTGTACGACCGATGTGGTATCAAAAATTGACGATGGCGGATTTTGAATTTCCGTTTGCGACACTGGGCGGTACAATGTTGGGTACCAACAATTCGGGGAATCCCCACCGTGTGGGCCGGGCCGATGGGACAATAGAAGAATTGACCGATGAAGAACTGATTGCCCGCTTTCAAGACGGCATTCGGGAATTGGGCCTGTCCGCCCTGGTAGTCATTGGCGGGGACGGTTCTATGGCGATTGTCAGCAAGTATTGTAAAGCCGTTGGTATTTCCATGATCGGTATTCCCAAAACGATTGATAATGATGCCCCCGGTACGGATTTAGCGATCGGCTTTTCCACCGCGCGTTCCGTTGTCATGGATGCGTTGGACAAGTTGGACACCACGGCGGCCAGCCATCATCGGGTGATGATTGCGGAAGTCATGGGACGCGGGGCGGGACATTTAGCCTTGGAATCGGCGATAGCCGGTTGCGCCGATGTGGCTTTAATTCCGGAAATTCCGTATACGTATGACGGTGTTGTGGCGCGATTAAAGAAGTCATTTGCCGCCGGTCGGAAACATGCCTTGGTGGTGGTTGCGGAAGGGATTAAAAAGCCGGACGGGCAACAATCTTTTGCGTCCAACGGTCGGACATTCGGCGGTGTTTCCGCATATTTTACCGAACGGTTAGCGGCGGACGGTTTCAATGTTCGGGCTAATGTCTTGGGGCATATTCAACGGGCCGGCACGCCAACCTCGGAAGATCGTGTTTTGGCATCGGCTTTTGCCGTCCGGGCGATTGAGTTATTGGCCGCAGGACAAAACAATCGGGTCGTCGTTCACAAAAACGGTCGGATTCAGGATGAAGACTTGGACGTGATTTTACGCTTGGCCAATTCTCCGGTAGATCCGAACGGTCAAATGGCGGATACCGCGCGCAGCCTGGGAATTTATATCGGTGAAGCCTGATACCGAAAAGAACTCTTGCATTTTATTTGAAACACACTATATTATGTTTGTAAAGGAGAAAACAACATGACAGAAAAAACACAAAAACACTTGGATGCCTTAAAGGCCCGACATGCGGAACTGGACTTGAAGATCGCGGAAGAAGCGGCTCGGCCGGCCCCTGATGACATCAAGATTCAAGAATACAAAAAACAAAAGTTGGCTGTAAAACAGGAAATTGAAGACCTGGAAAAATAAAGCCTGCTTTCCCTCCCTTGGGCCCCGCGATATGCGGGGCTTTTTTTAAGGGGTGCGGTGATAAACCTTGACAAAAACGGCTGAATATGCTACACTTCCTTTCAAAGGACAGACAGATGAGTGTACAAGATATTTTTCATGATTTACAACAGGCCGATCCCGAAATCAAAGCCACCGGTCGGGCGGCCGTTCGGTTCGGAACGGAATACTATCCGTCTTACACCCGTTGTATTCCTCAGGCACGCGGGTTTTTATTACGGGGTCAAAAGAACGGCGAATGGCATGAATATCATCGCAACGGCCGGTTAAAGGGTATCGGCGATTATCGCAACAATCATAAAGTGGGCCGATGGACCTATTGGGACGAACGGGGCCGGCCGGAGACCATGGCCTATACCCCGGCTTTGGGCCGGATCCCCAAGGGAATGCAACTGTTGCCCCGGGGGCGGGAACGCGACACTTAAAAAATGTATCCTTTTTTGTATTTTTTTAATGACAAACGAAAAAAAAACAGGTATGATGAGTTCATCATGAACAAGAAAGGAGAAAAAAAATGAACATGACGAAACTGGCAACGATTGCCACATTATCTTTATTGACGGTTGCTTGTGCGGGTCCGGTTTGCAAAACCAGAAGTCCGAAATGTCAATGCAACAAGCCGACCATCAATCGGGTACAACCGGAAGCCAAACAAGTGGCTCCGATGACCAAAGCGGAAAAAGCCGCCGTGGAAAAGATGAACTTTGAAACCGCCCCGATTTTCTTCGCCTTTAATTCAAAAGATCTGACCCCTGCGGGTGAAAAATACCTGGCCACACGGGCGGATTACCTGAAAGCACATGCCGGTCGGACGGCCGATATTCGCGGCTATACCGACAACGTCGGTTCGGCGGCCTACAATAAACGGTTGAGCCAACAACGCGCGAATGCGGTCAAAGCTTTCTTTGTGAAAAAAGGTGTAGCGGCCGATCGTTTGACGGCAACGGGCTATGGGATGACGGATTTTGTGACGGAAAACGACACTGCCGCCGGTCGGGCCAAGAATCGCCGGGTTGAAATTACAATTAAATAATTTCAAGCCTAAATGAACTGCAACAAGCCCTGTTTTATAAACGGGGCTTGTTTGTTATCGTTTTACTTTTTGGGGGCCGGGCATTCCAAAGCCTGATAACACGGCCAATCCCCACCGGCAACGGTATCCAGGGAAGCCAACGGTTGTCCCATCAGGTTCCGGTAGATCCAATAATTGACCACAATTCGTTCCACAAAACTGCGGGTTTCACGCGATGGGATACTTTCCAGAAATAATAAAGGATCCTCGCATTTCATTTTCTTTTTCCATTTGTTCAGGTTTCCCGGCCCGGCATTATACGCCACCGCCAAAAACATCAGGTTATTTCCGACTGTCGGCATATCCATCAGGCGCAACAAATAATTTTGTCCCAAGGACAGATTGTATTCCGGTTCTTTCAGCAACTGCTTGCGGAAAGGATATTGCAAGATTCGCGCCAATTCCCGTCCTGTGGCCGGCATAATTTGCATCAGGCCCAAAGCCCCCACGGCACTTTCGGCCCGTTTATTAAAGCACGATTCCTGACGCACAAAGGCGTAAACCAAGGCTTTATCCACTTTCCAACCGTCTTTGGGTGTCCAATTCGGTGCAGGATAGCGCGTACTGCCATCACCCAGAGTTCCGGTCAATACCAACAGGTCCGATGCAAACCCCCGCTGTTGCGAAATCATCAACAAGATACCCTTGGCTTCATCATCTGCATTCAGGTACAGTTGCGATAACTCACGTTCGGCCCAGTCTTTTCTCCCCACTTGTTGCAGGGCATAAAACCGTTCCAGTGCCGGGTGTGAAAAATCGGCACTGACATCATCATTAGGCAGGGCCGGTTCATCCCACACATGGCCTAAATCTTGCGCCAACAATCGCATAGCCAAGATGCCGTAAAACAAGCGCGGATAGCGCGAGGCGCGTTCCAAATACGGCACAACCCGTTCATAATCGCCATTTTTCAAGTAGGATCGGGCCGCCCAAACGGACGCACCGGCTTCCAACAGCGGATATTTCTTTTTATGTTCGGCAGCGGTGGCAAAGTAAGTGGCAGCGGCGGCATAATCTTCGGTCCGCCAAGCGGCCAAGCCGGCCACCCAATAGGCCAACGGAATGGAATCTCCCGACCGTTTCAGGGCCGGTACGGCATAGGCCAGGGCTTTATCGTCCATGCCGTCAATAAAGTACGAAAATGCCAACGCCGTTCGGGCCGAATCATAGTCCGTACGGGAAAACAGGTCCTGCACATCTGCGGATTCCAAAATCAAGCGGGCATTCATGGTTTTACCGCGATTCAAGGCCCGATACATACGCCGAGCCGCCCGCCGGGCCCGCGTACGCTTCTCCCCGGACAGGTAGGAAAACGCCGGATTCCGCAACAGGTCAATCGGTTCGGGCCGAAAAACAGCCGAACATGTCCCCGCTTTGCCCCCGAAAATCCCTTTGGGGGCCGGAATCGGCAACGTGGCTTTCTTTTGTTTGCCCAAAGCATACACATCCGGGGCCACGGCCCAATCGCCATAGCGGGTCAACCATGTTGTAATCTCATTTTTTTTGGTCTTATAGTGTGGCGAAAAATAACGATCATACAGGACATATCCGTCTAATACCTTGTTTGCCAGCTTGTTCCGCAAGGTATCGGCTTTCTGAAATCGGCCTTGATGTTGTGCTTGAAAAATATGCCGATAGGTGGCCACATCGGCCGCCGTCAAAACGGACTCGGTCCTCCCCGTTGTCCCCCACCCGATCAGGCAGACGCAAATCAAACCCCATATCCGACCGCGCATCAATTTTCAACAACCTGCGGCGGCGTAAATTGGACCCGTTTTTTACATAAATCCACCGGCAGTTTGCCCAAGCGACATTCGGTAATATCTATTTGCGGGACATTGATAATGGATTCACATGCCTTTCCCACCATGAACAGCAACCGCTTTTGATCGGATTTTTTGGCCACATCGGAAAATCGGATATTATTGGTATAGCCGTCATAGGTTAAAATCAAAGACAAGTTTTCCAACGGCATATTGGTTTCGTTATGCACCACCACATCGGCCGAACAAAACGCATTATTGCGAGCAATCGGAATCAAGGCATGTATATTTTGCATTTCCAATTTCAAGTTGCCGGCCCCGGTATCAAATTGTACCGCATCATCATTTTGTGTCGCATTGACGGCGGCTTCCCGATCGGCCGATGATGTGGCTGCAGCGGGCGGTTGCGGGGCCTGAAACTGCCCTTGTAATTCGGGGAACAGATCCGTTTGAGCAACGGCCAGGGTTGCCCCCATTAAAACACCCAACCCCACTATCCATTGTTTTTTCATTGTGCATCTCCTTTGCTGTGATAGGATTATTTTAGCGAATAAAAATCAAAATATCAACTTCTTTTTTGGCGTTGCAGCGGAATACGCCTTGCGTTTCATGGAAAAATGTGGTATTTTAAGGCTCATCAGGAGTTTTCATGATGAAAAAAATAGCCCTTATTGCCCCATCTTCACCGGCCCCGGAATTGACCTCCCGGGCGGTGCAAACATTACGCGATCTCTTTGCGACCCACGGGTATCAGATTTGGTTGGGTCCGCATGCCCTGGACACGGATCGCTACCTGGCCGGGACCGACGCGGATCGGGCGGCCGATGTTCTGAATGCCTTTACCGATGACGACGTAGCGGCCGTGATGACCGTCCGCGGCGGCTATGGCAGTCCCCGATTACTGGATCGCTTGGACTATGCGCACATTGCCCGCCACCCGAAACCCTTTTTGGCTTTCAGCGATGGGACCGCCCTGCAAAACGCCCTATATACCCGGGCGGGAATCACGGGTTATTCCGGGGGCCAAGCCACTTTTTTCCTGCATGAGACCCGACACGCGGTGTGTCAAAGCGTGTGGGACGTTTTGGCCGGTCAACCGCTGACCATAGCGGGCTTGACTCCGGTCCAGGGGGGTGTAGCCCGCGGCGTTGCCCTCGGGGGAAATTTAGTCGTATGGGAATCTTTAATCGGCACCCCTTACTGCCCTGACATGCGGGGTAAAATCCTGATTTTGGAAGAAGTCAACGAATCCCCCTACAAGGTTGATCGCATGTTGGCGCACCTGCGCTTAGCGGGGATTTTGGATCAAGTGGCCGGTGTGGCATTAGGGGATTTTTCCACATGCGTGGCCCGGGATCCGACTGACGGGGGGATAGAGGCCGTCTTACACGATTATTTTGATTCTCTGTCCGTGCCGGTCGTTCGGGGCTTGCCCTATGGGCACACCCGCGGCACAACGGTGGTACCGATCGGTCGCCGCGTGATGTTAGATGCCGATAACGGCCTGTTCAAGGAAGAAGCATGAAAACGGAACTATTGGCCCCGGCCGGGGATTTAGATGCGGCATACAGTGCCTTTTATTTTGGAGCCGATGCGATTTATTTAGGCTTGCGTCGCTTTTCGGCACGGGCCGAAGCCACCAACTTTTCACCGGACGAGTTAGATGAAATCACGGCCTATGCCCACGCCAACGGCAAGAAAGTCTACATTACATTGAACACATTGATTCAAGAATCGGAACTACCGGCCCTGATGGAGACTTTGGCGGTCTGCGATCGGTGCCGGGCGGATGCCTTGATTGTGCAGGACTTGGGGGTAGCACGCATTGTCCGTCAAGCCTTTCCGAACCTGACTTTGCATGCCAGTACCCAAATGGCGGTTCATTCTTTGGCCGGTGCCCTGGCTCTCAAAAAAATGGGCTTTACGCGGGTGGTGTTGGCCCGTGAATTATCCTTGCCCGAGATTCAAAAGATTCAACGCGATTCCGGTGTGGAAATAGAAGTTTTCGTGCATGGGGCGTTATGCTATTCATACAGTGGCCTGTGCCTGTTTTCGTCTTTGACAACGGGGCGCAGTGCCAATCGGGGCCGTTGTGTGTACTCCTGCCGAGATTTATTCCGACTGAACGGCCGGCCCTCTCACCCGTTTTCCATGAAAGATCTGGCTTTGGAACGAGACGTGTTAAAGCTGCCCGGTCTGTCTTTGAAAATTGAAGGACGCAAAAAAACGGCTTTGTATGTCGGTGCCGTAACGGATTATTACCGGCGCATTTTGGATACCGGTCGCGCGGACATCGGTTTAAGCGATAACCTGAAACAAATTTTTGCCCGCCCTTGGACAAAACTCCACCTGAACGGCAAGCGAAAAGACATAACAGATCCGGATTTTGTAGGCCATCGGGGCTTGCCTGTCGGCACGGTAGACCGCGTTATGTCTCACACCATAACCTTTCGCCCTGATCGGCCGATTGCCCGCTATGACGGGATTCAAATTGATGTCGCGGGTCAGGAAAAACCCTTTGGCTTTTCGGCGGAAAACCTGACCGTGCAGGGTAAAAAAGTCTTTGAAGCCCCGGCGGGGCAACCGCTGACCCTCACCCTGCCCCCGCATCACCCGTTTATTCAACCGGGCAACACCGTTTATTTGGCCTCGTCCACACGGGTAAAAGGGGCTTATCCGTTTCAAAAACCTCGGCCGGGGGCGTATAAAAACCGGTATCCGATTGACGTAGATATCTTTATCACACCCGATAAAATCACGGCTGTATCCGCCGATCAAACGGCCGAACGCACGGGGCCTTTTACACCGGCCGAGCACCCCGATAAAATAGCGGAATCAGTGCGTCAAGCCTTTGAAAAGGTCGGGCAAACGGTATGGACTTTACAAGATCTGCACATACACAATCCTGACGATTTGTTTGTACCGGCATCGGTCTTAAATGACCTGAGACGCGATTTATATGCCCGTCTGACAAGGCCGGATCCGGTACATCACCTGCCCCAAACACCGACTTTGCGGGTTTCGGACCGGCCGGCACTGTGGAGTGTCAAAACCGATGATTTAACTCTGGTCCCGGCTTTGACCGATTATGATGAATTGGTGTTTTTACTGTCCCCGCAAACCACGCCGGCCGATTTGGCCCGCTTGCCCCAAGAGAAAACCCGATTGGCCCTGCCCCCGATTCTGCGGCCGGAAGAGCCGTGGCGGACGTTGGTGGACGCCTGCGTACGGGACGGGTGGACCCGCTGGGAAATCGGCAATCCGGCCGGGTGGAATTTGCTGCCGCGGGGCATGGATTTGACATTAGATGCCACGGTCTCCCTGATGAATACCCAAGCCGTTGCGATGGCTCTGGAAAACGGATGTTCACGCGTGGCCTTTTCGGTGGAAGACACCGGCGATAACATACACGCTTTATCCCGCAAGACAACGCAAACAACCTTGATTCTGTATCAGGATATTCCCCTGTTTTTATCGGCCAACTGCGTGCGGGAAAACGCCTGTCGGGATTGTCCGCGCGGGCGGTTAGAAATGGATTTAACGGGCCCCAAAGGCCGGTATATTTTGGTCTCTGAAAATTGTCAAACAACGGTTATGGATACCCGTGCTTTTGCTCTGCCGCCAACGGCACGCACCCTTCCGGCGGGGGCCTATCGGGTAGACTTTTGCCATCGGGCCTACACCCCGGACCAAGCCCGCCGCATCTGGACCGCCATCCGGGCCGGCAAACCCATTCCCCATACCACAACCGGCAATTTTAACAAGTCGTTTTCTTGATCGCTTAGGGCGTTGCGTGCGCGGCAATCAGATCGGCAAAACGGGCCGATATAAAGGCCGCCAATCGGTCGGCATTGACTTCCAAAGTCAGGCCGATTTTACCGCCGCTGACGCAACAGGTTTCCTGTGCCCGGGCCGATACATCAAAAAATGTCGGGAAAGCCTTTTTCATGCCGACAGGCGAACACCCGCCGTGAACATAGCCCGTTGTGGATAACAGGCTTTTTTGCGGCAACATCTCTAAACTTTTGACACCGGCGGCGCGGGCGGCTTTTTTCAGGTCCAACTCTCCGGTGGCCGGGACCACAAACACAAAGTGTTCACGCATCGGGCTGATCACCACCAATGTTTTGAAGATACGATCCGGCGGCATACCCAAAGTCGCCGCCACGGATAGCGCGTCTACACCCCGCGCGGTATCATATTCATGGGCAACAAACGGCACACCGGCGCGTTCCAAAACCCGCATTGCATTTGTTTTATTCATGGGGTCAGTATAACCTGTTTTATGCCCGCCGTCCAGTAAAAAATCGGCCGGCCCGAAACAAAACCGCCCGGGAAGTCCCAAGCGGCTTGTGTGTCTTTTACAAGGAAAATAGGCTAGACCCGCGTCCGTTGTCCGCCAAACTTCAAAGCGGTCCGCCGCGGCACATCGGCCTTTTGCGTATGGAATTGTTGCGCGATTTTCAAGGCCCCTTGTCTATCGTTTTGGCGCAATTTCGCCACCAATTCCCGCGTCATTTCCAAGCGTAGACCGGCTTCGGCTTTCTTTTCAAAGGCCAACCGTTCCATGTGCGCATTGACCACCGGTTTCCCGTTCTGATACACTTGCTTGCGTGTCGGACAGCCTTTCTCGTCATAAGAGACAAACACACCTTCGGGCTTGTCATTACAATAGGCCCCGCATTCTTGGACTTGGACAGGAATGGAATCTTGCGTATAAAACCACAACGCCAAACCATCCCGTTTACCTTTTACATATTCCAGACGCGTATCCACGCTGCCCGTTTCGTCAAAGTGCAAATAAATGCCGTCTTTTTCACCGTTCACACAGGAAAAAAGGGCCAACAACCGATCGCTGTCGCGGCGGTATTGATAGTGTATGGCTCGTTCAAATGACGGCTCCCATTCCACCCGTTCCACCAAATGATCGCCGGTGTAATAATAATCCGTTTGGCACCAAGCACTTTTACTCTTGTCAAAATGGCGAACCACTTTTTTCACCCGATCTTGGGGCAGTTCTTCTTCATGAACCACCTGACCGTCTTCGGTACGGGTAATATGATGCCCGCCTTCCCAGTATTCGGCCACCGTTTGCGTTGTCCCGTCCTTTTGTTGATTCATCCGGATATTGCCGTCCTTTTCAAAGAACTTCATTTCTCCTACGGGTTGATTGTCATGAAAGGAGGCCTGATACCGCATCATGCCGTCCGGATAATAAGACGTATACGTTCCTTCCAAACACCCGTCGCGATACATACACACCGATGACACGCGGCCGTTTTCATGGCGTTGCGTACATGTACCGTGCAGCACATCATTTTTATAAGTGCATTCTTTGGCCTGCATACCGTTGCGGTGATACAGTTGATACAAGCCGTTTTTCACGCCGGCTTCATCCGTCATATAACGTTCTTTAATTTGCTTTTTGCGTCCGATAAAGTTTTTGTAATAGGTAAGTACGATAGGCATTTCATTCTCCGGTTGATGTACAAGGCTTATTATATCATATTTTTCAAAAAAGTCAAGGGTTAGCCCCAAAACGCACAATAACCCTTTGATTTTATTACATTCGTATTTTTGAAAAAAATGAAAGCCCCCGGGGAAAACCGGGGGCCAATTCCTGCTTTTCGGGCCGATTATTTTTTGCTTTCGGTCCAGGTAAAGGCATCGCTTTTTTGACGCAATTCCTGCGCCAAAGCGCCCACATCACCGTTATGTGTTTGCAAAAAGGCACTGTATTCGTTGCGATAACTCATGGCCATACTGACACCTTCCACGATAATATCAATGATCCGATAGGTGCCGTCCTTTTGCCGCAACCGCCAAATAACTTCCACCGGCGGGTTGTTTTGGAACTGACTGTCCACATACAACTGATTACGTTCGGCGTTGCGGCTGCCCGTAAAGATCAGTTGTTGACCTTGATACAGGTTAAACCGGTCGGCCCATGTTTTGGTGGTAAAGTCGGTAAACGCTTGCAAAAAAGCGTCTTTTTCTTCGGCGGAAGCCTTGCGCCAATAAATGCCCAAGACGAACTGCCCGATATTTTTCAGGTCCAAAGCCCGGGTAAATTCTTTTTGAAAGCGGGTCAATTTTTCATCTTGCGACACATCGGCTTTCAAAATTGTATTGATCACGGTATCGGCGGTTTGGCTGACAAACTCTATGGCCGGATCGCCGGCGCGGGCAACGGCCGGAACCAACAACACCCCTAAAATCAAAGCATATATTTTTTTCATCAGAAACGTCCTTTATTCTCCATCATCCGGAAAGTCAAATTCATAATCCGCCGGAGCCGGATTTTCTGCGGCCGGATTATGCACCAAGGCATTGATTTCTTTACGCCTGTTTTGTTGCGACATGCTGCGCATCGTGGCATACAAATCCGTGGAAGACTTTTTCACGCTGTCCACCAAGTCCAACGCCCGTTCGCGGTCCACAATACCGTTCGCCCCCCATCGGGCCACCGTGATCCATTGATCCCGTACCACATAGTCCAACGGTTGGGCAAACGCATCTACCGCCATACCGGTCGCATCACGCACATTGGAGGCACCCCAAAAAGGAATCATCAGGTACGGCCCGCCGTTTTCCACGCCCCACACGGCCAGTGTTTGACCAAAGTCGCGTTTGACCACGGGAATTTTCATGTGTGTGGCGGAATCAAACACACCGAAAAACCCGAAAAAGGTGTTCGCCAAAAAACGAGTTGTGATTTGCCCGCACGCCGTACCGTCTCCTTGTAAAATCGCGTTAAATAAATAAACCGGTTGCTTAATGTTTTCCAGGAAATTGCCGATACCGTCGCGGGCCGGTTCGGGCACGATGGCCCGATATCCCCGCGCCACCGGTTCCAGGACATATTCGTCCGCCGTCATGTTAAAGCGAAACACCGCCCGGTTCATCGGTTCCAACGGATCATTATTTTGTTCATAGATACGCAAAGCCTCCGGATCTGTGGGACGGGTGGCACACCCCGTCATAATCATCATCATGACCATACATAATATGATATGTAATCTGTTATTTATGCGCATGCTTTTTTTGCTCAATCAACTTTTGCTGAAAGCGAATAGCGGGCACCACTTCATCCACCGTATTGACAAAGTGAAACAAAGCCATCTGGCTGGGGCGGGCAAATCCTTGCCCCACCATTTCCAGCAAAAACTGCCGCAGCGTGTTATAATAACCGTCCGTGTTGACAACGACAATCGGCTGATGACTGATCCCCAGTTGTCGCAGGACGACCAATTCAAATAACTCGTCCAACGTTCCCAATCCGCCCGGCAAAACACAGACGGCATCGGCCTGTTTCGTCATAGAGACTTTGCGTTCATACATGGTTTGGAAAATTTCCATTTTAGCCACTTTTGTGGATAGGTCCGGTCGTTCAATCCCGAATAAAGATTGAATGGTGGCCCCAATAACATAGCCGTCTTCACTCAAAGCACCATCGGCCACGGCCCGCATCATACCGCTGCCGCCCGCACCGTATATCAACTGGATATTGTTATCGGCCAAAATTTGCCCTAAACGAAAGGCTTCTCGGGTAAAAATTTCTTTCCGGCCGGACGCACCACCGCAAAAAACAACAACTGATTTAATTTGACTCATTTTTTTCCTTGCTTTTATCTGGGAATTCCGCTAAAACTGATTATATAGTTTTAACGTTATATTTTGAAAAGGTCAAGTTAAAAATGAAGGGATACGCGATGAAACCGGTTTATTTTGCTGTTTTAGGGTTATTTTTGGCCCTGCCTGCCTTGGCTCAGGAGGCCGATATTCCCTTGTTTGACGATGGCGATCGTCCTAACCTGGGTCGTCATGCCAAACCATTGGATCAGATTACCCTGACCCCGCCGGAATTACCGGCTGTCAAAGTGTCTTTATCCGAACGGAAACACCCTGCCCGTATTGCCGCACCGGAGCCGGATTCTGTGCCGGCGGACACTTCTGCGGATACTGCACCGGCCCGCCGCGTCATGGTTCCTCCGGCGGTGGATATGACGGCGGAAGAAACAACGGATTTATCCCGTCAACTGAATGCGGGTGTTCAACGGTATCAGGCCGAACAGGAACAGGCCGCCCGTGAGCAAGCCGCCGCCCGCGCCCGGGCTCAAAAGGAACAACAGGCCCGTGCCGCCCGCGAACAGGCGAAAAAAAACACCCAAAATCCGGTGGAGCAGGATCCGGCGGATCCTTTGGCCGAACTGATGAAAACCAAAGATGTCCGTTCTTTTGACATTGCGGGCCTGACTTTGGGTATGACCCCCGAAGATGTTTGGGAAGTCGCCCGTGAAAACGGATATCAGATTACCCGAGTGGAACACGGTATCCCATTGCATCAAACATCATACTATGATCGTCAATGTCGCGATGCCCGCCACCTGCGTACGGACGCTTTAAAGAACTGTATTTTATCATTGGCCAAGCAAGACGATGTGTATTATGTGTCGTCTATTACACTGGCCAAACCTCAAACGGCCGAGTATATACAGGTTTTATTTACCGGGAACCATTCGGACAACGGCGCATACAAGATTTATTATGAAAACAAAGGGGATAATTCCCTAAACTTCACCCAAAAGAACTTTGCGAAAAAGGTCCGGCGGCGGGACGCTTTTTGGAAAACCGTGTTTGAAACATACGGCTATCCCGATGATCGCGAGCAACTGATTTGGGGGGATGCGCAAAAAGCGTATTTGCTGGCTCGTATGCAGGGATCGCAATATAATGCCTACCTGGTTTTGGAAGACAAAGATATGTACGATGCCGATTTAATTGAAGCAGATGCGCGAGGCAAAGAATTACACTATCGTCATTCCTTTACGTTCGCCGGGAACAACGGGGAGGATGCAGACTGATATGCCGACACCGAACCTGACATCTGCCCCCACAACAACCACCGATGTATCCCGATATTTAATCAATTATTCGGACTTGGCACGCCAAGGAAAACTCACCGAACTGGTCGGGCGTGAGACGGAATTGGAACGCCTGATTCACATTATGTTGCGCAGCACGAAAAGCAATCCCGTTGTGGTTGGCCCCAGCGGTATCGGAAAAACGGCCTTGATTGAAGGTTTAATCGCTTTTATTTCGTCCGAAAACGCACCCGATGAGTTGCGGCGGGAAGTGGTCGGGTTAGACGTGGCTCGCCTGATGCTGGATACCAAAACGGAAGACGAATACGCCGAATTGACCAAGCGCGTCATGGAAACCGTCATTGCCAGTCAACATCGTCAGGTCCTGTACTTAAAAGATGTGAGTTTCCTGGTCTATGTAGACACGAACCCGGAAAACAAGGAACCGGCCAAGTTCTTAAAGTTAGCATTATTATCGGGGCAACTGTCCTGTATCATAGAAACGGATACGATTCATTATGTGGGCTTTCTGGAAAAAGATACAGCCGTCATGGGGTGTGTGCAAAGCTTGCTGTTGGAAGAGCCGACTTTGCAAGACAGTATTCAAATCGTGGACGGCCGCAAGGGGCGTTTAGAAGATCACTACGGCATTAAAATCCCGACTGAAACGGTCCGCGGTGCGTGCCAGTTGACCCACCGCTATATCAAAAACCGGTACTTTCCGGAAAAGGCTTTAGACTTGCTGGATGATTCGGCCAGTTTGCTGAAAATGGACATTGCCCGCGGGGAAATTGATGAAAATACCGATGTGCTGGATATTGAGTTTTGCAACCGCACGATTGCCAGTTGGACCGGCATTCCCGTTGAAAAAGTAGATGCCGAAGAACGCCACCGCTTGGCCAAAGCGGAAGACTTGTTGCGTAAACGCGTGGTGGGGCAGGATAACGCCGTGAAAGTCGTTGCCGATGCGTTGCGGCGATCGCGGTCGGGGTTGCAAGATCCCAACCGTCCTATCGGGTCGTTCTTGTTTATCGGGACCACCGGGGTGGGGAAAACAGAATTGGCCAAGTCTTTGGCGGATTTTATGTTTAATGATGAGACGGCTTTGTTGCGGATTGATATGTCCGAATATATGGAACGGTCGGCCGTTACCCGCTTGATCGGGCCGCCGCCGGGATCACCGGGGTTTGAACAAGGCGGCCTGTTGACCGAAGCGGTCCGATTAAAGCCGTTTCAGGTGGTTTTGTTTGACGAAATTGAAAAAGCACACTTGGATATTTTGAACCTGATGTTGCAGTTATTGGACGAAGGTCGCCTGACCGACAGCAAGGGTGTCACGGTGGATTTTCGCAACACGATTATTATTCTGACTTCAAACGTCGGGGCCAACTTACCCAGTTATCAACGGGTGGAAAAACTCACCGAATACTTCCGTCCCGAATTTTTGAACCGGTTGGACGATATTGTTTCTTTCCACCAATTAAAGGAAGAAGACTTACGCGCGATTGTGGATATTCACTTGAATAAATTACTGAAACGCGCCAAAGCCGTCAACCTGAATGTCGTGGTGGACGAACGCGCCAAGGATTGGTTTGTGGAAGAAGTCTTTACATCCAAGTTCGGTGTTCGGGCCTTAAAACGCTTGATTCAGGAACAGGTGGAAACCCCCTTGTCCATGTTGTTGATGCAGGGCAAAATTCAAGCGGGACAAGACGTTTATTTGCGTGTAGATCCGAACCACAAACGCAAATTGCAAGTTCTGGCGCGTACCGTTAAAACCATTCAGCAGGAACAGGTTGTGCCTTTAACGTCCCCCGACCCTACGCCGGAACCGACCGAACCGGATTCGGAACCGGAAACCCCGCCAACGGATCACTCCAATGAAAGCGTACCTGAGGCCGAGATGACACCTGATGAGGCCTCATCGGTTGTACCTGTCCCGCCGGAAAGACCGGAATCCCCGGTATCAGAACCGGACGATCCTGCAACAGATTCCGAAACCCCGGATCCCGTCATTCCTCCACCACCGGCTGATACAACTTCGGATAATCCCCCGGCCGAGACGGCCCCGATCGCTGATGTACCGGCAGAAGCACCGGCGGCCCCCTTGACTCCGGAAGAAGACTTGGGCATTTAATGGTACGTCCTTTATCCGCGCATACGTTATCCGACCGGCTTTTAGCCTGGTTTGACCAGTACGGACGTGATTTGCCGTGGCGCGTTAAAGGCGGGGCGCATAGTGATCCCTATGCCGTTTGGATTTCCGAAATTATGTTGCAACAAACAACCGTCAAAACGGTACTGGATTATTTTCCACGCTGGATGAACCGCTTTCCAAACGTTCAGGCTTTGGCGGCGGCCGATGTGCAAGATGTCCTGTTGATGTGGCAAGGTTTGGGCTACTACACCCGGGCCCGCAAACTGCATGAATGTGCCCGTGTGTTAGCGGATCAATATAACGGTCGGATACCGGCGGATCGGAACACCTTGTTGAAACTGCCCGGAATTGGCCCCTATACAGCGTCCAGTATTTGCTGCTTTGCCTTTAACATGCCCGAAACGGTTGTGGACGGGAATGTCATACGCGTCATTGCCCGCTTGTACGGCCTGACGCAAGCCATCACACGGGACGATATTTATCGGCGGGCACAACCGCTGACACCGGCGGATCGGGGGGCGGATTATGCGTCTGCGATTATGGACCTGGGGGCAACAATCTGCCTGCCCGAACACCCGAAATGTGAGGCTTGTCCGTGGCAACCGACTTGCCTTGCTTGCGCCCGTCGCATTGCCGAACAAATCCCGGTACGACCAAAGCCGATGAAACAGGAACGCCGCGGGACAGTGTGGCTGATTCAAAATAATGCCGGCGCGTATGCGATACGCCAACGGGGCGGGCGGGGCTTGCTATCGGGATTATACGAATTTCCGTGGTCTTATGCGGATGAAACACCGCTGTATACCACCATCGCCGGATCGGAAGTGGGACAGGTGGTCCATACTTTTACACATTTTCGGTTGACACTCACCGTTCGCACCTGCCGGACCGAGACACTCCCGGCCCCGGACATGATTTTTGTGCCCCCCGACCGATTTAATCAATACCCGTTTTCCACCCTGATGCGGAAAGTCATTCACTACACGTCCCCCATCCATCACCCCGGCCGTTGATTCTATACGCTTCATGACCGACATCACCCGGATAAACAGGCGTTCTCTTTGCCCCGCCGGAGTTCCACTTTTCCCCGTCATCTTCGGGCCTATATCCACCCCTTTTTATCATCTTTGGGCTTTTTTTATTCCATTATCCATTTTTTGCTTGACATTTGGCGGGGGCGGGCCTAGCCTAACATATAATATGATGGATTTGACACGGTTATCATGCATGACAGTCATCGGGGTAAGTCTGATGCTGGCGGGGTGTCAACGGGCTCTGCCCCTGCCCGATGTGGTCAAGTCGCCTGATATGTCTCCCTTATCCGCCCGCACACAACAACGCCGGATTGCCTTTGACGGCGGCCTGTTTGACCTGGAACGCGAGACCCCTTATATCGCCTATCCGTACTGGCGCTTCTCGGTCCCCAATGTCCGGGTCGGAGTGTATATCTGTAATCCCACCTTGACCTATCGCCTGAGCCGTTCCCAACGGTATTGGGATGAAGACGACAACCTGTTCGGTTCCTGGCCCACAGAAGCCGGCACCCGCATAGAGCGTGCTTTAAGCCGCTTGGGGTATGACATCACCGAACATCGGCGGTCTTACTTTCATGACAAGTACAAACGTCCCCGCGCCGAGTTGCTCTTGTCTTTACGGATTACGGATATACGTTTGAATGTATGCCACCTGTTCACGCCCGTTCTGATCCAGTCCCAACATCAGGCCGGCGGCAACGGGGTCATTACCGCCGAGTGGGAAGTGTACGACCTGATCCGGCGGCGGGTCATCGGTACCTTTACCACCCGGGGCTACGGGCATGTAGATGATCCTGTCAACGGGGGCGATAAAGCCATCTTTATTCGGGCCGTGGCGGACGCGGCCGACAATCTGGGACGGCGGGAGGACTTTCGCCGTCTGATAACCGCCACAGACCCCGCCGAGTTATGGCCGGCTGCCGCATATACACCTTTAACACTCTCCACCCGTGCACGCCCATCCTACAAGCCTGTGCGAGATCAGTTCTATCGGATCCGACGGGCCGTCCTGACCGTGCAAGCCGATGAAGCCGGACAAGGTTCCGGTTTCTTTATCAACGATGACGGCTATGCTCTCACCGCAGCCGAAGTGGTGGGAGACGCGCAAACGGTTCAGATTACGGATACCGCCGGTACCCGGTACGCCGCGCGCGTTGTCCGTGTGGATCTGCGGCATCATGTCGCTTTGATTAAAGCCGATATACGGGACAACATGGCTTTGCCCATCGCCCGGACGGAAGAACTGACACCGACCGATACCGTCTATGCCGTCGGCACACCGTTTGAAAACGGCTATCGGGCTACCCTGACAAAAGGAATTATCGGCACGCTGCGATACAGTCCACGGGACGATCTGACACTCATCCAAGCCGATATTACCACCGGCCCCGGCTCCGCCGGCGGACCGTTGCTGAATGACACCGGAAATGTCTTGGGTATCACATTGGCACCCGGTTTGGCACGCGATGATAACGAACCCGCCTCAACCGATGAAACTGACTTCTCACGCTTCATCCCGATCGCCGATGCTCTCTCCGCACTCAAGTTGTCCCTGAACACAACTAACGATATTTAATATCTCAAAGCATCTTGGTGAGTGTACTCTATCCGGACACCGGCTGCGCGTAATAAGGCTTCTGCTTCCGAACCGGATTGATACGGATATTCGGCCACAATGCGTTGGATCCCGCAACTGATCAGCAACATGGCACACGTACGACACGGGGCCAGTTTGCAATACAAGGTTGCCCCTTCAATAGAAATACCCCGTCGGGCGGCTTGACAAATCGCGTTTTGTTCGGCATGGATGGTACGCATACAATGGGTTGTTTGTGTACCGTCTTCCTGGGTAACAGTCCGCAATAAATGCCCGACATCATCACAATGAGGCATACCGGGCAACGACCCGACATAACCCGAACAAATGATTTGATGATCGCGTACGATAACGCAAGCGGTCCGTCCCCGATCACAGGTTGCCCGTTCGGACAAGGCGTGAACAATCTGCATAAAATAGTCATCCCAGGACGGGCGGATATGAGGTTGTTTTTTCATTTTTTCTCCGGTGTTTTTTGGGGGCCGTTCAGGCCGGTTTTCATCAAGCGGCGAACTTTTTCCCACCATGACATTTTAGGCAAAGCGGGGCGTGAAATTTGTAAAAAGCGGGTCAATTCTGCCGGCATATCGGTCAAAGTTGCATAAGATTGTATGTGTCCGCCTTGCACCAAAGACACATCGCCGCTTTCTTCGGATACCACGATTGCCAAAGCATCTGTGCTTTCCGTGATACCGATGGCGGCCCGATGACGTGTGCCGTATTTCCAACTGATACCCGCATCGGTGGACAAGGGCAAAATGACACCGGCCGACACGACTTTGTTTTGTTTAATCAGGACCGCCCCGTCATGCAGCGGCGTATTCACAAAAAACAAGTTGATCAGCAATTCCGGCGACAAAAGCGCATTCAAGGGAACGCCCCCCGCAATGACGGGTTCCAGCGGTTCGGCCCGTTCAAAGACCAACAGCGCCCCTGTGTGATGTTTTTTCCAATATGTGATAGCCGTCATCAGGCAAGCCACCAACGCATCTGTCTTTTGACGTACGGCCGCGGATTTTCGGGGTCCCAGACTAACCGTATTCCCCAAGCGAGCCATAAAGCGCCGTAATTCCGGTTGAAAAATCACGACAAAAGACAGTAAAATCAACATAATCAATGATTTCAAGACACCGCTTAAAATCCGCAAGTGCAACAAGGCAAACACTTCGCCGGTCAACCACACGGTGCTGAGAAACAGTAAAATGCCTTTCACCGTTTTTTCCACCGGCGTATTTTTAATCAGGCGCGTATACGCATACCACAGCAGAAAAATAATGACACACACTTGAAACAGGACGCTGACCCCCGTCAAAACAGACGATCCTAAATACTGTTCTAAAAAAGCCTTGATGGTATTCATGTGTATTGACCCCTTATAACCCGTCAAGTGTATGTGAAAAATCGGGACTTGTCAAGCGCAAAATATCCGATACGGATGCACAACCTGTCCCCGCCACCGGGCCAACCCGATCAGACGCGTTTCACACACCACACGCACCACGGTATCATCGGGCCAAGGGATTGGGGGCGGATTCACCAATGTCCGCGCCGGGATCCGCTGTCCTTGGGCCAAGCGGCGGGCTTCCGTGGCATTCACATGCACTATCGGCAACGTATCCAGAGCCGTTTCCAAAGGGAATAAAGTCGGACAGACCCCCTCTATACAAGCGTTCAACGGAACTGCATCGGTTGCCGAGAAGGGGCCGCACTGTACCCGTCGCAACCGGGAAATAAATCCCCGAGTGCCCAAGGCACGCCCGATATCGCGTCCCAACGATCGTACATAAGTGCCTTTACCGCAACGTACCCGAAAATCGGCGGTTTGCGGTGTCCATGCCGTTATGGTTAGTTCATCAATCCGTACCGGACGCGGGGCCAAGTTCACCGTGTCTCCCTGCCGGGCCAAGTCATACGCACGCCGACCGTTGATTTTCAGGGCCGAATACGCCGGCGGTTGTTGCAGAATAGTTCCCACAAAGCGGGGTAAGACGGCCCGCACGGCATCCGGATCCGGCCGGACATCTGACGTACACACTATCGCACCGGCGGCATCATCTGTTTCGGTTTCGGCCCCCCATGTGATTTGGAATTCATAGACTTTTTCCCCGTTCATCACATACGGAATCAACTTGGTTGCTTGGCCTAACGCAATCGGCAACACACCGGTTGCCAACGGATCCAACGTTCCCGCATGACCGATCCGATCGGGGTGCAGGGCGTGCTTCAAGCGGGACACAACGGTGGTAGATCCCATCTCCAAGGGCTTGTCAATGATCAACCAGCCGTTCAAGTCATTTTGCTTCGTCAGCATATTTTTCAACATCGGCCCGCACTTTAGGATTATTCAACAGGTCGTCCATCGCCTGTGTTTCTTCAAACCGGCCGTCAGGCTTAAACACAATATCCGGCACAATCCGCAAGCGAATGGACCGGCCGATCCGATAGCGGAATTTACCTTTATGCGTATTCAACAAAGCCACTTGTTCATCCGTATCCACCGGTTCAATGGCACGAATAAAAACAGAGGCGTACGATAAATCCGGTGCAATTTTGACATCGGTAATCATATCATAAGCCGGCTTTAACCCGTCAATAAACAGGTTATCTTCTACAAACATTTTTCCCAATACATGGCGGATTTCTTCCGCAACACGCAGTTGCCGCTGCGACGGTTCTTTTTTTTGATTCATATGCATACCTCTGATGACGTATTATATCCTATTTTTTTGCAAAAGTCCAGCCTTGTTTTCAGCCGTCTTTCGGACCGGTATCAAGACCCGAATTTGACAGGTTTTTATTTTCGTGGTATACTGTAAGAAGTGTGAAAGGAGACAAGGCCATGATACCATATTCCAGACAAACGCCTCCACCCTTGACGGCCGCCGACAAGCGTGCCATCCGATTATTCAAGTTCAAATCGGCCCTGCGTGATGCATGGATTATCCTGCGCCGTTTGGCCATGATTGCGACTTTGGGTTATGCGGCCCATTGGGGGACCAAGGCGGAAAACCGCGAAAGCCTGAAATCTTTTTTGAAAACACATGCGTCTCCCATCACGGAAACCGCCGACAATTTTTCACAAGGCTTAAAGATGATTCAAGAAACACTGACCGAACGACCGGACGATAAGGCCCTGCAAGCCTATCATGATCGCCAACGCAAAGTGATTCAAGATTATCGGTCCGTAGGCATAGATCCGGTCATCAAATACGCCGCCCCCGGTACCAAAGAATACACAGAAGAGATGAAATTTTACCGCGATGCAGGGGTGTTTAAGGCCAATGAAGATCACTCACCGGTCAAGCAAGCCGAACGCGCCCGCCGTCTGCGGGACAGGCAATCCGGCCGATAAACATCGGTTCTGCAAAAAGCGGGGCGACATACATCGCCCCGTTTCGTTTAGTCCTCGTATTCCACACTGGGGAAACGGGCATCCCGTTTGAACAACCGCAACGCTTCATCAAACGGCATGACTTCTTGTTTGTCCGAACCCAAGCGGCGAATGGTAACGGTTCCATTTTCCTTTTCCTTGGCCCCGATAACCAAAATCACCGGTACCTTTTTCAAGGAATGTTCCCGCACTTTATAACTAATCTTTTCATTACGCAGATCCGATTCTACCCGAATGCCGGCCACAAATAACTTGTGTGTCAAATCCCGCACATAATCATCTTGTTCGGCCGAAATGGGGGCCACCACCACTTGCACCGGGGCCAACCAAAACGGAAACGCGCCGGCACAATGTTCAATCAACACGCCCGCAAACCGTTCCAATGATCCGAACAAAGCCCGATGCAACATAATCGGCCGGTGTTTTTGCCCGTCTTCACCGATATAAGTCACATCAAACCGTTCCGGCAGGTTCAAATCCGCCTGCAACGTACCCAACTGCCATTCCCGACCCAGGGCATCTTTCAACTTAAAGTCCAACTTGGGCCCGTAAAAGGCACCGTCCCCCGGATTGACGGTGTACTTGTACCCCATATCCGTCAAGGCATCGGCCAAGCCGGCTTCCAACATATCCCAAATTTCATCGGTACCGATCCGTTCGGCCGGCCGGGTGGACAGTTTGATATTCACATCTTTTAATCCGAAATCTTTATAAATGTCCAACATGAACGCCACCACTCGTTGACATTCGGCCTTGAATTGTTCGGGGGTGCAGAAAATATGAGCATCATCTTGCGTAAAGGCCCGCACGCGCAACAAGCCGTGCAAAGCGCCGGACGCTTCATACCGATGCACACGGCCGAATTCGGCAATCCGTTTCGGCAGGTCCCGATAACTGGTAATACCTTGTTTGAATGTCAAAACGCCGCCCGGACAGTTCATCGGTTTAATGGCAAAAGTTTTTTCTTCAATCGTGGTGGTATACATATTTTCCCGATACCATTTCCAATGACCGGAAATTTCCCACAAGACTTTATCCATTATTTGCGGCGTATTGATTTCCACATAGCCTTCCGCCGCCTGCCGCCGCCGCATATAGGCAATCAAGGTTTGAAAGAACGTCCATCCCCGCGGGTGCCAAAACACATCACCGGGGGCATATTCTTCAAAGTGGAACAAGTCCATTTCGCGTCCCAATTTCCGATGATCCCGCTTTTCCGCTTCGGCCAACATATCAAAGTAAGCCTTTAATTCTTTATCCGTCCAAAACGCCGTTCCGTACACGCGTTGCAGGGATTCCCGCTTGGCATCGCCACGCCAATAGGCCGCCGCGACTTTCGTCAGGCGCACCGCATGCCCCACCCGTCCGGTAGACGGCAAGTGCGGTCCGCGGCACAGATCCGCATATTCTCCTTGGGTGTACAGGGATACCGTATCCACATCGGCGGGCATATCGTTGATCAGTTCCACTTTGTACTTTTCACCGCGGGTTTCAAAGAACTTGACCGCATCGGCACGCGGCATTTCCGACCGTACAATCGGCAAGTCTTCGGCCACGATTTTTGCCATTTCGGCTTCAATTTTTTTCAAGTCTTCTTCATTAAACACCACACCGAAAAAGTCATAATAAAAGCCGTTTTCAATTGCGGGACCGATGGTAATCAAGGCCTGAGGATACAACCGCTTGACGGCCTGAGCCAATACATGGGCCGCCGTATGACGCAAAATCGTCAACGCATCCGGATCCCGGGTTGTGATGATAGAAATCCGGGCATTTTCGGTGATCGGGGTTGTTAAATCGGTCCAGGTATCATTCACCCGTACCGCAACCGCATTTTTGGCTAAACCCATACTGATTTTTTCCGCAACCTGTAAGCCCGACACCGGCGAATCAAATTGCATTTTTGCCCCATCGGGCAGCGTGATTTCTATCATATTTTCATCCTTTTTAAAAAATAAACCGACCCACACAACGGGTCGGTTCGGATTATACGCCTTTTTCCGTGAAAAGTCAAAAGCTTTTTAACTGTGTTCGTATTCTTTATCCAGGTGCCCGTTGCGAATCAACAAAGACAAGTTTGTTTTTTCCGACCGCCGCACTTTCCGCCGTTCATATTTTGTATGATTGGTTTTCAACCGTTGAATTTCGGTCAAATCGGCCCGCGGTGTCCGGTATGACAATAACGGCATCGGCACTTCCAAAAATACGGGAATACCGTTATAGTACGGTTGGCACAAATCCGGATTTTTCGTAAAAAATTGTCGCAACGGGTATTCCACCGTATCATTAAACCGCCGGTGCGTATCGGGGTGAATTAAACACACATTAGCCAATTCATTTTGCCCGCCGAATTCCAACGGTACAATGTGGTGCATTTCCAAATGCATGCGCTTCGGATAAATCCCCGTCATAGACATCTTCACCCGTTCTTCGGGGCTTAAACCCGCCAACAAAGCCGCATCCCGCCGCCGGATTTTCCGTTTCAAAAACACATCGGCGTAAAAGGCCTGCCGGGCCCCGGGGATCGGGCTTTGCATCTGGACACACACGGAAGAAGCCCATTGAAACGGATGACCCGATACGCGAATGACAATGCGTTTACTTTCCCGATCGGCATGGACATGCGAGTCTCGGGACAAGACATCACGTCTTTTCAAAATCCGCCGTTCTTCGGCTTCGTTAGATTCGCAAAAACGCACAACATCTTCTATATGAACAACGGCAGGCACTTGCGGTATTTGCAAAGAGACTTCGCGAAATTCGGAATTAGATGCCAAAATCTGGCTCATTTTCTCGCGTATAGGGTACCACAGCCGTTGTCCCAAAATGCCGCCGGCATGATTACACATTAAAACGATGTTGCGTGAAACGGCGGCCCCGCCGCAATCCAAAGGCACGGCATAGCGAAAGTCATACAGATACGGCAGTTGCTGCGTCTTTTTGATTTCTGCCGCCTGATCCGGCGTAAAACAGCGATCAAACAAGCCATGCACTTCATAGTGATGAAACATTTTTTGACGGACGGCTTTACTGATTGTACCGGGGTGTTCGGGGGTATGACGGTTAAAATGTACCGTCAAATGCTTACCGGGGACACCGGCGGTAAATTGGCCGGGTACAAAAACTTTAGCATACGTAATGGCCGTCATGGTTTGAGTGAACAAGGGGGCATAACTGATGTTGTTGGTAATGTCCCACACTTTATCAAAAAATTGTTCTTTGTTCATGAAATAATTCCCGTAAGGTTGGTTGGTAATTCCAATTATATCCCTGAATATGCAAAAAGTCAACAAAAAAGATGACAAAAATAAGCATTCCTTTATTTTAGGGCGTTATACACCTTAAAAAAGCGACCAGGATATCCGAAATACCACTTGATTTTTTGCCCGAATGGGTGTATCCTGTCGGATCAGGAAAGGACACCAGTTATGACAGACTTCATTAAAATCCGCGGCGCGCGGGAACATAACCTGAAAAACATTGATGTCAACATTCCCCGGAATCAGTTGGTCGTCATAACGGGATTATCCGGTTCGGGTAAATCATCTTTGGCCTTTGACACCATTTACGCCGAAGGGCAACGGCGCTATGTGGAAAGCCTGTCGGCCTATGCCCGGCAATTTTTGGATGTGATGAAAAAACCGGATGCCGATTTGATTGAAGGTTTATCGCCGGCCATTTCCATTGAACAAAAATCCATTGTCCATAATCCGCGGTCTACCGTTGGGACAACCACCGAAATTTACGATTACATGCGTCTGTTATGGGCGCGGGTCGGTGTGCCGTATTCGCCGGCCACAGGCCTGCCGATTGAATCTCAAACGGTTTCGCAAATGGTGGATGCCGTGATGGCCCTGCCTCTGCAAACGAAACTGATGATTTTGGCACCGGTCGTCCGCGGCCGTAAAGGGGAATACCACCAACAAATGAGTGAGTGGCAAAAGAAAGGCTTTGTACGGTTAAAGGTAGACGGAGCTTTTTATCCGATTGATACCGTTCCCCCGCTGGACAAAATGAAAAAGCATGACATTGCCGTTGTGGTGGATCGCGTTGTGGTAAAAGACGGCCTGCAAACCCGCTTGGCACAATCCTTTGAAACGGCGTTAGAGTTATCGGACGGCCTGGCCCTGACCGAAGACGCACAGACACATGACATCAAGACATTTTCATCAAAATTCGCCTGTCCCGTCAGCGGTTTTACCTTGACTGATTTAGAACCGGCCTTGTTTTCCTTTAACAATCCCAAAGGGGCCTGTCCCGACTGTACCGGCTTGGGTGTCCGTCAAACGGCGGACCCGGCGTTAGTCGTCCCGGACCCGACCCTGTCCTTGCGTCAGGGTGTGATGGCACCGTGGCGGCGATATGGGGAAATTTCCATGGGTCATGATCCGTCTTTACACTTGTTATTGCGTAAAATGCCCGATGTGGATCCCGATACGCCGTGGCAAAACCTGCCCGAAAAAGTCCGGCATAACATTTTATACGGCACAACTGCGTATGAAGGGGTTATTCCGCAACTGGAACGCCGGTATCAAGCCACAGAATCCGACTGGGTCCGGGACGTGTTGGGGCGGTTTATGACCACCGCCACATGCGAAACCTGCCACGGCATGCGGTTGCGGCCCCAGGCTTTATGCGTTCGGGTGGGTGGCAAAAATATCGCCGAAGCCACGCATACATCTTTGGCTGATGCATTGGTGTGGTTTCGGGCTTTGAAGGATCAACTGCCCCCGCAAAAGCAGGAAATCGCCGATCGGATTTTGAAAGAAATCATCGCTCGCCTGACGTTCTTAAATAATGTCGGTTTAGGATACCTGTCCATGGATCGGATGGCGGGGACATTATCGGGCGGTGAATCTCAACGCATTCGGTTGGCCAGTCAAATCGGATCCGGCCTGACCGGTGTGGTGTATGTCTTGGACGAACCCTCCATCGGCCTGCATCAGCGGGATAATGACAAGTTATTGGAAACATTAAAATATCTGAAAAACCTGGGCAACACTGTCCTTGTTGTGGAACATGATGAAGATGCAATCCGCAGTGCCGACTATGTGATTGATATCGGTCCCGGGGCGGGTGTCAACGGCGGGCATATTGTGGCCCAAGGTACCCCCCAACAGATTATGGATAATCCTTTGTCCACCACGGGGCAATTTTTGTCCGGCATGCGTCAGATTTTAATCCCGCCGAAACGCCGGACCGGCAATGGCAAGCACTTGGTGATAGAAGGGGCCACCGCTCATAACTTGAAAAATATCACGGCGGATATTCCGTTGGGTACCTTTACCTGTATTACCGGCGTATCGGGCAGCGGAAAATCGTCTCTGGTCATTGAAACGTTGTATAAGGGCCTGCACAAATTACTCAATCACACAGGGGACAAGCCGGGGGCATTTCAACGGATTCGCGGGGCGGGCTATATTGACAAGATTATCAACATTGACCAAAGCCCGATCGGGCGAACTCCCCGATCCAATCCGGCCACGTATGTCGGGATTTTCAACCTGATTCGCGATTGGTTTGCGGGCTTGCCGGAAGCGGTGGCCCGGGGGTACAAGCCCGGCCGTTTTTCCTTTAATGTCAAGGGCGGACGGTGTGAAGCCTGTCAAGGGGACGGTGTGTTAAAGATTGAAATGCACTTTTTACCCGATGTGTATGTAGAATGCGATGAATGCCACGGTCGGCGGTATAATCGCGAAACATTGGAAATCAAGTATCGTGACAAATCCATAGCGGACATTTTGCAAATGACGATTGACGAAGCCGTTGATTTTTTCAAAAATATCCCGGCCATTCGTGATAAATGTTTGGTTTTACAACAAGTCGGATTAGGCTATATTACCCTGGGGCAATCGGCCGTCACATTATCGGGCGGAGAAGCCCAAAGAATCAAACTGGCCAAAGAATTATCGCGGCGCGGAACGGGCAAGACGTTATATATTTTGGACGAGCCAACCACCGGCCTGCACTTTGCCGATATTCAAAAGTTATTGGAAGTCTTGCACCGTTTGGTGGATCAAGGCAATACCGTTGTGGTGATTGAACATAATCTGGACGTGATTAAAACGGCCGATTATATCATTGACATCGGCCCGGAAGGCGGCAACGGTGGCGGACGGATTGTCGCAACAGGTACGCCCGAACAAGTGGCCGAAGAACCGACCAGTTGGACGGGCAAATACCTGAAAAAAATGTTAAAGAAACAGGCGGTCTTTTAACCGACAATTTCTGTTGCAGCAAACCAGAACGCGATTTCGCGGGCGGCACTGGCTTCGGAATCGGATCCGTGCACACTGTTGCGGCCCATACTTTCGGCAAATTCGGCCCGCAAGGTCCCCGGTTCGGCTTTGGCGGGATTGGTGGCCCCCATCACTTGGCGATAGCGGGCGATAGCTTCATCTCCTTCCAACACTTGCACCACGGTAGGACCGGACGACATAAAGCCGACCAATTCATCAAAGAACGGCTTACCGGTATGTTCGGCATAAAAGGCTTCGGCCTGCTTGCGGGTCATCCACACACGTTTTTGCGCCACGATATGCAAGCCCGCCGCTTCAATTTTCGCGTTGATTTGGCCGGTAATATGGCGTGCCGTTGCATCCGGTTTAATCATAGAAAAAGTACGTTGCATTGTCATTTTTATATCTCCTTTGTTGCAATGATGGCCTTTCTTTACCACACCTTCCCCCAAATGTCAACAAGAAAAAACTTGACTTTTTTCACCTTTTGTGTTAGACTATCGGCTTGAAATTAAAGAGGAACACATGGATACCGCACAACTCAAACAATTTTACTGGACCGGGGCATTGGCCCGTGCCTGTCATCGGGGTGATCTCAAACGGTTTCAAACCGCTTTGGAACAAGGGGGCAATCCGGCCGGCTATCACACCTTTTTTCAATATACGGATCATTTTCGGGTTTTGGACGGGGGCGCATATAACGCCACTTATACGTACGCGGCCTTACCCTTATTTTTCGCGCTGACGGCACGCAAGGAACAAACGGAACAAAACCGCATGGCCTTGGCGGATTGGTTGTATCAACGTACTCCGAACACAGATCACCTTGTGCGTTGTGATCACGTTTTGACGCGCCCCCATGATCCAACCCCTTTACCCAACATTTTAACCGGACAAACGGTCCATCATCGGTATTGGTCTTTTCGGAATGTTGTGGCCAACGCCCATGTGCCTATTCCGACACTTAAAACCCGGAATCTGACCTGGCAACGCTGTCGGGTCGGCTACTTTCCCATAACGCCCCGTATGCTGCGTCATGTGCAGGGGTGGTCGAATTTACCGCACTTGAATTTCCCCGATCGGACACGGACGTGAAACAATCTCGGACTTTTTATTTGACAAGGGCACATTTACCCTTTATATTAAGAGTGTGGTGGTTAGCATGAAAAAGTTGATTTGGCTGCTCTGTTTTTCTGTTTGGATGTGCTGTGGGGCACAGGCGGCCACGTTTTTGTATGAGACAAAGGCCCGCGGTTTCCATATTTTAGATGCCGAAATGCAGTATAAACAAGATTCTGACTCCTATATGGCCCAGGCGCACGCCCAAACCAAAGGCTTGCTCAACTTGTTTATGAAAGCGGAATCATATTTTTATTCTGCGGGGAACCGGGATCGGAAAAGCCTGAAACCGGACCTGTCCACGTTCAAAAACATTCGGCGGGGGCGGGAAAAGTTTTACGCCGTTGATTTTACGGATAATCGGGGCTTTGTGGATTTTCCGGCGGCTTTTTTAACCTTGGTCAATACGGACAAGCCGGGCAACAAGACCTTGCGTGTTCGCGATACCAAGCGGGAATATAAAATCACTTTGACCTATCGGGGCATGGTGGATCCCGATCCCGCGGTCAGGATTGCGGCGGATTCCTGGGCGTTTTATACCATGTCGGTAGAAGTCACCCAAGGCAAGAAAAAAGGGTGGTTTTTTAACCGTTTGAAAAATAAAGATAATCCACCGTTGCGGTTATATTTTGCCCATCTGCCGGACGTACCTGAATGGGTCTTGATGCAGGCCGAAATTGATTCGGGATTGTTGGGGACCATTCGTTTGCGTTTAGCGGAAATTGATTCCGATACGGCGGATTGATTTTAACTTTCGGGTTCTATTTCCTGATACAAGCGGGGTTTAATCACGTCCCATCCGGTGCTGTGTGTCGCTTCGGGTACCACGGTAATCATATAGCCGGGCATAACATATTCCGTCAAAGCGGGGGGTACGATTTTATCCTGTCCGCCCACAAAGTGCATTTGCGGTATCGTATATATTTTCTTTAATTCCAATCGGCGCGATCCGGTTAAAGGCGAAGCGTGGTGATAGGCCGTCCACCGCGCATGATCTAAAATCCCCGCAACCGTATATAGGTACAGCGTTTTTTCCGGGTGTTGTACCGACAGCATAGCCGCCACCTGTCCCCCGCCGGAATAGCCCAACAGGACGGCGCGATCCGTTCCGGCGCGTTTCATCAATTCGGCGACAGCCTGATCCATACTATCCACGATAGCGCCGGAAAAGCGGCCCGTTGTCCAATCGGCGATAGAGCAGTTTTTAGATTTAATATATTGACACGGGCGTGCCAAATAGGCCACATTCGGATTAGGATCATTTTTTGCCATTTCCTGCCAAAAATTGTTACGCGGTGTCGGGTCGGCGGTAGGGGTACGATTGCGGTCAAAGGCATGGCCATCACCTTCTATATAAATACGCATAGGCTCCCCTTGCTCATCAATGTGGTACCATGTCGCCAGCGTATAGTTTTGACTTTCCAAAGATTGCATTGCCACAGGCAATCGGTGCGGCCGGGACGTGCAGGCCGCCAAAGAGCAACACAAACAAAGTGCAATCCACCTGTTCATGCAGGACATCATATCACAGATTTTTTCAAAAATCAACAAAAAAATTTTCGGGACCGCAGGCCCGTAGAATCAGGCTTATACCCCCATTTCAAAAAAAAGATTGACAAAATATCTGATTTATGTTATAATGCAACTTATCATTCAAATTTTAACCAAGGGAGAAAACAAAATGAAGTTGAATGCATTGAAAAAAATGATTGTTTTAAGCGGTGTGGCTTATTCGGCGGTTGCCGGTCGGGCCGAACCGACAAAGGAAATGACACCGATGGGCGGGATTAAAGACTTTATCGTCACCCCCAACCGTTTGGTGGTTCAGGCGGAAACCCCGGTGGAAACATTGGGTTCTCCGGCACGGTCTGACGCTTACAAGGTCGGCTGGTTTGTTTCGCCGGATCACAACGTTGATCAAGGGTGGTTTGCCCCGGGTGATAAACTGATGAACACAACACGCGTAAAAACCGGTGAATTTTACGATAACAACGGCAATGTAACCAATACCACCTATCGCACTGTTCAAATGCCGGCCGGGTTCCGGGACAACCTGGAAATTACCGGTATGGGCTATAACGATGCCACCGGTAAAACCGAGTTTTATAAAAAAGACGGTAAAATCGGGACGTTGGAAGATGCCCGCGTAGGCAAAAATGACCTGGGCCGGACATCCACCTATCGGGAAACAAGTGCCACCGAAGCCGGCAATGACGCGTCTGCGGGCCTGTTCCAACTGGGCGATGGCGTGTATGGCCGCTTTGTGAAAAACACACGGGGCGTCTATGGCTTTCAAAAGTACACGGAAACCGACGGTTCTTTGAAATCTAACGGTTTTATCACTTTTGCGTCCGTGTATGATCGTCCGACTGCTCTGGCCATCAACAACAACGCGATCATCACTCGGATTGAACAACAACAATCCGACGGCACAACGGTTCCGAAAATCTTGATGATCACCAATTTAAAAGTCGGTGTTCGTCCGGTCGCTCAAACCATTTCTAATGACTTGATGAACGAAGATGTGAACAATGCCACCGCGATGATCGGTCAAGGCAATATGCTGTACGTGGCCGATGAAGCCGGTATCGTACGCGGTTATGATATGAATACCATGTCTCAAACCAAGGCGTTTAGAACGGACTTTGGGGCTGTGTCGGCTTTGGCCGTGAACGGCAACCGGTTGTTTGCGGCGGCCAAAGACAGTAACGATATTGCTGTGTTTGACACAACGAAAACGGGTCGGATTATTTCGCCGGATCGTTATGTAACGGCGGAAAAGCGGACCGTTGGGACGAAAAAGTTGGTTGCAACCGGGGATAAATTGTTCGGGTCAACCGCCCGCACATTGTTCCAGGTAAATCTGTCCAATCAACGCTAACAGATAAATGAAGGGGAAAAACATGTTGAAAAGTAAATTATTTTCTGCCGTTTGTGCCTTAGGGGTCGGTGTTATCGCCACCACAACCGCACAAGCCGCCGTCATTGAAGCCTATGAAACCAACGGCTATGATTTCCAATACACCAAAGACGGTGTGGATTGCGTCGGTCCGGAATGCGCCGAACTGTCCGATTCCGACTCTTTGGTGTTTCAAGACACACCCTCTATGGCGTCGGTGTATGTTGACTTGCGGGATCATGTCAAATTCAAGGCTCCCAAAATTGAATTAAACGGTTCTTTGAACGGGGACGGTACGATTGAATTTGTCTCCGGCCTGATCAACCTGGACAATACCAAATGGGGTTGGGGCACCGAAATGTGGAACGGTTTGATGAAGTTCACATCGGATACCGGTTTACGCCTGGGGGCAAACTCCTGGTCCACCGCCGCCAAAGAATTTTTGATTGAAAACGGCGGTATTTACGGTGAAACACACTTTGTCATTGATAACGGCAGCGTGGCGAACGGTGAAACCAAACAGGTCCGTATGAACGATTCTTTGGCTTTTGTGGACGCCGATGGCAACCCGGTAGATTTTCAAGTGGCGGACAACAACATGTACAACATTGTGTATGATGATGAAACCCGCGGTATCACCAATATCAACCGGTATTCCATCTCACAAAAATCCCAATCGGAAATTGCCGCCGCCGGGTATGATGATTATCAATCCGGTATCTTAAAGGCGATGATGTCCATTTCGGGCAACTCGGCGTATGATACGATTGCCACCTTGGTTCAGATGGGACAATCAGACGCGGCCAAAGGCTTGTTGGATGCCATGAAGCCGACAACGGCCCCCGAACAACAACTGGCCACGGAAGATTCCATCACGGCCATGAATGTGGCGGCCAACCGGATGAGTGGTGTATCAGGCTTGGGCGGTTCGTCCGATGAAGAAGCCACCTTGCATTTAAGTCCGTGGATTCAAGGCTTGTTCAACCATACCAACAACAATCAAAACAACGGTTTCCGGGCCAACTCCCGCGGGTTTGCCTTGGGTGTAGACTCTCAGGTTTCCGAAGACTTGTTGTTAGGGGCCGGGTTCAGTCGGACATTAACGCACCTGAGCGCGACAAACCACAACAAAACAAACATGTATGGGAATAACGGCTTTGTGTACGGGCAATATAAACCGGCGGATTGGTACATTCGTGCCATTGCGAACTATGGCCGTATCACATACAAGAGCAACGGCGAACATTGGCGGGCGGATACCTATGCCATTCAAAGTATGGTCGGTTATGTGTGGAATATTTTTGATGCCAGTATCGGCGGCCGGTATATCTTCTTGGATAACAAGGGCCACACCAACCAATTCGGTACCTTTGTGGAAAACAAAGATACGTCTGTCGGAACGGCGGTTGTTGACTTGAAAGTGTCCAAAGACTTTGCCACAGATACGGGTATCGTCTTCACCCCGTCGGCTCACATTGCGGCAACGTATGACGTAAAAGCCATGGATAACACGGCAAATATCTACCTGGGTGGTGTCTCGTCATATCAAGTCCAAGGTGAACGTCTGCACCGTGCCGGTGTAGAAGCCGGTGTCGGCCTGGTGTTCAAGGCGAACAATGCCGAATTACACTTGAACTATGAAGGGGCCTTCCGCAAGGATAACTACTCCAACACCGGAATGGTCAAGTTCAAGTACAACTTCTAATTCCTTGGTATGAAAAGCGTCCCGATTTTCGGGACGCTTTTTTGATGTGTTTTCCGCCCGCCCCTGCCCTGAATTTTCCTTTCCTTTTTGGGAAAAATCTGCTATACTCGTTTTATGGAACAAACCGAACAACCGATTTTATCCGTTTCAGAACTCTCATTGACGTTAAAAAGTTGTGTAGAGCGTGTTTTTGCTCATATCCGTGTGCGCGGGGAAGTCTCGGGCCTGAAAAAAGCAGCTTCGGGACATATTTACTTTTCACTGAAAGACAAAGATTCCGTCCTGTCGGCCATCTGTTGGCGGGGTCGGTCGGCCGAAACCGTAAATGCTTTACAAGAAGGCCTGGAAATCGTTTGTACGGGCAAACTGTCCACCTACCCCGGGCGATCCAATTATCAAATGATTGTGGATACGGCCGAACCGGCCGGTGTCGGGGCGTTGTTAAAACTGCTGAATGAACGGCGGGAAAAGTTGGCCAAAGAAGGCTTGTTTGACGACTCTCGTAAAAAGCCTATTCCCTACCTACCCGATACCATCGGCGTGATTACCAGTCCCACCGGTGCCGTCATTCGGGATATTATGCATCGTTTACGCGACCGTTTTCCCCGACAGGTGTACCTGTGGCCGGTTTTAGTCCAAGGCGAAGGGGCCGCCGATCAAATTACGGCCGCTATACGCGGTTTTAATGCCATTCCGCCGGACGGCCTATCCATCCCGGACGGTCCTATTCCCCGTCCTGACGTTTTGATTGTGGCCCGCGGCGGGGGCAGTTTAGAAGACTTATGGTGTTTTAACGAAGAAACTGTCGTCCGTGCCGTTGCCGATTCGGTTATTCCGGTTATTTCGGCCGTCGGTCACGAAACGGATACCACCCTGATTGACTATGTGTCCGACTTGCGCGCCCCTACTCCGACCGGCGCAGCGGAAAAGGCTGTCCCTGTCCGCCGAGACTTGGCCGTCCGTTTGAACACATTGGGAACCCGTTTAACGGATGCCTTGTGCCGGCTGGCCGATGACAAGCAACTGCGCCTGACTACCCTGGTCCGCGCTTTACCCAACTTGGGCGATGTGATAGAACACTTTGTCCAACGCCTGGACGATCGCTCCGAACGCTTAACCCAGGCTTTTGGGGTGTATTGGCACCTGATCAATTCACGCCTGGAAACAAACTCTAAGTTATTGAAATCATATTCATATCATTCCATTTTAGAACGGGGATTTGCCTTGATTTCAGGCTCTTCAGGTCAAATTATCAGTCAATCCCCCGTTGCGCGCGCCGAAAAACGCCTGAAAATTACCTTTGCCGATGGGACCACCGAAGCGATTCCGGTCGGACAATCCCCCGCACCGCTCTCTCATCGGAAAAAAAACGAACCCGTTTCCCCTTTATCACAGGGAGATTTATTTCATGAAACGTAATTACAATGTATATACATCATCAAAATGTAATCACAATGTAATTACATTTTTACTCTGTAATTACAAAGTGATTACAAAATACATCAGTGCTTACATTGTAATTACATTCTATTCTTTTACGGCGGCCGCCTTGACATTTGATACCCCGCTGGCAGACGGACGGTTGATTTATGGGCACTTATCCCCCGGCGAGCATTTATTTGTGCAAGAACGCACCTTAAATATCGGAAAAAACACTACAAAATTATTTGAAGTGATCCCGGATACGACTGGTCGTTTTGTGCTGGGCATTCCCCAAGATTCCCGTGAATTTTCTCTCACCTTACAGGATACAACCGGTTCTAAACAAATGACTTTTCCGGTTTCCGAAACACCTTGGAAACAAGAAAACATTTCCGGCCTGCCACCGACTAAAGTAACCCCGCCGCCGGCCGATCAGGCCCGAATTACGGCGGAAGCTTTGGCTTTGCGGCAAGCCCGCGCCACCTCCACTTACCCGGCTTTTCCCGCCACCTGGACACGCCCGGTCCCGAAATTCAAACGTATTTCCAGTTTTTTTGGCTCTCGCAGAATTCTAAATGGTGTGAAAAAACAAGGACATAGCGGGACCGATTACGCCGCCCCTACCGGTACACCGGTTGTGGCACCGGCCCCGGGACGTGTTGTACTTACACACCCCAATATGTTTTTCAGCGGTCAAACCGTTTTAATAGATCACGGCTTTGGTGTTTTTTCATCTTACTCTCATTTAAGTGATATAAAAGTTAAAGAAAATCAAATCGTTAGTGCAAAAGAAGTTATCGGGTCAGTCGGCACAACCGGCCGTTCCACAGGCCCGCATTTACACTTTACCCTCACCTGGTACGGTGTTCGCGTGGATCCTGAACCCTTGTTTACACACCCACAACAGGCGGAAAGATAACCCGTCCGCCTGTCTGCTTGTCATCTCTCCTAAATGAAACGCCACACCGGTCCTTGCGGCGTATCTTTCACTTCAACCCCTTGATTTAACAACTCTTTTTTCAAAGCATCCGCCGTTGCCCAATCTTTTTGCAAGCGGGCTTCCTGCCGCCGCGTCATTAAATCTTGTTGCGCCGGTGTCAATGCTTGTGATTTTTCAGGGGGTAAAATACCCAACACCGAATCAAACCGTTCCATCACGGCCCGGATTCGGGATGCCTCTTCACCGCTTAACGCCGTAAAGTTTTTATTGACCTCCCCCATAAAATCAAAGAGAGCCGCCAAGGCTTCCGGCGTGTTCAAATCATCATCCATACCGGCCTCAAAGCCCGCCTGCACGCGTTCCAAAGCCGGTTGTAAATCGGCCCAACCCGGACCATTGGCTTCCTGTTTCAAACGCGTCCTGAAATTAGAAAACTTATCAATCACCGATTGATTGCCGGCCAAACTGTTTTCCTGAAAGTCCATATTTTGACGATAATGGGCTTTGATAAATTCGTAACGGATCGCTTGCGGTGAATATCCCTTTTCAAGCAACTCATTGACCTTAAAGCAATTTCCCAATGATTTAGACATTTTTTTACCGTTGACGGTAATATGTTCGTTATGCACCCAATAATTCACAAACTTGACCCCGTATGCACATTCGGATTGTGCAATTTCGTTTGTATGATGTGGGAAGAGCAAATCTATCCCCCCCATGTGAATGTCAAACGGTTGGCCTAAATACCGATGCGACATGGCCGAACATTCAATATGCCACCCCGGGCGCCCCCGCCCCCAAGGCGATTCCCAATAATTTTCACCATCTTTTTCGGTCCAAGCTTTCCATAGCGCAAAATCTTGCGCGCTTTCCTTATCATATTCATCGGCCGTCATACGCCCGTCCGCATTATTCTTCAAGTGTGTCATATCAATGCCGGCCATGCGACCATATTCAGGAAACATACTGATTTTAAAGTAAATATCACCTTTTTGCGTTTGATAAGCATACCCCTTATCCATCAAGCGTTGGATTAATTCCAGCATCGCGGGAATTTCTTCGGTGGCCCGTGGTGTTATATCCGGCCGCTGAATATTCAAGGTTTCACAATCCTTAAAGAAAGCCGCCGCATAGAAATCCGTAAATTCACGTAATTTCCGACCGGTCGCCTGAGAATCACGAATCGTTTTATCATCTACGTCCGTCAAATTCATACAAAAAGTGACCTTATATCCTTTGTACCGCAAATAACGATTCAGTAAATCATAGCACACAAAAGCCCGCATGTTGCCGATATGGGCATAGTTATAAACGGTGGGACCGCACCCGTAAAACCGGACTTCCCCATCGTGGATAGGCTTAAACACTTCTTTACTATGACTGGCTGTATTATATAGTTTTAACATCATCATTCTCCTTGCTGTGCATTGTATCACAAAAGCCCCCGGCTTGGCAAGGATAATTTTATGGAAAATGTTATCCACCGAACCCGTTCCTAATCTATTATAATAAATAAATAGTATGAGTAGGACCTGTTCATAACGTGCATATCTTTTTTATTTTTTGCTTGACATCATTTCAAAAAGCGTTCGAATCGTTGATGATTCAACCTGCTTTTTTGATGAGAGGTCTATTTGAAACAGCCGGACGGTTGTGTATATTTTTGGGATAGTTTTGAATACTTTTTCCACCGAACAGGTCTATTGAAAAAGTTATCCCCAATATTCACAATTTACTTGCCTTTTTCGGGTGTTTTTTGTAAAATATCAGGTATGAGAGAAATTGTTTTAGATACCGAAACCACGGGTTTGGATCCGGCCCAAGGGCATAAAATCGTTGAAATCGGATGCGTTGAATTAGAAAACCATGTACCCACGGGGCGGACGTTTCAGGAATACTTGAACCCCGAACGGGAAATGGATCAGGAAGTTATTGCCGTACACGGTATTACGAATGAGTTTGTGGCCGATAAACCCAAGTTTCGGGATATCGCCGACAAGTTTTTAGCCTTTGTGGGAACAGATTCCCGATTAGTTATTCATAATGCGGCCTTTGATATGAAATTCTTAAACGCTGAATTATCGGCGTGCGGTCGGCCGGAACTGACGTTTGATCGGGTGGTGGATACCTTGTTGATGGCCCGGCAACAATTTCCGGGCCATAAGGTCAATTTAGATGCGTTGTGCAAACGGTTTAATGTGGACGCATCTGCCCGAACAGTCCACGGGGCATTGTTGGATAGCGAATTATTGGCCGATGTTTATTTGGAATTGATAGGCGGACGTGAACCGGGTCTTGTTTTAAGTGCCGGAAATAAAACAATAAAAAATACAACAGAACGGGTTGTGTCAGGGCAAAAACGCCCCTATCATGAACCGCGTTCTTTTCCGCCAACTGCGACTGAGTTGGCCGCACATGAAGCGTTTATGCAAAAGATTCCGGATCATTTATGGGGGAAAGAATGAAATATACATTCATTTATTTAGGTGTTTTATTGGGAGCATATAGCGTTCAAGCACAAATGATTGACACGATGTCGGCTTTGGCTGTTCAAGGTGCACTCACCCGCCAATCCACACAATCGGCTGTGATGGGCTTATCTGTTGCACGGCGTACACAGGTTTTATCTGATGTGGAACAAACGGCTATGGAAATTAAAACAGGATATTTTGGAAATTACGAATCTGTTTCCCGTTCATCTGTTATGGGATCTCCGTTCTCCGGCTTGAATTGGACCATCGGACCGGATGGGGCTCATCGCTTTTATATTCAATTAAATCAAATTGATAAACAAACATGTTCTTTTTTGATGGCGCGTGTTCGGTCGGCGGTTTCTGTTTTTGTTAATGGTAAAAATAGTTCATCTGATTGTGCAACGACCAATACTATTAAATTCGTTTTTGATTAAAATGTTTCACGTGAAACAATAAAAAAAATATATTTTTTGAGAAAATATGTTGAAAAATATATTTTGCTATGATACAAATGTTTCACGTGAAACAAAAGGCAAAAATGGAACAATTAAAAACATATTTGGATAATTCCCAAAAAGAAATCACAATTTATATGGAATTATTGAAAAAATGGCAAAAGGCAGTCAATCTGATTGCTCCGTCCACAGTGCCGGACCTGTATCAACGGCATATTGTGGATTCGGCCCAACTGTATCCGCTTATTCCCGATACGGCCCGTATTTTGGTTGATATGGGAAGTGGTGCCGGCTTTCCGGGCTTGGTGTTGGCAATTTTGAATCAAACCAATCAAGGACCGCTGGAGCAGATTATCCTGATTGAAAGTGATACAAAAAAGTCTTTATTTTTGAAAGAAGTCGTTCGGGTTTTACAGATACCTGTTTTGGTTTTAAATCAACGCATTGAACACGTTTTGGGTCTGACGGCTGATGTCGTGACGGCCAGGGCTTTGGCCCCTGTGGCGGAGTTGTTGCGTTTGGGGCGTTCTTTTATCACACCGAAAACCACGTGCCTGTTTTTGAAAGGGGAACATGTGGATGACGAATTGCTGCAAAGCCCCCTGCCCGGCTCGGTTCAAAAAATAAAAAGTATAACAAATTCAAATGGTTCTATCTTAAAAATTACGGAGGTGTCTGATGACTAAAATCTTTTCGGTCTCTAATCAAAAAGGGGGGGTCGGTAAGACCACAACTACGGTCAATTTAGCAACGGCTTTAGCGGCTTTACGTAAAAAAGTTTTGATTATAGATTTAGATCCCCAAGGAAATGCAACGGTGAGTTTAGGTGTTCAACGGCGGCAAGGCGGTGCAAATTCATATACGGTTTTAACCGGGCGATATGCCGGTTCGGCCAGTGTGGTTCAAACCGCGATTCCTTATCTGTATATGTTGCCAGCCAGTCAGGAATTATTGGGGGTGGATATGGAATTGGCCGATGTAGATCGCCCGCAGTTTTTCTTGAAAAAAGCGGTCGCTGATTTATCAGATTTTGATTATATCTTTGTAGATTGCCCGCCGGCGGTGGGGCTGCTCACCATGAATGCGTTGGTGGCATCCGATTCGGTGATTATTCCGGTTCAGTGCGAATACTTGGCCCTGGAAGGTGTGGCCGATTTAATGAAAACAATTGATAAAGTTAAGAAAAACTTTAATCCGACATTGAAAATTGACGGGATTGTTATGACGATGTATGACGGTCGGTCGCGTTTATCACGATCGGTTGTGAATGATGTGCGTTCGTTTTTTGGGGACTTGGTTTATGATACGGTGATACCGCGGAACGTCCGAATCCCTGAAGCCCCTTCTCACGGTAAACCGGTGATGTTGTATGATTTTAAAAGTGTTGGGGCCCAAAGTTATATTCACTTGGCTGGTGAAGTCTTAAAACGTGAAAAGGAGATACAAAATGGATAAAAATTTAGGTCTGGGTAAAGGATTAAGCGCTTTGATGGGGGATGATTTTCTATCGGGGCCGGTGGATGTTTCACGTGAACCGACAACCAACGGCATTTCGGCGGTATCCATAGATTCTTTGGTCCCCAGTCCGTATCAGCCGCGACGGGTATTTGCCGAATCGGCTTTGGCGGATTTGGTACATTCCATTCAGGAAAAAGGGGTTTTACAACCGTTGTTAGTACGGGTCCGGCCGGGACACCCGGATCAATATGAAATTATTGCCGGGGAACGCCGGTTTCGGGCTTCTAAACAGGCAGGATTAAAGCAAATCCCTGTTATCATTAAAGATTTTGATGATAAAGCCGCACTGGAAGTGGCGTTAGTGGAAAACTTGCAGCGGGAAGATTTGAATCCGTTGGAAGAAGGAGAAGCCTATAAACGGTTATTGGTTGAGTTTCATTATACCCAAGATGAGTTATCCCAAGTTGTGGGAAAAAGCCGTAGTCATGTGGCCAATATGATGCGGTTGCTTGATTTACCCGATGATATTAAAAAGTTGCTTGAAAACAAAGAGTTAACGATAGGACATGCCCGGGCTTTGTTGACGGCCCAAAATGCATCGGCTTTGGCGGCGGAAATTGTGGCCAAAGGGTTGAGTGTGCGACAAGTGGAACAAATGGTCGGGCATTATAAACCCAAAGCTCAGCGGCCTAAAAAAATCCCCCTACCCGATACGCATATCGGCAAAAACGAAGATATTTTGGCTTTGGAAAAAGAAATGAGTGCGGTCTTGAAAACACCGGTGAGTATCAACTGGAACGGACAAGGGGGAACGGTTGTGATTTCTTATACCGGGTTGGATAAATTAGATGTGATTTTGCAACGGTTGACGACAGTCGGATCCGTTGTTTAAGTGATCATGTCCGCACAAAATTCGGACGGGTCGGTCAGTATATGATCGGCCCGTATTTGATGCCGAAACCAGGTCAGCTGCCGCTTGGCATAATGCCGGGTGGACAACAGGGCTTGGGTGATCATCTGATCGCGGGTCAGTTCCCCGTTCAAATAGGCCATGATTTCCGGTACACCGATAGCTTTTAAAACGCCTCCTGTCGGGTGCAGGGACATCAGGTGGCGGACTTCTTCTATGCCCCCCTGCTCTATCATCTGATGGAAGCGACGATCGCAACGAGCGTATAACTGATCGCGGGGCGGTTGAATAAAAATCACCCGATAATCGGCCGGAAAAGGACTGTGTTTTGGTTGATTTTGAAAGTAAGAAATCGGTTTTCCGGTCGCTAACCAAACTTCATAGGCTCGGCGCAGGCGTTGCGGATCTGTATAGGGAAACTCGGGTAAGCATTTGTGAATATCTTGTAAATCGGTTTGGCGGGCCCGGGTGCGAATCTCGGGCGGTATGTCGGGCATGGTATTCAGGCCGTTTATCAGGGCCGTGATGTACAATCCCGTCCCCCCGACAATAACGGGGTTCGGCGCGGCCTGTAAAACGGGAACGACACGGTTTAACCAATCTTGTACCGAATTGGGAGTATAAGCATCGGCATATCCGTATAAAAAGTGGGGAACCAAGGCGGTTTGTGCCGGTGTCGGTCGGGCGGAAATCAGGCGTAAGTCGCGATAAATCTGCATAGAATCCGCATTGACGACACATCCTTGTCCGGCTTGGGCCACTTGCACGGCTAAATCCGATTTGCCACTGGCCGTCGGGCCGACAATAATCACACATTTTTTCATCACAAAGAGTCCTTTTTTGATAAAATAACCGATTTTTTCTTGTTTTTCAAGTTAAAATGAGTATAATAAACATGAGGATAAAATAAAATGTGGAAACAGGTTGCTATTTGTATATTATGTGTTTTGGTCTGCGGGTGCGGGTTTCGGCCTTTGTACGGAACGGCCGAACAAGATGAAGTGTTGCAAGGTGCCGCAACGGTGGCTGTTGCGCCGGTATCCGGTGAAGGCGGGTATCAGTTAGGCTTGCTGTTAACGACAAAACTGAATCCGCAACAGTTGGAAACGGCCAAAGCTTATCGGTTGGCGGTGCAAATTGAACCGGTACGCTACACCAATCAAAGTGTACGGACCGATAATTTCGCCAGTTTGGAACAAATGACGGTTTCTTTGAAATATCAACTGATTGATCTGAAAACAAATCAAAATGTTATTTCTTCATCGGTGAAAACCAACGGCTTGTTAAATATTATCAATCAACCGTATGCGACAACGGTCGCCAAAGAAAAGTTATATCATGATTTGTTGAATAATTTGGGGAATGATATTGCGCTGCATGTTTTGTCGTATTTTAAGGGAAAGCAACCGTGAAAGCCAAACCATATCAAGTTAAAGCGTTGATACCGCAATTAAAACAGGATTTTGCGGGGGCTTTGGTGTTCGGAACGGATGAAGGGCTGGTTCAGGAAACGGCGGAAAAAATCGGTAAAATCATTGTCCCGAACTTGAACGATGATTTAACCGTTATTAAAATAACTCCCGATAAAATCAAAGAAAACAAAACATTCCTGGCCGATGAAAGCAATGCCGCGTCTTTTTTCGGCGGTCGCAAGTTGATCTGGGTTAAAAATGCAGACAATACGGTGGCCGAAGCGGTGCAAACTTGTTGGGATAACTTGAAAACAGATACATTTACCCTGTTGAGTGCGGGCAATCTCAGTAAAGCATCGGTTCTGCGGACGTTGTGTGAACAACACCCGAAAGTGTTGGCGGTGGCCTGCTATGCCGAAAATGATTCCGATATTGCCGGATTTATTCAAGAAACCTTGGCCGAACATGGGGTATCGGTTCATCCGCGCGCCCTGCCCCTTTTGGTGGAACGGTTGCGGGAAAATCGGATGATGACGCGCCAGGAGTTGAATAAATTAGTCCTTTATCTGGGGGAAGTTAAAACCGTGACGCCCGATGATGTCTTGGCCGTGGTGACCGACACAACCGATTCGTCCGCAGATGCCTTGTGTATGGCGGTGGCGGGGGGAAATATGACCGTGGCGGATAAAGAATATAATATGATGTTGGCACGCGGTGAAAATGTCGTGAGTATTATTCGGATGTTATCTATGTATTTCAATCGGTTATTAGCGGCGGCGGAAACGTATGAACAAGCGGGACCGGAAGCGGCCGTTAAACACGTTCTAAAACCGGCTCAATTTCGGTGGACTGACGCGGTGAAGCAACAACTGAAAGTTTGGAAAAAAGGGGCGGTTTTGAAAGTGTTGGATTTGTTGATGACAACCGAACGACAGGCCAAAACAACGGGATTGCCCGATACAGTCATTTTATCACGCGTGATTTTACAAATCGCCGGTGTGGCCCAACGGCATCGGTAAGCACATTGTAATTACGTAATTACAATGTAATTACAAGAATGAAATGTGTACACAAAGTAATTACATTTTTGTATGTGTAATTACAAAGTAATTATTTTTTAACTTGCCTTTTGTGTTTTTTTGTCTTATAATAGGCGTGCGAGTACCATAGTCTATAACGTGATGAGGAGGTTTTTATGCGTGTGAAGTCGGATCAGTTGACCTTTGAGTTTCAAGGACGGCATATCTTGCGACCCTGGTGGCGTAATAAATATACGTGGATTTCGGGGATATTCAGCTTGCTTTGGATGGTTTTTATCGGGCACTACCTGTCGGTATCGGGGTGGTGGCAAAATCGGTATGACCTGGCTCCGGCCGAATTTATCGGGGGGGTCTGCGGATTAGCTTTGCCGATGGTGATTGTGTGGTTGGTGTGTGCGTATTTTGACCGGACGGACCGGTTGGAAACCGAAGCGGAAGTGTTGCGTTCGTATTTGAATGAATTGGTGTATCCGACCGAAGAAGGCGCGGTATATACCAAAGCACTGACCGATGCTTTACGGACCCAAATCACCGAGTTCCGAACGGTGTTTCAAGCCGTCAATGACCAAACGCAGGCGGTGCGGGATGACTTGAAAAAATGGGTCCGTGATTTAAGTGCCGTCATCAAGCATGTAGATACAAAAACCATTGATTCGGTGCGGGAAATTGCCGATCACATTCAAAAATTAGCCCAAATGACGGATGCAGCCAATACCCAAGCCGATCGCACGTCAGCTTTATTTTCCGAGCAGGCGGCTATTTTGGAACGCGTTTGTTCGCAAACCATTCAGGAAACCGGTCGCTTGACCCAATCCTTAGGTGGTCAGGCAACTGATTTGCGGGCTTTGCTGGGCGAAATCGGGCATATCAATCAACAATCCGAACAAGCGGTCACAAAAGCGGACCAAGTCATGGCGGCTTTGAATCAAAACGGGGCAAGGATTGAAGAAGCCGTGAACCTGTATGAAACCAGTGCCCGGCAACAAAATGCGCGCTTGTTCGGTAATCTGGAAAAAGTCTTATCGGTGTTTCGGGCTCACGGGGATTTGTTGGAACAGGAAGTCGGTCGGACCGCCAATCGTATGGCTGTGGTGGAAGCGGGCTTGAAAGAACAAGCCGAATCCGTTGTTCAGGCTACGGCGGCGGCGGTTCAAAATATGCAGCAGGCCACGCAAACTTTTGCACAAACCAAAGGAGATGTGCAAGGTGCGTTGGAAACGTTCCGGGCTACGGCGGAAAAAGTGGCCGGACAGATTGAAAAAGCCGGACAAACCGTTCGGACCGTACCCATCGTGCGTCAGGTACAAACAGATGACTTGTTGCAGGAAGCCGGTATTATTTTAACTCGCTTGCAAGAATTATCGGTGGATATGGCGCACTTGTTTTCGCCCAAAGCGGAAGAAAACCTGTGGGAACGGTATTATAGTGGAGATAAAACCGTTTTTATGCGGCATATCAAGACCGAAATCAATGATAGTAAATATAAAAAAATCAAAGAATTATATCAATCAGATACCGCTTTTCGGCGCAGTGTGGACGAATATATGCGGGCCTTTGAATCCATGACGCAGGTTTTGGATAAAGAAGATGAAAATAAGTTGTTGATGAGTATTGTTATCGGGTCTGATGTCGGGCGATTATACATGGTTTTGGCTCAAGTCGTGAAAGGAAAAAGCGTATGAAAGTAAAATTAGTGAAAATTGGAAACTCAATGGGGATTCGGTTGCCGAAAAATGTGATACAGGCTTGCAGTTTTCAAAATGAAGTCAATTTGAATATGCAAGGCGGATCCGTGATTTTAACCGCACCGCAGCAGACACGGTCCGCTTGGTTTGAATTGTTCCGCGACAGTGTCCGACAAAAGCCGATTCGGGAACGGGGGGAATGGGAATGGTAAAACGTTTTGATGTGTACTTGTGTACCACACGGACTTTGACACGGCCGTGTGTGGTGGTATCGCCCGATGAAATGAATCAAGCACTGCCCTATGCGATTGTGGCCCCGATTACAACGCTGGAACGCGTGTTTCCGTGCCGTTTAGGTATTCGCTTAAAAGGCAAGCAGGGACAAGTGGCTTTGGACTTGATCCGTACGATTTCTCAGGCCGCTTTAACCGCAAAAATAGGCACGTTGCCGGAGTCATCGCGGGTGGAATTGATGGAAATGGCTAAACAGATGTTTTTCCCGTAAACGCAAAACGGCAACATGCCAAAGCCGCTAGGGCCGCCGTTTCGGCCCGCAAAATGGTGTCCCCCAGGTGCCAGAAAATCCCCTGCCCGGCCCGCTGAAACACGGTGAGTTCATCAGGGGTCCATCCGCCTTCGGGACCGACAAAAAAAGCATACGTTTGGCCCGCGGTTAAAGGGGCCGTTGTGTGTCCTCGTTCGGTTAAAAAAACCGGTATTGTTTCGGGGGATAAGGCGGTCAAGACGTGTGCCGGTGTTGCGGGCGTATGGACGGTCGGAACGGTCAGGCGTTCACATTGTTCGGCGGCTTCCCGGACAATCAGATCGGCCCGCGTTGCATTCAATTTACCGATCACGGTACGTTGCGTTTGCAGCGGGTAAATATCCGAAACCCCTAGTTCTGTTGCTTTTTGCAAGACTAAATCAAAGTTTTCTTTTTTAATCAGAGCCGGGCATAAAATCAGGCGTTCCGGGGCCGGTTGGGGGCGTGTTTGCCGGGTAAGACAAACGGTACCGTCATGTTTATTCAAAGTTTGAATGTGTCCGATCCATTCGCCGTCCCGACCGTTAAAAAACAACACGGAATCACCTGGTTTTTGACGCATGACATGGGCCAAATAGTGATGATGCGCCGGTGTCAGCGACAGGATTTTTCCGATTCCTAAATCAGATAAGGTAAACAGGCGAATCATTCTTTGTTCACTCGCAGTAAAATAGCCGTAACATCATCAGGTGGCGGCGGCGGGGCGAATTCAAAAAACGAGTTCATGACGGTCCGAATAGCGATTTGCACATTTGCATTTTTCAGCCCCTGCTCTACCATCTTTTTAAAACCGGTTGTCCCCAGGCGCGTGCCGTCCGGCGAAGGCGATTCGGTTAAAGCATCACTGTATAAAAACAAACTGTCCCCCGGTGTTAAAGCCACCTGATGGTTATCGTAGGTGGTATCACGGGAAATACCCAACGGTAATCCGGTTGTTTGTAATAAGCAAGTTTTACGTCCCGACCGTAAAAACGGTTCCGGAGAACCCGCCGCCGCATACGATAATGTCTTGCCTTTCGGATCATAAATACCGAAGAAGAAAGTCGCAAATTGTCCACGGGGCAACAAGTCAAATAACCGCTTGTTGATGGTTTCCAAAAAATGGGCGGGGGAGGTGATTTTCTTCTTGTCCATTTGGGCAATAATGCCGTGCAAGCGGAAAGTGTTGAGTGCTGCCGCTACCCCGTGTCCGGAAAAATCGCACAAGTAAAAGCCTAACAACTCTCCGCGAATGGGGAACATTTGCCAATAATCTCCCCCTAAAATGGAAGACGGTTCAAAATATTGGGCCATTTGAATGTTAAAGTGGGCGCATACTTCCCGAATGTGATCGGCGTGAGGCAACATATCCACCTGCATACGGCGCGCCGATTGCATCTCGGATTCAATTTGGTCCAGTTGGTGGCGTAAACTGTAAATCAAAATCCGATTTTCCAAGTGGACTTTGACCCGTGCGAAAAATTCCAACGGATTGATCGGTTTGGTAATAAAGTCCGTTGCACCGGAACTGAATGCTTTTTCACGCATTTCCCGCGTGTCCGATGCCGTTTGCACCAAAACCGGAATATAGCGCGTTTCCGGGGCGGATTTCAGATGATACAGTACTTCCTGCCCACTCATGCGCGGCATGGTAATGTCCAGGATAATCAAATCCGGTTTGAAAGACAGCACCTTGTGTAAGCCTTCTATTCCATCGGCGGCAATTTGAATCTGGGTAATCCCGATGACATTCAGCAAGCGGGTTAAAACGGCTTGATTGCTGGGGTTATCTTCCATCACCAGTACCCGGCATTGAGACAGATCCGGATCGTCAATATGGGCCGTTGTTTCGTACTTTTCTTCTTCGGCGGTATTCGGGGGTGTCATCAACTTGTCCAACCGATCCGTTAACAGAAAGGACAGGGTTACTTCACGACCGAAATCGTCAATCGTACAAGAATCAGCCAATCCGGCAATCAACCGCAATCCCCGTCCGGACTTGGCTTGCGTACTGGTTTGTGTTGTTGTCTGAACCGTTGAAACACCGGCATACCCGGCCCCCTCGTCCCGGATTTTAATTTCCAGACGTTCTTCCGTCCAACGGGCGGACAGGCTCATGGACTTTTGTGCATAAGCCGGATCGTTTAAGCGTTCATTTAACAATCGTGCATATTCAATAAAATCACGGGCCGATTGGCGCAACGTACTGGATAATTGTAAATTCCCGTGAATCAGACCGTTCACGATAGATTCATGGAGGGCCAGATGAATCCCTTCCGATAAGGATTTAGAAAAAAATAATCGCTTTTTTAAGGCTTCGGTGAACAGGCGGGCAATATCACAAGCATAAATCACCGGGCAAGTCATCAACATACCCAATGTGTTGGTATTGCTGGCCGTTGTATGCAGGGCTGTAAAATCCCGGATGGACACGTCTAATGCATTGGCATCAACAATACAGGTAATGGGGGCCTTTAATAACTCGGACAGATTGGCTTCCGTCAGAGTGCCGGTTAACACCGTCAGGTTATCAGGCAAGGAATACCATTCTTTTTCATCAGGCGGCAGGCGAGGGTCTGCCACAGTCGGCCAAGGTGTTAAACAAGTGATGTCGGCAATCCGCATCAAATGTTCTTTTGAAATATCCTGACCAACGATGAAAGTATCCGACATATCTGCTCCTTTGCCGTTAGTATACCGATCCGATCCCTGTGTGTCAAGTAAAAAGAATACGGACCACCCCGAAAGGCGGCCCGTATTGATGCCTGTCAAATGATGTTATGCTTTGGGCATGTTTCGGACACGGCGGGCCGATGTGGCAATCAACCATACCGCCGCAAGTCCGACTAAAATATAAATCAAGCGTGAGATCAGCGACATATCGCCGAATAATGCCCCAACCAGGTTCCAGCCGAATAACCCGACCAATCCCCAATTTAATGCGCCTATCATCACCAATACAAACGCAATGAGTGTCCATACATGTTCTTTCATCATATCCTCCTACGATATCTGTGTGATACTGACTGCATATAGGATTGTTTTAAGAAGACTGTCAAGGGCAGGGTATCAAAACTGATACAAAAAGATAGGTAATGCATAAAAAAAGATGTTGTATTTTCTGAAAAATCAGGTATAATGGCCCCATTCAAAATGATAAGGGATAACAAAAAAATGAAATATCTATCAAATTTCGTGTGGGGATTCATGATTGTTGCGCTATCCGCATCGGTATCGGCTCAGACATCAGATTCATCGGCGTTGATTTGGCCGACAACGGCAACAATGGCCACTTATCAGGCACAATCGGATTCATCCGTCAAAACGGATGTGTATCATCGGCCGTATTCCTTGACGGAAAATCAGGTAGACAAACCGCTGTTGTATAAAAATACCGGCTTTTTAGTCGGGGCAGGGGTGGCTACCATGGGTATTTTGTATGCTCTGCCGTCCAGTTTTACCAACTGGGAAGATGACGGTAAAAGTCCCGGAGCTAAATGGTGGAAAAACGTATCCCGGGAACCGGTCTGGGATAAAGACGATTTATTTTTGAACTATATCGCCCATCCGTATGTCGGGGCCGTGTACTATATGGGGGCGCGTTCGGCCGGTGTGAATGCGGCATATTCATTCACATATTCCTTTATGCTCTCTACCTTTTTTTGGGAATACGGCATAGAAGCCTTTGCCGAACGTCCGTCCATTCAGGATTTAATCGTGACACCTATCGGGGGAGCGATTGTTGGAGAAGGGTTTTATTTGCTGAAACGGCATATTGTGGAAAATGATGATTGTTTATTCGGATCACTGATTTTAGGTAAAACAACGTCCTTTTTGATGGATCCGATGACGGAAATTACACATTGGTTAAGTGATAAAGAACCGGTGAAAAACAAAACTGTGTCCTTTTCATCTCAACCGATTTTAACGCATAAGGGCGGTATCGGATACGGCTTACACATGACGGTTGCTTTTTAAGCCTTTTAAGAATGCTTTTGCCGATAATGCGGCCGCACATCCCGAACCGGCCGCGATGATGGCTTGCCGAAACAAGGGCGCTTGAACATCGCCGCAGGCAAACACGCCTTCCCGCGAAGTTTGCCCCGTGAGAGGATTGGTTTGAATATAGCCGTCCGTGTCCGTATCCAGTTGATTTTGAAACAAAAATGAATTGGGAATCTGTCCCACGGCTTCAAAGGCACCATGAACGGCTAACCGTGTTTCCTGACCGGTTTTTATGTTTTTCAAGGACACGGCCCGTAATCGTTCGGTTCCTAAAAATTCGGTGGCTTGTGTCTGAGGAATCAAGGTGATTTTAGAAACAGCGTCTATCCGTTGTATCAGGTTATGTTCGGCGGCCAATGTATCCTGCGGAAAAATCAAAAACACCCGTTTGCACAGTTCCGATAAATACAAGGCTTCATAGGCCGCTACATTACCGCCGCCGATGACCGCAACATCATGACCTTTGTGAAAGACACCATCGCAGGTGGCACAGATCGATACACCATGCCCGATCCAACGGGCTTCACCGGGAATATGCAACCATCGGGCGGTGGCCCCTGTGGCAATAATCACCGCATCGGCCGTTATGCGGGTACGCATATCTGTCTGTACATGAAAAGGAGGCTGACTCAGATCGGCCGAAATGGCTTGTTCATATATAATTTTGACACCGGCCTGTTGTACTTGATTTTGTAAAGTATCCATCAGCGTCTGCCCCGTTCCGGCCGGATATCCGGGATAATTTTCTACGGCATGACTGAGTGTCAACTGCCCGCCCGGCATTACGCCGGTCAATAACACCGTCCGAAACCCCGCTAAAGCGGCATATAAAGCCGCCGTATACCCGGCGGGACCGGCCCCTAAAACTAAAATACGAACATGCATCGGAATACCCCCCGATGATGTATATAGGGTGCCTTAAACGTATTTGACAGATAGAATCTCGTATGATTTTTCGCCGCCGGGCGTTTTGACTTCCACGATATCGCCGGCTTCTTTACCGATTAAAGCCTTTGCCAACGGGGATAACAGCGAAATCAACCCCTTGTCTAAATTGGCTTCGTATTGCCCGACGATTTGATAGGTAGATTCTTGTTCCGTATCGGTATCGGATAAAGAAACGGTCGCCCCGAACAAGACTTTATCGCCCGATAAAGCAGCCGTATCAATGACTTGGGCATGGGATAAAGCCCCTTCTAATTCCTGAATGCGGCCTTCTATGAAAGATTGTTGTTCGCGGGCCGAATGATATTCCGCATTTTCAGACAAGTCGCCGTGTCCGCGGGCTTCTTCAATCGCCGCAACAATCCGCGGGCGTTCAACAAACTTTAATCGTTTTAATTCATCACTCAGGTTTTGATGACCGTTTTGCGTCATAGGAACTTTTGCTTCCATTGTTGTATCCTTCCGTTTCAAAGATTAAAAAAGAACCACCGGACAATCTGTCGCGGCAGAAAAAACATATAAGTACACTATAATACAAAAAAATAAAAAGTGCAAGTGTTTTTTATTTTCTTGATTATTCTATTGATTTTTGATGAAAAATAAGGCCTGATAAAACGGTTGCATTTCATTTGAAAATCAGATATGATATCCCGGCAAGGAGATAAAATCATGAAAGCTACTGAAACAGGTCTGCGCCGCATTTTGAAAGCCTTTACCTATTCCCGCGACGGATTTGTCGCTGCTTTTCGGTCCGAAGCTGCGTTGCGTCAGGATGTTTTGTTTTGCCTGATTTGCGGTGTGATTTTATGCCTGTTGCCCGTGTCGCCCTTGGAACGGGCCGTGATGGCTTTTGCGTTGATTTTCATTCTTTTTGCCGAATTGGTCAATACCGCCGTGGAAGCGGTGGTGGACAGAATTGGGGCCGAATTTCACCCCTTGTCCAAAAAAGCCAAAGATATTGGCAGTGTGTTGGTCCTGATCGCTTTTGTGAACATGTTTCTGATGTGGGGCCTGATTTTATGGGATATATGGGGAACCTAGTCCATCAGATCCAAAATCACAGAGTCTAAAACCAAAGTACCGGCCTGAGTGGGCCGAATGCCGGCAGGACTGCTGTCCAACAGGCCCCGGTGAACCAGTGCTTGCACCCGTTGCGGATTCAATCCGGCCGCCGGAAACCACTCTTGCCGCAGACGCAACCCCATCAACAAACGCTCGGTTTTCTTTTCTGCCGGGGTCAGGGGCGTGCAGGCGGGACCACAGGTGAGCCAATCTGTCCACCGGCGCGGGTTTTGAGTGGCCGTCAGGCCTAAACGCCCGTGAGCCGCCGGGCCTATTCCCATGTAATCCCCCCCGCGCCAATAAGTCAGGTTGTGGCGACATTCGGCCCCGGGGCAGGCATAGTTGGAAACTTCATAAGCCGGCTTGCCGGCGGCGGTCATGATCGCATCGGTCAGCCGATATAAAATGGCCGCCCGGTCATCGCCGGCGGGGCGTACGCCGGATCGGCCGAAAGGTGTATCCGATTCTATGGTGAGTTGGTACAAAGAATAATGGTTGAGATTCAGGACCAAAGCCTGATGTAATTCGGCGGTCCAAGCGTCCGGTGTTTGGTGGGGGCGGGCATAAATTAAATCCATATTGACGGCCGGAAAAACGGCAGTCGCATCCGTCAAGCGATCCAACGCGGTTTTGACTGTATGCCGGCGACCCAAAAACGCTAAATCTGTCGGATTTAGGGCCTGTACCCCCAAAGACAAGCGATTCACACCCCGGGTACGAAAGGCTTGCATTTTGCGGCGGGTAATGGCATCAGGGTTGGCTTCCATGGTGATTTCACAATCGGGAGAAAGGGGCCAATATCTTTGCACTTCGGATAACAGGTTATCCAACAGGCGCGGCGACATCAGGGACGGTGTACCCCCGCCGAAAAAAACGGTGGTTATGTTTCGGTTTGTCGTTTCTTCCCGGGCCGCAAACAGGGCCAGATCGCGCCGATAACCCTTGATTAAAGCGTCTTCGTCTGGGGTCGGGCAGGGTATACTTGCAAAATCACAGTAAGGACATTTGGACAAACAAAACGGCCAATGAATGTAAAGACTGAGCGGATTTTTCGTTGATTTCATAGAACCCCTTGACAATTTCAGAAAAAAAAGGTAAGATACCCCCGTATTTGAAGTTTAATTTTAACAGGAAAGATAAAACAATGCAAATCATTATTACAGGACAACAAATAAATTTAGGCGAAAATCTGCGTGATTACGCCGATAAAGCCTTGGACGGTGTGGTTTCAAAATACTTTGAAGAAGCCGTCAGTGCCGATATTAAAGTGGCCAAAGACGGGGCTTTGATTAAAACGGATATTACGGTACGTCCGGCCGGCGGTACGGTGGTTCACGCCGCAGGAACGTCCGCCGATGCGTATGCGTCTTTTGATGATGCCGTGGCAAAAATTTCCCGCCAACTGCGCAAATATAAAAACAAACTGGTGGCCCATAAAGGTCAAGAAACCTTGTTGGTGGATATGTCCGTTATTGATGCGCAAGACGATACGGAAGAAGTGGCCGATTCACCGATTATTATTGCCGAAATGCAAACGGCTCTGCCCGTCTGTACGGTCAGTGAAGCCGTGATGAAAATGGATCTGGAAGGCTTGACGGCCCTGATGTTCAAAAATACGGCACATGGCGGTTTGAACATGGTCTATCGCCGGGCGGACGGCAATATCGGTTGGGTTGACCCGAAAAATAAATAAGGCCCCGTGATGAAAATTACCGATATTTTAAGTCCCGATTCAATCGTGTGTCAGGCGGACGCAGGCAGTAAAAAACAACTGTTGGAAATGTTGGCAGCGTTGGCGGCTCCGCGAACAGGGTTAGACGAACGATTGATTATGGATGCCTTGATTGAACGAGAACGGTTGGGGACAACCGGAATCGGACGGGGGGTGGCCTTGCCGCATACCCGCTTGAAAAACCTGAACAAAATATACTGCGCGTTTATGAAAACAACGCCGGTAGATTTTGAATCCGTTGATGACAAGCCCGTTGATTTGGCATTCCTGTTATTGGTTCCGGAAGAAGCCGGTGCCGATCACCTGAAAGCCTTGGCCCGCCTGTCGCGCCTGCTGCGGGATGAAAATGCCGCGGCCGAATTACGGGCAGCACCGGATGCCGCGGCGGCATATCGCGTGATTCAGGCGAATGATAGCGACGATTAAACGTGTCAAAAATCAATGAAAACGCCCCGTTTGGGGCGTTTTTTACGATCTGCCGAAAAGCCTGAATGAAAGACGGTTGACAGTGAGCAACCGACACATAAAATCGTGCGATATATTCGGCAGGCAAGCCGAAATAAGAATAACGTACCATAGGAAATGATAAAAGAACGAAAACAATGCCTGTAAAAGGGAGCAGGTGGTGGTGCAGTCATGTGGGCAATTTAGGGGCTATAACTCAACGATATTGAAAACCGTCTATTTTACATAATTTCCTTTGTTTTTTGCAAGAGGTATGATACACTCACATATCTTTTTCATTAGATGATGACAAGCGAGCAAACTCACACATCAAAAAACTTTGTATGGCAGAAAAAGCCGGAATTACGATAACACAGATCAAAATGCCCATAAACATAGTTAGCCCCTCTTGAACGGGATCATGATATAGATTTTTATCAGATAACGAATTAAATATATATGATACAAATAATACCAGGTAAATCGGTAAAAGAATATTTGCAAACAATCCCCAAAAAGAATTTTTCTGTCTGTTATCTTTTCTGAACAATTGAAAATATAAATAGGCAAAAAATAAAATGCCCAAACACAGGGCAAACACACTCTCTGTGTGATATATACCCCATAAAATCGTTGCATTAAAAATCATCATAAATACCAAAAGTGCTGTCCTACAAATCAAATTGAGTACTTTATTCACTTTGAATCTCCCTTCTAAAATGATCGCGATATGCGAACGGACGTTTATAAACATAATAGCAAACACGTTTTTGGTTTGGATCTTTAAATGTCAATCTCCAAACTTCATTGCCATTTTCAGAAATTTCCAGTGCACATAGATTGGAAATATTAGAACTACCTGCGGACACAAGATATCTTCCCTGCTTGACCGGCAATGCGGATCCCATTGCGTAAGACCAGAAAATTAAAGGAATTTTTTTATATTCAACTATTTTTTTATTGACGGGATCCAGCTTGAATTTTTTTATTGAAGAATTTTCTTGAATAAAATTTTTTTCTCCCATCATATTACTGAAATTATCAAAAACAGTTAAATATCCATCCTTATCAATATATGGAAAATGTTGTCCATAGAATTTTTGTTCTTTTGTTAAATTAAAATTGTCATTATACCCCGATAATTGCCAAATGATATGACCATCTTTTCGATCTATTTTCAATAATGTATTTATTCCGCGAAAAGACAAAATCAAATTATTATCACTGGTGTCAATTATAATGGCATTGAGATGAGCATAATCAAAAGTTCCATTAGGCCATGTTTTACATTGAGAATAATTTTCATATAATTCCGGATAATCCAACCCATTCCACTCAAATATGATTTTATTATCTTTTATCTCTTGTATAATCGGGACGGCTAAAAATATCGGCTTGTTTTTTTTTGCGTCCAACACTTCTTTAAGCATTGTTGCGAAAATGATAAAATGATCTTTTCCTAAAATAACATGATGATGGCCATCTAATCCGAATTCCCAATGAGTTGAATTTTTTAATAACTTCGTTCTGAAAAAAGGTTGAAAATTCTTATCCATCACGAATAAAGTCTCATTTCCTATTAAAGAATATAGGATCGTTCCATCAGATAAAATTGTATATTTAAAATCACTTGCGCTTTTTAAATTATTCTCTTTATCAATCGCATATTTATAATATAAAATTTGGCCATATTTATTGACAATATAAGCCGGAAAAGTGTGGTTTTGATCCCACCATTCTGAAGTGATAAAATAATGACCATCTTCTACGTTTTTTGCACCTTTTGTGTCAAATTCAGCAAGGTTAGCAGACCAAACATGCAGATTATATGTTTCATTTCCAATTTTGAATGGAATGACAGGACTTTGTGGATTAATTTCTTTAACATTGAATTTTTTAGTTGTATTTCCAAACTGCATTAAATTTGGTGTAAGAGCCGATAAGGATGTTGAATGATAATCTTTGACATCTTTTGAGAATTTAGGAATAACTTCATCTCCGTTGACAGTCAGAATACCATTAGAAACATCATCAAATTTTAAAGTATATTGATACTGCCGAAACAATCCGGCCCCTGTTAAAACAAGGAAAAACAATATAACAAAAATTAACTGTACAATTTTCATTTTTATATTTTAGAAATAAAATTTTGCTTGAATACTATTTACGACAACAGTATTTCTATCCTTTGTTAAGGCCGGATTGATGTATAATTGAATGTCTGGTGTAATCGTCAAATACTTGGAAATCCCCCAGGACCAATATCCTTCCAATACATTTTCCCAAGATCGGACTGCTTTTTTATTTAAATGACTGACCCTATTAGAGGCAAAACCAATTCCTATTTGATCTAATTCATTTCTATTTAAAGGATTGTTATACATTAATTCTGCCGAATAACTTTGCCGAATGGCCATACGATTACCTGTTGACCCATTGACTTTAATAAGCCCCGTCCATTTACCAATATCTTGCCTGATAGTTATGACCCATCCATCGGCAGATTTTTGAAATGCTTTATTAAATTGTCCCTCATATTTTTTTATCGCTGGACTGTGATAAATCCATCCTGTCAAGATTGTTTTTCCTAAATCGGTTAATTTGGGTGAATATGAGATATAAAAAAAGTTCGTCCATTTATTCGCATCAAGATGTTTTACACTGATGTTTTGCGGAAAATAATTCGTTGTACTTTGAAGTCCGGTAATGAGTGTTAAATCAGGCGTTGGCTTATAAGTCATATATCCCCCAACGCCCCCTGTCGGATACGCTTTAGACATGTTTTTTTGCAAAGAAAAATTATTAAAATGATTAAGAGGTTTTGATTTATAACGTGTCTTTCCAAAATTTCCGATAAGGAATTGTCCAACCGATAAACTGATATTATCTAATGAACCGGGAAGTTGATGTGTATATGTCAAACGTTTGAAATACTCCCGTTGCAACGCATCATCATTTATGGGGGTTGCAACACCTAATCTGGAAGCCATCAGAGAACCTTCAATCCCGGGATAATTGATATCTTCGTATAAAAATTGAATAGAACCTTGTCCAAAACTATCCGAAGCAAAAGCCTCCCAATTCGCTTCAATTTCATATTTATCGCGCAAGACTGTTTTATGGCCACTTGGGGAACCACGTTGAGCCATAAATCCGGCGCGAATACGATAATCAAAACCATAATCATGATGTAATTTTTCTTTCCATGATTCATAAAAATCTGAAGTGGGCCCGGCAATGGCGTACTCGGATATGCCGCACAAAGATAATAAAACCAAAATAATACATTTTTTGTTCATCCTTTATTTGCCCAATTTGTATTCAGTATCTAATACGTATGGTTCAAAACGTTCTACACGATAAACCGTATTATTTAACAGGCCGGCTGTTTGTGCTTCAAAAACAACTTCTCCATCCTTGACTTCAATGATTTTAGCATAAGAAGGAGCCGGTTGTTTCTGTGGATTTAATGCCGTTTCAACGCTGGCCGGTGTTTCATCTTTATCATCAAAGACAGCACCGAAATTCATTAAATAATGGCCTGCTTCATATTTATCTACATCCCCAACATAGTGAGTATAAATTTCTGGCCCGCGTTTATATTGCCATGCGACTGAAACGGTCATATTTTTTTCATCAACAACAAACTCTACGCCACGCGACCAACTGCGTGAAGGATTATAGGTCTCAATGGGTTGTGCGGAACCTTGGTCATATATATCACGATAAAGACCGTTGTCTAAAACAGTATAATGATTATGACCTTGCGGTTTTGCCGCGTGAGCCCCATAGATATAATCAAAATTTTTATCTGTCGGTTTTAATAATTTATCCCGCAAGTGTGGCTTTATCCAAGTATTTATCGGATTTGCCAAAATCCATTTAACTTGTTTTGTTTTACGATCAATCTTCAATAAAAAGTTAAAAAATCTTCCTGTCATAATAATGCTATCATCTTCAGGATCATAGTTTAAAGAATTCAAATGCATGGCATCCATTTTTTCACGTTTATAGTTATCATGATAAAGATAGTGGTCAACAAGCGGCGTAATTCTTTCATCTTCAACCCCTAAAATTTTATCTATATCAAAGCGATCAACGACTTTATTATCGGGGGTTAATTCTACCACACAATCGGCAATCGTGGGTTTCCCCGTTGCATTAACCAAAGCCAAATAATTACCATTAGGCAGTTTGACAATATCATGTTGAATGTCATCTTCGGCTTGGATTTTATGATGAATTTTCCCCATCAAATCCAATTCATAAAGAGATTTATACGCCACAGTATATTTTGGGTCATGTTCTTCAGAACCCATCATTAAAGTACCATCTTTTAACACGTGCAACGGAGACATTTTTCCCATGATCGGATCGGTTAAAATCCAACGAATATCACCGTTTGCATCAAATGCATAAGCGTAGCTTCCCTCATTTACGATAACCCCGGGTGTTGTAAAAGTCAGTCCCGGTTTTATTTTTTCCGCGTTTATTTTTTGAATATTCACTTTCATGTTGATAGGCATTTTTTCCGTTTCAATTTCCAACGGATATTCTTTACTTTGATTTTTATCTTTATCTTTTATCGTTAATACGATATCGTTTTTCCCAAAATAAAGACCATAGACGGGGATCAAGTGATTTTTTGTTCTATCATTAAAACATTTTGAAAAAGTGGTATATTTATCTTTTCCTTTTACTGTGATACAAGCCTGCGTTGATTCTTTTGTAGAAAAGGAAATAAGAGCACTCAATGGAGAAATACCATAAGGATTGACCAACACCAAAGGATCCTCCACAGTATATTGCTTTTGCGATAATTCTTTTTGGATATCGGCATCCATCTTTGCCTGATCAAGTATATAATCAGCATGAGCCAGCGTTGATAAAAATAAACTTATGCAAAAAATACCATATTTCATTTTATTTTTCTATCAGTTATTTTACAGGTTGCTTTTTATAAAGTAAAGTCTTGGGCAAATCTTTTTGATTGACCGGAATCTCAAAAATAATTTGACCTTTATGTGTGCCCAGTTTAACCCCTAAATGGGTTAAAGGCCTGAAATGATAATCCAGTAAAAAATAATCATCCATTTGGCGAGGATAAATATCGTTTCCTGTTTTAAGAGAATAATCAGACGATTCCAGGGTTCCATCATCATTTTCTTTTTGTTCTACTGTCAAATCATATAAAACATAAATCTTTCCATCGGGGGCTTTTTTCTCCATATAGACCCGTTCAATATCCCCTGTATACATTTCTGTATCTTCATCATAAACAAATTTTTCATAATTTTTTACCGAATTAATTGTGGTTGTCCATGATAACACATTTGTGGATAGCATGCATCCCAAGAACACCAATCCAATAAATTTTAACTTCTTTTTCATCTCATTTCACCTTTCACAAGATCTTTATACATACATATTTTTCAAAAAGCAACAAGAAAACAAGGATTGTTTATTCAAAAGCTTGTCAAATTGTAAAAAATAGCATTTTTATCCCGGGATTTATGTACACAAATCAGTTCTTGTCAATCAAAAACAATGCCTGTAAAAGGGGGCAGGTGATGGGGCAGTCATGTGGGCTATATGTGAATTATTAGCAAAATTATTTTGTTGACTTTAATATGTAATTCTACTAACATGCCAATATATGTTTTTAAGGGATGGATTATTATGAAAAATTTATTATTAAGTACTGTTTTAGTGTCTTGTTTATTTTACAATACTGCAAATGCTACAGAACTAACAAAAGCTTTAGCAGAAAATAAACCGTTATCCGAAATTCAAGCTCTTATTAGGAATGGTGCAAATGTCAATCAAGCAGATGAACAATCAGGCATTTACCCGTTGATGCTGGTAAAAGATACTGCAATTTTTTCAGAATTAATTAAAGCCGGGGCGGATATAAACGCTAAAACAGAATATACCTCTGTGTTTCAACAGGTATGTGCTGATGGAACATTAGAGATGGTGCAATATTTAGTTAAATCTGGAGCCGATGTTAATGAACTTATCGGTGCTGAAAATATGAAAGAAACCCCTTTAATATCTGCTTTGCGTAATAAAGATCCAAGAGTAGTAGAGTTTTTAATCCAATCTGGTGCTGATGTAAGAACAGAAATCCCATCTATATTTGGAAATGATTCTGCATTAAAATCTGCAATTATATTAGACGCAAAACCAGAGATTATAGAATTGCTTATAACAAATGGCGCCAATATTCATCAACAAGATAAATATTCTGCTTCTTTTTATGAAGATATTGTCAGAAATAGCTCTTATCCGGAAGTCATATCTATTTTTCAAAAGGCTGGGTTAGATATAGGAAAAGAAAATTTGAATTATCTCTTTTTGCAAGCTATAAAAAATCATAAATCTATGGAAATGGCTAAATATCTTTTGCGATTGGGCGCGGACCCTAATGTTCAAGCAGAACGTATTTTTTACAAACACCCTGTTAAGGAAGACTATCCCATTATAGTTGCCGCCGGAGCAGCAAAACCCGATGCTTTAAAGTTTCTTTTGGAACAAAAAGTTAATGTTAATGTCAAAAATGAGAAAGGTAAAACCCCTCTTCAATTATTACAGACAAATGAATATTTAATTAAGGATCCAAATTATAACCAATATATAGTGGCTCTAGGGGGAACTGCTTTATCCGATACAGAAGCTCAAAAATCAAAAAACAGTATGAAATTATTATCAGAGATTGATTATGAAAGTACAACATTAGAAGGGATACAAAAACTTATTCAAGAAGGTGCAGATGTTAATTATAAAGACGAATATGGTGATTCGGCTTTAATAAAAAGTGCCGAAGTAGTAGATGAAAAAACTTTTAATGAATTCAAAAAAGACGGTATTTTTACTATAATACCCGATTATAACTCTTATATACAAAAACGCTTGGATATAATAGATTTACTATTAAAAAATGGTGCAGATATAAATACTCAAAATGCGTATGGCCAAAATTTATTATCTATTGCGATTCAATGTAATCAACCAACCGTTTTAGAGCATTTATTAAAAAAAGGAATAGATGTGAATGCTGTCGATAAAGCAGGTGTAACAGCATTGATGAAAGCGGCATCATCCGCCGAAGATACAAAAATGATAAAATTATTGTTGCAGTATGGTGCAGATAAAACTCTCAAAGATAATAAAGGTAAAACAGCATCTCAATACGCCATCTTTAATTTAAATCAGGAAGTTCAAGATTTATTAAAGGTATCTACGCCAATTCAAAAATATGATTTGCCTGCGTCTGCAGAAAGCTATTATTCTGAATTAAAAGATGGGATTCTCAAAGAAATGATTTTGCCAATAGTTCAAAATACATTGGAAGATCCATCAAAAGTTTCATCTGTCATGAAAAAAATTGATGACTCTATTGATATGGAACAAGTTAAATCTGATTCTTGGCCTTGTTTATCAAAATTACCGGAATCACAATGGAAATCAGCGGAACAATGTTTTAAAGGCTTTACAATGGATTTAATGCAAAAAGTAATCCTATTTACTGCAATGGCTAATGGTGGTGATAATGCTACCTTAAACGATCCGAAAACGATATTATCTGGAATCCAGAAAGTAGCAGAAGTAGGAGCCAATAAAGCAATGATTCAACATTATGCAAATTCAGTTGTAATGGATGCTTCGCGGTTAGCTATTTTAGCCGTTAGTGCAGATGGTGGTCAAGGAAAGGATATTTCATCAACAGAAGCCAAAGAATTTAATGGTAAAAAAATTGCTTGTGGCGCAAAGTTATTTGGTAAAAAAGACGGAACGGTGTCTATTGATTTCCCGAATCACTGTGAGCGTATGGAAGAATCTGATAAAAAGTTTACTTTTACTGTTGATGATGTCATAGAAGCGGTAAAAAAAGACGAATTTTCAATAATAACCTGTACGGGACATCATTGTACTTGGAAACATAAAGGAACTCAATAAAATTTATGTTTTATTTTATATTTATGTGCAGTCATGTGGGCAATTTGGGGGCTATAACTCAACGATATTGAAAACCGTCTATTTTACATAATTTCCTTTGTTTTTTGCAAGAGGTATGATATACTCACATATCTTTTTCATTAGATGATGACAAGCGAGCAAACTCACACATCAAAAAACTTTGTATGGCAGAAAAAGCCGGAATTACGATAACACAGATCAAAATGCCCATAAACATAGTTAGCCCCTCTTGAACGGGATCATGATATAGATTTTTATCAGATAACGAATTAAATATATATGATACAAATAATACCAGGTAAATCGGTAAAAGAATATTTGCAAACAATCCCCAAAAAGAATTTTTCTGTCTGTTATCTTTTCTGAACAATTGAAAATATAAATAGGCAAAAAATAAAATGCCCAAACACAGGGCAAACACACTCTCTGTGTGATATATACCCCATAAAATCGTTGCATTAAAAATCATCATAAATACCAAAAGTGCTGTCCTACAAATCAAATTGAGTACTTTATTCACTTTGAATCTCCCTTCTAAAATGATCGCGATATTGCGTATATTTATTAAAAATTTTATGCAAGGTATCAATACAGTCAATTATACTTGGCGACCCTAACGGGATTTGAACCCGTATGCCGGCCTTGAGAGGGCCGTATCCTAACCGTTAGATGATAGGGTCAATGCGTGCATCATACACCGAAACGAAAGGAAAAGCAATCTTTTTTATGGGGTAGGCTTTCTTTTTCCCGAAAAGCTCCGTCTTGTTTCCCGATGTATGTTCCGCGCTGTGCGCCGGGGCGATACGCTAGCCGTCTTCCAGGTGCAACAAGGCCGACAGGCATAACGGAATGGCCACCAATGCCGGGCCCCAGGCTGCCAATATCATGGGCAGGCTTTGCGATTGTCCCAATACATTCGTGGCACGCGTCATAAAATATAATGTAAAGCCGCATAATAAGGCCGCCAACACCCGCACTAACGCATGACCTTGACGGTTGCACGGGGGCAGGGCGAATACGGCACTGATCAGAATCATGGCAATCAGGATGCTGGGAAAAGCCAGGAGTTCATGCCAATACATTTCATGCAAAGCAGAGGAAAAGCCGGATTCTTTCAAAAACCGAATAAATCGCGGAAATCGCCAAAAAGACATCGTTTGCGGTTCATCAAACTTTTCCAAAATGCGTTCCAGGCTCAGGTCCGTTTCAAATAAAACCTGTTGATGAACGGCACCGCTTTCGCGTTTCGGGTCCATCACAAAGGCGTTGTGCAGAGCTAAAATACCGTTTTTCAAGGTGCCGATTGCCGCTTCATTTTGGCGCAAGAATACGTTATCATCGTCTAATTCAAACACCGACACATTATCCAGCAAGACATTCTGATTTTCTTGACGGACCCGCGATGCCCGAATCACCAAGACTTCATTATCCCGAACATCACGCAACCACAAGCCTTCGGATGACCAGGTAAACGGCGTAGAGTTTGTCAGGCCGATACGTTCTTCCATCCGTTCGTATCGGCGGGCCGTCATGGCCGCAACAGGATTAAACAGCGTGATGTCAAAGATTCCGATGGCGGTAATGAACAAAACAACCGGTCCGATAAAGTTCCATGCCGACAAGCCAACCGCCCGCATCACAATCAGTTCGGACGATCGATCAAACTTGAATAAAAACAACAGGCCCGCAATCAAAGATACGAAAGGCAAGATAATATGAATCATCTGAGGCGATTTTAAGACCGCCAACACCATGATGTCCCAAAAAGCAATGCCTTCACGTTTGGAGGCATTGCGGAGTAATTCAATCACATCAAATAACATGACCGTGGCCGTTAAAACAAACAAGGTGGCGAAAAAAATCAATGCAAACTGTTTGAAAATATACCGCGATAACAAGCGACTCATTTTTTGATTTCTCCTGCCCGGGTCATGGCCAGAAACTTGTCCTGACGTGTGCGGATCAATTCATCGGCCGGTATATCGGCCCATTTTTTCACATGATGCGACAAGGCCGTTCCGACCGCTTGCATGGCTTGGTCCGGAAAATGATGAGCCGCACCGACAGGCTCGGCAATAATTTCGTCAATAAGCCCTTTTTCTGATAAATCCTGAGCCGTCAAATGTAAAATTTCCGCCGCTTGGGGGGCATACTTGAAATCTTTCCATAAAATAGACGCACACCCTTCCGGGGAAATAACCGAATAAATAGCGTTTTCCATCATCAGAATACTGTTGCCCGTTGCCAAAGCAATGGCTCCGCCGCTGCCCCCTTCGCCGATGATACAGGCAATCAAGGGAACCCGTAGGTTTAAGCCGGCTTCAATCGTGGTGGCTATGGCCCGGGCTTGGCCGCGTTCTTCCGCATCCACGCCGGGATAGGCCCCCGCCGTATCAATCAATGTAATCACAGGAATCCCGAATTGTTCGGCCAAGTGCATCAGGCGTTCGGCTTTGCGATAGCCTTCGGGTCGGGCCATGCCGAAATTATGTGCCAAGCGGGAGTCGGTATCATGCCCCTTTTCATGTCCGATGACCATGACGGTTTGACCGTTCAGTTTCGCTAATCCGCCGGTAATGGCCGCGTCTTCCGCAAACAATCGGTCCCCGCGCAACGGGAAAAAATCCGTAAAAATCGTACGCAGATAGTCCCGGGTATGTGGGCGGGCTTCGTGCCGGGCCACGCAAGACTTTTGCCAAGGGGTCAAATTTTTGTAGGTTTGACGCAGGACGCGTTCCCGTTTGGTCGTCAAGCGTTCCATTTCGGCCGCGATGTCTAAACCCCGCTGGGATTGAGTGATTTTTAACGCTTCAATGTTGGTATCCACTTCCATTAAGGTGTGTTCAAAATCCAGATATTGCATTTTTTTCCTTTTCAGTTTGCTTTTTTCCATTATACAGAGTATAATCAAAAATGTCCAGTCTTAAATTCAACCAAAGGAAAAAAGAAAATGAGCCTGATTGAAAAATTGCTTGTCTTGTCCGGAACATTGTGGTTGTCGGCCATCGCGTTTATTGTCTATACATGGATTGTGCAAACCCGTCAACAAATCGTGTTGCGTTATATTGCTCGGGCGTTGATGCAAATCAATCGGCGATTGGCCGATCGTGCCCCCGTTGATCGTGCGCAACCGGTATCGGCCTCCCCGGTTCCGACCGCGCCTGCATCAGCCGCCGCCGGATCGGCTTTTGTGACTCCGCCGCCCCCGGAAACAACGATGAGCATTGATAAAAACGAACCGCTGTCCAAGTATGAAAATGTAGCATTGCCCGATGAAATCAATATCAATTTTCGCTAGGGTTTTTGTGGCGGGAGCCTGTTGGTGGATCGCGGCCGCCGGAGCCGTTCCGACACACGGTGTAGCCCTGTACGGCGATCCCAAATACCCCGCCGGATTTACGGCCTTTGACTATGTCAATCCCGATGCTCCCCACGGGGGTGTGTTGCGGCAGGCGGCTTATGGGGCTTTTGATACCCTGAATCCCTTTGTCTTGAACGGAATCGCACCGGCAGGAATCGGCCTGACGCACGATACGTTGATGAAAAGCAGTGCCGATGAACCGTTTACCTTGTACGGCTTGATTGCCGATGAGGTGGATATATCCCCCGACCGAACTCGGGTGGCTTTTCATATCAATCCCCGGGCCCGCTTTTCGGACGGGTCGCCCATTACCGCCGATGATGTGGTGTTTTCTTTTGAACGGTTGCGGGATCAAGGGGTGCCGGCCTATCGGGCTTATTACCGTGATGTGGCCCGTGTGGAAACGCCTGATTCGCTGACCGTTGTGTTTCATCTGGGGCAAGGACATAATCGGGAACTGCCTTTGATTTTGGGGGAATTGCCGGTTTTATCCCGGGCGTGGTGGCAAGGACGTGATTTTACCAAAACCGATTTGGATATACCCGTGTCATCGGGGCCGTACCGGATTCAAAGCCTGGTGCCCGGCCGATCCATTGTGTATCGGAAAAATCCCGATTATTGGGCGCGCGATTTGAATGTCAATCGGGGGATGTATAACTTTGACGAAATCCGATATGACGTGTATCGGGATACGACCGTTGCGGTGGAAGCGTTAAAGGCGGGCTTGATAGATGTCCGGTTTGAAAACGAAGCGAAAAAGTGGGATGCCTTGAACCAATCCGAAGCCGTGCGAACGGGGGCCTTGAAAGCACGGATTTTTCCCCATCAAATGCCGGCGGGAATGCAGGGGTTTGTCTATAACCTGCGCCGCCCGATTTTTCAAGATATCCGGGTACGTCAGGCGTTGGCCCGGGCTTTTGATTTTGATTGGACGAACCGTCATTTGTTTTACGGGGCCTATCGGCGTACGGGCAGTTTTTTTGAAAACGCTTACCTGAAAGCAACGGGAAAACCGTCCGCCGCGGAACGCGCCATCATGGAACCGTTGCGAAAAGATATACCGGCGGCGGCTTGGGACGCTTTACCGCGCCTGACACCGGAGTCCGATATGCGCCAAAACCTGGGGCAGGCGTTGGCCTTGTTAAAACAGGCCGGTTGGCAGGTGGATCGGCGCGGAGTCTTGCGCAATAAGGCGGGACAACCGTTCCGGTTTGAAATTTTGCTGGATGCGGCATCGGGTATGGTGTGGGAACGGGTCGTTTTGCCCTTTACCGATCGTTTAAGCCGGTTAGGTATTCAGGCCGATATTCGTACGGTGGACAGTATTCAATACAAAAACCGCCTGGATTCCTATGATTATGATATGATTGTGGCGGTGTGGGGGCAATCCTTTTCCCCGGGTAACGAACAACGCTATTTTTGGGGGTCGGCCGCCGCTGATACACCGGGCAGTTTGAATTATGCCGGTGTGAAAAATCCGGCTGTAGATGCGTTGATTGAAAAAATTGTGGCTGCCGATACCCAAGCCAAGCATCTGGCCGCCGTTCAGGCACTGGATCGTGTGTTGTTGTCCTTAAACTTTGTGATTCCGCATTGGTACACGCCCGAGCACCGCTATTTTTACCGCGATCGGTTCGGTATGCCGTCAGTTATACCGATGAAAGGAACAGATGTATTATGGTGGTGGCAGGCAGAAAAAAAGACACCGGCGGCGGGTGTATAATTTTTCCCCTTGATTTTCAAAAAAAAACGGGTTATAAAGAAAAGAAAGATGAGGTAAAAGGATTACAACAATGAAAAAGACCGGTTTTGTTTTGATCATGGGTATTGCCCTGTTGACGGCCCTGTCGGTGCGGGCACAGTTGGCTTTTTGGAATTATGATGACGGTAATCAAGAAGCCCCTATCCCGGCCGAATGTGATGGCGTGTTTGATGAAAATCGGGGCGGTGTCTTTATGCCAACGGCCGAGGAGATGCGCGAGCGGGGGGAAGCATTCTTGCTGGATGTGGATCCAACGGTTCGTAATAAGGCCGGATATTGTTTGATTGCGGCGGCGGTGTTGGGAAATGTGCCGGCCCAGTATCGGGTGGCACAGTTGTATTCCAAAGGCTTTGTACTCCCCCAAGATGATTTAAGTGCCTATCGGTGGGCTTTTTTGGCTTCTTTGAACGGGCATGAAGAAGCCGAACGTTTGGCGTTGATTTTGGAACGCTTTTTAACGACACAAGAAATTGAGTTGGCCACGGCATCCATTACACAAGCTCTACCCGGTATCAGCAGTCGCTATCGGAACGAATTGGAAGCTCAACAACGGCGGGTGGATCAAAAACAGGCGGAACTGGACCGTATCAATGAAGAATTGGATATGATTTTGGGCCTGAAAACCAAAAAAACAGACGGAAAACCCCGCCGGTCTTTAACGGCGGCCGAACAGATTGCACAACGCGCCGTGCCGCATGGAACGTTGTTTTCCGAAGCTGATCGGCGATAAGGGGGGATCATGCGATATGCCCTGTGTTTCCTGTTGACTTGGCTGGCACTCGGGGCCGGAGCCGCCTTTTTCCCCGGCACGGAAGATATCCCTTTGGCCGATGGGATTGTGTTGGATGATACGGCCGACTTTTCCTTTGATACACCGGCCGGACAAATTTTGATTTTTGAAGGAACCCTGAAAACGACACCGGCGGCGGTGCGTACGTTTTACGCCGATACCTTGACGGCCCTGGGGTGGACCCGTCAGACACCTGATTTTTTTGAACGTGCAGGTGATCAAATGCGAATCTCGTATCCGATGACGGGACGCATCCGGTTTGATATGACTTTGTCCGGCACACCCTGAACTTTCGGCAACACGGTTGGAACAGCAGGACCCGGCACGGTCCTTTTTTTTATCCGAAAAGCGTATGGTTTTACGGGATATACGTCCCTATTTTAAAAATAAAGAGAGATCTGATTTTCAAAAAATAACTTTTAGTTTAAGAATGTACATAAAATAGTAAATAAATATAATTTTCAATACATTGTAAAATGAAATTATTTAACCGATAATACCAATATGATCAAAAAGAATTCACTTTTAATTTTATCTCGTAATATTCGGCGGTTGAGAAAAGAACGGCGGATGACGCAGGCGCAACTGGCCGAAAAAATCAATAAAACCGTTGAGATGGTTTGTCAACTGGAAAACGCGATGGCCAGTACGAAAATCAGTACGTTGGACGAAATCGCAACCGCGTTGGGGACCGATGTGTACCAATTATTCATGGATCGCGGCATTTTGCAGTATGAGCAATTTTCGCCGGAATTGACAGATCTGTTCTTGAACTTGCAAGATCAGTCTCCCGAATATGTGTCGGCTTTGAATTCTTTTTTGAAAATCGCACAGGCTCAGGGTAAAGAATAACCTTTTTTTGTGCCTAACTATAAAAAAAGACTTGACTAAAAGCCAAAAATATGCTTTAATAAGGATAACTTTTGGGCCGAAACGGTTGATTGTCCGCGCCGGTTTCCGCAAGTTATCAATGATAAAAGCACTTTATTGTTGAGATGTCAGAGCACTTTTGTCCGCCCGAAACGGGTTGATGAGAGATTTTTTTGTAATAGGTAGAATGAAGGAATAAATTTAATGCCTACAATTAACCAACTGGTCCGTAAATCACGGAAACAACAGGTCAAGCGGAACAAAGTTCCCGCTTTGAATGCGTGCCCGCAAAAGCGCGGTGTTTGTACGCGTGTCTATACAACGACCCCGAAAAAACCGAACTCCGCTTTGCGTAAAGTGGCCCGTGTTCGTTTAACAAACGGTTTTGAAGTTACAAGTTATATCCCCGGTGAAGGGCATAACTTGCAGGAACACTCGGTTGTGATGATCCGTGGCGGTCGTGTCAAGGACTTGCCCGGTGTTCGGTATCATATTATCCGCGGGACGCTGGATACTCAAGGCGTTGCCAATCGTAAACAAGCCCGTTCTTTGTACGGTGCAAAGCGTCCTAAATAAGGTCAAGGAGATAAGATTATGTCACGCAGACATGCAGCTACAAAACGTGAAGTAACCCCCGATGCCAAGTATAACGACATCGTGGTGGCTAAATTTATGAACAGTTTGATGTATGACGGCAAAAAAAGTGTTGCCGAAGAAATTTTGTACGGCGCGATGAGCGAACTGGAAAACAAAATCAACAAGCCGGCTTTGGAAGTGTTCAAAGATGCTTTGAACAACATAAAACCGTTGGTGGAAGTGCGTTCTCGCCGGGTTGGCGGTGCCACTTATCAGGTGCCGACAGAAGTGCGTCCGGACCGTCAACAGGCTTTGGCTATCCGTTGGATTATCGGTGCCGCCCGCGGACGGAGTGAAAACACGATGGAACAACGCTTGTTCAATGAATTGCAAGATGCCTATAACAACCGCGGCACAGCGATTCGCAAGCGCGAAGATACTCACCGTATGGCCGATGCGAACAAGGCCTTTGCCCACTTTAAATGGTAGGAGAAACACATGGCAAGAACAACTCCCATTGAAAAATACAGAAACATCGGTATTATGGCACATATTGATGCCGGTAAAACAACCACAACCGAACGTATTTTGTATTATACGGGTAAAACTCACAAAATCGGTGAAGTCCATGACGGCGGTGCCACGATGGACTGGATGGAACAGGAACAAGAACGCGGGATCACGATTACATCGGCCGCGACAACGGCTTTCTGGAAAGGCCACCGAATCAACGTTATTGACACGCCGGGCCACGTGGACTTCACGGTTGAAGTGGAACGGTGCTTGCGCGTGTTGGACGGGGCTGTGGCGGTTTTTGACGGCGTGGCCGGTGTGGAACCGCAATCCGAAACCGTGTGGCGGCAAGCCGATAAATACGGTGTTCCCCGGATCTGCTTTGCCAATAAGATGGACCGAATCGGTGCCAACTTTTTGCGGTGTGTAGAGATGATTAAAACCCGCTTGGGCGCGCGTCCGATGGTGATGGCGTTGCCGATCGGGGCCGAAGCCGAATTTAAGGGTATCGTTGATGTTTTGAACAAGCGTGCCATCATTTGGCATTCCGAAGACTTGGGGGCCAGTTTTGAATATCAGGATATTCCGGCGGACCTGAAAGCCGATGCGGATAAGTACTATAACGAATTGGTGGAAATGGCCGTTGAAATGGATGATGCGGCAATGGAAGCCTATTTGGAAGGGAAAGAACCCGATATGGACACCTTGAAAAAGTGTATCCGTAAAGGGACGATTGCTCAATCTTTCGTGCCGGTATTGTGCGGTTCTGCCTTTAAGAACAAAGGTGTGCAACCGTTGCTGGACGCGGTGGTGGATTACTTGCCGTCACCGATTGATATTCCGCAGGCGCATGGCGTGTTGGCCGGCACTGATACGGAATACAAGTGTGAATCTGTGGACAACAAGCCGTTTGCCGGTTTAGCCTTTAAAATTATGAATGACCCGTTTGTAGGTTCTTTGACCTTTTTACGGGTGTATCAGGGGACATTGACCAGCGGATCTTATGTTACAAACACCGTCAAGGATAAAAAAGAACGAATCGGTCGTATGTTATTGATGCATGCCAACCACCGGGAAGAAATCAAAGAAGCCAATGCCGGCGATATTGTGGCGTTGGTGGGCTTGAAAGATACCACGACAGGGGATACCCTGTGCGGGGATAATCTGAAAGTCGTCTTGGAAAAAATGGATTTCCCGGATCCGGTGATTGAAATTGCCGTGGAACCGAAAACCAAAGTAGACGTGGAAAAGATGGGCTTGGCTTTGAATCGCTTGGCGATGGAAGATCCGTCTTTCCGTGTGTCCTCTAATGTTGAAACGGGGCAAACCATCATTAAAGGGATGGGCGAATTGCACTTGGAAATCATTGTGGACCGCTTGAAACGGGAATTCAAGGTAGAAGCCAATGTCGGTGCGCCGCAAGTGGCCTATCGCGAAACCATTTCTAAAGTCTATGACGAAGACTATACACACAAGAAACAATCCGGCGGTTCGGGTCAATTTGCCCGCGTGCGGATCAAGTTTGAACCGTTGCCTCCGGGATCCGGCTTTGTGTTTGAAAACACGGTTGTCGGCGGATCGGTACCCAAAGAATACATTCCGGGTGTTGAAAAAGGCTTGCGGGCTTCTTTGGAAAGCGGCGTTTTGGCCGGCTTCCCTTGCACTGACTTTAAGGCGAACCTGTATGACGGGGCGTATCACGATGTGGACTCGTCCACAATGGCCTTTGAAATCGCGGCTCGGGCTGCCTTCCGTGAAGGTATGGCCAAGGCCGGTCCCAAGTTGTTGGAACCGATTATGAAGGTTGAAATCGTGACTCCGGAAGAATACATGGGTGATATTATCGGGGACTTGAACTCGCGCCGCGGGCAAGTGTCCGGTATGGATCAACGCGGGAATGCCCGTGTGATTGATGCGACTGTGCCTTTGGCCAACATGTTCGGTTATGTGAACACGTTGCGGTCCATGAGCCAAGGTCGTGCGCAATACACGATGCAATTTGCCCACTATGCCGATGTGCCGCAAATGGTCGCCGATGAAATTAAAGCAAAGATGGCCGGATAAGAAAGGAAATAGTTATGGAAAGCCAAAATATTCGTATCAGATTAAAAGCGTTTGACCACAGGTTGTTGGATCAATCAACCCGTGAGATCGTCAATACGGCAAAGCGGACCGGGGCCGAAGTCATCGGACCCGTGCCCTTGCCGACCCGTATTGAAAAATTTACCGTGAACCGTTCCGTGCACGTTGATAAAAAGTCACGTGAACAGTTTGAAATCAGAACCCACAAGCGGGTGCTTGACATTATTGATCCGACACCGCAAACGGTTGATGCCCTGATGAAACTGGACCTCGCCGCCGGTGTAGATGTTGAGATTAAAGTATAAAGGAAAAAAGACTATGCGTTCAGGTGTAATTGCAGAAAAAGTCGGCATGACCAGTCTGTTCCAAGATAACGGAAATCGCGTTCCGGTAACGGTCCTGAAAGTGGACAGTACCGTCGTTGATGTCCGGACCATGGAACGTGATGGGTATGTCGCTGTCCAATTAGGCTGTGGCAAGGCGAAAGCCAAAAATGTTGCCAAGCCGCAAATCGGGCATTTCGCCAAGGCAAAAGTTGAACCGAAAAAGACATTGATTGAATTCCGCGTGTCGGATGATTGTGTCATTCCGGTTGGCTCGGAACTGAGTGCTTCGCACTTTGTGGTCGGCCAAAAGGTAGATGTGACGGGTGTCTCATTAGGTAAAGGCTATGCCGGGGTGATGAAAAAATATCATTTCAGTGGTGATAACGCGACGCACGGGGCGTCCAGAACTCATCGTTCGGGCGGGTCCACGGGGCAACGCGAATGGCCGGGTAAGGTCTTCAAAAACTTGAAAATGCCGGGTCAGATGGGCAACTATCAAACCACGGTCCAAAACTTGGAAGTGATGGCCATTGACGAAGCCAGAAATCTGGTAATGGTTAAGGGCAGCGTTCCGGGCTTTGATACGGGCATTGTAACAATAACAGATGCGGTAAAGGTTTCCAATCAGGCGAACCTGCCTCTGCCGGCCGGATTAAAGGCCAAAGCGGCGGCGGAACAACCGGCGGAAACACCTGCCGAAGCAACAGCAGTGAAGGAATAAGCCATGAAATATGATGTTATCAATTTAGATGCAAAATCCGTTGGTTCCATTGAATTGGCCGATTCCGTTTTTGGTGTGGATTTGAACAAAGGCGTGTTGGCCCGTGTCATTCAATGGCAGTTGGACAAACGCCGGCAAGGCACTCATAAAACCAAAGATGTCGGTGAAGTCAGTGGAGACGGTCGTAAACCGTTCAAACAAAAAGGGACCGGTCGTGCCCGTCAAGGGTTGCACCGTGCGCCGCAAATGTATCACGGCGGTGTCGTGTTCGGCCCGGTGGTGCGTTCGCATGCGTATGGTTTGACCAAAAAGATTCGTGCGTTGGCTATGCGTGTGGCTCTGTCCATGAAGGCCAAAGACGGCAAGTTGTTCATTTTGGACGATATGACCGCCCAAAAACCCAACACCAAAGCGTTCCAAAAATCGTTCAAACAAAACGGTTGGGGTTCGGCTTTGTTCGTCGGTGGCGAAAAGTTGGATGAAAACTTTGCTTTGTCCGCCCGGAATGTCGTCAATGTGGACGTGTTGCCGGTGCAAGGCGCAAATGTCTATGATATTGTTCGCCGCGATGTGTTGGTGTTGTCCAAAGATGCCGTGGCGCAACTGGAAGGTCGTTTGAAATGATTAAAAAAGTAAAACAAACCGAAGCCGTTGCTAACGAATCTTACAATGTGATTCGTCGGCCCGTGATTACGGAAAAGGCGATGAAGGGTTCCGAACATAATCAAGTCGTTTTCCAGGTGGCCCTGGATGCGACCAAGCCGGAAATTAAAAAAGCGGTTGAATCTGTGTTCGGTGTGAAAGTAAAAGCCGTGAACACTCTGCGTCAAGACGGGAAACAAAAAGTTTTCCGCGGACGGAAAGGTGTACGCAGCGAAGTTAAGAAAGCCATCGTGACTTTGGCCGAAGGTCAAAGCATTGATGTCACAGCGGGGATTTAGATATGGCATTAAAAACATACAAACCGACAACAAATGCGAACAGACACCTGGTCGGGATTGACCGGTCTGATTTGCACAAGGGTTCTCCGGTCAAAACGTTGACCGAAGGCAAAAACAGCACGGGCGGTCGCAACAACCACGGGCATATTACATCCCGGCGGCGGGGCGGCGGTCATAAAAAAGCCTATCGTTTGATTGACTTTAAGCGTCAAAAAATGGATATGCCGGCCACTGTGGAACGTTTGGAATACGATCCGAATCGGACGGCTTTCATCGCTTTGGTGAAGTACACGGACGGTGAATTGGCTTATATTTTGGCACCGCAACGCTTGGCGATCGGCGATAACGTCGTGTCCGCGATGCATGCCGATATTAAACCGGGCAACGCGATGCCGCTGAAAAATATGCCGGTCGGAACCATTGTGCATAACATTGAATTACAACCCGGTAAAGGCGGCCAGTTGGCTCGCTCGGCCGGTTGTTATGCCCAGCTGATCGGTAAAGATGCCGGTTATGCCCAAATTCGTTTGAACTCGGGTGAATTGCGCTTGGTGCGCGGTGAATGCTTTGCGTCTATCGGTGCGGTGTCCAATCCGGATAACCAAAACACCGTGATGGCAAAAGCCGGTCGCGCCCGTTGGATGGGGATTCGTCCGTCCGTCCGCGGTATCGCCATGAACCCGGTGGATCACCCGCATGGTGGTCGGACAAACGGCGGTCGTCAACCTGTATCCCCCTGGGGCTGGAAGACGAAAGGTAAGAAAACACGTAATAACAAGCGGACTGATGCGCTTATTGTGCGCTCTCGTCATGCGGTTAAGAAGGCTTAGGAGGCATAAATGACAAGATCCGTATGGAAAGGACCTTTTGTGGACGGTTATCTGTTGGATAAAGCAGAAAAAGCGAAAGCATCCGGTCGTCATGAAGTAATCAAAACATGGTCGCGCAGATCTACGATACTTCCTCAATTTGTGGGCTTGACTTTTGGCGTATATAATGGTAAAAAGTTTATCCCGGTTTTAGTCAGTGAAAATATGATCGGTCATAAGTTCGGTGAATTTGCACCGACACGGACCTTTAACGGTCATACGGCCGCTGATGCGAAAGCAACACAGTCATAGAGGTAAATTATGGTAAAAAAACAAGAAGTTAAAACAGCAAAAGCGAAAGCGCGCATGATCCGCGTTTCGCCGCGCAAGTTGAACCTGTTGGCCGAATCCATTCGTGGGTTAAAGGCCGGCAAGGCTGTGGCGCAACTGACGTTTTCCAAAAAACGTGTTGCCGAAGAAGCAAAGAAAGTGTTGCTGTCCGCCATCGCAAATGCCGAAAACAATCATAACATGGATGCCGATCGCTTGGTGGTTCATGAAGCCTATGTCGGTAAAGCCATGGTGATGAAGCGTTTTCAGGCCGGTGCCAAAGGGCGCGGTAATCGCATCTTAAAACCTTTTTCAAACATGACGGTTGTCGTGGCCGAACAAGAAACGGCCCCTAAAACCGCCCCAAAAGCGAAAAAGACGACTAAAGCAAAGGAGACAAAATAATGGGTCAGAAAGTTAATCCGACAGGTTTGCGCCTGGGAATCAATCGGACATGGGACTCGCGTTGGTTCGCCGATGCCGGTTATGCCGATTTGCTGTTGGCCGATATTGAAATTCGTAAATTTTTGACGAAGAAATTGGCGGCCGCCGGTATCAGTCATATCGTGATTGAACGTCCCGCTAAAAAAGCCCGTGTCACCATTTATTGTGCACGTCCGGGCGTGATTATCGGTAAAAAAGGTCAAGATATTGAAGCATTGAAAAAAGACCTGACGAAATTGTCGGGTGGTCAAGAAGTCAGTGTCAATATCGTAGAAGTTCGTAAACCGGAAATTGATGCCAAACTGGTTGCGGATAATATCGCACAACAGTTGGAAAAGCGTATTTCTTTCCGCCGTGCCATGAAACGGGCCGTACAATCGGCTTTGCGTCAAGGGGCAGAAGGGATTCGTATCAACTGTGGCGGTCGCTTGGGCGGTGCAGAAATTGCTCGGGTGGAATGGTATCGTGAAGGCCGTGTGCCTTTGCACACATTGCGTGCCGATGTGGATTACGGTATGGCTACGGCGCATACCGCCTATGGCACTTGCGGTGTGAAAGTTTGGATTTACAAAGGCGAAATCCTGGCCCATGATCCGATGGCCCAAGACAAGCGTTTGTCAGATCAACATTAATGAAGGGACAGTCAAATGTTACAACCAAAAAGAACGAAATTTCGTAAAGCATTTAAGGGACGCATTCATGGTGTCGCTAAATCAGCTACGACATTAGATTTTGGCTCCTTCGGGTTAAAGGCGTTGGGTGCGGAACGGGTAACGGCGCGGCAAATTGAAGCCGCCCGCCGGGCCATTTCTCGTGCGATGAAGCGTCAAGGACGTTTGTGGATTCGGATTTTCCCGGATGTACCTGTGTCTAAAAAACCGCCTGAAGTGCGTCAAGGTAAAGGGAAAGGTGCGCCGGAATTCTGGGTTTGCCGGGTTAAACCGGGTCGCATCATGTTTGAAGTGGACGGTATCACGGAAGAAATCGCCCGTGAAGCCTTCACGTTAGCCTCCGCAAAACTGCCGATTAAAACAAAGTTTATCGCGCGGTCGGCGGATGAAGAGGTATAAACCATGGAAAAATTCAAAAATATTGTGGCGAAAGACGAAAAAGAATTGGCAGAAATGGAATCTTCTTTGCAAAAAGAAAGCCTGAATCTGCGGTTCCAACAAGCCAGCGGTCAGTTGAAAAATACTGCCCGTCGTCGGCAAGTGCGTAAAGAAATCGCTCAAATCAAAACAGCGTTGGCTCAAAAAGCCGCGAAAAAATAGGGTGAAGGAGATTTAATCATGCCTAAAAGAGTATTGCAAGGTGTTGTCGTTTCCGACAAAATGGATAAATCCGTCGTCGTTCGTGTGGAACGGCGGGTGATGCACCCTGTGTATAAGAAATACATCAAGCGCAGTGCCAAATACACCGCGCATGATGAAAACAATTTGTGCAAGGTCGGCGACGTTGTACAAATTATGGAGAGCCGGCCTCTGTCCAAAACAAAAACTTGGGTGGTCGTGTCGGAAAATAAATAACTTGAAACTAAGGAAGGAAATACCATGATTCAAGTAGAAAGCAATCTTGATGTGGCTGATAACTCCGGAGCCCGGAAAGTTCAGTGTATCAAGGTCATTGGCGGCGCAGGTCGTCGGTATGCTTCTGTCGGCGATGTGATTATCGTTTCCGTCAAGAAAGCGATTCCCAAAGGTAAGGTGAAACAAGGCGATGTTCAACGCGCTTTGATCGTCCGGACCAAAAAGGAAATCCGTCGTGAAGATGGCAGCACCATTCGGTTTGACAGCAATGCCGCTGTTTTAGTCAACAAAGATGGCGAACCCATCGGAACCCGTATCTTCGGACCGGTGACTCGCGAATTGCGTGCCGCGGGATTTGTGAAAATCATGTCCTTGGCACCGGAGGTATTGTAAAATGACGATGAAAATCAAAAAAGGTGATCAGGTGATTGTTGTCGCCGGTCGCGATAAAGGTAAAACGGGTGAAGTGATCCAAGCGATGCCCAAAGACAGCAAAGTGGTTGTCCGCGGGATCAATATGGTGAAACGCCACACCAAGCCGACTCAGGAAAACGCGGGCGGTATCGTGTCTAAAGAACACCCCATTCATGTGTCCAATGTGGCTTTGATTGACCCGAAAACGGGCAAAGCGACACGTGTCGGTATGAAAATCAATGACGGTCAAAAAGTCCGGGTGGCCAAAAAATCCGGCGAAGTCATTGGCAAATAAGGGAAATGAACATGACAAGATTACAAAAACAATATCAAGATGTCATTGTGCCGGCTTTGGTTAAAGAGTTCGGATACAAAAACAAAATGGAAGTTCCCAAATTGGACAAGATCGTCCTGAACATGGGTATCGGGGAAGCCACCGAAGACCGTAAGGCCTTGGAAGGTGCCTTGAAAGATATGGAAGCCATTGCCGGGCAAAAACCGGTGTTGACCTATTCCAAAAAATCCATTGCGACTTTTAAGTTGCGGGCCGGTATGGCTATCGGTTGCAAAGTAACGTTGCGCCGTGAAAAAATGTATGAATTTTTGGATCGGTTGATTACGATGGCTTTGCCGCGTGTACGCGACTTCCGGGGTGTTCCGAACAACAGTTTTGACGGCCACGGGAATTATGCGATGGGTTTGAAAGAACAAATCGTGTTCTTGGAAATCAACTATGACACCGTTGACAAAATCCGCGGTATGGATATCGTCATCGGAACAACCGCCAAGACGGACAAAGAAGCTAAGGCTTTGTTGGCCGGATTCGGTATGCCGTTCATGAAGTAAAGGAAAATCACATGGCTAAATTATGTTCAATCAACAGAAATAAAAAGCGCGAAGCCTTGGTTAAAAAGTATGCCAAGAAACGCGCGGCCTTGAAAGCGATTATTGAAGATAAAAACTCTACACCCGAACAGGTGTTTGAAGCGACTCTTCAATTAGCGAAGTTGCCCCGCAACTCGTCGGCCGTCAGAATACACCATCGGTGTGAATTGACGGGCCGTTCGCACGGTGTTTACAGAAAATTAAAACTCAGCCGTATCCAATTACGCAAGTTGGCCAATGAAGGTCAAATTCCGGGTATGGTTAAATCCAGTTGGTAAGGAGAAAGACAAATGTCTATGACAGATCCTTTGGGCGATATGCTGACCCGCATCCGCAACGGCGGCATGTCCCATAAAAGTTTTGTAATCGTCCCGGCATCTAACCTGCGCGCCAGCGTTTTGGATGTCTTGAAACGGGAAGGTTATATTCGCGGTTATGAACGCGTCAGCGTCCGTCCGGGTGTTGACGAATTCAAAGTAGAATTGAAATATCACGAAGATGAAATGGTGATTAAAGAAATCTCTCGGGTTTCTACACCGGGTCGGCGTGTATATTCCAAAGTCAAAGATTTGCCGAAGTTCTATAACGGCTTGGGCATCTATGTGTTATCAACCCCGTCGGGTGTTATGTCCGATAACGAAGCACGTCAAGCCAACTTGGGCGGCGAAGTGCTTTGCAAGGTATTCTAGGAGGATTTTAAACCATGTCTCGTATTGGAAAACATCCTGTGAAAATGCCGGCCGGTGTAACCGCCGTTATCGGTGCCGAAGAAATTACCGTCAAAGGGAAACTGGGCGAATTGAAAACACACATTCCGCATGGCGTGATTGTCAAGCAGGAAGGTGATGAATTGATTGTCCGTCCCGCCGGTGGTGAACATCGCGCTTTGTGGGGAACCGTGCGCGCCAACATTCACAACCTGGTCAAAGGTGTCTCCGAAGGTTTCACGAAAAAATTGGAACTGATCGGTGTCGGTTATCGGGCACAAGTACAAGGGCAAAACCTGAAACTGACGTTGGGGTTCAGCCATGATATTGACTATCAACTGCCGGCCGGTGTGAAAGCGGCTTGCCCGGTCCAGACAACCATTGAGTTGTCCAGTGCCGACAAACAGTTGTTGGGTCAAGTGGCATCGGAAATCCGTTCTTATCGGGCTCCGGAACCGTATAAAGGCAAAGGCGTGAAGTATGATACTGAAACCGTCCTGCGCAAAGAAGGTAAGAAAAAATAAAGGGTAGTCAAATGAAAAACATTGAACAATTTGAACGTCGGAAAGCGCGTGTTCGTTATGCGTTGAAGACAAAAGCCGCCGGTCGCGTTCGTTTGTCCGTGCATCGTTCGGAAAAGAATATCTATGCACAGATTATTGACGACAAATCCGGAAAAACTTTGGTGTCTGCGTCTTCCAAAGACAAAGAAATCACCGCGAAAGGTTCTACCGTGGCCGGTGCCGCCGCCGTCGGGCAGTTGATTGCCGCCCGTGCGCAGCAGGCCGGTATTAAAGAAGTCGTGTTTGATCGGGGCGGTTATCTGTTCCACGGTCGTATCAAGGCGATTGCCGAAGCAGCCCGTGAAGCCGGGTTATCGTTCTAGGAGGAACAAATGGCTGAATTAGAAAAAGAAGAAAAGCAAGAAAAGAAACGCCGGCCCCGTAAGGATCGGAATGAAGACACCCGTGCCGAACGGCCGGCCGATGAATTTGTTGATCGGGTGGTGCATGTCAATCGTGTGTCCAAAACCGTTAAGGGCGGTAAGCGTTTTGCTTTTGCCGCATTGGTGGTTGTGGGTGATCAAAAAGGTCGTGTGGGCTTTGCGCATGCCAAGTCCAAAGAAGTACCCGATGCCATTAAAAAGGCAACGGAACGTGCACGCCGTCATTTGATTCGCGTCCCCTTGAAAGAAGGGCGGACACTGCATCATGATGTGTTGGGACACTTTGGGGCCGGTCAGGTAACGCTGCGAACGGCTCCGGCCGGTACCGGTATCATTGCCGGCGGTCCGATGCGTGCCGTTTTTGAAGCCATGGGGATTCAAGACGTTGTGGCCAAGTGCACAGGGTCCAGCAATCCGCACAACATGGTTCGGGCAACATTTGACGCTTTGAACGGATCACACTCTCCACGGAACATTGCTGCACGCCGCGGTAAAAAGGTTGGCGAAATCGTTGGTCGCCGCGATGGGGAAGAAACGTCCAAAGAAGTGGCTGAATAAGGAGATTTTGTAATGAAGTTAAATGAAATTCGTGATAACAAAGGCGCGCGTCAAAAACTGATGCGTGTGGCACGGGGTGTCGGTTCGGGTAAAGGCCGGACCGGTGGTCGCGGGTTCAAGGGCCAAAAAGCCCGGACCGGTGTAGCCATCAACGGGTTTGAAGGCGGGCAAATGTCCGTCTATCGCCGGGCTCCGAAACGCGGTTTTAACAATATCTTCCGTCTGACATTTGCGGAAATCAATCTGGACAAAATCCAGAAAGCGATTGATGCCAAAGTCTTGGGCAACGAAATTGATGCCGTGGCTTTGATGGAAGCGGGCCTGATTAAAAATGCCAAAGACGGCGTACGTTTGTTGGGTAAGGGTGATTTTGCGTCCAAAGCCACCATTCGGGTTGCCGGGGCCACCAAAGCCGCTATTGCGGCGGTTGAAAAGGCCGGCGGTCAGGTCATCGTTGAACCGAAAAAGAAAACTGTCTTGACAAAAGGTGTGAAAACATCTAAAAAAGAAAAAACAGTGAAAAAAACAAAAAAGGCTTAAGATAAGGAGAGGGTGTTCAAATGGTTTCAATGTCAGAAAAAATGGCGAATAGTGTAGATTTTTCGGCTTTTTCAAAGGCGAAAGATCTGCAAAAGAGATTGTTGTTCACCCTCTTGGCCTTGATTGTCTTCCGGTTGGGGACGTATGTCCCCGTTCCGGGGGTTAACCCGCAAGTTATCGGTGGCTTTTTTCAAGGTGAAAATGCCGGCGGTTTGGTGGGGATGTTTAACTCCTTTACGGGGGGAGCATTAGAACGGATGTCTATCTTTGTTCTGAACATTATCCCGTATATTACGGCCTCTATTTTAATTCAGATGGCCAGTTTCATTTTTCCGCAACTGGGTGCCCTGCGCAAAGAAGGCGAATCAGGTATGCGCCGGTTGAATCAATATACCCGCTATTTAGCCGTTGTGATGACGGTGTTCCAATCCTACGGGATTGCGCGCGGGTTGGAAGCCAGCGGGGCCGTTGTGATGCCGTCTGCCGGCTTGTTTGAATTATCTACGGTTGTGTCCGTGTTGGGGGGCACGATGTTTGTGATCTGGCTCAGCGACCAAATCACGGCCCGCGGTGTCGGCAACGGTTCATCGTTGTTGATTACTGTCGGGATTGTATCGGGGATTCCGATGGCGTTTGCCCGCTTGTTTGAAAGCGGTCGGACCGGGGCTATGTCTGTGGGGGTAGAGTTGTTTGTCCTGTTCCTGGTCATCGCGGTGGTTTATTTGGTGGTGATGTTTGAACGGGCGCAACGGCGTATTATCGTGCAATATCCGAAACGCCAAATGGGGGCCCGTATGGTGCAAAATGCGAATTCTTATCTGCCCTTAAAAATCAATCCGGTAGGTGTGATGCCGCCGATCTTTGCCGGGACGATTTTGGGAATCCCGCCGTTGTTTGCCAAGATTTTCGGGGGCGACCTGACCAACGGTTTGTGGGGGTCTTTGTTTAACGGTGGGTGGTTGTACATGACCATTTACGGTGTTTTGATTGTCTTCTTTACATTCTTTTATGCCAGCCTGCAACCGTCTACCAATCCCGATGAAATTGCCGATAACTTGAAAAAACAAGGTGGTTTTGTGGCCGGTATTCGGCCGGGGAAAAATACGGCGGATTACTTGGGGTTTGTGATGACCCGGTTGTTGGTCCTGGGGGCGGCCTATTTAACGATTCTGTGCGTGTTGCCGCACTTGTTGATGGAAAAATTTAATGTGCCTTTTGTGTTGGGCGGTACGTCTTTGTTGATTGTGGTGTCGGTGGTAATGGATACTATCAATCAAATTCAATCTCACTTGTTGGCACATCAATACGAAAGTTTGATTAAAAAAGCAAAATTGAAAGGACGGTTCTAAAATGGCAGAAAATAAAGTTCCTCCACGGCATATTATTATGATGGGCCCTCCGGGCAGTGGAAAAGGGACGCAAAGCGCCATTTTGTCCGAAAAGTTAGCCTTGCATACCTATTCGGCCGGTGAGTTGTTGCGCGAAGCCACGACATCCGGAACCCCGGAAGGCAATGCCATTAAGGCCATTATTGATAAAGGCAACCTGGTCCCTGCCGAATTTATTGTCGGGCGGATAGAAGCCAAGTTATTGGAACCCGAAAACCGTAAAGGCTATATTTTAGACGGTTTCCCGCGGACGTTGGATCAGGCTAAAGTTTTTGAACAAATGCAACAAAAACCCGTGTTTGTGGAAAATAATCTGGGGGTGGATTTAGTTATTTTGTTGCAAGTTCCCGATGAATATGTGATTGATCGTATCATTGGGCGCAGTCAATGTGCCAAGTGTGGTGCGTTGTATCATGAGAAATTCAAACCGACAAAAGTGTTTGGCGTGTGCGACATTTGTGGCGGTAAAGAATTTACACGGCGGGCGGACGATACCTATGAAACGGTAGTATCTAGACTTCGCAATTACCGCTCTGTAACGGCTCCGGTCATACCTTACTACGAAGAAAAGGGGCTTTTGGTGTGCGTTGATGGGACGGGACCCATTGATGTCGTTAGTGAAAAAATAAGAAAAATAGTAGGATATTGAATTCGGACTTGACATCGGACGAAAAATAGTGTATAATTCCCGCTCGTTCAGGTGTCTTTATGGAAGGGTCTGGACTTAAATTTTATTGTTTTTTATAGGCTTAATGGAGAAAGTACCTTGGCACGTATTGCTGGTGTAAACATTCCGACAGGTAAATTGGTTGTCATTGGCTTGACATATATTTACGGTATCGGACGGAAAAAAGCAGAAGAAATCTGCGAAAAAGTGGGCATTCCCGCACATAAACGCGTGAGTGACCTGACGGATGACGAAACGTTAAAAATTCGTGAGTTGATTGACAGTTCCTATCATGTAGAAGGGGACTTGCGTCGTGAAGTTTCTTTGAATATCAAACGGTTGACGGATTTGGGCTGCTATCGCGGCTTGCGCCACCGTAAAGGGTTGCCTGTGCGCGGACAACGGACGCACACCAATGCGCGGACCCGTAAAGGTAAGGCGATTGCCATTGCCGGTAAGAAGAAAGTCACGAAGTAAGGCGAAAGGAATAGTTTAATGGCTGACACAAAAACAAATGCGCGGACAAAAAACCGCGATAAAAAGAACATCGCCGTGGGTGTTGCTCACGTCAATTCTTCTTTTAACAACACAATGATTACCATTACGGATACGCAAGGAAATGCGATTTCTTGGTCTTCCGCAGGGTTAAAGGGATTCAAAGGTTCCCGTAAATCTACGCCGTATGCGGCTCAGATGGCCGCCGATGATGCCGCGAAAAAAGCGATGGAACACGGTGTGAAAACGGTTGAAGTGTATGTGACGGGTCCGGGGACCGGTCGTGAATCCGCGTTGCGGGCTTTCCAAGCCGCCGGATTGGTAATTACGTCCATCAAAGACATTACGGCCTTGCCGCACAACGGTTGTCGTGCGCGTAAACGCCGTCGGGTTTAATCTTTAACGCCCGGGACGGCAACACGTCCCGGATAACATTTCTTAACAAAAGGGGAATCTCTTATGATGATACAGAAAAATTGGCAGGAATTGATTAAACCGGACAAATGCGCGGACGAACAAATCATTCCGGGGCGTAAGGCTACCATGGTTGTGGAACCGTTGGAACGCGGGTTTGCAACGACAATGGGAAATGCTTTACGGCGGGTGTTGTTGTCTTCCTTACAAGGTGGCGCGGTGACGGCTATCAAAATCGCCGGTGTTCTGCATGAATTTTCTTCCATTCCCGGGGTCCGTGAAGATGTGACGGAAATTATCCTGAACATTAAATCATTGGCCTTGCGCGTGGATGCCGAAGGACCGCAACGCATTTACTTGAATGCGACGGGTCCGGGGGTCGTGACGGCCGGTCAGATTGTGACCAATCATACGGTGGAAGTGATGAATCCGGACTTGGTCATCTGTACCTTGGATAAAGGGGCCAGTATTTCTATTGAAATGATGGTCAACACCGGTAAAGGCTATGTGACGGCAGAACAAAATCGGCCGGAAGATTGTCCGATCGGATTGTTGCCGATTGACTCTATTTACTCGCCGGTCAAGTCGGTGATCTATAAGACGGTCAATGCCCGTGTGGGTCAACAAACCGACTATGATAAACTGTACCTGACGGTGGAAACAAACGGCGTGATTACGCCGGAAGATGCCGTTGCTTTGGCGGCCCGTATTTTGCAGGAACAGTTGAAAGTCTTTATCAACTTTGAAGAACCGGAAGAAGCGACCATAGAAGACAAGATCGCCGAATTACCGTTCAACAAAAACCTGTTGTTAAAGGTGGATGAACTGGAATTGTCTGTCCGTTCGGCCAACTGCCTGAAAAACGACAACATTATTTATATTGGCGACCTGGTCCAAAAAACGGAATCCGAAATGCTGCGGACACCGAACTTCGGCCGCAAGTCCTTGAACGAAATCAAAGAATTGCTGGCAACGATGGACTTGCACCTGGGTATGCAGGTGGAAGGGTGGCCTCCCGAAGACTTGGAAGCCTTGTCCGCAACCGTGGATTCGGAATCGTAATCAAATCGCCGGGGACGGCTCCGGCGTCCGGACTTTACATTGCCTGACGGGTGTGGATGTTCCGGCTAACACTATCGGCTTTGCGCGTTCAAGGCCTTGCAACATGAAAGGAAAAACAAAATGCGTCACGGTTTTAAAAAAAGAACATTAAATAAAAAAATTGCTCATCGGCGGTCTATGTTCGCCAATATGGCGGTCGCATTGACCAAGCATGAACAAATTAAAACAACTTTGCCGAAAGCCAAGGAATTGCGGCCAATCTTTGAAAAATTGGTCACAAAAGGTAAAGAAAATACACTCCATATCCGGCGGCAATTGCTGTCTTTCCTGCGTGATGACAAGGCCGTGGAAAAAATGCTGACCGTTTTGGGGCCGCGGTACAAAGAACGTAAAGGTGGCTATGTGCGCGTGTTAAAAGCGGGTTTCCGCTTTGGTGATTGCGCCCCTATGGCGATTGTGGAATTGGTGGACCGCGATATAACGGCCAAAGGTAAAGATTCGGGGCAAGTCGTGGAAGTCGCGGCGGAAGCCGAAACTCCGGCCGAAGAAGTTAAAGCGGAAAAGAAACCCGCTAAGGCCAAAAAAGAACCGAAAGCCGAAAAAGCCAAAAAGGCCACTGCAAAAGCAGAATAAGTATCGGTTAGGAAAGAACACCCCATCGGTTGATCGGGGTGTTTTTTTGTCAGGCCGGGGTACCTGTTAGAAAGTCTGTGGCACGATACACAGGGGGACAAGGATTTCTTCCCTTTGGCTCTTCGGGCGTTTATTTTCTTTTGTCATCTTCGGGCCCCACCGGAGATCCAGGGTAAAGAGAAGTCAATATATTATAAGGATTTTAGTGCCCAATGGATTCCCATTTTCATGGGAATGACAAGGTAAGGGGCCCCGGACACTCACACTTTCCTGTCATCTTCGGGCTTGACCCGGGTACTCACGCTTTCCTGTCATCTTCGGGCCCCACCGGAGATCCAGGAAAGAAGTCAATTAAAACAAACCACCGTATCAAAAAAATTCAAAATTGTTCAAAATAACTGTTGCAGAAAAACAGAGATAGTGATACACTCCGAGCCAAAGAGAAAACTCAATCAAGAAAGGGAAAGCAAAATGAGAAACAATGAAACCGGCCGCAGTATGGTGGAAATGCTGGGGGTCTTGGCCATTATGGGGATTTTATCCATCGGTGGCATAGCGGGCTATACATACGCCATGAATCGGTTGAAAGCCAATGATATTATAGACGGGGTGAATAAACGGGCGGTTGCTTTGTCAACATATACGTTGTTAGGGACGGGTGTATCGGCCACGACACTGGACGCGGAGTTTGCCAATAAAATCGGTGATTTTCCGGTGGCGTTGGCTGCGGCGGATCCCGGATTTACCTTGACGGTATCGGATATTACTCGGCCCGTTTGCAATCACGTTTTGAATAACGGGGTGCAGATGGCGCGTACAATAACTTTGGGGGCCACCAAGGTGTGGGAGAACGGAGTGAAAGCGGATTATACCTGTGCCGAAGACGGCAATACCATTGTGTTCACCTTTGCGCCGGCCGCGGGTGAGGGCGGGAATACCCCGACCTGCGGTTATTGTCAGCATGATGAAAACGGGACCTGTGTGGCCGATGAAACCTGCGACAACGATTGCCCAGGGGACAAGCCGATGAAAGAGAAGTGGGGTAGCTGTTATGCTTGTAGTACAGCCTATGCTATCACGGTTATTGATGCGACAGAATGTGCGAAGTGTCCTAATCGTTTCATGAACAACACTGGCTTTTGTTGGCCTTGTAATTATAACACTGCGATCTCAGCAGATGCAACGGAATGTGCGAAGTGTCCCAATCGTGAAATGAACGACAACGGGGAATGTGTCCCTATATGTGATGATGGCTGGAGAGACAATAATGGTGCTTGCTGGCCTTGTGATCAACGGTCGGATTTCACGATTACTAATGCGACAGAATGTGCTAAATGTTCCAACCGTTTCATGGCCAACGATGGCTTTTGTTGGCCTTGTGGGGCTAATATAGCGGCACCGGCTGATGAGTCTGAATGTGCGAAGTGTTCTAATCGTGTTATGCTAGATGGGAGGTGTGCACTTATATGTAGTGATAAACAATTTAGAGGTAGTGATGGTTATTGTACTTATTGTCAATATGACGCTGCTGTCGCAGCTGATGCAACGGAATGTGCGAAATGTCCTAATCGTGAAATGACAGGTGGGTACTGTGTCCGGAAAAAATAACCATTGACTGTAGATTGTATGTTTAGGATACGGTTCAAGTGTGCAAGGGGGTTCCGGTTGGGGCCCCTTTGTGGTATGGGGGATGGTGTGGAAATAAGGACTGTTCTGTCATTCCCGGTTTCTCACTATTACCTTGTTCAATTCCGCCTATATTTCAAACGGCGGACAAAGGGTTGTCCTTGTTTTCAATAAGGCTCATTGCCTTGCGCATAAAAACTTGCCACCGGCAACTTTTTATTTACGCAGTCCCGCGGAAGCGAAAATCCAGGAGTACTGAAATCCTTATAATATATTGACTTCTCTTCCCTATGGATCTCCGGGTCAAGCCCGAAGATGACAATTCTTAAAAATAGGGACCGAAGATGACAGGGGGGGAGTAAGTGTGTGGGTCAAGCCCGAAGATGACAAAAGAAAATAAACGCTCGAAGATGACATCTGTCGTTTATTCACTTTCCCTTTGACATTTCTCTGAAAATCGGATAAAGTAAAAATAAGGCAGGTGATTCCTGCCCCGGGGTGTAGTAACCCTTTTAGGAAAATAAGGCAAAATTGCCTGTCCGGCTTTGGCTGGAAGGCGATAGAATAATGCTTTTTGGCCGAATATATCGCACTATTCCTAAAATAGTTACTAACTTCCAGCCGCCTCTCATCAAGGCTTTTCGGAAGGTGAATGATGAAACGGATTTTAATCGTATGGGGTGTTGCCTTGTCCCTGGGGGCGTGTTCGCAGGTGCCGGTTGTTTCGGACGTACATGTCAATCCCGATAAGAGCCTGACCATTACCCGGTGTGTGATGGAACACAATGTTTTGACGGGAACCCTGTACATGCGGACGTGTACCCGTGAAACACAGTGAAAAGAAAGAAGACTTTATGTTCCCTGGATATCCGGTGGGGCCCGAAGATGACGAAAGAAAAATAGCGTCCGAAGATGACAGGTAAGAGTGAGTGCCCGGGTCAAGCCCGGAAGATGACGGGGGAGAGAGATTGTTAGGGACAAGGCCGCAGACGATAAGACGAATATGGTGTGGGAAAAAAGATCGTTCTAGTTCGCCGGGGGTAAAATATCTATGGTCACCAGCCGATTGCCGGTACGTTCCGTAATCGTAAACGTAAAGCCGTCAATCATTAAAGATTGGCCTTGTTTCGGAATCTTTTCGGCCCGATACAGAATCAATCCGGCCACTGTAGCAGCATTATCATCGGGCAATTCCCAATGAAAATGGCGGTTCAAATCGCGTAGAGTAGTGGCACCGTCTACACGCCAGGCTCCCGCATCGGTTTTAATGGGGGTCAGGTCGGATTTATCCGTATCATTTTCATCGGAAATATCTCCGACAATTTCTTCCAAAACGTCTTCCAGCGTGACAAGCCCTTGTACATCGCCGTATTCATCAACCACCAAGGCAAAGTGTTCTCGTTTTTTCTTGAACGCGTGCAACTGATCCATCAGGGACGTTGTATTCAGGACAAACCAAGGCTTGACACAATAATCCATGACATTGATTTTTTTGGCTCCGGTCGCTATTTGATTGATCATACGCAGCGCCGCTTTGACATGTAAAATCCCGACAATGTTATCCCGCTTGCCCCGCCAAAGCGGTATGCGACTGAACGGTGTACGGGCGATAAAGTCAAATAACTCGGCTTGCGGTGTTTGGACGCTGAGAGAGACAATATGACTGCGATGTTGCATAATATCTTCCACCGTCACATCGTCCAGGTCCAAAACGCTTTTCAGCATGTTTTGTTCCTGGTCCAGCGCACGCCCGCTGTTCAAATCCAGTGTCCCGCGAATTTCGGCTTTTAATTTGGCTTCCAGGTCTTCGGATTGCTTGGCCCGCGGCAACAGGCACATGACCCGCCCGGAAAGCCAATTCATACCCGCGACAAACGGCCGAAACACCATCATACACACATACAGGATCGGTGTGACCGCCATAGAAAAAGTGTAGGGAATGGATAATGCATACGTCTTGGGTAAAATCTCGGAGAAAATTAAAATGACAAAACTAACCACAAAAGTGGATAAAATCACCCCCCATTCCTGCCCGAATGCGTCAATCAGCAATCGGGTGGCGATGGCGGTGGAGGCAATGTTCACGATATTATTGCCGAACAACAAAGTCCCCAGCAAACGATCACTTTGACTTTTCAAGCGGTTCAAAACGGCGGCCCGGTGGTTGCCTTGCTTTTCCTGCTCGTGCAACAAAGGGGACGAAACCGATGTGATGGCGGTTTCCGTACCCGAAAAGAAAAAAGAACACGCTAATAAAAAAAGTAAAATAATATAAGATGTCATGATTTTTGTTTCCTGCTTGATGGTTTACGGGTGGGAGTCCACGGTGTGATGACGGAACGGTCCGCCAAAGCCTTTAACAGGCGGATGACCGTTTTGGACGGATGCTCATCATAAGACGGAATGGTAATGTCCGCGGAGGCATAAACGGGATAGCATTCCTGAACCAGGCGTTCAATAATCCGCTTGTTATCTGCCGCCGGGACCAACGGACGATGCGTGCGGCCCTGGGTACGACCCGATATAACGTCCGAGTCCGCTTTAATCCAGACGGATACGGCTTTTTGGGCCGCCAGCCGGCGGGTCTTTTCGGACAAGAAGGCCCCGCCCCCCGAAGATAAAACACACGGTTCCCCCGATAACAAACGAGCCATGACCCGTTCTTCTCCGGCGCGGAATTCTTGCTCTCCATAGCGGGCAAACAGGTCCGAAATGGTAAAGCCCGTCATCATCTCTATTTCCTTATCACTGTCTAAAAAAGGCAGGCCCAGGCGGCGGGCGACAATGCGTCCCAAGCTGGTCTTTCCGGCCCCCATCATCCCGACCAACAGGATAATTTTAGGTTGAATGAGTTTCTGTTTCATCAGTTCTTTCTTGACAAAATAAATTAAAAAGAATAATCTGAAACCGATCATAGCATTTTTTTAATCAGCAGTCAAGGAGTTAAACATGCGTTCAAAAGCAGACAGAAAATATCCGATCGTTAAAATCGTGATCGGGTTGGTGGCGGCCTTTTTGGCTTTTGTGGCCTTTTGGGATTTTACCCCCACACAACGAGATGTAGAAACAACGGTGATTTATGGGCAAAAATAAACACGCAGGCTTGTGGGGCTTGCTCTTGTCGGCTCTGTGTTGGAGTGGGACTGCCCTAGCCGAAGTGGTGGTAGATGACTTGTCAGGTTTAGGGCAGGGAACCGTTGGCATAAAAACGCCCTTTACGGCCGACGTCTTTGGAACCGAACCTGTGGCAGAAACGGTGATTCAACACCTGAATGCCGTACAGTCTTTGCCGCTATCGGGGGCTGAACGAGCCATAGTGCGCATGGTCCTGATGACCGATGTAGGGGGTGTGAAAAGCCTGGATACGGCACAGGCAGCCTATTGGCGGGCCCGGGCCGATGTCTTGCTGACACAAGGCTTGTTTGAAGATGTTTTGATGTTGACGGATCAAATACCGCCGACCCGCCGGACCGATGATATACGCCGGGATCGGGCGACCGCTTTGTTTGCGTTGGGCCGGTATCAGGATGCGTGTGCCGGCGAGACACCGGCGGCGTTTGGGCCGGATGAACGGTGGATCCGAGCCGTCTGTGCCGATGTGGCAGGAGACGAAGCCCCGGCCGCCTTGGCATTTGATGTCTATCGGGAAGCCGGAACGGACGGACATGCCTTGTGGACCGCTGCGGGGAATCGGGCTTATCAACGGACGACCGACCCGATGCCGACCGGTTTGTCGGCGACAGATATATCCGTGTGGGAATTACCTTTGGCGGCCCGGGTGTTCGGCGATCGGGTGTTGACGTTGCCCTTGAACCGCGGACAATGGCGTGTGTTGGCTTTGGCACCGGATGTAGGCGAAACAGTACGCCTGACCGCGGCCGAACGGGCCGGCCTGAACCGAACGGATTGGGAACGTGTGTTGGCTGTACCGGTGAAAAACACAAAACTCACTGAAGGTCCCGTATATCGGGCACGTCTGTATCAGAAGGCGATGACAGTTCCCCCGGAACAACGGCGTTCCCGTGTGCGAGATTATGTGCGTAGTGTCTCGGACGGTGCAGCATTGGTGGCTGTGGCTCCGGTGGTTTTGATGATGACGGGAGATGATACGGCCCCTTTGATACGATCGGAAAAAGCCTTGCGCGCCGTGTGGACTTTGGCGGATAAGGCGGACCTGTTGGCCCGGGCCGAAGCTCACCGAAAAGTACCCGGGACGGCCGTCTTGATTTCCCTGTTGACGGATCAGGTCCCCGAACCGGCGGACAGGGAGTTGGCCGCATGTGAGCGTGATGCCTTTTGTCGGTCGGTATGGAATATCGCCCCCGCGGCATGGCCTGTATCAGAGATGGATTTGACCCGGATTCCGACAGGTAGCGGGGTACGGGATTATCCGCCGGCAGTGGCCGAATCCGTTGCGCGACAGGTCCGGGACGGACCGGTAGGAAAGGCGGTGTTAAACGCCGTCATTTTGTTGAATCGGTCATCGGCTTTGGAACAGAATCTTTTGGATGCGCTGGCCCCCGTGCTTCCGGCCGAAAATCGGCGGGCTTTATTGACCGAAAGGTGGGTCAAAACCGTTGGACAAATATATTGATTCGTTTCTGGAAATGATGGTGGCTGAACGCGGTGCTTCACCCCGGACGGTGGATTCTTATCGGCGGGATCTGACGGACGTAACGGCGTTTTTACAAGCGCATCATTCGTGTCTGAACCGGGCAACGGCCAAAGACTTGCAAACTTATCTGCACCAACTGGCCCAAAACGGCCTGGCCGTCAAAACGCAAGCCCGACGGTTATCGGCGTTGCGTGAGTACTATCGTTATTTGTTTTCGGAAAATATCATTACACAAAACCCGACCGATTACCTGATGTCGCCCAAGGTGGGTAAATCTTTGCCAAAATATTTAAGTGAAGAAGAAGTGGCCACCTTGTTGCGGGTGGCGGCGCAAACGGATCGCCGTATGTACACGATGTTGGAAGTTTTGTATGCGTCCGGGTTGCGGGTCAGCGAGTTGGTCGGCCTGCCCGTGGAAGCGGTGACGGCTCATGCGGATTTGCCGCCGGATAACCGAATGTTGACCGTGGTCGGTAAAGGGCAAAAAGAACGACAAGTGCCTTTGAATGCACCGGCGGTAGCGGCGTTGGAAGATTGGTTGGTGTTGCGGGAAAGTCGCTTGAAAATCGGTCGTATCAATAAATGGCTCTTTCCGTCCGCCGGGCGAACAGGGCACTTGACGCGTGATGGGTTCTTCAAGCATTTGAAGCATGTGGCCTTGCAGGCGGGGTTGAATCCCGAACGGGTCTCGCCCCATGTTTTGCGTCATTCTTTTGCCAGTCATCTGGTCGCGCACGATGCCGATTTACGGTCGGTTCAGCAGATGTTGGGGCATGCCGATATTGCCACAACCGAAGTCTATACGCATATTTTACCCGAAAGATTAAAAAAGATAGTTGAAAAATCTCATCCTTTGTCGTATAGTAAGTCAAAGGATTCTGAATGAAGATATTAGATAAATACACATTAAAGCAAATAATCATCGGGTTTATCCTGGTGTTGACCAGTATGACGGTCTTGGTTTGGTTGACGCAATCGTTGCGCATGATTGATATGATTGTGACCAAAGGCGTATCCGCAGGCCTGTTTTTGAAATTGACCGTGTTGGTGTTGCCGAACTTTTTGCAAATTTTGTCTCCGTTAGCCTTGTTTGCCGTGTCATTGTTCACTTTGCTGCGCATGCAGGCAGATAAAGAATTGATGGTCATGCAGGCCGTGGGTATGAATACGCGGCAAATTATGCGACCGATATTCGGATTGGCGGTGGTGTTGGCAATTATCGGGTATGCTTTGTCTTTATCCGTGATTCCGGCCGCTAATACCAGTATGCGGGAAATGCGGTGGCGAATTAAAAATGACTTGTCGCACCTGCTGTTGCAAGAAGGACAGTTTAATTCTTTTGATAACGGCCTGACCCTGTATGTCAAAGAACGCTTGCCGGATGGGCAGATTCGGGGGGTGTTGGCCTATGATCGCAAAAAACCCGATCGGGTGGCCGTCTTGTCTGCCAAAAGCGGGGCCGTGTATCAGGAAACAGACGGGATTCGTGTTGTCTTTTATGACGGGACCCGCCAAGAATATCAACCGGCAACTCATCAATTTTCTATCTTGAAGTTTGAAAAGCATACGATGATGTTTTCGGATAAAAATGAAAAAGGAACCCGATCGGCCGATGTACGCGAATTGTCGCTACGTCAGCTGTGGCAGGCAACCCCCGATGATACCAAAGGCTCTATGCCCTTGTGGCGCAAGCACAAAGTGGAGTTGGTCAAACGGTTGATACAACCCTTGTATAATCTTTCGTTTTTGTGTTTGGTGATTTTTGGTGTGTTGTCGGGATATTATAATCGCCGGGGACAAGCCGGACGCGTGTATGCTGCTGTCGGAGGGGCTTTGATTGTGCAATCGTTAGCGTTGGCCTTTGAAAATATGGCCGGTAAGAATTTGTGGTTTTTAATTCTGGTGGTACTGAATGTGGCGGCTCCGGCTTTGTTCCTGTATACGGGTTGGGCCGGATTGTGGCGGCGGGTTCGGACAAAATTACCGGTGGCGGCGATGATCCTGATCTGTGCCGGATCGGCAGAAGCCGTGGGGATTAAAATGGTGAAAACAGATACGCAGGCTCCGGTGGATTTTGAAGCCGATGCCGTTTCATACAACCAAAAAACGAATGAACTGGCCGCCCGGGGAAATGTGGTGTTAAAGCAGGATGCCATGACGGTCAAAACCGACCGGATTTTATATAATCGCGGCACGAATAAAATCACCGCCCCCGATCCGTTGACGATTGAAATGTCCGATGGGACAACGATGAAAACAACCCATGGGGAATTGGCCGGGGATTTGTCGGCCTTGGATACCGGTAAAACCGATGTCTATTTATATGAAGGATCTTACATGGGGGCGGAACGTATGGAACGTTTTGCCGATGGAGACTCTCATTTAACGGAAGCCGTTTATACACCCTGTGATCGTTGTGAAGGGTCGGCTCCGCTGTGGCAGTTGCGGGCCGTGTCCGTGCATCATGATCAAGCGGCCAAAGATCTTATTTACAAACATGCTTTCTTGGATGTCAAGAATGTGCCGGTGGCTTATGTGCCTTATTGGCGTATGCCGGACTTTACGGTCAAACGGCGCACGGGATTTTTACCTCCGGGATTGTTCAGCACGCATGAAATGCGCAAAGGAATCTCCTTGCCGTTTTTTGTAGATGTGGCCGATAATCAAAACCTGTTGTTGACACCGATTGTTTCCCCCGAACACTTTCCGTTAGGGTTGGTGGATTATCAAGGGGTCTTTTCCGCCGGGCGGATAGATGTACATGCCAGCGGTACCCGTGATCGGGATCAGGAACGCAAGCAAGGTCATATTCGGGCCTCGTTTGAGTATGATGTCAACGATAAATGGCGATTGGGCGGTGAATGGTTCCGTGTCTCATCGGATACATATTTTCGGCGGTATCGGATTCCCGGCGTAGATGATACACAATCCTTTTTAACATCGCATTTAACGGCCGAACGGTTTGGTAATCGTAATTACTTCCGCTTGAAGAATTACGGGTTCCAAAGCCTGCAATACGGCGTGAACAGTGATACCATCCCCGTCATCTTGCCGGTGTTGGATTGGCAATATAATACGGCCCCGGTGGCCGGATTGGGCCTGTATGGTTTTTCGGCCGTGAATGCGGCCCTGTATCATACGCGGGAACGGTTTAAGTCCGATCGCTTGTCTGTGACACAAGGGGCCACTTTGCCGTATATCGGCCCCGGCGGGGTTGCGATTGATTTTACCGGCTTTGTGCGGGCCGACGGATACAGCATTGATACCGGACGAAACCTGATGGTCGGTCGGCCGGCCGATGAGACCTATCACACGGGACGGATTTATCCGAACGTATCGGCGACCCTGCATTATCCGTTTGTGCGAACCGATGTGGGATCTACCCAGATTTTGGAACCTGTGGTGATGTTGGTGGCGGCTCCGAACGGGGGCAATTCGGACAAGATTCCCAATGTGGACAGTTTGGTCTTTGATTTTGATGATACAAACCTGTTTGAAGCCAATCGCTTTACGGGTTATGATCGGGTGGAACCGGGATCCCGCGTGAATTACGGGGTGAAGTGGTCGTGGTTTAATCACTTGTCCGGACATTCGGTATCGGCCTTGTTCGGGCAAAGTTATCGGTTTGATGATGATGAGTTGATGACGGGCCTGATGGGGTATGCACCGCACTTTTCCAACTATGTCGGCCGGTTTCAGTTTAACACAAAATACTTTTCCGTTCTGTATCGGGCGCGGTTAGATCAAAAAACGCTGCAAACACGTAAAAGCGAATTGGGTGTATCAGGGGGCGTGGCACCGTTGCGGGGCGGGATTGACTATGTGTTGCGCAAGACCTATAAAATCGGAAATGCAACCTATCATGAACGGGAAGAAATTAAATTTTGGGCGGCCAGTCAGTTATCTAAAAATTGGCGTATCTCGGGCGATTATCGGTATGACCTGTCGGATAAAGGACGGCCGGTGAGTTCCGGAGCGACATTGCAATATGATAATGAATGCACCGCCGTTATCTTTGATGTCAGTAAATCTTTCACCAAAGATCGGGACTATAAGGGCAGTACGTCTTTTATGATCAAAGTGGTGTTAAAAACATTAGGAGGTATGTAAATGCGTTTTCTCGGTATCTGTTTGTTGGGTTTAGGGTTGGCGGTCTCGGCGGCGGCCGGTGAAATCAAAGCGATTGTGAATGATACGCCTATATCGGCCTTTGATGTGGACGCGCGGGCTAAAATGATGCTCTTTCAACGATCCGGAACGGTCGGAAAGTTGACCCGGTCTTTACGGCAGGAAGCCTTGGAAGATCTGGTGGATGAACGCTTGAAAATGCAGGAAGCCGACAAGCAGGGTGTGGCCGCCGGCGAGGCCGAAATTGCCGAAGCGTTGGCGAACCTGGAACACCAAAACGGCTTGCCCGCGGGCGGATTTCGGGATTTACTGAAAAAGAACAAAATCCCCTATGAAACGTTGCGGACACAAACGGCAGCTAACCTGGGGTGGGTGCGCGTGATGCAACGGGCCGGTAAAAACGTCACGGTCGGCAAAGCCGATATTCAGGCGCGTAAGGCCCTGATTCGGCGCGAGTTGAACAAAGATGTGATTTCTTTTGCCGAAATTGTGTTGCCGACAGAAGAAGCCGCGTTGGCCGTTTGGCAACAGGTACAGGAACACCCCGAAACGTTCGGTAGTCAGGTGGCCTTGAAATCTACGGCCGACAGTCGGCTGGACGGCGGTCGGGTGATGAATGTAGCCCCCGATTACTATGGCCCCGAGTTCGCCGTGATTGTGTCGCAAATGCAGGCCGGGCAAATGACGCGTCCCGTCCCGATACCGGGGGGATATGCGATTATCCTGTTGCTGAACAAGCGGGACGCTGTGGCAACCGATACCATCACGGTGTGGGATTTGGCTCAGGCCGTGGTGCCGCGGGACAGTATTGCCGCCACCTTGTTGCAACAACCGGTCAAAGACGGATGCGCGGGCTTTACCGAAATTGTTAAAGACGATGCTTTACCGGGCAGTTTTCAACACGGGCAAGTCAATCCGCGTCAACTGCCGCCTGATATGAAACCGATGCTGGAAGACGGGGCATTTCAGAAAGTCTTGGGGCCCATGATTACGCCGTACGGATCGTTATACTTTATGAAGTGCGGGCAACATGAAGAACGGATTATGCCGACCGATGAAGAAATACAAGCTCAGGTGGAAAGTGATAAAATGGAGTTGGTATCGCGTCAGATGTTATCGGAATTAAAACGTGATGCCGTGATTGAATATAAATAAGGAGGATGCCGATGAGTGCTACCATTATTGACGGAAAGCAACGGGCCGCGGAAGTGCGTGCCGAACTGAAACGGGTTGTGGCGGGGCTGACCCGTCCGCCCAAAGCCGCCGTGATTTTAGTGGGGGATCATCCGGCCAGTCAGATCTATGTGCGGCACAAGAAAAAAGCCGCCGAAGAAGTAGGTCTGGACGTAGAGGTATTTGCTTTGAACTCTGTAATGACGGAAGATGCCCTGATCTCGTTTATCCAAGAATTAAACAATCGGTCGGATATTGACGGGATTATGGTGCAACTGCCTTTGCCGGCGCATATCAATGCCTATCGGGTGGTGGAAAGTATTCGCCCCGAGAAAGATGTGGATGGTTTGTGCAGTCGGAATCTGGGGTGCTTGTTCACCGGATACCCGGCTTTGGTGCCGTGTACGCCGCTGGCATGTTTGGACTTGATCCGGCGAACCTGCCCGGTCCGGGAAGGGCTGCATGCCGTTGTGGTGGGGCGATCCTGTTTGGTGGGACGGCCGTTGGCACAACTGTTGTTGATGGAACAATGTACGGTGACACAAGCGCATTCGCGGACGCGTAACCTGGCGGCTTTGTGTCGGACGGCGGATATCTTAATTTCGGCGGCGGGGCATGCGGGCCTGATTACCCGCGATCATGTCAAGCCGGGGGCCGTTGTCATTGATGTGGGTATCAACCGCGGACCGGATGGAAGCTTGTGCGGAGATGTTGATTTTCGTGGGGTTAGCGATATTGCCGGTGCCATTACGCCTGTCCCGGGCGGTGTGGGTCCCATGACGGTAGCGATGTTATTAAAGAACATCGTATCGGTGTACATGCATACAAAAAATGAAAAAAATGCTTGACAGGACCGAAAACCATGGTACAATGAAAGAAAGGGGATAAGCGTCCCCAGTGCGGGTTATGACAATAAAAGGAGGTCTCTTGATGAAAAAAACAATTTCACATATCGGCATGATGGCGTTGGTCGGTGCGTGCCTGATGGCCATGCCGGCATCAGCGGCATGGTTGATTCCGATTTCTTCCCATAAGGAATGGCCGCAAGACAAAAAGTTATTGGAAGAGTCCGAAATTTCACGGTGGCATCAGGAAGCCTTGAAACAATTGGAAATCCGTTATACGGATATGTTGGGGAAAAAGTACGGCAGTTTGAAGGCCGATAGTTGTGTGAATAACCAATTACACGGTTATGCGTCCACCGGGAATAAAGTTTTGGAAAATGTAGATTTCAAAATGGACGGTGTGGATAACCTGTCTACGTATGATGCGGCGACCAAAAAAGCCCTGGAAGACAAATATACCATTCAAGCCGATCAAAGCTTGAACTATACAGAAAGCAAAAGTGCCGAAATTAAAAATCGGCAACGGATGGCCTTGCATAAAATGGCTAAGTCGGCCGTTGCGTTGGGGGCGGCCAGTTCATCAACGGCTACCAGTATGGCGGTGGTCTCATCACCCAAAGAACGTTCTAAAGGGTTAGCCGAAGCCAAAGATGTTCAGGGAACATACGAAATGATTTTGATGTTGGACCGCTTGAATTATGAACAAAATTTACGCGGTACGGCACTAGAAGCGGCCGAAGCCAGCATTCGGGCAATGCAGGACCTGAAAGGGGTATCGGAAACCGCTTTGCATAGAGGAGGAGTCTGATATGATGAAAAAGTCTTATTTGTATATGGCGGTGGCCGGGCTGGCCTTGATGACAACGCCGGTATGGGCGGGTGTCCCCGTTTACAGTTTCAGCGAATTGGTTGAAATGACGGTGGATCAGTTCAAAGGGGCCGATACGCGTCGCATGGTCCGTACGGAAAAAGAATTGGTGAAAAAGACGTTCAAGGATCTCGGCGGCAGTGTAACCGTTGACGACTTGGAACAGGCTTATTGCAAAGCACTGAGTGCACCGTCTCGGGCCATTACACCGTATGCCGGATTGCAAACCGTGTTGGGTGCGAACAGTGAATTGGGACAAATTAAAGTCCGAAACGATGGGGAAACCACGGATGCGATTGTGGAACGCTTGGAAACCAAAGTGTTTGAACCGGCATCGGATCGTGAACGCCTGACCATGACTACCATGGAAAAACGTAAGCGGGCGGCCGTTCGGGCGGAAGCCTTGGAAACTTCGGGGACCAGTAATCTGGCTAAAGCATGGAGTGTTCAGACTGAAACCGCTAATACGGCTGAATCATTAAAGAACATTGATACGGAAATGAAAAGAGTAGACAGTCAGTTGGGTGCGTTGGCTCTGATTGTTAAAAATAAAGAAGAAACCTTGAAAAATATGTTGACACGGACATCTTTGTCGGCCGATGACCTGATCAATACAGGGTTGATAACCTCGGAATATAATGACTAAAAAGGGGGGACTGCACATGAATAACATTTTGAAAATAGCAATGGTATCGGCTTTCTGCCTGATGTGTGTGTCGGGGCCTGCGATGGCGGCCTTGATTAAGGACGGTTCGTCTATCAGATCGGCTACGCAACAGGTGGTTGACAAAACCCAATTTTTGGGAAACAGAAAGCAAAGTAAGCGCCAAGCCATCAAAGGGTTGATTGCACTGCACGGAAAGGGGATAGATCCTATCTCTCAACATGTTGCCATGAAAGATGTTTCCAAACAGGTAAAGAAATTGGGCAACAGTTATTCCAGTTTAGCCAAGAAGTACCAAAATGAGGCGGCCTCTTATACGCAAAAATATCAGGATGCCGCTAAAGATTATCGGGACGAAGCCGGTGAAATTCGGGAAGAAGGAAAAGAAGCCCTGACCGAAACGCGGGACCAAATCAAAAACGAATTCAATCGGTACAATAAAAAGAATATGAAAGAAGTGGCCGATGATCTGGAAGATGATATTCGTAAAAAGGCCAAAGAAATTGCAACGGGCAAGGAAGCGATCCGCTGGATTGACCAAGACGTGTTAGATGCCGTTGATGAAGAAGGGGATAAAAAATCCCCTGTCGGTGCCGGTGTGCCGACCGTGGACGTGGCGAACGTTATCGCCGGGTTATATAACCTGGATTCTTCGTTCGGGATATATGATGAAAACAAACGGATTCGTGATAAAGACACTCAGATTTGTGCTATGATGGGGGGCCGCGGCAGTGAAGATGCTTGCTGTGAATTGTGGGCAAAACACGAGGCCGGCGAAAACCAAAATTTCAAGTTTGAAAGGTCTTTGGGTAAAAAATCCCGGTGTTGTAAATTATTCAAGCAAGGGTGTGAAGAAACGGAAGCCGATCAAAAATTGGGATGTATGGCACAACAAAGTAATAAAAGTGTTGCCGATGCCTGTCGGGCCTGTGAAGTGGAAAACGACAGTCCGCACTATATTGCTTTGGCCAATCGGAACATAGATGACTTGTCCGAAACCGATAAAGAAAAATTGGTAAAAGACAGCATGAAGAAAGAAGTGACATGGTCGCCGGCGGCATCGGTCTTGACGGCCAGTGAAATGGCTCCGGTTGTGCCGACAGAAATTGAGGCAAAATTGAAGGCGAATACGAAAAAATAGGGGAGGGTAAAAACCATGAATAAAAGTATATATATGTGTTTCTTGGCCTTGGGGTTGGCCATAACCCCCGCCTATGCCACGGAAAAAGATCCGGCGGAAAAGGTGAGCCTGGGGGCACTGGCCACCGGTCCGGATAAACATACGGCTGCCATTCAAGCGGATATCGTGGACCTGATGTTAGCCAAAAAAGATTCGGTGATTGGCGGTACGGGTGAGGCAACGTATAAGGATAACCTGAACTCAACCCGTGAAAATCAAAACAAAATTAAAGCCAGTGCCGTGGCACGGTCTATTGCGTTGGGTAAGCGGGCCGTGGCGTTGGGGACCGCCGCCAGTGAAGACAGCAAAAATTTGCAAGAAGAATTACGCAAGCAAAATAACATTGTGGACTTTTTGCGCATGATGGCGATTTTATCGGCACAAACCATGCAAAAGACAAATGAAATTACGGCTCTGCGGGCCAAAATGGTGGAATTGAATGCCATTGATACCATTCAATCCGGTGATGTGATGACCGTCCAAAAACCGGTAGATGTCAACTCTATCAAGGCGCAAGCCTCAACCACCGAAGCCGAAGGCGACAGATTCTGGGATGTCTATGGCGGCGACGGGTATGCTTATTAAGGTAAAGGGGGTTTATGATGACGAATGTTAAAAAAATGATTATGGGGGCCACGGTCGGTTTGTACTTGGGGTTGAGTGTTATTCCGGCGCAGGCGTTTCTTGTGTACGATGCTCCGCGGACGGCTCAATTGGCCGGACAAGGGATACAACGGTTGATGTCATTGCTGATTGAATACCAAAAAGTGCATGCCAAAGAAGAAGAATTGAAAATCTGGGAACAGAAAAAGAAAATGCGTGAAAAAGGTGAAGACAAATCCGAAAACGGAGACTTGCCGGCTTCGGAATGCTATAACTATGCCACGCAAGCGGTGAACCAATCCACGAGTGAATCAACAAAATATCTGCCGGTGGAAAAGGCTACGGATACGAAAGCCGCCGAAAAAATGATTCGCGAAAAATTCTTTGTCCGGGGGATATGTAAAGGAGAAAAACCCGCGACACAACAAGAACGCGAACAAGCGATCTTGAACCGGCACAAATACTTGGAAGAAGTGTCCAAAGAAGTGCTGTCTTTGTCCGAAGGTATCCGCGAAAAAACAGCCCAAGATTTGAAGCATTTAAGCGAAGTGCCTAATCAGGCCGGCGGGCAGATTCAGCAAATCTACCTGATGACGCATACCAAGCGGTTGATGACGCAACAAAAGGCCACGGACCTGCTGTTCCAAACAAAATTGTTGGAATTGGAAGCCGCGGAAATGATGACGAACCTGCCGGTTGAATTACCGTGCGAAGAAGAAGGGGGGACCAAATAATGATGAAGAACCTGAAATACATTTGCCTGATGGGTATTTTATTGTCGGCCGGTGTGGCGGTGGCGGGTGATGTGAATCCCGTGAAAGCCGGTCATCAGATAGCCAAAATGGCGGCTAAATCCGCCGCATTACCCGTGTTGGACGTAACAACCGTTCCGGCACATGCCGTTGTGGCCATGGAACAGGAATTTTTACGCCTGCGCAGTGAACGGGAAAAAGAATTAAAAAAGAAAATCAAAAACCGGATTTCTACCGAAAAGAACTGGGACGGAACCGCGCAAAACTCAGAAGATACAGAGGTGGACACGGAACAAAGTAATGTGTATATGCCGGCAGATTACATTACGAAAAGTATAGAAAAAGGGATTGTACCCGATAGTGATAAAATCAAAGAAGACGGTCAAAAATCCGTTGAGGAATTATCCGTGAAGCAGCAGGATCACTGGACCTCTTCCGCCGGAACGTTAGAAACTAAAACGGCTTATGACGCGGCGCGGAAGAAAACTGAACAGGAACAAGCGATCCGGATGATGGCGGAAGCTTTGGTGGCCCGCAAAAACTTGGACGAAAGTTTGAAAGATATTGCCAAAAATTCGGGTGAAAACTATGACATGTCCGAAGCGGCCAAAAACCTGGATAACAAAAAAGGGACCGTGTCAGCCAAGAGCGACTATAACCACGCGTTGCGCCAGTATGCGATGTCTGCGTTGGTGTATGATCAGTTGTTGAGTGTGGAACAGCAAATTGTAGGATTGCGGTTGCAGGCTCGCGCCGGTAAGTATGCGCAGGGGTTGGAACCGCTTTCGGATCGCTTGACCGAACAGGATAAAAAGGAAATGAAAACCGGTAAAAAGTAGCATACGGGGTTGAATGGGCGGCCGTGGCGGCCTATCATATTCGGGGTATTATAAAGTGAGGTGTTTATGAAAAAATTAGCATGGGGTGTGGCCCTGGGTGTGTTGGGATTGGCTTTGACGGCGCAGGCCGCCCGCAAGATGTCGTTCGGTACGGTGGAACCGGTGAATACGCAATCCGTATTTGAACTTCCGCAACTGTCGCGGGAAGCCCTGGAAACCGCTATGGACGTGCATAATATGATGGTGGAAGTGCGCCGTTTGAAAACAGACCGGACGGAAGTGGAATCCGCGACACGCATTCAAAACCTGCATGAACGGCAAATGGCGGCTATGGACAAGTGTAGCGCGCGCAAGTTGGCCGATCAATTCAAAAATCCCGAAGAAGTGTGGCAAAAAATGAAAGACGCTTATCGGGACCGGGAACGAGAATTGACGGTCTATGTCAATGCCGCCGAAAATATGACACCGGAAGAATTGGAGGCTTATAACGAAGCCCGGGCTAATGGTGAAATGAACGAAGAAATGTTGGCGGAAATGATGGCACAATGGCGGTTGGGGCAGGAAATCTTGACCGATGTATATGCCAATCAGGATAAATGGGGAGAACGCAAAGATAAACAGGCTCCGTCATTCCCGTTATGGCGTGATCAACAATATCAATTTAATCAAGATTGGGATGCGTATTATACCAAGTTGAATGCCTATTTAGGGGCTCCGGCGAACGGACGGCCCGAAATTGATGAAGTCGTCCGATCGGACTATGCCCGCCGGGCCGATGTTATGCAGGCACATCAGGCTTACCTGAAACGTGTCTCGCAACAAAATCCGGCACGAGCCCGGCAACTGCCCGATGCGTTAAAAGAACCGCCCGCGGCACCGCATCCGCTGCCTCCGAAAAAAGAATTGTTGGCTTATTTCCGGGATGATACCGTGGGGGGGCGTGTCTATCCGGCATTGCCTGAACCGTGGCAAAGGTATGCTGACGACGGGTATAAAGATGTCAATCCCGATGGGGAAATGGCCGCCGATTTTGACGCGGAACATCATTTAACCGAGAAAGCCTTGGCGGAAGATCAAACAAATCGGTTGGTGGTTGCGGCCGGTATTCAGCAATCCTTGGATGGGGCAACCCGTATGAAAAAAATGGTGGACGAAGGCGTTTCCGAAACGATTGACGGTATACGGGCCGAATTAGCCACATATATCACGCTGGGGGATAATGAAAACCTGTTGGATCCCGATGTACAGGCTTCTGTTTTGCAACGGCTGAAAGTTAAAAAAGAGGCTCTGTTGGCTCAGGCCGAACAAGACTTTCAGAATTATCCCAAATCCATGAAAACGGATCGTGTTGTGCAAGATTACAAACTGGATGAAATTGAAGATTTTACCGAATTAAAGAAAATCAATCCGGCGGCATTTGAAGCGTTGCAAAGTCAGATGCCGGTGTCCGTTTACCAACAGGATAAAGATTTGTTAGAGGCTTTGAAAGCAGATGCGGACGGTTGGGCGTTCTTGAATGAAGCCAATGCCGCTTATGCGTCTGTCCTGATTAAAGATGCCCATGCCCGTGAAGCGTTTTCGGATGAATTAGATGCTTGGAAAGACAGTGTGGTCGCCGCCGAAAGTGTTGCAATTGATGACGATTGCTTGAATGGGGGAGTCTAGGGCTCCGATGAAAAAATTTGACTTTGGGACGATGTCGATCAGGGTGTGGTTGTCCTTGTTGGTGGCCTCCTTGTTGGTCATGGTGCTTTTGGTGATAACCCTGATGAACTATACGCCGCAAGTCAAAGTATTGGCACAATTTTTTACCCCGGATGCCATGGGGTTCAATCAGGAAATTGAAACCACAACGCTGTGGGCTCCGCAAGAGCAACTAACCGATCATGATGTGATTGATGAAATGTTTGCGCGGGCATACGTGGAAGCCCGTAATGAATATATCCCCGACGGGTATGAAATGGCGTATCGGTGGGGCGGACGCGGGCCGGTGGCTTTGATGTCAACGGGGCCGGTGTTCCGTGCATTTTTGGCGCAAAAAGGGGCTTTTTTAGAAAAAATACAAGAAAACAAAGCAACCACCGGCGTGGATATTGTCAAAATCTATCGGAACGGATTTGTGTTCACGGTGGACTTTGATTTGTGGCAATTTTCCGGCGGGCAAAGTCGCTTCGCCGGTCGGCGGCGGGCCACACTGCGTTTTGCGCGGACAATGCGCGGAAGTTGGAATCGCTTTTTTGTCAATCCTTACGGTTTTCGGGTCACTTCTTATAACGAAACCGCTTTAAGACAATAATTTTTTGAAAAAAATAATCAAAAAGTAAAAATTTTTGTTGGATATTTCTTTTTTCTGTGCTAGATTAAATCCGGTGTTGTATTTTTTTGAGAGGAAATAACCACAAATGACAAGATATTTAGTTGCATTAGTTGCTGTAGGAGCCTTGATTTTGGCGGCCTGCGGGTCAGTTTATGAAAAAGAACCGGTGGGTATCGGTCCGGATTGGTCCGAGTTAAAGAAATCTCCGTGCGCGTGTTTGCAGTTGGAAAAAGCCCCCGCTTTGCCGGCTTGGTTTTCGTAAGGTGTAGGAACGTCTGATGGCCGGTTATTCTAATCGTAATGCCAACGATGTATCGCAAGAAGCCCTGAAAGAACGCAGTTATCTGTGGATGGCGCGGACGTTCGGCTTGATTTGCGTCGTTACGGTAATTGTGAACCTGATGCTGTATGGGGCGTTGTCATCGCTGTTGCCTACGGTACGTGTTCAACCGTTTTACATTACGACTCAGGATAAAGATCAGCAGGTTATCACGATTGTTCGGCCTCCGCTGGCCCAGCTGCGGTCCGAAGTCTTGCAGGAAAGTTTCGTACGGCAATACCTGTTGGCCCGGTTGGGAATCGGAACCGATGTGTCCGAAGTAGAACGGCGTTGGCGTGATGACGGTACGGTACAGTGGATGAGTTCCGCTTCTGTCTTTAATGAATTTCAAAATAAATCGGCGCGTCCTTTGTTGGGGCGAGCGCATGCAGAAGGGTTGACGCGTGATGTGCGAATCTTGAACGTGCGGCGCATTCCGCGGCCCGATAATCAAATTGTGTGGGAAGCCGATGTGGAAGTCAGTGATATGAGCCAAAATAGTACCGAACCGCAAGTGTCGGCCTATAAAATTACAATGGGTATTTCATTCGGTAATTTCCGCAGTGGGTTGATATGGAAAGACCGACTGAAGAATCCGTTGGGCTTTGTGGTAAATACATACGGGCAGGTGCCGGCGAGATAAATGTATGAAAAATTCATTTTTTTGTAGACTTTATTCGTGTTTTTGTTTAGGATAGTAATACAGATAGCATTGTCAATGATGAAGGAGAATCCAGTATGATAATGAAAAAAACAAATAAAATGAAATGGTTGCTTGTTGCAGCCGTGGCCGCTTTTGCCGTACAGGCAGGGGCGCAACAAATGTTGCCGACCAATACCGAAGCGGCGCAGTTGCAGGATGCGATTGCCCAAACTACAGGTGAGTTTGATCAAATGGACCTGGGGTATATTCATTCGTTGGGCATGCAGCAAAAAGCCTGGAACGATCCTTTATCACACATGGGCGAAGGGCAATTAAAGCCCGGCTATTCACGCTATAACTGGTCTCCGGACGTGATTTTGCCGATTCGTCTGCGGGAAGGGATGATGACTCTGATCAACTTGCCGTCTTGGGAATTGATTGAAAAAGTGCATATCGGATCGCCGGAATCATTCGGCGGGGAAATTGCCGCACCTAACTCTCTCCTTCTGTATGCGGATCCTTCCTATATCGGTGTTGATTGCAATATGATTGTGTTCGGCCGATCCGGCAATCGCTATGTGTTCTATTTGCGCAGTGAAACGTACAATACGGATAAAATTACGCAGTCCGTGGTAGATGTGTTGGTCGGTCCGCGCTTTACGCCGGCCAGTGCCGGAGGTACGTTGGGCAGCTATAACGGTGCATCGGTGAGTATGGCCGCCGTGTCGGCTAACGGGTTTGCATCGGCCCCCGGATGGTCGGGTCAGGGGGGGAACTTAACCCCGGGCGGGCGACAAAATCCGCAAATCGGCCTGAATACAGCGACAACGGGGCCCAAAGATTGGTTGAAATCTATTGATGTGGATCCCGAAAGTTTCCGGTTTGATATTGATATGTATTTGCCGAACCCCAGTGATGTGGATATTGCCCCCGATAATGTGTGGCGGGATAATATCTTTACCTACATTGACCTGGGTCCCAAGGCCTTGACGATGACGCAACGGCCGATTGTGAACTTGATTGTGGAAGATTCCGAAGTGCCTGTGGGATTCAGAACCCGCGGTCCGAACAGCCGCTTGATTGTGGTGGAAGGAATCGGAGATATGGTTCTGCGCAACGGGAAAAAGTTGATCTGCTTAAAACTGCGCCGGGATCCGGCCAGTGGTTTGGAATGGACCGATTACAGCGGAGACAGTGCGCGTCCCGAACGATGGACGGCTCCGGCACAACCGGATAATTATGGTGCAGGTGATGGTGCCTGGTCCGTAGATGCCATGTTGCAACGCAAACAAACGGCTCTGACCATGGATGGGGAACCGATCCCGGCCGCCGATAACGGACGTTGCACCGGTGGTGATGAGTACTGTGATACCTATCGTGATGAGTACGGCCGTGCGGCCAATCCGTATGCCGATGACGAGGCCGGTGATGCGTCTGATCGTGTTATGAACGGCGGTACAATGGTCCCCATGAATAAGCCTATTCCGCAAGATGTGTTGTCTTCACCGGCGGCCGGTGCCGGCATTGCCGATGTGATGCAGGATATTACTATTACCGATAACGGATCTTATGTTGCGGTGGGTGATCAATACCGGGCCGATGTCAGGTCGGCGACTCGGACCCAAAACAAGGGTGTCCGCAACCGTCGGGTAACCCCGAATGTGACCGAAGCCATTGCGGTGGAATTGGCGGCAAATGCCAATATTGCTGCTTTGGAAAAAGAATGGGAACAAATTTACAGCAAAAACGAAGATGTCCTGAAAGGCTATGAACCGTATTACTCGGTAGATGCCACGGCGGACGGTGATGTGCGTGAGTTGTTCCGCCTGCGAATTGGGCCGGTTAAGAGTGTGCGGACCGGTGATACCTTGTGCCGGAAATTGGGTCGCCGCGGCTTTTCTTGCACGGTGGTACGGATACAATAGGTGCCGATAAAACGGTATGGAATAAGGATTTTATAACGGATAAAAGGGGTTTTGAACCATGGCTGACAGAAGTGTAAGTATGTCCGAACAAGATACGAAAAAAAGCAATCTGAAATTGTGGATTGCAGGGCTTGTCTTACTCTTATTCGGGTTGATCGGATTTTGTAGTCTGTCGGGCCAAAACCGTTGGCGCGGTGTGGTGGAAGATCCTATCAACACCGATTACACGCCCGAAGGGGGGGCTAACCCGCAAGATCCGACATATCCGTCATTCGGATCGGGAACCGCCACTTTGCAAGCCGAACCGGACCGTGTCAATATGACGGGTGTGGTGTTGGGATCCAAAGCGGAAGCGGTGATAACACTGACGGCACGGGATAATGCCGTGATGCTGCTGGGCTTGGAGTTGGCCGATAACACGCAGGAAAACGGCTTTACTTGGGAGGGGACCTGTCGTCAAAATGCCATCGTGGCGGCTAATGATACCTGTACCTTGAAAGTCCTGTGGAATCCGACATCATTGCGGCAAATTCAAAATACATTGGCTATTCGGTGGCGCGCCAATACCGAAGTGGCGTTTGAGGAACAAACGTTAAATATCCCCCTGACAGGGCAATCTACGGATTCCAAAGATTGTGTGATTTGTGAAAGTCCTTGTAAGGACAAAGATGCCGAAAAAACACGGTCGGCCGGTTTGTTTGTGGGGACCTTGGGGACTGTGTCCGATGATATGCGCGTTGTGATTGATGACAAAGAATATCGGGCCGAAGGCGATTTGTTGATCAACCCGAACACTAAAGAAGTGGTGGGAATTGTGGAGCCTGAAAAAATACCGTTGAGCCTGGATAACAAAGTGCTGGGGACTATCAGTAAAACCGGCGATGTTATGGCTCCGGACGGTAAGGCTTTGGGGCGGTTGTTGGCCGATGGTACCATCGTTGATTCGGGTCTGAAAGTCCTGGGATCCGCCGTGCCGATGGTCTCGGTGATGGATGATCAAGGCCGCGTGATCGGTCGGACGGTCCAAGACGGGACCGTTGTGGACGGTACCGGTACGGTTATCGGGCGGCCGTTGGTGGATGGAACCGTTGTGAATTTGGAAGGAACGCCGGTCGGATTCTTGCGGCCGTACGGCTTTGTCTTGGATTTGAATGGCGATTTGTTAGGCGGTATTGTGCCGAACGGGTCCGTGGTCAATGCGGATCTCCAGGTGGTCGGTGTGGTTCGGCCGAATGGTTTGGTGGTCAATCCGGATGGTGAATTGATCGGGGGCGTTGTGCCGTACGGTTTAGCGATCGGGGCCGGTTGTCGCTCGCTGGGTACCGTTTTGTTGAACGGGCGGGTGCGGGATAACTTTGCCCAAATTGTCGGTCATGTGTTGCTGGACGGTACGGTGGTTGATGATAACGGATCTGACTTGGGAACCGTTGTCCGTCAAGGCCTGGTGATTAGTGAAAAAGGCTTGATTATCGGTTTTGTCAATTCTGAAGGAAAAGCGGTGGATGCGTCCGGTACGGTGATCGGGTGTGTCAATCCGGACGGTCGTGTGACGGCCGGAGCCAAGATTGTCGGATCCGTTATGCCCAAAGGTCGTGTGATCGGTCGCGGGTGTCAGGTTGTCGGATCGGTCTATCCCAACGGTGTGGTGATGAACGGGGCCGTTGAAGTGGTGGGTCAGGTTCAGGCTGATGCTTATGTGATGAATGCGAGCAATCAAATCAGCGGGGTTGTCGTGCCCCGCGGGGCCGCCGTTGCCGAAGGGTGTCGGTTGTTGGGCTTGATGAGTTTGGACGGACAAGTGGTAGATAATTCCGGTATGTCGGTCGGTTGCTTGTCCTTGGAAAAAACGATCGTTAATAAGCAAGATGAAACAATCGGCTTTTTGGCACCGCAAGGTTTGGTGACAAACTCGGACGGTAAAGTTGTGGGGCGGGTACGCTTGGACGGTAAAGTGGTTGATGCGGCCGGTAAAGTGGTCGGCTGCTTTAACGCGGTCGGAACATTGGCGCAACAAGGTGGTGTGATTATTGATGAAAACGGTAATCCGACGGCTTGGAACGCGGTGGGACAATCTGTCTATGACGAAAATAGCAAGAAAATCGGTACGGTCCGGGCCAATGGCCAAGTGGTTGACGAAAAAGGATATTATATCGGTGTGATTCCGCCTGACGGTGTGATTTTCTCACCGGAAGGATTGGTGTTGGGTCGGTATACGCGGCGGACCGGATTGGCTTTATCCGAACAACAAGAACGCTTGGGATATGTGTTGCCGGACTTGACGGTTATCAACGGGGCCAAAGATAAAATTATCGGGACATTGATTCCGGATCAGACTTCCTTTATGGATATGAACGGGACCTATATCGGCACGATGACCGTTGACGGCGTGTTGACGGGGACTACGGGTGAAACCGGGGGCAGTATTCGGGCCGATGGCACCGTTGTAAGCAAGAGCGGGCAAGTGATTGGTGTCCGGATTCCGCGGGGGCCGGTCTTGTCGGTCTTGGGACGTGAAATCGGTACGGTGTCGGATAAAGGCGAAGTCTTGTCGCCGGCACAAAGTGTGATCGGGCGAGTTCTGGGAAATGGTGTGGCGGTTTCGGCAGACGGAAGAGTGCTGGGCGGAGTGTTGACGGATATGGCGTTGCCGATGGGTGAAACCGGCCTGTTGGGCGGTTTGACAGAACAAGGGCGTATCACAGACGCACGCGGCCGCATGATTGCGGCGGCTTCACCGTTCGGGACAGTGTTCGGATTAAAGGATAATGTTGCCGGTCGCTTGGTGCGGGTCGGGCCGTATGTCAATGCCGAAGGGACTTTGGTCGGTTGGACGGGATTCCACGGCGATATGAATGATACAACGGGAACGCCCGTGGCAACGTTGACCCTGACGGGTTTGGCTATCGGTCGGGATAATGCCGTGGTCGGGGCGTTGGTACCGCGTGGTGTGGTGGTGAATGAAAAAGGTGCGTATATCGGTGTCGTAGCGGCCGATTCTCGGGTGATGAAACCCGATGGAACGGGTGCGGGCCTGATGGGTGTGTCGCCCTATTTGACCGGGGCCGAAAATGCAACGGGTCGCGTGTTGCCGGCCGGTGTGGCGGTAAACCCGGAGGGGGGCTTTATCGGTTGGACAAAATGGGACGGAACGATTGAAAACGGAACGCAAACCGTTGGCACGGTCGGATTGGATAATCGTGTTGTACAGGCCGATGGGACCGTTATCGGGGCCTACATGCCCTTGGGGACACCCCTGATGACGGACAAAGGTTTTGCGGGTGTTGTGGGGGAAGCCGGTACGGTCATCAATGATCGGGGCGAAGCCGTGGCAACCATTGCCGATAACACATACGCCTATAACAAAGGCAAAATTGCCGGACGGTTTGTCAATGGGGCAATGGTCGGTTTAGGGGCTGACGGGCAAATGATGGGGTTGGTCGGAGCCGATGGAAATGTCGCCGGGTTGAATGATGCGAAACCGCTGGGGCGGTTGATGATGAACGGCCTGTGGATAGATTTGGCCAAGAAAGTTGTCGGATCCGAAACACCGATCGGGGCCGCTGTGGCGACAGGATTGGACACGCTGGGGATGGATACCGCGGCCGGCCAGATTTTATCCGGCGGGGCCGTGCGCGGCCGTGTATCGGGTTTGGCCGATGGGGCTGTGTTTGGTTTAGACGGTCGTATTTTGGGGGGCTTGTATCGTCCGCAAACTTTTGTGGATAAAGCCGGCAGTATTATCGGGCGCAGTGCGGCCGGTTCCGTTGTGGTCGGATCGGATGGTCGGAAGCTGGCCAATGTGATGCCTTTCGGATCCGTTTTAACATCGGATACCGTGTGGGCCGGCGGTCCTCTGCGTATCGGATCCGTTGTGGATGATGACGGGGCGGTCTTGGGTATTGTGGCCGGTACCGGATTGGTCCTGGATAAAGACAATGCGTTTGTCGGGCGTGTTTTGGCGGACGGCAGTGTGGCCGGCGTGGCGGATCAAAACGCCTATACAACCATGCCGTACTTGGGTCATGTGGTGCGTCAAGGGGTGCCTGTCGGATATAAAGGCTCGGTCTTGGGGCGGACGACCGTCAATGGCGAAGTTATAGATGCGGCGGACAAGCCGGCTTACCGGATCTTGGACGATGGTATGATTTTAGGTAAGGATCTGCCGATTGCGGGGGCGGTGATTCCGTTCGCACCGGCGGTAGCGACAGACGGAACGGTTTTAGGGGTTTCGGACGGGACCGGAACGGTCTTGAACGCACAACAACAGGAAGTCGGCACCGTGGCTGTCAACGGGGTGGTGAAAGGCCGCCATAAATATCGGATTTTAGGGGCCGTCTTGCCGTCTGCTTTGGTGGTCAATGAATGTAAAGTCATCGGTCAAACGGCGTATGACGGATCCGTGATTGACGGGCAAGGACGGCGTGTCGGTCGTATGTTGCCGAATAAATGGGTTATGGATACGGCCGGCAATAATATCGGTCGTGCGGTACGTGAGGGCTTTGTCGCATCGCAAAACGGAGATTATATCGGGCGGACGTTGCCGGATTCTTCCGTGGTGGATTTAAGTGGTGCCGTGATTGGCTGTGCCCAAAACAGCGGCTTGGTGGTCAGTGGCTCTGGGGAAGCCATCGGCGTGGTTATGGAACGGGGCCCCGTCTTGGATAAGACCGGTGTAATGATAGGTCGGGTCCGTCATGACGGTATGGTCGTGAATAAAAACGGCAAAGCCATCGGGAAAGTCTTGGGTGACGGTGCGGGAAGTGTCGCGGATGATACCGGTGCGGTTATCGGTCGTATGATGTCGCCGGATGAAGAATTGATGTTTGCCCAAAACGGGATGGTTTCCGGTACGTTTGATCGGAACGGTGTTTTCCGTTCTCCGGCGGGTCGGACAGCGTTTGAAGTCTGGCCGTCCGGTGAAATTGTCATTCCGCAAACGGGGCGTAAAATTGCCGATCTGACCGATGATGATAAAATTGTTGACATGTGCGGCAATACATTGTCCGATGTGCGGACCGTGTATGATGCGGAAGGTGTGTTTGTCGGCTATTTAACCGATGACGATACCATTTTGAACGGAACGTGTGATAAAATCGGCCGGTGGGAAAATGGAACCGCCATGGATAATGACGGCAATCCGATAGCGTTGGAATTGATTGATCCCGAAGCCAGCTCGGTTGCGGATATAACGGGTTTGATGGGCGCGCGGCGAATCAACTTGGGTGGTGGCTTGATCGCTACGGTTACTCCGACCGGATCGTTGGTGGATAAGAACGGGACGATTATCGGCTATATCGGTGATGACGGGCGGCCGCATGCTATGGACGGCAAGGTCATTGTGCCGGGTGGAGCCGATGATACGACACCGCCTCCGGCGATTACGCAAAAGGTGGAAGTGCCGCAGGAAATGAAAGATGCCATGGACGGGATTAAAGGATCACGGCGGGCTGCTATGCGCAACAAGTTAAACTCGTTTGCACGGCTGTTGCCGGATGGTCGGACGCTGGCCCGGGCCCGTCAAAAAGAAGATCTGGATTGGGGTGAACCCAAAGTGGTGTCATCGTATCCGGTGGATATGTCGCGCATGATCTTGAAGGATAAAGCTATTCCGGCAGTCTTGGCTCACTCAATTGATTCACGTTATTCCAACGTGCCGGTGACGGCGATTGTGGAACGGCACATCTATGCCGAACAGGGCCGTCGTATTATTATCCCGGCGGGCAGTCGCTTGATTGGCACCGGTGGCGGTGGCGGCGGCGGTAAGCATGTGGAAAAGGTAACGATTTCCTGGACACGCTTGATTCGTCCGGACGGATCCGCGTTCAAGTTGAGTGCGACTTCCGGTGATGCCCAGGGACGGGGTGGTGTTCCGGCCTATTTGGACGAGCAGTTGTTGAAGAAGTACGGCAAGCCGGTCTTGACCTCTACTTTGACATCGGCGATTGCTTTCCTGACGGCGACCAACGAAGATCTGACAATCAAGGATAACGGTGATCAGGTCATGAGCAGTCGGACGCAAGCGGCCAATGATGCGCGGTCTAACTTTGTGGATTCTATGAGCCAGATTTTCCAACAGTTGTTGGAAGAAGCGACCGAAACGGAAGATGTCTTGTTCGTGCCGGCCGGGACGCGCCTGACCGTCTATTCCAACGAGGATCTGTGGTTGCGGTCTGAAATTGAAGATGAACAAGAATATGATGCACGCTTTGGTGCTAACAGTAAGCAAGCACAAGGAACATCGGGGGGTAATTGGATTGCGCCGCGGGCCAGTGAAACGGCTGCTCAGGCCGCCGGCAGTGTCGGAAACGGATCCGGTGAAACCGTCTATGACACCGAAGATTCATACTACAATCCGGATATGAGTGAATCGGATGAACCGGTGTATGACGGTTCCGATGATACGGCGGATAATACGGCAGCGGCGGCCGCTAAACCGGTGCCGACGACGCCTCAAAAGCCACGCAACGGGCAAATGACGAATCCGATTTTCCCAAAGCAACAGCAAACGTCATCTAAAAAATTCATTTAGGAAGATGTCCGATGGCCGATTTACCCGTTGAAAATACCTATCATGTGTTAGAGTCCGTTTTACGGCCCTTGTCCTATTGGTATTCTCAGGATAATGTGGAAGATGTGGCCATCAATAACCCCGGCGGGATTTGGTTGCGTCTGCGGGGACGGCACGCACACCCGTGGCACTATTACGAAGATCCGAAATTATCTCGGGAATACTTGGTAAACTTGTTGCACATTATTGCTAATTCCTATAACATGGCGTTTGATCCGGTCAACGGAAACCCTGTTGTCTTTACGCAATTACCTGGCGGCCACCGGTTCACCGGTATTGCGGGAAATAACGTGCAGTATGATAACAATGACTTGACCGGCGGGGTGGCTATGGATATTCGTGTGTGGCGACCCGATCAGCCGATCGGCATGGACCAATTCGGTGTGGAAAAAGGCGAACGGCTGCAACGAATTAATAAATTGAAAGGTATTGAAGATCCCGATGATCCGTACGAACGGTTGGTGATGTATATCAAGCGCGGTAATCATATCTTGGTCAGCGGGGGAACCGCTACCGGTAAAACAACATTCTTGAATAATATGATTCAATTGTTGGACCTGCACAAGCGGGTTGTGACGGTGGAAGATGTACGCGAATTAAAAGTACCGCATAAAAACCGTGTGCATATCGTACTGTCCCGGACCGAACAAACCAATGCCTTTGATTATAAAAAAGTGATTGACTTGGCCGTGCGGTTTACGCCGGATGCGATTTTGTGCGGAGAAATTTCAACCAGTAATGCGGCCGCTTTTTGGGAATTGATGAATACAGGGCATGATAACTGCTTTGCTACCATTCACGCGGACTCGGCCACAGAAGCGTATCAGGCCTTTTTGTCGCGTATTTTACACTCGTCGCCGTCCATGGACCGGGAAAAGACCTTGAAAGAAATGCGGGAAAAAGTTAAGGTCGTTCAAATCAACCGTGACGGTAATATCCGCGCCGTGACCGAAATCACCTAGGTTTTGTGTCGGGCAGATGAGTAGGCGTTTGTCTTTAATCTCTTGTAATCATTGTATAAATTGACAGTCGGTCGGAACGAGTACGGCGGATGTTTGTATTTTTTTGGGCCGATGTGCATTTTTTACTTGATTTTGACGGAAAAATGTGTATAATAACAAACTGTCCGTGGGGGTATAGCTCAGCTGGGAGAGCGCTGCAATGGCATTGCAGAGGTCAGGAGTTCGATCCTCCTTACCTCCACCAATTTAAGATTCAGCCCGTGTCAAACGGGCTTTTTTCGTGCCTGAAATAGGGGAATGATAAGCCCGTTCGGTCCGTTTCGGTTTTTCAATCGCATGAATCACAAAAATCATCTCAACCAACAGAGAATATGACGCACACAGGAAAACATGATGCTTCCGGCCATAGATGATTGGCATTTTAAAAACTAAAGTTCATCTTTATGAATACAAAAAGATGTGGGAAAAGGAGACCATCTACTACTGTCGGGGTGGCGAACATACTGTTCAATCAATTGGCAATTTTTAGTATAAAAATCATCAGATATGACATATTTAAACAAAAGGCTATAATCCCCCTCAATAATACATGATAAAATAACCTCTGTTTGTCCATTTTTCAATAACCGGCAATCTAACTCTGGATCAACAGATTTTGAATAGATTTCTGTGGGAGTTAATCTTTTTTCTGTGTCTGTACTTGAAATCGGATACAATGTCTTATAGAAGATCGGATTTACAAACCGCTCTTCTTGTGATTGAAAAGTACATCCCGTTAAAAGTAAAATCAAGACAAATAATTTTTTCATGTTTTTATTGTACACTTTTACAAAGGAAATTGCAAAGGTAAAATACTGGACTTTTCTTTCAAACGATGATATAAAATCATTCCATGATAAAAATAACACATGGGATATTGAACATCATTTTTATTATAGGGTGGGGATTTTTTTACTCTTTACAATTATATTATTTGATCCCCACCTTTATGACTCATTGTGTCTTTTGGGGGAACACTTCAAAACCAGCTGATATTTTGTTCAAAAATCAAGTAATACCACCAATTTTAAGAGAGTTTGCAGTATTCAAAGCGGGTAAATCTATTCTATACATTCTTTGATATACCTGTGGAGTGTAGTCCAAGAACACCCCAGTTGTTTGGCAATCTGTGATTTCGGGACTTGTTTATAGATTACTCTTTTTAAGATACTGAAAAACCTTTGCATAATCTTTGTATCCGCGACAACAAATCACAGGGATTGAAGTTGTCTTTAAAAACGACCCAATCTGGGTATTGATTGCGCGATTTGTTTTATCCCAATCCCTGATTTTGGATAAAGTGATAGGACGATAATGATAAGCTTGAACCGGTAAATCAGGTGGAATTTCCTTTCCAATTAATTTTCTTGCTTTAAAAAAGCGCTTTGTAAATCTGAAAATAGCCACTAGACGATGGATGCGCATATCTATGATTAAATCGGGATCTACTTGTTTATATAAATTTTTTTGACATCCTTCCATAACCCAAGCCGGATGTGTCATCAAAAACTTCCTTATAAGCGCAGTTTGTTCCCTTTGTGTGCGATACTTTCCGTTTTCTTTGATGCGAAAAACTTCGTCCAAGTTCAGTCGGGACAAATTAAATTTTTTATTTAGTTGGTAGGCAAGTGTGGATTTTCCCGCTCCCAATGGACCAATAATAAGAACTTTCATAGGAATAAACATACACTTATGTCAATTATTTTACAAGATAAAATATGATTTTTATGTCAAATATGGGCTGGTTTTTCCTTGTCTCGCACGCTATGCGGGGACGCAAGCCGTAGTGTTTTTTTAGTAAACCCCAACAATTTTAGGCAGTCAGTATTCATATAAAATCATATAAATATCAAATACTTGTAAAGTTTTATTTTCAGCTCGGGTGGTTATGGGACACTTTTGGGCGGTCGGATGTCCTGCCATGGGTCCTAATATGTTAGAAGTCATCAGTTTAGAATAAAATAAAAATATGCTACACTGTATGATGTTAAGGTATATGTTGCAACATATACCTTAACGGGAGGGTCGATTTCGTGTGTGTCCAAGAACACCCCAGGTGTTTGGCAATCTGTGATTTCGGGACTTGTTGATCCAATAATTCTTTAATCTTCTGATGCCTATTATGAAGTTTTTTATAGGTAAAACCAAAGGGACGGCCCAAATGCTTCCCTTCATCTTTTAGTCTTTTCAGGCATTCTTTGGTCCGTTGACTGATGAGTTGTCGCTCAATTTGTCCGGCTAAAGAAAAGGAAAACGAAAGAATCGTGCTTTGAATATCCGAACCTAATTTATACTTTTCTTTTATTGTCCAAACGATCGGCGAAATACCTGACAACATGATTGTCAATGAAAGCGGAGTATTTCAGTGTCATTCTTCTGTTGCTGACCGTGGTATTACTGGTCGGAAATTGCGGGTGATTTTTAAAATAGTCCCAAAAAATTTTAAGCATTAAGAGTTTTTCTAACAAAATACAGCTTGATTTTAAAATTTATTTTTGATAAAATTCAATTTATGGATTTGAGTTATATAGAACAATATAGGTTGCTTTATAAGAACAAGCCGGGATATGGGAAGACTTCTTTATCGTTGTTTCCTATAATAGCACCGTTAATACGACAAATGGGTTGTTCTGAAATTTTAGATTATGGTTGTGGACAGAGTCAACTCGTCAATGTTTTGGAGAAAAAATTGATCGAGCTAATTGCTCAGAAACGATGCATTTTCCATCAGATACCGTTAAAACCATTAGATCAACAAAAACAAAGAGAGATTTAAAATGACGATTGTTAAAAAAGCCGGCTGTATTTTAATAAATAAAAAAACAAAAATGATTGGGTTAATCTATAGACAAAAACAAAAAGATTATTCTTTTTCAAAAGGTCATTTAGAAGAGGGAGAAACTTTAGAAGAATGTGCTATAAGAGAGACAGAAGAAGAAACAGGGAGAATGTGTACCATTATTCCATCACAATCTCTTCCGGTTTTAAGGTATATAGATTCAAAAGGTGATGAAACAGAAGCTTTTTATTTTTTAGCACAAGATATAGGTTCTTCCACAACAAGTTTTAATCCAAATCTTGTGCATGAAATTATTTGGGTTCCTTATGATAAGGTTGATAAAACTCTGTCATATCCAAATTTAATTCAATTCTGGAATGATATTAAGCCATTAGTTAAAAAGGCATTGTATGAAGACACTAAAGATTTTTTTATCTAGAAACGCTGACTTTTTTGAAAGTGCTATAAAAATATGCAAGGATCTGGCTTTAGATACCAATATACTATATATTGAAGATATCAAAACAGATAAGATTTGGCATTACCAACAATGATATTATTTATTTTTTATGCAATCACTCATCCATAAATGAGATTATTAACGATATGTTGCCGCAGCAGTGTATTATTTTAAATTCAAAATTCTATTTAAAAAATTATAGAAAAAATGATATCCAACTTTTATTGCAAAAAAACACATAAAAGTTCCAAGAATTTTGCAATATTCAGAACATTATGATTATGTCATAGATATAAATCCCGCTTCCGGATTATTTCATTCCAGCAAAGCAAGGCAATATTTTGCCCATAGTCTTAGACAGATTTCATGTAAAAAATAAATTGAATTTTTTTAGAATACACTTTGTAAAACAGGATTCTTAAAAATTCAGAGTTTATAGAACTGTTTAATAAACTTTTCTAAGAGAGGCCTTCCTTGTCTCGGATCGTATGCGGGGACGCAAGCCGCAGTGTTTTTTTAGTAAAACAGAAAAAATCCGGGTGGTCAGTATTCATGTAAAATCATATAAATATCAAATACTTGTAAAGTTTTATTTTAAGCTCGGGTGGTCATGGGGCACTTTTGGGCGGTCGGATGTCCTGCCATGCGCCGAGCCGGCCTGAGCCAAGAAGAACGCGTTGCTTTTTACACCGAGGCCACCTCCGGCAATTACAACCGCTTATTGGCTACCTGTATGGAATGGTTTGAGGTGGAATAGGATGTTCTAAATTAAATTTATAAGACCCTGTATTTCTGATTGCCTTTTCAGAAGAAATCGGCTAAAATTTACGATATTATGATTCTAAACAAAAAGAGGTCCAAAATGGCAGGAAAAAACAACGCAAATATAGGTTTTGAAAAGCAAATCTGGAATGCTGCATGCGAACTATGGGGACACATTCCGGCGGCAGATTACCGTAAAGTCATTGTGGGCCTCATTTTTTTGCGCTATATCTCTTTCGCGTTTGAGAAACGTTATCACCAATTGGTCGCAGAAGGTGATGGCTTTGAAAATGACAAGGACGCTTATATTGAGGAAGGTATATTTTATGTTCCGGAAGCCGCACGTTGGAGTAAAATTGCGGAAGCCGCCCATACTCCGGAAATCGGCATTATTATAGATGAAGCTATGCGGGCGATTGAAGCAGAAAATAAATCACTTAAGAATGTATTACCTAAAAATTATGCCAACCAAGATCTTGATAAACGTATCCTGGGTAATGTTGTGGACCTGTTTACCAACAATATAGATATGTCCGGAACAGATATGGATAAAGACCTGTTGGGCAGGACTTATGAATACTGTATCGCTCAGTTTGCCGCCTATGAAGGAACAAAAGGTGGTGAATTTTATACGCCATCCAGCATTGTTAAAACCATTGTTGAGATTTTGAAACCTTTTGATAACTGCCGCGTTTATGATCCTTGCTGTGGTTCCGGGGGTATGTTTGTTCAGTCGGTTAAATTTTTACAGGCACATGGTGGAAAACGCGACCATATCTCGGTTTATGGGCAAGAATCCAACGCTGATACCTGGAAAATGGCCAAAATGAACATGGCTATTCGTGGCATTGATGCTGATTTTGGGCCTTATCAGGCGGATACATTTTTTAATGACCAACATCCGCATGAAAAGTTTGATTTTATTATGGCAAACCCTCCGTTTAACCTATCCAATTGGGGACAAGATAAGTTACAAGACGATGTGCGTTGGAAATATGGTATTCCACCGGCAGGAAACGCAAACTATGCGTGGATACAACATATGATTTATCACTTGGCACCTAATGGAAAAATCGGTTTAGTACTTGCAAATGGGGCACTTTCATCACAAACAAGTGGCGAAGGTGAAATTCGTAAAAATATTATTGAGGCCGATTTGATAGAAGGTATCATCGCGCTTCCAACACAATTATTTTATAGTGTTACGATTCCGGTAACATTATGGTTTATCAGTAAAAACAAGCAACAAAAAGGTAAAACGGTCTTTATTGATGCACGGAAAATGGGATATATGGTTGACCGCAAACACCGCGATTTTACGGATGAAGACATCAAGAAATTGGCTGATACATTTACCGCATTCCAAAATGGCACATTGGAAAATGTGAAAGGGTTTTGTGCGGTGGCAACCACTGAGGATATTGCCAAGCAAGATTACATCCTGACACCAGGTCGCTATGTGGGGATAGAGGAACAAGCCGATGATGGCGAACCGTTTGAAGATAAAATGAAACGTCTGACTGCCGAGTTGTCCGATATGTTCAAACAATCCTCTACGCTTCAAGAAGAAATCAAAACCAAACTGAAACAAATCGGTTGGGAGGTATAGAAAGTGTTTGAAAGCATTTTATCTACCGGTTGTGATGGAATAAAATTAAACACAGATCAATTTTTGCAATTGCTAAAAGCCGTTAAACCTAATTTAACGACATCTATAATTGTGGCTATTCTTCCTGCCTATATTAGTGCTTTTGCGACTTGGTATTTATATATAAAAAAGAAAAATGATGATAAACGTGAAAAAAAATTGGAGCAAGATAACAAGAAGATAAAGGGGATTAATTTACTAATATCAAATTTATTGCAATGTGTTGAAGATCAAATTGAAAATAGAAAATATTTTGAAGAAGAATATCAACTTGATTGGATGCAATATAAAGCGAAGAAAGTTCACTATGCAATTCGAAAAAATTGTAATATACAGTTAATTTCTGATATTAAAGATTTCTTAATTGCTGATTTGCCTGAAGTGTGTTATGAATTAAATACATTAAAAAATAAATTATCATGGTTGGAAAAATATCATAATTATAAAGGAACTGCCTTTTCTAAAGAACTGTATATTACTTGTGTTGAAAAAGAAGCAAAGACATTTAATGATATACTCTACTGTATTATTCCAATTATCTTGATATTATACGATTATGGTACTACACAATTTCCTAAAAAAAGAATTTTAAAAATTTCTGCTAAACCTTGTATGACCGAAATATGGGATTATTTGCCAGATATTACTGCACCAGAAATATTTATTGCGTCTAAATATCAATACACCTTCAAAAATCTTGCAATTATGTATTGGTTTTTTACTAAATTAAAAAGACGCCAAAGAAGACGTAAAAAACAGGAGCAAAAGCATGACTGATTGGCGAGAGGTTAAATTAGGGGATGTTGCAAAATTTTCACAAGGAATACAGGTTCCTATTGAAAAACAGTCTCTTATTCCATTTGAGAATAGTGTTCGATTTATTAGAATTGTTGATCTTACAAATCCAAACGAACCCAAAAGATATATATCCAATCCGGGAGAACGCTATATCATATCAGAGAATGATTTAGCGATGGTTAGATATGGTTCACCTGGTTTGCCAGTTTTGGGTATGAATGGAGCAATTGCAAATAATTTATTTCGAATTATTCCAAACAATTTAGATGAAATTTATCCTAAATATCTCTTCTATTATTTTCTTATTCCTTCAATTCAGAACTATTTATTGACTGTTCAACCATCTTCAACTATGCCCTCTATTACATTTAACGTAATGAAAAACATGTCTATTTCTTTACCGTCATTGGGGGTGCAGAGGAAAATTGCGGGGGTGTTGGGGGTGCTGGATGATAAGATAGAGCTGAACAACAAAATCAATCAAAACCTCGAACTCCAAGCCCAAGCCCTCATTTTAGATTACATCCAACATACTGAAGAAAAAATGCCTTTGGGCAATTTGATAACATTTACAAATGGATTTGCATTTAAGAGTAGCGATTATTTACCATCTGGAACATATAAGATTATAACTATTAAAAATGTACAGGATGGTAGCGTTGATAGCCAAGGTGCATCTTGTTTAGATGAATTGCCTGAAAAATTGTCGAAAGATTGTTGCTTGTGTATAGGTGATGTCCTTCTGTCCTTAACAGGAAATGTTGGTAGAGTTGGTATTGTAACGGAAGAGAACCTTCTTCTTAATCAACGTGTCGCGAAAATTAATTCAAAAGATTCTCTATTGCCTTTTGTTTATTTTTACATGCGTCTACCAGCAATGAAAACGGAAATGGAAAATATTTCAAAAGGAACAGCTCAACAAAATTTAAGTCCTGTTGAAACTTTAAAATTAGAGATATCATTTGATAGAGAAAAGGCAACAGAACTTTCTCAAACATTGAAGACGTTTTATGATGAATTGATATTTAATACAATACAAAACCAGAATTTAACAGAACTTCGAGACACTTTATTACCCAAACTCATGTCCGGCGAAATTGATGTAGATAAGGTGGATATTTCGGAACTTCCTTCCGCCGATAAATTATCATTTAACGAGGTCCAACAATGAATAAAGAATTTACAAATCCTGTAAACGAAGAAGCGTATGAAAACTCGATTATTGAGTTGTTTGAGGAAATGGGATATCGGCCTGTCTATGGGCCGGATGTGGAAACGCGTGATTTTACTTCGCCGTTATATGAAGACGAATTGATTGATGCTTTACACCGCTTAAATCCAAAGTTGCCTGAAGTGGCCATTAAAGAAGCTTATACAAAATTAAAGAACTTTGAAAATGCAGAACTGGTGCAGAAAAATGCTCTGTTTATGGATTACTTGCAAAACGGCATTACAGTTCACTACACCGAAAAAGGAGAACCCAGGGATACGATTGTTTACCTGATTGATTATAATAAACCTGATAAAAACTCATTCATCGTGGCCAATCAGTGGACTTTTATTGAAAACAGCGAAAAACGTCCGGACATTTTGTTGTTTGTGAACGGGTTGCCGCTGGTTTTGATGGAATTGAAATCTCCTTCCCGAGAAGAAACGGATGTGTCGGAAGCCTATCGTCAAATTCAAAACTACAAGCATGAAATCCCATCTATGTTTATCTATAATGCTATCTGTGTGATGAGTGATTTGTTGACATCTAAAGCTGGGACAATTACTTCGGATGAAACACGCTTTATGGAATGGAAGACAGTAGATGGGAAATACGAAAATACAAAACATGCTCAGTTTGATACATTCTTTCAAGGAATTTTCCCCAAAGAACGGTTGTTGGATATTTTAAAGAACTTTATCTGCTTTTCCAATGAAAACAAAGGAAGCAAAAAGATTTTAGCCGGTTATCATCAATATTTTGCCGTTAAGAAGGCGATTGCTTCAACCCAAAAAGCAACCGAAACAGATGGTAAGGGCGGTGTCTTTTGGCATACGCAAGGGTCCGGTAAATCTTTATCTATGGTGTTTTATGCCCATTTATTACAAAGAGCTTTAAATAGTCCGACTATCGTTGTGTTAACGGACCGTAATGATTTGGATGATCAACTTTATACGCAATTTGCCAAATGTAAGGACTTTTTAAGACAAGACCCCGTTCAAGCAACCGGTCGGGAACATTTGAAAAAGTTATTAAACGGTATCAAATCCAACGGAATCTTCTTTACCACGATGCAGAAGTTTGAGGAATCCGAGGAGCCACTCTCCACTCGCCGGAACATTATTGTGATGGCGGATGAGGCGCACCGGGGACAATATGGTTTGTCGGAGAAAATAACCAAGGACGGGAAAATTAAGACAGGAACTGCTCGTATCATCCGCAACAGCTTGCCAAATGCAACCTATATTGGCTTTACGGGAACACCTATTTCTAAAAAAGACAGGAATACACAAGAGGTCTTTGGAAATTATATTGATATCTATGATATGACTCAGGCTGTGGAAGATGGGGCTACTCGTCCTGTCTACTATGAAAGTCGTGTTGTTAAGTTAAATCTGGATAAGGAAACGCTCAAGAAAATAGATGATGAATATGATTTAATGGCTAAAAACGCAGATCCTGAGGTTATTGAGGCCAGTAAAAAGAAATTGGGACAAATGGAAGCAATTCTGGGGAATGATAACACTATTCATTCCCTGGTAAACGATATCATAGACCACTATGAAAATTATCGGGAAAACTTGCTTACTGGAAAGGCGATGATTGTTGCTTATTCACGTCCGATTGCTTTAAAAATTTATGAAGAGATTTTAAAATTGCGCCCCAATTGGAAAGAAAAAGTGGGGGTTGTGATGACTTCTAGTAATGATGACCCAGAAAACTGGCGGAAAATTATTGGAAACAAATCTCATAAAGAAGCGTTAGCTCGTAAATTTAAAGATAATAAAGATCCTTTGAAAATTGCTATCGTTGTAGATATGTGGTTGACCGGATTTGATGTGCCTTCGTTGGCCACTATGTATGTCTATAAACCCATGATTGGGCATAATTTGATGCAAGCAATCGCTCGTGTTAATCGTGTGTTTGAAGATAAAGAAGGTGGTCTCGTTGTAGATTATGTTGGAATCGCAAATGCTCTGAAACAGGCGATGAATGATTACACAGTTCGCGATAAAAAGAACTATGGAGATATGGATATTGCTAAAACTGCTCTAAAACAATTTGAGGAAAAATTACAGGTTTGTCGTGATTTATTACATGGGTTTGACTATGGTCAATTTATGACCGGAAGTAATTTAAAGCGTGCCGAACTTATCAGTGGTTCAGTGAACTTTATTATTGCTAAAGAGAAAGAAAAAGACCAATTCATTAAACAGGCATTAATGTTGCGCCAAGCGCTGTCTCTCTGTTCTTCTTTAGTGAAAGAAGAATGGCGTATGGAGGCTGCCTTTATAGAGGCTGTACGCGTTTTAATCTTACGTTTAACGAATGCCGGAAGTGGTGAAAAAATATCTTTAAAAGAAATGAATGATCGTATTAATGAACTTTTAAAACAGAGTATTAAAAGTGAAGGAGTGATCAATTTATTCTCGGATGTAAAGGAAGAATTTTCCCTATTTGACCCGAAGTTTCTGGAAGAAATTTCAAAAATGAAACAGAAGAATTTAGCTGTTGAGTTGTTGAAAAAATTAATTGCAGAGCAAATTTCTATCTATCGCCGGACAAATGTGGTTCGTTCTGAAAAGTTTAGTGAAATAATTCAAGTAGTCATGAATCGTTATTTAAACGGAATGTTGACTAATGAGCAAGTAATAGAGGAACTTTTGAATCTGGCAAAACAGATTGTCGCAGCTCAAAAAGAAGGGGCAGATTTGGGATTAACCACAGAAGAAGTAGCCTTTTACGATGCTTTAACGAAACCACAAGCAGTTAAAGATTTTTACGAAAACGATGAATTGATAGCAATTACAAAAGAGCTGACTGAAGCACTACGCAAAAACAAAACAATAGATTGGCAAAAACGTGAACCGGCCCGGGCTAAGATGCGTATGATGATTAAAAAATTACTTAGAAAGCACAAATATCCACCAGAAGGAGTCGAAAGTGCTGTTGAGACAGTGATGACCCAATGTGAACTCTGGACAGATAATGTTATGGAAGTTTCATGATTAAAGTTCTGTTTGTTTGCTTGGGGAATATTTGTCGGTCGCCGATGGCGGAATTTGTGATGAAGCAAATGGTCGCTGAAAAAGGTTTGGCGGATCAGTTTGAAATTGCCTCTGCCGCCACAGAAGGTTATAACGAAATGGTTCATGAGGTGCTGGATTATCGGGCGGCGGATATGCTGAAACTAATGAAAGTTCCATTTGCCAAGCATTATTCACGTCAAATTCGCAAATCTGATTATGCAAAATTTGATTATATTTTAGCAATGGATGATAACAACGTGCGGGATATTTTGGATATCGTTGGCGGGGATAAAGAGCATAAAGTGCATCGCCTGTTGGACTTTACCGACAATCCGCGATCGGTTAAAGACCCTTGGTACACCGGCAACTTTGACGAAGCCTATTGGGACATCTATGAAGGTTGTCAGGCGTTTTTGGAGTATTTAAAAGAGAAGGAAATTTAGGAATACCATGAATACAAAAACATTTTTATCTAGTCGATTTCCTAGTTTTGTCAAAAAATGGAAGAAATATTATCGTAAGTTTAAACAAGTCGATTCCTGGTACATTACCAGCGACTATTGTCTTGATGATAAAACTAAAACCAATGACGTCATGACATTTACTATTTTTCCATTTATTTCTCCTTATATGAAAGAGGATATAAAACATTATTTGCCACAAGACATAAAAAAGTTTAAAAATATTTCAGAAACGGCTCTTAACTACATCAAAGAATCCCCATACTTTTTCTCGATGGCGTTTCTTATTAAAGATAAAAATAGCATTTTCAAACTAGAGGAAAATAAACGACTTTTGGATAATGCTATTGAGCGCATGGAACGTTGGCCCGAAAAGAAAAAGGAAGAGTTTATTCATAAGATGAAAAGCTTCAGAAATTATCTGAACCGAAAGGAAATTGATGTAAAGATATTGTCCGATATAGGTGTTACTGTTCATATTATGTCGGCAATTATAGAATTTCTTTTAATAAAAACAAATACAAGGCATATTGTATGGATTTCGGATCGAGATAAAATAACTGATTTTCAGGATGGCATAGTGCATCAATTTATTCGTTTAGGGTATGCTAACCTACTAAACAGACGAGTTCCTGATCATGAAGTATATGGTTTCATAGAGAGTAAGCAATATGATCAAGAACTATTCGATGAATTGATAAGAATTCCCGATTATATTTGTGGATCTTTGGCATCTATGGATTTTGATGATACGGATAAAGTTCCCGAAAAGCATTACAACCTGTTTGATAAAAGCATAGTTGATAATGATAGAATCTGTATTATGCACATAGAACATGGCAAACCTGCTGATTTTCTAAGTGAAGTTAAGTTCACAAGATCACAACAAAAGGTTCCCTAATTCTTTTTCTTTAACTCGTTTATCAATTCTTCGGCGAATTTCGGGAAAGTTTGTGAGGCTTTGCCAAGGATTTCTTGGTCAAATTGAGAGCTGTTATTGCAAGGATCCAGGTTGAACAAATAGGTCTTTGCACCATAGAATTTTGCTTGTCGCACAAAGCCCGCCGCAGGATAAACTATACCGCTGGTTCCAATCGCAATAAACATGTCGCATTCAGCCAACATCTTATCCACTTCGTCCATGTACTTCGGCATTTCTCCGAAAAAGACGATGTTGGGTTTCAACGTCCCTTGAACATGACATTCGGGACAAATTTCATCACTTTCCACATCCCCAAAAGTGGTCAGCACATGGCCACAATTCATGCAGATACACTCGTCAATCCGGCCATGAATGTGATAGATGTTTTTGCTTCCCGCTTTTTCATGCAACAGATCCACATTTTGCGTCACCACATTGATGGTGATATTCGGCAATTCCTGTTGCAACATGGTGATAGCTTGATGCCCTGCGTTGGGTGTCGCCTTCATCATAATAGGCCTGAGTTCATTATAAAAGGAATGCACAACCGCTGGATTGCGCTCAAAAGCCTCAACCGTACAAACGTCCTCAACGCGGTGGTTCAGCCACAGACCATCCTCGGATCTGAATGTCTTTAATCCGGATTCCGCCGATATGCCCGAGCCAGTTAAAATCACAATGTTTTTCATGCACAACATACTAACTTTTCTTGACCCAAAAGTCAATCTTAGAGCCCAATCATTTCTTTAGAAAAGTCCAAACACATCTTGCTTTTTGCTAAATTTTCGGCTAGACTCGACTTAGCATGGTATTCAACAAAGGAGTTTTCCCATGAACAAATTAGGTAAAATAAAACTTATTAGGGATTTACGCAGTGTTTGGAAAAATGAAGCTTCAGATTTTACAAACTGGCTTGCGGAAGAAGAAAATTTACAACTTCTAGCAGATGAATTAGATTTAGAAATATCTTTAGTTCAAACGGAAGCAAATGTAGAAAATTTTCGTGCGGATATATTAGCAAAAGAATCTTATACTGGGGCCAATGTAATTATAGAAAACCAATTAGAATGTACTAACCATGACCATTTAGGCAAAATTATTACTTATGCTTCTGGTTACGACGCTAAATACATTGTTTGGATTGTGCGTGATGTGGATGATCCACATATTCAAGCTATTAATTGGCTGAATGAACATACAAACAAAGAAATAAATTTCTTCTTGCTGAAAATAGAATTGTGGCAAATTGGAGATTCAGCGATTGCTCCAAAGTTTCAGGTGATTTGTCGTCCTAATGAATGGGAAAAAACAGTAAAAGAATTTATAAAATCAGAAGATGCTACTAAATCGCAAAATCTTTCATATCAATTATGGTCCGATTTTAAACAATATGCACAGCCAAAAAATCCTAAATTCAGGCTAAGAACACCTCGCTTACAACATTGGTATGCCATATCTATCGGATCTGCAGAAGCTCATATTGAGCTAAAGACGGCGACAAGAGAAAATGAGCTAGCCTGTCAATTATACATTCAGGATAATCATGATTTGTATAAATTTTTGGAAGGCTATAAATCGGAGATAGAAGAAAAATTGGGGTTACAATTATCTTGGAATCATCAGGAAGGACGCAAGGCTTCTTATATGGAGATTCGAAAACAATTTGATTTAGAAACAGATCAACAAACTTACTTACCATGGATGTTCGATATGGTAAATCGTTTTTACCAATGCTTCAAGCCATATGTGAAGAAATATAAATAAAATGGCAGTAGAAGACGAATACATAAAATTAACAAAAGAATTATTAAACCGAATTGCAAAAACTACTCTCTACATTCAAACAGGAGATTGTGTTTCGGCAGTTACTGTTCCTTGGTTCAAACAAATTTCCCAAATTGCATCCGATACAATTCTATTACTAGAAAAGAACTCTTTTTATAATGCGTGTTTGATCGCCGCTAGTATGATGGAAAGTATTTTACAATTAACGTTTCTTGATACCGACATGAGCGAAAAAAGTAAAACTTATGGAGCCTTTGGTTTGATAGAGGATCTGGAACGGATTAAAGCACATCCAGAAGAATATGAAGAAACACAAAAAGCGTTAGAGATGATTGATTATAAACGTTTTTTAAAAAAGAATCCAGCAGATAAAGATCCTTTAAACAGAAATAACTATATCAATCACTGGTATAATTTTTATGGCATTAAAGGTTTTCCTGATATGGCAAAAAAGATCAAACAACCTTACATGGACCATATTTATAAATCTTACACTTTTTTATGTGGTTTTAAACATTTTCAGCCCTATCACATTGTACGACTTTATGATATTCATGAGAAAAAATTATTTGAAAATCAGGGACAAAAATGGATTGCAGCCGAAATTACCCTTTATTCTTTGATAGAGGCCATAATAATTATCAATAAATATCAGGAAAATAAAATTGATGTTTTGGATATTTCACAAAAAGCAACTACATTAATGTTGAATAATCCATAAGGTATCATTTTTTTTGGATTATGAACGGCGGTTTTTCATTTTTTCTTATTTTTCAATACGGTTAAGAGCGTTGGCAAGATGATTTGGGCCAGGAGTTTAGGTTGTTATTACAATGCGTTTCTACACGAACAGCTTTAGGATAATTACACGAAAAACATTTTCCATCCCAACGTTTAAATTGATTTTCTTCGGTGCAATCGTTTTTTTTGATTCTATTTCTGATTCATTATAGATAACAGATGAGTTGTCAAAATTAAATTTTTTCTCAAAATCTCCATAATCGTTCTCGGCTGCTTTCCCCTAGAACTTGGGCGGGGCCGCAGAAAACAAGAAAAAATAGAGCTTTTTATCCTTGGTACGCCTGTTAAAATATGAACATAAAAAATGGGCTGTGATTGAACACAACCCATTGAAAAGTAAAACTTTTGAAAAAGTTTAACGTTTGCTGAACTGGAAGCGTTTGCGCGCTTTGGACAAGCCCGGCTTTTTCCGTTCCACGATACGAGAATCGCGTGTCAAGAACCCGGCCTTCTTTAACGTTGTGTGCAATTCCGGTTCAAACAGGTCCAAGCAACGGCTGATCCCATGGCGCAACGCATACGCTTGACCGGACAAACCGCCGCCGCAAATCCGACAATCTACATCAAATTGACCTTCACGGTTTGTGATGGCAAACGGTTGTTTGATAATCATTTGCAACACCGGACGCGGGAAATACTTGTCCATATCCCGACCATTTACGGTGATTTTACCTTTACCCAGCTTGATAATCACGCGGGCAACGGCATTCTTTTTCTTCCCGACAGATTGAGAACGACCCCACTTGTCTTTCTTCGGTTCGCGTACAGCGGGAGTTTCGGCCGGTTCAGCGATCGTTTGTTCCACGGCCGGGGCCTGTGCCGCCGTCATTTCTTGTTTCAAGTCAGCCAACTTGGACGTTTTCTTTACAACTGTAACCATTACACGCTCCTTTTATTCTTACGGTTTTTAGAGGCAATATCCAACACGATAGGGTTTTGCGCCGTATGTGTATGTTCGGCACCGGCAAAGACGCGCAGTTTTGTCATTTGTTTAGCCCCCAGGCTGTTCCGAGACAACATGCGTTCTACCGCTTTAATCAACACGCGTTCCGGTTTTTCCTGCATTAAATCCTTGGCAGAAGTGCTGTGGATGCCGCCGATATAACCCGAGTGGCGGAAGTATTGCTTTTGTTCCAGTTTCCGACCCGTCAGTTGGATTTTATCCGCGTTCACCACAACCACATAGTCGCCGCAATCCTGAGACGGAGAAAAGCACGGTTTGTTCTTACCGCGCAAGATAGTCGCAATTTGACTGGCCAAGCGACCCAACACCAAGTCCGTTGCGTCAATCAAATACCATTTGACATCGCAATCGGCCGGCTTTAAAGTTTTTGTTGTTTTCATTGTCATTTTTTTTATCCTTTATGTTGAAGAACGGGACCTTTATACACCGATTTTTTGTAAAAGTCAAGTCTTTTTTGTTGATTTTATGATATTTTTTAATGTGGTATTATGATACCATTCCCAAAAAACCGATCGGGTCGGCGTCTTTTTTTATACAACAAGTGTATCAGGGCATCAAAAATACTTGACAAAAACACAAAAAGGATGTATAATGCCATTATCAGAAAAAGGAAGGATAACACAATGAAAAATCAAGAAACAAAAACAACAAATCAAGGTATAGAAAACGACCCGGTTGTAGAAAACGAAAAAGCCCGATTGAAAGCAGAATGGGCCAAGGGTCTGTCGGCCACGTTGAACCCCAGTGGCCTGACATTGAGTCGTAAGGGTGAACTGCTTGCTGCTTTGGTGCGACTGACGAATTGTGTCGGTGTGTTGGTTGAAAAAAATACACATACGCCATTGTTTGTCCACACCGAACCGAACCGGAATAATGATACGACCGTGCGTAAATTATTGTTCGTGGCTTCGGTTATGGGCGTTGATGGTATATCGTTTCATGCGGTATCTCGTGCCCCTGAAAATTCAAAAGTGGCGAACTTTGAACAGTTCCAAAATCATATACGCCGGTACGGCTTTTCCTACGGGGAATAAATCCGATACGGAAATAAAGCGGGCGAAAGGGATTGACTTTTCGTCCGTTTTTGTATAAAATAAGAATGTCAGGCGATCGGATAATCGCTGCCCCCGCTGCGGGGTGGAGGAAAGTCCGGGCTTCCCAGGAACACGATACCGGATAACGTCCGGGCGGGGCAACCCGACGGAAAGTGTCGCAGAAAACAAACCACCGCGCCTTGTGCGTGGAACGGGTGAAAAGGCGGGGTAAAAGCCCACCGCACCGGTGGCAACACGGGTGGCAGGATAAACCCTATCGGAAGCAAGACTAAAATACAGTGTCCGAAAGTTCCTTTCGTAAAATAGGTGTTCCTGCCTAGACACAATGAGGTAAGTCGCTAGAAGCGGTTTGTAAAAACCGTTCCAGACGAATGATTATCAAGACAAAACCCGGCTTATAGACCGCCTGACATCTTTATTGTATCACTCTCCGAAAATGTTGGGTTGCATAAGGTGATAAGTTCTATACCCGTTGTCATTCCCGCGAAAGCGGGAATCCAAAATGTTGGGACGCACAGGATTATAAGGACTTCTTTTCCCCTGGATCTCCGGTGGGGCCCGAAGATGACAGGGGGGGGAGAGAACGCCCGAAGATGACAATATAAAAAACGCCCGAAGATGACGGGGAGAGTGGGTGCGTGGGGCAGGGCCGAAGATGACAAGGGTAGGACCCGATGATGACAATTCTACTTTTTACGGGGTCGGTTATTTTGATTGTCATACATTGAATTCAATGTATTTGTCTGTTTTTATTCGTTTTTTTGTTCCTTGAAAATACTTGAAATTTAGTGTTGCAAAAACCTGTGGATTATGGTACAATTTGACAAAATAACAGATTGTATCCACAAAGGGGGCAACATGAAGATATCAGAATCCGGGCGCAGTATGGTAGAAATGCTGGGGGTTTTGGCAATTATCGGTATCCTGACGATTACGGGTATTATGGGATTCCAATGGGCTATGACCAAGCATGAGACGAACAATTTGCTCAATGAACTGCGGCTGTGTTCGGCGATGGCGGCGGGCATGCGCTTGACGAACCCGGATGTGGAACCGGATATGTCTGAATGTATCGGGGACACTATGGAAAAGTTTAACGTCAGTATCAGCGACGTTTATTCCCATGAAGGATCGGCCGATGAGTATTTTAATGTGACGTTGAATGATGTTCCGGATGAAATGGTGGCCGCCATTATCAAGAACAAGCCCCCCTTTGTTGTGCGTATATATGTCAACGGGAAAGCAGTGGAGGACGGCACGTTTGCATTTTATAATCGTCCTGTGTTGATTAAGTCGGCGTATGCCTGGGGCAGTAATACGATGACTTTAATTATATCGGCCGACGGTGAATCCGCCGAATGGAAAGAGTGGGACAACACAGATTGTAATGCGTGTTGTCAAGGGACGGGATGTGCCGTGGATTGTGAACCGGATGAAAATTGCGGGTGTACTAAATGCTGCGAAGGTATTGCTTGCCCTACGTTGTGTGTGCCGGATCAGGAGTGCCGTGATTGTAATGCGTGTTGTAAAGGATCGCAATGCCCCAAAGAATGCATACCGGTGGCGGGATGCGACTGTACCGAGTGTTGTGAAGGGTACGGGTGTTCGGCGAGCTGTAAGCCCCAACTCGGTTGTCCGAATTGTGATGCGTGCTGCCGGGGAACGGATTGTCCGGCAGATTGTATTCCTGCCCCGGATTGTGTTTCCTGTAATGAGTGTTGTAAAGGGGGCGGTTGTTCGGCGGATTGTGTACCGAACGAAGCGTGCACATGTATTCCCGAATGTGATAGTTCGCAGTGTATGGAGTGCGACAAAGGCACCTGTAAAAGCAAATGCGGATCAAATCAAGAATGTGTGAATGGGCAATGTATCTCATTGGTATGCTGTTGCCTCGGTGGGAATATCCCGGGGGGTGGCGGATCAGGCGGCTCCGGCGGATCAGGTGGCTCCGGCGGATCAGGCGGCTCCGGCGGAACCGGTGGTTCAGGAAGCGGCGGCGGATCGGGCGGTGGCTCGGGCGGTGGATCGGGCGGAACAAAATGCTCCACATCGCCGGAGTGTGAAGAAATGTGTAAAAAGTGCGCCGGAGTGACGTGCGCATGCGGCGAATGTGATCCCGAAACCGGCAAGTGTAATCCCCCGGATGAAGAATGCAAATGTCATGGGGTGACCTGTAAATGCGGGCGGTGCGATGAAGAAACGGGTGAATGTACGCCGCGGGATGAAGAATGCAAATGTACCAAAGGGGTGGAGCCATATTGTTGCACGGACATGTCGGTGTGCCAATGTGATGAAGAAACGGGCCATGTGTCTGTGATTGAGACGTGTGAAGACTATTGCGCCAATGGCGAATGTCAAGAAGATAAATGTAAAGGGGTGACGTGTGAATGCGGCGAATGCGATCCGGCAACGGGTGAATGTAATCCCCCGGATGAAGAATGCCCATGTCATGGGGTGGCCTGCAAATGTGGGTGGTGCAATCCGGAAACGGGTGAATGCAATCCGCCGGATGAAAGTTGTGTATCCTGTGAACCAGAAGGGGGAAGATATTGTAAGAATCCTGTAGTTGTTGAAACGTGTGTCAATGGGTTTTTGCGCGAGTCCCCCTGCCCTGAATCGCTAATGTGCCGGGATGGTACATGTCAGAATTTGTGTGCCGGTGTCGTCTGTACGGAAAAATGTTATGAATGTAATCCCCTCAATGGTAAGTGTGAGGAAGATTTTGAAGATTGTGAAGCTCCAACGCCGGATTGGGATGAGGAAGCCTGTAAGTGTGTCTGTAAAAAGAAACCGTGTGAGAGTGGTCAGGTGTGGGATGAGTCTGCCTGCACATGCGTGGATCCGTGCGCCGAATGCAAAAAGTCGTGTCGCTATCCAAAAGCCTGTGTGTACAACCTGACGCAACAGACGTGTGAATGCAAAGAATTTTGCGGTGAAACCATTTTAGGCCCTTGCCAAAAATGTGGTACGGACGCGGCGGGTAAACCCATTCCGGTGAACCAGTGCAATGAATGTCAAACCTGTAAAAACGGGACCTGCGTCAATAACAATGATTATGATGAATGTATGTGTGATGGTGCAGGCACATGGACGGGAACAACCTGTTGTTCCACCGCCAAGGATGGCAAGGATACCAATGGTGTGTACACGGAAGCGTGTTGTAAAGCCGCTAACGGTTCTTGGTCTAATGCCACCTGTTGTTCCACCGCCAAGGACGGCAAGGATATTCAAGGCACGTTCACGGAAGCGTGTTGTAAAGCCGCTAACGGCACATGGGAAGACAATAAATGCTCATTCAACTGTACGCAATTCTATACCGCAGCGTGCTGCCGCGCTGATAAAGGAACCCCGTACAAGAATAACACTTTCTGTTGCTTGCCTCCGTATGTTGTATCGGGGGATTGTTGTACATATCGCGATGGTCCTTTGGCAGGGTGGTGGTGTGGCACTGGCAAGCCTATACAAGAGAGATAACCCGCTGTTATATCTTCGGTTGATTAACTCTGAATTTTTGTCATCTTCGGGCGGTTTTTTCAGCGTATCATTTTTTGGCAGTTTTTAGAATTGTCATCTTCGGGCCCCACCGGAGATCCAGGGAAACATAAGGGCTTCTTTTGTCCTGGATTATGCGCTACGCTTACCCGCTCACTGCGTTCGGGGCCGCCTGTCGGCGTTGCCTTCGGCCCCCATTTTCATGGGAATGACAAAAGAGAAAAAGCGGGAATGACAAGAGAGAAAAATGGGGAATGACAACACTCAAAAGGTATGCGGGAAGGGACAGATAAACAGAAAGTGTAAATAACAAAAGAAAAAACAAAATGGCAAGGGGGAACCGGCCTGATACCGGGGGGTGTGTCCGTGTCATTGCCCGAAATCGGTCATTTTTTGCTTGCTTTTGAAAAAAAATGTTGGTAAAATAGACCTATGTCAGATTTATTTAATGCGAATGAAGTTAAGTCGGATTACTCCGCAAAAGATATTGAAGTGTTGGAAGGTTTAGAGCCTGTCCGCAAGCGTCCCGGTATGTACATCGGCGGTATTGATGAGCAGGCCTATCATCACTTGGTGGCCGAAATTATTGATAACGCCATGGACGAAGCCGTGGCCGGGTATGCCACGAATATAGAAGTGTCTTTGAATGCGGCCGGCTATATTACCGTGCGGGATAACGGGCGGGGAATTCCGGTGGACCCGCACCCTAAATATCCCGGCAAGTCGGCTTTGGAAGTCATTACGACAACGTTGCATTCCGGGGGCAAGTTCGGCGGGCATGCGTATGCCGTATCAGGGGGCTTGCACGGGGTGGGCTTGTCGGCGGTGAATGCTTTATCCGCCCATATGGTGATAGAAGTTGCCCGCGATAAAAAATTATATCGGCAAGAGTATTGTCAAGGCAAACCGATTACGCCTGTGGAATGCTTGGGACCCGTCAGCAATCGGCGCGGGACAAGTGTTTCTTTTATTCCCGATACGGAAATTTTCGGCGAAGGTATCCGATTTAAGCCCGCGACACTCTTTCGGATGGCGCGCACAAAAGCGTTCTTGTTCCGCGGGGTGGAAATTCGGTGGTCATGTGATTCAGACTTGATCGGGCCGGACGATAAAACGCCGACCGAGCAAGTCTTGAAATTCCCGAACGGTGTGGCGGACTTTTTGGATTATTTGATGAAAGACCGATCGGCCGTAACGCCGCGGCCCTTTACGGGGCGGGCCGAGTTCCCCGATAAGATGGGGGCGGTGGAATGGGCCGTGTGTTGGCCCGATGATTTCAAAGACGGGTTTTCCTATACATACTGTAATACCGTGATCACGCCGTTGGGGGGGACGCATGAAACGGGTCTGCGGGCGGGATTGACGAAATCTTTGCGGGGCTTTGCCGAAATGGTGGGGCATAAAAAAGCGGCCGAAATTACCGCCGATGATATTTTGAATACGGCCGGTGTGATGTTGTCCGTCTTTATTAAAGATCCGCAATTTCAAGGGCAAACCAAAGAAAAATTGGTGAGTCCGGGGGCAACCCGCTTGGTGGAAAATGCGATTAAAGATCCTTTTGATCATTGGCTCAGCCGCGATATTAAATCGGCTCAGGCCTTGTTGGACTTTATCGTGGAACGTGTGGAAGAACGTAAACGGCGTAAAAAAACGCTGGAAACCGCCCGTGCCAGTGCAACGAAAAAACTGCGCTTGCCCGGCAAGTTGGCCGATTGTTCGCATACACGGACCGAAGGCACAGAGTTGTTCTTGGTGGAAGGAGACTCGGCCGGCGGATCGGCCAAGCAAGCTCGCCGGCGGGAAACACAGGCGATTTTACCGTTGCGCGGAAAAATCCTGAACGTTATCAGTGCGTCTAATGACAAAATTATGGCCAATGAAGAAATCCGGGATATGATTGAAGCCTTGGGATGCGGTCATCGGGATAAGTATAAGGAAGAAAACTTGCGCTATGAAAAAGTCATCGTCATGACCGATGCCGATGTGGACGGAGCCCATATTACATCATTATTGATGTCTTTCTTTTACAAAGAAATGCCTCAGTTGATTGAACACGGACACCTGTATTTGGCTTTGCCGCCACTGTATCGGTTGACGCAAGGGGGCAAGTCCGTCTACGCCGCCGATGATGCGGAAAAAGAACGCTTGATGAAAACGGTGTTCAAAAATGCCAAAAATGTAGAAGTATCGCGCTTTAAAGGGTTGGGGGAAATGCCGCCGCATCAGTTGAAAGAAACCACCATGGATCCGGATAAACGCACGTTGTTGCGGGTGGTGATCCCCAGTTCCAATGCTACCACCGAAGAAACACAGGAAGAAGCCGCCTATACCGCCGATATTGTGGATCGGTTGATGGGCAACAAGCCCGAATTCCGGTTCCAATTTATACAAGAACACGCCAAATTTTTGGAAAACCTGGATATTTGATTTTTCACATATCCGCAGGCCGGGGGGGCTGTGTGCCCGGGGGTGTCAACGTGTGTGCGACAGGTTGTTTAACCGGTTGATACCGTCTTGCAACCGTTCACGGCGCAGAAAACCCAAAGCACGGGTAAGTGTTTCCAAAGCTCGCTTTTTTTGAATGGGCGGAATTTTTTTGACGCAAGAATCAATATAGGCTGCGTTTTCCTGCCGCCGCTTGCGGGGTGTGGTCAATGTGGCCACCAAAGCCGCCGCCATATCCGAGACGTGCAACGTCAATTTCTTGTCCTTTTTGGGGGCCGGTAAAAGGGTTTCGCGGGTGTTTGTGTTTTGGTTGACCAAGTACCCTTTATCCGTGGCGTAGTCCATGGTTTGCCAGCATCGGCGCAAGTAATCCACCAAAAGCGTCAGTGTTTGATAATGCGGATCTCCCGGCCGGGTGTTATGCAACATGTCGGCCGCTACCTGATAATTCAGCAAGGTTTCCTCCCGCATGTCCTGCATCTTTTTTAACTCGGCATCCGTAATCCGACCATCGGCATAAAAGGCTTCAATCTTTTTCACCAAGTCATAGTATCGGGCGCAATCGTAATCGCGGCTGGTATTGAGTGGAATGGTGTCGGTCATGGGTTCTCCTTTTTCAATTTTTGCAAAACGGCAAAGGGATTATCGCGGACCGGTGTATCATCCGGATCGTGATAGTCCAAATAGGTATCTACACTTTTGGGAAACGGATTCAAGTTCAGGCCGAATTCATCGGCAAAGGTCTCAAACAAATCAATTTTACCCCGATGTATCGGCAAGATAACTTCGTCCGGATTATCATCATCGGCCGGCGGATTTTCGGCAAACAGCAAATGCACCGGGGCCTGAATCTGTTCGGTAAAAGGGTGCAGGGTAATCCCGCAAATCCGATCGGCGGCGGCCCGTATTTCCCCGTCAAAAGCAATCATATCCCCGCGTGTAAAACGGCCCCGCACCGTCCAATCTCGGACGCTGGAAACGTCAAACCGTTCGGCCACCCGATCGCATTCGGCGGCGGTGGCGGTAAAGTCAATATCTGTCCCTTCTGGGGAAATTGTGCGTATGTCCAGTTGTCTGTTCATAAGGTATCCTTTCCCGTTCAGTATATAATTTTGCCCCCGAAAATGCAAGTGTTTTTACCAAGACCGCAAAAAAGACTTGATTTTTCAGACGAATTCAGGCACAATAAACACCGATGAAATACGCATATTTTTGGAAACGATTGGCTTTGATACCGATCACGTTGTTCGGTATTATTGCCCTGAACTTTGTCATTGTGCAAATAGCCCCCGGCGGTCCGGTGGAACAAATGATGATGAAGTGGGACGGATCCACCAACGCCGCCACCGCCCGTATCAGCGGCGGAGGCGGGGACGGTATGCGATCGGGCGGCGATAATCGCTATCGGGGCGGGGACGGCCTGCGCCAAGAGTTTCGCCAAGAATTGGAACATCGTTTCGGCTTTGATAAACCCGCCGGCGAACGCTTTATCAAAATGCTGGGGGATTATGTGCGGTTTGATTTCGGGAACAGTTTCTATCAAGATAAAACAGTCCTGCGTCTGATTGCAGAAAAAATGCCGGTTTCCATTTCTTTGGGGGTTTTCAGTACGTTGCTGATTTACTTGATTGCTATTCCGTTGGGTATTCGCAAAGCGGTAGCACACGGGTCACGTTTTGATCGCGCAACCAGTTGGGCATTGACCATCGGGTATGCCGTGCCGGCTTTCTTGTTGGCTATCTTTTTGATTATCGTTTTTGCCGGCGGGCGGTATTTGCAGTGGTTCCCCTTGCGCGGGTTGGTGTCCGATAATTGGGACAGCCTGGGGTTTTGGGGCAAAATCGGGGATTATTTATGGCATTTGGTCCTGCCGGTCGTGTCTTTGGCGGCCGGAGGCTTGGCCGGGTTGGCGTTTTTGACCAAGAATGCCTTTTTGGACGAATTGGGGAAAGCCTATTGCCGGACGGCCCGGGCCAAAGGGTTGTCCCGCAACCGTATTTTATACGGGCATGTGTTCCGGAATGCTATGCTGATTGTGATTGCCGGCTTTCCGTCCATGCTGATCGGTATGTTATTTACCGGATCGGTGTTGATAGAAGTCATCTTTTCCCTGGATGGTTTGGGCCTGTTGGGGTTTGAAGCTGTCCAAAATCGCGATTATCCCGTGATTTTCGGGACCTTGTACCTGTTTGCATTGTTGGGGTTGATCCTGAATGTCATCAATGATTTTGTGTACACGTTGGTGGATCCGCGGATTCACTTCGGAAGGCGGGCCCCATGAAGTTTACGCTTGCCCGCCGGCGGTGGACCTATTTTCGGCAAAACAAACGCGCGTTGATGTCTTTGATTCTTTTCGTATCGCTGCTGATGGTGGCTTTGTTTGCCCCGATTATTGCCAATGATCGCCCGATTTACGTATCGTATCGCGGTATGCCGTATTATCCGTTGTCCGAGTTTGTATCCGATGAAAACCTGGGGGGGACTTTGCCGACTGCGGCCGACTTTACCGACCCGTTTACCCGCCGGCAGATTGAAGAACATGCGTCTGTGATTTGGCCGTTGATTCAGTGGGGCCCCCATACCATTGATTATGCCGCCGATGAACCGTTTCCGTTGCCCCCGTCCGTCCGGCATTTGTTGGGGACAGATGATCAGGGACGGGATATTTTAGCGCGTTTGATTTACGGGTTTCGGTTGAGTTTCTTTTTCGGCCTGTGCCTGACAACACTGACGGTCGGTATCGGCTTGTTGATCGGGGCCGTTCAAGGATACTTCGGAGGTTGGGCGGACTTGATGATTGGTCGCTTGTTGGAAATATGGGGATCTTTGCCGCAACTGTTTATCCTGATTATCGTATTCAGTATGATACGCCCGGGATTTTGGTCTTTGTTAGCGGTGTTGACACTTTTCGGATGGCCTACCTTGACCGGTGTTGTTCGGGCCGAATTTTTGAAAACGCGCAACCTGGATTATGTCAAGGCCGCCCGGATTTTGGGTGTGTCGGATTGGCACATTATGCGGCGGCATATTTTGCCGAATGCATTGGTGGCCACCACAACCTATGTACCGTTTATTTTAGCGGGTGCTATTGTATCGCTGTCGGCACTGGATTTTTTAGGTTTGGGGATGCCGGCAGGGACGGCAGGCCTGGGGGACCTGATACGACAAGGTAAGGAAAATCTGCAAGCCCCGTGGATCGGTTTGACGGCTTTTGTGGCCATGACGGTGATTTTGTCCATCCTGATTTTTATCGGCGAAGGGGTCCGCGATGCCTTTGATCCGCACACACGGAGGCGGTCATGAACCTGTTGGAGATACAGAATCTAGATGTGCGTTTGCCGGGGGTCAATCCGGTACGAAATGTCTCGTTGGCCGTGCGTGACGGCGAATTTGTCGGCTTGGTCGGCAACAGCGGGTCGGGAAAGTCTACCTTGGCTTTATCCATTTTGCGGTTGCGTGATGATGCGCGTATTCATGGGCGGATTTTGTTTCGGCGGCGGGATTTGGTGCAGATGTCCGAAGATGAACTCAATACCATTCGGGGCCGCCGGATCGGTATGATTTTTCAAGAACCGATGTTGTCCTTAAACCCTTTGCATACCGCCGGGAAACAAATCGGGGAAATGTTGCGATATCACCACTTGGCAGGGGGACGAGCGCGGGTGTTGGACTTGATGCGTATGGTGGAATTGGACAATGTGCAACGAATCTATGACGCGTATCCGCATGAGTTATCCGGCGGGCAACGTCAACGAGTGATGATTGCTATGGCTTTGGCGGGACGGCCGGACCTGTTGATTGCGGACGAACCGACAACGGCCCTGGACGTAACCGTACAGGCACAGATTTTGGACCTGTTGAAATCCTTACAGCAAAAACTGAATTTAAGCATTTTGTTTATCACGCATGATTTGGATATTATTCGGCGATATGCCTCACGCGTGTACGTCATGCGCTATGGTCGGATTATTGCTACGCACTTGCCGCCGGAAACCCGTGTGTTGCCGATCCGGCAACGGCCCGCCCGATCGGAAACGCCGATTTTAACCGTCCGAAATCTGAATGTCTTTTACGGTGCGACGCAAGCGGTGGATCAAGTCTCTTTCACCTTGTACCCCGGGCAAACCATCGGCATTGTGGGGGAAAGCGGATCGGGCAAGTCTACGCTGGCGCGGGCGTTGGTGCGATTGGTGCCGGCTCGGGGGCAGGTGATCTTGCAAGGGCAGGACTTTTTAACGGCACGCGGATCGGCTTTGTTGGCGGCGCGGGGCCGGATTCAAATGGTGTTCCAAGATGCCGCATCGTCCTTGAATCCGCGTTTGACGGTCGGGCGGTTGGTGGCCGAGGGGTGGCAATTACATCATCAGGGATCGGCGGATGAAGCCGTGAAAGAGGTGCTGCACGCCGTTGGGCTGCACCCCGAGTTGACCGAACGCTATCCGCATGAATTATCCGGCGGGCAAAAAACGCGGGTGGCTTTGGCACGCGTGCTGATTTTACGGCCGGCGGTTTTGATCCTGGATGAAGTGACATCATCGGTAGATCAGGAAACGCAAAATCAGATGATGACATTGTTGTTGAAGTTGCAAAAGGAAACGGACATGGCGTATGTCTTCATCTCGCACGATATGAAAGCCGTACGACGCATGGCGGACACCGTGTTGATTATGAAGCAGGCACGGGTGGTGGAACAAGGCCCGGCCGCACAGGTCTTGACGGCCCCGGAACACCCCTATACGCGCCGGTTGTTGCAGGATAGTTTTATGGACTTGCCCGGGAAAGAACCGGCGTAAGGGGATGTTGATTTTTCTGCCCCGGAACGCCGGCGGGATATACAGATGATAAATTTTATACTCGTTGTCATTCCCGGTTTCTCTCTATTACTTTATCCAATTCCGCCTAGATTTCAAACGGCGGACAAAGGGTTGTCCTTGTTTTCAATAAGGCTTATTGCTTTGCGCATAAAAACTTGCCACCGGCAACTTTTTATTTGCGCAGTCCCGCGGAAGCGGGAATCCAAAATGTTGGGTCCCGCAGAATTACAAGGACTTCTCTTTTCCTGGATCTCCGGGTCAAGCCCGAAGATGACAAAGAAAATAAATGCCCAAAAGATGACAATATAAAAAACGCCCCGGAAGATGACGGGGAATAGAAGGTGTAAGGGTGTCGTGAAACGAGAGTGCCCGGCCGGTTGCCTGAAAAAAGGAATGTGTTGTTTCCCCCGGGGAAACGAATGTCTCATCGGTCAGTTAGAGAAAGAATACATTTTTACTTGACCTTTGGGTATAAGTGTGGTACAACAGTTTCGTTAATACTTTTTTGAAAGGGGTTTTTATGAAAAAATTATTCACGGCCGTGGCGGCATTCGGATTATTGGTCGGATGCGGTATCGGCGATACAAACACAACCTATAATCGGGCCCAAATCGGTCGGCAAGGTACGACATCCACCGGTCGGATTATTTCTATGACTCAAATTGAAATTGCAGGGTCCAGCGGTGAAGGAACTTTGGTCGGGGCCGGGGTCGGCGGTGTGGCCGGCGGTATCGCGGGCAGTACCATGGGCCGCGGTAAAGGCAGTGATTTAATGGCGTTGGCCGGGGCAACGGTCGGGGCTTTGGCCGGGGCCGCCGTCGGTGGTGCGGCGCAACAGGCCGCAACGCATGATACGGCGTATGAATTCCTGATTCAACGGGGCAATACGGATAATGTGATTTCCGTAGTGCAAACGAATGAATTGGGCCTGAAACCCGGGGATAAAGTGGTTTTGGTGACGATTGACGGAACCACCCGTATTCGGGCGAAAATGTAAAGGAGGCCGTGATGATGAATAAAATGCTATGCCTGTGTGGCGGTTTATTGTTGGTCGGAGCGTGCGCGTTTCACGCCAAGCAACCGGTTGATGATACCTATTATAAAAACACGCAAAGTGTTGCGTGGCCGGAATCGACTCCGGCGGTTGGCGGATCGGCCGGTGTGCGGGCCAATGCCGGCGGTGCCGGCGGATCCGGGGGTGCCGGTGGGGCTTCCTGGGGCTCGGCCGCGGCCGCCGATAAAGAATTGAATTGGCAAGATCCGACTGCGGCGGCACCGGAAATGGCGGCCCCCGCTATGCCGGAAAAAGCCCTGAAATGTTTTAAGGCCGATTACGGGACCTATACCTGTCGGTTGGGGCAATATCCGTGCGGTCGGGGATGTAAGTCGGACGGCAGTAATTGTCGCTACGGCTATTGCTTACAATCCGATTGTGATGATGTGATGGGCCAAAAATGGGAATTGGTGTATAAACGAAGTGAGAGTATGCATGTGTGTCAACATCCGTCTGCCGGTGTGCAATGTGGCCCGTATGGTAATTCTGGGATCGAGTGTTGGAACGGTAACAGTTATGGTTGTGGTTGGAATTGCAACAAGAACGGTACACAATGTGTCAACGGTGATGATAACTGTTGGTCCAAGTATCGGTAAGGTATCGGTCCCCAAAAATCCCCGTTTCGGCGGGGATTTTTTTTGGACCTGACGCAGGGGGTATCGGCCCGGGAAAGTCGCTCGGCCGGTGGGGTGATCATGCCCGATGATCTGATCCCGGCCGGGGTGTTGATTTATCGCCCGCCGGGTGGTCCCGATTGAACGGGGGTTCGCCGGGGCCTGAATTTTTTTATTGCTTTTCCTTTTGGTTTCGGGTACAATGGGGCATTCATTGTAAATAAAGGACAAAATGATGTTGCACACCTTACATATATTCTGGGACCGTACCGCGGGGCGGTTGATTCGGGCCACCTATGATCGGACCATGGCTTTGGCTTCGGGGTCCCGGGCGATGTGGGTTTTATACGGCGTGGCGTTTGTGGAGAGTTCTTTCTTTCCTATTCCGCCGGATTTATTCCTGATTCCTTTGATTTTGACACACCGGACCCGGGCGTTTCGGATTGCCCTGGGGACCACGGTGGCCAGTGTTCTGGGGGGCTATTTCGGATATGGTATCGGTTATTTTGCTTATGATACCATTCGGCCGTACCTGTCGGCGGGGATTGTGGACAAAATCAACTGGTTCGCCGGGGAATATAATAAGTATGGGGCTTGGATTGTCTTTATGGCCGGGATTACGCCGTTTCCTTATAAGATTATCACGATTGCCAGCGGTGTAACGGGCCTGAACCTGATTATCTTTACGGTCGCTTCCATCTTGGCCCGCGGGTTGCGGTTTTACCTGATCGCATGGCTGTTGTGGCAATGGGGGGCCCCGATGAAAGCCTGGATTGAGAAAAACCTGGGGTGGTTGTCGGTGGTGTTCTTTTTGCTGCTGGTGGGCGGGTTTATGATGTTAAAGTTCCTGTAAGGGGGAAATATGAAACGGATCAAACGCATACCGATGGCTATCTGCTATGACTTTGACGGGACTTTGTCGCCCCGGTGCATGCAAGAATACGGCTTTATCCCGCAACTGGGGTTGGAAGCCGCCGCTTTTTGGAAAAAATCCAATACCGCCGCCCGCCACAATCAAGCCGATCAAATCCTATCGTATATGCACCAAATGTTGGTGGAAGCCGATAAACGGCATGTCCCTTTGTCTCGGGCCAGCCTGAAAGGCTATGGCCGATCGGTTGAATTGTTTGCCGGCCTGACCGATTGGTTTCGGCGTATCAATGCTTATGGCAGACGGCGGGGATTGGCGGTGGAGCATTACATTATCTCGTCAGGCCTGAAAGAAATCTTGCAAGGCACCCCGATTGCCAAGTCGTTCACCGCTATTTTCGCATCGTCCTTTATCTATGATTCCCACGGCAATGCCGTGTGGCCGGCTCAGTCGGTGAACTATACGAACAAGACACAGTTCCTGTTCCGTATCAACAAAGGATGCCTGGATATCGGTGATGATCGCAAAATCAATCGGCGTATCCCGGAATCGGAAAAGCACATGCCTTTTTCCCGCATGATCTATATCGGAGACGGCGAAACCGATGTGCCGTGTATGTTGACCTTGCGCAACGATGGCGGGCATGCCATTGTGGTGTATCAGGAACATATCCGCGAATCACGCGAAAATGCGCAACTGATGCTGGACGATCATCGGGCCGACTTTGCCGCACCGGCCGATTATCGCGCCGGTCGCCCTGCGGAAATGTATGTACGGGCCCTGATTGATAAAATCGCCGCGGATACCTATATTCAAGAATTGAAGAAGAAAACCGTTATTGATTAGGGGGATAACACTATGATGACGATAACAACCGCCGCCATTCATCACGGGGATATTGACGCGGCTTACGGTAAATTCGGAACAGACTTTGTCGGCGATATGCCGGCACGTTCCTGGCCAATCCGCATTCACAACGCACCGACCGGTACCAAAACATTTGCTTTGATTCTGGACGATAAAATGGCGGTTTCGCACGCGCCGTGGATTCACTGGTTGGCTTGTAATATCACGACACCGGAAATACCGGACGGTGTTTCGGGTAATCACCCGCCGTTTCAGGAAGGACGCAACGGTTGGGGATTGAATCAATACGGCGGGATGGCTCCGCCCGATAAACCGCACCGGTATGACATAACCGTTTATGCCTTGGATACCGCTTTGGCACTGAATGACGGGTTCACGGCGGCCGATCTACGACAGGCAATGGACGGGCATATTTTGGAAACGGCCACCGCCTCCGGCCTGTATCCGGCCTAGATTTCCCCCATCTGCCGACCGGTCGTGCATTTTTTCCTTGCATTTGTTGAAAAAATGGTTAAAATAACAAGAAAAAGGATATACGATGCGTGAACCAATCTTGAAAGCCGTTGCTATGCCGCCCCGCGTTTTTTGGGCTCCGATGTTGCCGATGGTGTGTAATTTTGCCGTGCAAATGGCCATCATGATGATCTTTATGGGGGCTTTTCCGGGACGTGTCAACCCGATTGTGTTCATGATTACGTTCCTGATTGTCCACGTTTTTTTGGTGGTCTATGCATCGCGGGAGCCGCACCTGTCCAAAATGATGCAGGCGCAAGGCCCGTTTATCAAGTTTTACAAAAATGTCTATCATTCCAGCGGGCATAAAATCGCATCGTAAAGGAAAGGATCATCGGGAATGAATATGGAATTATTTGATATGATCTGGCAAACCGCCACGGATAAAAGCACCTTTTTGATGGTGGTGTGTATTGTGGCGTGCCTGTTGATAGCGGCAACCTTTGTGTCCAAACTGGGGGACAGAATCCTGCCCCGCCCGCTTGAAACCCGGGTGGCGGATTTTTTACCGTTCAGTCGCTTGGACGAAGATGGGGCCACCATTCACTTGCGCAATAACTCGCTGGCCCGCGTGATAGAAGTGGAGGGGGCCGATACCACTTTGGTCTTGCCCGAAGAACGCGCCGCCTTTGCCGGGGCCCGTAAGCAGTGGATTGACTCGCTGGCCGAATTGGAAATTGTGGCACGGGTGATTACCATTCGGGAACGCGTGCCATTGTCGGAAAAAGAAGCTTTTAAAAACGAGCCTTTGTTGCGGGCCATTGCCGCCCGGTGGTTGGATAGTTTGCACCGGATTTTCCGTAATCGGCACTATATTGTCCTGTCCGTCAATGATCGCAAGAACGCGTTGAAAGATTTGGATCAGGCCACCAATGCCACCATTACCATTTTGGATATGTATCACCCGACCTTGATATCGGAAAAAACACCCGATCGGCATGTGGATAAAAGCCCCTTTTGGTTGTTTGCACACCTGTTAAACCCGGTGAGCCGGCCCAAGCCCCTGATTCACGGCGAAAACGGTCAGACTCTGAACGACCTGTTGACTGCGGATTACATTCACTTTACACGCGATGAAGGCTTGATCCGTTTCTTTGCGGGCGATAAGGAAAAGTTGGGCATTGTGATGGGAATCCGAAAGCCCGGCGACTTTATGGATGAGCAAATGGTGGCCGATTTGATGTCTATTGATTGTGAATTAAATATTATGCACAATATCAAATCTCTTCCGACCACAAAAGCCAATGCTTTGTTGATGCAACAACGGCGATTGGCGGCTGTTACGACCTTTTCACAAAACGTGCTGAATCAGTACTCTACCGCTTTGGAGTGGATGGACCAATCCGATGCGGACGGGCAAACCTTGAACGAATACGCGATGTCGGTTTTTATCTTTGGGGATTCCAAAGAAGAAATCAAGTTTGGTCAGGAAGAAGTGGAAAAAATCTGCCGTCTGCACAACGTAACGCCGGTCCGGGACGGATGGGCGGCTCAGGCGGTCTTTTTCGCACAACTGCCTACGTATGAAGTGTATCCGCGTACTTTCCTGTACCTGTCCCGCGTGGTGGCCTGCGCCCTGTGTGTGGACCGGACGGCCGAAGGGCGGCAAAAGTCCGACTGGGGGCCTGTTCCCCTGTCTTATTTCCGGACCATTACCGGTACGCCGTACGCCTTTCAATTCCATGTGTCCGAAGATTCCTATGCCGTGGCGCATACCGCTTTGATCGGTCCGACCGGGCAAGGGAAAACAACGTTCTTTTCATTTATGGCCGGACAATCGTTGCGTATCCCGGATTTGAACGTGTACTTCTTTGACCGCAATAACGGTGCCAAAGTATTCGCTTTGATGCAAGGGGCCCCGTATGTCAAGTTTGACGGTGGGGAAGATTCCGTGTCCTTGAACCCCTTTGCCATTCCCGACAAGCCCGCCAATCGTGCCTTTTTACGGACGTGGTTGCGGGATATTACGGGCGGTACCGATGCCGTCTCGGAACAAGAAATCGCCCGGGCCGTTACAACGGCGTTTGAGTACTTGCCCCCGCAAGAACGGTTGTTGAAAAACTTGTATAAAAGTTGTTTTGCCAACGGGGGTTTTATGCGGCGCGAATTGCTGCGGTGGATTGATGATGAACAATACGGGCGTATTTTTAACTCGCCCGATGATAACCTGGATTTGGATTCCCGCTATATGGGGTTTGACTTTACAAACATTTTCCAAGATGCGACCCTGGCCCCCGCGGTGATCAGTTATGTGATGCATCGTATTCATACCTTGGCCACCATCAAGGGGACCCCGACCATGATTATGATTGATGAAACCGCCCCGATGTTGGAACATGAAATGTTTAAGGAAAGTTTTATTGTGGGCTTGCGAGAAGGGCGTAAAAAACGGCAGGCTTTCTTGTGCGCGTTCCAGCAACCTAAATTTTTGGACGAACACGGCTTGGGAGATGTGATCCGCGGACAGTGCCAAACGGTGGTGTTCTTCCGCAACCCGCAGGCCAATCCGTCCGACTATGCGTCATGGAACCTGTCGCCCCGAGAAATGAACTTTGTGTTGGGAAAAGAATTTACCGACCATAAATACGCCATTTTGGTCAGTCGGCCGGCCATTCATGAATCCGTTATTTTGGACGTGGATTTGTCGGGCTTGGGACCGTATCTGAAAGTGTATTCGTCCGGTAGCAAAAATGTGATTTTGGCCGAACAATTATCGGCACAATTACATGACACCGATGCGTTGGTGCAGGCGTATTTGCAGCGCGCGTCATAAGTAAAAACGAAAGAAGGTATCTTATATGCATCCCTGGCATCAGGTTGAAATGTTCCCCGAAAGTCCGGATATTTTGCCGGCGATTATAGAAGTCCCCAAAGGATCTCAAATCAAGTATGAGTTGGATAAAAAAAGCGGCTTGGTCCGTGTGGATCGGATCTTGTACAGTGCCGTTCACTATCCGGCCAATTACGGCTTTATTCCGCAAACGTATTGTGATGATAATGACCCGTTGGATATTTTGGTGCTGGGGCAGGAAAGTGTATCGCCCTTGTGCATTATGCGGGCGCGGCCTATCGGTGTCATGAAGATGATTGACGGTGGGGAAGCCGATGATAAAATTATCGCAATTCATGAAGATGATCCGCAATATAATTGCTATCATCACATTGACGACCTGCCCCCGCATACGTTAAAAACCCTGAAACGGTTTTTTGAAGACTATAAAATTTTGGAACAAAAGGAAGTGCGGATTGAATCCTTTTTAGGACCGGATAAAGCCAAAGATATTATCCGACAGGCACAAGCCTATTATCAACAAAATAAAGAACATTTAACGGGGTATACGCCATGACATTTAACCTGACCGCCGGCTTGGCCCAAAAAGAATTTATTTGTGATTTACCCTTGTGTCGTGTGTTATTGGAAGATAACGCCGATTATCCGTGGATTTTCTTGGTTCCGCGCAAGGCAAATACGCGCAACATGTGCGACCTGACCACCGATGAACGGTTGAAACTGGCCCGGGAAATAGAGGTCTGTGAACGGGCGATGATGCGCCTGTATCAACCCACGCAAACAAACGTGGCGGCAATCGGCAACAAGACCCCGCAACTGCATGTGCATATTATCTGTCGCTTTCGGGGCGATATGTATTGGCCAGATACCGTGTGGGGTATGCCGGCGCGGCCGTATTTGGCGACTATGAAAGCACAAACCGTTGAGCAAATTAAAAAGGAGATTTACGCACAATGTCAAAAATTGCAGTATTGATTCCAACCCGCTTAAAATCAACCCGCTTGCCGAATAAACCGTTGGCTATGATCAATGGCAAGCCGTTGATTCAACATGTCTATGAACACGCGATTGCCGTTCATCCGGCTGCCGATGTGTATATTGCTTCGGGGGATCAGGAAATCCTGGATGTCGCCCGCGGGTTTCAGGCACAATGTATTTTAACGGATGCGGCTTTACCGTCAGGAACGGACCGAATTGCCGCGGCGTTAAAAGAAATTGATCCCGATGGGACTAAGTACGATATTGTTGTCAATTTTCAAGGGGACGGAATCAATGTGGATCCGCGCCTGAACGTGCGCTTGGCCGAGTTGTTGGAACAAACCGGAGCGGATATGATGACAGTCGGCATGAAAATCACGAATCCGGCCGATATTCAAAACCCGAATTATGTAAAAATTGCCATGGGGTTGCGACCCGGGGAAACCTGCGGTCGGGCCTTGTATTTTTCACGGGCGGCCGTGCCGTTTAATCGCGATGCGGTGCCGGCGTATGATTTTGCCTATTGGCATATCGGGATATATGTGTATCGGGCCGATGCCCTGAAACGCTTTGTGGCGGCCCCGGTGGGTGTATTGGAACAAACGGAAAAGTTGGAACAACTGCGCGCCTTGGAAAACGGCATGAGTATTTATGCGTTGATTGTGGATGATATTAAATTGGTACCCGAAGCCCCCGCCGATATCAATACGCCTCAGGAATTACAAGCCGCCCAACAATATATGCGGTAAGAAAAACTTGACAAATAATTAAAACGGGTGTATTATCACCCTATGTCCAGGAAAAAAAATAATGTGATTCACCCGTATGCGGCGGATTGGGAAACCTTTGCGCCGGAATGCTATGTGACGGGATACCAACTGTTGCAACGGGCGTTTGCCTATATCCCCCGTGAAGGCAAAGAATGGCCCGATGTGTTCAAAATGGGCGTGTTTGCCCACTTATGGAAAGCCCTGGATCGGGGGTTGGAAAGTCTGGAACACGGTAAAAAGCCGGCGAAGATCGGGGATATTGAAGTACCGCCGCACGAGATTACACGTTTGGTACCGGATTTAACGATACACGGGGCGGACCTGTGCGCGCGGGCCAATGCCTGGATTCTTTTTGACGGGACCAAAACGGCCGATTTGTTGGTGGAAATGTGTACCTTTCATCAGGTGGCCCGTATGGGTTTTACACATTGTGCCTTTCGGGCCGAAGTAGGCCCCGAAAATTGTGCGGCATATCGGCCGGCTTTTGTTCCGGAACAAGGGGGCGCGTTGCTCCGCTATTGCCTGAAAGATCAAACACAATGGCATACATTCACGGCACCGGCTCGGGAAAGGGAATAAATGACACAAACGGATTATATGGACCTGTTCCATATCAGTAATCATCCCAAACATTTGCGGGATTTTATGCGTACGGGCGCCCAAGCTTGCGGGCAGGGTGTCGGCGGTCAAAGCAACGGCTTTTATGTGTGGACAACTCGGGCGGCGGCCGAACGTCATTTTGTATTTAAGGATAAAATCACCGAACGGCGACAGAAGAGTGCTTTCGGCCCCGAAGGCGGATTATTGGTGCATGTGCGGGTCCCGCGGTCGGATATCCGATATCCGGCGTGGCAGTTTGATATAGAAGGGGCGTATTGCCTGGAAGACCTGTGGTTTCGGCACCGGTTTTTCCTGAATGAGCATGCCAAAAACTTGGCTTTACCGGTATGCACAACGGTCCCGGCTTGGCGAGATTGCAAAATGGTTACCGGCTTTTCGTATTGCTTTTTACAGAACGAACCCGGCGGGCCCTGTATCGTGGCCGATACCATCGGGTGGGATGAAAAACCCGGAAAAAAATATCTGCCTTTGGGCCGATTTGACGCGACCGTTCAAGATACCGTAAAAGGGCAACTGTTGACCGATTACCTGTGCAGAGCATCACCGGACTTTTTGCGGGATTATCATAAATTGCTGGATAATATCTTGAACGTGCGATCCGGTACGTCTTTGAAATATACGGGCCGTATTCCTTTGCCCGTGGCCGGTATAGAACACATTTCCGGTAATGCGGCCGGGGCCTGTCGGACGACACCTGTCTATATGGCTCATCAACGGCAAGTATGTCCGTTCTTGTTATCCGGCTTGGCGCAACACGATCGGGATTAAGGGCGTTTCAGTAAACGGGCAATCGGGGCATACGTGCGCCGATGATACGGCGTAATCCCGTATTTTTCCAAGGCTTCCTGATGAACCCGTGTGCCGTAACCGGCATTCTTGTCCCACCCGTAGGCGGGGAATTCTTTGGCTAAATCCGTCATGATGTGATCCCGGACCACTTTGGCCACAATAGAAGCCGCCGCAATAGACAGGGACAAGCCATCACCGCCGATCACGGCTTGCATCGGTAAATCCCAATCGGGCAGTTTATTGCCGTCTATCAGGGCAAAACCGGGGGTACAACCGGCGGCCCGTACCTGATCCAACGCCCGGCGCATGGCCAAAAAAGAGGCTTGCAAGATATTGATCTCATCAATTTCGGCCGCCGAGGCTTGCCCCACCCCGATTAAGGCTCCGGAAGTCCGAATTTGCGGATACAAGGCTTCCCGTCGCCGGGCCGTCAGTTTTTTAGAATCATTGATTTGTGCGGCTAAGGTCGGGTCAATATGCCCGTCCGGAAAACAAACGCACGCCGCCACAACCGGACCACACCACGGACCCCGACCGGCTTCGTCTAAACCAAAAACGAAACCGCAATTCTGATGCGCGCGTTCATAAGAAAAATCAGGCATGGTTCAGCCGCCGACACACATCATCATAATCGGCTACATGATCCACGGGACCCAAGGCCGCCAATGTCGGGCGTCCCGCGAACAACCGGCGGGCCAGATTCGCCATGTCTTGTTTGGAAACGGCATCAATACGGTCCAAGGCCTCCGCATCCGGAATGACGCGGCCGTAAATAATCATGTCAATCGCATTGCTTTCGGCATGCGTATTCCAGTTTTCCGTCCGCATCAGTAAGCGGGCTTTGGCCCGGTTCTTGGCCCGCGCTATCTCTACATCCGTGAGTGTGTCGGGCAACCGATTGATTTCATCGCACAAAACAGGCAACAATTCGGCCACTTCTTTTTCACCCGTGCCGGCATAGACCCCGAAAATACCGGTGTCTCGTTCGGGGGCGTTGAACGCATAAATAGAGTACACCAAGCCCCGCTTTTCCCGGATTTCCTGAAACAGGCGTGATGACATACCACCCCCGAAAACCGAAGCCAGCAAGGCCGCCGTATAATAATCCGGAGACGTGTAAGAACACCCTTCAAACCCCAAGACCAGATTGACTTGCTCGTTTGCTTTGGTCCGCCGCATATCTCCGCCGGCATAACGGGCCGGTTCGGGGCGGTGGCCTGTCCCCGTTTGAATGTGGGTGAACGCCGCTTCACAGGCCGCCACAAAAGCGTCCGCATCAATATCACCTGCAACACTGATAATCAGGCGGTCCGTGGTGTATTGCGTGTGCATATAATCCAATAACTTGGTACCGGTGACGGCCCGTACCGTTTCGGGTGTTCCCAAAATCGTGCGGCCTAAGGCTTGGTTCGGATAGGCTGTTTGATTATACAAGTCAAACACCAATTCATCGGGCGTATCGTTATTCATGTTGATTTCTTGAATAATCACGCCTTGTTCCCGTGCCAACTCGTCCGCCGCCATGACGGAATTTTGTAAAATGTCCGCAATGATGTTCAGGCCTAACCGCCAATCTTGTTTCAATACTTTGACATAATAGGCCGTCATATCTTTGCCGGTATAGGCGTTGACAATCCCGCCGACATCTTCAATTTCCCGTGAAATATCAAAGGCCGATCGGGTGGTGGTACCCTTGAACGCCATGTGTTCCAAGACGTGAGAAATACCGTTGATGTCCGGTGTTTCATAGCGCGCACCGACCGCAACCCAAACACCCAGTGAAACGCTGGCCGCCGCCGGGTTCGTATCGGTAATTACACGAATCCCGTTCGTAAGAGATTTTAATTGTATCATAGAATATATCCTGCCTTAATAAAGTGTGCGGACCGCCGGCGGTTCCACCCCTGATAAGGACGCATCAGGTGTAATTACCGTCTTTTCCGTAATAGTTGTTTTCACGCCGATGGGGATTAAAGTCTCCGGAGCCGTTGTTTTTGCCGGCCGAGTATCGGTTGCTGTGGCGGTCGGTGCCGGTGTTTTTGCCGGCCGGATATCGGTTGCTGCGGCGGTTGGTGCCGGTTGTTCAACCGATTGTCGGGTTGTCGGTGCGTTGTTTTCGGGGAGGCGTTTTGCCCTGTCTGCCGATGGAACCGAGGGGACAACAGCGGCCGCCGTTTCGGCTAAAATAGACGGCAAAGGAGCCGGTTTGGCGGGGGAGGCCTGTTGCGGTTGGGAAACGACCGATGTCGGTGCGGACGTTGTTGGTGTTGAGACGGTCGGTGCGGTAAAGCGCATCAGCATATAGCCCGTCTTGTCGCCTTGAACCGCTTGCCCGATACCGATGGTGTAATGGGCCCCGATAAAGCCGTAATCAAAATCCAGGTAATCAATGTTATAGGTGGCGTTGAGAGCCGTTTGTCCCGTGGTTGTCATATCACAGGTAAAATCGTTTGTTATCATTTCCACCCGATCGGTGAAATTGACACTCAACTGCGATAACGTCAGTTGGCATTTGGGGTATAGGTTGCCGGCCCGTACCCGATAATCCCACACTAAATCCAACGCCGGTGTCCCGCTGATGAGTTTTGTGTTGACCAGAGTCAAGCCATCCACATAAAGCGGTACAGACCCGGCGGCGGTTTGCGCCGGAATTCGGATACCGTTTTCCAAACAAACATGTGAAACGGGATCCGCTTCGCATACCAAGACGGATTTGCCGATGTTGGCTTCCATCATTTGCGTGATTTTATTGAACAAAAAACCGCGCCCCATGGAATACGAAGCGTTGGCGCATTGGTGCGCCCGACAAACCAAAACGGCGGGGGGTGTTTGTGCCTCATCGGCCCGAGTTGCAACGGCACCGGCGACACATAAGAAGGCACCCAATAAAACGGAAGAATAAAATTTCATGTACATTCCCTTTCGGTTAAAATAAGACCTGATTTCATTTTAGGCATAAAATCCATGAAAATGCAACAGGATTTTACTGTTTTTGTCTAAAAAAACAACCGGGACTATTCTTCCGCTACGGCTATGGGGGCCCATTGCACATCCGTGATGTGGTCGGCCCCGGTAATCAGCATGACCAAACGGTCCATACCGATGGCATTCCCGGCGCAGGCCGGCATACCATACGTCAACGCATCTAAAAAATCTTCATCAATCGGGTATTGTTCCCCGTACAGTTTCTCTTTCAATGTCATATCGGCGGTAAAACGTCTCCGTTGTTCGGCCGGATCGGTCAATTCCGAAAACGCATTGCAGAGTTCCATCCCGCAAGCATAGGCTTCAAACCGTTCCACAACGGACGGATCGGTCGGCTTCATGCGCGCCAAAGCCCCCAGGCATGTCGGGTATTCGTATAAAATGGTTGGCACGTCATCGCCCAGATACTTTTCTATGTGATTGAGCATGATGCGGAAAAAGATATCTTCCCACCGATCGGAATCATAACATTGTTCGCCGATGCTTTCGGCCGCCCGGCGTAAAGGGATCGGGTCCGGTTCGGCCCGCGGATCGGCCGGTAGTGTGGCGGGCAGGTCAATGCCGGTATAGCGTTGAAAGGCTTGGGCTACGGTTAGTCGTTCCCACGGTAAAAAGGGATTACACGTGCGATTGCCCTGTCGCCACATTCGGACACCACAGGCCCGGGTGCAAGTGCGGGCCAAGTTTTCCGTATCGGTCATGATTTGTGTATAATCCGCCCCGGCCCGATACCATTCCAACATGGTAAATTCGGGTTGGTGGGTGGCCGATACCCCTTCGTTGCGATACGTCTTGCACAGTTGGAAAATGCGGGGCAGGCCGGCCGTTATCAACTTTTTCATGGTAAACTCGGGCGATGTGTGCAGGTAAAATGTCTGCCGGTCCCCCAAGGGATTATCATAGGCCGTGCGAAAGGCTTTCAGGTGTACTTCCAAGCCCGGTGAAATTTGCAGGGCGGGCGTATCCACTTCGGTAAAGTTTTCCGTTGCAAAAAAGTGGCGGGTGGCTTGGAACACGGTGGCACGGGCCAGTCTGTCGGATTGGTGGCGCAGGTAAATATCCGGTTTCCACCATTTTGGTTTTATTGTTGTCATTTGTCTTGCCTTTCATAAAAAAATGTGTTATAATGCACGCATCTTAATTTTTTACGAAAGGTATAGCACAAAATGAAAGAACAAGCAAATCAAATTCGTCCGGGTTGGGTTTTACAACACAACAATAAGCAATATATGGTTTCTAAAATCAACTTGATTCAGCCGGGAAAAGGCGGGGCCTTTATCGCCGTGGAAATGCGCGATATCGTCACCGGTGTGAAAACACAGGAACGGTGGCGGACGGCCGATACGGTTGAAAAGTTGATGAGTGAAGAATTTGATTGCCAATTTTTGTATAAAGACGGTGATAATTTGGTCTTTATGAATTCGGAAACATACGATCAATTTGAAATTCCTACCGATATGATGGGCGAATCGGCTTTGTTCTTGCAGGACAATATGGCCGTGACGGTGAACTTTATTGAAGGCAAACCCGTTGGGGTGAACCTGCCGCCATCGGTGGTGTTGACAGTTGCGGAAACGGAACCTGCCATTAAAAATCAAACGGCTACTAACTCGTATAAGCCGGCGTTGCTCAGCAACGGTATCCGGACAACGATTCCGCCGTTTGTCAATGCAGGTGAAAAAATTGTCGTGTCTACGGCGGACAGTTCCTATGTGGAACGCGCCAAATAACGCGATACCCTTCTGATTGACGTTTCTGCCACTCCCGAGGTTTTCTCATCCTCGGGGGTGTTTTTATACATACTTTTGGGGCTTTGGCAGCGGGGAAAAGAACCCTATATATACACAACAGGGGGAAAGTATGAAGCATCACGCCGATATCATCGGTTATGGAACGGCCTTGTGTGCCGTATTTTTGTGGAGCCTGAACGTCTTGATCGCGCAACGCTTTGCCACCGCTTTAACGCCGGTTGAGTTTGCCTTTGGCCGGTGGGTTTGTGCGTTGTTGATTTTGGCTCCGATAGGGGGGCGGGGAGTGTGGCAAGCGCGGACCTATTTTTATCATCATTGGAAATGGGTGGTGGGATTGGCTTTGTCGGGGATTGTGTTGGATAATACCTTGATTTATCTGGCGGCACAAACGGTTCAAGCCGTGGATTTAAGTTTATTGAACCTGTTGGGGCCTATCTTTTTGACGGTGTTGGTGGCGGTGGTGCTGCATCACCCTGTGGGGCCGGCGGCTTGGGTCGGTATGACCTTGGCCGTGGCGGGTGTGATGATTATTCTGACAAACGGAGCCATCACGCACATCGGACGTATGCCCCTGAAAATAGGGATTTTATGGATGATTATCAATGCGTTTTGCTTCGCGGTGTACAGTTTCTTGCAATATCGCCGTCCGCCGTTTATTTCGCAAACCGCCTTGTTGACGATGACGGTCGGAGTGGGAGTTGTGATCTTGGCCCCTTGGTTCGGTGTGCGGGCGGTAGAATCCCGCTTTGTCCCCGGGTTGACGGATTGGGCCATCTTTGTGTACTTGGGTGTGTTTAATTCGGTGTTGGCTTATTTGGCGTGGAACAGTGCATTGGCCCGCATCGGCGCGATCAAAACCGGTGTGATTTACTACCTGCAACCGGTATTCAGCATTATCGGGGCCGCCTGCGTTTTCGGCAGCCGCCTGACCTGGGCGCAGGGTACGGGCGGGGTGTTGGTCTTGATCGGCGTGATCATCGTCAATCGGTATCAGCGTTCTGTCCCACCGGTTGTCCCGCCAAAGACGTTGCAGACGCAGCCGTAATTTTAACCCGTACGATTTGCCCCAGTTGGCTGTCGTCGGCTTGAATATGTGTGTTCTGTAAATAAGGAGTATAGCCCGACAGTTGTCCGGCTTCCTTGCCCTGTTCAATCAGCAAAATATCCAGCGTTTTCCCGACAGTGGCTTCATTAAAGTGTTTTTGTTGCGCTAACAACAACTCTTGCAACTGCATCAGGCGTTCGGTTTTAACCGCTTCGGCAATTTGGTTTTTCATCAAACTGGCCGGTGTACCGGGACGGGCACTGAACTTGAACGAAAAGGAACTGGCATAACCGACCCGGCGAACCAGGTCCAGGGTGTCTTGAAAATCGGTGTCCGTTTCGCCCGGAAAACCGACAATAAAGTCCGATGAAATGGCAATATCCGGTCGGACCGCCCGAAAGCGATCAATGATATGCAGATACTGGTCCCGCGTGTATTGCCGATTCATGGCCTGTAAAATCGTATCACTGCCCGATTGAATGGGCAGGTGAATATAGGGCATCAATTTCGCCACATCACGATGGGCCGTGATGATGTTTTCGGTCATCTCGGACGGATAAGATGTGGTATACCGAATGCGATCCAGGCCGTCAATATCGGCCAACATGCGAATCACGTCCCCTAAATCCCGCGCACCTTCGCCATGCCACCCGTTGACATTTTGACCCAGCAACATAATTTCACGGGCACCGGTGGCGACCAACTGTTTCGCTTCGGCCAAAATATCGGCTGCGGGACGAGAATATTCGCACCCCCGTGTATAGGGGACCACGCAGTACGAGCAAAAGTGATCGCACCCTTCCTGAACCGCCAAGAAGCACGATGCACCGCCGGCCCGGGCCCGAGGCAGAAAATCAAACTTGGATTCTGCGGGGAAGTCGGCCACGACCACCCGTCCGTGTGTCCGATTGTATTGTGCAATCAATTCGGGCAAGCGATGATAATTTTGCGGACCGATGGCAATATCCACCGCATGCGCCCGCTTTAACAATTCGGCACCGCCGGCCTGAACCACACAGCCGGCCACCACCAGCAAGGTATCCAATCCGCGGGCGGCACGAGCCTGTTTGACTTCTTTCATACGACCGACTTCGGAAAATAATTTTTCGGAGGCTTTTTCCCGAATGTGGCAAGTGTTTAACAGCAAAATATCCGCGTCTTCGGGCTTGTCCGTTTCGGTATAGCCCAACACGGCCAGTGCGTCCCGCATCCGCGCGGAATCATAGGTATTCATCTGACACCCGAACGTTTTAATATAGACATGCTTCATTTTTGTCGGCTTTCAATCCTTTCTTGCAACAAACGCACGGCTTGCGACCGGGCAAATGAATCCGGTAAGCCCTGTGCCGGATACAGTGTTTTATAAAAACGGTTGTATTCATCCAATGTCAAAACTTCCCCCGCTGCCTGCAACATTTTGCGTTGCTTCCATTGCGAAGCGGCCCGAACCGCAGCTTGTTTATCCGCCGGCGTGATTTGATAAGCCTTTAAGGCCCGTGCGGCCCCGGGATCGGATTTGACACGGGTGGGATAAAACCACTTTTGTTCCGGCTTTTCCGCCGCCAAAGCCAACAAAGCGTATGGGGGCAATAATTCCCCTGAAAACGCAGAGCGGGCTTTTTTCATCATCGGACCGATTTTGTCCAGATAGGCTTGCAGGTCTTGGCGCGTATCGTCCCGTGCATCCAGGCGAGTCAATAAATCCGCCAGAGCCACCTGAGCCGTTGCGTTGCCGTTATCGGCGCTTAAATGATAAAACAGCAACGCCCGTTGGATATTCTTGGACATTGCACCCCGTCCGTTTTCATACGCCCGGGCCAGGTACAGTTGTGTATCATCATCGTTGGTTTGCAACGCACAGTTCAGATAAATGGGCAAGGCCGCTTCCTGGCCTCGGGTACGGGCCACTTCGTCTGCGATCGGACACGCCGCCCGGCCGGCCCAAGGCATCATGATTAAAAAAGCAAGCACCCAATACCGCATCTGTTCCCCTTAAAAATGCACGTCTACATGATCAACACCGGCAGGGGCCGGCGTAATTCCGGTAAAGAAAGAAACCACTTCTCCGGGGGCAATACTGTCCGCCGTGATGTGTACTTTTTTCTGGGTTAAAGGTGTCCCGTCCTTATCTGAAACGACCACCGTAATAAACGGCAAAGACCGTGTGTCTGCCCCATTATTACGCAGGCTGCCTTCAATCAATAATTGGGGCAGGCCGTTATCATCCATAACAGTCCGAAATGTCAAATTAGCCAAAGCTAAATCCGCCGGTGTGGCCGCCGTCAGGGGATCCACCATCATATCAAACAAAGGGACCTGATCATCTGCGCTTTCCGTCCGAGTATCCGCCGGATGATCCGGAAGATCTTGGGGCGGTTCGGGTAAAGCCTGCGGCGGTCGGATCGGAGACGGTACCGGATGTTCGGCGGGCAAGAGGACCGTATCTGTCCGTACAACCGGCCGAACGGGTTGAGACGGATACGCGTTCGCCTTCGGTTGTGCGGGCATGGGTTGAATCGCCGGAGTCGGAGACGGCTGCTCTACCGGTTCTGCGATCGGTTTCGGATCGGGCTTGACCGGTGATTCGGTCCGGATCGGGTCCGGGGTCGGTTGTGTCGGGGCGGTCTGAGGCAAGGTCGGTTGCACAGAGGTCCGTATGGATGATCGGCGAGACGATTCGGCCGGGAACAGATCGGTCAATGTCGGCTTTAATAAAGATCGGCAGGACCACCCGACAACGCATAAAGCAACCAATAAAATCAAGTAAATTACAATCAGACCCACATGTGATTTACGCGGAGGTGTATTCACCGGTTGAAAGGCAACCGGCACAGAATCGGCCGTCAAGGTGGGCAGAACCGGTGAGGCCTGTTCAATCGGTTGTGTGAATAACGGATTGGAAAAAGCCGGCGGAATCGGGTCTTCCGAAGTCGGGGCCTTGGCGGCCGGTGTGGTCGGTTGAGCCGGCGTATTGCCCGATACGGGCGTATTATCTTGGACAGTCGTTTCCAAAATCAAAGGGGCTTCCTGTCCTTTTTCAAAGATAAAATCACACGCGGAACACTTTAATTTTTGTCCCGGTGCCAGGTCTACGCCATCCGGAATTTTGTATTTTGCGGAACATTTTGGACATATAATAAACATTTATCTTTCCCTTTTTGAAAAAATGGTGTAAAAGAAGTATAGACGATTTTGGAAAAAGATACAACTATTTTTAACAAAGGAATGTAAAAACAACGCTATGGCACCTAAATTACAAACACCTATTGCCGAATTTAACGGGGTTTCTTTCCGGTACGGTACCGGCCAAGATGTGTTAAAGGATATTCAATTCACTCTGGACCCCGGGTCGTTTCACTTTATGACCGGTGAAAGCGGGGCGGGTAAAACGTCTTTGCTCAGCCTGTTGTACCTGTATCACCTGCCGACAAAAGGGCGGATGCGGTTGTTCGGCTATGCCGCGGACGAGCTGTCCCGGCGGGCCAAAGCGCATATTCGGCGACAAATCGGTGTGGTGTTTCAAGACTTTCGGTTGCTGAACCACTTGACGGCGTTTGATAATGTGGCGTTGCCGTTGCGAATCGCCGGCGTGAAAGAGTCTGAAATTCGCCGGCATGTATCGGAGTTGTTGGCTTGGGTCGGTCTGGAAAGTCAAATGAAATCTTTGCCGCCGGCTTTGTCGGGCGGAGAACAACAACGGGTGGCGATTGCCCGGGCCGTCATCAATCGGCCGACATTATTATTGGCTGATGAACCGACCGGTAATGTGGACGATGCAATGGCTAAACGGCTTTTACACCTGTTTTTGGAGTTAAACAAGTTGGGAACCACCGTTGTTATTGCTACGCATAATGAAGGCTTGATCAAGCATTTCGGTTTTCCGCGCCTGCATTTGGAAAAAGGTCGTCTGTCCGTTTTACCGTCCGGTCAATATCGGGATATGGCATCCAAGTTATTTAATCGGGGGAACAAATGATGAAACAAACAAATATCTTTTTTGCCACGGATTCGGGGCGATTGTTTCTGCCGTGGATGAGTATGTTGATGAGTTTTATTGCCGTCTTGATTCTGGCGGCGGGTATGAGTACCTACACCGCGATCACGGGGTGGCAACGGGTGGTATCCGGGTCTATGACCGTGCAAATCCCTACTTATACCGCCGATGGTACACCTCGTCCCGATGTGAGCCGGGAAATTGAAACGACCCTGACCTTGTTGCGATCCAGTGATGGCGTGATGGGGGCAACGGTCCTGAACGAGACACAAATGGCGGACCTGATGACACCTTGGTTGGGGGGCGATGCCGTGTTGGCGGAATTGCCGGTGCCTAAATTGATTGATGTATCGGTGGATCCGGACCATTATCCTGATCTAGCCCGCTTGAAAACCGATTTAGCCACATCTGTGCCGGCCGCCGTCTTGGACAGTCATCGCATGCAACTGGCCCCGTTGTTCAAGTTATCGGACGGTATTGTGAAATTGATCGGCTTTATTTTGATTTTATTGGCTTTAACGGCTTCATTTACGGTGGTGTATATCACGCGCAGCGGTTTAAGTGTGCATGAACATATTATATCTTTGACGCATCTGATGGGGGCTAATGATTGGTTCATTGTGCGGCAATATGCCGTTCGCAATTTTATGTTGACCCTGATGGGGGGCGCGTTCGGCTTTTTGTTGACGGTGCCGATTATGGCCGGGGTTTCCTTTTTTATTCGGGGGGCGACCTTGGACTTTATTGTCAATCCCGTTTTAAGCGGCGGACAATGGGTGGTCCTGATGTGTGTTCCGGTGGTGTTGGCCGTGTTGGCCTTTGGCACAACCATTAAGTCTGTATCGGATTACCTGAAACGGTTTTTATAATGTCAAAGCACCTGATAACTTCTTGTGTGTGGTATTTCGGCTTGATCGGCCTGAGTGTGTGGCTGATCGGTTTTTGCCTGTTTTGCCTGTACGCATGCAGTTTTCGGCCGGACCCGCATGAACAAACCGATGCGATTATTGTCTTGACCGGCGGCAACGAACGGATTCAAACGGCCCTGAATCTGTTGCAAGAAAAATATGCCGATCACTTGTTGATTTCGGGGGTGCATAAAGATGTCCTGTTGGCGGATTTAGCATCGTCTGTTCCGCCCGAATTGATGCCGAACATTACCTTGGGGTATCGGGCCAAAGATACGCGGGGAAATGCCGCCGAGATTGCCGATTGGATTCGGCGACATGCGGTGCGGCGGGTGTTGTTGGTAACCAGTTTTTATCACATGCCGCGCAGTATTTTTGAAGTGTCTCATAAAAATCCGGAGTTGCAGATTATCCCCCTGCCGGTGTTTCCGCGTTCCTTTGGAGATTCGGTGGATTGGATTCGCACACGCTATGCGTGGTTGTTGTTTGTTGAGTATCACAAGTTCATGGCGACTTGGGCACAAAATAAAATTGAAAGGATATTAAAATGATTGAAATGTGTCGTTCTGTTTTGTTCACGATTGTCTTTTACCTGATCACGCTGTTCTTATTTATCGTGATGTTGCCGACCTTGTTCCTGCCCCGCAAGAAAGCCTTGTTCTTTCCGATTTTTTGGACACGGTTGAGCAATTTCCTGTTGCGCGTTTTTTGTGGCGTTCGGATCCGCGTGGAAGGGTTGGAGAACCTGCCGCAACAATCCGGTTATATCGTGGCGTCCAAACACCAATCCGCTTTGGAAACAACGGTCTTTCACCATTTGGTGCCGAACACGTTTTATGTGCTGAAACGAGAATTATTATGGGTCCCGCTGGCCGGTTTATATTTCTTGAAAACCGGGTGTATCCCCATTGATCGGAAAGGGGGAGCCAGCACGATGCGGAAAATGATGACCGCGGTCCGTCAACGCTTGGCAGACGGCATGAACCTGATCATCTTCCCCGAAGGGACCCGGACAGCCCCCGGTACCAAAAAACCGTATAGTCCCGGTGTGGCCTTTTTGTATGAACAATGTCAGGTCCCGGTGGTGCCGGTGGCCTTGAACAGCGGTTCTTGTTGGCCGAAAAATAAAATGATTAAACATGCCGGTACCGTTACGATCCGGTTTTTGCCCCCGATTGAACCGGGCCTGCCCCGGCGGGCGTTCCTGGACGAATTATATCGCCGGATAGAAGACGCGCAAGACACGTTGCCCGATCCGTTTGCGGGGGTGTAAATGCCGGTATTGGAACCCAAGACAGCCCTGGGCCTGTACGCTGATACGTCTGCGGTATCGGTCAATGCGTGCCTGATTCATACCGATGGTTTGGATATTGACGGAACACCGGTGTCTTTGACCCGGCCTTACCCGGCCGATTTGCGGGAAGCCTTGTTGGCGTTGCGGTATCCCGATGATTTTACGGATGCGGCCCGATTAAAAGCGTTGAACGAACAAATCACACAGGAACACTTGGCCGTGGCGCGCGAGTTGTTAGAGGCTCAAAGCCGAGTCCGGCCGCCGGTGGATATTGTGGGCTATTCGGGACACCTGATTCACCGGCACGCCGCCGATAAAACCGATGTCATTTTGGGGGACGGTGCGGCGTTGGCTCGGGCTTTGAAACGCCCCGTTGTGGATCGCTTTGCACAGGCCGATTTACAGGCCGGCGGGCAAGGGGGGCCGTTATTGACAACGTTTTGGGAAGCCGTTATGCGCAACCGGCCCAAGCCGATGGCGATTGTCGGATTGGGGGGCATTACCACTTTGACCTTTATCGGGGCATTGGGGGAACATTGCGCTTTTGATGTCGGGGTGGGGTGCTTGTTGTTGGATCGGTGGTTGCAGCGTCATGCCGGTGTAGAAACGGATTTTGACGGAACTTGGGGCTTAAAGGGGACCGTGGATACGCGATTGTTGGCTTATTTGTTGAAAACTGCCTATTTGATGAAACCGCCTCCGAAAACCCTGGATCGTGATGATTTTAATACCTTGTTGCAGCATATAGAAGGCTGTACCCCCGCCGATGGAGCCGCGACCTTGACCGCTTTCATCATTCAAAGTGTGGTCCGGGCCACAGCTTTCTTGCCCGAACAACCGGAAAATTGGATATTGTCGGGGGGCGGTACATTGAACCCCGGGTTGGTCTTGGGCTTGAAAAAAGCCTTGCCCGGAATGGTGCAAACCATGACGGAAGTGGATATGCCCCACTATAATTTACAAGCGGCCGGTTATGCTTTTTTGGCGGTGCGGTCTTTGTTTGGCCTGCCCCTTACGTTTCCGACCACAACGGGCGTACCGGAACCGATCAGCGGTGGCCTGTATCATGCCCCCGATGACACCCTGTAATCAATGAAAGGATATGCTATGAAACCTGCTTTTTTATTTTCGGGACAAGGGTCCCAATCTGTCGGTATGGGAACGGATCTATATCAAAACTTCCCGGCCGCCCGAGATGTCTTTGCCGAAGTAGATGAAACACTCCACCGGGATCTCAGTACCTTGATGTTTCAAGGCGATCCCGATGTGTTGACTCAAACACAAAATGCACAGCCCGCGATTATGGCGGTCGGTATGGCCGTTGTGCGTGCCGTGGAAAGCGAATGGGGCCACCCGTTGACCGATGTCGCCCTGTGTATGGCCGGGCATTCTTTGGGGGAATATACCGCCTTGTGTGCTGCGGGAGCCTTGACCTTGGCCGATACGGCCCGATTGTTGGATATACGGGGACAGGCTATGGCGGCTGCGGCTCAAACGGTCCGGGGGGGCATGACGGCGATTATCGGCTTGGATATAGAAAAAGTGCAGGAAATTGCGAATCAGGCATCTACCCCCGCGGCGCAGGTGGTGGTGGCCAATGATAACTGTGTCGGTCAAGTGATTCTCAGCGGACACCGGACCGCTTTGGATACGGCGGCGGCATTGGCCCAAACGGCCGGGGCCAAACGCGTCTTGCCCTTGGCGGTCAGCGGTCCCTTTCACAGTCCTTATATGCAACCGGCGGCGCAGGTTGTGGCCGCGGCGTTGGCCGATGTGCCTGTCCGATCCCCCCGCGTGCCGGTAATCGCGAACCGGACGGCGCAACCGGAAACGGATCCGGATGATATACGGCGTACTTTGGCCGAACAAGTTTGCGGGACCGTGCGATGGACGGAAACGGCTCAAACAATGGCGGCTTTGGGGACCGATACGTTTGTGGAATGTGCGGCCGGAAAAGTGATGACGGGCCTGATGAAACGGCTGTGCCCCACGATACCGACCCTGTCGGCAGGCGACAGTACGGGGGTACGTCAAGTGCTGAACATGCTGACAGGCACTCCACAGTAAAGCAGAGTGCCTGACTTGGACAAAATGTGTACCGATTGTTAGAAGTAGTACCGAGCGGACAACTTCACATCGTTGGAACGGACATCTTGTTTACGCCGACCGGTGAAAGAATCATTCCCCTTTACGCGGGCATTCCCCAAGTCGGTATAGCGATAGCCCAAATCCAAGGACCAGCATTCATTGATGTAGTAATCAATACCGGCACCTGCCGTCCAGGCAAAGTTAGCCCGTGTCCGGCCATGTGCGTTGGAAGTGTTCTTTGTCTTGTTCCAGGACATACCTAAACCGGCCATACCATACAGGTCAAACGAATGACCCAGCGGATATTTGGCATAGAAGTTCATCATAACCGGCAAAGACCACATATCGGCTTTTTTCTTGGGTGAGTCCTTAAAGTTGACTTTGCCCCAAGGCCGATAACCGACCGTGATATCCGTCCGCATAAAGTGGTTGACATGATACCCCGCCCCCAACGCAAACACGCCGGCGTTTTCATTGTTTTTCATACCGAAAGCATAGCCGGCTTCACCCACCACATACGGTCCGCGCACCGGTTCGGCCGCCATTGCGCCCGTGGCCGCAACCATTAAACCAGCTAAAGCCAGTGTTGTTAATAAATACTTCTTCATGTGATTCTCCTTTCTTACTATCATTTGAAGCAATAAAACTTTGGGGTGTGAAAAGGCCGTTGTCCAGATAAACCTATACTTAATTATAAAATAAATAGAATCGTATGCAAAAAAACATATTGCCGTATGTTTTTTTACGCGTTTTATTAAAAAAAAGTTGTCTTTTGTGTTTTTTTGGCGTATTTTTATAGGCAAGGAAATCATGCTTGCAGGAAAGGTGTACCATGAACAATTATGATATTATTCGCAATGTCATCAATAATGATGAAGAATTTGTTTGGAACGTAACGGGATCTATCGCTGATGTCAAGTATAATCCGGTGTATTGGATTTTGACAATCTGTACGTTGGGTATCTTTTTAATCGCCCTGTATTACAAGCGTATTTATCGGTCGTATGTCCTGACTAATCAGCGACTGATTATCATCACCGGTATTTTCAGCAAGTATGTGGATGAAATTGAATTGTTCCGTGTGGTGAACAGTGCCACCAGTCAATCCCTGATTGATATTTGGGCAAACTTGGGGAATATATCGGTGGATTCCATGGATATGACCGGTTCGGTTTACATGCGCAAGATTCCTAATCCGCATGCCGTGCGGGACAGTCTGCGTAAACAGTACACGTTGGCTCGTCAAAAGAAAGGGACCGTTGTGTTGGAAAGCCTGTCCGGTCGGTAAGTCCCCTTGGTCAAGCGGCCCCGTGCGGTTTAACCGGCGGGGCTATTTTTTTAATTTGCTTTCCAATTCCCGGCGTAAGGCAGGCGTTATATCCGCCGCTAAATCCAAGGCTTTACGGTATTGATAGCGGGCTTCCCGATTCCGGCCCAACGCGGCATAAATATCCCCCAGGTGGGCATACGCCACAGAACTGAACGGTAATTCATCCGTAGCCCGTTCGGCCAACGGTAAGGCCTGAACATAATCTTGCTTCACATAATATCCCAAGGCCATACTGTCCATAATGTTCGGATCGTTGGGGGCCATAGCATACGCCCGGGCCACCAAATCAAAAGCTTCATTGATATTCTTGCGGGCATCCAACCATACATACCCCAGATAGTTCAATACTAACGCATTGTTCGGATTGGCCCGCATGGCTTCCTGCAGTGTCGGTTCTACCTGATCCGGCTGATCGGCTGTTTCGTATGTATGGGCTAACATCAACAAGGCTTCGGCCGCCGTATCGGCTTGTCCCGCTTGTAAGAGAGCATCGGCCGATTGCCGATAATAGCGAACGGCCCGTTCGTAATCCTCGGCACGATACGCCGCTTCGGCCGCCAAAGACAAGAGAAAGCCGTCATTTCCGGCCCGCTGAATCAACGCTTCCACCGCCGGTAAGGCCGATGTATAATTTTCATCGGCAATCATATTCATGGCTTGCTTTAAGGATACCAGGTCCGTTTTGTTCTTCATGCCGTCATATATTTCATTTGCAGCCCGATAATTTTTAATACCTTCCAATAACTCGGCCGCCCAAATACGGGGAGTCATGGCATCGGGATCCAAATACATGGCCAGGGCGTTCAGGACCAGGCTGGTTTCTTGAACCTTTAAGGGGGCCAAGGCCACAGATGTATCGTAATACACAACGGCCGCCCCGATCGCCGGTGTTATCACCGTCGGCGCATGCAGGGTGTTGATTGTTTCCCGTACCGCCGGCATTTTAGCCAAAACCCGTTCGGCATGATCGTATTCGGCTCGGCCGGCCTTCCAGGCTTTTTGCGTGGTCAAAAAATCACGCATGAAGACCAGTGCCGTTAAAGACGGATAACCTGCTTGCGCCTGTTTGTCCATGCGGGTAAAGGCTTTTTGGGCTGCTTTTGTGTCTGAAAAGGCCAAGGAAACCAAAGCCGTATAATACTCATAAAAGGCACGAGTTTTCTCTTTGTTCAAGGGGGCCAGGGCTTTTAACGCCGCTTTTTTATTCTTGCGCCCCACTTCTATCCAAGCCCCGATAGCCGGTTTGAACAGGTTGTCCACCCCATAGGCCGGTTTGTCTTTTAACAAGCGGGCAGCCGTATCATAATCCGCCCGCCGCAGCGCATCGGCAATCAAAACTTCATCGGCCAACAGTTCGGGCTGTTTTAAGGTCTGTAAATCCCGGGCCAACGGCAAAGCACCGGCTACATCGCCCCGTACCAAACGCATCAGGTAAACCGGGATTTTGATTTTCGGCACATCGGGGGCTTGTTTCATGGCCGTGGTCCAATAAGCCGCCGCCTGATCATAATCTTGATTCTGACTGGCTAAAAAACCGGCCAAATAAGCCCCATAGCCCCCTGTATCAGGCCCCATAATCATCAAGGCTTGACGCACATCTGTTTTCTCGGACGGTACGGGTATGGTCCACCAACAAACGCCAAATCCGAATACAAAACCGGTCAGGCCTGATAGCACGGCTGTGCTGACCGCTGTAAAGACTTTTTTCCCTTTTTTCATTTTTTACTTCCTTTTTGTTTGCTTTTATGATAACATAAGTCTCAGGTTTTGAAAAGCAAAAAAATGACAATTTATCAAAAATTGAAGTGGTTTTTAACGGCAGGCATTACCGAAACAATCGGTGAAGCCCCCGTCAATCGCCTGCAAGATCGGACATCGGGTTGGCCGGATCCGATGATGAAAGCGGCCGATGTATCTTCCGATGATCCGAACGGCGCGGACCACGTCTTTTCGGAACAAGCGGTCGCTTTGGCCCAAGGGGCAACCGATCTGGATGATTTGTATCGGCGGCGGGCCGATTTTGACGGGTGCCCCTTGAAGAAGACGGCGGCTCATACACTCAACGGTATCGGGGTGGAACATCCGACTGTTTTATGCTTGTTGGATACACCGGATACAGCCGATGAAAAAGCCGGTCGGTTGATGAGTGGCCCGGCCGGGGCTTTGCTGGACAAAATGTTGGCAGCGATCGGCTTGCATGTCGCGACCAATGCGTATGTGTCTACCCTTATTCCGTGGCGAACACCCGGTAATCGCCTGCCGACACCGGTAGAACGGGCCGTCTGTCGTCCCTTTTGGGAAAGAGAAATTGCGCTGTTGCAACCGAAACTGATCCTGGTATTCGGTTCCGGCCCGGCCCAAGAAGTCATCGGTCAGGCCAGTTTGTCCAAGGCTCGGGCAATGTGGGGAGATTATCACGGCATACCGGTGCGGGCAACTTTATCCCCTGCGATGGTGCTGAAAATGGATACTCATCGCCGGGCGGCTTGGGAGGACTTGAAAAAGGTCCGCGATCGCTTGGCCGAAATGGGGACAGAGTAAAGAGACTTTGAGATATTAAATATCGTTGGTTGTGTTCAGTGACAACTTGAGTGCGGAGAGAGCATCGGCGATCGGGATGAAGCGTGAGAAGTCAGTTTCATCGGTTGAGGCGGGTTC